>CAVVPT010000007.1:0-300688 GCA_963750125.1 uncultured Chloroflexia bacterium | reverse complement strand
CGCAGGTCCGACGGTGGGTAGTGGATCCGCTCGCGCAGGTCTCGGACGGCGTCGATGCCGCGGTTCGAAGCGGCGTCGATCTCGACCAGGTCGAAGGCGCGTCCCTCGCGGATGCTCACGCATGAAGGGCAGGCATCGCACGGATCGCCGTCCTGCAGGTTCGTGCAGTTGACCGCCTTGGCGACGATGCGTGCCAGGGAGGTCTTGCCGGTCCCGCGCGGACCGACGAACAGGATCGCGTGCGAGACCCGCTCAGCCCGAACCGCGTTCCGGAGGGTCTCGACGACCGCCTCCTGGCCGACGATCTGGCTGAACGTCTGCGCTCGCCAGCGTCGGTAGAGGGCCTGATGGGGGACGGGCGTCGTCACGACCCTCCTTCGCGCGCGAATCCAGAGAGCTGTTTGCCGTGCACCCTCCGTCGATCAGAACGCCCTCGTGCCCACACGAACGAACGGCTCGGACCAGGCCGTTCCGCGGCACCCGACGATGGTCGCTGAGTGCTGCTTCCTTCCGGACCTGACACGGTTCGCGGTTCGCCGCTGCGCGGGACCCGGTCCTCAACGTCGCGCGTCCGGCGGCCTACGAGAACGATGACCTCGGGAGGGGATTCGGCCCTGCTGGAGCGGATTGCAGGTACAGGGCACCGCTAGTTCCCCGCCTAGCACGGCCCGCCAAGGATACCCCGGATCGATCGACCCTCGTCAGGATCCGATCCGCTGCCAGGACCGCCGGTCGTGGCCGAAATAGACCTGCTCCGGCTCGAGCCCCCGGAGGCGCTCGATCGAGCGGTCGTAGGCGTCGCGGTCCGGCGCCCCGCTGCGACCCTCGAGCTCATCTGGCTCGCCTGCCCACTCGTCGACCGTGTAGACAGCCTGTCCGGCGAGGACGACCAGACCATGATCGGTCTCCACCGCGAGCGACTGGTGGCCCGCCGTGTGGCCCGGTGTCGCGACGATCCGGAAGCCATCGAACGGCTCGTGGTCCCCGGTGAGCGGGACGTAGGCGGCACCGGGAAAATCGATCCACTCGAGGATCGTGTGGTCGGTCTTGTGGGCCAGCTCCCACTCGGTGGCCTGGACGTAGATCGGGACGGCCGGGAATGCCGAGTTCTGGCCGGCGTGATCGGCATGCAGATGGCAATTCGCAATCGCAGTCACGTCGTCGATCGCGAACCCTGCGCGCGGCGAGCGCCTGCTCGATGCGGCGCGCCTCCGGGTGATAGCGCTCCTCGAGTTCGGCGTTCCCGAAACCCAGCCCGGTATCGAACAGGAACACGCCCCCACGATGTCGAATGGCATACCCGACAACCACGCCCCGGCGCGCAGCCAGCTCCGGATCCGGAAACCTGAACGTCCCGTACTCGATCGGCGTGATTTCCGGAAGTCTCGTCATTGAGCGTGTGCTTCCCGAGATGGGCGTCGAGGCCGAGGCGCCGGGGAGCACCCGAGCGCGCGCACTCGGATGTGCGTAAGCGAGGGAGCGGACCCGGCAACGACGGCATCGGCGTCCAGATTGGGGAGCGAGTGGCGGAGAGGGCGGGATTCGAACCCGCGACGGGTTGCCCCGAACCGCATTTCCAGTGCGGCGCCATAGTCCACTAGGCGACCTCTCCCCCGACGCACAAGAACCGGCCGCTGGCGCCGGCCGGTTCAGGCGAACGGTGTGTCTGGCGGAGAGGGTGGGATTCGAACCCACGCTGCTTTCGCAGACCGCTTTTCGAGAGCGGCACCATCAACCACTCGGACACCTCTCCGCCCGAGAGGATACCAAACGGGTCAGCGAACCCCGCTCGGGGCGAGGAGCCGTTCAGCCTCGTCGCGGCGGATGCCGCTGACGACCTTGATGCGGCGCGGAAGAGCCGGATGCTGCGCGAGCTGAAGCACGCTGCCCGCCGCCCCGTCGACCAGGTTGGGCATGGCGAAGACGAGCGCTTCGACATCGCTCTCGAGCAGCGCCCCGACGCACATCGCGCACGGCTCGTGCGTCGTGAAGATCGTGGCATTGGCGAGACGCTCGCGGCCGAGCTTGCGCGCCGCCTCGCGCAGGGCGACAACGACGGCATGTGCGGTCGGGTCGGTTGTCTCGCGGACGCGGTCGTGTGCCCGCGCGACCATTGCCTCGTCGACCACGGCCACGGCTGCAACAGGGCGCTCGTCACGCGCCAGCGCCTGTTGCGCTTCCGCGAGGGCCTCGCCCATATACAGCTCGTAGTTCATGCCCGGATCATACAGGGCCTATTCGCGGGTTCCGTCGTCACCATTCGGCAACCCTTCTGCATTCGGCGCCCGCAGTAGGATTGCCACCGCAATGACACAGAAGCGCATCGCGATCCTGACCGGCGGCGGCGACGTGCCCGGTCTCAACTCGGTCATCAAGAGCGTCGTGTACCGCGCGACCGAGATGGGCTACGAGGCCATCGGTCTGCGCCGCGGATGGGAAGCCCTGACCCACGTCACCATCGGGCCGGAGGAGGATTCGAACTACATCCGCCACCTCGACCGGACGAACACGCGCACGATCGATCGGACCGGGCGGGACCATCCTCCACACCTCGCGCACGAACCCACGCAAGATGCGCCTCGCGGCGATGCCGGCCACGATCCCCCGTCCGCGATGGCCGTCGATGGAGGCCGCGGAGGGAATCTTCGACGTGACGCCCGTCGTTCTCGAGAACCTCGAGGCGCTCGGCATCGACGTCCTCGTCACCATCGGCGGCGACGACACGCTGTCCTACTCGCAGGTCCTGACCAACGCCGGCGTGCCGCTGGTGGCGATCCCCAAGACCATGGACAACGACGTCCAGGGCACCGAGTACTGCATCGGCTTCTCGACCGCGATCACGCGGGCGAAGGAGGCCATCAACCGACAGCGCACGACGCTCGGCTCGCACGAGCGGATCGGGGTATTCCGCATCTTCGGGCGTGACGCCGGATTCTCGGCCCTGTACACGGCCTACGTCACCTCTGCGCGCTGCGTGATCCCGGAGATCCGCTACGACCTCGATGCGCTGGCCGCGGTCGTCGCGCAGGACCACCATGACAACCCCAGCCACTACGCCTTCGTCATCACCGCGGAAGGGGCGATCTGGAAGGGCGCCTCGTTGACCGACATTGGCGATGCGGATGCGTTCGGGCATCGCCACAAGGCGAACGTTGGCGAGGCGCTGGCCGACGAGCTCAAGCAGCGCACCGGGATCGAGACGCTTGCCTCGGAGCTGACCTACGACCTGCGAAGCGGCGAGCCCGATTCGATCGATTCGCTTGTGGCGACGACCTTCGCGAATGTCGCGATGGACCTCGTCGCGGATGGCATCACCGGGCAGATGGTGGCGATCCAGGACGGCAAGTACGCGCACACCCACCTGCCCGACCCGGCCCTCGGTCCGCGCCGTGTCGACGTCGCCACGATGTACAACGAGGCCCGCTTCCGGCCGCGCCACGACGGGAAGCTCGGCGACCCGATGCTGCTGGTCGGGCTCGACTGAGGGTTCAGCCCTCGAGCGGACCCGCCTAGCCCTCAAGGGCCGAGAGTTGACGAATCGCCCGCGCGAGGGCGGACATGTCCTCTTCCCCGTGACCCTGCGCGATCAGGCCGGATTCGAGCGCGGCGGTCAGCGCGGTCAGGGGCAGGCTCGCGCCGAGCTGGTCGGCAAGCCCGAGCGCGATGCCGAGGTCCTTGCGGTGGAGCGCCAGCTTGAAGCCGAGCGGGTAGTCGTTGTCGACCATCCGACCGCTGCGGTTCGCGAGCACCCACGACTGCGCAGCGCCGCCGCCGAGGGCGTCGATGACCTGCTGGAGGTCGAGGCCTGCCTTCATCGCGAGGACGAGCCCCTCGGCGACACCGAGGTAGGCGCCGGCCAGGATGACCTGGTTCACGGCCTTGACCGCCTGGCCAGCCCCGATCGGGCCCACGTGGGTGATGGTCCGGCCCATCGCGGTGAGGACCGGCCGGGCCCGCTCGACGTCCCGTTCGTGTCCACCGACGAAGATCGTCAGGGTCGCGTTCCGGGCGCCCTCGCTACCACCGGAGACGGGGGCATCGACCATCGCGAGGCCCAGGCTGTCGAGGCGCTCGGCGAACGTCCAGCTGCCGGACGGCGCGATGCTCGAGCAATCGATGACGAGCGTGCCGTCCCGGGCGCCGGCGGTCACGCCATCGGGCCCGAAGAGGACCGCCTCCACGTCCGGCGTGTCGGACACGCAGACGACGACGATGTCGCTCGCGGCCGCGACCTCCGCCGCCGTCGACGCGAACGCAGCCCCGAGGGCCGCGAGCTCGGGGGCTCGTCCGGTGGTGCGGTTCCAGACCGTCAGCGGGAATCCGGCCCGCGCCACGTTGGCTGCCATCGCCGAACCCATCGTGCCCAGACCGATGAAACCGATACGGTCCACTCCCGGCCTCCCGTCACGCGCGCCCCGGCGACGTGATGGTAGACCGCCGCGGGAGGCTCACGGCGCCCCGACCTGCACATCGCGTCGGCGGTGCTTGCACGCGGACCGGACGAACCGTAGGGTCGGACGGGAGCGGGCCGGAGGCCCGGAGGAGGCGACGCTCATGGACGGGGACACCAACGCGGCGCAGGCCCACATCGACAGCCTGCCCGAGCCGCGCAGGTCGCAGATGCAGCATCTCCACGACGAGATCAGGGCGGCGATCCCGGACGCGGATGTGACGATGTTCGATTACAGCGGCCCGCTGATCGGATACGGCACGTATGACTATTCGAACAGCAAGGGGGACCGCACCGGCCGCTGGTTCTCGGTCGGGCTCGCCAACCGGAAGGGCTACATCTCGTTGTATTCGATGGGCCAACGCGACGGCGGGTATCTCGTCGAAGCCGTCAAGGGCGACTTCCCGGGCGCGAAGACCGGCCGGAGCTGCCTCAATCTCACGAAGCCGGAGCTCGTCAACGACGACGCGGTGCGCGATCTGGCCCGCGAGAGCTGGGACCAGTACCGCGACGGCTTCCGCCGGTTCGAACGGGCGAAGGCCTGACGCCTACCCGCCGAGCGCCGATCGCAGGGCCGCCACGTCGTCGGCCGCGAGGGCCAGCTGGACCCGGTTCTCGCCCATGCCGATCGGCACCGCCGCGCGGACATTGACGCCGGCATCCGCCAGCTTGCGGAAAAGTTCGGCGCCCGTGCCGGGTCGATTGTCGATCTCGGTCGTCACCATCTCGAGGGCGGTCGCCTGCAGGCCGGCATCGGCGATGGCGCCACGCAGTCCGTCTTCGTCGTCCGAACCCACGAGGATGAGCCCGGTGTTGCCGTCGGAGAGACCGTACGCAGGGAAGACGTTGACCCCGCGGGCGGCCGACGCCTCGAGCAGGCGCGCGGCGATGCCTGGTGCGTCCTGGGTCGAGATCATGAAGCCGTTCATGGCGCGTCCTCCTCGCGTGTCCTTGTCAATCGAATCTTCGACCGCCGGTCAATCGAGCGGAAGATCGATGGGCTTCTCCATCGTTACGTACTCGATGATCGTCCCGTCCGGGAGCGTGATCGTCCCCCGGTCGACCTCGACGAAGCCGAACCGCGCGTAAAGGGGATACCCCGGCAGCGTCGCTCCCAGCGACAGGCGCCGGAAGCCTTCGCCCCGGGCGGCCGCCTCGCATGCATCGAGGATCCGCGTGCCGAGCCCGCGCCGCGTCCAATCGGAGCGCACGAACATCGCCCGGACGTGTGCAGCTTCGGTGGCCGGATCGAGCAGCCGGTCACGGCCCTCCTGCTCGGCCGACCCGCTGTAGAGCTTGTCGCGACGGCTCCAGCCACCGCAGGCCACGAGCTCGCCGTCCGCCTCGAGCACGAAGTAGGTGCCGTCCTCGAGCAACATCGGATCCACGCGCGCGATGTGGACGATGCTCGACGCCGTCTGTTCGGCGCTGTAGTAGGCGGGGAAGAGCTCGCGCGTGGATGCCTTCATGAGCGCGTCGATCGCGGCGGCATCCGTCGGCGTCGCCAATCGCAGGTGCGGTGCTGGTCGCTCGGCCGTCACCATGGCGCCCTCAACACGGTGTGTCACGCGACGATGGAATGGCGCGCCCGACTGGACTCGAACCAGCGACCTTTAGGTCCGCAACCTAACGCTCTATCCACTGAGCTACGGGCGCGTGCCACGGGGAACTGTGGCGGAGAGGGAGGGATTCGAACCCTCGGAGCAGGTTACCCCACTCAACGGTTTAGCAAACCGTCGCACTAGGCCTCTATGCGACCTCTCCGTCGGTGCGCTGCGGCGCGCGAAATGCTACCACGAGGGGCTGCCGGACCCGGACCGGCCGTTGACACTCGGACCGAGGCTGGGTACCGTCTCGCGCACGCACATGAGCCACTTCTACTTTTACCGAGGCCCGGCATGATCGCTTCCGGTCGCTAGACCGGGGCACGGGTCGTGCCGGGCTAACGGAGCAGAGGTGCAGCCTCTGCTCTTTTGTTTTGGCCCGACGACGCGCGCGCCGCGCGCGTCATGAGGAGACCGAATTCGATGATTGTCGTGATGGCCATCGGCGCCAGCGAGGCTGAGATCCTCGGCGTCAAGAGCCACATCCTGGCCGAGGGGATGTCGCCGTATGACCACGCTGGCGCGGAGCGGGTCGTCATCGCGGTCGTCGGCGAGGTCGGGCCCAAGAAGCAAGTGCTTGCGAGTCGCCTCGCCGCGCTCCCAGGGGTCGAATCGGTCACCCCGATCAGCCGGCCGTTCAAGCTCACCTCGCGCGAGTTCCATCCCGAGGACACGGTGATCCGTGTGCTCGATGCGGTGATCGGCGACGGTTCGTTGACGATGATGGCCGGACCGTGCTCCGTAGAGAGTCGGGAGCAGCTGATGGAGACGGCCGATGCGGTGGCGGCTTCGGGCGCGACCATCCTGCGTGGCGGCGCATTCAAGCCACGCACCAGCCCGTACGCGTTCCAGGGACTCGGGGTCGAGGCGCTTCGCTACCTGGCGGAGGCCCGCGATCGCACCGGGCTCCCGGTGATCACCGAGGTGATGGAGCCGAACCAGGTCGACATCGTGGCGGAGTACGCAGACATCCTCCAGATCGGCGCCCGGAACATGCAGAACTACTCGCTGCTCAATGCCGCGGGTCGGGTGGCCCGTCCGGTGATGCTGAAGCGCGGGTTCGGGGCAACGATCGAGGAGTGCCTCATGGCTGCCGAGTACATCGTCGCGGCCGGCAATCCGAGCGTGATCCTGTGCGAGCGGGGCATTCGCACGTTCGAGACCTATACGCGGAACACGATGGACCTGTCGGCCGTGCCGATGCTCCACCACCTCACGCACCTGCCGGTCGTCGTCGACCCGAGTCATGCCACCGGCAAGCGCTGGCTGGTCAAGCCACTCGCGATCGGCGGCGTCGCCGTCGGGGCGGACGGGGTGATGGTCGAGGTCCATCCGCACCCGGAAGAGGCGCTTTCCGACGCGGAGCAGCAACTGAACTTCTCCGAGTTCGCGGAGCTGATGGCCGCGCTCGTCCCGATCCATGAGCACGTCCGGAGCCTGCACGGAGATCCGGTTGCGGCCGGCGCCGGTGTGGCCGCCGGCGGCGAGCTGGCGAAGCACTGACCCATGGGCGCGGGCAGCGCGGCCGAGGTGGCCGCCACGATCCGGCGTGCCGCGCGACTGCGCGGCGAGGTCCGCCTGCCCGGCGACAAGTCGATCAGTCACAGGGCGTTGATCATGGCTGCGCTGGCGGAGGGCGAGAGCCTGATCCACGGCGCCGGCGACGGCGCCGACGTCCGGTCGACTGCGGGCATCATCGCGGCCCTGGGCGCACTGGTGGAACGGGTCCGCGACGACGGGCGGACCGTCGACTACCGTGTCGTTTCGCGCGGCGCTGATGGGCTCGACGAACCAACCGGCCCGCTGGACTGCGGAAACTCCGGGACGACCCTGCGCCTGATGAGCGGCGTGCTGGCGGGACTGCCGATTTGGGCGGTTCTGGACGGGGACGATTCATTGCGCCGCCGACCGGTGGCTCGTATCATCGAACCGCTGCGCTCGATGGGCGCGGTGCTCCAGGCACGCGACGACGACTCCCACCCTCCACTCACCGTGGTGGGTGCTACCCCGCTCCGACCGATCGACTACCTGACCCCGGTGCCAAGTGCCCAGGTCAAGTCGGCGATCCTTCTCGCGGGGCTCCGGGCGGAGGGACGGACGACGGTTCGCGAGGCGGTCGCGACCCGGGATCACACGGAGCGGATGCTCCGGGCCCGGGGGGTCCCCGTCGAACGGCTCGACGGCTCGGATGCGGTGGCCTGGACGGTCGAAGGAGGGCGGACGGTGCGCGCGATCGAGGAGCGGGTTCCCGGCGACCTGTCGGCGGCTGCCTTCTGGCTCGTTGCGGGCGCGATCCACGAGGATGCCGAGCTCACGATCCGGGCCGTTGGCGTCAACCCTACGCGACGTGCCGTCGTCGACATCCTCCGCTCGATGGGCGCACGCATCGACGAGCGGCCGGCGCCTGCGGCCGGTGCCGGTGCCGACGAGGTCGGCGAGCCACGTGCCGATCTGATGGTCCGTTCGTCCGAGCTCCGGGCGGTCGAACTCGGCCCTGCGGACGTCGCGGCGGCGATCGACGAGGTTCCGATCCTCTGCCTGGCCGCGACCCAGGCCAGCGGCACGACCGTCATCCGCGGCGTCGCAGAGTTGCGCCACAAGGAGTCCGACCGGATCGCGGGGATCGCGGCCGGCCTCGACGCCCTCGGCGCCCGGGTCGACGTCGAGGGTGACGACCTGCACATCCACGGCGGCACCCGCCTGCGCGGGGCCTCGACCGACAGTCTCGACGACCATCGCCTGGCCATGACCTTCGCCATCGCCGGGCTCATCGCCGACGGGGAGACCTCGGTGGGCAGACCGGCGTCGGCCGGGATCAGCTACCCGGGGTTCTTCAAGGAACTCGAAAGGATCGGAGCATGACGAAGCGCGTCGTCCTCATCGGGCATCCGGTGGCCCATTCGCTGTCCGGGGCGATGCAGCAGGCCGCATTCGACGAGCTCGGCATCGATGCGACCTACGAGCTGTGGGACCGCGCGCCGATCGGGCTGGCCGACGCGATTGGCGAGCTGCGCGGCGACGACTTCCTCGGCGCCAACGTCACGATCCCGCACAAGGAACGGGTCGTGCCGATGGTCGACCGCCTGACCGAGGAAGGCCATGCCACCGGCGCGGTCAACACGATCACGCGCGAGGGCAAGCGGCTGGTCGGACACAACACCGACGTTGCCGGTTTCAAGGTCGCGCTCGACAAGCTCGTCGGCAAGCAGAAGATGCCGCGCAACGCGGTGGTCCTGGGGGCCGGCGGCGGAGCTCGGGCGGTTGTCTACGGCCTCATCACCGAGGGCTTCCAGCGAATCATCGTGTTCAACCGCCATCTCCACCGTGCCGAGGGTCTCGTGAAGCATTTCGGGCGGACCGCCGCCCATATGGAACTGCGCGCGATGCCGTGGCACGAGTCGATCATCGAGTCCGAGCTGGCGAAGGCCAAGGTGCTCGTCAATGCGACGTCGATCGGGCTGACCAGCGATGCGAGCCCGGTCCCGGCCGAGGTCCTGCAATCCGACCTGCTGGTGCTCGACCTGATCTACGCCAAGACGACGTTGCTGCGCGATGCGGCTGCCGCCGGCGCCGTGATCTCGGATGGCGAGCTGATGCTCCTCCACCAGGGGGCGGCCGCGTTCACCTTGTGGACGGGCCAGCCCGCACCGCTCGAGCTGATGCAGCAGAAGCTCGCCGAGGCGCGTGCGGGTGGTCTTCGTTCCGCCGAGGGCGAGCCGGCCGGCGAGCCGAGCGGCGCCCTCGCCGAGTGACGCGTCCCGTCCGCCGATGGCTGCCTTCCGCTTCCTGACCGCGGGCGAGTCGCATGGCCAGACGCTCGGCGTGACGATCGAGGGTGTCCCGGCCGGGCTCCCGCTCGCGGCCGATGCCCTCCAGGTCGACCTCGCTCGCCGGCAGCGCGGCTATGGCCGAGGGGCGCGCCAGCAGATCGAGCACGACCGCGCCGAGATCGTCGCCGGCGTCCGCCATGGTCTGACGCTCGGGTCGCCGATCCTCCTCCTCGTCGCCAACCGGGACTGGGAGAACTGGACGCAGGTGATGCAGGTGGAGCCGCTCGACGAGGCGGCGGCTGCCGAGCTCGCCGCGCTTGCGGCCGGCGGCAACAAGCGCGCCGCCCCCGTCACCCGTGTCCGGCCCGGCCACGCCGACCTCGCCGGTGCCCTGAAGTACGGCTTCAGCGACGTGCGCAACGTGCTCGAACGGGCGTCCGCGCGGGAGACCGCGGCGCGGGTGGCAGCCGGCGGCGTGGCGCGCGCCTTCCTCGGCGAGCTCGGGATCGAGGCGTGGTCCTTCACCGCCGAGGTCGGCGGCGTGGCGATCGATCCCGCCAACACGACTCGCTCCCGGGACGAGGCCGACGCGTCGCCGCTGCGCTGCCCCGATCCGGAGGCCGAGGAACGGATGATCGCCCGGATCGACGAGGCTCGTTCGAACGGCGACACGATCGGCGGCGTGTTCGAGGTGGTCGTCCACGGCCTGCCGGTCGGACTCGGCAGCTACGTCCACTGGGATCGCCGCCTGGACGCAGCACTGGCAGCCGCGGTCATGAGCATCAACATCGTGAAAGGTGTCGAATTCGGGCTCGGGTTCGAGCAGACACGGCGGTTCGGGTCGGCGGTCCACGACGTCATCGAGGGTCGCGCCGAGGACGGCCGATGGGTCCACCGATCGAACAACGCTGGCGGGCTGACTGGTGGCGTCACGAACGGCGAACCACTCGTCGTTCGGGGGGCGGTCAAGCCGATCTCCACGCTCGCCAGGCCGCTGCCCTCGGCAGACCTGATCTCCGGCGAGCCGGTGGAGAAGGCGCATTACGAGCGAAGCGACATCAGCGTCGTCCCGGCCGCAGGGGTCGTGGGCGAGGCCATGGTGATGCTCACCCTGGCCGCATTCGTGCTCGAGAAATTCGGCGGGGACACGGTGGACGACGTCCGCGCGAGCCTGACGCGCTATCGCGAGCGAATCGCCGAATCGCCGGGGACTCCCGCCGGTCGCGCGCCCCAACACGGACTGGTCGGCACCGATGAAGCGAGCTCAGGCGGGGACGACTGATCGTGGACGTGATCCTCGTCGGGCTCCCCGGCAGCGGCAAGAGCGTCGTCGGGCGACGCCTGGCGCAGCGCCACCACGTTCCGTTCATCGACCTCGACGAGCGCATCGAGACGCACGCGGGGCGGCGCATCCCCGAGATCTTCGAGGAGGAAGGTGAGGCGGCCTTTCGCTCGCACGAGCGGGCAGCCATTCGCGACCTTGGGGCGCCCGACCCGTCGGCCAGCGTTGCCCGAGTGGTGGCGACGGGCGGTGGGGCCGTTGTCGATCCACGCAACCGCTGGGCCCTGTATCGCGGGCGACTCGCGGTCTGGCTCGACGGCCGGCCGGAGGTGCTCGCCCAGCGACTGCGGCGCTCTCCCAACGTGCGCCCGTTGATCGTCGGGCGCGACCCGGTCTCGGCGGTGCGCGACCTTGCCGCGAAACGCGAGCGGTTCTATGCCGCGGCCACGGTCCGCATCAACGGCGTGCCGGAGGTCCACGGGGTGCTCGACGCGGTCGAAGCCGCCGTCGATGCGCCACGGGCCGCCGCCACGAGATTGCTCGACGCGGAGACGAAGATCGGCCGGTACGTGCTCGGCGAGGGCATCGCAGTCGCCGAAACCGCGGAGTCGTTGCGCCGGCTCGGGGCGCAGCGGGCGGTCCTCGTGTCGGAGCCCGGAGCGTGGGCCGCGGCCGGATCGTCGATTGCCGAGGGGCTTGCCGCCGACGGCTGGCCCGTCGAGCGGGTGCTGCTGCCGCGGGGTGAGGATGCCAAGCGTCTGCCCGTGGTCGAGGACGCGGCCCGGGAGCTGGCACGCCTGCGTGTCGAGCGGTCGGAGCCGATCGTGGCGGTCGGCGGCGGGGCGCTGGGCGATGCGGCCGGCTTCCTCGCAGCGACGTACCTGCGCGGGATTTCGATCGTCCACGTCCCGACGACGCTCGTTGCCCAGATCGACTCCTCGATCGGCGGCAAGACCGGGGTCGACCTGCCGGAGGGCAAGAACCTGGTCGGCGCGTTCCATCAGCCGGCCGCCGTCGTCATCGACGTCGCGTTCCTGGCGACGCTCCCCGAGCGCGAGCGTCGGGCCGCCCTTGGCGAGGCGGTCAAGATGGCCGCTCTCGGCGACGAGCGGCTGTTCGCGCTGCTCGAAGCGGACGGCGAAGCGATCGCCCGCGGCGATACGAACGCCGTCGAGCACGGTCGCGTCGCGGAGCTCGTTGAGCGGTCCGGCTGGGCGAAGGTCGAGATCGTTTCGGCGGACGAGCGGGAACAGGGCAGCGCCGGCGGCCGGATCACGCTCAACCTGGGGCACTCGATCGGGCATGCCGTGGAGGCCGCGGCCCGCTATCGCGACCTGCTCCACGGCGAGGCGGTGGCGTACGGGCTGCGCGCTGCGTGCGCGATAGGAGAGAGGCTCGGCGTGACGCCCGCTGATCGCGGCCGCCGGATCCGCCACGCTCCTCGACGAGCTCGGTCTTGCCACGACCCCGCTCCCCTACTCGCTCGAGACCGTGCTCGACCATCTCGCCGCGGACAAGAAGCACGCCGCCGGCCAGCTGCGCTGGGTGCTGCCGGCCGAGTCGGGAGTCGAGGTCCACGCGGACGTGCCGCTCGAGGTCGTCCGCCAGGCGGCCGGCGAGCTGCTCACGGCGGGGAGCCCGGCGTGACCCAGGTCCTCATCCTGGAGGGTCCGAACCTGAATCTCGTCGGGACGCGCGAGCCCGCGATCTACGGGCACGAGACGCTCGACGAGATCCACGGCCGGATCGCGACCCGCGCCGCCGAGCTCGGACTCGACGTCGTGTTCTTCCAGTCGAACCACGAGGGGTTCCTCATCGACCGCCTCCATGCCCGCGACTTCGACGTGGCGATCGTGAACGCCGGCGGCCTGACGCACACGAGCGTGGCGCTGCGTGACGCCCTGCTGGCGATCCAGCGGCCCTTCGTCGAGGTCCACCTGTCCGATCCCATGAGCCGCGAGCCATTCCGTCACGTGAATTACCTGTCGGACATCGCGGTCACGTCGATCGTGGGCCTGGGGCCCCGCGGGTACCTCGACGCGCTCGAATTCATCGCCGAGCGGTTCGGCCGCGGCGGTGCCGAGACAGCCCATGGCTGAGCGCCACGCCGACGAGACCCCGGAGCTGCGGCGGCTGCGCAAGAAGATCGACGCGCTCGATCGCCGCATCGTCGGGCTGCTGAACGAGCGAGCGGAACTCGGACGGGAAGTCGGCCTGGCCAAGCTCGCGGCCGGCCGCCGCGCGATCGCCGACGCCGAGCGCGAGCGCGAGGTGCTCCTGCGGGTCACGATGGCGAACGCGGGGCCGCTGCCGCAGGCCGACCTGCTCGCGATGTACCGCCGGCTGATCGCCGCCACGAAGGCGCTCGAGGCGCAGGACCGACGCCGACGGCATGCGTCCGACGACGCCTGACCGTCCGCCTGACAGGGATCGCGGGGCGACCCGCTTCGCGCCGGCTCCGACGGGCTACCTCCACCTCGGCCACGTTGCGAGCGCGCTGTACGTCTGGGGCATGGCCCGTGTGACCGGTCGGCACGTGGTGCTGCGGATCGAGGATCACGACCGGCAGCGCTCGCGGCTCGAGTTCGACGATGCGCTGCTCGAAGACCTCGCCTGGCTCGGGTTCGTTCCTGATACCGGGCCCGTTCGCCAGTCGGACGACTGGACCGCGTACGAGAGTGCCATCGCCCGGCTGAGCGACCGCGGGCTGGCCTACGCCTGTGACTGCACCCGCTCGACGTTCGCGGCGTGGGCGCGCGTGCACGGGCGGCCGTGGTCGGGCGAGGGCTGTCCGGGCAGATGCCGCGAGCGAGCGCTGGCGTACGGCCGCGGAACCGGCCTGCGCGTTGTCATCGGATCAGGTGCGGAGACGTGGCAGGACCTGCGGCTCGGGCCGCGGCGCGACGCCGCCGACCGCGAAGGCGACGTGCTCGTTCGCGATCGCCACGGCAACTGGACGTACCCGTTGTGCGTCGTCGTCGACGACATGCGCCAGGGCATCGACCTGGTCGTGCGGGGCGAGGACCTGCTCAACGCGACAGCGCGCCAGATCCGCCTCGGTCGGCTCCTGGGACGCGACCACCCGCCTGCCTTCTACCACCACCCGCTGATCCGCAAGCCCGGGGGCGCGAAGCTGTCGAAGTCGGACGGCGATACCGGCGTTCGGAACCTGCGCGCCCGCGGCCTCGCTCCGGCTGCCGTGCTCGGCGAGGCGGCAGCGGCCGTCGGCCTCGTCGCCGAGGCCCGACCCCTCGACCTAGGGGGCCTGGACGCGCTCTTCGGCTGAACCCGCCGTTCCCGCCTTCGGGGGCGCCTGGAGCGGCTCGAGATCGATCGTGCGAACGCGCCGCGTCCTGCCCGCGTCCGTTCGGACAAGCACGGACGGGATGACTCCACCCGGAATTGACTCGACAGTTGCTTCCTCACCGCTGTACAGGCCGGCGCCCGCGATGCGCACGCGGCTGCCGGTCGTGAAGCCGTCTCGGCCCTGCCCCGCGGACAGGTCGATTGAAGCGACGGTCGAGCGAATCTGCTGTTCTGGCGCGCCTGCGGGGCCGGCTGGTCGCCGGCTCGTGCGTGCCACCGGGTACGTCGTCTTGCGCTTCCGCATCAGGACCTCAATAGCGCCAGCTCCGGAGTGGACTGGGCCGAGGCAGTCTACCCGGCTTGTCTACCCTTCAGGGTCGCTGCGGTCCTCGATCTCCCAGCCGTGGTCGAGCGCGTGCCATGCCACCCGGCGCGCCGCGTAGCGCGGTGGCCACTTCTTTCCGGCGATCGGTGAGCCGTCTGACGGTTCGCGGATGACCTCGAGCATGCGCTTCCGGAGATCGTTGACAGCCGCTCGGTCGCGCGGGTCGACCTCGGTGCCTTTCAGGCCGAGCACCCGCGCGTATCCGCCGTCGGAGCCGACGACGTGCTCGACGATCTTGTCCCGGTCGCGCCCGCCGCCGCGCGGGCCCTTGCGCAGCTCCGCTGGCGCCCCGGCGACGATCCGATCGAAGATCTCCCACGCCGCGTCAAGGATCGCAGCGAGCTCTGCACCGTCCTGTCTGGTCGTGCGCCGGGCGTCAGCCTTGAACCGGACATCGGGAGCACCGAACGCGGTCGTCGCGTTGCCCTCTGCCTCCTCGACGACGTCGACCTGCACGTCCGGGTCGAACGGGAAGTCCAGCTTCGCCCGCTTCGCGACCGCCGCGTAGCGGTCGGCATAGGCGGCGAGCGCAGCGACGGCGTCCCCTGGGGTCTTGCCGGCCCGCGTCCAGCCGGGCCATTCGAGTGCGGACGCGAACGCCTTCTTCGTCGTGACCTCGACGCCGGCGGTCACCTTCTTCGACTTCGGCACCCGGCGAGAATACGTCAGGCCGGGACAGTGGTCGCCTCACGGAGCGATCGAACAAGGCGCACCATTCGTTGCACGTCGCGGCCGTCAGATCCGAGCGCGTCGACCAGTGCCGAGGCGACCACGACCCCGTCGCCGCCGGCCTTCGCGATGGACCGGACGTGTTCGGGCCGGCTCACCCCGAAGCCGACCGCAACGGGGACCCGCGACACGGCCTTGACCTCCTTCACGAGACGGCCCACGCGACGAGCCAGGGTCGAGCGCGCGCCGGTCACGCCGACCAGCGACACGCAGTACAGGAACCCTCCGCTCCGGGCGGCAATTGCGGCACGGCGCTCCGGGCGGGTGGTCGGGGCGACGAGATAGACGACGGCGAGCCCTGCGTCGTGCGCGACCGCCTCGAACGGCGCGCCCTCGTCGGGTGTCATGTCGGCCACGATCACGCCGGCAGCTCCGGCTTCGGCAAGCCGCGTTACCCGCTCGCGGCCGTCGCCACCGCCGATGAGCTGGTTCGCGTAGCCCATGGTCACGAGCGGGACGCCGGGACGTGCACGAGCAATGCGACGCACGAGCGCCAGCGACCCATCGAGCGTCGATCCGGCCTGCAGGGCGGCGTGGCTGGCGCGCTGGAGCGTGGTGCCATCGGCGAGCGGGTCCGAGTACGGGAGCCCGATCTCGAGGATGTCGGCGCCGGCATCGATCGTCGCGACGGCGAGCTCGAACGAGGTCTCGGCGTCCGGATAACCCGCCACGATGTACGGGATGAGCGCCGCACGACCCTCGCGGCGGGCGGCATCGAAGGCCAGCCCGATCCGTCGGGCACCCTCGGTGTGGTGGGTGTGCGCGGTCGGCAAGGCAACCGTCACGGCAGCGGCCACGGCTCGACGTCGGCGAACCGTTCGAGGGCGGCGAGATCCTTGTCGCCGCGTCCGGAGAACCCGAGCAGGACGAGCACGTCGTCGTCGAACCCGCCCGGCAGGCCGTCGATCCCGGCCAGGATCTTGGGCAGGGCGGCGATCGCGTGGGCTGTCTCGAGGGCGGGCAGGATTCCCTCGGTTCGGGTCGTCGTGCGCATCGCGGCCACGGCCTCGCGATCGGTGGCGGCGGCCACCTCGAGGCGCCCGGCCTCTGCGAGCGCGGCGAGCTGCGGGCCGATCCCCGGGTAGTCGAGGCCGGCCGATGCGGAGTGCGCCTCGACCACCTGGCCGTCACGATCCTGGAGCATCAGCGAGCGCGAGCCGTGAAGGATGCCAGTCGAACCGCCGAGGATCGCGGCCGCGTGGCGTCCCGTTTCGATGCCGTCACCCGCGGCTTCCGCGACCGCGAGGCGCACGGCCGGCTCGCCGATGAACCGCGACAGCAGCCCGATCGCATTCGAGCCCCCGCCGACGCAGGCGATCGCGAGGTCGGGCAGGCGACCCTCCACGTCGTGGAGCTGTGCCGCGGCCTCGTCGCCGATCCGCCGCTGAAGGTCGCGCACGATCGTCGGATACGGGTGCGGGCCCATCGCCGAGCCGAGCACGTAGTGGGTCGTCTCGACGTTCGTGACCCAGTCGCGCATGGCCTCATTGACCGCGTCCTTGAGCGTCGCCGTTCCACTCGTCACGCTGCGCACCTCGGCGCCAAGCGCGTGCATGCGCAGCACGTTCGGGCCCTGACGCTGGATGTCCTCGGCGCCCATGTACACGACGCACGGCAGCTCGAGCAGCGCGCACGCGGTGGCGGTGGCCACGCCGTGCTGGCCGGCGCCGGTCTCTGCGATGACGCGGGTCTTGCCGAGTCGCCGGGTCAACAACGCCTGGCCGAGCGCGTTGTTGATCTTGTGCGCGCCAGTGTGCGCGAGGTCCTCGCGCTTGAGGTAGAGGCGGACCTCGGGTGGGGTCGCGCCGCGTGCCAGCCAGGCGGTCTGGGTCTCGACCGCCCGCGCAAGGCGATCGGCCCGGTACAGGGCCGTTGGCCTCCCAGCGAAGCGGGCGAGCAGCTCACGCAGGTCAGCCCAGAACACTGGGTCGTGGCGGAGGGCCGCGTAAGCACCTTGGAGCTCCTCGAGCGCGGCCATCAATGTCTCGGGGACGTAACGACCGCCGAAGTCGCGTTCCATGCCCCACCGGCCGGCGGAATCCGCTTCGAGCAGCGCGGGGTGAACCGGCGTCGGACCGAAGGCGGTGTTGGGGCGGTCGTCGCGCGCCGCCTTCGCCCGCTTCACGAACAGGGCGACGCGGAAGGGATCCTTGCTGGGCCGCTCCCCGGGGACGCGCGGCGCCTCGACGCCGCTGGCAACGTCCACCCCGATGGCCGGTATCGTCCGCAGCGCATCGGCGACGTTGGCGGGGTCCAGGCCACCGGCCAGGATGACGGCCACGTCGCGGGCAAGCGCCGCAGCACCGCCGACGGAAACGCGCCGGCCGGTGCCGCCGAGCGCATCAGGCGAAACGGCGTCCACGAGAATCCGCGAGGCGCCCGCAGCGAGATGCTTTCGGGCCTGCGCGAGAGCCTGTGCAGCCGCAGGGCCGGCGCCGATGTCGGTGGGAACGCGTACGACCTGCCACGCGGGTCGTGGCGATGCCCCGGTGTCGCGACTGGTGCTCCACTGGATTGCGTCAGGATCGACCGCCGCGACGAAGGCCGCGACGTCCTCCGGCGCCGGATCGGCAACGACGGCGACGACCGCGGGCCGACGCTCGGGCGACGCGACGACTCGAATGAGCCGGGCCAGATCGGCGGCGTCCCCGACGGTCAGCCGGCGCGGCGACTCGGCCGCGAGGTTGAGCCCGATGGCGTCGGCCCCGGCACGGACCGCCGCAAGCACGCCATCCGCGTCGGTGACCCCGCAGACCTTGACGAAGGGTCGGCGCGCGACATTCGCCGGGTCGTCGGGAGCCCGGCCTGCGGCGACGAATGAGCGGACGGCGGCGACAGGATCCGTGGACCGCATGAGCGCCTCGCCGACGAGCGCCGCATCAAAATCCAGGGCGCGCCAGCGTGCGACGACGGCTGGGTCGCGGACCCCCGACTCGGCGATGACCAGCCGGTCGTCCGGGATGAGCTCCCGCAGCCGGTCGGCACGGGTGGCGTCGACCTCGAGGGTCCGCAGGTCCCGATTGTTCAGCCCGATCAGCCGTGCGTCCGTGGCCAGCGCAGCGCGCAGCTCCTTCTCTTCGTGCGCCTCCACGAGCGGCTCGAGCCCGATGGCCAGCGCCCGCTCAACGAGCCGCGCGAGGCGCTTCGGCGAGTGGAGGACCGAGAGCAGCAGCACGAGGTCGGCACCGGCGGCCCGGAGCATCGGCAGCTGGATGTCCTCGACCACGAACTCCTTGGCGAGGACCGGGATCGACACGGCGGCCCGGACGGCGCGCAGGTCGCCGAGCGATCCGCCGAACCAGTGCGGCTCGCACAGCACGGAGATCGCGGCGGCGCCCCCAGCTTCGTACGCACGTGCGCGGGCGACGATGTCCTCGTTCCGCGGCGCGATCCGGCCAGCAGACGGCGAGGCGCGCTTGATCTCGGCGACGAGGTGGAGTCCCGGCCGTGCCATGCGCTCCGCGATCGGGCGCGGCGCGGGGGTCGCGAGCGCCCTGTCGAGCTGCTCGCCGAGCGAGGTCGCCTCGACCTCGGCGAGCACGTCCTGCCGGCGGCGCTCGGCAATCTCGAGCACGACGCCACCTCGCGTGGTTCGGGTGGCTCGTCGCGGCGGGGCGAGGGTCACGCGGGTGCTCCCTCCGGCGCGGCCGCCGCCTTCTCGGCATCGGCCTCCTTGCGCTGGGCGCGGAGCCGCTCGAGGAGCTCGGCCGCGAGGCCGGCGTCGATCGTCAGGGCCGCGCGCTGGACGCCGTCGTCGAGCGTGTCCACGGCACCGGCAACGAGAAACGCGGCGCCCGCGTTGAGCGTCACGACATCCCGGCGCACGCCGGGCTCGCCGCTCAGGATCGTCTCGACGATCCGCGCGTTCTCCTCGGGCGTGCCTCCGGCCAGGCGCGCCGTGGCCGCGGAACGCAGCCCGACCGACAGCGGATCGACCGTGGTCCGGTCGATCCCGTCGCGCGTGACGTCGTACAGCACACCGGACCCGTCAAGCGGCAGCTCGTCGACGCCGTCGCCGTGGACCACGAACGTCCGCTCCGTGCCGAGCAGCCGGGCAACCTCGGCGATCCGTGGAGCCGCGGCGGGGTCGGCGACGCCGATGACCTGGCGCGCCGTCCCGGCCGGGTTTGTCAGCGGCCCGAGGAGGTTGAACGCAGTCCGCACTCCGATCTCGCGCCGGGTCGGACCGGCGTGCTTCATCGCCGGGTGGAAGGCCGGTGCGAAGAGGAACGCGAACCCGAGCTCATGGAGCGACGCGGAAGCCGAGGCCGCGTCGTGGTCGATGCGCACGCCGAGGGCATCGAGCACGTCGGCCGAGCCCGCCTTCGATGTGATCGCCCGGTTGCCATGCTTGGCGACCGGGACACCGGCCGCGGCCACAACGAGTGCGGCGGTCGTCGAGATGTTGAGCGTCCCGCTCCCATCACCCCCGGTGCCGACGACGTCGATCGCGCCAGCGGGCGCGTCGACCCGGGTGACCCGTTCGCGCATCGCCGCCGCGAACCCGGCGAGCTCCTCGATCGTCTCGCCGCGCATCCGCAGGCCCATCAGCAGCGCGGCAAGCTGTGCGGGCGTCGCCTCGCCGTCCATCACCGCGCCCATCGCGAGGCGCGCCTCGTCCATCGAGAGCGTGCCGCCATCGACGATCGTGGAAAGAGCGGATCGCACCAGGTCGCTCATCGGGCCGCCTCCACGGGACGTACGGCTGGGGCATCGTCTTCGGCCAGCCCGGACGTTGCGAACGAGCCAGTCGCGGCGTCGAGGCGGCCGGCCTCCCCTTCCCGGCCTGGCGCAGGAAGTTGGCGAGGAGATGCGGTCCCTGCGGGGTGAGTACCGATTCGGGATGGAACTGGACGCCTTCGAGCGGCAGAGCTACGTGGCGGATGCCCATCACGACCCGATCGACCTCGCTCATCGCGGTCACGCGGAGCTCGGGCGGGAGCGTTGCCGGATCGACCGCCAGGGAGTGGTAGCGCGCGCCCATGAAGGCCGGCGGCATGCCCTCGAGCAGGCCCGCGCCGTCGTGCGTCACCTCGGTCGCCTCGCCGTGGACAAGCGTTGGCGCGCGGACGATCTCGGCGCCGAACGCGGCGGCCATCGACTGCATCCCGAGGCACACGCCGAGGAGCGGGATCCCACGCTCGGCCGCGACCTTGATCGTGTCGACGCTGACGCCAGCCTCGTCGGGGTCGCCGGGACCGGGCGAGATCACGATCCCGTGGAGCGCCTCGGCCGGGTCGTCGGCGAGCGCCTCGACGCCTTCGCGGTCGATCGCGTCGTTGCGCACGACGCGCACATCCGCCCCTGCCGCCTGGAGTGCCTGGACCAGGTTGAAGGTGAAGCTGTCGTAGTTGTCGACGACGAGGATCACGGCTCCGCTCCCACTCGCGCCGGCGGCGTCGCTTCCGGGATCCCGGCCGCAAGCTCGAACGCCCGGCGAAGGGCGGCGGCCTTGTGCTCGGTCTCCTCGAACTCGCGCTCAGGGACACTGCCGGCAACGATGCCACCGCCCGAGTGGATGTGCGCGAAGCCGTCCTTGAGGACCGCGCTGCAAATCGTGATCGCCGTGTCGAGGTTGCCGTCGTAGCCGAGGTAGCCGACAGCCCCGCCGTACAGGCCGCGCCGCTCGCCTTCGGCGGCGGCGATGAGCTGCATCGCGCGCACCTTCGGGGCGCCCGACAGGGTGCCCGCGGGGAAGACGGCCCGGAGGGCGTCAAGCGCATCAAGCTCCGGCTTGAGCCTCCCCTCGACATGCGACACGAGGTGCAGCACGTGACTGTACTTCTCGACCTCCATGTAACGGCTGACCGTGACCGTGCCGGCTCGCGCGACGCGGCCCAGGTCGTTGCGCCCGAGGTCGACGAGCATCACGTGCTCGGCACGCTCCTTCGGGTCGCGCTGCAGTTGTTCGGCGAGCAGGGCGTCCTCGCGCGCATCGGCGCCACGCGGCCTGGTTCCGGCGATCGGGTGGGTCGTGATCTTGTCGCCCTCGACCTGGAGGAGCAGCTCGGGTGACGCCCCGACGACCTCGAACGAGGGCGTCCGCACGAAGAACAGGTACGGGCTCGGATTGACTCGGCGAAGCGCGCGATAGAGCGCGATGCCATCGAGTTGAGCGCCCGTCGCGGCGTCGGCCGGGAGCGGGAACGACTGCCGCCGGGCGAGCACGACCTGGATCGCCTCCCCGGCCGCAATCGCCTCCTTGGCGACCTCGACCGCGCGGATGTGGGCCTCGTGGCCGAGGCTGGTCTCGATCGCGAGGGCCGGCGGCACGGGACGCCCGCCGTTCGCGCCGGCCCTGCCCGCGATGCCGATCATCTCGCCTCGCGCTGGGGCGCGCCGTGCGTTCGAGCGCGTCGTAGATGGCCGCCTCCGCAATTCCGTAGCGGCCTTCGAGGTCCGGGCGATCGGTGTGGAGCGAGGCGATCGCGGAAATCGTGTGGGTCAGGTGATCGAACACGATCACGAGGTCGGTCTCGATGAACGCGGCCGTCGGGGCGCCGACCGGATCGCGCTCCGGCAGCGGCACGGTCGGCTCGAAGATGGACACAGCGTCGTAGGCGAGCGCCCCGACACCGCCGCCCGTGAAGCGCGGCATGCCTTCCGTCGGTGCGATCCGGCGACGCGACACGAACTGGCGAATGGCCTCGAGCGGATCGGGCGCCGGCTCGGTCTCGGTCGTGAGGTCGGGATGGTAGGCCGGGACGTCGAGCGGGCGCGTCTGGATGTGCGCGAGACTGTCATGGACCTCGAGGAGGCGCCGCGGGCCGGTCCCGAGGAAGGAGTACCGCCCCAGCCGCTCCCCGCCTTCGACCGACTCCAGGAGGAACGCCGGGCCGCCGTCGTCCAGGCGCAGGAAGGCGCCGATGGGCGTCTCGAGATCGGCCGGCCTGGTCGCGCGCAGCAGGATCGTATCCGTGTTCGGCGCGAGGCGCTTGGCCTCGGTCAGGCTGAGCGGCTGGTCGGTGGTCATGGCGTGGTGCCTCGAGAATCAGAAACGACCCTTCGTCCCGGGACGAAAGGCCGAGCCTTCCGCGGTGCCACCCTCATTCGGCGTTGCCGCACTTGCGTGACCGACGGGTTCGCGGCTCGTGGCCGCCACTCGATCGGCGCTGCCTTGTATCGCTGGCGCTCTGCGCCGGAGCCTACTGACGCCTGCGGCATACCGCTTCGCGTTCGGTCCGGAAGCTCCCGGGTCCATTCACCGTCGTCGCCGTCCCGGCTCGCACCAACCGCCGGGTCTCTGGTTCGACGTGCGACGGGTACTCGTCCCGTTCACAGCCCGCTATTCGTAATGTGGCCGGGAGTATGGGCGGGGTGTTCCGCGTCGTCAAGCGGGCGCGAGGCCGGTTCAAGCGGCCCCGGATTTCGGCAGATGCTCGTCACCTGAGCGTTCGTCAGTGGGATCGGGCCCCGGTCACGTTTGTCACGCACGGAAGCCGCCCGATTCTCGGCAGATGGTCGTCAGGGAGGCCATTCGCCGGGAACGGCCTGTCCAGAGCTCACGAGGCGTGCATTCGCCGATTCTGTCGTCGGCGACGGGTCGAGGGTGGCGGAGAGGGTGGGATTCGAACCCACGGAGTCTTGCAACTCTGCGCTTTTCAAGAGCGCCGCCTTCGACCGCTCGGCCACCTCTCCGCCGGAGAGGATAGCAGCGGCTCAGGAAGCGACCAGGAGTGTCGCGAGGATCTCGTCCAGAGTCGGCGTGTCGGCCGGGGCCGTGTCCGGGTCGACGTTCCGGGAAACGAGGAATGTCTCCTCGCCGGTCGTCACGATCGCCCCGTCGTGCTCCGCAGCGAAGCCAGGTCCGCCCTCCGGCCCGACGAGCCGATGCGTGAACTGCAACCGGATGCCATCGCCAAGCGGAGTGTCGATGTCCGAGCGCGTGACGTCGGTCTCCAGCTCGAAGGTGCTCTCGAAGGCGTCCGTCGCGAAGTCGGCCCCCATGCCGAGCAGGATGGGTGGCAGCGCAGGCTCGACCGCGACGACGGTCACGACCGACGGAAACCGACCGGTGCCGCGCTCCCGCGGATCGACGCCGAGGAACACGAGTGGAGCGCGATTGCCCTGCGCGTCGAGCTTCGCGAAGAGTGCGTCGGCGCCAGCGAAGTCCGCCACGAGCTGCCGGCGCACGTCGGCGTCGGCCAGATCGGCCGTGTCGAACGCCAGCCACCCTTCGGGCAGCGCCAGCTGCACGGGTGTGTCGCCGATCGGATGCTCCTGCCAGCCGGCGCGAGCGGACGGGGCGGCGCTGGGCGACGGTGAGCCCGCCCGGCCCGGCACGCATCCGGCGAGGATAACCGCCCCGGCGAGCAGCGCCAGGGCGGCTGCGGACCGCGCGATGTAGCGAATGGTCAGACCTTGACCACGACCGTGCCCGCGATGAGGTCGAACCAGCCACGCCGCCGCTTGTCGATGAAGATCCAGATGTAGCCGAGATAGAACACGAAACCGGAGACCCAGTAGCCGATAAGGCGCAGGATCGCCTGCCCCGTCGAAATCGGACCCCCATCGACGTCCCGGACCACCTTGACGCCCATCTGCTTCATCCCGGGCGTCTGCCCGTCCCTTGACCAGAAATACGGGAAGTAGATGAACGGGATGACGATGACCAATACGAACGGGAGGATCGCCAGGATCGGCAGCACCGCGGCGAGGATGACGCCGACGACTGTCAGGGCGATCACGATCCCGGCATTGATCAGGATGTCGATGATGTAGCCGAGCAGCCTGGGCCCGGGATCGGCGAACTCGACGCCAGGTGCCGGTCCGGGGGACGGCTCGGGGGCGGTCCAACTCGTGGCCGCGGTGGGCTGGGCCGGTACCGGTGCGGCCGGCACGGCCGGTTCGGCCGGTTCGGCCGGCTGTGGCGAAGGCGTCGGCTCGGTGGGTTCCATCGGATCGGTCATTGGGCAGCTCCTCCCTGCAGGCCCTCAGCCGGGCAGTCCGATGGTATCCCGTCCGAGATACGGTCTGAGCACCTCGGGCGCGGTCACCGACCCGTCCGGCTGCTGGTAGGTCTCGAGAATCGCGGCCACCGTCCGGGCAAGCGCGAGGCCCGATCCGTTCAGGGTGTGGACCAGCTCGGACTTGGCACCGGGCTCCGGCCGGTAGCGGATGGCCATCCGCCGTGCCTGGTAATCGCGGAAGTTGGAGCACGAGCTGACCTCGAGCCAACGCTCGACGCCGGGTGCCCACACCTCGAGGTCGTACTTCTTCGCCTGCACGAAGCCCATCTCGCGCGTGCTCATCAGCAGCACCCGGTAGGCCAGTCCAAGACGCTGGAGGAGGATCTCGGCCCGCTCGGTAAGCCATTCGAGCGCGTCGTTCAATTCCTCCGGGCGCTCGAAGAAGACCATCTCGACCTTGTCGAACTGGTGGACGCGGATGATCCCGCGCGTGTCCTTGCCGGCCGCGCCGGCCTCACGCCGGAAGCACGGCGAGTAAGCGGCGTAGTGGATCGGCAGGTCGGCAGCGTCGAGGATCTCGTCGCGGTGGAGGTTCGTGACTGGCACCTCGGCCGTGGGAACCAGGTACAGCTCGTCGCGCGTCACGACGTACATCTGGTCTTCCTTGTCGGGGATCTGCCCTGTGCCGCGCGCAGAATCCGTGTTGACGACAGCAGGCGGCCAGATCTCAGTCATGCCGTTCTCGCGCGTGTGGACATCGAGGAACCAGTTGATGAGCGCGCGTTGGAGCGCCGACCCGGCGCCCTTGTAGACCGGGAAGCCCGAGCCCGCGATCTTGGCGCCGCGCGGGTTGTCGATGATGTCGAGCGCCTCGCCGATCTCCCAGTGCGGCTTCCGCCGCCATGTCGAGCCGCCGTCGGGCGCGTCGGCACCGATCTCGCCGTCACGTGGCTGCTCGGCGGGGAGCTGCTCGCCCCACGTCCGGACCGTGACGTTCGCATCCTCACCGCCGATCGGGACGTCCGGGTCGGCCGGGTTCGGGATGCGCAGGAGCTGCTGGTCGAGGTCTGCCTCGATCTCGGCCAGGGATGCGTCGAGCTGCTTGATCTTCTCGCCGGCCTCGGTGGAGGTCTGTTTGAGTTCCGCGACCTCTGGGCCGTCCGGGCTGGCACCGCGCTGGATCGCGGCGCCGATCTGCTTCGATGCGTCGTTGCGCTGCGCCTTGAATGCCTCGGTCTCGGCCAGCAGCCGCCGCCGCTCGGAGTCCAGCTCGAGCGCGCGATCGACGAGCGCCGGGTCCTCGCCCTTGTCGATAGCGCCCTTCCGGATGACCTCCGGTTCTTCCCGCAGTCGCGGCAGGCCGACGCTCACGCGGTCGCGCCTTCCGTCGCGGCGTCGCGGAGGCGCGTCACGACGAAGTCCGGGTCGAGCGACGCGAGCAGCCAGCCGGCCCGCGGTCCGTTGGTGCGGCCGAGGAACGCGCGGTAGATCGCGTCGAACGCGCGCCCGGCCGGCAGCCCAAGGTCCTCTGCTGTCGTGAAGATCGTGGCCTGCCACTGGTCGCCGCTATCGGCCTCGACAGACGATAGTCGCTCGAGAAGCCGGCGCTGCGCGGCGTCGAGGTCGTTGACGGCCGCCGGCAGCTGCGGCTGGACAGCCACGATCGCCCGCTCCGGCGCGTACATGTCGAGCCAGGCACGGGCCGCGGCCTTGCGCTCCCCGAGGTTGTCCTGCTCGCGCGGGGCCAGGGCGCTCCCCTTCTCTGCCTCGACCCGAGCCTCAACATCGACGCCCGGCACCTGCAGCAGGAGCGCGAGGTGGGAGAATGCCGGCCGGAAGGCGGCCGCCTCCGCGGCCACGTCGGCGGCCGGATCGACCAGCGAGTAGCGGAACGTGGCCTCGTAGCCGGCCGGCAGCTCGCCGCGAACTTCGCGTCCGGCCGTCGCCGCGGCGAACCTATCGGACTCGTCGAACAGGCGCGGGATCGCGTCCGTCCCCTCGGGGTCGAACTCGATGGCCTGGTTTGGACGCGGCCGCAGGAACAGGAAGCGCAGCTGCTCCGGCGGCACGACCTCGGCGATCGTGTGGGCGGCCGCTCCCCTGCCCTTCGAGGTCGACATCTTGCGGCCGCCGATATTGAGGAACTCGTAGGCGACGTTGAGCGGCGGTTCGCGCTCGTACACCTCGCGGGCGATCGCGTCGGACCGGTCGCGCGACCCACCGGCGGTGGACAGGTCCTTGCCGCACGGCTCGATCGTCACCCCAAACAGCGACCACTGCGCCGCCCACTCGAGGTTCCACGGCAACTTCGCCGCACCTCCGAATGGCGAGATCCGGCCCGTCGTGCCGCAGCCCGTGGCCCAGGTCACGTAGTCCGGCCGGCAAGCGAACGCGACGGTCTCGCCGTCCCAATCGGTGGCGAGCGTCGTGCCGACCTTGCCGCAGGTGGGACAGACGATCGACAGGGGCAGCCAGCCCTCGGTGTGATGGACGTTCGCGACCCGCGCGTAGATGTCGCGCACGACCTCGGCCCGGTCGAGCGCGGTCCGGATGAACGGGTCCACCTGTCCGGTCGGGTAGATGTCGCTCATCCAGAAGTAGCGGTCAGGTCGGATCCCGAGCTTCTCGAAGGTGTCGATGAAGAGCCCGGCGAAATGTCGGGCGTAGCTCGGGTGGCAGTCGCCGGCCGGGTCCGGGACGTGCGCGAGCGGGCGGCCCATCTCGCGATCGATCGCGTCGGGCGTCAGCAGCGCCTGGGAGTCCATCGGATCCATGTCGTCGACGCCGTAGAGGTACGTCGTCTCGATGCCGTTCGTCCGCAGGGCGCGTGCGATCGTGTCGACGATCACGGGCCCGCGCAGGCTGCCGACGTGGACCGTCCCCGACGGCGTTTTCGAATCATTGACGACCTGCGGCTCGCTGACGCGCGAGGCAAGTTCGTCGGCCCAGTCCATGAGCTAAGGGTAGCGGGCGGCCAGCACGATGCGCCCGCCGGCGCGATCCCTAGGAGATGCTGACGATCTTGTAGGTGAAGTCGCCCGCCGGCACCTTCACGACGACCTTCTCGCCCTTCTTGTGACCGAGCAGGGCACGGCCGACGGGTGACTCGTTCGAGATTCGGCCCTCGTTTGGGCGCGCCTCGGTCGAGCCGACGATCGTGAACGACTCGGCCCCGTCAGGGCTCTCGACCTCGACGGTGGAGCCGATCTGGACGTGATCGGTCGAATGGTTCTCGTCGATGAGCGTCGCGTTCTTGATCAGCGCCTCGAGCGTCTGGATCCGTCCTTCGACGAATGCCTGCTCGTTCTTGGCATCCTCGTACTCGGCGTTCTCGGAAAGATCGCCGTGCTCCTTCGCGTCGTGGATGCGCTGGGCGACCTCGGGCCGCTTCACGCTGGTCATCTCTTCCAGCTCTGCACGGAGCTTCTCGAGGCCATCTCGTGACAGGTAGGTGGGCTTGTTGGTGTTCACGGTGGTTGGACCCCGAATGTGTCGATCGTCGAGGGATCGAGCGGTCGGTGGATAAAGGAAAGAACTCCAGGCTGACGCACCTTGCGCGCCCCTGAAGTTCCGACCGGCTGCGTAGGGTAACGCGCGGCACGGGCAGTGTCAAAGCGGCGGGCCGGTGTTGGAGCCGGGGGCGGATTACGAGCCCGAACCGCCCTCCGCGAGGCGGAGCAGACGGCGCTTGATGCGCTGCAGCGAGCCACGGTCCGGGAATGCGACAAACATGGTGTCGTCGCCCGCGATCGAGCCCGCCACCTCCGGCCAGCGCGCCCGGTCAAGGGCGGCCGCGATGGCATGCGCCGAACCTGGCAGCGTGCGGACGACCAGCAGCAGGCCAGCCTCGTGGATCTCGACCGGGAGGTCCGCGAGAAGCTTCCGCAGACGGTCCTCGCCGGACGTCTCTGCTTCGATGAGCCGCGGCGGCAGCGCGTAGGCCTGGATCCCCTCTCGCAACACCTTGATCAGGCCCAGTTCGCCGACGTCCCTGGAGATCGTCGCCTGCGTTGTCCGGAAGCCTCGCTCACGAAGTGCCGCGGCCAGCTCCTGTTGGGTGCGGATCGGGCGCTGGTCCACGAGGTCGCGGATCGCGCGCTGGCGGAGCTGCTTCATGACCTCCACGTCAGATCCGTCCGGTCAGCAGCAGGATGATGATCAGCGTGGCCAGGACGATCCGGTACCACACGAAGATGTCGAGCGGGTGGTTCGTCAGCCAGCGCAGGAGGAACGCGATCGCGGCGAGCCCCGAGAGGAACGCAGCGGCCAGCCCTGCGACGAGGGGGCCGACCTGGATCGCGACGTCGCTCCCGCCGCGCACGATCTTCAGCAGCTCCCATGCACCGGCCCCGGCGATGATCGGCGCTGCCATCAGGAAGCTGAACCGTGCGGCTTCGGTGCGATCCAGGCCGATGAAGCGCCCGGCCGAGATCGAAATCCCCGCGCGGCTCACCCCGGGGAACAGCGCGGCAGCCTGCGCAACGCCGATCCCGAACGCCTGCAGGAACGTGAGATCGCCGATCCGCCGATCCGTCTTGCCGACGTGGTCGGCAATCCACAGGATCGCGGCGCCGATGAGGAGCAGGACCGCGACCGTGCCGGCGGTCCGGACGTTGG
Organism: uncultured Chloroflexia bacterium; assembly: GCA_963750125.1. Taxonomy (GTDB): domain Bacteria; phylum Chloroflexota; class Limnocylindria; order Limnocylindrales; family CSP1-4; genus DASTYU01. Next base: position 271,636 of record CAVVPT010000007.1, on the reverse strand, counting down.
CCTCGATGAAGTCGTCGAACAGGACGCCGACGAAGATCGCCGGCAGCATCGTGGCGACGATCAGCCACGCGAGCTTCCGGTTCGGATCACCCGCGAACGAGCGGTCGCGGAGCGTGGCGAACCCGGCCGGTACGATGCGCAGCCACTCGCGCCAGAAGTAGACGAGCAGTGCACCGAGCGTCCCCAGATGGAGCATCACCGAGAACGTCAGCGAATCGATGAACGGGTCGTCCCAGCCCAGCAGGGTGGGCACGAGAATCAGGTGCCCCGAACTCGAGATGGGCAGGAACTCGGTGAGTCCCTGCACGACCCCCATCACGATGGCCTGGAGGACCGTATCCATCACAGAACTTGCTGGGCGCGCCTGGCGGTCGAGGCGAAGGCGAGGAGCACCGTCCGCGAGCGCGCTGGCGCTGTGCGTGAGCGGACGGGCGGACTCGTCAACGCATGCATCGGCCGTTCAAGCGCGGCCGGCTATCGAATGAAGAGCGGGGCGAGCACGAGCGAGATCGTGGCAAGGAGCTTTACGAGGACGTGGAGCGAAGGACCGGCGGTGTCCTTGAACGGATCGCCGACCGTGTCGCCCACGACCGCCGCGGCATGGGCCTCCGATCCCTTGCCGAGCACGTTGCCCTGGTCATCCTTGAGGTTGCCCAATTCGATGTACTTCTTGGCGTTGTCCCAGGCGCCGCCGCCGTTGTTGAGGACCGTCGCGAGCAGGACGCCCGAGATGGTCCCGACCATCAGCATACCGGCGACCGCCTCGAACCCGAGGACGAGGCCGATGGCGATGGGCGTCGCGACCGCGACCAGGCCTGGTGCGATCATCTCGCGGAGCGCGGCCCTCGTCGTGATGTCGACGACCCGTGCGTAATCCGGGCGCTGGGTGTAGTCCATGATCCCGGGCATCTCGCGGAACTGGCGGCGGACCTCGACGATGATTGTCTGGGCGGTAGTGCCGACAGCGCGGATGGCGAGCGAGCTGAAGAAGTAGACGAGCATCGCTGCGAGCAGCCCGGCGATGAACACGTTGACGTTGGCGAGGTTGACCGAGTCCAGGAGTTGTGCGCCCGGGACGTTGGCCTCGATCCGCCGGCCCTGGATCACATTGATCTTGTCGATGTAGGCCGAGAACAGCAGGAACGCGGCGAGCGATGCGGAGGCGATCGCGTAGCCCTTCGTGAGGGCCTTGGTCGTGTTGCCCACGGCGTCCAGACGGTCGGTGATCTCGCGAGCGCCCTTCTCGGCGCGACTGAATTCGGCAATGCCGCCGGCGTTGTCGGTGATGGGCCCGAACGTGTCCATCGCCAGGATGTACGCCGTGGTCATGAGCATGCCCATGGTCGCGACGGCGGTCCCGAAGATCCCGCCGACGTTGACGCCGGTCTCGGACAACAGATTGGCCTGGTTGCCGAGCCAGTAGCTCGTGAACAGCGCGATGGAGATGGTCACGGCCGTGACCAGCGTCGTCTCGAAGCCGACCGCGGTTCCGCTGATGATGTTGGTGGCCGGGCCGGTCTTGGACGCCTCGGCGATCTCGCGGACCGGACGGAACGAGCCGGCAGTGTAGAACTGGGTGATATAGACGAAGGCAACGCTCGTGGCGAGGCCGACGACGCCCGCGGCGAAGAAGTAGGTCCAGGTCGGCAGGCCGCCCTCGCCGGTCGCGCCGCTGGTGTTCATCATCACGGACGTCACAACGGCGAGCCCGATGACAGATAGCAGGGTCGTGACCCAGTACCCGCGATTGAGCATGTTCATCGGGTCCTCGGTCTCCTTGCCGCGGACGAAGAAGATCGCCACGATCGTCGCAAGGAGCCCGAAGGCGCGGACGACGAGCGGGAAGAAGATCCAGGCCTCTGGATGCGGCCACCCGGCCGCAACGGCGATCGAGTAGACCGCGACGCCCAGGATCATCGCGCCGATGTTCTCGGCGGCCGTCGATTCGAACAGGTCGGCGCCGCGGCCGGCGCAGTCGCCGACGTTGTCGCCAACGAGGTCGGCGACCACGCCCGCGTTGCGCGGGTCGTCCTCGGGGATGCCCTTCTCGACCTTGCCGACGAGGTCCGATCCGACGTCGGCAGCCTTGGTGTAGATGCCGCCGCCGAGCTGGGCGAACAGCGCGACGAACGAGGCCCCGAACCCGAACCCGACGATCAGGAACGGCGCCTCCTTCACGGTCACGTCGGCGACGACCGTGTCGTAGAGCGTGAAGATGCCCCACACGCCGAGGAGCGAAAGGGCGACCACGAGGAACCCGGAAACGGCTCCGCCGCGCATCGCCACCTGGACGGCCTCGACGAGGCTGCGCCGTGCCGCAGACGCGGTCCGGACGTTGGCCCTGACGGCGACGAACATGCCAATGATGCCGGAGGCCATCGAACACAACGCGCCGACGAAGAAAGCGAAGGCGGTCATGAGGCCGATGGGCACGCCCGCCAGCTTGGGCACGTCCGCGACCTCGGGGGTCTCGACCAGCGTGATGACGATCCCGATGATGACGGCGCCAACGATGGCCAGGAGGAAGATCGTCGTGTACTGGCGCCGGATGAAGGCGACGGCACCCTCGAAGATCGTGCCGGCGACTTCCTGCATCGCCTCGGTCCCCGTGTCGCGCGACAGCACGTCGCGCGCGAGGTAGATGGCGAACAGGATCGCGACGATGCCCGCGATCGGGATGAGCAACTGGAGTGCACTGGCGTCCACGGACGGATGGTTCCTCCACGAGCTGGGCTGCCGGTCGGGGCGGGACCGGGCGCGTCAAACGGCCGACGCGGCGAGGCCGGGGAATACGGCGCATCAGGGTCCGGTCTGTTTGCACGAAGGACTGGAACCTTGCAGGCCGCGGCGAGTGTAGCAAGCGGCCAGAAGAAGGGTCAACGTCGCGACCGTGGTCGGTTATGCAGTCCGGTCGTGCCCGCATCCCGGGCTTCGGGCGGCGCCCCTATACTGCCGACCTTGTGAGCCAACGACCCCAACTCGGGTGTCTTCTCGAGATCGTCGAGACACTCGCCCTCACGCTGATCATCTTCGTCGTCATCCAGAACTTCATCGCTCAGCCGTACAAGGTCCAGCAGAGCTCGATGGAACGCACGCTCATGCAGGAGCAGTACGTGCTCGTCGACAAGCTGACGCCTCACTTCGATACGTACAAGCGCGGGGACATCGTGGTGTTCACGCCGCCAGAGGATTGGGTGGGCACGGATCGGACGCCGTTCATCAAGCGTGTCATCGGCGTCGGCGGCGACACCGTCGAGATCCACAACGGCGGGGTCTATATCAACGACGAGCGTCTCGACGAGCCATACATCTACAAGGAAGATGACGGCTCCGTGCAGACGACCGACGCCGCACAGGAGCGCTGGGTCATCCCGGACGACGAGCTGTTCCTCATGGGCGACCACCGGCAGGACTCGGCCGACTCGCGTGCGTTCGGGCCGGTGCCGGTCAACCAGGTGATCGGTCGGGCATGGCTCCGCTACTGGCCGTTCGACTCGTTCGGCGTCCTGGCCACGCCGACGTACGCCGCACCGAGCGAAAGCCCGGCTCCATGACCCTCGCCGCGCGATGAACCCCGTGCTCGGGGCGGTCGCGGCGGCGGTGGTGGCCGGAGCGGTGGTTGCCGTCTCCGTGCGCGACGGCCGCCTCGCGGTCGTCGGCCTCGCCGCGACGCTGGTCTTCGTTCCACTCCTCGGCAACCCGCTGGACGCGCCGCTTGGCCTTGCCGCCAGCCTGGCCGGCGGCATCCTCGCGGCATATCTGCTGTGGATCGCCGTTCGCCGTGGTGGGGCGACGGGCGGGTCGAGGCTGGGGTGGCCGGCCGAAGCGCTTCTCGCGGGCGCCGCGTTCGTGGTCGGGCTGGGGACGCACGGGGTCGGTGCGCCGGCGCTTGGCCCCGTCGAGGCCCAGGCGGCCGGGTTTGCCCTCGCCGCGTTGGCGGTCGTGCCCGTTGCCACCGGGCGCGACGTGCTGCGCATCGGTATTGGGCTGTTCGTGCTGCTGCAGGCGGCGCTGCTCGTGCGCATCGGCCTCGACGGCAACGCGTCCCAGCTCGAGCAGCTCGTGACTGCGGCGCTCGTCGCGGCGCTCGGCGGCGCAGTCGCTGCTCTCGGATACGCGGCCCGGTCCGACGGGACCGCCGGCTTCGAGCTCGCGACGGAATGGCGGGTCCGCATCCGGCGACCGCTCGACGCGCGACGCAATTCGCCGCGCCCGCCGGAGGTGACGTCGGCGGACGGCGCACGATGAGCCTCATCCCGTTCCTGCTGATCTCCAGCGCGATGACGGGCGTCGCCCTGATCCTGCGGAGCCGGCCGGTCCTTGCCGGCGCGATCGTCTCCGTCGGGCTCGTCGCCTCGCTCATCGCTGCGCTGGCGATCCGCCCCGGCGAGACGATCGTGATCGGCGGCGCCACGATCGCCACGACCGACTTCCTCCGCCTCTTCCTCGTGCTCGGCTGCCTGTCGAGCCTGGCGCTCACGCTCGTCGGGGCAGCGGCCGGGACGCGCCGCGACGCCCCGGCCGTGATGCTCGGATCACTGGCCGCGGCGGGACTTGCCCTGTCCCTGCCGGACGCCCTGATCGCGGTCCCGGCGGCAACGATCGGCGGCCTGCTCGGTGTCCTGGTCACGCTCGTGCCGACCGGTGCCCGCGTTGGAGCCACCGTCGGGATCCGGGAGGTCCGAGCCGTGATCATCGCGGGCGCGCTGGCGATCGGGGCGGCAGCCTGGATCGCGCGGCCGCTGGGCGACCTGGCGGTCCAGCCGCTGGTCTTCGGCCTCGCCTATCTCGGTTTCGCGACCGCCGTCGCGATCCGCTTCGGGGTCATCCCGTTCCACTTCTGGGCTGCCCGGCTGGCGGACGCGGCGCCGGAGGTGACCCTGCCGGTCCTTACCGCGTGGGGTCCCGCAGCGCTGGCGGTGGTGGCCCTCACCTGGATCGACCGCGCCGTCGCGCCGGTCCTGCCTGATATCGGTGCCGAACGCGCGGTCCTCATCGGGATCGGCGTGGTCACGATCGTTCTCGCGACATTCGCCGCCTGGATCCAGGACGACCTCGAGCACGTCCTCGGCTATTCGATCATGGGCGACGCCGGCGTCATCATCCTCGGGCTGGCGGCGCTCGGGACCGAGGCATGGACCCCGGTCCGGGTCTGGATCCTCGCGTTCGTCGTGGCTCGCAGCGCGTTTGCCGCGTGGTGCGCAGCGACCCGGGCGACATTCTGGACCGGACGGCTCGACGACCTGCAGGGCTGGGCGCGGCACTCACCGATGCTCGTTGCTGCGCTCGTCCTCGTCATCGTCGCCAGCATCGGCCTGCCCGGGTTTGCCGCGTGGGATGCCCGGTCGACGATCGTCCGCCTGCTCTTCGGGACACCGTGGGCCACCCTGCTCCTCCTCGCGCTGCTCGGCCCGATCCTCTACTACGTGCGGCTGCTCGCGATCGGCCTCCGTCGTCCGCGTGGCGAGTTAGCGGCCGAGGGCTGGCGGCCCTCATGGCCAGGGGTCGATCTGAACGCGGTCCGGACCTCGGTGGCGACGATCGTGCGCGTCAACCGCGGCGCCAGCACGGCCGCCCTGGCGCTCCTGCTCGCCCTGCTCGCGGTCGGGACGTCGGCCGGGGCCTTTGGCGTGCCCGAAGCCGCTGCCGGCGCCGCCCCTGTCGAGGCCGTGGCAGTCGAGACCGGCCGGCGCTGACGCGCGGGCGGGGAGGTCGACGGCCCTACTCCTCGGCGGCGAGCACCCAACGGTCGACGTCGCGTGTGTACTCGTGCAGCTCGGCGGCGTCGAACCATAGCTCGAGCTCGAAGGCGGCCGTCTCGGCGCTGTCCGAGGCGTGGACGATGTTCTGGGCCGTCTCGACCGCGAAATCGCCGCGGATCGTACCGGGGGCCGCTTCATGCGGGCGGGTCGCGCCATTGATCGCGCGCACGATCGCGATCGCGTTCGGTCCCTCGAGGGCGAGCGCCACCAGCGGACCCGACGTGATGAAGTCGACGAGGCCACCGAAGAACGGCTTCGCGCGGTGCACCGCATAGTGCTGCTCGGCGAGCGCCCGGTCGACCTGCACCAGCTTGAGCCCGACGATCTTGAGTCCGCGCTCCTCGTACCGGGCCACGATGCGCCCCGTCAGCAGGCGTTGCACGCCATCGGGCTTCACCAGGACCAGGGTCCGTTCGGTCACGATCTCTCCTTGCTCGATTTGGTTGTCGCGGGCGCGGGGATGGATGATGCGGCCTCGGCAAAAGCCAGCCGTGCGTCCCGCTCGTGCCCGACCAGCCGATAGGCGTCGCCCTTGACCAGCGCGAGCTCGGGAGCATCGTATGGTGCCAGTGCATCGAGCACGGCCGGGGCGAGGGCCGGGGCGAGACGCAGGGCGAGCGCGAGGTGGAGCGCGCCCGCCGCGACGCGCTTGTCGCCGAGGGCGGTTCGTCCAGCTTCGAGCGCAAGCTGCGGATCCGGGAGGTCGACACCCGGGGCGTCGTCCCACAGTCCGGGCGGATGCGCCACAGCGTCCCCGGCTGCTGCGGCGACCGCTGCTGCCTCCGTCCCGAACAGCGGCTCGGCGACCGTCGGCGCACCCGGCTCGATCGGCCAGATCGATGCGCGCGGCATGCCCGCGAAGACGTCCGAGACCGACAGGTCCGCGAGCTCCAATGCCCGGCTGGCGAGGCGGCGCGCCTCTGCCGGGCGACCGGCCGCCGCGGTTACTTCAGCCGAGATGACGAGCGCAACGACCGCCTCGCTCCCCGCGGTGAGCGCGACGTTCGCCGCTTCGCCGGCACCGGTCAGGTCGCCGGTTCGCCAGCGCGCCTCGGCGAGGTCCACGAGGCCCTCGTCGTCGAGGGTGCCGCGACCGGCCATCTCCTCGAGCTCGGCACGCGCGAGCTGCAGCGACCCGAGCTTGAGGTGGAGGCGGGCAACGACGAGATCGATGTCGCGCTCGCCGGCCGGATCGCTCATGCCGGCAGCTTGAGCCGTGCCTCGAGGCCACGCAGGTGGCGTGGCCGTGCGACGGCCGCCAGCCGGAGACGATCCTCGCGGAAGAGGCGCTCCGCAAGGTCGCGGATCTGTGGCGCGTCGACCCCGTCGATCGCTGCCAGGGCCTCGTCGACCGTGAGGACCCGATCGTGCAGGGCCTCCTGCCCGCCGATCCACGAGGCGACATGGCGGGTCTCATCCATGCGCAGCTCGAGGCCGCCCGCGAGGTACCGCTTCGCCTTCGACAGCTCCTCCTCCTCGACGGGCTCGTCGCGCAGGCGAGCCAGCTCGGCGAGGATCGCCTCGATCGCTTCGGGCAGCTTGGCGGGATCGACGCCGGCCGACACCTCGAGCGCTCCGGCGTCTGCGTAATCGACGAGCCCGGACGACACGTCGTAGGCGAGCCCGCGCGCCTCGCGCACGGACAGGAAGAGGCGGCTGCTCATCCCGTCGCCGAGGATCGCGTTGAGCACCGCGAGGATCCAGCTGTCCGGATGGTCGCGGCGCAGCGCTGGCACGCCGATGCACAGCTGGGCCTGCGTCGTGTCGCGCTTGCCGAGCATCACCCGCGGCCCGGCCGGCAACCCGGGGGCTGCCGCGAACCCGGGTACGGTGCCGTTGCCCGACCCGAAGGCGTTCGCGACGAGCTCCACCGCCTGGTCGTGACCGAGATCGCCCGCGATGGCGACGACCGTGTTGGCAGGCCGGTACGTGGCCCGCCAGAAGTCGCGGATGGTCGTGCCGGGGAGTACCCGGATCCCGTCCTCGTCACCGCAGATCTCGCGCCCGAGTGGCCCCTCCCCGAAGAGCGCGCCCTGGAACAAGGTCTGGCAGTACTCGCTCGGGTCGTCGAGATACGAGCGGATCTCCTCGATGATCACCGACCGCTCGCCCTCGATCTCGTCGGAATCGAGCGTCGGCCGGACGATGAGCTCGCCGAGGACGTCGACGCCACGGACGGCTTCGCGCCTGGGCACGCGAACCCAGTACACGGTCGACTCGCGATCGGTCGCGGCGTTGAACGATCCGCCGACCCCTTCGACGGCTTCGCTGATCGAGCGAGTCGTCGGATAGGCGGCCGTGCCCTTGAACGTGATGTGCTCCATGAAATGGGCAACGCCGACCTGCTCGGCCGTTTCGAAGCGCGAGCCGGCGAGCACATAGGCCGCAACGGAGACGGAGCGCGCGCCCGGAACTCGCGCGCTGATCACGCGCGGCCCGGCGGGCAGCGCGGTTCGTTCGAACATCGCGGGCCATGCTACAGGAATCCCCTCGTCGTCCCGGACGACCGGTCGCACCGCGATCGACCATGGCCGGCCGCTGCAGGCGGCATATGCCTGTGGTCGGCGGCCGCTATTCTTCTCGCGGGTTGTCAGCGCGGAGGCGGGTCGGCATGTTCCGAGGCGCGACCCACGCGAGGCTGGATCGGTCCGTCGAGCCGGATCTGAGGAGGAACCATGGCCAGAACGTCGTTCGCGCGTCTCTCGCTCCTGACGGTCGCAGTCCTGTTGCTCGGCGCGTGCAGCAGCAGCACGCCCGGCAGCTCGTCCAGCGCGGCTGCCGACGACCGTTGTGCCGGCGTCGGAACGTCAGGGAGCGAGGGTGAGCTCCAGGTCCCCGATGTCGAGGAAGGCAAGTTCAACGTCGCGATGGTCCTCATCGGACCACATGACGACGCCGGCTGGAGCCAGGCCCACTACGAGGGCCTGCGGTACCTCTGCGAGAACATCGAGGACTCGCACGTCGCCTATGTCGAGGGCGTCCTCGAAGGCGCCCCCTCCGAGCAGGTGTTCCGGAGCCTCTCGCGCAAGGGCTTCGACTTCATCATCGGGACATCGTTCGGGTACATGGACCCAATGGCGGCCGTCGCCGAGGAGTTCCCGGACACGACCTACCTGCATCTCACCGGGTTCAAGTCCAACGGTAAGAACTTCGGCAACTTCTTCGGCGCGATGGAGGACTTCAAATACCTCGCCGGCATGGTGGCAGGATCACGGGCCAAAGCCGACGGCAACCCCAAGCTCGGCTACATGGCGACGTACCCGATCCCCGAGGAGCTGCGCCTGGGCAACGCGCTGATGCTCGGTGCGAAGAAGACCTGCCCGGAGTGCACGATGGACGTCCGCTTCATCAATACGTGGCACGACCCGATCAAGGAAAAGGACGCGGCCGCGTCACTGTTCGACGCCGGAGCACAGGTCGTGTTCACCGGCGCCGACACCGGAGCGGTCGCCGATGTCGCCCAGGAAAAGGGCAAGTGGGGCGTCACCTACGACCACCCTGCCTCGTGCAAGGTCGAGCGGTGCCTCACCGCCCCGTACTGGATCTGGGGACCTGAGTACGCCCGCATCGCCGAACTCGTGAAGGCGGGGACGTACCAGGCCGGCTACGAGTACTTCGACGCCGATTCGAAGGCGATGGGCCTGCTCGGCTTCATGGACGGCGAGGAGCTCCGCGCTGGCGTCGCCGACCTGCCCGAGGCCGACATCAAGCTGGTGCGCGACACGCTGGCCAAGATGCTCGCCGGTGAGTGGACCCGGTTCGACACGTTCGCCGGACCGATCACCGACAACACCGGCAAGGAGGTCCTGGCCGAAGGCGAGAAGCTCGAGCAGTCCGACCTCGACCAGTTCCCGCCCGGCGCAACCGGCAACGAGTGCGAGACGTGCATGTACTGGTGGGCCGACGGGATCACCGTCGAGCTGCCGGCCCTCGAGTAGCAGGATGCGGGTCCGCCGGAATCCCACCTGCGGACCCGACACCGCCGTTCCGTGACCGTGACCGATCCCGGGGCGCCGGTCGCGGCCGGCCCTCGCGCGGCGAATGCCCTCGAGGCTCGCGGCATCGTCAAGGCTTTTCCGGGTGTCCTCGCGAACGACGGGGTCTCCCTCGACCTGCGCGTCGGCGAGGTCCATGCCGTGCTGGGCGAGAACGGCGCCGGCAAGAGCACGCTCATGAACATCCTCGCCGGCCTGTACCGCCCGGACGGTGGCGAGATCCTGCTCGACGGTCGGCCAGTCGCCTTCAACTCGCCACGCGATGCGATCGCGGCCGGGGTCGGCATGGTCCACCAGCACTTCACGCTCGTGCCGTCGCAGACCGTCACCGAGAACGTGATCCTCGGGCTCGACTCGCCGCGCTTCCTGCTGCGGACCGGCCGAGCCGAAGCCAAGGTGGGCGAGCTCGCCAAACAGTTCGGCCTGCGGGTCGATCCGCGCGCCAAGATCTGGCAGCTGTCGGTCGGTGAGCAGCAGCGCGTCGAGATCCTCAAGCTGCTCTACCGCGGTGCGCGGATCCTCATCATGGACGAGCCGACGGCCGTCCTTGCTCCGCAGGAGATCGACGAGCTGTTCCGGACCCTCAGGTCGATGACCGCGGACGGTCGCAGCGTCGTGTTCATCAGCCACAAGCTCGGCGAGGTCCTCGCCATCGCCGACCGGATCACCGTCATGCGCCGGGGCAAGGTCACGGCCGCCGGGATGCCGCCCGGCGAGTCCACGCGGGCCGACCTTGCCCGGCTGATGGTCGGCCGTGAGGTCATCGAAACCGTGGAGCGAACCCCGGCCCGGCTCGGCGACACCGTCCTGGAGGTCAGCGACGTCGAGGCAGTCAACGACCGCGAGCTGCCCGCGCTGCGCGGCGCATCCTTCACCATCCGCAGCGGCGAGATCGTCGGGTTCGCGGCGATCGCCGGCAACGGACAGAGCGAGCTGGCCGAAGTGATCACCGGGCTGCGGGCATGCTCGGGTCGCATCCGGATCAACGGACGCGACATCGCCAACGCCTCGGCCCGCAAGGCGATCCGCCTCGGCATCGCCCACATCCCCGAGGACCGGACCGGCGTGGGCAGCGCACCGAACCTGTCGGTCGCCGACAACCTCATCATGAAGACCTATCGGACGCCGCCGATCGCGCAGGGCTGGCTGGTCGACACGGTCCGTGCACGCGGCGTCGCCGAGGCCATGCGCGAACGCTACGCAATCGCCTCGCCGTCGATCGACACCGAAGCCCGGCTGCTCTCGGGTGGCAATCTGCAGCGCCTGATCCTTGCCCGGGAGATCGAGTCGGAGCCGGACCTGATCATCGCCGTCCAGCCGACGCGGGGCCTGGACGTCGGAGCGATCGAGTCGGTCCATCGGCTGCTCATGGCGCGTCGAGCCGCAGGCGCGGCGATCCTCCTGATCACCGAGGAACTCGACGAGATCATGTCGCTGGCCGATCGGGTCGACGTGATGTACGAGGGTCGGGTCGTCGGATCGTTTCCCGTGGATTCGGCGGACATCGAGCGAATCGGGCTGCTCATGACCGGCGGCGAGGAAGCGGCCGGCGATGTCGATGGCGATATGGCATCCGCCGGCGGTGACGACCGATGACGATCCGGCTCGAGCCGCGCATGACCATCCCGGGCTGGCTGTCGCCGGTGACGACGATCGGGGCGGTCATCGTCGCGCTTGTCATCAGCGCTTTGATCCTCTTCTTCGTCGGCGGCAATCCGGTACAGACGTATCTGCACATCGTCGATGCCGCCTTCGGCGATGTCGGCGTCCTGTCGGACACGCTGGTCAGCGCGACACCGCTCATCCTCACCGGGCTGGCGTGCGCCCTCGCCTTCCGGATGCGCCTCTGGAACATCGGGGCGGAAGGGCAGTTCCTGCTCGGCGCCTGGGGTGCGAGCGCGATCGTGCTGGCGCCGATCCTCCCGGCGGGAACGCCGGCGATCGTGGTGATCCCGGTGATGATGATCGCGGGGGCCGTCGCCGGCGGTGTCTGGGGGTTCATCCCGGGCGTCCTGAAGGCCCGGCTCGGCGTCAACGAGATCATCACGTCGCTGATGCTCAACTACGTCGCCCTGTTCTGGATCCAGTACTGGGTGTTCGGCCCGTGGTCCGAGGGAGGCTTCCAGCAGACCGAGCAATTCCCACACGAAGCGTGGCTGCCGCGCCTGACCGACATCAGCACGTCGGTCCCGGCGTTCAGTGGCCTGACGATCCACCTCGGGTTCCTGTTCGGGCTCGTCGCGGCGACGCTCATCTGGTTCCTGCTGAACCGGACGCGCGCCGGCTACGAGATTCGCCTGATCGGCGATAGCCCGCGTGCCGCGCGGTACGCGGGCATCGACATCAAGCGGGCGATCATCGTCGTCTTCGTCATCTCCGGCGCCCTGGCCGGCCTGGCCGGGATGAGCGAGGTGGGTGGCGTGGTCCACCGCCTCCAGGACCGCATCTCGCCGGGCTACGGCTACACGGCGATCATCATTGCCTACCTCGCCCACTTCGGACCGTTCCGGGTCGTCATCGCCTCGGTGCTGTTCGGGGCGCTCACCCTGGCGGGGCGTGAGATCCAGCCGTCGGGCGTGCCGGCGATGATCCAGGGCGTCATCCTGTTCTCACTCATCGCAGCCGACACGCTGGTCCGCTACCGGATCCGCGTCGAGCGCCGCCAGCCGTCGACCGCAAGGCCCACGACGAGCCGCGCCTGATGGACTTCCAGGTTGTCCTGGCGGCCGGCATCGGTACAGGCACGGTCCTGTTGTTCGCTGCAATCGGCGAGATCTTCGCCGAGCGATCGGGCGTCCTGAACCTCGGCGTCGAGGGGATGATGCTGATCGGCGCGGTCGCCGGGTTCTCGACCGTCGTGGCGACCGGCAACCCGTGGATCGCGCTCGTGGTCGCGATGCTGGCCGGGGGCGTGCTGAGCCTGCTCCACGGAGTGTTCGCGATCCACCTCCGCGCCGACCAGGTCGTGTCCGGGCTCGCCCTCACGTTCCTCGGCACGGGGCTCGCCCGGGTCCTCGGCGAGGGATTGTCGGGAGCAGGAGCGACCTCGCAGCTTCCGCGCCTGACCGTGCCGGTCCTGTCCGAAGTGCCGCTGCTCGGGCCGATCTTCCTCACGAACCAGAGCGTCCTCGTGTACGTCGGCTATGCGCTCGTGCCGCTGGCATGGTTCTGGATCGAGAAGACGCGGCCCGGCCTCCACCTGCGCGCGGTCGGCCAGAACCCAAGCGCTGCCGACGCCCAGGGGATCGACGTGTATGGGTCGCGCTACGCCTACGTGCTCGTCGGCGGGCTACTGGCGGGCCTCGCCGGGGCGACCATCACCCTGGCCATCCAGCCGGGCTGGTTCTCCGACCAGACGGTCGGGGGGCGCGGATGGATCGCCGTGGGACTTGTGATCTTCGCCCAATGGAGCCCGATCCGCGCGGCCTTCGGTGCATTCCTCTTCGGCGCAATCTCACGCTTCATCCTCGACGTCCAGGGTGTCGACACGATCCTCGGCTTCACGAACCCGTTCCAGGCCGGTCGCTCGGCAACCTTCTTCCTGGAGATGCTGCCGTACCTGCTCGTGATCGTCGTCCTGGTGATCGGCTCGCGCGAAGCCCTCCGCAAGCGCCTTGGCGCGCCGGCCGCGCTGGGAATCCCGTACGTCCGCGGAGAGCGCGGCGTCTGAGGCCGCTCGGCAGGGGGCCGCTCGCCGGCTATTCGTCCTCGTGGGCGTCGAGGCCGAGCAGCTCCATCTGGACGAAATCGCTGGTATCGAACTCGAGCTGGCGCGGCGCGAACGGCGACGTCTCCTCCGTTCCAGGGCCGACCGGCGCGAACTCGACGACCACTCGTTCGTCGCCCTGGACGAGCGTGTAGACAAGCAGCTGGTCCGGTCGCGTCTCGAACTCCAGGTGCTCGAACGAGTCGATGTTCAGTGTGATCGCCAGGGGCGTGAAATAGGTTGAGACGTCGTCCGCGTCGACGACGATCCGTTCGACCCAGCCCGTCCCGTGGGCGACGGTGTCGCGTCCGCGCAGATAGCGGTATGTCACGGTCTGCTTCAGCAGGGGACGCAGGAGGTGAAGGATGTCCGTGCGGCTGTTGACGACGCCCTGGTTCACGAAGAACTTGGCCGGCGGGGTCGACACGGAGCGTTCTCCTCAGATCGGGGCCCGGGGCGGGCGCGTCGGATGGTACCGCAGCGGGCCACGCCCGAGGGCCTCGAATTCGCACTCGCCACCACGGCCGCATCGGCCAACGAACGCGCACCCGGCCCGCCACGAAGCCGTCACGTTGGCCGTCTGGTGCATCCCATGGCCGAAACTGCCGACGAACCGGGCTGATCGATCCCGATCCAGCGTTTGGATGATCGATACGTGCATGGATCGACCGCGACGCACGCAACGGACCGGCGCCCAGGCGGCGCGTATCATCCGCGCGATGCTCCTCGCGATCGACATCGGCAACTCGAATGTCACGATCGGCCTGGTCAAGGCCGGATCGCTGGTCGCGGTGCGCCGCGCGATGACCCCGCCGCGGGCCAGCGCGGACGAACTGGAGCTGCTGCTCGACGGTCTGCTGCGCCTCGACGATATGTCCTTCGCCGACGTGAGCGCCATCGCGTGTGCCTCGGTCGTGCCGTCCCTGGCGGTCGGGATCGAGGCGATCGCCGAACGTCGTGAGCGAGCGCTCGTCGTCGCCGAAGCCGGAACCGTGCCGATCGCCATCCGGGTGGACCGGCCTTCGGAAGTCGGGGCGGATCGCCTGGTCAATGCGCTCGCCGCACAGCGGGTGTACGGGACGCCGGCGGTGATCGTGGACTTCGGCACGGCGACGACATTCGATTGCGTGGCGGCCGACGGTGCCTACGTCGGCGGAGCGATCGCGCCCGGGCTCGAGCTGGGCCTCGAGGCGCTCGCGGCCAGGACCGCGAAGCTGCCCGAATCGAGCTCGCGGTCCCCGACCGCGCGATCGGGCGGGACACGGTCGGGGCGATGCAGTCCGGGGCGGTGTACGGCTACCTCGGGCTGGCGAACGGCTTGCTCGGGCGGATCCGGCGTGAGCTCGGCGAGAGCAACGCCGTGGACCCGGGCGCGGTAAGGGTGATCCTGACCGGTGGCCTCTCTGCCGCGCCATGGGCCCGGCTCGTCGACGGCGCCGACACGATCGACCCCGACCTCACCCTCAAGGGCCTCGCGATCCTCCATGCGGAAGTAGCCGGCGGTGAGCCGCTCGAGCTGGGACTGTCGTGACACCGGGAGGGCGCCTGGCCGGGCGCCTCATCGGGCTCGGCGTGACCGGATCGATCGCGGCCTACAAATCGGTCGAGTTGCTGCGCCTGCTGCGCGCCGAAGGCGCCGACGTGCAGGCCATGCTCACGCCGTCGGCGACGCGCTTCGTCGGCCCGCTGTCGTTTGCCGCGCTGAGCCGGCACCCGGTCGAGACGGACCAGCTGGACCTGCTGCCCGACGGCCGCATCGGCCATATCGTCCTCGCCGATTTCGGCCGATCTCATCGTGGTCGCGCCGGCGACGGCACACTGGCTCGGCGCGATGGCCAACGGCCTGGCCGCGGACGTGGTGACCGCCACGTGCCTCGCGACGACGGCGCCCGTCGTGGTCGCCCCGGCCATGGACGGCGAGATGTGGAACCACCCCGCCACGCGGGCCAATGTCGAGCGGCTGCGCGGATTCGGCTACGCATTCGTCGAACCTGATGCAGGTCCGCTGGCGTCCGGCCAGTCCGGCATGGGCAGGCTCGCGGATCCCGGCGCGATCGTCGAGACCGTCGTCGAGCTCCTGGCCGACGACCCGATCCGCCTGCCGGATCCCCGGGCCCGGCCCCCGCTCGTCGAAGGTGCGCGGGACGAAGACCTGACCGGCCTTCACGTGGTCGTGACGGCCGGCGGGACACGGGAGCCGATCGACCCGGTCCGCTTCATCGGTAACCGCTCGACCGGGAAGATGGGCGCCGCCGTTGCTGCCGCGGCGATTGAGCGCGGAGCACGGGTCACCCTCATCGCGGCGAACCTCGAGGTGCCGCCGCCGCCCGGTGCCGATATCGTCGCCGTCTCCTCGACCGGTGAGCTTCGGGCGGCCCTGCTCCGCGCGACCTCGCCGGACAGTGACGATGCGCGCGCCTCGTATGACGCCCTGATCATGGCCGCCGCCGTCGCCGACTTCCGGCCTGCCACGCCAGCGGAACGCAAGCTGCAACGAGGCGGCTCGCTCGTGCTCGAGCTGGAACCGACGCCGGACCTCCTCGCGGAAGTTGCCCGGATCGCCAGGGGCGAGGACAGCACCGGGGCCGCGACGCGTCGCCCGCTCGAACCGCGGCCGGTGCTCGTCGGGTTCGCCGCCGAAACAGGCAGCCTCGAACGCGCCGCCGACAAGCTGCGCCGCAAAGGCGTCGATCTGTTGGTCGCCAACGACGTCGCCGAGGCAGGATCGGGGTTCGGAACCGACACGAACCGGGTCACCATCCTCGCCGCGGATGGATCACGCGAGGAACTGCCGCTGATCGCGAAACGCGACGTCGCCCACCACATCCTCGACCGCGTGGGACGCGCGCTGGACGACCGCGACGCGGCCGCGCAGACTGGATCGCGATCCGAGCCCGTTCGGGAGCCGACCAGATGAGCGCACCGACCTCGAGCCAGCGTCTGACCGTCGCGGACATCGCCAAGCTGCATGCCGACGGCCAGCGCTTCGCGATGTTGACCGCGTACGACTTCCCGACCGCGAAGCTGCTCGACGAGGCGGGCATCCCGGTCATCCTCGTCGGCGACTCGCTCGGCACCGTCCTGCTCGGCTACGACAGCGAGATCCGCGTGACGATGGCCGACATGCTTCACCACACGGCGGCCGTGGTACGGGGCACGAGCCGGGCCCTCGTGGTGGGCGACATGCCGTTCCTGTCGTACTCGACCCCGACCGAAGCGGTCGAGAACGCCGGGCGCTTCCTGCGCGAGGCCGGCGCCCAGGCGGTCAAGATCGAAGGCGGCGTCCGCAGCGCGAGGATCGTCGAAGCGCTCGTCAAGGCCGGCATTCCAGTGATGGGCCATATCGGCTGGACACCGCAGGCCAAGCACGCGCTCGGCGGCAAGGTCCGCGTGCAAGGCAAGTCCCCGGACCGGGCCCGAAATCTCCTCGCCGACGCACTTGCGGTCCAGGAAGCGGGCGCGTTCTCCATCGTCCTCGAGCTCGTCCCCGAACAGCTGGCGTCCGCGATCACGGAACGGCTGCGGATCCCGACGATCGGCATTGGGGCCGGCCCGGGCTGCAGCGGCCAGGTCCAGGTCGTCACCGATCTGCTGGGCTGGAGCGACTGGCACCCGAAGCACGCGAAGCCCTTCGCGAACCTGCGCGACGCCGTGCTGGATGCGGCGCGGACGTATGCCGAAGAGGTCGCCGCGGGCACGTTCCCCGGGCCCGAGCAGACGGTCCGCATGGACGACGCCACGCTCGACGAGGTGCTTGGTCGAAGCGCGCTGGACCGCCTCCCTGCCGCCGTACCGCAGGGCGGCATCCCGCTCGACCGCGACCTCTAGTCACGCGCCCTTGAAGGTCGTACGCACCAGGGCTGCGTTGCGCGAAGCGCTTCAAGCGGCGCCGCGACCCGTCGGGCTCGTTCCGACGATGGGCTGGCTGCACGACGGCCACCGCGAGCTCATCCAGCGTGCGCGCGGCGACAACGCGACGACCGTCGTGACGATCTTCGTGAACCCGCGCCAGTTCAACGAGGCAGCCGACTACACGAAGTACCCGCGCGACGAGGCGCGCGACCTCGCGATCTGCGCGGACGAAGGCGTCGACCTCGTGTTCGCGCCCGGGGTCGAACAGATCTATCCGCCCGGGTTCGACACCGCAGTGTCCGTCGGGGCGGTCGGCCAGCCGCTCGAGGGGACAGCGCGACCCGGCCACTTCGACGGCGTCGCCACCGTCGTCGCGATCCTGTTCAACCTCGTTGGCGCGGAGCGGGCGTACTTCGGCCAGAAGGACGCCCAGCAGGTGATGGTGATCCGGCAGATGGCGCGCGACCTGGCGATCGGGACCGAGGTGCTCGCCTGCCCAACGGTCCGCGAAGCGGACGGCCTCGCGCTGTCGTCGCGCAACGTCCACCTCACCCCCGAGGAGCGTCGCGCAGCGGCGGTCCTTCGGCGCGCCCTCCTCGCGACGCGGTCTGCCTGGGAAGCGCGGCGAGCGTTCGGCCGACGCGCTCCGCGCCGCGATGCGCGCCGAGCTCGACCGGGAGCCGCTCGCTGCCGTCGAATACGTGTCCATTGCCGACGGTTCGAGCCTCGAGGAGCTCGACACCGTGGTGGGTCCGGCGCTGGCATCCCTCGCAGTCCGGTTCGGGACTACGCGGCTGATCGACAACGAGCCGCTCAGTTGACGTCGGGAACCCGGACGCAGCTGCCGGTGTACCAGCGCTGACGAGCAGTCACGCCACGAGGTGCAGCCGATGGATCGCCGCCTGTGGGCCGCATCGGCGGCCGTCCTCCTCGCCCTCTCGCTGGCCGGCGTAGCCGCGGCCAAGGGTGGGGCGCTCGTATCGCTCGAGACACCGATCCCCCCGGACGCGGATCCGGGCACAACGATCGACGTTGCCTGGCGAGCCTGGATTCCGGACGCCGGGACGGACTGGCCATTCAGCGGGTCGCCCGTCTTCATTCGCCTGGTCTCCGCTGACGGCGGCCGGAGTACCGAGACAATCGGCCGCGAGAACCCGCCGGGCTCCGGGCACTACGAGGCCACGATCGCCATCCCGTCCGGTGGCGTGCGGCGCGTCGAAGTGGGGCTCTTCGGCGAGTCGTGTGTCGATGGAACTTGCACGCGCTCCGACCTCCCGTTCGTGCTCCCGGAGGACCAACGTGTTCCGCAGGCGGCGGCAGCTCGCTCGGTCGTGTCTCCGGCGACCGCGGCGGCTCCTGCGGGCAACCGGTCCGTAGCCGCGACGGTCGCATCGGAGGGCGCAGCGCCGAATGAGCCGATCGCCGTCGCGATCATCGCGGCCGGCGTGCTCCTGCTGGTGGTGGTCGCCATGACGCTGGCACGGCGGACTCGGGCGGCGGAGCCAAGCCGCGGCTGACGACACGGGACCGGCGGGGTCGCGGCCCCGGCCCGCGCCGGTCTCCGACGCGGCGACGACCCGCCGGGATCACCCACCGGGCCGACCCTGTCAAACCGGGGCCGTCGTGGCGACCTCGAGCACACGATCGATCTCGAGGTGCTCCCACACCAGTTCCTTGATCTCGGTGATCTTGCCGTGGTCCGACTTGTGGGTCTTGACGAGCAGGTCGTGGACGTCGGAGGCGACGGCGTACGTGTCCGCCCCGACGAGCGTGGCGAACAGGTCGGCCCGGCGGATCGCGTCGAGCACGGCCTGGCGGGGCCGGTAGCCGCCGGTCAGGACGAGGCCGAGCGCGGTACCCTCCGTCGACGGCCCCGCGTCATGCGTCGAGGTGATCGCCAGGATGACGTCCTCACGGTCGCCGGGCACGATGACGAGCGTCTGGGGACCGACCCGTTCGAGCATGTGCGCCGGCTCCATCGCGCCGATCGCCACGCCGCCGATGACCTGGTCCAGGTCCGGGCCCGGGTGGATCGTCTCTCCATGGACGCCTTCGAGGACCATCGCCAGCGTCGGGTTGGACAGGATCGGGCGGTACGGCAGGACGCCGAGGAGCGGGATGCCGAAGCGTTCGAGACCCTTCTCGAGGACCCGCCCGAGATCAGGCCGCGCGGCGAGGTTGACCTTGTTGACGATCGCACCGCCGACCCGAACGCCCTGCCGCTCGAACAGCGCGGCGTTGAGCACGATCTCGTCGATCGGGCGGCCGACCCCGCCCTCCGAGACGATGATTGCTGGCGCCCCGAGCATGCGCGCCACGACCGCGTTCGAGAGCCCGATCACCGCGCCGACGCCGGCGTGCCCCGTGCCTTCGATCAGCACGATGTCGCGATCGGCCGCGAAGCCGGCGTGCGAGCCCCGGATGCGCGCGGGCAGGTCCTCGACGACGCGGCCCTCGATGTAGTCGCGCGTGAAGCCGCGTGGGATGTGGACCGGGCTCATCTGGTCGAGCGGTTCGGTCAGCCCGAACACGCTGCGCATGAGAATCGCGTCCTCGTCGGCAGGCACACCGTCCTCGATGACCGTCCGCTGGCCCACGGGCTTGAGGAAGCCGACCGCGAGGCCACGCTTCTGGAAGCCGTCGAGGACGCCGAGGCTGATCGTCGTCTTGCCGCGGTTCTGCCCGGTCGCCGCCAGGTAGACATGTCTCACGAACGGCCACCGTCGGAACGATCAGCCGTCACGTGACGCTCCGAACGCCGAGGCGACGCTCCGGCGAGCCATCGGCCTGAGGACTCTAGCCGCGGGGCGCGGTCTTGCGTTCGATCAGCTGGAGCGCGTCGCGCAGGCGGGCCATGGTCTCCGCGTCGACTGCGTCCGGTTCGAGGTATGGGCCCAGGCGCTCCATGATGTCGGCGACGAGCCCGAGGAAGACGCTCGCATCGGCCACGAAGAACTGCGGCTCGTTGTTGTATCGGACGAGCGTGAGGCGGCCCTGAAGGACGCGTCGCTCCTCGACATGCGCTACCTGCGTCGCGAAGTTGTGGCCCTGGATCCCATCCGGGTTGTTGAGGAAGTTCAGCGCGTTGTCAATGGCAAGCCCGAACCGGGCGCGCCAGGCGACGAGCCGCTCGTGGACCTCCGAGGCGATGCGGACCTCGGCGACCTCATCGAACACTTCGGGCGCCACGGTCAGCAGCCCGACCAGCGTCGTCCCCGCCCGCGGGCCGAGCATGACCTGCAGGCTGCGCTCGAGCGTGAATACCTCGGAGTCGAAGCGCGGGCTCGTGATGACGTCGGTCAGCAGGTCCTCGACGTTGTCGAGGACGCCCGGCTCGGCGACGGCGTTCGCCAGGTGGAGGATCTCCTCCTTGAACAGGAACTTTTCTTCGTGATCGAGCATGCCGAGGACTCTAGCAGACGGTCCGAACGACTCAGTCTCGTGCGCCGATCCACGCACGGGGCAGTGTCGCGTTCCGGCAGCGTGAACAGGCCGGATAGATCGTATGGTGCGGCGACGCACAGCGTCCCGTCGAGGTCGACGGCCTCCGCCTTGACATGGCCCCGGTGTCGCTCGTAGCGTCGCCGAACCGGCATCGTCAGAGCCCGCGTTGCGGGCGCCTCGAGCAGCCGGATGGAGGGATCGATGTCCGGGAGTCGTCTGGTCCGTTCACGCGCCTTTGCGCTGCTCGCTGCGCTCGTTGTCCTCCTGGTCACCGTGGCCGCGAAACCGGGTGGGGGCGGTGGCGGCCTGTCTCCCACCCCGACGCCGATCCAGATCTTCGGCGCCTGGCACTGCAGTGACGACGCCTGCACCTGGGCGACCGCCCGTACGGTCACCGAGTTCGACTCGAAGAACAACTGGTTGATCGATCGGAACGACGACGGCGTGACCAAGGACCCCTCAGTCAACCTCGTGATCCTGAGCTTCGTCCACCCCTTGAAGCTCCTGAACCAGACGACCGATGCCGGAACGCTCAACGGCGTGCCGCGCGGGATGACCCCGGAGATCGTCAATTACTTCACGAGTCGCGGGATCCGCGTCATGGTCTCGATCGGCGGTATCACCTACACCGACGCCTGGAACCAGGCGCTCGCACAGAACGCAACGCTGTTCGGCGAGCGCGCAGCCGCGCTGGCGACCCAGCTCGGGGTCGGCGTCGACATCGACTACGAGGAGAACACGAACCCGAACCTGACCGGCCTGCAGTCGTTCATCTCGGCCTACCGGGCTGTCCATCCGTATGACGCAAGCGGGGCCAACCCCGCGGCCCGGCTGACGATCGATACCGCCGCCGGCGACCGCTGGCTGATCGCGATCAACCAGAAGGCGACCGCGGACTGGCTGCGGACCGACACGCCGGTCCTCGACTACGCGAACGCCATGGTCCCCGCACGCCAGCCGAGTGCCAGCACGGCGATCGCGAACTGGCAGGAGCACATCGACGGCAAGCCCCAGTACAACCCGGCCGTCGGGCCGCTGGCGCCTGCGAAATTTGCGGCGTCGCTGTACGTCGCCGAGGGCTCACAAGTCCGCCCTGAATGCAACAACTACGCCGAATCGGTGACGAAGGCTACGGCCAATTACGTCCAGAAGGTGCTCCCGCATCCGAGCCTCACCGGTCGGACGCCGGGGCTGCTTGGGTTCATGTTCTGGGCCGCCGAGCGGCCGTCGACCCGTGGCGTGACGACGCAGCCGCCGAACTCGTGCGAGGGCGGAATGGGCGTCGGTGCGACCACGCTGAACATGCCGCTGCCGATGCCGGCGCTCCGCCAGAACTAGGCGCCTGCGTCGGTCCGGCGGCCGATCGCGAGCCACAGTCCGAGGACGATCCACCCGAGGCCGTTCAGCGCGATGCCCGTCATCGAGAGCGGGAGGAAGATCGTGGGGTTGTCGCGCGTCGTCAGCTCGAGCCGATCCATGCCGGTGATTGCGAGTACGGACCCCACGCCAAGGGCCAGTGCGCCAAGCTTCGCCCAGCCGCCGAGGCGGACCGCGACGAATCCGAAGAAGGCGTCGGCCAGCCACCACGCGAGCCCGGCCCAGAAATAGACCACGCCGAACGTCCCGGGCCCGACCGGGATCGAGAGCGCCGCCGAGATGGCGCCCATCGCGAGCCCCCAGGCATTCGCGACGAGCACCAACCCGACGGCGACGCGGGTGACTCCCAGCCCCGTCCTGGCAAGCAGCGGATAGGTGGCCGCGGCAACTGCGATGGCACCGATGAAGAACAGCGCGAGGCGGACGTCGCTGAGCCACGGTGGGATCTCGGCGACGAACGCGAGGAGCAGAAGGGTGCCGCCGACGACACCCAGCAGGCCGGCGAGACGGACGCGCCGCGACGGCCCTT
Source organism: uncultured Chloroflexia bacterium (assembly GCA_963750125.1). Taxonomy (GTDB): domain Bacteria; phylum Chloroflexota; class Limnocylindria; order Limnocylindrales; family CSP1-4; genus DASTYU01. Next base: position 248,971 of record CAVVPT010000007.1, on the reverse strand, counting down.
CCGCCCCGGGGATCGCCATCGTCGCGCTGGCCGAGGTCATGGCCGAACTATATCGCGTACTGATATAGTGTCAAGCGATATAGGGTGACCGTGGGCGACCTCGAGCCGCTGCTCGCCCAGCGAGCACTGGCGAGGCTGTGAGGGTCGCTTTCCGCAGCACTGCTCGCCCAGGCGAGCAGTTCGGGGCGTGCATCGCGTTCCTGCTCGCAATCGGCGGGCAAACTTAAAGAACGGTTCGCTGCAACGCTCGCTACGCGAGCAATGGCGAAGCCCAACCGCGAAGCTGGCCTACGGGTAGAGGCCGCGCATCGAGGTGGCGTCGGCCACGCGCTCGACTGCGAGGAGGTAGGCGGCCGTGCGCTCGTTGACGTCCTCGCGATGACTGAGTTCGAGGACCTCGTGGAACGCCTTCGTCATGATCGCGAGCAGCTTCTGGTTGACAACTTCCTCGGTCCAGTGGTCGCGGTTGAGGTCCTGGACCCACTCGAAGTAGCTCACCGTCACGCCGCCGGCGTTGCACAGGATGTCGGGGATGATGAACACGCCGTTGGCGTGGAGGATGTCGTCGGCCTCTGGGGTGGTCGGGCCGTTTGCGGCCTCGGCCACGATCTTCGCCTTGATCCGACCGGCGTTGCGGGCCGTGATCTGGTTCTCGAGGGCCGCCGGGATCAGGACGTCGCAGTCGACTTCGAGGATCTCCTCGTTCGTGATCTCCTGCGCGCCCCGGAAGCCTTGCACGGTCCCGTGCTCCTGCTTCCAGCCGACGACGCGGCCGATGTCGAGTCCGTCCGGGTTCAGGATCCCGCCCGTCGAGTCGGATACGGCAACGACCGTGGCGCCCTCGTCCGAGATGAGGCGTGCCGCGATCGAGCCGGCGTTGCCGAAGCCCTGGACCGCGACCTTCGCGCCCTTGAGATCCAGCCCGAGATGGTTCGCAGCCTCGATGATCGTGTAAACGCAGCCACGGGCCGTCGCCTCGTTGCGACCCTCCGATCCACCGAGGCTGATCGGCTTGCCGGTCACGACGCCCGGGACGGTATGGCCCTGGTGCATCGAGTAGGTGTCCATGATCCAGGCCATGACCTGGGCGTTCGTATTCACGTCCGGCGCCGGGATGTCTCGCTCCGGGCCGATGAGGACCTCGATCTCGGTCGCGAACCGACGGGTCAGCCCTTCGAGCTCCTTCTGGCTGAGCTTCTTGGGGTCGACGATGACGCCGCCCTTGCCGCCGCCGTACGGGATGCCGACCACGGCGCACTTCCACGTCATCCACATCGCGAGGGCCTTGACCTCGTCGAGCGAGACATCCTGGTGGTAGCGGATTCCGCCCTTCGCCGGACCACGGCCCAGGTTGTGCTGGACGCGGTACCCGGTGAACACCTGGACGCTCCCGTCGTCCATCTTCACCGGGAAGTGGACGGTGAGCTCACGGCGCGGCTGGCGCAGCACGCGGCGAAGGCCCGGATCGAGATTGAGTCGTTCGGCGGCGAGGTCGAACTGCCGTTGCGCAACCGTCCAGGGATTGATCTGGACGGCAGCGTGTTCGGTCGTCATGGAGCGGAAACCTCCGGGAGGGGTGGCCGGTGCCACCTCGAGACGGGTCGTCTCCCGGACGACCCCACGGGCGCAGGACCCCGCCCCGGTTGCTGACGGCGGACGGGACGGCGCGCGGATGATTTCAAGGCATCGAGTATAGCCGGGTCGCCGGACTCATTGTCCGATCTGGTCACCGTGTGACAACGTTACGGCAACCTTGCTGCAACCGTCCGCGCGTCGAAAGTCCTGCCCGCCGTTGCCGGCAAGGCCACGAAATCCGTCGCGAGGGCCATCGGACCACTGGTTCGGGCTGATGCGTTGCCAGCGAGGCCAGATCGCGTTCCGCTGGAGTGCATCCACGACCGAAATCGTGGTCGACGCGGCAACACCCGCCGGGTATTGGCCGCGGCCAACGCCTCGGAGTCAGGTGCCGGCCTCGTAGAGAACCGCTGCGCCCAGGCAGCCAGGACCCAGGTGCGGCCCGACCGATGCCCCGACGAGGCCGATCGTGACGGTCGCCGGGTCGAGGCTGCCTGTAGCGCGCGCGACGACCTCGTCGCGGAACGCCTCCACGTCAGGTGTCACCGTATGGAGGATCTCGAGTCGTTCGATCGGGCGCGCGGTGATCATCTCGATCAGGCGCTCGCGCGCCTTCGCCCGCGTCCGGACGCGATCCGCGGTGTCGACCACGCCCGCCTCGACCGCGATGATCGGCTTGACCGAGAGCAGCGTCCCGATCGCGGCCCTGGTTCCGCTGATTCGTCCGCCTCGCTTGAGGTATTCAAGGGTCTCCAGCGCGACGTACATCCGCAGGTCTGACGCGCGAAGCGAGAGGTACTCGGCGATCTCGACGGGCGCCGTGCCGTCCGCGGCCATGGCGACGGCGATCCGGGCGAGGATTGCCTGCGCCTTCGACGCGCCCTGAGAGTCGACGACGTGGATCTCGCGCTCCTTGAGCATCTCGCGGGCGATCTGGGCGCTCTTGATCGTGCCCGACAACGTGCCGGCGACGTGGATCGAGATGATGGCCTCGGCGCCGTCGGCGAAAGACGCCTCATAGGCGTCGCGGAAGTCACCCGGGCTGGACGCAGCGGTCGTCGGGAGGGGCGCGCCGGGGGCGGTCATCCGCTCCCAGAATGCCTCGGTCGACATCTCGACCCCGGCGCGGTAACTGTCGGGACCAAAGGTCACGATCAGCGGCACGACGGAGATCCCGGCCTCCGCGGCCTCCGCGGGATCGAGATCCGACGCCGAATCGGTGATGACCGCGACGCGGCCCATGGACGCCTCCTCCCACCCCTTCGGTTGCGGGAATGATACGGGGAGCACGCGGCCGCAAGCCGCTACGCTTTGCGGGAATGGATCGTTCCCTGTGGGCCGTCATCGGCGGCACGTTCACGCTCCGCTTCAGCACCGGCCTCACGGGAGCGATGCTCGCTGCGTACCTCGCGAAGCTGCCGGGCCAGCAGGTCGACGCCTTCACCGTCGGCGTCTTCGCGGCCACGTTCTACCTGGCGGAGCTCGTCCTCTCGCCGTTCTTCGGCGCCCTGTCCGACCGCATCGGCCACCACAAGGTGATGCTCTACGGTCCGGTCTTCGGCGCGGTCGCGGTAATCCTCACGGCGTTCACCACGAACCTGCTGGTCCTCGGCGGCACGCGCTGGCTGGAGGGTGCGTCGACGGCCGCGAGTGTGCCGTCAATCCTCGGCTACATCGCGATGGTGACCGCCAACGACCAGGCGCTTCGCGGACGCACGGCTGCCCGCTTCGAGGGCGCGACGTTGTTGGGCCTCGCGGCCGGGATCGTCGTGGCGCCGGTGCTCTTCGCCGCGATCGGTCCGGCTGCCTTCCTGCTCAATGCGCTCGTCTACGGAGTCTCCTTCCTCATCTACTGGCGGGGCGTGGGTGATCCGGCCGGTGAGGCTCAGACGCTCACCGAGAAGCACTACGGCGTGCACCGCTACGTTGAGCTGCTGCGGAGCTCGCACGTCTGGCTGCTCGCGCCCACCTGGATCGCGGTCAACGCGTCGATCGGCCTGTGGTTCAGCCAGTCGATCTTCCAGCTGACCGCCGCGAACCCCGAGCATCCCGACCAGCTCCTGCACGGCGGGTTCGAACCATGGCAGATCAGCCTCGGAGCCTTGGTCGTCGGGGTGATCTTCGGCGTGGGGCTGCTGTACTGGGGGAATCGCTTCAAGCGCTTCCGGCGCACGACGATCATCCTTTACGGGATCCTCGGGGGCGCTGTGCTGGTCGGCGCGGGGCTGGTCATCAACCATTCCGCCGGGCTCGCGCCGGTGCTCGCCCTGGCGGCCGGTCTCGTCGCAGCCTTCGGCCTGTTCGTGCTGGCTGGTGCGACCCCGGCCGCGCTCGGCCTACTGGCCGACGTGTCCGAGCGCTTCCCGACCGACCGCGGCGCGATCATGGGCCTGTATTCGGTGTTCCTGGCGATCGGCCAGATCATCGGGGCGGTGATCGGCGGTGCAGCCGCGGACATCGGCGGCATCGACGCGATGTTCGTTGCGACTCTGGTCCTGCTGGGCGTTGCCCTGATCCCGCTCGCCCAGCTCCGACGCGACGAGCACTACGTGTCCGGGCCCGAGGGAACCGCGCTCTTCGACGCCGGACCGGGCTAAGTCGGGTCGCACGAGCAGTGTGCGATACTGCCGTTCGGCCGGTGGCAGGCTGCGCTCACACGACGCCGCCACCGGTCCTTTTCTGACAACCGCGGAGGCCCGGGTGACCTCGAACGTCGGCCAGAACTACCCGTACACCAGCGAGACCGAAAGCGAACGCGCGACGAGCGTCAAGGAGCTCGTCGAGGCCCGCCCGGACCTCGGCGAGACGCTGGCTGGCGAGACGACGCCGCTCAACGACAACGAGCGCTGGTGGGTCTGGAAATGCCCGACGCAGGGTTGCCGCGGGCTCCTTCACGTAGCTGGCTACGCCGCCGAGAAGCACGCGCTCTTCGTCGTGTGCGACGGGGAATGCGCGAAGACGTTCCTGCGCTAGGCAGGGCGACCGGACCCGCCACCTCCGAACCCGGCCCCATCACCCTCGAGGCGAGTCGGCGGCGGCTCCTCGTCGAATCGCTGGCGATCGCCGTCTCGGCGATCGGCTTTGGCTTCGTCTACGGGTTGTCGGCCAGGGAGGCTGGTTTCAGCCCACTCGAGGCCATGGCGATGAGCACGATCGTGTTCGCCGGGGCCGCCCAGTTCGCCGCGGTCGGCTACGTGACCGCCGGGCTGGCCTGGCCGGCGATCCTGCTGCTCACGTTCCTGCTCAACGCGCGCCACCTCCTCTACTCCGCGGCGCTCGGGCCGTGGCTGAGTGACGTGCCCCGGCCGCGCCGAGCGGGGATGGCACACCTCCTCACCGACGAGGCGTTCGCCGTGTCGCTCGCCCACTTCCGGCGGCTTGGACGGGCGGACGAGACCGGCTACTGGATCGGTGCGCTCGGATCGACGTTCATCCCGTGGAACCTTGCCACGCTCGCCGGCGTGTACGCCGGCGGGTCGATCCCCGAGCCAGGCCGCTTCGGGGTCGATATCATCTTCCCGGCCGCGATGATCGGACTGGCCGTCGGTTTGATCACGGGCCGGAGGGAGCTCGTTGCCGCGTTCGCCGGCGCGGCGATCGGCGTCGGCTGGGCGCTGATCGTCAGCCCGGCACTGGGGCTCGAACCGGCAACCGGCGTGGTGGCCGGCGGGGTCATCGGTCCGCTCGTCGGGCTGCTTGTCCCCGAGACGCTCGCTCCCGAGCGGGCGCCGCTTGGCACGCCGGCCTCCGCCGAGCGGTTCGCGATGCCGGGCACGAAGGTGAAGGACGAGCCGGAGCGCGAGCGATGAGCACGGAGCTCGTGCCGCTCGCAATCCTGATGTTCGCGGTGACGTATCCGACCCGGGCACTCGGGCTCCTCGCGCCGGCGCTCGACCGCCTGCCGAAGGTCGCGATCGCCTACCTGCAGCTCGTCGGCCCGGCGGTGCTGGCGGCGCTCGCGGCGGTTGCGGTCATGGTGCGGACTCCCGACGATGGACCGCCGGCCTTCTACATCGGGATCGAATGGGTCGCGGTGTTTGCCTGCCTGGCAATCACTGCCAGGCGGCGGAACCTGCTCCTCGGTCTCTTCGTCGCGGTCGCGATCGTGATCCTGGCTCGTGCCTCCGGGTTCGCGGCGCTGCCCGAGTAGGCGCGGGGCCTCAGCCGCGCTGGGCGTCGACCTCGATCTCGACGAGCAGCGACGGGTCGATGAGCGCCGAGACCTCGACGAGCGTGGCCGCGGGCCGGATGTCGCGAAAGCGCTCGGCCTGGACCGCCATGAGCTCACCTGCTCGGGACATGTCCGTGATGAACATGCGCAGCCGCACGATGTCGGCGAAGGCGAACCTCGCCTGCGTGAGGGCCCCTTCGATGATGTCGAAGACCGCCCCGGCCTGAGCGGCAACGTCGTCGGCATGGCGTGCGCGGCCGTCGGGGCCGGCGTCGGTCGTGCCCGCGACCCAGCAGGTGTCGCCCACGACGATCGCCCGGCTGTAGGACGCGGTCGCCTCCCATGGGCCGCCCGACGAGATGCGGCGCCGGCTCGCAGACGTCATTCGCGCGGGTCGGCCGCGGCGCGCCACTCGAGGACGACCGGGTCGCCGGCGATCTCGAGGAGCAGGCCGGCGAGCATCGCCGTGCGCGGCACGATCGAGTCGACCTCGAGGTACTCCGCCGGGGCGTGATCGTTGCCGCCCACCGGCCCGAGGCCGTCGAGGGACGGGACACCCATGCCGGCCGTCGTGTTGGCGTCGCTTGCCCCGCCGGTCGGGGCGTCGTGCACGGTGAACCCGAGCCGCTCGGCAACGGTCTGCGTGTGCTCGACGAGCCTTGCCGACCGGTCCGTCTTCTCCATCGGCCGCCATGAGAACTCGGTCAACACCTCGATCGTCGTGCCCGGGACGACGGTCGTGGCCGCCAGCTCGCGGATCGCCGCGATCGCCGTGTCGAGGCCGTCGCCGGTCACCGACCGCGCCTCGATCGCGAGCTCACAGCGGTCCGGAACGACATTGGGTCGCGTGCCGCCGTGGATCGTGCCCACGTTGAACGTCACGCCGGGCCAGCGGCCATTCAGGGCCTGCGCCTCGCGCACGATGCGCGCCGCCTCGAGGATGGCGTGATGGCCCTTCTCGGGTTCGATGCCCGCGTGCGCCGCACGGCCGTGGACCACGATCCGGATATCGGCGATGCCCTTGCGCGACGATACGATGTCCCCGTTGGCGCGGCCGCACTCGAGGACGAGCGCCACGTCGACGTTCGCGGCCGCCGCGCGGATATGAGGCGTCGACGTCGGCGACCCGACCTCCTCGTCGGGATTCGCGATGAATGTCAGGCGTTCGAACGGCACGTCCCCGATCGCCCGCAGCGCGTACAGCCCCGCGAGGAGCCCGGCCTTCATGTCGGTCACACCCGGCCCAGTGGCGATGTTGCCGTCCCTGCGGAAGGGTCGGGCGGTCGGGGTGCCCGGCTCGAACACGGTGTCCATGTGGCCGATGAGCAGGACCCGCGCACCACCTGCGCGGCCGTCGAAGGTGCCGACCACCGTGCTGCCCAGGCGTCCGTCGGGATCCGGCCGGTACTCGACGCGGGCGCCGATGGTCTCCATGAACTCCCCCGTCCAGCGCCCGACCTCGTCGACGCCCGTCGGGACGTAGCTGCCGCAGTCGATGTTCACCAGGTGCTCGAGGTCGGCGAGGAAGGCCGGCAGGTCCCGTTCGATGCCAGCGCGCAGCGTTGCAAGGTCGCCGTCGGTCGGAGGGGGGGTGACGGGCATCGCGGGCAGTCTAGCCCGCTTGCTATCCTGCCGGGACCGTGCGCCTGATCGAGATCCGCCTGCTCGAGGGACCCAACGTCTACCGGCTCGAGCCGGTGGTGAAAGTCGAGCTGGCCATCGGACGCCGGCGTACGTTCTACGGCGAGCGCCAACCGGGCCGGCACGCGCTCGTCTGGCTCGGTGCGACGGTCCCGGCACGAGCCGCGCCCGATCCGGTCGTCGCGATCGTCGCGTGGGTCCGCCGGCTGCGGTCCGACCACGGTGAGGGCGTCGGCGGGGTCGCCGTCCACCGCTCGTCGGACCCGGGGCACTGGATCGTGACGTTCCCGTGGTCGGGCGAGGAGCGTGCACGGACCATCGCGGAGGCGGCGCTTGCGCTCGCCGAACGCGATGTGTCGCCGTCTCGAACCGCCCAGCTGACCGGCCGCCAGGAGCGGGCCGTCGCCCGATGGTCCGCGCGGATCGGCGAGGCGAGCACGACGCCGCCGCCGTGGCTTCGCGATGAAGACCGGCGGATCCCGATCGTGTCGATCAGCGGGACCAACGGCAAGAGCACGGTGACGCGGCTGATCACCCACATTCTCGTCCACGCGGGCCGGAAGGTCGGGACGACGACCTCGGACGGCGTCCTCGTCGACGAGCGCATGGTCGACGCCGGCGACTGGACGGGTCCCGGTGGCGCCGCGATGGTCCTCGCGCGGAGCGATGTCCAGGTCGGCGTCCTCGAGACGGCCCGTGGCGGGATCGTCCTGCGCGGGGTCGGCTACGAATCGAACGACGCCAGCGTCCTGACGAACGTCTCCTCGGACCACCTCGACCTCCAGGGGATCCACACGCTCCCCGAGCTCGCCGAGGTCAAGTCGGTCATCGCCCGGATCACGAAGCCCGACGGCTGGGTCGTGCTCAACGCCGACGATCCGCTCGTGGCCGCCGTGCGCCGCCGAGTCCGCGGCCAGATCGCCTTGTTCTCGATCGTCCCGGACGGGACAGCCCTCGTCCGCCGCCACGCGGCCGGTGGCGGCCGCGGCTACGTCCTGCGCGACGGCCTTGACCTGTACGAGCTCGAGGGACGCAACGCGCGGAAGATCGTCGACGTTGCCCGCGTCCCGATCACGATCGGCGGTATCGCCCGCCACAACGTGGCGAACGTGATGGCCGCCGCCGGCGCCGCCCGCGGTCTGGGCGCCACGATCGAACAGGTCCGCCGCGGCCTGGTCGACTTCCGGCCGTCGTCGGAACTGTCGCCGGGGCGACTCAACCTGTTCCGGGTCGGCCAGCGCGTCGTGATCGTCGACTTCGCCCACAACGAAGCTGGCGTCGCGGCCGTGCTCGATGTCGCCGAGGGGATCGCCGCCGGTGCGGCCGGTCGCACCGCCCCGATCACGGCGATCGTGGGGACCGCCGGCGATCGCCCCGACGACACGCTCCGCGGGATCGGGCTGATCGCCGCGAAACGGGCCCAGCGGGTCGCGATCAAGGAGACGCTCAAGTACCTGCGCGGGCGCACCCGGTCATCGGTGGTCGGCGAGATCCTCGCGGGGATCAGCGCCGGTGGCGTGAAGCGCGAGGCGGTGCCCATTTACGAGTCGGAGACCGCGGCGTTGCGCGCCGAGCTCAACGGAACCGGCCCGGCGCCGGCAGGCGATGGGGCACGGCCCGACAGCCCGCGGGTGATCGTGCTGATGTGCCACGAGGACCGCGAAGGCGTCTTCCAGCTGCTGTCGTCGATGGGTGGGCGGCCAGTCGACGTGGCGTCGGAGCTGACCGAACTCGTGCCTCGACTGCAGCCGCGGCCACGGCGAGGCTGAGCGGGCGCGGCCAAGCACGTCTGTTCGACTCATCCTTTCCCGGGCGATGCAACTTCCCGGCATCACCCGCGTGGATCGGGCTGGCGCGTCGAGCGGCACAAGCCGCATTCGGATCGTTGCAACGCCTCCTGCGCCATGCTCCGTCCATGTACCGGGACCGGCTGCCCCGGCACGTCGAGGTGGACTCGTCACGCCGAAGCGGCGATCGCATGCCGATCGTCGACGCCCGCCCCAACTTCGTCTTCGGCGAGCCGGCGGTCGCAGATGTCGAGGGCCGCACCGTTCAGGGCATGATCGGCTGGGACCCAGCGCTCGGCTGGGTGCTCAACATCCCGTCGAAGGCCCCGAGCCCTCCCGACGACGAGGTCGAGTAAGCACGCCAAAAGGCGCCAAGCGCCCAGTACGTACGCGCGTCCGCCATGTTTTTCCTGCCAGTGAACGATCCGGGCGGGGCCTACTCTCATCTTGGGTAGACCGCGGTTGTCGACCGCGGCGCACCGAGGGGTCGGCATGGACCGAGATCTCGTGGAGCGAGCCCGCTCAGGCGATCAGGCGGCGTTCGAGGATCTGGTGGATGCCCACTGTGGCGAGCGTCGATGCGGCAACAGGGTCGTTCATCAACGGTAACGGTCCGCCTTGCTAGGGACGTACGAACGGGAGCTCAGCCCGTGCCGCGGACGCTGACGAAAACCGCGCCAGACTTCGGCGACTCAGCCGGCCGGATCCGCGAGGAGCACCCCGTCGTCAACGGCCCAGGCGACACGCACTGCGGCACCACGCGCCCACACCCGCTCGTTGCCATCGCGCTGCTCACGCACGATCACGCGCTGCCCGTCCGCGAGGCGCAGCCCGTACTTCCGGTCCGCGCCCAGATAGAGCACCTCGTCGACGACGCCGTCCACGACGCTTGCATTCGATGGCGGGTTGTCCGTCGGCGCAAGGATCCGCATCCGCTGCGGTCGAACGACGAGCCCCACGGCCGCGCCACCAGCCAGGGACGCGCGCTCCACCGAGCCCGGGCCGACCTGGCAGCGCCAAGGCTCCCGCACGACCCAACCTGCCGCACCTCCGTCTCGCTCGAAGCGACCGCGGATGATGTTGGACTCGCCGATGAACTCGGCGACGAACAACGTGGCAGGTCGGTCGTAGAGATCCTCGCCGCTCCCGAGCTGTTCGATCCGGCCCTGATTGAAGATCGCGATCCGGTCGCTCATCAGCAGGGCTTCTTCCTGGTCGTGGGTGACGTAGAGGATGCTCGCCCCGAGGCCGCGGCCGACGCGCACGATCTCGAGCTGGAGCGCTTCGCGGAGCTTCCGATCCAGCGCACCGAGCGGCTCGTCCATCAACAGCAGGCAGGGCCTGAAGACCACGGCACGTGCAAGCGCAATGCGCTGCTGCTGACCACCGACAGGCGCCGATAGCGCCGCTGGTCTCGTGCCGAACCGCATCTGGAGCGGGACAGGCGTGCCTCGACGCGGTCAGGTGCACCGGGCAGCGCCGACGGTCGGCCGCGATCTGCGGAGCTCGCGTCGCCCGATCCCGAACCGGGAGCGTGCAGAACTCGCCTGCGGGACCTCGGGTCCGTCGTCCGTGGCCACGAGCGAACGGCCTTCCGGAGGTTTCGGAGCACGACCCCGTCCTGGGCGCCTGCGCCGGGTGAACGGCCGGGCCGCCCGCCGGGCCCACCGGGCGGCGCACACCAGCAGGATGAGCAGCACCGTCGTCACGACGAGGAGCGTCGTCGCAACCGCGGCGACGGTCGGGTCGACAGCCTGGCGGACCTGCTCCCACATCTCGACGGGTAGCGTCCGGAACCGGGCCGATGTGAGGAAGATCGCGACCACGACCTCGTCCCACGAGGTGATGAAGGCGAAGATCGCACCGGCGATCACGCCGGGCAGGATGATCGGGAGCGTGACTCGCCTGAAGGTCTGACGCGGGTTGGCTCCCAGGTTCGCCGCGGCCAGCTCGAGGTTCCGGTCCATCGTGCGGAGGCTGGCCGACACGCTGACGACAACGAACGGCACCGCGAGCGCGGTGTGTGCGAGCACGAGCCCAACGAGAGAGCCTCCGATCCGCCAGCGGACGTAGAGCGAGAACATGCCGATCGCGACGATCACGACCGGCACGATGAGCGGCGCCAGGATCAGGCCGTTCACCGCCGTCGCGCCCGGAAAGCGGCCGCGTGTCAGCGCAAGCGCGGCGAGCGTCCCGAGCACGGTCGCCAGGATCGTCGTGAGGATGGCGACCTGGACGCTGTTCGCGATGGCCGACGACCACTGCCGGTCCGTGAACATCCGCTCGTACCACTCGAGTGTGAAACCCTGCGGCGGGAAGCTCAGGATCCTCGTCTCGCTGAAGCTCATCGGGACGATCACGAGGGTCGGAGCGATCAGGTACAGAACCGTCAGCGTGCCCAGCGCGGCCATCAGGATCCGGCGGGGCTGGCGCCACGAGTCGCTCACTGCATCAGTCCTCCACCGCGCTGCCGAACACGTCGCCCAGGCGAACCGCTCGTGACGCCACGAACAGCATCGCGAAGGTGGCGGCCATGAGCAGCACGGCGATGGCCGACGCGAACCCCCAGTCGAGCTGCCGTTCCACCTGCTCGACGATCAACTGGCTGATCATCTGGTCCCGCGGACCGCCAAGGAGCGCCGGCGTGATGTAGAAGCCGAGCGCGAGGACGAACACGAGCAGGCAGCCCGCGAGCACGCCGGGCAGGCTGAGCGGCAGGACGATCCGTCGGAACGCCGTCGCCGGCGATGCGCCGAGATTGGCTGCCGCACGGCTGTACTCCGGGTCGATCCGCCGTAGCACCGCCCAGATCGGCAGGACCATGAAGGGCAGCAGGATGTGCGACATGCCGATGATGACGCCGGTGGTCGTGCGGATCAGCGGCAGCGGCTCCGGGACCAGGCCGGTATCCACCAGGAAGCTGTTGATGATCCCCGTGTCGCGCAGGATCACCTGCCAGGCGAAGGTCCGCACCAGGAGGCTGGACCAGAACGGCAGCAACACCGCGATCAGGAGCACGCCTGCGATCCGGCCGGGCACGACCGTCATGAGGTAGGCGAACGGGAACCCGATCAGCAGGCAGACCGCGGTCGTCAGGCTCGCGATCCAGAAGGTGTTGGTCAGGACCCGTATGTAGGCCTCCTGCTCGAAGAACCTCGTGTAGTTCGACAAGTCCGCGCCGACAGGCTCGGTCACGCTTCGCGCACTCATCTCGATCAGTGGCGCCAGGAAGAAGACGACGAGGAAGGCCGCGGCCGGCAGGACGAGCAGCGCCCAGCGGTTGGCGAGCAGGTCGGCGACGCTCCTGCGCGGTTCGGTCGCGGGGACCGCGAGCTCGGTCATGCTGTGCGCTGGCCAGTCAAACTGCCGAGGCGGTCAGCGGGCTTTCCAGTCCTGCCAGGCCGCGTCGATCTCGTCGAAATGGTCGACCAGGTAGACGTCATCGAAGTACGCGGTGTTCTCATCGGCATGGTTGACCGCCAGGTCTTCGACCATCGCGGGATCGGGTTCCGAGTTGAGGTTCGTTGGCCCATACGGGATGTACGTCGAGGGCGCGGCATTGTTCTCGGCACACGCCGTCCACGCAATGAACCGCATCGCCGCGTCCCGGTTCGGCGTTCCCTTGGGCACGACGAAGTAGTTGGCACTGATGATCTGCTGGTTCCACTGGATCTCGACCGGCCGGTTGTCCTCGTGGATCGCATACCACGTCCGACCGTTCCACATCATCGACATGGCAACCTCGCCGGAGCCGATCAGCTCCCTCGACTCCGCGCCGGATCCCCAGAAGACGATCTCGTCCTTGATGGCGTCGAGCTTTGCGGCCGCCCGTTCGAGATCGAGCGGGTACAGGTTGGCGGGGGCGACGCCGTCGGCCAGCAAGGCCATTTCGAAGATCCCCCCTGTTGGGTAATCCCAGACGCCGCGCTTGCCCTGGACCTTCGACGTGTCGAAGAAATCCGCCCAGCCGGCCGGGGCCTGACCGCCGGTCTCGTCGGTGTTGTAGGCGAGCACGGTACCGTACGTGATGACCGGCACCCGATAGTCAGTGACGCCCAGGTCCGCGTTCATTTCGTCGCGCGGGATCAGGGAGTAGTCGAGTGACTCGAGCAGGTCCTGGTGGGCGTCCAGCCCGAAGTCGTTGCCGACGTCCACGACGTCCCAGGTGACCTGGCCGGACTCGACCTGCGCCCTGATCGTCGCGTTCGAGGAGTTCTCGTCGTTCGCGAACTGGACGCCGGTGAGCTCCGTGTAAGGCTGCTGCCATGCCTGCTTCTCGGCATCCTGGTAAGCGCCGCCGAACGAGACGAAGGTCAAGGTCACGCCGTCCTGCCGGGGCGGGTTGCAGGGGTCGCCCGTGAGACTCGCGACGCTCCCGCCCGCCGCTGGTGGAGAAGCGGCCTCCTCGCCGCCAGAGCTGCAGCCGACCACGACGACGGCTGCCGCGACCAGAGCGGCGACGCTCGTCCCCCGACGCATGCTGAACCTCCCCCATCGGCCGCGACGCGGGCCCCTCGCTGCGAGATCGTCAGCCGCGACAGCCGAATCGTATGCCGCTGCGCAAGGCGGTCAGCCCTCGGGGGCCTCCAACTCGCCGGGGTCGGCGAAGGCCGTGCCGCCGCGGGCCTGGCCGGCGAGCGTCATCGCCTCGCGGTAGACGGCAATCGCGTCGTCGACGCAGCACACGACGAGGTCGCCCGAGCCGGCGCGCCTGAGCGCGGTCCGGACGGCGGACATCTCGTCGAGCACCTTCTCGTGCTTGCCAACCCGCACCTCGCCGTTCGCACGCGCATAGCGCACGCCCTCGATCACGTGTCCGGCGGTCTCGCCCGGCTGGCGTCCGCGCAGGTTCTTGTCCTCGCGCACGATGATCTCGTCGAAAGCGGTCGCGGCGATCGCCCCATACTCGCGCTGGTCATCGTCGCGGCGGTCGCCCGGGATGCCGATCACCCCGATCGCTCGCCCGACGCGAGCCGGCTTGCCCGCCGGGCCGATCCGCCCGGCCTTGCTCTGCGAGTCGATCATCATCCGTTCGACGAAGTCGGCGAGCTGGCGCATGCCGTCCACGTTGTGGCAGTAGTCGATGACGAGCCGGATCCCGCCGACGTCGAGCAGGTTGAGCCGGCCGGGCGCCTGGAAGAACGACGTCGAGAAGGTGCGCAGCCCTTGCCGGATGTCGTGCAGGTGCGCACCCGAGGCCCACGCCGCGGCCGCGGCCGCGAGCGCGTTCGCCACGTTCATGCGCGCCTTCCCGCCAAAGGTGGCGGGGATCAAGTGCGTGTACAGGACCGGCATCGTGCGCGGCCCATGGCGGAGCACGATCAGCTCGCCCTGCTGAGATGGCTCGAGGCAGAATGCCGCCCCGCCGCGGCCGGTATGCCCGTCGACACGGTCGAAGCCGTCCTCGCCCTTCGTCGTCGACATCGTGAACAGCACCACGCTGCCACGGCAGTGGCGGCCCATCCGGTAGACGTGGCTGTCGTCGGCGTTGAGAACCGCGGTGCCCGAGCGTGGCACCGCTTCGACGATGACGCCCTTGACGTTCGCCAGCTGGCCAATTGAATCGATTCCGCCGAGGCCCAGGTGGTCGCCGCTGACGTTGGTCACGACGGCCACGTCGTTGCGATCGTAGCCGAGGCCCTCGCGGAGGATGCCGCCTCGCGCGACCTCGAACACGGCGGTGTCGACGGTCGGGTTCTGGAGGACCATCAGCGCCGACTTCGGGCCGCTCATGTCGCCCTTCTTCATCAACCGACCATCGACCACGATGCCGTCCGTCGACGTCATCCCGACCCGCCGGCCCATCAGCTTGAGGATGTGGGCGATCATCCGGACCGTCGTCGTCTTGCCGTTCGTGCCGGTCACCGCGACGATCGGGATGCGCGCCGTGGTCCCGGGTGGGAACAGTGAATCGATGACGGGCTTGGCGACATACTGCGGCTCGCCCTCCGTCGGGTGGGTGTGCATCCGGAACCCGGGCGCCGCGTTCACCTCGACGATCCCGCCGCCGGTCTCGCGCACGGGCGTCGCGATGTCAGGGCAGATGAAGTCGATGCCGGCCACGTCGAGCCCCACGATCCGTGCCGCGGTCTCGGCGATCTCGACGTTGTCGGGGTGGGCCTCGATGGTCCGATCGATCGACGTGCCGCCGGTCGACATGTTGCCGGTCAGTGCGAGCTTGACCCGCGTCCCTTCGGGCGGTACGTCGTCGAGCCCGAACCCCTGGGCGCGGACGAGCTCCTCGGCCGCGGCGTCGATCTTGATCCGCGTCAGCACCTTCTCGTGGCCGATGCCGCGCCGCGGATCGGCGTTCGCGATGTCGACGAGCTGGCGGACGGTGTGCTCCGCATCGGCGACAACCGAGGCCGGCACGCGCTCGGCGATGGCAGCCACCTTGCCGCCGATGACGAGGCAGCGGTAGTCGTTGCCGGTGATGTACGACTCGACCACGACGTCCCCGTTGCGGCTCTGCCGCAGGGCCTCGGGAAAGGCCGCGCGCACGGCGTCGGCGTCGCGCAGGTCGAGCTGGACCCCTCGCCCATGGTTGCCGTCGAGCGGCTTCACGACGCACGGGTAGCCCACGCGGCTCGCGGCGCCCACCGCGGCTTCCTCGTCCTCGACGACCTCGGCCTTCGGCACCGGCAGGCCGGCCGAGTCGAGCAGGCGGTTCGTGAGGCTCTTGTCCGACGCGACATCAACGGCGATCGCCGCTGTTCGCGAGGTCATCGTCGCGCGGATCCGCTCCTGGTGAACACCGTGGCCGAACTGGACGAGCGAATGGCGGTCGAGGCGGATGAACGGGATGTCGCGGCTCACCGCCTCGTCGATCAGCGCCTGGGTGGACGGCCCGAACGCGCGGCGCTCAGCGAGCGAGATCAGCTCTTCGAGCTCGATCGCGAAATCGAAGAGGTGGGTCGGGTCGGTCGGCGCGACGAGGTAGTTGACGAGCCCGACTGCCATGATCCCGGCGCGGATCCCGACCTGCTCCTCGCGGTACTCGTAGATGCAGTTGTAGTAGCCGGTTGGGCCCGCGGAGCGGGTCTTGCCGTGGCGCACGTCGGTCCCGGCCAGGTTCTGGAACTCGAGCGCGATGTGCTCGGCGACGTGGCCCATCCACGTCCCGTCGCGCAGCCGCGTCACGAATCCGCCCCGCCGCCCGAGCGAGCAGGCATGGTCCTCGAGCGTCGGCATCAGCTCGACGAGGGTGTCGGTGAAGTTCGGGATCGTGTTCGAGGGAAACTGCTCGAGCACGCCGAGGTCGACCAGCATCCGGACGACGGGCTCGCGCGCCCAGTAGTTCGGGCCGCGCAGGATGCGCGTCTCGACAATGCGCAGCGTGGGTTCGGGCCGAGCCACGCCTGACGTGTCGGAGGCTCGCCGGCGCGGCCTGGCGCCGTTCGTTTCGGGAGCGGACTTCCTCCTGGCGACGGGCGGCGTCTTGGCCACGGGACTCCCCTAGTTCGCGGTCGGTTTGGCGATCAGCTCGATGCGGCCTCGCGGCCGGGCAGTGCGTGCAGGGCGGGCGTCGCGATCCGCTGGCGGCGCCGCAGGTCGAAGCGATATCCCGCGGGCAGCGAGTGGAGCACGACGCCGCTGATCATGAGCGGTCGGTGGCCGTGGATCTCCCACGCGTCGGTCTCGGAGCCGGCTCCGTCGACGACCGTGATCGAGCCGCGCCCGATCACCTCCATGATGTGGTCCGGGCCGACGACTCCGGCGGTGTCCTCGTCGACCCCGAGCCCGAGCAGGCTCGGATTCTGGGCGATCAGGCTGAGCAGGCGGCCCAGGCGGTTCCGCTGCTGGAAGTGCTGGTCGACAATCACGCCGGGCAGCACCCCGAGCCCGGCTGCGATCTGGGCCATGCGGTGTTTCGGCGTCGCGCCGGAGGCACCGAAGGCGATCATGTGGCTGCTCATCGCGCTCGCCCCGGCCGATGTCCCGGCGATGACCGCGCCGTTGCGGAAGCGCTCGAGGATCGCGTCGGCAAGCCGCGTCCCGCCGATCGTCGAGGACAACCTGAGCTGGTTGCCCCCGGTCAGGAAGATGCCGGTCGCATCCTTCACGACACGCGCTGCGCTCTCGTCGTTGGCCTGCGGGCGCGTGATCGCGTGGAGCGGACGGACGCGCTCGATGCCAAGGTCCGCGAACACGTGCCGGTAGCGCTCGCCTGCTTCGGCGCCGAGCGACGACGCGGTCGAGATGACCGCGACGGTCGCATCGCGACCACCGGCCAGGCTTGCGAACCGGTTCAGGATGACCCGGTCGCGGACCTTGTCCTCCGCACCGCCGATGATGATGACGGAACCTTCGGCCACGGCTTCCCTTTGGGATGCATCAAATGATGCGTGAGCATACCGTGACGAGGGACGCCGACGCGGTGTCGGTCTCATCGCGGCTCGGGACCGTGCGAGAATGCCGTCGCGATGGCCGACGAGCATGAGTCGAGGGGGTTGCACCCCGTCCCTGGCTCGGCAAGCGGGCGAGGCCGAATCGGGGTCGGCTGGGGAGAGCTGACAAAGACAGTCCTCGACCGTCCCGCGCGCCGCCGCGCGGGCGTGTTCCGTCGGGCGCTGCGGCGCGAGGCCTCGCGGCTGCGCGATCCGCGCCGGATCGCTGCGATCGTGCTGCTGAGCCTGACGTTCTCGATCCTGCTGGCAGGCATGCTCGCGCGTGGCGAGCCGGCCGGCGCCGATGCGCGCGCCTACTGGGCAGGCGTCCGCCTGTGGATCAATGGCGGCAACCCGTACGTGCCGAGTGGACCATTCATGCCCTACGTCTACGCGCCGTGGATGCTGCCGCTCTTCGCGCCGTGGGCGCTCCTGCCGTGGGACGTGGCGTGGTTCGTCTGGCGCGGGGCGACGATCCTCGGGCTGCTGTGGACGATCCACTGGGCCTACAGGAGGCGGCCGCTCACCACTGCGGTCATCGTCACGCTCCTCGCGTTCCCGTTCGGGGCGAACCTCGACACGGGCAACATCAACCTGCAGCTGACGCTGATGCTGTGGGCTGCGCAGTTCACCGGTCCACGCCTCGGGGGGCTGCTGTGGGCGCTCGCCACGTGGATGAAGTGGGCGCCAGCCGTCGTCTGGTTCATCCTGGCGCCGCGGACCCGCCTGTGGGGGCTCATCTGGCTCGGTGTGTCGGTGCTGCTCAGCATCGTGACGCTGCCGCTCACGATCATCCAGTTGCAGGCGTTGTTCGGGTTCGGGGCACGCCCGGTCCGCCTCGACTACCTCGTCTTCGCGTGGGCCTTCGTCCCGTGGCTCTACCGCCAGGCGGATCCGTTCCGCTGGCTGCGCCCGTCGTCGTGGCAGCTCGATTCGTTGCGGTCGCCGCGGGCCGTCGATCGCCGGGTCAGGGAATTCCTGGGATTGCAGGCCTAGCCTCTGGCCCCGCCTGGGCGTTCCCGCGAGCGGGTTCGACCACCGGTCGCAGCGTGAGCGCCGCGACCACGTAGTAGATGGCACCCAGCAGGTACGCCGCGCGCGGTCCGGCACCCAACCCGAACGCCCCGTTTGCGGCGTCGAGGAGCAGACCGCCCGTCGCGACCGCGAAAAGGGTTGCCGACGTCGTCGCGACGTTCGAGAGCCCCATGTACCGGCCCGACGCAGCCTTCGGGATGATGTCGGTCATCAGCGCCCAGTCCACAGCGAGGAAGGCTCCACCTGACGCCCCAAACAGCGTCGCGCCCAGGATCGCGATCGGGACTGTCGGCGCGAATGCGGCGACGACGATGCCCGTCAGCCCGACAGCACAGCTCCCGTAGATGACCGGCTTACGGCCGATCCGGTCGGACAGCCGGGCGGCGGGGACGATCGCGATCACGTTCGCAATGACGACGGCGACGAGAACGGTGAGATTCGCCTGGTTGGCCGGGTCCTCGCCAAGTCCATGGGACTGCTTGAGGTAGGCGAGGATGTAATTGATCAGCATCGCGCCGCCCATGAGGAAGAAGAAGCGCGACGTCAGCATCCAGACGTACGACCGTTCGCGGAGGATGTCCGTGCCCCACGTCTCGGCCGCGATGGAAGTCCACGACCGGCCGGCCCGATCCTTGGGTGGCTGTCCCTGGCCGACCCGAATGACGACAGCCAGCATCGTGACCAGTTCGACGACGGCAACCGCTGCGATCGCCGCCTCCATGGCTCCGCCCAGGACGGCGACGGTGACGAGCACGAACCCAGTCACGTTCCCGAGGACCTGCATGAGGCCGACCATCGCACTGGCCAGGCCGACCTGCTTCTCCGCCACCAGGTCCGGGACATACCCCTGGAAAGGGCCACGAGCGACGTTGGTGGAAAACGCCAGAAGGGCAACGAACGCGGCCAGAGCGACGACGTTGTTGGCGGTCGCGATTCCGGCCAGGAATACGACGTCGAGCAGCGATCCGATGACGATGTATGGCTTTCGCCTGCCCCAGCGGCTGATCGTGTAATCGCTGATCGACCCGATCGTTGGCTGGATCAGGATCGAAATCAGTGCCGCGGGGACCGAAATCAGGAACGTCACCCGGCCCACTTCGAGCGGGTCTGCGAACCCGCCGAAGTTCAGGCGATTCTGGACGAACAGCCCGACGGCACCATCGATCGCGGTGAGGCCCAGCCAGTAAAGGGATATTCGGAGGAGATGGCCAAACGGGAGGTGTGCCGTAGGCCGAGCACCCTCAGCGGTGGGGGCTTCGGTGACTCCGAGGCTCGCGACGGACTCGGTCATTCGGTTCCCCTCCGGCGCCACGCCGCGGGCGCCTTCGACTTCCCGGTTGGCAGTGTGACGCTTCGGCCACGCCGGTGTTGCGCCCGGCCAGCGTCAGCCGGCGATCACACGCTCGTAGTCGGGGAAGTAGCGACCGATCACGGGGAGGTCGAACGAGCGCAGGATCGATTCCTTCGGCTCCCGCTCGAGGAGGAACGCGAACGAGCGCCGGACCAGGTCGCCGGGATCATCCGCGCCCGGCGCGAGCCGATCGAGGACCGCCCTCGAGACGGCGACCTCGTGGCGGCTCGAGGATCCGTCTGCATCGGTGACGACCACCGTGGCCGTCCAGCCGCCCGACTGCGGCCGCGTCGTGACCTCGATGTCGGTCATTGGAGCAGGGCCTCCACGTGGTCCACCTCCGCTGCGAGGCCGGCCCGCTCGTCGGCATCGAGGTCGAGCGTCCCGATTTCGTCGAGCGAAGCCCGGGCGAGCGGCCGGCGATCGAGTCGAACCGCGAGGTCGGCCCGATAGGCAAGGGCTCGCGCTCGCTCGATGGCCGGGGCGTCAGCGTGCTTCGCGAGCGCGCGTTCGAGGGTCGCCAGACCGCCCGCGTCATCGCCGCGGGCGTCGGCGAGCCGTGCGGCGACGTCGACGCCCCGCGCCAGCCCGGGCTCCGCCTCGTCGACCGCCTCTTCTGTCTCGCCGATGCGGGAGAACCGCAACCAGTTCCCGCCGACGTCGACGACGCTGAATCCGTACACGGTCCCCCACCGCTTGCGCGGCCGGACAAGCCGCGGGATCCCGGAGACCGGCAGTCGGCCATAGGCCGCGCGCAGCCCGGTTGCGAACGAGGTGTACAGCTCGTCCGGGTCCGACACGACGACGATGACGCTCGCATACGACCCTTCCGGATCGAAGCCGTCGATCCCGGCGAGATGGACCTGGAGATCGCCGCGGCCCACGACGGCATACGGGTTGGGTCTGAGCTGGCGAAACGTGAGCTCGAAGCCCAGCGCCTCGTAGAAGGCGATCGCCTCGCCAAGGTCCCGGCACGGCAGGATCGGGTACATCCGATCGCTCGGAGTGGCGCCCATCACGGTCGAGCCTGACACGTCGGGCACCAGTAGGTCGTGCGGGGGTTCTCGCCGCGGAGCTGGTCGGACCGGATCGCTGTCCCGCACCGCGGACACGGCCGTCCGGTGCGCCGGTAAACCCGCATCGGGGCGGCGCGCCCCGGGGCGATCCCGGCACTTGCCGTCAAGTTGCGGCGGGCCGTGTCGACGAGCCGGCGGAGCGCATCGTCGTCGAGGTCCCCAACGCGGGCGAGCGGGTCGACCCGCTCGGCGAACAGCGTCTCGTTACGCCAGATGTTGCCGATCCCGGCGAGCGCCCTCTGGTCGAGCAGCGCGGCGCTGATCGAGAGGTCGCGGCGTTCCGGGGCACGGAGCCGGCGCACCGCCTCCCCGGCATCGAAGTCGGGCGCGAGGAGGTCCGGGCCGAGGCTGCCGAGGGCCGGGTGGAGGGCCTCGGCGCGCTCCTCGAACAATTCGACGACCGGGGCATCGAAGCACACCGCGACGGCGCCCGGAACCTCGAGCACGAGCCGTGCCCGCGACGGTGGCCGGCGCCATCGCTCCCCCGGCCGGTAGCGATGCCACGAGCCGTTCATGCGGAGATGCGTTCGCAGCTCGAGATCACCTTCGAAGCGGATCAGGAGGTTCTTGCCCAGCGCCTCGACAGATCGGATCTCCTTGCCGACGACCCGTTCGATCTGCGGGACGGCGCCCGGGCCGCCAGTCCGTGCCGCGGTCACCGTGCGTCCAACGAGGTAGGGCCGAAGACCGGCGGCGGTCCGATGGAGCGTGTCGCCCTCGGGCACGTCGCGTCAGCCCGCGATCAACGACGGGTCAGCGTCGCGGGCGCCCCGGATGGGCGGAGCGTGAGCCCTCGGTAGCCGGGCGCAAAGCCCGCCTCGAGGAGCGCGCCACGGAACGGGGACTCTGCCACGGGCTGCCCGTCGATCTTCGTTACGACGAGCTCCCGGAAGCGGCCGTCGACGACGAGCACGGCCAAGGCGCGAAGGGCCGAGGTGGCGACCCCGGCGTCGTCGGCGGGTGACAGCACCTGGAGGGTCGCGCCGCCACGCTCCAGGTACACCGCCGCGTCGCCGTCCACCAGGACGACGTACGCGCCCGCCGCCCGCTGGAGTGGCCTGCGGTCGTCATCGCTGCGCCGCGGCCAGGGCAGAGCTGCCCCGTACGGGTTGGCCGGGTCCGCGGCGGCCAGCACGTGGGCCGTCCGCGTGCGCGGATCCGCGTCCGACGGTTCCCGGACGGCGCGTAACCGATCGAGGGCGCCCGCGAGCGCGAACTGGGCCGCACCGAGACCGTCCACGAAATACCCGCGCCGGATCCTGCCCGCTTCCTCGAGAGCGCGGAGGACGGGGTACACCGCGCTGAACCCTCCCTCGATCCCCTCGCCGACCACGGCCTCCCGGGTCAGCACGCCGTGGCGTTCCAGCAGCACAAGGCTCTGGGCGTGGAGCCGCTCGGTGGGTGACGCAGTCGGCGGTTCCACGAGCGACCAGCGGCCTGCCGCCTCGGGAGGACCGAGCGCGGTCAGACGGCCCGGCCGCTTCCGCGAGTCCCGCCCGGTCCGCTTCCAGCGCAGGGCACGCAGTGGCGCGAACGTGTCGTTCGTCACCTCGCCGCCCCACACGAGGTCCCACAGCGCGTCGAGCACGTCGCGGTCCGAGCCACCGCCGGCGGCCGCGTAAATCTCGCGGTAGAAGGACGCCCCGCGGCGGGCCAGGTGCTCGCGGATGGCGTCGTGGCGCGGGCCGGCGGGCCGCTGGCTTTCGTCTGGAGCCGTCACCGGCCGGAGCGCCTCCTTGCCCGGTCGGAACAAGGCAATGCGCCCGTCGTCGCGGCCGAGGCTCCCCCGCCCCACCCATCCGACCTCGCCAAGCGACCCCAGCTCGTCCAGGAGTCGCGGCTGGTAGCCGGGGATGCGGGCCGGGAGGATGTCGCGCTCGAGGACCGAGGCCGGGATCGCGAGCCCCGCGAGTTGGTCGACGACGCTGGCGAGGCGCTCGAGGGCGGCCGAGCCACGGAACGGGGCCTCGCTGCTCCCCACCGACGCGACGCCGTGCCACTCCGGAAGGAACCGGGCGAGCGCGGCCGGATCGACCGGCTCGACCTCGCGCCGAAGCCGCGCCAGGGATCGCCGGCGGAGTAGCCGCAGCACGTCAGGGTCGCACCACTCGCGCTCGGCACCGCCTGGCCGGAACTCGCCGCGGAGGATCGTCCCCGCGGCAAGCAACCGTTCGAGGGCATCCTCCACGGCCTGCATGGGCATCCCCCAGCGTCGTGCCGGCTCGTGCGTCAGGAACGGGCCGTGCGTTCGAGCCCAGCGGGCGAGCAGGCCGTCGAGCGCGTTGACGGCCGGCGCGAGGAACGCACTCGGCACGCCGGCTGGTGCCTGGACCCCGATTCCGTCGCGGTAGCGGGCGACGTCCTCCATCGCGATCCAGCGACCTTCGCTCGCGACGCGGACCAGCGCAGCACGCCGCGTCCGGACGAGCTCCTCGAGCCAGCGCTCCGCCAACGCTGCCCCGCCTTCGCTGCGGGCGGCCACCTCGTCGGGTGTGAGGTCGCCCAGGCGACGCAGCAGGTCGTGGACCTGGTCGGCGGTCGTCGCCTTGCGATCGTCGGACAGCGCCTGCAGCGACAGCTCGAGGTCGGCCAGCGCCTCGGCATCGAGCAGCTCGCGTAGCTCCTCCTGCCCCAGCAGCTCGCGCAGCAGGTCGCGGTCGAGGGTGAGGGCGCCGGCCCGCCGCTCGGCCAGCGGTGCGTCTCCGTCGTACATGTAGGCCGCGACATAGTCGAACAGCAGCGAACTGGCGAACGGGGACGCCCGCAGGGTCTCGACGCTATGGACCACGATGTCCCGTCGGGCCACGCCTTCGAGCACCTCGCGCAGCGCCGGGAGGTCGAACACGTCCGACAGGCACTCGCGGTACGTCTCGACGAGGATCGGGAACGAGCCGTAGCGGCTGGCGACGGCGAGCAGCCCGGCCGCCCGCTGGCGCTGCTGCCAGAGCGGCGTGCGCGTGCCGGGCCGGCGGCGCGGGAGGAGGAGAGCGCGAGCCGCGTTCTCGCGGAAGTGGCTCGCGAACAGCGCCGAGGATGCGACCTGCCCGACGACGAGGTCCTCGACCTCCTCGGGGTCGGGGAACAGCGACTCCTCGACGCCGTCGAGCGTGGCGTCGCCCTCGGGCAGGCGGATCGCAATGCCGTCGTCCGACCAGATCGTCTGGACCTCCATTCCGAGGCGCTCCTGGAGGCGTGCCTCGAGCGCGAGCGACCACGGCGCATGGACTCTGCCACCGAACGGGGTCAGCAGGCACAGCCGCCAGTCGCCCAGCTCGTCGCGGAAGCGCTCGACGACGATCCGGTGGTCGGTCGGCAGCGAGCCGGTGACCTCGCGCTCGTCCTCGAGGTACATCAACAGGTTGTCGGCGGCCCGCTCGTCGAGGTCATGTGCCTCCCGCAGCCGGGCTGCCGCCGCCCGCCGGCCCGTGTCGCCGCGGGCGAGGTCCCCTTCGATCTCGCCGACGAACGACCCGAGCGCCCGTCCGAGCTCGATTGGCCGGCCAACAGCGTCACCGTGCCAGAACGGCAGCTTGCCGGGCACGCCGGGCGCCGGACTGACCGTGACGCGGTCATGGCCGATCTCCTCGATCCGCCAGGAACTCGCACCGAGCGTGATGACCTCGCCGACCCGGCTCTCGTAGACCATCTCCTCGTCGAGCTCGCCGACCCGCCGTCCAACCTGCCCCGGCTCGCCGACCATGAACACGCCGTACAGACCGCGGTCGGGGATCGTGCCGCCGCTCGTGACCGCGACGACCCGCGCGTCGCGCCGGCCTTCGATCACGTCGGTCACGCGGTCCCACACGAGCCGCGGCTTCAGCTCGGCGAACTCGTCGCTCGGGTAGGCGCCGGCAAGCATGCCGAGGACGCCTTCGAGCACGTCGCGGCTGAGCGTTTCGTACGGTGCGGCGCGGTTGACCGTCGCAAGGAGGTCGTCGACGTGCCAGCGATCCATCACCGCCATCGCCACGATCTGCTGGGCGAGGACGTCGAGCGGGTTGCGGGGCAGCGTCGTGGCCTCGATCGCACCCTCGTGCATGCGACGGGTCACGACGGCGGTCTCGAGCAGGTCGCCGCGGTACTTCGGGAAGATCACGCCCTTGCTCGGAGCACCAACCTGGTGGCCGGCCCGGCCCACTCGCTGCAGGCCGCGGGCGACGCTCGTCGGACTCTCGACCTGGATGACGAGGTCGACCGCGCCCATGTCGATGCCCAGCTCCAGCGAAGAGGTGGCCACCAGCGCCGGGAGGCGCCCGGCCTTGAGCTCCTCCTCGATCTCGAGGCGCTGCTCGCGGGCGATGCTCCCGTGGTGGGCGCGGACGAGCTCCTCCCCGGCCAGCTCGTTGAGCCGTTGGGCGAGCCGCTCCGAGAGCCGCCGACTGTTCGTGAAGACGATCGTGCTGCGATGCGCCCGGATCAGCTCGAGGATCCGCGGATGGATGGCCGGCCAGATGCTCGAGCGCGCCTCTGGGTTGGTCGCCGGCCCTCCGGGCTGCTCGTCGAGCGGCAGCGGCTCCCCGAGCGTGGCCATGTCGTCGACGGGGACGACGACCTCGAGCTCGAGCGGTTTCCGCGTCCCTGCGTCGACGATGCTCACCAGACGGTCCGCGCCGGCACCACCCAGGAAGCGGGCGATCGTGTCGAGCGGGCGCTGGGTCGCGCTGAGGCCGATGCGCTGGGGCGCATTGGTGTCCTCCGCGCGGAGGCGCTCGAGACGTTCGAGGCTCAGCGCGAGGTGTGCGCCGCGTTTGCTGCCGGCGATCGCGTGAACCTCGTCGACGATGACGTGCTCGACGTTGCGGAGCGCCTCACGCGCGCCGCTGGTCAGCATGAGATAGAGCGATTCGGGCGTCGTGATGAGGATGTCCGGTGGGCGCCTGGCAATCTCGCGGCGATCCTCCTGGGGCGTGTCGCCGGTTCGTGAGGCGACCGTGATGCGTGGCTCGGCCTGACCAAGGCGGGCGGCCGCAAGGGCGATCCCGGCGAGGGGCGCGCGGAGGTTGCGCTCGACGTCGTACGTGAGGGCCTTGAGCGGGCTGATGTAGAGCACGCGGACGTGGCCCGGGTCCTCGCGAGTTGCGGGCGGGCTGGGGTCGCGAACGAGGCGGTCGAGGGCGAACAGGAACGCGGCCAGGGTCTTGCCACTCCCCGTCGGCGCGTGGATCAGCGTGTGCTCGCCACGCGCGATGGCCGCCCAACCCTCGGCCTGGGCCTCGGTCGGGGCCTCGAAGCTCGCGGCGAACCACTCGCGGACGGCCGGACTGAACGGCGCGAGCGGATCAGTGCGGGCGAGCGTGGCCATGGGACCTGCCAGTATAGGTTCCCTCCTCCAAATCGACCAGATGTTCCAATCCGACACCCTCGGTCCGGGCCTCGGAGACCACAGTCTCGCCGGCAAGCACGCCATCTCATGTCAACATCGACCGGCAGGGCCGCGTGCCCGCGTCATGGGCTAGGTGTCGGCCCGCGGCCGTCGATTTCGGCTCGAGGCGCCGCCTGTTGGCCTCCATCGACGCCTGCGTTGGCCGGCGGCGAACGAAGTGCCTCGTAGCGAGGTCCAATTCGCCGCTACGCCACGATTTCACCGGCCAGCGGCCGACGATGTGCCTCGTCGGGGCAAGCTCGCGGCGGCGCTTCCGATTTCACCGGCCAACGGCCGACGCATCACATTCCTTGGCTCCGATAAGCGGCGGGCAAGGGCGGTCAGCGATGCTCGCTGGTCATGCAGCGATGTCTCCCGGACAGTCGGAAGCGGCCGCGGACCGCCTCGGGCCGGCGCGCCGCTCGAGTGCGAACTCTCCTGGCGGCCCAGATCCTCGAGCTGCGCACGGATGCCGGGATCAGTCTCCGGAGGTTGGGTGACGCTGCGGGCGTTGACGCCGGGTATTTGCAGCAAGTGGAAGCAGGTCTTCGAGAGCCCTCGATCTCGTTGCTGGCGGCCGTCGCGGAGGCACTTGGTGCCGATCTATCGGTCCGGCTCTACCCCAACACGGGGCCGATCGTGCGGGATCACATCCAGGCGCGGATAGTCGAGGAGCTGCTGCGCATCGCCCACGCGCGCTGGCGGCGCATGACGGAGGTCCCCGTCTACAAGCCGGCCCGCGGGAGGATCGACCTCGTGTTGCACGATCCGCAGCCTGCCGAGGTTGTCGCAACCGAGGTCCATTCGCAGGTGCGGCGTCTCGAACAGCAGCTCGGCTGGGCGCGGATGAAGGCCGAGTCGCTGCCCTCCGCTGACTTCTGGCGGTTCGCGGACAGCCCGACGGTCGGGCAGCTGCTGGTCATTCGGTCGACGCGAGCGACTCGCGAGCTGGCACGGCGCTTCGAAGCTACGCTGCGAGCGGCGTATCCCGCAGCAGTGAACGAAGTCTTCGCCGCGCTGACCGGAACCGGCCCATGGCCGGGCAACGCACTGCTCTGGGCCGATGTGACCAGCGACGCCGTCGCGGATCCTCGATCGTCCGCCGCGGGGCGTCATGCTGGGACGGACCGGCTGATCAGCCGCGGGTTGCCTCCAGGGCGAGCGGGTCGACGCCGCGGACGCGGCCGGAGGCGGGGCGGACCTCGAAACCGGCGCCTTCGAAGAGGCGGCGCGCGATCGATGCGCGGAGGGCGTGGTCGAGCGGTTCGATCGGATCGCGTTCGGCGACCGTGAAGGTCGCGGAGAGTGGCTCATCACCGGGGCGGAACGAGGCGACATGGGCCTGGAGCATCGAAGACGCCAGCCCGTGCGCCCGATGTTCCGGCGCGACCCCAATGGCGAGGATCTCGCGGCCAGCGCCGGACTCCGCGGCAACCGAGACCACGGCGCCCACCAGCACGTCCTGCACGATCGCTCCCGTGACGCTCACCCGATCGCGCTCGTCCGCATTGGCGAGCATGGAGCGTGGATGAGCAGGAAGGACGCGGTCTGAAAGCCGCAGCTCGTTGAGCCGGCCCGTATCCAGCCGGGCGTGGACGGTGGGCACACCCGCAGGCGCCGGCGCCGCTGCGTCCGCGGACTGAACGTGCAGCGGGTCCCACCAGCCACGCCGGATCGCCGCCCGCACGAGCGCTGGAACAAGCATTGAGGCCACGAGTGAAGCCGTCTCACGCGATCGCTCCTCGGCCGCGGCCTGGGCCGGCTCGAAGCGCAGGCCGGCATTCGGGGGATCGTCGAACGTCTCGGGGAGCGGCGCCTGCCCGTACCGTTCTGCTTCCTCGGCCCATTGCTCGCGCCACGCTTCGGGCGTCGCAACAGGCGCATCGAGGTGCGCTCCTGCCAGCCACACGAGCGACCACGACCGGGGCACGACCCGATACGCGTCGTAGCCGCCGCCACCCGTCGCCAGCCAGCGGCCACCCGCCCAACGGTGCGCGACCGCGTCGACGGTCCGTGCCGCAGCGCCCATGGCGGTTGTCGTTACCCGAAGGTGCGCCAGAGGATCGAATGCATGCGAGTCGGCGCCGTGCTGCGAAACCACGATGTCGGGCTGGAAGGCCGCTGCGAGCGAGGGCACCAGCAAACGGACCGCATCCAGCCATGGACCCTCGCCCGTCTCCGGCTCCAGCGGTACATTGACCGAGGTCCCGGCCGCGATGCCCTCGCCGATCTCGTCGGCGAAGCCGGTCCCCGGAAAGAGATAGCGACCGGTCTCGTGGAAGGACACCGTCAGGACGCCGGGGTCGTCCCAGAACAGGGCCTGGACGCCGTCACCGTGATGCACGTCGAGGTCGACATACAGGACCCGCAGGCCGTCGCGACGGGCGCGGGCCACCGCCAACGCCACGTCGTTGTAGATGCAGAAGCCGGATGCACGGTCGCGCATCGCGTGGTGCAGCCCGCCACCCGGGTGGAAGGCGTGCTCGACGTCACCGCGCAGGATCGCCTCCATCGCCCGCAGCGACCCGCCAGCCACCATCGAAGCGGCCTCGTGCATGTCTCGAAACGGCGGCACGTCGCCGCCCTCGGCGATCCCCGCCTCGGGAAGCCCGAAGGGATCGGAGGAGAAGCCACGGACCGCGCCGACAAACCCCGGGGAGTGGCAGGCCAGGAGCTCCTCGTCCTCGACCGGCTCAGGCGCCAGACCGGGCGTTGCACCGACCGCCCGGAGCAGCTCGACCGCCGGCCCGAACCGGCGCGGCGTCAAGGGATGGCCGGGCCCGAAGTCGTAGGACGGCGAGCGCGGTCCATACACGAGGAGCATCGGGGCACGATAGCCGGGCTTGGTCGAGCACGAGAGGCGCTACCATCACGCCATGCCGGTCGACCTCATCGTCGTACTCCTCATCATCCTGGGAGCCGTCCTGCTGTGGCGCGGTCCGAAGACGCTCCCCAAGTGGGGCGAAGCGGTCGGCCACGCCGTGCGCGGAGCCCGGACCGAGGCCTCAAAGGCCCAGGGTGAGATCCAGAAGCGGCTGGACGACGAGCCGAACCACGCCGACGACGACGCCCGGCCGCCGGCCTGACACCGCGCCGCCCGGATCGCGACGATGCACCTCGGCTACGGCCTTTTCACCGCCCAGCACCACCCGAACGATCAGCGCTCCGACGTCGAGATCTACCGCGAGATCGTCGAGCTGGCGGTCGAGGCCGAGCGGATCGGGCTCGAGTCGGTCTGGACGAGCGAGCACCACTTCGTTGACGACGGCTACATGCCGTCGCAGCTCCCGGTCCTCGCCGCTATCGCGGCCCGCACAGAGCGCATCGCACTCGGCACGGGCGTGCTCCTCGCGCCGATGTTCGACCCCCTCCACCTCGCCGAGGATGCGGCGACGGTCGACGTGCTGTCGAACGGGCGGCTGATCCTTGGCCTCGGCATCGGTTGGCGGCAGGAGGAGTTCGTCGGGCTTGGCGGCGCCGAGGGCCACAAGGGACGTCGTCTCGAGGCGATCATCGAGGTCCTGCGCCAGGCGTGGGGCGGCGACCTCGCGCGCGGCGACAGTCAGGGGATCTACCGCTACCCCGAGCCGGGCTTCAACGTGACCCCGAAGCCGGCACGGCCCGGCGGGCCGCCGATCTGGATCGGAGCAGGCGCGCCGGTTGCAATCGAGCGCGCCGGCCGCGTCGCGAACGGCTACATCTCGAGCGGGGCGACCGCGGCCAGGATGGCCGAGCGGGCCGCCCTGGTCCGCCAGGGAGCGGAGGCCGTCGGCCGGGATCCCGCCACTGTGACGATCGCCGTCCACCGGCCGACGTTCGTCTGGCGCGACGGCGACCCGTGGGCCACGATCCGCGATTACGCCCACTACATGAGCTGGAAGTACGAGGACATGGACGAGGCGTACGGCTCGCTCGAGCGGCGACCACCGCCGGCGCTGACTTCCGAACAGGAGGCCGCCGTCCGGGGACGCGCCATCGTGGGCACGCCCGACCAGGTCGCCGAGCAGATCGCCGCCTACCGGGACGTGCTCGGACCCGGCGGACAGTTCATCGCGCGCTCGTACTTCCCTGGCCTCGATCCCGGCATCCAGCGCGAGACCCTGCGGCTCTTCGGCGGGGAGGTCCGTGCGCTGCTCGCCTGATCGGCTGTGACGCCGGACGAGCTCGCGGCGCTCACCCGCCGGCCGGGGCCCGGGGAACATCGCGCCTCCGTCGAGATCGACGGCATCGCAACGGCCACGCTGGCCGACCTGCCGCCCCTCCGCGACCATCTCCTGTTCGTCGGGCTCAACCCGTCGCCGGTCAGCGTCGAGGCCGGTCACTATCACCAGGGCCGGCTCGGGCGGACGTTCTGGCGCCGCCTGATGCTCGCCACGGTGCTCCCGCCCGCGACGCCGGTCGAGAGCGCGGACGACGCCCTGATCGCGGCCGGGCACGGCATCACGGACCTCCTCAAGGACCCCAGCCCGCGCGACGAGGCGACCGACGGGCAGCTCCGGGCGGGCGTCGGACCGCTCTGGCAGAAAGTCGCGATCTGGCGGCCGGCGGCCGTCGTCTTCGTCTACAAGCGAGCCGCCGCCGCCTGCGCCGGGCGCCAACTGGAGGAGTCGTGGGGCCACCTTCCGGGCGTGGCCCTGGCTGGCCGACCGTGCTTCCTGATGCCGGGTCCCTACGCACCGACCGAGCAGGTGGACGAGGGACTCAACTTCCTGCGCAACCTGACGGCAGCCCTGCCCCGCGATCGCGCCTGACAGCGCCTAGCCCGGTTCGTCGGCCTCAGGTGCGTCCTCGATCGCATCCGCGTTTCCTGCCTCCTCCACGGCCGGCAACCCGACAACGAAGGCCGCCAGGAGTGCCAGCCAGACGCCAGCCAGACCCGCGCCGAGCAGCAGGTAGACCTCGTAGACGAGCTGTGGCTGGCTGTTGCTCGCACCACTAACCCACGCGAACACGCTCAATACCGTCGCCAGGACTGCGATGAGAACGTAGCCGATGCTTCCGCCGGCCACGAGCGCCCAGCCGGTGCCGGGTTCCTCCCCGGCCGTCCAGCCCCGGTACGCGTTCCAGCCGAGGTATGCCCAGGCCAGGTTCGTCGCGAGCACGGACACCACGGACACGATGCTCGACAGCGGCTGCACGCTGAGCCAGGCGAACCCGAGCAGGGCGCTTACCGCCGGCGCCCCGACTGCACCGGCGACCAGCAGGAACAGGACCGTGCGGCGTCCTGGGCCGTCCTCGAACCGGCGCGCGTCGGCGAGGCCGATCGACAGGTATGTCAGCGCGAACACGCTGACCAGCGCCTGGACCAGGCCGTAGCCCAGGTATGCCGGCCCCGTGGATTGGAATGTCGGATCGACGCTGGCGATCGATTGCAGGATTGGCTCCCGCAGCCGGTCGACGACCGTCAGGGCCGCGAACAGCACGACGCCGAAGGCGACCGACGGCATCGTCCGGTGCGCATTGGGGTGACGAGCAAACAACGCCACGCCCAACATTGGGGCGACGATCGGCGGCACGCTTCCGGCGATCAGTGCGATGACGTCGATCGGGCTGCTGAACGAGACATTGCTCAGCTCCTGCCAGCGGCCGAACGCCGCGAGCGCCGTCAGGACGACGAAAGGCCACACGGGCCCGGGCACATGCGCGATCCGTCGGGCAGGCGCGGGCCGCGCGCTGCGGGTACGTCGCTCATGACGCGGGATGTCCGCCGAGACGGAGCACGGCGCCTAGCGCGTCGAGCCGCGCGCGGGACGCTGCCCAGGCGGCGTCGTCGGCAGGTCCGGGCAGCATCCGGGCGCCGCGCCGGCCGTCGAGATCGCCAGTCAGTACGGCCGCGCGATCGCCGATGACGTAGGCGAGATGGTCCGACCGCGGGCCTGGTGTTGCAAGCGCGCGCACGGTGACGTCCCCATCGCCGATGCTCTCGCCATCGGCCAGCTCGCGAACCTGGTATGGAAGCCGACGCGACGCACCCGGGCCCGCGAAGACGGGGATCTCGAGCCGTTCGGCGAGGCCTTCGGCGCCGCCATGGTGATCGGGATCGACCTGGGTCAGCACGATGGCGCTGATCTGGCCGCCTCGTCCGGCGGCTTCATCGAGACACCGTTCGAGGCCCGGTCCGGTGGGATCACCGGGATCGACCAGCACGAACCTGCGACGTCCGACGAGGTACGCCGAGACGGGCTGGCCGGCAACCCCGCCCCCGGCCGGCATGACGATCCGCACGACGTCGGGAGCGGGTTCGTCGACGACGATCGGCCGAGGCAGACCGGGTTCGAGCGCCGCCAGGTCGCGAATGTCGCTGACGAACTCCAGCTGCTGGAGTGTCGAGCTGGTCGGCAGCCACAAGCCGATCCGGCCGTCGGCCATCGCGTCGAGGGCGTCCCCCGGCTGGAACCACTCAAGCGCGACGACCTCGTCGCTGGCGATCGTCGGAGTTGCGGCGTCGTACGGCAGCACGGCGGCGAAGAACTGCGCGTCGAACCGGCGCGGGTAGCCCGGAGGGGTGACCCAACGCGACAGCGGCGCGAGCAGATCGGTCCGAAGGCGGAGGTCCATGGCTTCGGCAATGTCGCCGAACGTCGACGACCCGGAGACCAGCGCCAGCCTGGCGGCCTCTCGCTCCCTTGCGGGTACCGCGGAATCCGCGAGAAGGATGCCGCTCTCCTCCCACAGCTCCCGGACGGCTGCAATGTCGACGGCGGTAGCGACATCGGCGGAACGCGCGGCCAGCTCCGGCGCCGCATCGGCCGCGTCGACGCGCCCTCCGGGGAACACGTGCATGCCCGCGGCGAAGGCCATCGTCGCAGGACGGTGGGTGAGCAGGACCTCCGGGCCGTGCGCCGTCTGGCGCAGCACAACCACGGTCGCTGCCGCGATCGGATCGGCCGGTTCGGTCGGCACGGCGCTCAGAAGCTGAGCTTGAATGCCCACAGCCAGCGGCCACGTGCGTACTGCCAGTCCCGTTCCGGGTCGCGAGCGAACCCGACGGACTCGTACAGGCGTTGCGCCGGGCCGTTTGCCGGCCGCGTGTAGAGGGCCATCCCGGTGCGACCTTCGTGGCGCGCTCGCTCCAGGCACGCCATGGTCAGGGCCCGGCCGACGCCGAGGCCCTGTGTGGCCGGATCGACCGCCAGCATGCGGATGCCGGCCTCGCCGTCCCGCTCGAGCTCGGACATCGGGTTGTCAGGGCCCGGGACATAGGCAACGCCGCCAAGCAGCCCACCATCGGAGGCGACCGCAACGAGCACCGGGCAGGCCGCGGCCCGAGCGGCGACGTCGCGGAGCTCGTCCCGGTAGACGTCTCCCAGCTCGTCGCGGTTGCCCTCGTACGCGTCGAGCGTGATCCGGCCCAGCGCTTCGTAGTCGGCAGGCTCGACCGGGCGGATCGTGAATTCGGTCGCGGATACGGCCGCGGCCGGGTCAGGCGACACGCGCCGGCTCCTCGAGCTGGGCGCGCAGGCCCTCCGCGTCGGTCACCGGCATCCTGCAGGCGAACCCTCGGCAGACATAGGCTGTTGCCGCCCCGCCGACCGCCGTCCGGTCGTGGAGGAGCGGGATCAAGCTCACCTCGGGGTCAGCGGCCACGGCGAGGACCTGGTTCGGGCGGTAGCCGGTCGCCACCGGTTCGAGCAATGCGCGAGTGGCGGCGTCCCGCGGGTCGCCCACGAGCGCGATCTCGACCGCGTCGGACAACGCGAAGTCGATCGCGCACAACCACTGGGCGAACGCCGTGGGGTACCGCTCAGCGAACGGAGCAACCGTCCGGATCGCCCGTTCGGCCGCGGTCCGGTAGCGTCCCTCGCCGGTCCATGCCGCGAGGCGCACCAGAACGAGCGCGGCCATGGCATTGCCGGACGGCGTGGCGTTGTCCTGCAGGTCCTTCGGGCGGGTAACCAGTCGCTCGTGGTCGTCCGCGGTATCGAAGAAGCCGCCGGCCGGGTCCTCGAAGCGCGCCAGCACGCGGTCCATGAGGGCCCGGGCGGTCGTGAACCAGCGCTCGTCGAATGTCGCCTCGTAGAGCGCGAGCAGGCCCTCGGCGAGGTGTGTCGAGTCCTCGAGCACGCCCTGCCCGACCGCCCGGCCGTCCTTCCACGATCGGCCGAGGCGGCCGTCCTCACCGAGCAGTCCACCGACGATGGCCTCGGCTGCGCCAACCGCCGCCTGCACGTACCGCTCGTCCTTCAGCAGGCGGCCCGCATCGGCGAAGGCCGCGATCGCCAGGCCGTTCCAGGCCGCGAGCGCCTTGTCATCACGCGCCGGCTGGGGCCGGTCCCGACGCCGCTCGAACAGGCGACGACGGGCATCGGCCAGCCGCGCCTCGACGTCCGCATCGGCGGGCGGGTCCGTCCGGCGCAGGATCGTCCTGCCCTCCCAGTTGCCGAGCGGCATCACCTCGTAGTGCTGCGCGAAGAATCGCGCGTCCTCGCCGAGCACCTCGCCGATCTCGTCGGCGGTCCACACGAACGTCGCGCCTTCCTCGCCCTCCGTATCGGCGTCCTGGCTCGCCGCAAACGCACCGTCGGTCGTTGTCAGCTCGCGGATCACGTAGTCCAGCGTCGCCTCGCCCACGGCCCGGTAGCGGGCGTCGCCGGTCAGGGCCCAGGCGTGGACGTAGACCCGCGCCAGAAGTGCGTTGTCGTAGAGCATCTGCTCGAAGTGCGGGACGAGCCACTCGGCGTCGGTCGAGTAGCGGTGGAAGCCGCCACCGAGCTGATCGCGGATACCCCCGTCCGCCATCGCATCGAGCGAACGCCGGGCGATCGACAGCGACCGGGCATCCCCGGTGGCGACGTGGCGTCGGAGCAGGAACTCGATCGTCATGGGCTGCGGGAACTTCGGGGCGCTTCCCCAACCTCC
The DNA here is from genome assembly GCA_963750125.1 of uncultured Chloroflexia bacterium. GTDB lineage: Bacteria > Chloroflexota > Limnocylindria > Limnocylindrales > CSP1-4 > DASTYU01. The sequence continues at coordinate 213,727 of CAVVPT010000007.1, read as the reverse complement.
GTTGCGGACGTCGAACGACGCTTCGATCGCGGCGGTAGCCGCATCGAGCAGGGCGGGGGTCGGGTCGGATGCGACGGCGGCGACGCGGTTCTGGGCAACGAGCGCCTCGACCAGCCGCTGCCCGGCGCCTTCGACCTCGCCCCGCTGCTCCCGCCACGCCCGGTCCACACCCTCGAGCACCTGGACGAACGACGGCATGCCGTGGCGAGGCTCGTTCGGGAAGTACGTGCCGCCGTAGAAGGGCCGCCCTTCGGGCGTCAGGAACACGGACATCGGCCAGCCGCCACCGCCGGTCATGGCCTGGACCGCGGCCATGTAGACCTGGTCGAGATCCGGTCGCTCCTCGCGGTCGACCTTGACGGAGACGAAGCGATCGTTGAGGTAGGCCGCGGTAACCGCGTCCTCGAACGATTCGCGCTCCATGACATGGCACCAGTGGCAGGCGGCGTACCCGATGCTCAGGAAGATCGGCCGGTCGAGCAACGTTGCCCGCGCCAGCGCGTCAGGACCCCACGGAAACCAGTCCACGGGGTTGTGCGCGTGCTGGAGCAGGTACGGACTCGTCTCTCCGGCGAGGCGGTTGGGCATCGATCGATGGTACGCGCGGGCCGCCCGACGCGCCCCGCGAGGACCGGGCCGGCGTGGATCGGCCCCCCGTCCGATCGTTCCGCGGTATGGGTCATTCGGCCGGAGTGGGGCGTTTTGTCAACGCTCCGGCCACCTCGCGGCGTCAGTAACGGTGAGATAACTACGTAACTGTATGGTCGTATGGCTATGTGTTGGGTTACGCTCGCCATGCCATCCAACAGGGGTCGTGCCTACCTGTCGTGAAACGCCTGCTAGCCTGCCTTTTCGCGGCGTTCCTGGTGGCGGGACTTCGGGTTCCCGTCGTCTCTGGCTGCAGCGCGCCCTGCGAAAGTGGTCATCGTCGTCGGCCCGACCGGGCCCGGCATGACCGACCGCTTCCGCGCGCAGGCCGTCGAGGCCGCCCGGATCGCCCGGCGGTACACGCCCGACGTCACCGTGATCGCGTCGCCCAACGCCACCTGGCCACGGGTCAAGGCCGCCCTGCAGGACGCATCGGTCGTGGTCTACATGGGTCACGGCAACGGCTGGCCGAGCCGCTACCGTGACGACCTCTTTCCACCGACACAGAACGGCTTCGGGCTGAACCCGGTGGCCGGCGGCAGCGATAGCCGGCATCAGTACTTCGGCGAGAAGTACGTCGGCGACCAGATCAAGCTCGCCAAGAACGCCGTCGTGCTGCTCCACCACCTGTGCTACGCCAGCGGCAATACGGAGCCGGGGCTGTCCGAGGGCACGCTCGCGCAGGCGAAGCTACGGGTCGACAACTACGCCGCCGGGTTCATTCGGGCCGGGGCCGCCGCGGTGTCGGCGGATGCCTACTCGAGCCCGGCCTACATGATCCGCTCGGTGCTCCAGGGCTCCCGGTCGATCGATCGCATCTGGCGCGCGGCCCCCTCGGCGCACGGCCACACATTCGCCTTCAAGAGCAGCCGGAGCCCGGGCTACGTCGCCCAGATGGATCCCGACAATTCGCGCTCCGGATTCCATCGCTCGATCGTGCTTCGCAAGGGCCTGGCGTCCAGGGACGTCGTCGCCGGTGGGCGCGGCGCCGCGGCCGCGTCAAGCGTGGCAACCCCGGGCGAGGAGGCGGCACCCGTCGAGCCGACCCTGATCGACCAGGGCATCAAGATCGCGGCGCCCAAGGTCCGTGGCATGACGACCGCCGGGACCGAGAAGCTGCTGCGCGTCCCGCTCAAGGTGAAGGACCGCGACAAGCTACCGGAGAAGCTCAAGGCGAGCGTCCGCTGGGATCCGATCGACGTGTCGGTCGTGCCCGCCGATCCGGAAGAGGAGGTCCAGGCGGAGGAGGCAGCAGAGCCCGAAGCGTCCGCCGAGCCGGACGCGTCGGCGCAGGCGTCCCCCGCGCCCGAGCCCGAGGCGTCCGCGGAGCCGGAGGCCACACCGGCCGCCGAGGAGCCGGCGGCATCCGCCGAGCCGTCAGCCGCGCCCGAGGACGCCCAGGTGAGCTCGGCCGACGACGATCCGTCAGCGCCGCCGGTATCCGACGCCGGGGCGCCAGCCCCGTCAGAGGAACCCGCGGGCAACTCGCCGCGCATGGCTCGCGAACAACCGCAACCGACCCCGGAGGAAGCGATCCCCGAACCGGCCGCCCCGCCGGAGGAGGTCCTGCTCATCCAGCCGGAGCAGGTTGGCGATGTCGTGCAACCCGTTTCGGGGCATTACAAGAAGTACGGCGTCGACTTCGAGGTCAAGATCCCGAAGGCCGCAGGCCTGTACCGCCTCACCGTGACACTCCACGATCCCGATGGCGTCGCTTACGACGCGGCGACCCAGGCCCTGCTGTCGCCGATGCTCGTCCGGGTCGTCGGGCCGTTTGATGCCCGCGTGCTCGCGACGGATGCCGCGACGCTGGATGCCGGAACGAATGTCGACATGGCGGTCCGCGTCGCCAACCTCGGCACAGCGACGTGGGGCGAGGCGGCGGTCGTCGATCACGGCCGGCGAGGTGGCGGCTCCCCTGCCACGTTCGCCCGGGTCGTCGGCCACTGGGTCGCGCTCGACGGCGGCACCAGTAACCTTGCCCCGGTCGACGCGGCGCTGCCGTCGGCGCTCGAGCCCGGGACGACGGTCGACGCCACGCTCGGCCTTGCGGTCCCGACGACACCCGGCCAGTACCTGCTGGTCCTCGACGTCGTAACGCCGGGCAACGGCTCATTGGCCTCGATCGGCGTTTCGCCGACGATGGTCCGCGTCACCGTCCTCCCCGCCTCGTAGCGACTCGGGCGCGACGCGCCGCCGCCGCCGCCGGCAGTCCCATCGCACTGCAACGACCCTGCAAGTCGTGTGCCCTCCTGACAGGGGCGGCGGCACGTCTCGCCGGGTGACGCTCCGATTCCGGGTCCCCCGAAGCGGACCCCGGAGGAGGTCGACATATGCAGCGGATGCGACGTCACCCGATGACGTTCCTGCTCGTCGCGGCGATCGCCGTCATGGCGGCGGCGTGCGGCGAGAACGATGCCGGAGCAGGCGGTGGCAGCCCCGGCGCAAGCCAGCCTGGAGCGGTCGGAGGGGAGACTGGAGCACCCGGCAGCGCAGCAGCAGCGAGTCCAGCAGGCGCGGCCTCGGGCGACCTGCAGGTCTGGGCCATGGGCAATGAGGGCGAGCTCCTCAGCACGATGGCCGACGCGTTCATGGAAGAGAACCCCGACGTGAACGTCGAGGTCACCCCGATCGCCTGGGACCAGGCGGTGACCCGCCTCCAGACGGCGATCGGCGGCGGGCAGACCCCGTGCGTCAGCCAGATGGGCACCGACATGATGGGCCAGTTCGTGGCCACCGGCGCCATCGACCCGGTTGGCGAGGACATCGACCCGTCGGCGTTCTTCGAAGGCGCCTGGAACTCGAACGTCGTCGACGGCACCGCCTATGGCGTGCCGTGGTACGTCGAGACGCGCGTGCTCTACGAGCGGACCGACATCGCAGAGAAGGCCGGCATCACCGAAGCGCCGGCGACGTGGGACGACCTCACGGCGACCGCCAAGGCGATGAAGGAGCAGGGCGGTGCCGATTGGGGCATCGGCCTCGGCACCAAGAACTACCAGGAATACGTGCCGTTCCTGTGGTCGAACGGCGGCGACATCATGAACGAGGCCGGCGAGTTCACCCTCGACAGCCCCGAAGCGATCGAAGCCCTGACGTACTACGACTCGTTCTTCGAGGATGGCCTCGCCCAGAGCGAGCAGCCGGCGAACTTCGACATCACGCCGGCCTTCGTGAGCGGCACGCACCCCATGTTCTTCTCGGGCCCGTGGCACGTCGGCCTCATCACCGACGCGGGCGGCGCCGACATCGAAGGCAAGTGGGGCGTCTCGACGATCCCGGCCAACGATTCGGCGACGTCGTTCGTCGGTGGCGCGAACCTGGTCGTCTACACGGACTGCGACAACAAGGACGCCGCATGGGCGTTCGTCAACTTCCTGACGCGCCCGGACACCCAGGTGCAGTGGTACGAGGAGGCGACGGTCCTCCCGGCCGTCCAGGAAGCGTGGAGCGATCCGAAGCTGGCCGACGACCCGAACGTGGCGGTCTTCGGTGAGCAGCTCAAGGACGGCAAGACCCCGCCGGCCATCTCGACCTGGAGCCAGATCGCAGATGCGATCAACGAGCAGCTCGAGAAGATGACCGTCGGAGACGCGACGCCTGAGGAAGCCGCACACGCGATGCAGGAGGCGGCTACCTCGATCGGCACCGGGAACTGACCATGGCCCAGCGCAGCGACGCGGCAGGCTCGGCCGTTCCGGGGGCGACCGGCATCGGTCGCCTCGGGAGCCGGCCTGCCGGCGCGGGGTTCGGCTCGCCCCTTTCGCGCCGACGACTCCGCGAGCAACTCATCGGCTGGGGCTTCGCGCTCCCGTTCGTGCTGGTCTTCACGATCTTCATGGCCGGGCCGATCGTTGCTTCGCGGTGATGTCGTTCACCGACTTCGGCCTGCGCGACCTGCGCAACCCGCTCGGCACTGACTTCGTCGGGCTCGCCAACTACCAGGCGCTGCTCGACGATCCGAAGTTCCGCAAGGCGATGATCAACACCGCCTACTTCGTGATCGTCGGCGTGCCGCTGACGCTCTTCCTCGGGCTGGCCATCGCGCTCGCGCTCGACCGCGGGATCAAGAGATTCCGGACGCTCTTCCGTGTCGGCTACTACCTGCCGGTCGTGACCAGCATCGTGGCCATCGCCGTGGTCTGGCGCTTCCTGCTCAATCCCGACCAGGGCCTGATCAACCTGCTCCTCGCGCAGGCCGGCATCAACGGCCCGAGCTGGCTGGCGGATCCGATGCTGGCCATGCCGTCCATCATCGCGATGGCCGCGTGGCGCAACCTCGGCCTGGCGATGATCGTGTTCCTTGCCGGCCTTCAGACGATCCCGGCCCAGCTCTACGAGGCGGCCTCGATCGACGGCGCCGGGCGTTGGCAGGCGTTCCGCAACGTGACGCTGCCCCTGCTGCGGCCGACGATCCTCTTCCTGGTTGTCATCACGACGATCGGCTACCTGCAGCTGTTCGAGGAGCCATTCGTGATGACCGAGGGCGGCCCGCTCGACCAGACCCTGTCGATCTCGATGTACATGTACCAGCAGGGCTTCGAGTTCTTCAACCAGGGCTACGCCGCAGCCATCGCGTGGATCCTCTTCATCCTCGTCGCGATCGTGGCCGTGGTCCAGATCCGTCTGCTCCGGTCGGAGGCATAGCGCGATGACAGCTCAAGCGCCTCCCGCAGCCCCCACCGCTATCCGACCGCTGCCGCGAGCCGCGGGTCGCGAGCCTCGACGGATGACGCCGGCGAGCATCGTGCTCTACGTCCTGCTCTTCTTCGGCCTGCTCGCGATGATCGGCCCGTTCCTGTGGATGCTCCTCGGTTCGTTCAAGGAGCAGAGCGAGTTCCTGCGGACGCCGCCGACGTGGCTCCCGGAGAACCCGACCCTGGAGAACTACCAGAGGCTCCTCGACCGGCTCGACTTCCCGCGCTACTTCTTCAACTCGATCCTCGTGGCAGGTGTCGTGACGGCCGCGAACCTCGTGTTCGCCCCGATGCTCGGCTACGCCCTCGCGAAGCTGCGCTTCCGCGGCAAGGGCCTGCTTATGGCGCTCGTGCTCTCGACGCTTGATGCTCCCGGCGGCGGCGACGCTCGTCCCCCTGTTCGTGCTCATGAGCAAGCTCGAGCTCGTCAACACGTATCCCGGGCTGATCCTGCCGTTCCTGGCAGGAGCGTTCGGGGTCTTCCTGACTCGCCAGTTCTTCCTCGGTCTGCCCGACGAGCTCCTCGAGGCGGCGCGGATGGACGGCGCCGGCGAATTCCGCATCTTCTTCACGATCGCGATGCCGCTCGCCGCACCGGTCCTGGCCACGCTCGGGATCCTGACCTTCCTCGGCTCGTGGAACGGCTTCGTCTACCCCCTCGTGATGGCCACGTCGCCGGAGATGTACACGCTCCCGGTTGCGCTCGCGACGTTCGCGATCGGCCAGTTCCAGGCAGAGCACGGGATGCTCATGGCCGGCTCGGTGATCCTCGTCGTGCCGGTGCTGATCGTGTTCGTGCTGCTCCAGCGCTGGATCACCGAGGGCATCGCCACGACCGGCCTGAAGGGCTGACCACCACGGCCCACGCAGATTCACCCCAACCCCGCGAACCCAGGAGGACGGCAATGCCCAGCCGACCCGCCGCACTGCTCCTCGCCGTGATCCCTCGGCCTCACCGCGCCCCCTCGCCGTGCAGGGCGGCCGACGACCCGACGGGCCTGTCCGAGCGCGCAGCGCGACACGCTGCTGCGCTACGCCCGCGACACGTGGGCGGGGTTCGTCGCCATGACCGATCCCGACACCGGCCTTCCCGCCGACAGCCTCGCCGCCGACGGCACGCCCAGCGTGCAGACGTCGACGACGAACATCGGCGCCTACATGTGGAGCACGGTCGTCGCCGAGGCGCTCGAGCATCATCGACCACGACGAGGCGGTCAAACGGCTCGACGCGACGATCTCGCCGCTCGAGACGATGGAGCGCCACGAGGAGAGCGGCCAGTACTACAACTGGTACGACCACACCAACGGCGAGAAGCTGACCGTGTGGCCGCCGACGGCGAGCCGCTCACCCCGATCCTGTCGTCCGTCGACAACGGCTGGCTGGCAACCGGCCTGCAGGTCGTCGACGAACACGGTCCCCGAGGTCTCCGACCGGGCCGCGGCGATCTTCGACAGCATGGACTTCGGCTTCTACTACCGGCCCGAGGTCAACCGGATCGCCTTCCACGTCGCGCCGGATACGGGCGACTCGCCGTGCTGCTACGACACGATCGTCAGCGAGAGCCGGATCGCCAGCTACATCGGGATCGCCAAGGGTGAGCTGCCGCGCGAAGGAGTACTTCGGTGCGTGGCGGACCTTCCCCGACACCTGCGACTGGAGCTGGCCGGAGACGAAGCCGGTCTGGCTTCGACGCCACGTACCTCGGTGTGAACGTCTTCGAGGGCGCCTACCCGTACGAGGACTTCCGGGTCGTGCCAGGCTGGGGCGGCAGCATGTTCGAGGCGCTGATGCCGGCGCTGTTCGTTCCCGAGGAGGAGTGGGCGCCGCGCAAGCTGGGCGATCAACCATCCGCTGACGATCACGGCCCAGATCCATCACGGGCTCGTCGACGCCGGGCTACGGCTACTGGGGCTTCTCGCCCGCCAACATCCCGGAAGGCGGCTACACGCGTCTACGGAGTCGACGCCATCGGGATGAACCCGGAGGGCTATCCGTCGAACAAGGACAACACGTTCGTCGACCACGGGTTCGAAGGCTGCCCGGGACGGGAGCCGCAGCCCGATCCTGCACCATCCGCGTACACGAACGGCGTCGTCACCCCGCACGCCGCGTTCCTGGCGCTGCGCTGGGCGCCCGACGCGGTGATGGAGAACCTGGCCAACCTCGAGGCCGACTTCGACATCTACGACCAGTGGGGCTTCCGCGACACGGTAAACGTGGACACGGGTTCGTGTCCGGCATAACGTCGACGAGCGCGTACCTGTCGCTCGACCAGGGGATCGTCATGGCGGCCATCGGGAACGCGCTGGCCGACGACATCCTGCGCGACGCATTCGCGACGAAGAGGTCCGAAACGTCCTGCAGCCGGTGATCGGCATGGAACGGTTCAACGCCGGCCCGGCGAGCGCCGTGGACTACGACCCCGCGCCGTGACGGAGACGCAGCGGCGCGCGGCAAACCCGCGGATCGCCTGGTTCGAGACACTCGGCGCGCAGACGGAGCGCGACCGCCCGGCGCCGGACGTCGTGCTGCCGCCGCCCGACGAGGTGCGCGCCGAGCGCGGTCGCGGGCAGGTCACGATCCGCTGGACCCCGGTCGAGGGTGCCGCCGGCTACCTCGTGTGCCGCGCGGACCGCGGGGGCGAGATGGTCCCGATCGATCACGGCGGCGGGGACGTCCTGGCGGTGCCGCACGGGCCGTACGTGGACACGACCGGCGACCTCGACGCGGCGACCGCCTACGCGGTGGCGACCCTCGCGACGATCGATGCGCCCGTGGGCGAGACGTCGTCCGCGGCCGCGCCGGTGCCGCTCCCGAGGAAGCAGGTCGGACGTGTGGCGATCCGGGTGGACGCGGCCGACGACGTCGGCCCGGTCGCCCGGCCGTGGCGACCGTGCATCGGTTCGGAGCACCTGGCCCTCCTGCTCGATGGACCCGGACCGGGCGGCCTGCCGGTCGGCGACGACCTCGTCGGAGGCGTTCCGGATCGTACGGGCCGAGCTCGGCGCGGAGATGGTTCGCGCCCACGGGATCCTCCATGACCGGCTCGGCGTCTACCGCGAGGAGGACGGGCGGCCCGTCGCTACGACTTCAGCCGGATCGACGCCGCGCTGGACCGGCTGCTCGAGACCGGCCTGCGCCCGATCATCGAGCTGTCGTTCACGCCGGCCGACCTGGCCTCGGACCCGAACCGCACGGTGTTCGACTACCGCGGGATCATCTCGCCGCCGCGCGACCTCGGACGGTGGCGCGACCTGGTCGAGGCGCTGGTCCGCCATCTCGTCGATCGCCACGGCCGCGACGAGGTCGCCCGCTGGCTGTTCGAGGTCTGGAACGAGCCGAACCTGCAGGTGTTCTGGACCGGCACGGAGGGCGACTACTTCGACCTGTACGACGCCTCGGCGGAGGCGGTCAAGGCAGTCGATCCCGCCTTCGATGTCGGTGGACCGTCCACCTCGGCGGTTGGCTGGGTCGACGACCTGCTGGAGCACGCCCAGCGCCAGCAGGTCGTCCCGATCGACTTCGTGTCCACCCACACGTACGGGGCTCCTCCGCTCGATCTGCGCCCGATCCTGGCCCGGGCCGGTCGGCCGGACCTGCCGATCTGGTGGACCGAATGGGGCGTCAGCCCACGGCACGGCGCGCCGGTCAACGACAGCGTGTGGGGCGCGCCGCTCGTCGCCCGCGGGATGCGCTCGGCTGCCGGCCGGCTGCACTCGCTCTCGTACTGGGTCGCGTCCGACCAGTTCGTCGAGCTCGGCGCGCCGCAGCGCCTGTTCCATGGCGGGTTCGGGCTGCTCACCGTCGGGAACCTGCGCAAGCCGCGCTTCTGGGCCATCTGGATCCTCGAACAGCTTGGCACCCGCGAGATCGCCTGCGAGCTCGAGGGTGACGGCGGAGGCAGCCTCGTCGAGGTGTGGGCGTCGCGCGACGACGACCGGATCGCGATCGCGCGTCTGGAACGGGACGCTCGACCAGGGCAAGACGGACGGCGACCCGGACCTGGGCCGCGACGTCAAGCTCTCGATCGGTGGCCTGGAGCCCGGGACCTACCTGCTTCGGCACCGGCGCCTCGACACCGACCATTCGAACATCTACGGGTTGTGGCAGGAGTTCGGTGACGACGACTGGCCCGACGACTTCGGGTGGGAGCGGCTGAAGGAACGGGACTACCTCGAGGACTTCGAGCCGCCGGAGTCGATCGAGGTCGGCCCAGACGGTCAGGCCGAGCTCGAATTTCCTGCTTCCGATGCCCGGAATCTCCCTGATCGAGCTCGAGCGATCGGCGCTCCCGGCACACTGAACGGCGCTTCGGGCGCGCGGCGGCGATCCGAGACGCGAGCCATTCGCAACGAGCGCTGGGCCTTGCCGATGCACAGGGCCGCGTGCCGGTCTGGTTCGATGGGCGCGATGGAATCCCATCCCTCGGACGGACCGCTTCGGATTGCGCTGATCTCGACGCCGATGCTGCCCGTTCCGCCGCCCACCTACGCGGGCACGGAACGGGTGGTCGCCGCGCTCGGTGACGTGCTGATCGAGCGCGGCCACGATGTGACCCTCTATGCACCGGGCGATTCCGAGATCAGTGGCGGCACGCTCGTGCCGACCATCGAGCGAAGCCTGTGGTCGACCGAGTACCGGGGCGACATCTCGGCACATGTCTCGATCAGCCTGGCGAAGGTCATGGGCCGATCACGAGCGCTACGACATCATCCATTCCCACATCGAGACGATGGGGTTCCTGTTCGCGCGGTATTGCCCGACTCCGGTGGTGAGCACGCTGCACGGGCGGCTCGACCAGGCCGGCGCGCCGGAGCTCCTGGACGAGTTCCGCGACATCCCGCTCGTGTCGATCAGCGACAGCCAGCGCCGGTTCAGTCCTGAGTCGAACTGGGTCGCGACGATCCACCACGGTCTTCCGTTCGACATCGGCGCCGTTCAGCGCGGAGCCCGGTGACTATCTCGCGGTCGTCGGACGGATCACGCCGGAGAAGGGCATCGATGAGGCCATCGAGTTGGCGCGCCGCACCGGCCGCAAGCTCCGCATGGCGGCGAAGGTCTACGACGAGCACGAGAAGGAGCACTTCGCCGAGGTCGTCGAACCCGCGCTGGAGGATCCTGACGTCGATCTCGAGTTCCTCGGCGAGGTCGATCCGAAGGCCCGCGATCCGCTCTACGCGGGCGCCCTCGCCACGATCATGCTGGGCGCGTGGCCCGAGCCGTTCGGCCTCGTCGCGATCGAGTCGCTTGCGACCGGCACACCAGTGATCGCCCGCCGCGCCGGCGGGCTGACCGAGACGATCGAGCACGGCGTCGACGGCTTCCTCGTGGACGACGTCGATCGAAGCGGAGCTGGCCGTGCAACAGGTCGCCGAGCTTGACCGCCGGCAGATCCGCGAGCGGGCGCTCGAGCGCTTCTCGCCCGACCCGCATGGCCGAGGAGTACGAGGCCGTCTACCGGCGCGTCATCGCGGAGCGTGATCGCACGCCGACAGCGGCCTGAACCGGACGGGAACTGGCAGGTTCGAGCGGTAGGCTTCGGGCATGAGCGACACCATCCATGATCCCGGACCGGACGCGGCAGGCGACCGGCTCGACGGCGTGTCACCCGACATCGCCGCGTCGCCGCTCCGGATCGGCGACAGCGCCACGATCCGCATCGGCACCGCGTCCTGGACCGATCCGACGATGACGGCGACCGGCGTGTTCTACCCGGAAGGCGCCGACAGCGCCGAGGAGCGGCTGAACTACTACGCCAGCCGGTTCCCGGTCGTCGAGGTCGATGCGACCTACTACGCCCTGCCGGTGCGGCGCACCGCCGAGCTGTGGGTCGAGCGCACGCCGCCGGACTTCGTGTTCGACATCAAGGCCCACGCGCTGATGACCGGCCAGCCGACCGAGACGAAGCGGCTGCCGAAGGATCTCCGCTCGGCCCTGCCCGCCGAGGTCGCCGAGAAGCCGCGCATCTACGCCAAGGACCTCCCCGACGAGCTCCGCGACGACGTGTGGGCGTGGTTCGCTGACGGGCTGGAACCGCTCAAGGAGGCCGGCCAGCTCGGCTCGATCCTGCTCCAGTACCCGCGCTGGTTCTTCACTTCGTCGGAGAACCGCGACGAGATCGAGCAGGCCGTCGAGCGACTGCGGGCGGTCGGGCTGACCGGCTCGGTCGAGTTCCGGAACGCGACCTGGTTCAACGAGAAGAACATCGAGCGCACGATGCGCTTCCTCGGCGACCGCGCGATCCCGATCGTCATGGTCGACGGTCCGCAGGGCTTCAAATCGAGCGTGCCACCGATCGTGGCGACGACCTCGCCCGACCTGGCACTCATCCGCTTCCACGGCCGGCGCACCGAGACCTGGGAGAAACAAAACATCAAGACCGTCGAGCGGTTCCGCTACCTGTACGACGAACGACGAGTTGCAGGACTGGGCGTCGAAGGTGCGCGAGGCGGCCGCGCAGTCGAAGGACATGCACGTCCTGTTCAACAACTGCTACGCGAACTACGGCGCGACGAATGCGATCGAGTTCGCGCAGATGCTCCTCGACATGGAGGCCGCCGAGCAGGCCTGACGCCCCGATTCACGCTGTCCGCGAGACGGCGCCGGACGATCCGTCGCTATCCTGCCCGCATGGCACAGTCCCACTTCGTTCCCGGTTTCCGGCCCAGCGACGATGCCCTCCACTTCCGCAACAGCTTCCCGGCCGGACCGACCATCCGCCTCGGCCCGCTGGATCCGCGCATCATCGGCATCGGGGATGCGTCGAACGGGTTGTGCGGCGGGATGAGCTTATTCGTCCGGAGGCGGTTCGCGACCGGCGGCCCCGTGCCGGCGATGACGACCGTCCCCGACAACGGCTCCGACCTGTTCCAGCAGCTCGTCCGCGAGCAGGTCCGCTCGCTGCGGCTCGGGGTCGTGCCGATGCGGTTCTGGCGAATGGCGTCGATGAACGCCGCGGATCGAGCGGCCCGCACGCGCGACCGCGAGTGGCCGCAGATCAAGCAGGCCCTGGACGACAACAAGCTGACGGCCATCGGCCTGATCAGGGTCGCGGCGACCAACCCGTTCAAGCTGACCGGCAACCACCAGGTCCTGGCCTACGGCTACGAGATCGGCGACGACGGCTCGATCCGTGTCCGCGTCTACGATCCGAACCACCCCGACAACAACGACGTGTGGGTCCCGATCGACGGCCCGGGCAAGCAGTCGACTGGTGAGCCGGTGCTCGGCGTGGTCGCCCTGGACTGAGCCTCGCCGTGGGACGATAGCCCGGACGGAGATGTCCAGCGCGTCCCTCGACCGGTTCCTCGCGGTGCTCGTCGTGCTGCTTGCCACGACCGGGCTGGTCTCGCTGCGTACCGGCTACCCGGGCGGCGCCTGGCTGTTCGTCGGCCACGGCATCCTGGCCGGGCTGCTCGCCTTCGCCCTCGTGCTCAAGGTCCGCCGAAGCGTGCCGCGCGCCGTCACCGCGCGGCGCTGGTGGCGGCTCGCGCTCGGAGTGGCAATCACGATCGGCGCCGCCGCGGCGCTCGCCGCCGGGTACCTGTGGGTAGCACTCGGCGAAATCGTCTGGCTCGATGTCGCCGGTCTCGTGCGCTGGACGCTGCTGACGGCTCACGCCTGGATCGGGCTGGTCCTCGTGCCGCTCGTCGTCATCCATCTCCTCCCCCGCCGCTGGCGGTTGCTGCGGCCGGCGTCCGGTTCGATCGAAAGGGGCCGATCGAGGCTCCTGACGCGTCGATCCGTGCTTGTCGGTGGCGGCCTGCTGGTCGCGGCGATCGGTCTTCGTGCGGCGACCGACGCCGTTGAGCTGGTCCGCGGCGGCCGGCGCCGCTTCACCGGCTCGCGTTGGCTGCCGGCCGGCGGCGTGCCGCCATCAACGACGTTCTTCGGCGAGCCGGCGCCATCGATCGACACTGCCAGCTGGCGATTGCGCGTCGGCGATCGCGCGTTCGCCCTCGACGAGCTGCGCGGCCTGGGCGCGACCACCCGCACGGCCGTCCTCGACTGCACGTCTGGCTGGGCGCTCGAGACGGACTGGCAGGGCGTGCCGCTGGTCACGGTCCTCCAGGCCGCCGGTGTCCCGGTCGATGGCGACGTCGTCGTTCGCTCGGCGACCAGCTGGGCAACGGTCGTGCCGGTCGGCGAAGCCGCGGACTGTCTGCTTGCGTGGGGCTGCGCAGCGGCCGACCTCCAGTCCGGTAACGGCGCCCCGTTGCGCCTGGTCGCGCCCAGTCGGCGCGGGCTCGATTGGGTGAAGTGGGTGGCCGAGATCGAGCCCGTCCACGCCGACTAGACCTTCGGCAGCTCCTGCAGGTCCGTCTGGGCAGGCGCGAACAGGTCGCCGACCTTCGCCACCCGTTCGACGACGTCGCGGATCGTCCAGCGATTCGGCCGCAGGTCCGCGTCGTCCAGCTCATCCCAGGTGATAGGCGCCGACACCGGGGCACCGGCCGCCGGGCGCACCGCGTACGGCGCCACCAACGTTTTGATCGACGCGTTCTGCGTGTAGTCGAGCCGAGCGCGACCCTTGCGGGCTGCCTTCGCCCACTCCCACGAGATCAGGTCCGGCACCATCGCGCCGACGGCCTTCGACACGGTCTCGACCCACGCGCTCGTATCGGAGTAGGAGTATTTGCCGGGCACGATCGGGATCCACGCCTGGATGCCGCGCTTGCCGGTGAGCTTCGGGTAGGCTCGGACACCCAGATGTTCGAACGCGGTCCGGTACAGGCGCGCGAGCGTGACCGTCTCATCCCAGGTCGTCTTGTCGCCCGGGTCGATGTCGACCAGCGCGAACGTCGGGTTCCATGGGTCGTGGAGCTTCGAGGTCCAGGCATGAACCTCGAATGCTGCCTGGTTGGCGAGCCAGCACATCGTCGCGACCCGGTCGGCGAGCAGGTGCGTGTTCGGCTTGCGATCCTCCCGCTCCTCGACCCCGGTCTCGACCCAGCGGTTCAGCCAGCCCGGAACCGTGTCCGGCAGGTCTTTCTGCCAGAAGCTGGGGCCGCCGGCTCCGTTCGGGAAGCGGTTCAGGTTCAGCGGCCGGTCGGCGAGATGCGGGAGGATCGTCGGGGCGATCCGGGCGAAGTAGCGGATCAGCTCGCGCTTCGTGATCGGCTCCTCGCCTGAGCCCTCGAGCGGCGGGAAGAGGACCTTGTCGAGGTTGGTGAGCTTGAGGTCCTGGCCGCCGACACGCCAGACGCCCTCCTTGCCGAGTTGCTCCAGCTCCTCGAGCTCTTCCTTCGTCGCGGCCCACGGGTATTCGTGCGAGCCGTCCTTCGGTGCCACCTTGGGCTTGGGCATCGGGGGACCTCCATCGTCTGCCTCGGGAACTGCCGACGCTTCGGCGGCTTTCAACGCCGTGCCGGTCTCGATCGGGCGCTCGCGAACGACCGTCGTGGCATCGCGGCCTTCCTCGATTCCCTTGAACGAAGTCTGCCGAACGAGGTTGTCGCGGGACCAGCCGCCGAGCTCGGCACGGATCACCAGCTCGGGCCGGACCCACGTGACGTTGCGCAGCTCGCCCTTGCGCTCGGGTGGCGGGTCGAACGGCGGATCGTCGCTGACGAGCTGCCCGAGTCGTTCGAGCAGCCGCTTGCGGGTCACGCCCGTGAAGCCGGAGCCCACCTTGCCGGAATAGCGCAACGCCCCGTTTTCGTAGACACCGATGGCGAGCGCCCCGAGATCGCGTGCGTTGCCCTCGCCCGGCGTCCAGCCGCCGACGACGAGCTCCTGTTCGGGCCGGATCTTGATCTTCAGCCATGCGTTCGAGCGACGGCCAGGCTCGTAGCGCGAGGTCCGCAGCTTGGCCACGATCCCCTCGAGGCCTCGTTCCTCCGCGGCCGCGTGGAAGGCCAGGCCGTTGGTATCCACGTGCGACGCGAAGCGGACCCGGGGATGCTCGCGCAGCACGGTCTTGAGCAGCCGCTTGCGCGACTCGAGCGGTACCTCGAGCAGCGACCGCCCGTCGTAGTGGAGCAGATCGAACGGCTGGTAGACGAGCGGACCCGAGGTGCGCCGCCCGCCCGAGCGCAGCTCGCTGATCCGCTCCTGGAGCAGGCTGAAGTCCGGCACGCCCTTCTCATCGAGGGCGACGACCTCGCCGTCGACGATCGCCTCGCGGGCGTCGATCCAGCTGGGCGGCGAGAGCAGCCGGCCGAAGTACGTCTCGGCGTCCTTGAGGTTCCGCGTGAACAGGCGCACGTCGCCGTCGCGGACCACGGCCTGTACGCGGAATCCGTCCCACTTGATCTCGAACAGCCAGTCGGGGTCGTCGAAGGCCTTATTCGTGAGCGTGGCGAGCATCGGTTCGACATGGCTCGGCATTCGCGCCTCGCGCGCTCGCGACAGGTCGATCTCGGCCTCGCCGGCGGGCGCCTGGCTGATCCAGATCGCATCCTTGTTGGCCTTGACCTCGTCATTGGTGCGACCGGTCTTGACGCTCGCCGGGAAGGCCTCGGCGTCCCAGCCCTCGCTCGACTCGGGTCCGCGCTTGTGGATGAGCAGCCATTGCTCGGAGTCGTCTTCGAACGGCCGGCCGGTTTCGGCGCCCCGGCGGCCTCCGGTCCGGACGATCGTGAACCGGCCGCGCAGCTTCTCGCCGTTGAGGGTGAACTTGAGCTCGCCGTCCTCGATCGCCTTGCGCCCGTCGAGCGTCGGCGCCTCCCCTTCCCAGGTGCCCCAGTCCCACACGATCACGTCGCCGGCGCCGTACTGGCGCGCAGGGATCACGCCTTCGAAGTCGAAGTACTCGAGCGGGTGATCCTCGACGTGGACGGCCATCCGCCGGATGCTCGAGTCGAGCGTCGGGCCCTTGGGGACCGCCCACGACACGAGGACGCCCTCGATCTCGAGCCGGAAGTCGTAGTGCAGGCGCGTCGCGCGGTGGCGCTGGACGACATAGCGGCCGGATCGCGAGGGGCCCGTGCCGTCGCGGTCATCGGCGTCCCTGGCGTCGCCAGCGGGCTCGGGCGTCCTGGTGAAGTCGCGCTTGCGGTGGTAGTCCTTGAGGGGCACGCGCTCAGTGTGCCGAAGAGCACGCCGAGCGGCAAAGGGTCGGGGATTCGCTGCGGCGGCGGGGGCGAGCCACCGATTCCTGTCACGTACGCACCAGATGCGTGCTAGGCACCGAATCCCACCGAATTCCGCCCGCCAGTAGCCATCCTCGACTAACTCATCGCCGAATATGTGGCCGGGATGCGTCTTACACGCGTGGCGTGCGTAACTGGCAGAAGCAGGAGCGTCGCTGTCCGCGTCGGACCTGGCGCTACGCGGACCTGCGCTTGCGGCGCGATCCCGACGCGGCTGCGGTTACGTGGTCGAACGCATCTATCGAGGAGCCACGATCTCTGTGGACGCGGCCTCGGACGTCGCCGCGGGCGCCTCCGGAACCGGGTCCCCGGCCACTGGCGGCTTCGGCTGGGAGCGCTGCCAAAGCCAGGCACTGGCGAGGAGCAGCAGGCCGAGGACGAACAGCGAGATCACCCGATACGCGACGTCGAGTGCCGACAAATCGAACAGGAAGACCTTGGCGGTCGCCAGCGCCAGCAGGGCGAGGCCACCACGCCGGAGGTCATCGATCCGCAGACTGATACCCGCGACGAACGTCCCGAGGCCAAGGACAGCCCACAGGACACTCAGGGCGACCTGTGCCTGAGTGCGCAGCTCCTCGTGCGAGACCGCGCCCCCGACCTGCAACGCGATCGCGTCGACGACAGCCACCGACAGCAGGTACACCACGGTGACGCCGGCGGCGAGGTACGTCCATCGCGCCCACGCTTCCGTGCGGTTCGCCCGCGCGAGGGCGAAAAGCCCGACGGCGACGGCGCCGAGCGCAGCCGAGGACTGCAGGGCCACGATCGGCTCGATACCTGACGTCCCAACGACGAGGCGCGCCGGTGGGGCAACGATGGCCACGGCCACGGCGGCCGCGCCGACAATCAACCCGGCATCTGCGATGAGGAACGAGACGCGCCCTTTACGGTCGATCCGGGACATCACGAGTGCAAGTCCGCCGAGGCCAACCCACAGGACGGCGACCGCCCAGGCGTAGACCTCGAACGGGATGGCGTAAGCGACGACACCTCCGGCGACGAGGAATGACACGCGTCGGGCCAGCACGCCACCGGCGACGGCCCCGCTCGTGAGCACCCCGGCGATCAGGAACATCGCCGCCGCGGCGCCATCGTCGGTGAACGGCACCGCGGGCGGCAGGACATCGCCGAATCGATAGAGCGGCAGCTCGACTCTGATCACATGGAGGGCCGCGACGATGCCGATCAGCCCCGCCGACAGCCGGAGGCTGTGGTCCAGGATCCAGCGGGGGCTGATCGTTGGAGACGACTTTCCCGACGCCCGGGGGGTAAAAGTTGCGAGCCCGCGCTCGACCACGAATCCGACGACGATGAGCGCCGACCACGCGCCGACGAGGGCGACCCCGTCGAACTCGACCGCTGACGCCCACGCGGTTACGAGCAATCCGAGCGCCGCGAGGCCCTCGCGCAGGCGGCCGTTGGCGGCGATCAATCCCACGGCACCGAGGGCCGCGAGGTAGACCGCCAGCGCGCCTCCCGCCGGGTCGACGAACGGGACCCTGGCGCCCGCGGTGCCGGTGCCGAGCGCGTAGACGGGGACGACGATCCACCACGTGGCCGCAATTCCGAGAAGCGCAGTGGTGATCGGCAGGACCTGGTCAGCCGGACTGCGCCAGTCCCCGATCCGCTGGAGCGCTCGCGGAATGAGACCCTCGACCTGCCACGCGATCGGTTCGGCTGGAATGGCCAGGGCCATTCGCCAGACGCCGGCACCCGCAACCATCAGGATCGACAGGGCAATCGTCGTCCCAGGTGCGTCAAGCACGACCGCGACGCAAATGGCCGCCACGACCAGCCCGAAGGCGGCCAGCGCCGTGCGGAGGGTCCGGTCGCGGACGATCCACACTCCGAGGGCAACCGCCGCAACAAAGAAGCCGAGCGACCCACCCGGTGCGTCGATGAACGGCACTCCGGTGGTCGACTCGATCGGGGCCTCGTACAGGTTCGCGGTGGCCAGGCCCGCCAGCACATACAGGATCCCGGCGACCGCGGCGCTGTACGGATGACCCCGCCGAACGGCAATCCAGGCGAGGGCGACGGCTTCGGCGGACCATGCAATTGGCACGACGGGCGCGCCGAGTTGGATCGGTGCGGCCATTGTCAGGGCGGCGATGCCTGTGCCTATCGCGAGCAGCCCGAACAGATTCCGCTCGCCATCGCGCACGACGAAGTACCCGCCGACGCCGACCTGCGCGAGTGCCAGGTACACGAGGAAGAAGCCTCGGTACACCTCGAGCTCCCCGCTCAGCAAGACGAACCCGGCCCAGATGAGGAACGCGACGTTGGCGAGCAGCAACGTGGCCGACGACGCGCTGACGTCGTCGCGCCGCCGGCGAAACGCCTCGCCACCGGCCGCGACGATGTTGAGCAGCCAGAACAGGCCAACGCCGAGCAGGCCAACAGCGGGTTCCGGATCTGCCATGACCCACGACGCGGCCTGCGGAGCGGCGAGAACGAACGCAGCCGGTGGCAGCCACGACCACGAGCGCCAGAGTGCCACCCCGGTCGTCCCGATCAGCACGACCGCGACGAAGGCGAGGGTGGACAGATCCGGGGACGCCCCCATCAAGGGGGGTGCGAGGAGCACCGACACAAGCCCGAAGGCGGCCACGATTTGGGAGCCAGCCCGCACGGCGATGACCGCCGCAGCGATCGCGCTGAGGAGTGCGACGCCCAGGCCGACATCGACCGGGATCAGGCCGTACAGCCGCGTCGCCGCGACCAGGCTGATCGAGATGACGGCCAGGCCGACCGGGGTCAGGACGTGACCGAGCAGTCGGTTCCCGCGCTCCATGAACACGGCGCCGCCACCCAACAGGATCGCGCCGCCCACCAACCCGATCAGCACGCGGCCCTCGGGACCGATCCAGCCGCGGCTGAAGGCAAGACTCAGGAAGAAGATCGCCGCAAGCACGAGAGCCAGTCCGCCGACCCAGGCGAGGGTCTGACCGGTCAGGCGCGATTCGATATCCGCGAGCGACGGCAGACGTGGGAGGCTGACCGAGAATGGCGACCCCCGGTTGATGCCCGGTTCCGGCGGCCGCCAGCCCATGGCAGCTTGGGGCGGTTTCGCAGCCGGAGGCCACGCGCCCGGGCCATCCACCGCGGCTCCTTGCGTGCCGCTGCCGAGCGTCGGCGTCGCGTACGGAGTCGGAGGCGGTCCAACAGGGCGACCGACCGAGGACGCCATCGCGGCCTCGAGGCCGTCCAGCCGAGCTTCGAGCAGCGCGATTCGCCGCTCGAGTGCCCGCTCTCGCTCGGATCCCTCAGCGTCCATGGCGGTTGCTCCCGCTCCGTCGTTCACGATCCTGACGGTGGCGTCGCTCGCGTCGCGCTTGTGACGGTCACAAGACAGTTCCCTGCGCCATCCGTCACACCCACTAACGCTCGAGCGCGCGCCGTGTTACGGGGTGGGGCCCTGCATGCCGCACCGTTGGACGTCAGGCCGCACTAACTGGACCTGCCGATTTCCGCCACGTACGCACCGGATGCGTCCTGGGCGCGGAATCCGATGGAAATGCTGCCGCGATTAGCCTAGTTCAGCTAACTCGAGGCCAATTTGGGCGGTGGACGCGTCTACCACGCGGGGATGCGTATCTGGCAGAAATACCCGAGGCCTGGCCCGGACGCCCGGGCTACGCGGACTTGCGCTTGCGGCGCGATCCCGACGCGTCCGCGGCCTCCTCGTCCTCGTCGCTCTTCGCCTTCGCGGCGCTTCGGCGAGCCGCGGGCTTGGCCTTCTCGTCCTTCTCCTCGCGCTTTGCCCGGGCCGCCTTCGCCTCCGACACCGAGACCGGTTCCTTGCGGGACGCCGTGGCGGCGCTGACCGACGCTTCGAGCGCGGCCATCAGGTCGATCAGCTTGCCCTCGGGCTCGGCCTCCTCGACCTCGACCGTCTCGCGGCCCTCGACCTTGGCTTCGATGATTTTCTCGAGCGCCTCGCGGTACTCGTCCTTGTATTCCTCGGGTCGGAAATCGCCGGTCATCGCGGAAACGAGCTGCTTGGCCATCGCAATCTCGGCCGGCTTGAAATCGACCCCGTCCTCCGGCAGGTCCAGTTCGCCTGTCGAGCGGATCTCATCCGGCCAGTGGAGTGTCGTCATCAGCATCGTGTCGCCGAACGGGTCGATCGCGGCGAGGGCCTCACGGTCCTTGATGACCACCTTGCAGATCGCCGTGAGGTCCTCGTCCTCGAGGACCTGCCTGAGCAAGTAGAACGCCTTGCGGCCGACCTTGTCGGGCTCGATGTAGTAGGCGCTCTTCACGAAGCGCACGTTCGAGTCGGTCCGCTCGGCCTTCGTGAATTGCTCGATCTCGATCGAGCGGACGGTCTTGAGCGGCACTCGCTCGAGATCCTCGTCGGTCACGACCACGTACTCGCCGGGCGCGTACTCGTAGCCCTTGACGGTATCCGAGCGCGAGATGACCTCGTCCTCGACGGGGCAAAAGATCTTCATCTGGATGCGCGACAGATCGTCCTTGTGGAGCATGTTGAAGCTGATGCCCTTGGAGTCGGTCGCGAGATAGAGCTTGACCGGGATAGTGACCAGTCCGAACTGGATGGCCCCCTTCCACATCGCTCGCGCCACGGCACGGAACCTCGTCGTTGCACCCCGACAGGGCCGGCGCCTACCCGGGTCGCCGGAGCCGGGACGGTCACGATAGCGCACGCGGGCAAGCGTGGCAGCTGCCCGGCCCGTGCCGGGCATGACGGGTGTCTCGCAGTCGCGGTCGCTAGCGGGTGACGACGAAGGCGTCGAGGCTGGCGAGCCTGCGCGCGCTGCTGGTGACCGTCCGGAGCTCGATGGTCCGGGTCGCGCTGGTTGACCAGGCCCGCGAGAAGACCGTCTGGCGCGCCTTGAGGCTCGAGGCCCACAGGCTGAACTTGCCGGCGTACACGCCGTCGATGCGGACCTCGACCCAGGCGCGGGACGGGCTGCGCGGCAAAACCACGGCGATGCCCTTGCCGGTGAACGTGTAGCGGGCAATAGCCCCGCCACGTGTCGTGCTCATCAGCGTGTCGGAGGTCGCCGACGTGGATTTCACGTCGTCCCACGAGTTGCTGTAGCGGACGGACGGGCTGCGGTCGCTCGTATGCGTGACGCGGTACGGCACGCTCGTGGCGGCCCACGTGCTCCAGTTGCCGGCCGCGTCACGAGCGCGGACGCGGAAATGGTAGGAGCTGTTGAACGCCAGGTTGCGGACCACCATCCGGTTCGACGCGGATGTCGCGATCGTGCCGGTCCAGTCGCCGCCGTCGCGACTCCACTGGCTCTCGTATCCCGCGATCGAGCTCGACAGGTCGTTTGCCGCGGGCCACGTGACGACCGTGGGCGCGGACCTGGCGTTGAGCGCGAGATTCGTCTTCACGCGGGCCGAGGTCGGCGCAAGGGCCGTCGGCAGGTCGCGCCCCACCGTGACCTCCGCCACCACCGTCTCCGTGCGACCCTGGTTCACGCCGGCGACCGTGAACTCGTACGTTCCGGCCGCGACCGACGACGGCGCGGTCACGTTGAGCCGCGCCGACCTGGCCGTCCAGCCGAACGCACTCGTGCGGTCGAGGTGCGCAGTCCACCCGGCCGGGATCCCGGAGACGGACAGCTTCACCCGCTCGAAGAACGTCGAGCTTCGGTTGATCGTGATCGCCACGGACGCCGGACCGCCGGTCTCGGGCACGACGCCGACGGTGGGGGCGTCCAGCGAGAACGTGCCGAGCGGACCGAGCTTCGACACGTCGAGCAGCTTCTCGTGGTACGAGTCCGGGTCGGTGTACGTCTTCCATTTGAGGTTGCCGAGGTACTGAAGCGCCTCCCTGACCTCGGCCGGGGTGGCATTCGGGCGGCCGGACTTGTACAGCGCCGCAGCACCGGTGACGGCCGGCGTGGCCATCGAGGTCCCAGACATGTACCCGTAGGTCGAGCCGGGCTTCGTGGACCAGATGCATTTGCCTGGGGCGATGATGTCGACGTCGGAGCCGTAGTTGCTGAAATTCGCGTACGTGTCATCGGAGTCGTAGGAGCCCCACGAGAAGCAGCGATGGCCGCCGAGCGCGCCGGGCTTGCCGTCGGTGTCGGCCAGGGCCGACACGGTGATCACCTCGTTGTAGGCGGCGGGGACCCAGCGCGCGGCACTCATCTGGTCGTTGCCAGCGGCCGCGACCACCGTGATGCCGCCCTTGACCACGCGGCAGATGGCAAGGTGCAGGACGTCCCTTTCGGACGCGCCGCAATCGGGATCATCGTCGCCGCTCTTGGCGACGCTCATGTTCGCGGCCTCGATCAATGGTCGGGAGGGGTCGGCCGGGTCGCGCTGCGCCAGGATCCAGTCGAGGCCGCAGACGTACCACGAGAGCAGCCCGTAGCCGTTGTCGTTGAGGATCTTGACCGCCCAGAGGCGCACGCCTGGGGCGACGCCAACCACGCCGATCGCGTTGTCCTTGGCGCCGACGGTCCCGGCCACGTGCGTCCCGTGGTTCTGGACGTCGCGCCATGCCCCGTGGTTCGAGGTCGAGCAGTTGTAGCCGCCGACGACGTTGAGATCAGGGTGGTTCGACTGGATCCCCGTGTCGACGATCGCCACGTCCGCGTCGACCCGCTCGTCGACGCCGTTGATCTTCGCGATCGTGTTGCTCTTGGTGAAGATCCTCGAGACGCCGGTCGGCGTGGTCTGACCTTCGACCTGGATGACCTCGTCTGGAACGACGGCGAAGACGCTCGGATCGGCCTGGAGGGCCTTGCGCTGCTTCGCATCGAGTCGAGCGCTGAAGCCGCGGATCGACTTCCCGAACGTGCGCTCTGCCTTGATCCCCTTCTGACGACCCATCCGCTCGACGGTTGCGCTCGTGTCCGTTCCCTCGTCGAGGAGGACGATGTAGCGGCCGGTTACGTCCGGGCGGCCGTGCGAATCGTCGCGGCCCTCCGCGGAGGGTTCGCCGACGGGCGCCGCGGCATCATCGGGGAGGCTCGCCTCTGCGGGCGTCGCCTCGGGGGACGGCGTCGCTTCCGTGGCCGGCGGATCGCTGTGGACGGGCTCGGGCGTCGCTTCCGGCGGCGCGGATTCGACCGGCTCCGCCGGGTCGGGGGTCGCCTCGGGAGTTGCCTCGAGCGTCGGTTCCGGGGTGGACTCGGGGGTCGCCTCGGGCTCGACGGACGCGGTTGGAGCATCGGACGGAACCGGCTTCGCGGCCCTGACTGGCGCGACGGCCGGGAGGACCATGAGAGAGGCAAGCACGAACAGGCTGATCCGGCGACGCATCGGGGTCTCCGCTTCGAGTAGGGCGACGGAGGAACACGTCCGGTGAGCGGACTGCGTTCGTCACTACCCTCGCGGCGGTTGCCCGGCGAACCTAGGACCCGGTGGTCCCGGTCAACGCTAGTGATGCGGTCCTAATGGGTGTGGTACCGATCGGTGCTGAATCCTCGGGCTGATGGCTAGCACCGCGTCGCCTCGGCCCTCGGAGAGCTCCGAAACGGTAGTCAGGCTCGAAGGTGGCTAGTTCGAAGCCTGAATCTCGGTTTCGGCTTCGGCCACGCGGGACAGGATGTTGGAGCGCATGACGTCGAGCCCCGACCAGATGTGCTTCGTGGCGGTCGAGATCGAGGTGAGCTGCGCCTTCAGCGTCCGGACCGTGTCGAGCTGCTCTCGGATCGCGGTCAGCGCCGCGCCAATCGCCGCCGCATCCACCTCGACCTCGTGCTCGTCGAGCGTGGCGAGGGCGAGGAGGCGCACCAGCCGGACCGCGGCCTCGACCGTGGCGATATCGGGCGCCAGCGGGTCGACGACGCAATACACGTCCGTCCCGACAATCGCGAACGGTGCGATCCCGCTGGGAGCGTGCGCCGCGCTGAACACGACCAGGCCGACCGCCGCGCCGCGGTTCTCGCGCGCTTCGCGCAGCTCCTCGCGGATTGCGCGCATGGACATCGGGCGGTCCTTCGCCTCCACGACCACTCGCAGGTCCGCGCCCCGTGCAACACGCGGATCGATCGTGATGACGAAGTCACCCTTCTTCGACTTCAGGAGCGCACCCGTCTCGGTCCCCGTCCGATCGAGCAGGTCGCCGGCTCCGCGCGCGAGCTCGCCAAGGAGCGCGTCGAGCGCCTCCTCGAAGTCCGCGCCCTTGGCCGCGGATCGGGCGCGCTCGGCACCACGGGCCGCGGCAGCCGCCTCGATCGCAACCAGACGCTCCTCAATTGCCTTGAACCCGCCGCTGATCTCCTCGCGGAACTGGTACATCGGCGAGTTCAGACGCGTCGGGTCGAGGAGCACTGCCAGCTTCGACGCGTCGCCATCGAAGTAGCGCTCGAGCATCCGGCCGATCCGCCCGATCGCGCTGTCACGCTTCGATTCGTCGAACAACTCGTCGACCATGGCGCGCAGGGCACCGCGATCCCCGAGGAACCGCTCGAGCGTTCGCGGCAGACGCCCGTCCCCGTCGGCGAAGTTCGTGCGCAGGGTCTCCTCGAGCGCCTCGGCGGCGCGCTCGTTCACCTGCTCGGTCTGGCGGAGGACGCGTTCGAACTCGGCGCGGACGACGTCGACGTTGACGCTGACACCCACGTCCTGGAGCGCGATCATGCCGATGCGGAGGGCGCGCTCGACGAAGGCTGGCCGGTCGGCCGCCGAGCGATCGCCGAGCGACGCCGCGAGCGACGGGTCGTGAACGACCAGGCGGTCCACGACGATCCGGTCGCCCAGCACCTGGACACGGGTCGCGGGGGATCCGTCGGCACTCGACGGGAGCGGCACGAGTGTTCTGGCTTCCATGGGCCGAACGGTGCGCGTGGCCCGTGACATCTAGGCTGTCACGACGTCAGGCGGTTGCCGCGTAGGATGCGCGGTACAGCCTCCTCGTCCCGGCTGCACCCTGAGGTCCCGCCACCATGCCACCGGCTCGCCGCGCCCGCGTCCGCCTCGCCGTCTTCGTGACGCTCGCGACGCTCACGATCGCGTCGACCGGGGTGACCCTCGCCGCCGATCCCTCCGGCGTCCAGTCGGCCGGACGCCCTGCATGGGACCGCCGCGACAGACGATGCTGTCCGTCTCGTCGTCACGTTCAGGGGCAACGCCTCCCACGCCGACGCGCGGGCGTTCGAGCGCTCGGCAATCTCACTCGTGACGTTCGAAGGCGCCTCGAGGCGGGCCATCTACCAGACGACCCGAACGGCCCTGCGGTCGGAGAAGCACCGCCTCGAACGTGAGCGGTCCGTCCGCTCGGTACAGGTCAGCCACCGCCTCCATCGAGCGCTGGATCCCGAGGACGAGCAGCTCTGGGACGCCCTGTGGGGCCTGCACAACACGGGTCAGACCATCGAAGGGTCCGCGGGCGTGGCCGATGTCGACGTCGACGGCCGGGAATTGCTCGGGGCCGTCACCGGAACCGGGGTCGTCGTCGCGGTCATCGACGATGGGATCGACTTCAGCCAGCCCGACCTCGCCGGCCAGGCATGGGTCAACCCCGGGGAATTGGGCGGGGGCAAGGAGACCAACAACGTCGACGACGATGCAAACGGCTACATCGACGACGTCAACGGCTGGGACTTCTGCCACGACGACAAGACCGTTCACGACCCCGACGACGACTTCCATGGAACGCACGTCTCCGGGACGATTGGGGCAAAGCTCAACGGGGCGGGCATCGTCGGCCTCGCGCCGGGCGTGAAGCTCATGGCGCTCAAGTTCCTCGGCGACGACTCGGCTTGCGGTTGGGACGACCAGGCGATCGCGGCCATCGAATACGCGAAGTCGTTCGGCGTGCGGATCTCGAACAACTCGTGGGCTCGCCCCGCGAGCGCGCCGCCGTTCGGCAATCCAGCAGACGATGTGCCGCTGTACGAGGCCATCGAGGACTCGGGGATGCTGTTCGTTGCGGCCGCCGGAAACAGCAACCAGGACCTCGACAACGTCAGCAGGCCGAGCATTCCGGCGTCGTTCGACCTGCCGAACATCCTGAGCGTCGCGGCGGTCGACAATACCGGGCTGCTCGCGTCGTTCTCGAACTTCGGCGAGACGAGCGTCGACGTATCGGCGCCCGGGGTCAGCATCGCCTCGCTCCTCCCCGACTACGGCACCACCGAAGCCGGCTACTACTATCTCGACGGAACGTCGATGGCGACGCCGCACGTATCGGCGATCGCGGCACTCGTCGGGTCACAGACCCCGTCCCTGCTGAACGCGCCGACCGAGCTCAAGAAGCGGATTCTCGACACTGCCAAGGACGTGGGCGACACGGGCGGCCTCACGCTCACGGGTCGTGTGGCGAGCGCGGCCGCAGCGATCGACCACACCGATCCGACGGCATTCGCGCCGAACAGCTACGCCTTCGTCACCGGTAAGGCGATTGCCGACACGATCACAACCCGCGTCCGTTGGCCCGCGGGCACCGACGACCTCAGCGGCGTCGGCTCGTACGCGCTGCGCCAGTCGATCAACGGCGCCGCCTGGTCAACCGTTACCGCTTCGACGTCGGCCGTGTCGATTGACCGCTCGCTCAAGTTCTCGACCGCCTATCGCTACCGCGTGCGTGCGCACGACCGGGCGGGCAACACCGGCGAGTACGTCGACGGACCGCAGATCCACCCGAAGCTGACCCAGCAGAACGGGACCGGGGTCACCTACGGCGGCACGTGGACCAGCCGGTCATCCTCATCGGCCTCGGGCGGCAGCACGCGCTACGCGACGAAGGCCGGGGCGTGGGTCCAGTTCAGCTTCACCGGGCGCGCCGTCGGCGTGGTCGCGCCGAAGGGATCGAGCCGTGGCAGCTTCAAGGCCTACGTCGACGGGACCTACGTCGGGACGGTCAGCGCCTATCGAAGCTCGTCGCAGTCGCGGATGGTGCTCTTCGCCCGGAACTGGGACACATCCGGCAGCCACAAGGTCAAGCTCGTCCTCACCGGCACCTCGGGCCATCCCCGCTTCGACATCGACGCGTTCGGGTATATGCAGTAGCCGGCGCTAGCTGCCCCGGTACATCGTCATCGCGTAGGGCGCCAGCAGCAGCGGGACGTGGTAGCTGCGGCCCACGTCGGTGATTCGCAGGTCGACCGCGACTCGGGTGAAGAACGACCCATCCTCGTGGGCGACGTCGAACTCCAGGCGGTACTCCCCGGCAACGAGTGGGCGTTCCAGCAGGTCGCCGATACGGCCGTCCCCATCCGTCAGCGCCTGGGTCATGCGGATCGGCCCGCCCGCGCCGACATCGAGGCGGTACAGCGTCACGTGGACAGCGGCCGCGGGCACACCCCGCTCCGCGTCGAGGACGTGGGTCGAGATCGTCGGTGCGGCGGGAGCCGCTGAGTTGGCCACGCTATCCTCCGCGCATGGGTACCTTGCGGATCGAGGTCGGTGACCTGCACTTTAGCGCCCGCTGGGAGGCGGCCGCCCCGCACACGATCGATGCCATCAGGCGGATGTTGCCGATCGAGTCGAAGGTGATCCACTGTCGCTGGTCGGGTGAGTCGGTGTGGATTCCGTACGGCGACTTCCGGCCGGGCATCGACTACGAGAACCACACCTCGCATCCCGCGCCCGGCATGCTGGCCATGTACCCGGGCGGCATCAGCGAGTGCGAGATCTTCTTCCCGTACGGGGCGTGCACGACGTCGTCGAAGGTCGGCCAGCTTGCCGCCAACCACTTTGCCTCGATCGACCCCGACGAGGGCTGGCAGGACCGCCTCCGGGAGATGGGCCGCCGCACGCTCTGGGAAGGTGCCCAGACGATCCGGATCGAAGAGGTCGGCTAGGACGGTGGAGGCGGACTGGCGGAGCCTGTTCGACACCGTCTTCGTCATCGTGCTCGCGGTCGTTGCCGCGCGCTGGTGGCAACGGCGACAGCGCGCCGAACAGCGCGCGCGCGAACGGGATCGCCGGCCGGACGCGGCCGCCGAGACGAGCACCCTCGAGGACCCGGAGCGACCGCCCGAGCAGCGACACGCTAGGCGGTCGCGAACCTCCACGGTACTACCATGTGGTAGTGTCTCGTCGTGCACCGCCGACCGGGATCTCGCCTGTCCCTCCTCTTCGAGCTGTACGCGGCGTCGCGCGCGTCCGGCGAGCTGGTCCAGGCCGCCATGGCCGACGCGCCGCTCTCCCCCGAGGAGTACGCGGTCTACAGCGTCCTGTTCGACGAGGGTCCGCATGCGCCGACTGAGCTCGCCAGGCGGACCGGCATGCCACCGACCTCGATGTCGCACTTCGTGCGGGCGATGCTGGCGCGCGGCCACGCCGAGCGGGCACCCTCCATCGAGGATCGCCGTTCATATCGGATCGTGCTGACCGAGGCCGGGCTCCGCGCCCACCGTGCCTCCAGCTCGACCTTCGCCGAGGCCGACGAACGGTTCATCCGGGCGCTGGCGATCGACGAGGAAGAGGCTCGCGCCGTCCTTCGCGCGATTGGGCGTGCGGCGACCGTCGCGCGGGAACGACTCGCCGCCGACGCCGCCGACCAGACCGCCTGACGCCGGCCATGAAGGAGATGGCCGTCGAGCGCAACCCGCAGGAAGCTACCAATTGGCAGCATCGTCCTCGCGGTCGTGGCGGTGATCGGGGCAGCCTGCGGCTCGTCCACACCGTCCGCCGCGGCGCCGCAGAGCGCGCCGGCGACGCCAGACGCGACGGCCGCCGGCGGATTCCGGGCCGATGTCGAGGCGATGCTGGAGGCGCGGGACACGATCCACCCCGATGGCTGGTTCGGGATGGATCGCGGCGCCTGGGTCGCGGCCGCCGACGAGGTCGCTGCTCGGTCCGAAACGCTCTCCGACGACCAGCGGCTGGTCGAGTTGCTTCGCCTCGCCTCGATGCCGACCTGGAACGGGCGCGACGGCCACAGCGGCATCTGGCCGTTCGGGCCGGGCGACGGCACCCACCTCTATCCCTTCCGCTCGTGGCGCTTTCCCGAGGGCCTCGTGATCACTTCCGCTCGCGCGCCATATGAGGACCTCGTGGGCGCTCGCGTGGAAGCCATCGGCGGGGTACCGATCGATGATGTGCTCGCGCTCGTCGAGCCATTGGTGCCCCGCGACAATCCCACGAACCTGCTGGCGTTCAGCACGCTCTACCTGCGGGTCAGCGAGCTGCTCGCCGGGCTTGGCGTGATCGACGAGGCAGGCCCGACACCGTTCACGATTGTCGGACCGCAACGGCGTCCGGCGCGAGGTCACGATCGAGCCGGTCAGCCCGGCGGTCAGTGCCGCATGGGATTCCGGGTTGCCCCACCGCCTTGCTCCAACCGATGCGCCCTGGCTACGCGACCAGGACGAGATGCTGTGGTGGACGTTCCTCGAGGACTCCGGGACGCTGTTCGTGCAGTTCAACGCGGTGCAGGGCGGCGCGACCGACGTCATCTCGGAGATCCGCGAGCGCGCCCAGGCAGACGATGTCGAGCGCGTGGTGATCGACCTGCGCCACAACAGCGGCGGCGACAACACGCACCCTGAGTCAGCTCGAGCTGGCGCTCCGCGACCCGGCGATCGACCAGCCCGGCAGGCTGTACGCGATCATCGGCCGGGTGACGTTCTCAGCTGCCGCGAACTTCGCGACCGACCTCGAGCAGGCCACCTCGGTCACGTTCGCCGGCGAGGACATGGGCGGGAGCCCGAACCTGTTCGGCGACACGCGGCCGGTCACGCTGCCGGACAGCGGCCAGACGCTGCGCATGGCCGCCCGCTACTGGGAGCGGAGCACCCCGAACGACCCGCGTATCACGATCGAGCCGGACATCCGCGCCAAGTTGACCGCGGACGACTACTTCGCAGGGCGCGACCCGGTGCTCGAGGCGATCGTCGCAACGCCGACGGAATCGGACTGACGCCCCGCCCGGGCCGATGCCCGGGATCGCTATCCTCGCGGAGTGACCATCGAAACTGGCGGGGCAGACCTGCTCGTCCGAGGGGGAACCGTGGTGACCGCGTCCGGTTCTCGGCGTGCCGACGTGCTCGTGACGGGCGGACGCATCGAACGGGTCGAACCAGATCTCGATGGGCTGACCGCCTCGGCCCGGGAGACCGTCGACGCGACCGATCTCCTCGTTCTCCCGGGCGCCGTCGACGTGCACACTCACACGCGCGTCGCCACGGACGCGGAACCCGATCGGTTCTTCCAGGATTCCATGGCCGCAGCCTTCGGTGGCACAACGACGTTCCTGGCGTTCAACAACCCGGGGACCGGCTCATCGCCGGCCGCGGAACGTTCGCTCGTTGCAGGGTTGCGCGAGTGGCGGACCGCGACCGCGTCGGACGCGGCTGTCGACTTCGGGCTCAGCCTGGCGATCTCGGGCCGGATGGATGACCCAATCGCCGAATTGCCTGCCGTCGTCGATGCCGGCGTCGCGACATGCAAGGCGTTCATGGTGTTCGACTTCCGGCTCGATCCGGAGCGCATCTTCGAGGCGATGCGCGTGCTCGGCGAGCGGGGCGGGATGCTCCAGGTCCACTGTGAGGACCCGGTCCTGATCGACGCCGCCGTCGACGCCGCGCTTCAGCGTGGTAACACGGCAGCACGCTACCACGCTGCCACGCGATCGCCGGAGGCCGAGGCCGTCGCCACCCACCGGGCCATGGCCTTCGCCGGCGCCAACGGCGCACCGGTCTACGTCGTCCATCTCTCGTCTGCGGCTGCGCTCCGCCACGTCCGCGAAGCGAAGGCGGCCGGCGTGCGCGCGTACGCCGAGACCTGCCCCCACTACCTGGCGCTCGATGCCACCCGCTACGACCAGCCGGACGAGCTCGACGTGGCCTGCGCCATCATTTCGCCGCCGCTCCGCGAGCGGTCCAACTGCGACGTGCTGTGGGACGGTCTCGCGAGCGGCGACCTCGACCTCGTGGCGACCGACCACGTTCCCGACCGACGTTCGGTGGAGAAGGCCGGTGCCGTGTCAGGCATCACGTTCGACGGCATCAGCAACGGAGCGCCCGGGATCGAGACCCTGCTGTCCGTGGTCCACAGCCGAGGGGTGGCAGCAGGCCGGCTCACGATCGAGCGGATGGTCGACGTCCTGGCCACGACCCCCGCCCGGCTCTTCGGGTTCGAGCGAAAGGGGGCCGTCGAACCGGGCCGTGACGCCGACCTCGTCCTGTTCGACCCCTCGGCACGACGGACGGTCCACGCCGTCGACCTGCATCACACCAGCGACTACACCCCGTACGAAGGACTCGAAGCCGTCGGCGCGGTCCGCAGTGTGTTCGTCCGTGGCCAGGCGGTCATCCGCGACGGCGCATTCGTCGGCCGCCGGGGGTTCGGACAATTCGTCGAACGCGGTCGCGCCGGGGACGGCTGAGGACGGTGGCGGCTTCTTGGAGCGACAAGGAGGAACGGTGCGCGACGAACGCCTGATCCCGGTGCCCGGTGGCCGCCTCTCCGCCGTCGGAGAGGGCGATGGACCGCCGATCGTCCTCCTGCATGCGGGCGTCGTCGATTCCCGGGTGTGGGAACCGTTCGTCCCGCTGCTGACTGGGGCCGGTCACCGGACGATCCGCTACGACGCCCGGGGGTTCGGCCGCTCGGAGACCGAGGACGTCGAGTTCAGCCGCGTCAACGACCTGCTCGCCGTGCTCGACGCGTTCGATATCGAACGGGCAGCCCTCGTGGGCAACTCGCAGGGCGGCCAGATCGCGCTCGATCTCGCGGTGAGTCGCCCGGACCGCGTTGCCGCCCTCGTCCAGCTCGCGTCAGGGATCGGCGGCCTCGACGTGCCGATGTCGCCGCACGACGCGGCGGTCGAGGAGCGCTACGAGACGGTCGATCAGGCCGGTGACGTCGAGGCGCTCACCGATTTCGAGCTGGCGCTGTGGGGCGCGGGGGTCGACCAGCCAGTGGAGCGTCTCCCCGAGGAGCTGCGCGCGTTCCTCCGACCGATGTTCCGGGCGACGAACGACGAGGGCCGCGTCTTCGGTCGCAAGGTGCCGCTCGACCCGCCCGCCGCCGAACGGCTCGACCAGTTGACGATGCCGGTCCTGTTCGTCCATGGCGCGCTCGATTTCTCGTACGTCGAGCTGTTCGGGCGCCACCTCGAGGCGAACGTCCCAGGCGCTCGTTACGTGGTCGTTCCGGGCGTCGCGCACCTGGTCGCGGTAGAGGCGCCAGCTGAGACTGCCCGCCTGGTGCTCGACCTCGTCCGCCCGCTCGGAGACTTCGACCGGCCCGTCTAGTCGAGGCGCGAGTAGGCGGGCAGCGTCAGGAAGTCCGGTGGCGTGTCGGTCAGGACGAGCGAGTCGAGCACGTCGGTCGCCTCCGCCAGGCGACCCTCGCCCGCCCCGCCGAGGCGCGCCAGCTCCTCGTCCCGGATCTGCCGGTAGAGCGAGTCGTCGATCGCGCGTCCATCGTCGAGCGCCGTCGCGCGCGAACGCCACAACCACAGCAGCGAGCGGGCGATCTCGGCAGTCGCGGCATCCTCCATCAGGTTGTCGATCGCGGCCGCGCCGTTGCCACGCAGCCACGAGTCGAGGTACGCCAGCGCGACCCGGACGTTCGCGCGCAAGCCTGCCTCGGTCACCCGGCCACCCTCGACGCGCAGGTCGAGGAGCTGCTCCGGGGTCACGGCAACCTCCTCGCGAAAGCGGTGCTTCTGGTTCGGCGCGTCGCCGAGCACCCCGTCGAACACCTCGGTCGCGACGGGTACCAGGTCCGGGTGCGCGACCCACGTCCCGTCGAAACCGTCGCTGCTCTCGCGCTCCTTGTCGTCGCGCACCCTGGCGATGGCCGCGGCGTTGACCTCCGGGTCGCGGCGGCTCGGGATGAATGCGGCCATACCGCCGATGGCGTGCGCGCGGCGGCGGTGGCAGGTCTGCACGAGCAGCTCGGTGTAGGCGCGCATGAACGGGACGGTCATCGTCAGCTGGGCGCGATCCGGCAGGTCGAGCGCCGGGTCGTGGCTGAATGTCTTGATCGAGCTGAACAGGTAGTCCCAGCGCCCCGCGTTGAGCCCTGCGGCGTGCTCGCGCAGCTCGTTCAGGATCTCGTCCATCTCGAACGCCGCGTGGATCGTCTCGATAAGGACCGTCGCCCGGATCGAGCCGCGCGGGATGCCCAGGGCTTCCTGGGCGTGGACGAACACCTCGTTCCAGAGGCGCGCCTCGTGGTGCGACTCGAGCTTGGCGAGGTAGAAGTACGGCCCGGTCCCGCGCCGTAGACGCTCGGCGCCGTTGTGGAACAGGTACAGCCCGGCGTCGAACAGCGAGGCGGAGATCGGCTTGCCGTCGACGAGCACGTGGGACTCGACCAGGTGCCAGCCGCGAGGGCGGACGAGCAACGTCGCGAGCGGCTCGCCGAGGCGGTACGACTTGCCCTCCACAGATTCGAACGCGAGCGTGCCGCGGACCGCGTCGGCAAGAGCGGCCTGCCCGCCGACGACGTTCGCCCAGCTCGGCGACAGCGCATCCTCGAGGTCGGCCATGAACACGCGCGCCCCGGAATTGAGCGCGTTGATCATCATCTTCGGCTCGGCCGGCCCGGTGATCTCGACGCGCCGGTCGTCGAGGTCCGCCGGCGCAGGCGCCACAGACCACTCGGCGTCCCGGACCTCCGCCGTCTCGGGCAGGAAGCCGAGCCGAAGCCCGCCGGCGCGGATCGCCTTGTCCCGTGCGTGACGTCGCTCGAGGAGGTCAACGCGGAGCGGCCCGAAGCGCCGCTGGAGGTCGGCAACGAACGCCAGCGCATCGTCGATGAGGATGCGGTCCGAGCCGGGGACCGGACCGCCGCTGACATCCACGCCGGGGATCGCCATCGCTCAGCCCTCCCCGCGGCGGACGGTCGCCTCGATGAGCCCGTGTGGCTCGGTCGTGGCGATGAAGATCTCGTTGTCGTTCTCGAGCCCGAACGGCGACAGGTCGGCGAGCCAGTGGTGCAGGTTCGGCAGCGCCATGCGCACCTCGGCCACCTCCTGCGTGCCGTTCAAGGATCGCCCGCGCCATCAGCCAGATCGACGTCTGGACCGAGGGGCTTTCATGCTCGGCGAAGACCTCGAGGAGCGTCGCCTGGACAGCGGCGTGGAGCTCGTCCGACGCGAGGTCCGCCGATCCATAGCGCCAGATCGCGGTCACCTTGGTCGCCATGATCCGGTCGTCAGTGTCGCGCAGGGTCGTGTACTCGTCGCGCGGGAACCCGCTGAACGCCGAGCGCGCGGTCTTCATGACGACGAGATCCTCGACGCCGGCCTCGATCGTCGTCCCGCCGAGGGCAGCCACCACGGTCGCGACCCGCGTCCCGCTGCCGGCGCGGACAAAGGCATCGGGCGCCGGCCCGTTGGGCGTCGCGATCGGCAACCAGCCGTGCTCGCGGATCGAGACGCTCGTCCGGTCGACCTGCTCGAATTCGAGGAAGTGGTCGGCCAGGGCGCGACCGTATGTTTCGAGCGACCCGGCGAGGTGCTGTTTGGCGTACGCGTACGCGGTGTTCTTCATCGTGTCGGTCGCCACGACGAGCTCGTTGTCGCCGTCGACATGCGCGGCCGTGAAGTCACCTTCGAGGGCGATTGCGACGGTGAGGTCGCGCAGCCGGTGGGCACCCGGGCCGCGGACCACCCGCACCAGGCGGATCTGCGCCTTGCCGTAGCGGTTCGCGCCGAGCTCGATCATCGAGGTCCCTCCGCCGACAGCTTCGCATGCCGGTCGATCGCGATGTCGACGACCGCATCGAGCGCCCGGTGCCGCTCGTCGTCGCGCGAGCGCTCGAGCGCAGCCACGAAATCCGGGATCAGCGCCGCGCGCGGCCGGCCGGCGACGAACACGCAGTAGCGAAACCCGAACCGTTCCTCATAGGCCGCGTTGAGCCGCTCGAGCTCCCCGGCAACACGGGCACGCTCGGCCTCGGCCGCCTCGTCCGCCGCGTCTCGATCGTAGCCCTGCTCGACGAACGACAGCGCCGACACCGAGCCGGGCGGAGCGCCGAGACGCGGATGGGCGTCGATCAGCTCGACCTGGTCCGCCTCCGGCATGGCATGGGCGATCGAGCGGGCGGTCGCGAACAGCTGGTCCGGCGAGGCGAACGGCCGCGCCGCGGCCAGACGCGCGAGGAACCGCGGCGCGCCCTCGAACAGGGGCGCGACAGCGGCCTCGAACGGCTCGGCCGGACCCGCCGCCAGATCGATCACCAGCCGCCGGCCTCACGCACGAGCCGGTGCAGCACGCGCGCCGCAACCGCCCGGCGGTAGTCGGCCGTCGAACGCACGTCGTCGATCGGGCGAAGCTCGCCGGCCAGCGTGTCTGCCGCGCGGTCCGCCGTCGCCTGGTCCGGTTCGGCGCCTTCGAGGACCGCCTCCGTGGCCATCGCGCGGATCGGGCGGTCGGCAACGGACCCGAGGGCAAGGCGGACCTCGGTCCAGCGGCCGCCCGGCTCGGCCTCGGTCCGGGCGAGCGCGAGCACGACCTTGCTGATGGCCTGGGCACGGCGCGTGCCGACCTTGCGGAAGCGCAGCGGACGCCCCAGCACCAGCGGGATGCGGACCCGCAGCAGCAGCTCGTCCGGTTGGAGCGCCGTCGTGCGGTAGGCCACCCAGAACGCGCTCGCGGCGATCGTCCGCTCGCCACGGCGCGAACCGGCGACGAACTCGGCGTCGGCCGCGAGCAGGACCGGCAGGGAATTGCCGGCCGGCGAGGCATTCATCGCGTTGCCGCCGATCGTGGCGCGGTTCTGGATCTGCGCCGCGCCGATCGTCGCCGCCGCCTCGACCAGGGCCGGCACCACGTCGCGGCACATCGGGGAGCGGCGGATATCCGTGAAGGTCGTCAGCGCGCCGATGACGAGGCTGCTGCCGTCGAGCCCGATCCCGCGCAGCTCGTCCAGCCGCCACAGGTCGACCATCCGCTCCGGTACCGGCCCCAGCTCCCCGGTGAGCTGGACCATGACGTCGGTCCCGCCCGCGATCGGCCGATGGGGCGCGTCGGCGAGGACCGCGTAGGCGTCGTCCAGCGTGCGCGCCGTGACGATCGGCGGCTCGACGGGCATCGTCATCCCGATCCCCCCGCGCTGGCGGGGCCGGATCCGCGTCGCCGGCGGAGGGCCGCGACACCAAGAACGATCAACCCGGCGAGGATCGCCGAACCCGCTGCGAGCTGGGCCGGCGACGCGGCAACGCCAGTCCGCTCGGCGTACTCGTCGAGCGCGGGATCGCGCGCGTCCACCGGGACAGGGGCGCCGGAACCGTCGTCCAGCGGAATCCGCAGCCGGTCGAAGTCGCCGTCCTTCATGCCATCGGTTCCTCCGGCCCGTGGGCGACCGCGGCGATCGAGTCGATGATCTTCGTGTAGCCGGTGCAGCGGCAGAGATTCCCGGCGATCGCCTCGCGAATTGCCGCCTCGTCCGGCCCGCCGCCGTCGTCGAGGTACGCCCTGGCCGCCATCAGCATCCCGGGCGTGCAGATCCCGCACTGTGCACCGCCCAGCTCGAGGAACGCGGTCTGGAGCTCATCCAGCTCGGCCGCACCACTCGCCGTCGAGTCCGGACGGGCGAGGCCCTCGACGGTCCGGACGATCGACCCGTCCACCTGGCAGATCGGGACGAGGCACGAATCGACGACGGCTCCGTCGAGCAGGACCGTGCAGGCTCCGCATTCCCCTTCTCCGCAGCCTTCCTTCGTGCCCGTCAACCCGAGATCCTCGCGCAGGACGTCGAGGAGGCGGCGCATGCCCGGGACGTCGAGCTCGGTCGGTTCGCCGTTGACAAGGAAGCGGAACGTGCTCACCGAGCTGGCCCGTCCCACGGCCGATCCGACGGTTCATCACCCGTCGGCTCGTCGCCGTCAGGCTGGACGCCGCGCAGCGGGAGCGGGTCGGTCGGCGCGTCGGGCCGCGGATCCGGCCCGCTCTCGATCGGCGCATCGACGGCTACCTCTGTTGCCGGGGCCATGGCGGCATCGCTCGTCCCGACACCACCGGACGGATGGAGCGCCGCGAAGATCTTCTCGGGCGTCGCGGGCAGGTCGTGGATCCAGACGCCGATCGCGTCGTGGATCGCGGCGACCACCGCGGGCGCCCCGACATCCATCGGTAGCTCGCCGACACCCTTCGCCATGTGCGGCGCGTCAGGGAACGGCGCCTCGACGAGGATCGTGGTGATTTGCGGCGCATCGAGCGCGGTCGGGATGAGATAGGTCGCGAGCCGGTCGTTGACGTAGCGGCCGTCGCGGACCTTCATCTCCTCGATCGTGGCGTAGCCGACCGCCTGCAGCGTGCCCCCTTCCACCTGGCCCTCGGCCAGCACCGGGTGGATGACCTTGCCGACGTCGTCCGCGGCGACGACATCGAGCACGGAAACCTCGCCCGTGTCGAGGTCCACCTCGACATGCGCCACGCACGACGCCCAGCCGAAGGCCGGGTAGGCGTCGCCCCGGTACGTCTCGTCGTCGAACGACACGTCGGGGTATGGCTCGAACCGCTGGTCGACGCGCAGCGGTCCGTTCGCCGAGGCGTAGGCGCGGTAACTGGTGGCGAACGCCTGGCCGGTCGCCGTTTCGACGGTCTCCCGCAGCCGGCGCGACGCCGTGATCAGCAGGCCGCCGACCACCATGGCCGTCCGCGAGGCAACGGTCGGGCCGGAGTCGGGCACGAACGCGGTGTCCTGCGGGGCGATCTCCACGTCTTCGTACTCGACGCCGAGGGCGTCGGCGACGAGCTGCGGGAAGATCGTCTTGGTCCCCTGCCCCATCTCGGTCGAGCCGGTCAGGATCTCGATCCGGCCGTCTCCGGTCAGCTCGACCGAGGCGACCGAGGCGAGCTTCACCTCGCCCGACCCGGTGAACCCGGCGCCGTGCCAGGCGAGGGCGATGCCGACGCCCGGCGCGCGGCGTGCCAGCCCGGTCCGGTAGGGCGCCTCTGACGTGGCTGACCGTGCCTCGGCTGTTCGCTCGCGCATGCGCTCGAATTCCGCGGCCTCGGCCGCGCGCTCGAGGACCTCCTCGCCCGCCACGCTGTGGCGGAGGACCTGTCCGGTCGGCGTGGTGTCGCCCACGACGTAGACATTCCGGCGGCGGATCTCGAGCGGGCTGAGCCCGACCGATTCGGCCAGCCGGTTCAGATGGGTCTCGGCCGCGAACTCGGTCTGCGGGGCTCCGAAGCCACGAAAGGCGCCGTTCGGCGGGGTGTTCGTGCGCGTCGCCCGCGAGCGGATCCGGACGTTCGGGCAGCGGTACGGGCCGCCCGCATGGAGCGCCCCACGCGACAGCACCACGGGCGTGAGCGTGCAGTACGCCCCGCCGTCCATGACGACCTCGATGTCCTGCACGACCAGCGTCCCGTCGCGGCGCATTCCAGTGCGGTGCGTCACCACGGCCGGGTGGCGCTTCGTGGTCGCCGAGATGTCCTCGTGGCGGTCGTAGATCATCCGCACCGGCTTGCGACAGGCGCGCGCAAGGAGGGATGCATGGATCGCAATGATCGACGGGTACTCCTCCTTGCCGCCGAACCCGCCGCCGGTCTCGGCCTGGACGACACGAGTCCGGATGTCGTCAAGGGCGAGCGCGCGCTTCATCGCCTTGTGGATGTAGTACGGGCACTGCAGCGAGCCGTAGACCGTCAGGCCGCCGTGCTCCTCGGGCACGGCGATCATCGCGTTGTTCTCGATGTACAGCTGCTCCTGGTGCCCGACCCTGTACGTGCCCTCGAGGACGACCTCGGCTTCGGCGAAGCCCGCATCGAGGTCGCCCGAGGCGATCTCGTAGTGCGCGAACACATGGTCGCTCACGAGGGGGTCGAAGACCGCCGGAAGCCCTTCGATGCGCGGGGTGACCGCAGCCTTGGCCGCCCGCAGTGTCGCTCGGTCCGGGGCCGCGACGAGCGCCAACGGCTCGGCATGGTGCTGGATCTCGCCGCCGATCGGGACCAGGACGGGCTGGTCGTCGCTGATCAGCGACACAATGTTGTCGCCCGGGATGTCGGCCGCGGTCACGAACACGACCTTCGTCCAGTCGAAGCCCTCCTCGCGCTCGAACCCGAGGAGGCGGGCATGGGCTGCGCTCGACCGGATCGTTGCTCCGTACCATGCGCCGGGGAACACGAGGTCGTCGGCGTACTTCGCCTCGCCGGTCAGCTTGGCGGGCCCTTCGCGGCGGAGCGGGCCGCGGCCGCGCGCGCGGCCGGGCACGATCGTGTCGGCTGGAACCACGAGCGGGGCCGGGGCTGAGGGGGGTACCGTGGACACGCGGCGGGCAGCCTCCTTGGCGCGAGAGGGTACCACCCGAGGACGGCCGCGATGACCCCAGTCACGGTTTCGCACCGTGCCCGTCGGGACTCCACCGGACCTTGCCGCGCGGTGCCGAGGGACACCGGAAAGGAGTCCCATCGCCGCCGAAAAGGGTCCGCTCCGAGCGGACGATCCGTATAGTCCTGCGGCAACCATCCCTGGTTCGGCCATCATCCTGGAGTCATACGGACCTTGGATCAACAGACCGTCACGTATCTGCTGATCGCAGCGCTGCTCGCCACCGCATTGCTGATTGCCCTGGCCGTGGTCATCCCACGCATGCCGCGGCGCGGCGGCAATTCGATGGCGGCTGCGACAGCGGGCGCCGGAGGCCGATTCTGCTCAATCCCGACATGACGATGAGTCGCGCGTCCATGAGCCTCGGCAGCCCCGCAAACGGGAGTCCAGATCGCGTCGCCGGGTCCAACGGCGCCGCCGATGATGCCGATGGCGCGCCGAGCGACACACTCACCGGCCTGCTCAGCGCAAGCCGCTGGGGCCGGGTCCTGGCTGACGAGGACGCTCGCGTCCGCCGGTACCGGCGACCCGCGACGATCGTCATGATCGAGCTCGACGGGCTCGAACGGCTCACCGCCCGGCTCGGCGATGCAGCCGGCGACCGTCTCGTGCCCGCCGTTGCGGATACCGTCCGGCGCCTCGCCCGGGAGGCCGATTTCGTGGCTCGTGTGGGCGACGGCCGCTTCGCAGTTCTGCTGCCCGAGACCGACGAGGTCCAGGCGATCAACTACGTCGAGCGCGTCCGCCGAACCTGCGACCTGTGGCTCGAATCGGGGGCGGTGGCACTCAAGCTCGCGATGGGCTGGGCCAGCGCGTCGGGCGACGACAGCCTGCTCGACGCCGGCCGGATTGCTACCGAGCGGATGTACGCCGAGGTTCATCGAAACGCCAGGCGGAACACCGACCTGGTCCCGGATGAACCTGCCGAGGAAACGACCGGCGGGATCGGCGGGTCCGGTGCGGAGTCGGGCGAGGCCTAGTCCGTCCCGAGGCGGATCCCGCGTCCAGGGGTAGCGCGCGTGTGCGCCTCGCCGTCCACGACGAGCGTGCCGTTGACGATCACGGTCTCGACGCCGGCCGGATAGCTGCGCGGCTCGTCGTAGGTCGCGTTCGAGCGCACCGTGACAGGGTCGAAGACGACAACATCGGCGAGCGCGCCGTCGCGCAGTGTCCCGCGCTCGCGCAGTCCGAGCCTGGCAGCTGGCGCCGAGGTCATCTTGCGTACGGCTTCTTCGAGGCTGAGCAGCGCTTCGTCGCGGACGAACTGGCCGAGGATGCGCGGAAACGCCCCGTACGTGCGCGGGCTCGGCTTTGCGCCGACGAACGTGGAATCCGTGCCAACCATGCCAACCGGGTGCGTGACGAACGGCCGAAGCGTCTTGGTCCAGGGACCGCTAGTGACCTGGTTGACGGCAAGGTTCTCGGACAGGAGGAGATCGCAGATCGCATCGACGGCGTCGTGGCCGGTCTCGTGCATCACGTCCGCGAGCGTATGCGATTCCCACCGGAGGTTCTGCGGACTCCGGAACGCGCCGAGGCGGACGTCGGCCCAGCCCGCCGGACTCGTGTAGGCAGCGCCCCGGGCGGCGAGCTCCTCGCGGAGGCGGTCGCGGGCGGTCCGTTCAGCGAGGCGCTGCTTGAGCGGGCCGGGGCCGCCGGCCTGGATCCAGCCCGGGAGCTGGATGAGGAGCCTCGTGCTCGCCCACTCGTACGGGTAGGAGTCGTACGTGACGTCGAGGCCCTCGGCGCGGGCATCGTCGACGAGGCCGAGCAGCGGCTCGTACCCGCCGGGATGCGTCTCGCGGTGATAGAAGTGCGTGATGTGGGCCGGGGCGCTCGCCCGTCGGCCGATCTCGATCGCCTCGCGGAACGGGTCCAGGTAGCGGTCGCCGAGCGTGTAGCGCACGTGGGTGTGGTAGAAGCCGCCGCTCCGGCCAGCCTCCTCGGTCAGCGCGGCGAGCTCCTCGGTCGTTGCGTAGCTGCCAGGCGGGTAGTCGAGCCCGGAGCTGAGGCCGACCGCGCCCTCCTGCAGGCCCTCGCGGAGGAGCGCCCGCATGCGATCCAGCGCGGCGTCGTCGGCCGGCACGTCGTCCCAGCCAAGGGTCGCGATGCGGAGCGCCGAGTTGCCGATCAGCGTCGCGACGTTGAGGCTCGCGCGGCCGTCGTAGCGGGCCAGCAAGCTCGCGACCGAGTCCCAATCGTGGGCGACCGGCGGATCGCCGTCGAGGCCGGCGTCCATCTCGATCATCGCGTCGAGGTCCTCGCGCCGCGGGAATGGCGCGAAGCTGATCCCGTCCACGCCGACGACCTCGGTCGTGATCCCCTGGCGGACCTTGGGCTCGTGCCGCGGGTCGTCGAGGATCACGAGGCCGCCGTGGCTGTGGAGGTCGATGAATCCCGGCGCGACGACCCGTCCCGTGGCGTCGATCGTGCGGGCGGCAGCCGTGGGTTCGCCGGCGGCCGGGGTGAGCCTGAGGCGGTCCCCGTCGATCACGACCGTCCCCGGCCGCCCCGGCGCACCGGACCCGTCAACGACCGTCCCGCCGACGATGACGATGTCCGCGACGTCGCTCATCGGGCCGCCCCCGACCCAGCCGTCCGTCGATGGCTCGTCGAGCGATCCAACCAGCGAACGTCGCCGACACCGCCCGTCGGATGGAACGTCCAGCGAGCCAACGAGACAGCGCTTGTCCGTCCGGATGCCAACCGGCTCGTTGAACGTGCCATCGGACCGACCAACGTACGCGCGTGGATCCTCCGTCCGCTGGTTCGCTCGTTGAACGAGCCATGAGCCGCCGAGTAAGCGCCAGGTGAGCCGTGGTGGCGATGATCGGGGCCATGGCGACCCGCGATCGACCGCTCGACCGAGCGAACCGCACCGCGACTGCGATGGTGGCGGCCGCAGCCGACGAACTGCGTCGGGCCCGAACCAATGGCGGCCTCAGCCAACGGGACGTTGCCCAGGCGGCGGGCGTCTCGCATGCCACGGTGTCCCGGATCGAGCGAGCCGCGTCGCCCGAAGCCAGTCTGATCGTGCTCGCACGCATCGCCTCGGTCGTCGGCCTCAAACCC
This sequence comes from uncultured Chloroflexia bacterium, assembly GCA_963750125.1. GTDB lineage: Bacteria > Chloroflexota > Limnocylindria > Limnocylindrales > CSP1-4 > DASTYU01. The sequence goes on along the minus strand of CAVVPT010000007.1, from coordinate 171,029 downwards.
AGCCTTCGCTTCTACCCCGATGGCGATCCGATCCGAGACGTGGCCCACACCCGGTTGCTGGAGCGGCTCCATCGTCGCGTCCATCCAGGTCTGCGATGGCGAACCGAGGTGCCGATGCTCATCCCCGGGGATCTTCGCGCGTGGGACGCCACGATCGTCGGCGGGGACTTCGGGGTCGGGGTCGAGGCCGAGACGCGGTTGCGAGACCTGCAGGCCGCCGCCCGACGATCGAACCTGAAACAACGCGACGGAGAGCTGGATCACGTCATCCTGCTCATCGCAGACACGCGAGCCAACCGGCTCGCCCTCAGACTCGGCGGAGCGGACCTCGGCGCGGCGTACCCGGTATCCCAGCGCGACTGCCTTCGGGCGCTGAGCGAGGGCCGCGATCCTGGCGGAAGCGCAATCATCGTGCTGTGATCCGGCCCGGGCCGTCGAGGGCGCGGCCGCGGACCCAGGCCGCGCGGACCATGTCCGGGTGGGTGCGGAACATGAGGCGGCTCACCAGGTCGGCTGGGTCGTCGTCGGTGAGGCCGTCCAGCGGGCCGACGAGCGACGGGTCGACGGCGATCACATCGGCTTCCTTGCCCGCTTCGAGCGAGCCGGTGACGTCGTCGATGCCCAGGACCCGGGCGCCCTCGAGCGAGCCCATCCGGAGCCAGTCGAGCGGCCCGGGGACGGGCGGCACCCCGTCACGCTCCACGCGCAGCGTGTTCCACGAGTAGAACGCGACCCGCATCGCGCCGAAGATCGACAGGTCGGGTCCACCTGCCACGTCGGACCCGAGGCCGATCCGCAGCCCGGTTTCGAGGTAGCGCCCAAGCGGCATCACGCCCGAGGCGAGGAACAGGTTCGACGCTGGGCAGTGCGCCACCCGCGTGCCGGTCTCGACAAGTCGTGCCAGCTCCCGGTCGGACAGGTGCACGGCGTGCGCCAGGACGGTGCGCTCGCCGAGCCCACCGGCCCGGTCGTACACGTCGACGTAGTCGATGGCCTCCGGGAAGAGCCGTGCCACCTCGGCAATCTCGCCGCGGTCCTCGGACACGTGGGTCTGCCAGTACGCACCCGTGGCGTGGGCGAGCGCCGCCAATTCGCGCAGCAGGTCGGTTGTGCACGAAACCGCGAACCGCGGCGTGAACGCGTAGCGCAGCCGGCCGTTGTCGCGCATGTGCCAGCGCGAGCACAGGTCGGCCGCTTCGCGCAAGGACCGATCGAGGATCGTCGCCGGGTCGATGGTCCGGTCGTATGTGACGCGGTCCATCATCACCTTGCCGACCACGGCGCGGATGCCGTGCGCCTCGGCAGCCCGGAACGTGGCGTCAAGGCTGGCCTCGTACACCGCGCCGTAGACGAGCGCCGTGGTCGTGCCGGCGGCGGCGAAGGCCCGCCAGGCGGCCGGTGCCACGACCTCGGCCCGGGCTTCGTCGAAGCCGCGTTCCAGCGGGAAGATGTAGCGCTCCAGCCAGGTCAACAGGTCCAGCCCGGCTCCCAGCCCGGCGTTCGGCAGCTGCGGCAGGTGGGCATGCAGGTCGACCATTCCGGGGAGCAGCACCCAGCCTGGGAGTGCCTGCGCGGACGCAGCCTCCGCCGGTCGATCCGCCGCGGGGCCCGCGAAGGCAATCCGCCCTTCCGCGTCGACGACGACGAGTCCATCCGTTTCGTGGCTGGTCCCACCATCGGTGAGCGGTGTCAGCAACCTGGCACGGAGGGAGAAGGGCGGTCGCTCGGGGAGGACCGGTGTGGGCGCCACGGTCGGCGATGCTAGCACGCCCCTCCGCGCATCCGGGACGGCCGAGGCACGAAAAAGCCGGCCCGCAGGCCGGCTCGATCGATCTGGACGTCAGCGCATCGGGCGTGACCGCTTCGCGCTAGCGCTTCTTGCCGCGAACCTCGATGAGGTGGGAAGTCCACTCGGACGGTCCGCGGTCGATCTGTGCGGAGCTTCCGTGCCAGCCGCAGGTGCAGGTGATCGTCTGATCGCGATGCTTGTACTCGTCGATCACGTGCTTGAACGGCTCGGTGGCCGTGGCGGACTTGGCGGGGGGGCGGGTATTCACGAGCACTCCCATCGGCGGACCCTGACGCAAAATGGTGGCGTTTCGGGGTCCACGATTATGCCCGATACCGGCCAAACCCGCTGGCTGAGAGGATCAACGGCTCACTCCCCTGCCGGCAGGAGGTCGTCGCGCAGCACGTCCTCGATCGTGATCGGGTTCGGCACGAGGCCGAGATCCTCGAGGAACTCGATCGAGGCCTGCCATCCGTCCCGATCGACCGCGCCGAGGCCCCGTTCGGCCTGGAGCGGACCGCGCCAGGTGTCGATCGTGGCCTCGAGGATCGCACGCTGGGTCTCCCGGTCGTTGCCAAGCTCCGGGACCTCCGCGATCGCAGCCTCGAGCCCGACCTCCGGATCGTCGGCGATCTGCTCCATGGCGCGGAGCGTGGCCGCGATGAACGCCTGGATCGCGTCCGGGTTCTCCTCGAGGATGTCGACGCCGGCGATGAGTCCCGGACCCGGCAGCGGGACGACGTCGTCGACGCGCAGGACCGACGCGGGCGTCCCGCTCAGCTCGAGCTGGACCGGCTCGTTGTTGACGAAGCCCGTCGCGGCGTCCACCTGGTCGGCGGTCACCGCGGCGCCCTGCCCGAAGTCGGGGTACTCGACGATCTCGAGATCCTCGGGCGTGAGCCCGACCGACTGCAGCATCGCCTGCAGCGCGACCCAACCGGAGCCGAACCGCCCGGGGGTCCCAAGCCGCTTGCCGGCGAGGTCTTCCGGCGAGTCGATCCCGGACGACGCCTTGGCGAACACGATCGACGGGAACTTCCCGTAGATCGTCGCCAGATAGCGCACCGGGATGCCGTTGCTGACGGCCGGGATGACGCTCGTGCCGTCGCCGATGCCGACGTCGACTGCGCCCTGGCCGACGAGCGGGATCAGGTCCTGGTCGGTCCGGTGATTGAATTCGATGTTCAGGCCCGCCTCATCGTAGTAGCCCTGTTGCTCCGCCAGGTAAAACGGCGCGAACTGGACGCTCGGGATATAACCGAGCCCGACGGACAGATCGACCGGCACGACGCTGCCCTGCGGGCTCGGGCTCGTCGGGGGTTCGCTCTCGAAGGTTTCGCTCGCCGCCGGCGATCCGGACTCGTCGGGAATCGGGGTGCCCGACTGGACGCCGCAGCCGGCGACGACGAGGAGCACGGCCAGGAGACCGAAGACGAAGCGAGCGCGCACGGGTACCTCCGACATGGGAATCAACGGGCACCGACGAGGCGGCGCTCGACGAGGACGACGACGACATAGAGACCGATCCCCACGAGGGCGATCGTGAGCAGCGTCGCGAACATCAGCGGGATATCGAACAGCGAGCCACGCGCGAGGTTGATCAGCACGCCCAGCCCGCGCGAGGCCCCCGCCCACTCCCCGACGATCGCGCCGATCACCGACAGCGTGACGCCGACGCGGAGACCGCCGAGGATCGACGGCAGTGCCGACGGAACCTCGATCGTCCACAACAGCTGCCGCCGCGTGGCGCGCAGGCTGCGTCCGAGCTCGATCAGCCGCGGATCGACGGTCCGGATCCCGACCATCGTGGCGACGGCGACCGGGAAGAAGACGATCAGCGCGCAGATGACGACCTTGCTGAGCAGGCCGGGCCCGAACCAGATAGCGAGCAATGGGGCCAGGGCGAGGATCGGGACCGCCTGGGCCGCGACGATGTACGGCGACAGCAGCCGCTCGGCGAATGGCGAGCGCGCCATCACGTAGCCGGCCACGAGCCCGAGCCCGGCCCCGACTGCCAGCCCGAGCGCGATCTCCTGGAGGGTGGTCGCAAGGTGCGGCTGGATCGTCCCCTCGGCGAACGCCTCGATGAAGCGCTCGGCGACGAGCAAAGGCGGCGGAAGGATCGACGGCTGAAGGCCGCCGAGAACGACCGCCAGTTGCCACGCAACGAGGAAGGCGACGAAAGCCGCCACGACCGGCACGACCGTCCGCCAGCTCATGAGGCAGCCACCAGGCGCGGCCTGGCGACCGCGGCCTCCTCGCCGAGCAGCTCGCGGATCCGCCGTGCCGTGCGCGAGACCGCTGCCTCGTCCATCGAGGAGAGGGAGCGGGGTCGCGGCAGCTCGACGGGGACGACCGCTGCGATCCGTCCCGGGCGCGGGGTCATCACGACCACCTGGTCGGCGACCAGGATCGCCTCCGAGATGCTGTGGGTCACCAGCACGATCGTCGAGGCTGCGCGCTCCCACAGCGCGAGGAGCTCGAGGTCGAACCGCTCGCGTGTCAGTGCGTCGAGCGCGCTGAACGGCTCGTCGAGCAGCACCACCTCCGGCTGGAGCGCAAGCGACCTCGCAAGTGCCGCGCGCTGCTGCTGACCACCGGACAGCTCCGCGGGCCGCGCCGCCGTCGCGGCCGCATCGAGTCCGACCAGCTCGAGCAGTTCGCCGAGACGCTCGTCCCGGCGCTCGCTCGGCCACCCCGCGAGCTCGAGCGGGTACGTGATGTTCGAAGCGGCCGTCCGCCACGGCAAGAGGCGTGGCTCCTGGAAGACGAGCCCTATCCGCGGATCGGGGCCGGCAATCGGGGAGCCGTCGAGGACGACCTCCCCGCGCGTCGGATCGAGGAGCCCGGCTATGACGCGAAGGAGCGTGGACTTGCCGCAGCCGTTGGGGCCGATCAAGGCGACGATCCCACCGCCGGGGATCGTCAGGTCGACAGCGTCGAGCGCCGGATGCGCCTCGCCGGTGCGGGTCCGGAAGGCGAACGCGACGTCCCGGAGGTCGATGGCGCCACTCACCGGACGAGCACCTCAGGCTCAGCCGAGGCCAGCGGCCGGAGGATGGGGGCCGTCGCGGGGTAGAGCGCGCGGTACGCCCCATACAGCGTGTCGTACGTCGCCGCATGCTCGATCCGGGGCTCGAGGCGGTGATCGATCGCGGTCATCGCGGGGATCGCCGCGCGAAGATCCGGGAAGCCGCCCACGCCGACCGCGCCGAGGATCGCTGAGCCCACCACGCCCGTCTCGAGCACGCGCGGGATCGCGACATCGAAGCCGGTCACGTCGGCCTTGATCTGGTTCCAGACATCGCTCCGCGCCGGGCCGCCGCAGAGCCGCAGCTCGTTGATCCTGATCCCCGCCTCCAGCATGGGCTCAGCCACGTGGCGCAGCGCGAGCGCCGAGGCCTCGACGATTGCCCGCGCGACATGCCCCCGTCGATGCCCGAGCGTGAGGCCGGCGAGCACGCCCCGCGCGGTGGGATCCCAGATCGGCGAACGCTCCCCGGCCAGATACGGGAGGAAGACCAGCCCATCGGCGCCCGCCGGGGTCTCGGCGACCTCACGCAGCAGCGCGTCGGTCGTCACGGTGCCGCCCAGGATCTCGGTGCGGTACCAGTCCAGGGCGCGGCCTGTCGCTGCCATCGCGGCGCCCACGCTGTACAAGCCGGGCAGCGGCGCCGGCGTCACGAATGCGCCGGGCACTTCGACCGGGCGATCCCAGTACACGCCGAGACCGCCCGCCGTGCCGCCGGGGTCGTAGGCATCGCCCGGCTCGAGCAGGCCGGCTCCGAGGTAGCTCGCGAAGGCGTCGACCGTTCCGCCCACGACCGGGGTACCGGCACGCAGCCCCGTCGCCGCCGCAGCGCCGGGAGTCACTTCGCCGATGACCGTGCCCGCGACCCCGGCCGGGGGCAGCTTCGACCGCTGCACGCCGGCAGCGTCGACGTCCACGGGGTCGGGCACGAGCTGAATTCGCTATGAGCGACGCGACCGCGACACCGATCAGCCGCAGCGCGAGGTACTCCCATGTCGTCATGTACCAGGCTGTCGCGGCGGCCACGTCCGGCTCGTGCCGCTCGACCCACAGCGCTGCAGGCATCCCGCCGAGGGCCCACCCGCGGACCCCGGTCCGTGTCGCCAGCTCCTCCGCCTCCTGGCCCGCTCGCGTGTCGAGCCACGTGATCGCCGGCCGCGTCGGGTGGCCCGTCGCGTCCACCGCGACGAGCGTGGGTCCATGCCCGTCGGCGCTGACCGCCACGATGTCCGCGACGTCGAGCCCAGCGAGCTCGCGGGTCGTCTCGGTCAGGGCGGCCCACCACGCGCCGGGGTCCTGCTCGGCCCAGCCCGGCTGTCTCCCGAGATCCGTCGCGTAGCCGGCGCGTGCCGATGCAAGGAGCCGCCCGTCGAGCGTCACCAGGCCCGACTTCACCTCGTTGGTGCCGAGATCGATCCCGAGGATCGCCGGCTCGCGGGCCGCCATCAATGCGTCCCCGCGGCGGCCGACAGCGTCTCGCGATCCAGGGCGACCACCGCTTCGGCGGTTGCGACGTCGGTGACGAGCGTCTTGACGACGCCGGCCCGCAGGGCCCCGAGGATCGGCCGCACCTTGCCCTCGCCCGACCCGACCCCGATCGAAATCGCCACCCGACCGAGGCGACGGGCATCGAACGCGATCACGCGTTCGCGGAGCTCGTCGCACACGAACCGCCCGTCGAGGTCGTACGGCGCGATGAGGACTTCGCCGACAGCCGCGGCCGCGCCCAGCTGCCGCTCGACCTCGTCGCCCACCGACACGGCGCTCCACCCGCGTCCGCCAATCCCGAAGCACGCGAGATCGATCCGCTCCCACAGGTCGAGAACCGCTCGGACGCCCGCGTGGGCGACGAGCGACTGGCGCGTGGCCGCGTCATCCACGAGTCCCGGCGACATGAGTCCCTGGACCCGGGCGCCAAGAGCATCGGCGATACGCCGGAACGGCTCCCGTTCGGCGCCGGCGGTCCAGTGCCCACCGGCGAGCGGGACCACCGTGGCCGACGCCTGCGCCGGCGTGTCATCGAGGGCGTCGGCGACCGCCGAGATCGATGCGCCGTCACCGATTCCCACGATCATCCCGTCGCGCACCTTGTCATGCAGCACCTGGGCGGCAAGCCTGCCGACCATCCGCCGCGTCAGGTCCTCGGGACCCGTCATCGTCGGCGCGAGATGGACCGTCTCCAGGTCATAGGTGCGGCGGAGCTCGTCACCGGCCGGCGACTCGGCCGTCGTCCGGTCGATGATCCGGATCTCGACGATCCCCTCGGCCCGCGCGCGCTTGAGCAGGCGCGACACCTGCGGGCGCGTCACGCCAAGGCGTTCCGCGATCGCGTTCTGCGTCTCGCCGAGCTCGTAGTAGAGGCGGCTCGCCTGGACGAGCTGCTCGAAGTCGCTCATGCGGCCCCGTCGTGCGGGGCCGGGCGATGCACGTTTGTACTGAACAGATGTGCAGGCACGCCCCGATGATCGGTGCCGGATGTGGTGCGTGTCAAGAGCCCATGGTCGTTCCGATTTCGGAGGTCTTTGGCCGACACCCTCCGTGTCCGCCTGCTTCCGAAATCGGAATCCGAAATCGGATGGAGTGAGTGGGGTGTATCCCTGCTGCAGTTGTCCGATATCGGACGCCACAGCGCCGCGGGCAGCACCGCAGGCCTGCAGCGCGCGTCAGGCGAGAACGCGGCCCGGGTTGAGGATCCCCTGCGGGTCGAGCGCAACCTTGATCTTGCGCATCACCGCGAGTGCCTCGGCGCCGCGCTGGAGCTCGAGGTAGTCGCGCCGCGCAACTCCGACGCCGTGCTCGCCCGTGATCGTGCCGCCGAGCGCGATCGCGGCCTTGTACAGATCGCCGCGGGCGGCCTCGTTGATGGCTTCGGCATTCGGGTCGTCGCGTTCGAACACGAACGTGGGGTGAAGGTTGCCGTCGCCGGCGTGGCCGAAGGTCCCGATGCGCACCTCGTGCTTCGCGGCGACGGCCTCGATCGCCACGAGCATCTGGGGCACCCGCGCCCGCGGCACGCCGACGTCCTCCATCCGCGCGGTCCCCAGCCGTTCGAGCGCGTGGAACGCTGCTCGCCGGCCCTGGCGAAGCCAGTCGGCTTCCTGCGGGTCGGTCGCCTGGACGACCTGGGTCGCACCGGCCGCTTCGCAGACCGCCCGTGCGGCGTCCATCTCGATCCCGGCGGCCGTGCCCGGGAGGTCGGACTCGACCATGAGCATCGCGGCGGCCTCGCGGTCCAGCCCGAGGCCCTGCATGTCGTCGACGGCCCCGATCGTGAAGCGGTCCATCAGCTCGAGCGTCACCGGCGACAGCCCGGCCCGGGCGATGCCCGCGACCGCCGCGCCGGCCGCCTCGAGCGTGGCAAAGAACGCGATGAGCGTCGACCGTGGCGGCGGCAGCGGGCGAAGCCGCAGGATCGCCTCCGTCACCATCGCGAGGGTGCCCTGCGACCCGACGATGAGGTGAGTCAACGAGTAGCCCGCCACGTCCTTGACGTTCTTGCCGCCGGTCCGCAGCACCGTGCCGTCGGCCATGACGACCTCGAGCCCGAGCACCGACTCGCGCGTCTGGCCGTACTTGATGCAGCACAGCCCGCCCGCGTTCGTCCCGAGGTTTCCGCCGATCGAGCAGATCTCGAAGCTCGCCGGATCGGGGGCATAGAACAGGCCCTCGGCCGCCACGGCCTTCTTCAGCGCCGCGTTGATGATCCCTGGCTGGGTGACGACGACGAGGTTGTCGCCGTCGATCTCCAGGACCTTGTCCATCGCCGTAAACGCGATCGTGAGCGCGCCTTCGATCCCCGCCGCGCCGCCCGACAGGCCCGTGCCCGCGCCGCGCGGGACGATCGGCACCCCGAACTCCCCGCACAGTCGGACGAGCTCGGCGACCTGACGCGTCTCCGTCGGGAGCGCTACGGCGCACGGGAGCCCGGTTCGGAGGTACGCGGTCTCGTCGCGCCGGTAGCTCTCGCGGTCGACCGCATCGGTCAGCAGCCGCAGGTCCGGGAGTCGGTTGCGGATCGCTCCCACCAGGGCATCGGTCACCGGGGCAACCTCGGTCATGGGACCAGTCTAGGACCGGCGGTGAAGCCCGGACGCGCTAGGCTGGCGCAGATGCACCGGCGTCTCGGGATCCTCGTCTGCACGTTCGTCCTCGCGACCGGGGCCGTCGTCGTGCCGTCGCCGGCGACCATCACCGCGGACGCCATGTCGATCTCCGGTTCACGCCAGGTCGTGCCCGGCAGCGTCAACCGGACGAGCCTCGACCTCGAGGCGACCTACGACGCGCGGATCCGCATCGGCTGGGACTCGCGCAACGTCCGGGTCGAGTCGATCGCGACGATCCAGAACACCTCGGGCGTCTCGATCGATCGAGTCGAGCTCAACACCGTCACGCCACGGCTCGGCGGGATGACGCTGACCGGTGCGTTCGTCGATGGCCTGCCGGTCACTGCCTCGGTCAGCGACCAGACGATCGTGGTCCCGCTCGGCGGCATCCTGCCGGCCGGCGCCACGGTCGTCGTCGAGGTCCGCTACGCGGCCCGCCTGAAGAGCTCGCTCGGTGGCTCGAACTGGATGTTCGCGAAAGCGAACGGGATCGCCAACCTGTACCGCTGGCTGCCGTGGGTCAGTCGCAAGACGCCGTTCGACCGGCCGAACTTCGGCGACCCGTTCGTCACGCCGACGAGCCCGCTCGTCCGCGTTCGGATCGTCCCCGACCGCGCGATGCGCTTCGCGACGAGCGGCGAGAAGGTCGTGACCGAAGGCCTAGTCCAGACGTTCGAGGCGCGCAACGTACGCGACTTCACGATCACCGCGTCGCCGAGTTTCGTGACCCGCTCGACGACGGTCGGCTCCACGAAGATCGTCGGCATCGCGCGGAGCTCGACCGTGGCGAACCGCCTCAGGGACGAAGGCGCGCGGGCGTTCGGCAAGCTCAAGGCGCTGCTGGGCTCCTATCCCTACCCCACCCTGCGGGTCGTGGAGTCAGCGGGCGGATACGCGATGGAGTCGCCCGCCCTCGTGTGGCTGCCGTACGGGCTGGAAACGGCCCGCTACCGCTACCTCGTCACCCACGAGGTCGCCCACCAGTGGTTCTACGGGCTGGTCGGCAACGACCAGGCGCGCGAGCCGTTCACCGACGAGGCGGCCGCCGACTTCGTGACCCGCTACGTCCTGTCACAGCGCCGCGGCAGCAATTGCTCCACGGGCGAGCTCGACCACACGATCTACTACTACTCGAGCTCGTGCTACTTCGAGGTCATCTACATCCAGGGCGGCAACCTGCTCAATACTGCCCGCACCCGAATGGGCTCGTCCGCGTTCTGGGCGGCGCTGCGCGGATACCTGACCGATAACCGCTACAAGCTCGTCGGGAGCGAGACGCTCCTCGACGCGCTCGACGACGCGACGTCCCTCAACCTCTCGTCGCTGTTCGGGCCGCGCTTCCCCGGTGTCTACTGACGCTCGGCCACCCGGCGGTCTGCTGCGCGAGCGTGCGGCATCCAGCGCCAGTCCGTCGGGATGAGGGGACGCCACGCCTGCCAGCCCGCCAGCAACCACGCGCTGACCGCGCGCTCGAGCGGTCCCCAGCGCAACCCGTATTCCTCGCGCACAGTGGGCGGCAGCAATCCCACGGACGGCCACATCGCCCAGTGGTACGTCTCGATCGGGATGCGCTCCAGGAAGGGGCGAACCACATCGGCTAGGTCCGCCGGCGCGAGCTTCGCCAGCGGTGCAAGCGATGGGTGGAGGATCGTCCGCGCCAGGTCGCGCGCGACCGGCGTCGGATGCACGGGGCCCTCCGGCCCGAGCATGGCGGCGTAGTACGTATCGAACGCGTCGATGTCCGCCGGCAGCAGCCCGTCAGGGATGCCGAACGCCCGGCCCAACGGCTTCGTCTCGTCGTAGAAGCGTGCGCGGCGCTCGTCCGACAGCGGCTCGAGCCAGGCGTCGTACGCCGCGATCGTCGACTCGATGAGGGTGGCGTGCACCCACAGCGACAGCTCCGGATCACGCGCCGAGTAGCCCGATCCCTTGATCCCGCGGTGGAGCTCGTTCAGCCGGCGCACCTCGGCTCGCGCCGCGGGTGTCGAGCCGTAGACGATCGTGAGGAAGCTGCGGATGGTCCCGTCGAGCCTCCGCCACGGGTCCTCGCGGAAGTTCGAGTGCTCGGCAACGCCGGCGGCAACGGAGGGATGTGCGATCTGGAGCAGGAGGGCCCGCGGTCCCGCCCCGAGCAGGAGCATCGCCTCACGATCGAGGCGCCATGCCTCGCTGGCCGGGCCGAACAGGCCCGGGTCCCCGCGCTCGGTCGTCAGCGCTCTTCCGGGCGTCGGCCGACGACCCACCACGCGAGCGGGAAGACGCCCGCCGCGAGCACGAGCTTGATCAGGTCGGTGATCACGAACGGCACCAGCCCGGCATTGAGGGCTGCCTGGAGGGTCATCCCGGTGGACGCCATCAGCCACGGGATGCCGAACACGTAGATGATCACGTTGCCGATCGCCATCGCTCCGAGGGCGCCGGCCATGTGGCGATCCCAGCCGAGCTCGGCTAGCCGCCCAACGACGCCCGAAGCGATCACGAACCCGAGCAGGTAGCCGCCCGTCGCCCCGAGGACGATGACGCCGTTGTCGAGCGAGAGGATGTACGACACGCCTGAGGCCTGCTCCGCGTATACGGGCAGGAAGAAGCCGAGCACCAGGTACAGCCCAGTGGCCAGAATCCCGCGACGCATCCCGAGCGCACCGCCGACGAGCAGGACCGAGAAGGTCTGGCCGGTCAGCGGTACGGGACTGCCGGGAACCGGAACGGCGAAGTTGGCGGTGAGGGCGATGAACAGGGCGCCGGCCACGATGAGGGCGATGTGGCGGACTCTCGAACTGATCCGCTCGCCGACCTGGATCGGTACGAGGAAATCGGCGATCGTGATGCCGCGCTGGCCGGCGGTCGACCGATCGAGTCTGGGCAGGGCGATCGTCAACTGCAACTCCGGTGGTCGGTCGCGCGTTGGGCGACCGGCGTCCGAAAGTCTAGCATCCGGTCGCCCGGCGGGGTCCGTGACCGCGCCCGCGGGAATGGCTAGTCGCAGCGCTCGGCGAACAGGACCGTCCAGTAGTGGCGGCCGTCCGCCCGCTTCCACGACCCGACGCCGACGACATCCCAGGCCGCCCCCATCAGGACGTCCCGGTGCTTCTCCGAGGCGAGGAACATGCGCTGGATCCGCTCCTCGGTGCCCCCATCGGGCCCCGACAGCCAGCCGATGTTCTCGCCGGCGAGCAGGTAGCAGTAACCGCGTGCGCTCAGCTCGTCGAACACCTTCGTGCCGGCAGGCGGGATCGAGTGGCTGAAGTACCCGCGCTCGGCCATGTCCCGGCTGCGCCAGCGAGCCAGCTCGGCGAGCTCGAGGTCGATCCCCAACGTCCGCATACCGCCATCAACCCGGCTCCGGTTGGTCAGGCTCGCAAGGAGGTCTTCGGACGGCGCGTCCGGACGGTCGACTCCCCACGAGGCCCGAACTGCCGTCGGGGCGGCGGCGGCCGCGGGGGCGGCCGCCGCCGTGGCTGTCGAAGTGGCCATTCCCCCGAGCGACGTGAGCGCAATCGACAGCGCGAGCAGCAGCGCGAACCGGCGCGGTGCGTGGAGCGTTGGCATGTGGGCGGGACCGACCTCATACGGTCCACCGGCAGCGGTCCGGTGGGGTCTCCACCGTAGGAGGGGGGTGCGGGCTGGTCAGCCCGCGCGATCGTCCTGCCCGACCGGAACGCTGGTACCCCCGAGGATGTCAGCGCGCGGCGACGGCCGCATGGTGCTCCGCGAACAGCGCGACGAGCTCGCGCTCGAAGAAGGGGATGTCATCGACGACACGACCCCACACGAGCGTCCCGTCACGGAAGGCCGGCTCGTCGACCCATCGCGCGCCGGCGTTCACGAGGTCGTCCTTGATCCCGAGCGAGCCCGTGGCCGGACGGCCGGCCTGGACGATGCCGGCCGAGATCGCGACCGACCCGCCATGACAGATGATCCCGATCGGCTTGTCGGCATCGTGGATCGCCCGGACCAGGTTCGTGACCGCGTCGTAGCGGCGGAGCTTGTCTGGCAGCCACCCGCCGGGGATGACGAGCCCGTCGAACCCGGACAGCGTCCGCCTCAGCGGCGAGGACGTCGGCGCGCGCCTCCAGGCCATTCTTGCCGCGGACCGTGTCGAGCGTCATGCCGACGGAGGTCACCGTCGCGCCCGCCTCGCGGAGGCGCATCACGGTCACCCAGTACTCGAGGTCCTCGACGCCCTCGGCGACAAGGACGGCGACGCGCATGCCGGTGAGCGGAGTCGCGCTGCGGGGATCGAGCGTCATCTGGCGGTCCTTCTCGGGCTCGGCGGTCGTGTCCCGTCCATTGTCCACCTGAACTCGGATCGCCTGCCTCAGCCCTTCTCGAAATTGATCGGGCCGTCCTCGTTCCAGATGGTCGGGCTGCCGGGAACGTCCTGGCTCCCGAGCCACGACCACTGGATCACGCTTTCCACCTGGCCCGCATCGCCGTGGACCTCCGCAAGGACGGTCGGCGGCAGGGTCACGAGCACGACCAGGTCGTTCCCGACCTCGAAGCAGCCCTGGCGGGCGGGCACCCCGCGCCCGGTGCCATCCTCGCCAGGCAACCACGCGGCCTCGCCGGCGGCCTCCGTCACGCAATCACCCGCGGCGCGCTCCACGCCGTGCTCTCCGAGGGCGGAGAAGTACGCATCGAGGAGGCGCTCCTCCGATTCCCAGCGGACGAGCGTGAACCGCGTGACGAGCTCGTTTGCCGGAGTACAGGTGATCGCGCCGAGCGCGCCGGTGGGCAGTCCGTCACGTTCGGGCTGACAATCAACAGCCGCATCCCGGCGGACCCCGAACAGCAGGTCATCCTCGGCCGCGGCCTGAACATCGGGCGACACGGTCCCACCTCCACTGCAGGCGGCCAGGAAGAATGCGACAAGAATCGCGCCGGCGCGCATCACATGGTGCAGACGCCGGCGGACAAGGTTTGTGACGCCGAGGGACCTACGCGGGGACGAGTTGCTCGGCCATGGCGGCGGCCAGCTCGGCACCCCAGCGACGGGCTCGTGCGAGCTCGCCGTCGCGGAGCGGTCCGTAGCCGCCCGACACTATGAACCGCTCGCCGGGAAGGAGACGCTCGTAGCCGGACTCCCGGAGCTTCGATTCGATCGTGCCGGTCGCGCCGCGCAGCGACCACCAGATCCGCGTCTCGAAGGCGGCGGCGAACCCGTGGCCGACGGGCAGGTTGTGCAGCCAGGTCCGCAACAGCGGGTGGGACGTGTCCGGCGGAACCGGTGCCTTCTCGTCCTTGGCGATCTGGTTGAGGCTGCCGTCCCGCGGCAGTGCGAACGCAATGACCGGCGAGCCGGCCACGATCAGGTCCACTCCGGCGAGGGCCTCGCGGGTCGCCTCGTCGGTATTGAGCGCCCGGGTACCGGACCCGATCCCGTCGGCGATGGCCTGGGCGATAGCTGCGGTATTTCCCCAATGAGACTCGTAGACGACGACGGCTTTCATGTCTCGAAGGTACCGATCGGCCCCGCCGATCGCGAGGGCCGATCGGCCCAGCCGTAGTGGCCACGTGGCCCGTCTGGATTAGCTATTAGTTACGGAGCCGCGACATCCTCCGGGTGCAGTTGAACGCCCGCGAGGAATTCGTCGAGCCAGGCATCCGTGTACCAGGACTGGTCGTCCAGCCCGTAGAAGAAGAACAAGTAGCCGCGATCCGCCGTCCAGGCGAGTGCGACAGGACCACCCCCACAGCCCGTGGCAACGACGCCCGGCGACTCGCCGATGGTGGTCTCGGGCTGCGTATTGCACGGGCCGTCCCACTCATCGGACGCGAGGAGCTCGCCGGCCCATTGCCCGCCGTTTGCACCTCCGAGCGGCTGCGACGCCATCGCGATGAAGAGCTGGTCGCTTCCGTTGGCTTCCAGGAGAGGGCCGGCATCGATGATGTCCCCGAAATCGCTGTCGTGCTTTGGATGGCCGGTGGTCCACGGTTCGGATCCCGAGCTGCGGACGACCCAGCCGTCGGGGTACGAAAGCGTCAGCCCGTAGCGGGGTGAGGTGAATGTGCCCGTCAGCGGCGGTGCCGATGCCACGACAGCATCGTCCGGGCCAAGCTCGACGGTCGCCAGGAGGCGATCGAACCAGGCTCGATCGTCGATCCGGTAAAGCACGATCCAGTAGCCACGGTCCTGCGTCCATGCGAGAGCGAGTAGCCCGTTCGTGCGCGTGGTCTTGTCGGAGCAATGCGCGAGTACGCCCGGCGCCCCCGCGACGGTGATCGGCTCCGTGGGCGGGCGGCAGAAAGCGTTCGGGTCAGCCAAGAGGTCGTTCGCCCACTGCTCACCGGCCTTACCGTCGAGCGGCTGCGAGGCGAGGCCGACAAAGGACTCGTTCGCTTCGCCGTCCGCTATGGTGTCCCGTGCGCCCTCGACGGACCCGGGCACCCCTCCGGTCCACGGCACGGTCGCAGGTTCAACGCCCCACCCATCCGGATACGACACGGTGATTCCGTGGATCGGCGAGGCAAACGTCCGCGTCAAGCCCGGGAACGGAGAGTTGGACGGAGCGGTCGTGGGCGACGCCGTCGGCGTGACGATGCCGGGACCGGGTGGTGCGCCACCGCGCCAGACGGCCAGCCCGAACGCCCCGATCGCGACCACGGCAACCGCCGCGACCGCGACCTTCGCGAAGCTGTTCATGGTAGGGAACCTCCACGGCACGCGGACGAGCCCGCGCCGTTGTCGTGTGCTGTCGATCGCAGCAGGGCTCCTTCGAGCACCCTCGCGGGCGCCCGCTGCGGAGCCTCAGTCGCGTAGAAGTCGGCCAGCCGGCGTTCGAGATCGAGGTTGGCGTTCATGCCGTCCGGCCCTCCCGCAGGTTGCCGACCGAGCGCTCGTCAGCCGCGAGGGCTGCTCGCAGCGCGTCGATGGCGTAGTGCAGCCGGGACTTGGCGGTCCCGACGGGAATCTCGAGGGCATCGGCCGCCTCGCTGAGAGGCAGGCCAACGTAGAAGTGCAGGATCAGAATCGTCCGCTGCGCATCGCTAAGGCGCCGAAGCCCTCGCTCGAGTTGATCGCGGTCGGCGAGCTCGGATACGCGGTCGGGCTCGGCGGGTTCGATCGACACGACGGTGAGCTCCGAGCGCCACCGGCGCCGGTGACGCCCAATGTCGGCGCATGAGCGAACGAGCAATCGGTACAGCCAGGCATCGAAGCGCTCGACGTCGCGCAACGTCGGCAGGTCGCGCCAAGCTCGCACCAGTGCTTCCTGGGTTGCATCCTCCGCGAGTTCGGTGTCGCGCAGGATGAGGCGAGCGATCCCGTACAACCGATCGACGGCGCCACCGGCCAGGACGCTGAAGGCCTCATGGTCTCCGCGTCGCGCCAGGTCGACGAGTGCCGTCTGCACGTCTCGCTCCAATCAGGGGCGACCGATCTGGTCACCTACACGCTACGGCGGAGCACAAGGCGGAGTGGTTCAAAACTCCGCTGGCGGACGAGGGGCGCGGTCAGGCCCTCGTGCGGCGTCGAAGGAGACGGCGGCCCAGGCCCGCGAGGGCACGCCGGCCCGCCCAGCCCGTCGCGAATTTGCCGCGAACGCCGGGCGCGACGGACGTCCGCACGAGCGCCATGAAGCCTGCGCGGCCGGCTTCGTCGTAGGGATACCACCACGGGACCGGCAGCAGACCGCGGTCCTCGGACAGCAGGCGCTTTTCGACCATCTCGTACAGCCCGAACTTCGAATGGACGACGCCCAATCCCGAGCCCTTCACGCCGGCCCACGGCGCCTGGGCGGCGCCAATCGACGACCCATGGTCGTTGATCCAGACCATGCCGGTCGCAAGTCGCCGGGCGATCCGGCGCGCGCGGCGCATGTCGCGCGTCCACACGCTCGTCCCCAGACCGTAGGTCGTGTCGTTGGCGAGGCGGATCGCGTCGTCCTCCGTGTCGAACGGCATCACCGGCACCACCGGCCCGAACGTCTCCTCCTGCATGACGGTCATCGAATGGTCGACGCCGGTGAGGATCGCCGGCGCGATGAACCGACCCGACAGGCCATCGACCTCGACGGGTCCGCCGCACTCGAGGGTCGCCCCCTTCGCAACGGCGTCGTCGAGATGGTGCAGCACGCGCTCGAACTGCCCCTGGCTGATCAACGGCCCGAGCTGCGTCCCGGCATCCATCGGGTGGCCGAGGCGGATCGCCGCCGCGCGGTCAAGCAGCAGGCGCAGGTATTCCGGGTAGACGCGGCGGTCCACGTACACGCGCTCGACCGCAGCGCACGTCTGGCCGGCGCCGGCCATGCCCGCCCACAGTGTTCCCGCGACGGCGCGGTCGAGATCGGCGTCGTGGCACACGATCGCCGCGTCGTTACCGCCGAGCTCGAGGACCACAGTCTTGCCGTGCTCGGCGGCGAGACGCCGGGCGCGCTCGCCGTTGGCGACCCCGCCCGTGAAGCAGACCTTGGCGATCGACGGTGCCCGGCAGATCGCCTCACCGGTCGGGCCGGCACCGTGGACGACACGCAGGACGCCGTCGGGCAGGCCGGCATCGGCAAATACCGAGGCCAGCAAATCCCCGCTGAGCGGCGTGTGCTCGGACGGCTTCAGGACGACGCCGTTCCCGGCCACGAGCGCCATGGCAACGGGCCCGACCGGCACAAGAAGCGGGTAGTTCCAGGCGGCGATCACACCGACTACGCCAAGCGGCCGGTAGATAATCGTGTGCCGCTTGTGCTTGAGGATGAGTTGCGGCGTCGCGATCCGCTCCGGGGCGAGGATCCGCGGCGCCTGGTTGCCGATCCAGTCGAGCACCATGGCCGAACCGCCGACGTCGATGGCGAACGCCTCCATCAGCGGCTTGCCGGTCTCGCGCGTGACCGAGGTTGCCAGCTCGTCACTGCGGCGGAGGAGCACCTGGGCGGCCTCGACGATGACTCGGCCGCGCTCCCGGATTGGAGTCCCCGCCCATGCCCGGCGAGCGGCCGCGACCTCCGCGGCTACCCCCTCAACGTCGTCGGGCGACGTCAACTCGACACGGCCCAGGGTCTCGCCAGTCGTGGCGTCCGACGAGACGAGGACCGTCGGTTCGCCGTCGAGCGCTGCCTCGCTCACGTGGTTCGTGGTGACCATGGGTGCCTCTTCCGGTCGTGCTGTCGGCGATGCTACCTCGCGGTCATCCGGCCGGGAAACAGAGCAGCGCGGCTACCAGCAGGAGAAGCCACGCGAGCGTCTCGATCGTCTCGGTTCGCGGCTGGATATCGCGCACGGCGCCCCAGGCATGCACGGCGACCATGAGTGCGAAGCTGGCGATCGCGATACCGAAGAAGAAGGGCTGTACGACGGGATTGCCGGCCGCGAACAAGGCGGCGACGGCGAGCACGCCGATGACGGCCCCAAGGCAGCGGCCGAAATAGACAGTGAGGTCGGCGTCGGCGACGACCGGCGTGTCCCACAGAAGCACCCTCGCCCATGCAAGCGGCGCGATCACGAGCGGGATCGCGAGCAGGACCAGGGAGCCGATCCCGACGGCCAGCAGAAAGACGCTTGCGTAGTCGCTCAACGGCCCGCTCATCTCGTACTCCGCGCCGACACTGGCCTGGTCGGCCCCACGGTAACGCGCCATGAACCGGGCGGCGCGTTTGCAGGTACACTGCCGCTCGCTCCGCGATGCGATCCGTCGATCGGCGCCGCGCGGCGAGCCGTGGTGGCCTTAGCTCAACCGGCAGAGCATCGGATTGTGGCTCCGAAGGTTACGGGTTCGAGCCCCGTAGGCCACCCCAATCCCCGCACGAATGGTCTCCGCGGAGACCCGCCGAGACCCATCTAAGGCGCGCGAAGAGTGGTCATGCGTCGTCGCGTCGCACTCCAGGCTCGCGCGGCCCGGACAGCTCGCGCGGCCCGGACTTGCCACGCGGGAGAAAATGGACGATGGCGGACGCGTGGCGGCGAAGTATGGAACGTTGCGTCCGGTCCGGACGCCATAGGACGTGAGGACCGGATCGGTCGGCGGTCCCCGGTCTGACGCTGGATTGCCGGGCGGGCGTTGCGAAATGTAAATCCGACGAGTCGGTCCGGGCTCCATTCAAGTGGGGACCGAATCACCGCGGTCCGCCAGGCGCTCGAGGGAGCGGAGGAGGACGCCATGACGCGACCGAGCCAGGCGGCGACCACGAGGACGCGAACTAAGCCGCGTAGACGATCCGTCGCGTTCATCCCAATGGCAGTCAGTGCGCTCCTGGGGCTCGGCGTCTTCAGCGTATCGGCCGCACCACCGACGGGGACCGACGCCAGCGAGGTGAGTCACTGGAACGAGGTCGCGGCAAACACGCTGTTCGCGTTCCCAGGGCCGGACGGGGGTGCGCCGCCTGCATTCCAGATCAACATGGGCATGGTCCAGGGCGCCGTGTACGACGCCGTCAATGCGATCGGCAAGAAACACCATCAGCCGTATCTGCTCAAGAAGCGTGCGGGTGCGAAGGCGTCGATCGATGCCGCCGTTGCAACGGCGGCATACGACGTGCTCGCAGATCTCGTCACGAATACACCCGCGATCGTCCCGTTCCCGGGTCGTGCGGGACTCCTGGCTACGCTTGTCACCGAGCGCGACACATCGCTCAATGCGATCGCCGACGGCGCCTTCAAGAGGCAGGGCATCAAGGTTGGGCACGCGGCGGCCAAGGCCATGCTCGACGCGAGGGTGGGCGACGGACGATTCGGGCCGTCTCAGTGGGTGCCGGACTCCCACGTCGGACACTGGCAGCCGCTCCTCAATGCGGAGGGGCAGCCGATCCTCGATCCGACGCCATGGGTGGGCGCCGTGACGCCGTTCCTGATCCAAAGCCCGTCGCAGTTCCGCAGCGTGCGACCGCCTGCGCTGGACAGCGTCCAGTGGGCGACCGAGTTCAACGAGGTCAAGAGCCTCGGCAGAGCCGACAGTGCGACCCGGACTGCCGACCAGACGTATGTCGCCAGGTGGTGGCAGAGCGCACCGGTTCTGAGTTGGAACGAAGTCGCCCGGCAGCTGCATCGCCCGGAACGACCTCGACGCCGCCGAGGCCGCGAGACTCCTCGCGCTGCAGAACATGGCTGGGGCGGACGCGGGGATCAACTGCTGGAACGACAAATACCACTTCGACTTCTGGCGGCCGTGGAACGCGATCACCACGACGTTGAACGATGGGAATGACGGCACCACCACAGACTCGACCTGGACCGCGCTCATCACCGCGCCATATCCCGAGTGGACCTCGGGGCACAACTGCCTCGACGCCGCTCACGTCACGGTGCTGCGGCTGTGGTTCGGCGACGTGCCAGGCAGCTTCCAGATCACGAGCAAAGCCACGAATCACGGAGGGTCCCCGACGCGCTCCTTCGACACGTTCTCGCAGCCACTCGCCGAGCTCATCGAGGCACGCATCTGGGCCGGCCTCCATTATCGGAGCGCGGATGTGGCGGGCCAGCTGCTCGGCGGGAACGTCGCCAGGTACGGGATCGAGAACTACTTGCAGCCGGTCCGTTGACACTCGCCAGAACGGCCCCGTCGTAGCGAGAAGGCCCGCTTCGGCGGGCCTTCTCTACACGTCTCGGTGGCTTCGTACGACATTGCCCGCCTCTTCCCGGGCGCTTGAGGCAGCCCCAGAAACGGCACGACTGGCGATCCAGACAAGGATCGACGAGCTGCGCGAGGAACATCGCACCGCGATCGAAGATCGTGCATCCGTCGCCGGCGAGGCAACCAGGGCGACGCCGTAGGCGACTCGACGCGGAGTATCAGCCCGCGGCGGGCGTCTTGGGGGGAGAGCCGGGCGTCGCATCACTGGGGGTCCCGACGTCGGAGCCCTGAATCCTATGCGGCCGGTCAAACCGGATCCCGCGCCCAATGTTGGGTGTCAATAGGGTGTCAGGACCCGGTCCGTGAGCCCCGATCCACGCACGAATCGCGCCACGAGCATCGGATTGTGGCTCCGAAGGTTACGGGTTCGAGCCCCGTAGGCCACCCCAATCACCCCGCACGAAGCGCCTCCGCGCGGACCCGCCCTGACCCGTCGGTCCGTCTGGGCACGCGGAGTTTGGGTGTCAGATAGGGAGTCACGATCCCAGGCCATCGACGAGGCTCCTCCGTTCAGCTCGTCGTGGCTCCCATCTCAGGCTCCGGCCGCGGCCGGCTGGACGGCAGGGTAAGGATCGCGCGGGGGCTCGGCGAGGAGCTGGGCGTCGGGTCGGAAGCCTTTGAACGTCATGTACAGCCCGATCGACAACTCCCAGATGAAGATCGGAATGGTCGCGATACCGGTCCAGACCGACATCGCGTCGTTGACGCCGAACAGTGTCCCGAGGCTCGACGAGAACAGCAGCGGCGCGCCGATGAGCCCCAACGTCGGCATCCATCGCGGGACGAGCCCGGAGCGGAACATCAGGTAGCCCAGCAGGCAGGCGTTGAAGGCCGGCATGAGGCCCGGACCGAGCAGATAGGCCCCGTTCCGAATGTCGATCGAGCGTCTGTCCGATGGCGGTCAGCATGGCGGGATCGCTCGCACTGGCGGCGGCCTGCCGCACTGACACCAGCGTGAGCATGCTCGAGCCCGGCGATGAACAGCATTGCGCATTCCATCACCCTCGTCGTCACGAAGCCGATGGCGGCGCCCTCGTGCTGGCGCTTCACGACCGAGAAGAGGGCCACCGCCGTGCCGATGCCGGCCATGCCGGTGCAGAGGTCGAGGAAGAGTCCCCCAGAGGATCTGGCCGTCGTTCCCGGCGGTGAGCACAGCGCTCGGGTCCGTCAGCACCTGGCCATAGAGGAAGGAGGGTGGGATCCCGGCGACGAACGTGGCGAGATACAACAGGCCCGCGACGAGCGCGGTTCTTCGCAATGGAGTCACGACGATGTCCTCGTCCTGCGCTAATGCGGTGGAGTTCAGACCTGGGGCGCGGGGCTAGGCGGCGTTGGCGGGAGAAGTGGCGCGGTGTCGTTGCCGCACCTCTCCGCCCGCCGGCAGGTTCGGCGGGAGGAGGTCGCTAGTTGTTCTGGTTGATCGTGCCGACGATCACCGCGCCGGTGTCGACCAACGTGATCAACCCGCGTCTACGGCTGCCTCGAGCGGCTCGACAGAGGTCAGCGCCTGTCCGTTGACCGTCTTGGCGAAGGGCAGAGTGAACCCCGGAGCGGGCGTGTTCAGTTCAAAGACACAGGCACCGCTGGCGATGCCCGCTTCGCTGCATACCACGAAGAAGCCGTGCAGCCGGACGTTGTAGTCGCCATGGTTCTGGGCGGGGATGTCGCGGACGACGTGGTCGTGCCGAAACGACGCGTTCAGGCTCTGGGGCGGGTCGTCCTGCGGCGCGATCACGTAGAAGTTGTCGAGGTCGCCGGGATCCTTGCCCTTGAACTGTGAGCAGCAGCCGGTCGCAAACGTCATGCGGTACTCGGCACCGCCGGCCCAGACGTCCTCCCAGCAGCCGGACCGCAGGAACCCGCCGCTGATCTCTGTGCAGTTCCTCAGACCTGCTGCCTGAGCAGAGCCAGCAGAGCCAGCGGCGCCCACGGCGACGAATGCCAGCCCGGCGAACGCCATGGTGGCGAGGAGGATGCGGGTGATGCGCTGGAAATGACGGGTCATGATCATCGTGTCGATCTCGCTTTCCTGAAGAGTTTGGCTTGGTCGGGCTCGGCCCCGCGATCCGGCGATGGGGCGCCCACACAGCAGCTGACTAAGGAAGACCACCAAGGGGCCCACCGTTGCCCCAATCGAAGACTTTCGAGGTGGTCAATGTCACCTGGGGCAGATCCCTCCGAACCGCTCCTTGACGCACCCTCGAGTTCCGACGGTCACGCCGCCGCAAGAACGGGCGCTTCTTCGCGTGCCAGGACCTTCCACAGGACGATCCCGACGATTGCCTGGGAGACGAGAGCGCCGCTGAGGCCGAAGACGGGCCAGCCCGCCTCAAGGGCGACGCCGATGCTCGCCGTGACGGCCCATCCGATCGCCCAGGCGGTGCCCAGGGTCACGACCCAGATCCAGGCATTCGCGACTCCTTCACGCGACAGGAACGCAGCCTGTCCGGCCCCGATGGCGAGACCCGAGATGGCGCCGAGCAGGATGGCGTCGGTCATCGTGTCGATCTGCCCGATGACTGCAGTGACTGCGGCGAGGGCGATACCCAGGCCGAGTGCGGTAGCTCCGACCCAGAGCGCCAATGCCTGCGGTCGAAGGATGCCCAGGGCAACCCCTTGCCCCGCGCCGATGATGGCGCCGGCGATGAGCCCGGAGATCAGGGCCGAGGGGACGGTCGCTGCGGGCCCGCCGATGAGGTGCCCGATGTATCCGCCAATGGGAAACGCGATGATGGCGACGAGCCAGCGCAGCAGCAGCGATCGCCCAGATCCGCTCAAGGCGGGCACGTCCGATGTCGACGCGGCGGCGACGATGGTTGGCTTGGTGGCCATCGGCGGGTCGACCTGATCGATTGCCATGGGTCCTCCGGGCACCCGGGAAGCCAAGACAAACCCCCTTGTCAGACGCCAACACGAGTCTCCCGCTGGGTCGGGTTGTCGTCATGACGCAATCGTCACGCGACCGAAACGTCATCAGGTGGTGCGCCACTCCGGACGTTTCGAATACGTTGAGACCATGGATCAGCCGAGGAGGGTAGGACCTGCTAGCTACTCCGGCAACGGCGCGCGCGCTCGTGCTGCATGATCGCCCCTTGGTGGTCGATCTGATTCAACTAACCCTGAATCACGGTCTCTTCGTCGTTCGGGCCGCGGACAGCCTGCTCGAAGCCGAAACGATCTTGGCCGAGTGGCGTCCGGATCTGACCGTCATGGACATGGACCATGAGGACAGCACGGCGCTCCTCAAGCGGCTTGGAGCCTCGAATGGCCACACTCGAAGGGAGTCACCGGTCCTGGGCCTCACGAACTGGGGCGACCTGAAGTCGAAGCTCAAAGCCTTCGACCTCGGTGTCGACGACATCATGTCGACGCCCTTCTCACCCGAGGAACTCCTCGCGAGAGCGATCGCCATCACGCGTCGGACGACGGGTAGCAATCGGCCGATCGTGCCTACGATCATGCTCGGCGACGTCGAGATCGACATCGTCAATCGCCAGGTCCGCGTGGGTCAATCGGTGGTCCACTTGAGCGGCATTGAGCAGAGCTTGCTGTACCTCCTGGCAAGCCGCGCCGGACGGATCGTCGCGCGGGAGGACATCCTCGACGGCATTTGGGGGAAGGACTTCGTGGCCGAGAGCAACATCGTCGACCGTCACGTCCGGAGCCTGCGCGTCAAGCTGCGGGACGACTACCGCCACCCACGCTTCATCGCCACGGTCCCGGGCCAGGGCTATCGATTTGTCCCGACTTTCTCGAACGCCGGATGGAGCATCGGGCAGGACTAGAGTCGGGCAGCCGGGCTCAACAAACTCCGGCTGAACTCCCGGACGAACCTGGATGTTAAAGCAGGTGCGGCGGAACCTCCTCGGCCGCGGCCGCTGGCTCGTCGTCCCGGTGCCCTGCGCATCGACTGCCGCGTGGGACGGCGCTGGTTTCGACCGGTTGGGAATGTCCGTTGGTGCCGAGGGGGCACAGGGACGGGCCCGCCGAATGACCTCGGATGGACCAACAGGCTGTCGATCACATCCGAGGCCACTTCGCGACCTGGAGGGCTACCTCGTCTCGGCCGTGCGAGGTTCGAGCACCACGACCGCCGTCTGGGTCGATCGACGAGCCGCCAGTGCCTCGAGGTCGTCACCCCAGCCGGGGAAGTCCCGGAACCTTGCCCATAGCCGCTGGCGGTCACCTCCGGTGGCCGCACGGGCTCGCACGGCCCGCGATCCGCCGGGGAAGTCCACGGTGGTGTCCGGCTGGGCCTGGAGGTTCAGCCACCAAGCGGGCTCCGCATCGCCCCAGCCATTCATGGCCAGCGTGACAAGGTTCGCCCCGTCTTCGAAGTAGCCGATGATCGCGACGCGCCGCCGGCCCGAGCGTCGCCCGACCGTCGTGAGGCGCATCATCCCGAACCTGTTGCCAGCCTCAGGGCGCGCCAGGCCGACGCGCCCCTTGCTGAACCGGTGGACGGCACGGTGCATCACCCAGGCGGTCCGAATCACGAAGCGCGGAGGGGTCCGCAGGGTCTGAGCGTGGTCGGCGGTCATGCCGCACCCGCCATCGTCGGTACGACGACTGGTGACGCGGCAGCCGCCGCCTCGTTCTCGTCGCTCGACTCAGAGGCGAGCGCGGCCATGGCTGAGGGCCGGAAGCCCTTGAAGGTGAGCCAGAGGCCCAGCGACAGCTCGAAGAAGAAGATCGGCGGGAGGACGATCGCGGACAGGACGGAGACCTGCTCGTTGACGCCGAGGATCGATGCGCTTGCAGAAACGAGGAACAGCGGGGCTCCGATGAGTCCCAGCACCGGGATGGCGCGGGGCACAAGTCGCGACCGGAACAGCACGTAGCCCAGCAACAGCGCATTCAGGCCGGGTACGACACCGGGTCCAAGCAGGAACGTCGCATCGCGGACAGAGACGAGCGCCTGGCCCACGGCCACCAGTGCGGGCGTGTCGGTACCGGGAGCTCCCCCGGCCTGCCGGATCGCCACGAGGGCAAGGATGCTCACGACGCCGACGACGATGACGCCGGCCTCATAGATCCGTGTGGTGACGAAGCCGATCGAGAAGGCTTCGCTCTGCCGCCTGAGCACGGGATAGAGCGCGACTGCGGTCCCGATGCAGGCGAGAGCGGTGATCAGGTCGAAGAAGGCGCCCAGAAGCACCTGGCCATCGGCGCCGGCGCTGACGATGTAGTTCGGGTCGGTCAACACAGGCTGCAGCAGGAAGACCGCGGGGATCGAGAAGGCGAAGGTCATCAGATACAGCACGCCTCCCGCGAGCGCGAGCTTCCTCCAGGAGTCGGTTGGGACTCCCTTCAATGAGGTGGTTCGTCCGGAGTTAGTCATGTCGGTTTCTCCTATTCGTGGGATTGATTAGGTATCGGGTCGGTGGCCGATACACCGGGCTGGTCGGGCTCGACGCGGATGACCGATACCAGCGGCAGGCCGATGTCGCGGACCTTCAGGAGCAAGCCATGCAGCGCAGCCTGGTCGGCGACCGGGCCATGGATGACGGTGGTGCCGTCGCTCGTGTGGGTGAGGCTCAGTCCGTCAAACCACGCGGCCCATCGGGCATCGAGGTGCCCCTTGAGGCGGATCTCGTAACGTCCTGCCTGAGGGCGATCGTTCGTCGATCCGCGTGCTTCGCTCATCGCGCTCCTTTCGGGGCTCTGTTGGATCGATGCCCCGTCACGAACCCAGATCGCCGCGCTCGACGAGGTGGCGCAGGAAGAGCAGGCGCTCGATCTCACCCAGGGCCCAGCCGGTCCTGACCGGCGGGATGCCCTGCAGATAGGCGGTCAGGTTCCCGGCCTCGTCGGAGCGGAAGCCTTTCGAACCCAGCAGACGGTGGGTGACGGCAGGCAGTTCGAATGGCTCTCTGACCGGGGTCAGGGGCCCGGCGTTGTCACTGGTTGTGGCTGTCTGGTTCATCGCGGATCTCCTGACGATGTGGGCGGAGGTGTGTGGTGGTTCGATCCCAACGTGGACGAGGACGTGGGGAGTGCGCATCCCCATCTGTGGGGACTGCGTGTGGGGATTTCTCGACCGACGCACGGAGGCGAAAGGCGAGATGCCAGTTCACGACGTGCCGCAGCGCCGCGCGAGCAGAGAAGGGCCTCAGCGGCGCCCAGCCGCTGTGCATCCGTTCGAATGGGGCCGGCCGGGAGCGACCGTCAGCGAGCTGTTGTCGCGCGACTTGGCTGCGCGTGCCGGATGTCAGCGGGGCGCGGGGCCGCCCTTTGCGCTTACAGGTCGCGAACGACGATGGGCCGCCGCTGACTGTGGCGGGCTCGCGAGAGGAGGTCGAGTTCCTCGGCGCGGCGGACGGCAGCTCGCCTGTTGGTCACTCCGAGCTTGGCGTAGATGCTCTTGGTGTGGGTTCGGATCGTGCTCAGGGCGACCACGAGTTCGCGTGCGATCTCTGGCCCGTCGAGATCCGTTGCAAGCAGCCGAAGCACTTCAAGTTCACGCTCGCTCAACGGCTCGACCAGCCCTTGAACACGGGCCGGGTTGACATGACGGTGGTTCAAGCCTTCGAGCAGATGAAGGACGTAGTCCCGGGCGATACCTTGCCTCGCTGCAGCTTCCAGCAGCGACGCCATCGGTGGGCCCTCGTCGAGGAACATCCGGACGTAGCCCTCCGGTTCGGTAGCGTCAAGGCGCGTTCCAGCGACGCGAGCGCGGCTGCGATGTCGCCTCGCGCCTGGTACGCGAGCGCCTGCAGCACCAGGATCTCGATAACGCTCCCGATCCTCTGGCCTTCCTCCGCTGCTCGCAGGAGGCGACCCAGCAGGTCCACCGTCTCGCGCAGTTGGCCGTCGCCACCTTCCCGGGCGCCCTGGGCCAGGAGCAGCCTCGCGAGCGTGATGTGCTCGAACTCGCGCAGGTAGGTCAGGCCGTCATCAGCCGACAGACCCCGCTCGCGAGCCCAGGAACCGGCCTCGGCAAGCCGGCCCTGCCTGATCCGCACCCGTGCCTTTTCTGGGGGCAGCGGGCGCACGTCGGGATTGAAGTCCGGCATCCGCAGGCGCTCGGCCTCGTCGAACGCATCGAGCGCGCCATCGAGGTCCCCTTCGGCCTCCCGGATGCGGGCCGTCACGACCTGCCAGCCACGCCACCGAACGTTCTCCGTCCCGAGCCGCCACCCACTCCGCCAGCAGCGTTGTCTTGCCGAAGCCGGCCGGCGCCGAGACGAGCGCCAGCTTGGAGTCGGCCACTCGGTCCAGCCGCTCAGTCAAACGCGGCCGGGCCACAACGCCGCGCGGAGGCCTTGGTGAAAAGAGCTTGGTCTCGAGGAACGGGGTCGCCACGATCCTATTCTGTCAATCGAGCCGACAGAGCCCACAGACCGCGAGCCACGGACGTGTCGTAGGCCAAGGGCGAGGCGGTGGCGACTTCCGGGGATCCACGGAGGTGGCCGAACCCAGCCGGCTCGACGAACGAGCCGCCTGGAATGTCTTGCGTCGCTGCGAACAGCGTTGTCTGCGCCCCGTCCTCGGGCTTCTGCATCACGATGCGTCCGACAAAGGCGAAGATCGCCGCCTGGACAGGGCGATGACCGAACAGGTTCGTTCGCACCATTCCCGGGTGAACCGCTATGGCCCGGACCCTTGATCCGGCCTCGGCGAGCCTGCGCTGAAGTTCGAACGTGAACAACACGTTGGCTAGCTTGCTGTCGCTGTAGGCCTGGCTGGCGCTGTACGGGCGCGTCCTCCAATTCAGGTCGTCGAGATCCAGTCGACCTCGTTCATGGGCGTTGGACGAGACCGTGACGATCCGGTCGGTGATGTGCGGCAGCAGAAGCGTCGAGAGGGCGAAGTGCCCGAGGTGGTTCGTGCCGATCTGCCGTTCGAATCCGTCGGCCGTTCGCGCTTCCGGGACGAGCATGATCCCGGCGTTATTGATGAGGATGTCCAGGTTGCCGGTCCATCCCGCGGCAAAGGCGCGAACCGACGCCAAGATCCTCGAGGTCAAGTGGCCGCACCTCCGTGTCGCCGACGATCGCGGAGGCGACACGCTCACCCTTGGCCTGGTCGCGGACCGCAAGGACGACCTTTGCTCCTGCGCCGGCCAGCGCGCGAGCGGTAGCCGCACCAACACCGCTCGAGGATCCCGTCACCACGACCACCCTGCCTGTCAAGTCCGGGAGGTCTGCAGTTGTCCAGTGGCCGTTCGTGTCCGACATCGTTCGGCCTAGCCCAGCGCCGGCACAGGCACGCCGACGAGTCGCCGCGACAGTTCGCGAAGAATGCCCATCTCTTACCCCAGACTCGAGGAGCGGAACCCGGTCGGAGACCGGATCGACGGCAACGTATCATCTCCACGTGTACGATGTACGCCCCTTGTGTACGGCGTACGATAGAGTGTACGATGTACGCAGTCAACCCGTGAGGTTCCGGGGCATGAAGACCAGAGGAGTCCCATGGCCGTACGGGAGCTGGCATCCAAACCGAGCCGAAAGCCCCTGAGCCGAAAGCGGGTCCTGCGGGCCGCCGTGGCACACGCGGACAAACACGGCCTCGAGGAACTGAGCATGCGCAACCTCGCGGAGGTCTTGCGTGTCGCTCCGATGGCGCTGTATCGCCACATCGCGAACAAGGACGATCTCATCGACGCGATGATCGATGTCGTCTTCAGTGAGATCGAGCTGCCAGCGCGCGATGCCGATTGGAGGGCAGCGATGCGTCGGCGCGCGATCTCGGTTCGCGATTCGCTCGCGCGCCATCGTTGGGCAATCGGCCTGATGGAATCGAGGATGCATCCAGGACCAGCGAACCTGCGCCATCACGATGCCGTGCTCGGCAACCTGCGGGCAGCAGGCTTCAGCGTCGAGATGGCTGCTCACGCCTACTCGGTGCTGGACAGCTACATCTATGGCTTCGCGCTGACGAGGATGAACCTGCCCTTCGAAAACGGCGGCGGAGAAGTCGTGGACGTCGCGGAGTCGATGCTCGAGCCGTTTCCCGTCAACACGTACCCGAATCTCGTCGAGTTCATCACCGAACACGCCATGAAGCCCGGATACCAATACAGCAACGAGTTCGAATACGGGCTCGACTTGATCCTCGACGGCTTGGAGAGGGCGCGAGCCAGCTGATCTCATGTGGCCGGCC
Source organism: uncultured Chloroflexia bacterium (assembly GCA_963750125.1). Classification (GTDB taxonomy): domain Bacteria; phylum Chloroflexota; class Limnocylindria; order Limnocylindrales; family CSP1-4; genus DASTYU01. Next base: position 141,441 of record CAVVPT010000007.1, on the reverse strand, counting down.
GATGGCAGGCCCAATCAGACGAGCAGGAAACACAACGAGCGCAAGTGAGCCAGACGAACCTGGCGATCTAGGCGATCGGCACACCGCGATCGAGCAGGATCGAGGTGGCAAGCTCAGATGGTCACGCGGCGGCTTGGAGCGCTCTACGCGAGGAGACGAGCGACCAAAGTGCGACGGCGGTGATCACCTGTGAGACCAACGCTCCGCTCAGGCCGTAGGGCCCCACAGTTCGACTGCAGGGCCCTGGCGCCGAGATCGGTCGAGGGCCGCGCTCTCGGGACCCTTGATCAGGCGCCGGCTGGGGCCGCTGCGACGCGAGCCGCGGCGGCAGCCTTGCCGTCCGGTCCGGCGATGACGTAGGCGATCATCGCGACAAAACCGAAGTTGAAGATCCCAAGCAGCAAGAGACCGACGAACCAGCCCTTGCTCTCGAGTTCCGAGGTGTTCAGCAGCGCGCCGATCCATGCGATGAAGCCCACGATGACGCCGCCTGCCGCGGCCAGACTGCCGGCGACCGCGACCCCGATGAGGGCCCAGGCAAGCGCTCCACCATGGATGGCGACGATTTCGTTGCCGGCCATGACGAATACGTCATTGGCGACCGCAATCCCGATGGCCAGGACGGCGACGATGGCGCCGGCGCCGAAAGCGATCAGGCTCGCGATGAAGAGTCTCGTCACTGTTGCCTTAGACATGATGGTCCCCTTTCTGTGCGCGATGACCGCGCCGAATTCATGGTCGCGAACGGCGGGACGCGCCAACGCCGACGGTTGTCTTGTGATCAGCGGCGTTTCTCGGCCCGGGCCAAGCAACACCCGTTGGTACGAGGAAGTCAGCCTCCGGCCCGCAGGGCCACGGGGACTGCAGTGGTCGTATTGTCCCGAGTCACCTTGTCGGGCCCCAGGCCAGATACCGCGATGACGATCGTCCCTCGCGTATGCCCGGCCGCTACACGATCGATTGCTCGCGGCGTTTGATCGAGCGGGTAGGTTCCGTCGATCACTGGTGTGATCTTCCCGGCCTCCACGAGGTCCCTCAACGCCACCAGGTCATCGTGGTTCTGCGTCTTGACTGTCGGGCTTGCCTGCTGGCGCACGACCATCGAGGCGAACATCGCCCGCACAGTGCGGCCGAGCTTGCCATTGGCGTGCCCGCCGCCGTTCGAGATCAGCGTCCCGCTTGGGGTTAGCGCGCGTCGAGTTCGAGCCATCGAGTGGTTGCCGACGTTGTCGAGGATCAGGTCGTAGCGCGGGCCGCCCTCGGTGAAGTCCTCCTTCGTGTAGTCGATCACGTGGTCGGCGCCGATGGAGCGGACGAGGTCCGCGTTCTTTGTGCTCGTTACGCCGGTCACCTCGGCACCGAGGGCCTTGGCGATCTGCACGGCGAACGTGCCGACGCCACCCGAGGCGCCGTTGATCAGGACCTTGTGCCCGGGCTGGACCTTGCCATTGTCGCGAAGGAGCTGGAGCGCGGTCGAGGCGGAAACGCCGACGGCGGCCGCCTGCTCGAAGGTGAGGTTGGCCGGTTTCTTGATGAAGTGTTCCTCGGTCGCGCTCGCGTATTCGGCGAACGCGCCGGCGCACCAGCCGAACACCTCGTCGCCGGGCCGAAGTGTCTGCACGTCCGGACCCACAGCCTCGACGGTCCCCGCGACATCCGTTCCCGGAACCTGGTTCTTGGGCGTTCGCAGCCCGGTGGCGAAGCGCATGACGAAGGGCGAGCCCGTCATGACGATCCAGTCACCGACGTGGACTGACGCCGCGTGCACCCGCACCAGGACCTCGTCACCCACGATCGTGGGCCTGGCGATGTCCTGTGCCTCCAGGACCTCCGCTGACCCGTACCTGTCTTGCGTGATCGCTTTCAAGATCGTCCCCGCTTCCAGTCCCCCACACTGGAAGCGTACGATGTACGCAACGTGTGTATGGCGTACACTACGGCGTACGATGTACACGCGTCAAGTCCTAAAGTGCCGAAGCCCGAGCGCCCGGTCCCCCGTCCTCGCCATCGTCGCCTCGCTTGTCGTGGGTGCCCTCCTTGCGGTCGCGCTGGTGCTTGGCCCGGCGTCGGGCGGCTCCGAGCCATTGATCACGGGGTCGGTGCTGTTCGCCTTCGGATTCGGCTGGGGCCTCATGGCCTTCCTGACGACCCGCTACAGCGCCCAGCCGCAGACCTGGATGGTGGTCCCGGCGCTGTTCCTCGCCACCATCGGGCTCGGCCTGATCGTGTTCCAGCCCGCTCCGGCCTCGATGGACCTGCTGAGTTGGATCTGGCCCCCGGTGCTCGCCGTCCTCGGCGTCTGGATGTTCACGCAGGTCCGTCGGCACCTTCGCGGCCGCGGCCGGTGGCTCATCGTCCCGGTGGTCGCCACCCTCCTGCTCACCGCCGTCGGCGGTGCCCTCGCGACCGTAACGGCAGCCCCTGGTCGCACCGCCCAGTCCGCATCCGGCCAGATGATCGGCGTGGGCGGCCACCGGCTGTACATCGAGTGCCGCGGCTCTGGCAGCCCCGTGGTCGTCCTTCAAATCGGTCTTGGTGGAACGGCCGCTGACTGGGGTCGCATCGCCCCGACGGTCGCGGACTCCACGACGGTTTGCGCCTACGACCGGGCGGGCCATGGCTGGAGCGACGAGGCCGCCGGGCCCCAGGACGGCATCGCCATCGCCTCGGACCTGCACACCTTGCTCGAGCGTGCCAGGGTCGCCGGCCCCTACGTCCTCGTCGGTCACTCCTCGGGTGGGCCATACGTGCGGGTGTTCGCGGCTCGCTATCCCGACGACGTCGGCGGCATGGTGCTCCTCGACGCACAGCCGGCCGACGCGTTCACCGCGCTACCCGACTACCCGTCCTTCTACGGCCCGTACCGGATCGTCGCGACGCTGGCGCCGTCATTGGCCCGCATCGGCCTTGGGTTCCCCTTCGGATCGCCGACCGATCCATCCGGCATCCGGGCCGCTCGAAGCATGCGAGACGAGGTCATCGCACTGCCCGACGCCCTGCAGCAGGCGCAGGCGCTAACGTCGCTCGGTACGCGACCACTCGTTGTCGTCTCGGCCGGATCCGGCCAGCAGACGGGCTGGCTCGCCGCCCAGGATCGACTGGTTGACCTCTCGACGAACCGCGCGCATCGGGTCATCCCGACCGCGACTCACGAATCGGTCATCGTCGGTGACGACGCCTCGGCCTCGACCCAGGCCATCCTCGATGTCGTCGGGTCGGTCCGGAGCGCGAGCGCGGTCCGGTAGTGGATCGGATCAAGGCGGCGCTTGGCAGTCTCGCCTTCCTGATCCTCGCCCCCGGCGTGGTCGCCGGCCTGGTGCCCTGGCTGATCACCCAGTGGCGCCCGCTGCCGCCGGCCGACGGCGCTGGCGCCCTCCGCTGGACGGGCCTCATCCTGATCGCCGCGGGGCTCGTCGTCGTCCTCGAGGCCTTCGCCCGCTTCGCCTGGGAGGGGCTGGGCACCCCGGCCCCGGTCGCGCCCACCCGCACCCTGGTGGTCAGCGGCTTCTACCGCTTCGTCCGCAACCCGATGTACGTCGCGGTCACCGCCCTGATCTTCGGCCAGGCCGTCCTCTTCGCCAGCTGGGGCGTCGCCCTCTACGGGGTCCTCATCGCCGCCGCCTTCCACACCTTCGTGCGGCTCTACGAGGAGCCGACCCTGCGCGAGGTCTATGGCGAGGAATACGCCGCCTATTGCGCCGCCACCCCCCGCTGGATCCCCCGGTTCAGGCGCTAGGCAGCCGACAGCGGGACGCCCTCAGCGGACGGACGCTGGCCCCTCGGTCGATGCTGCCATTCGACCTGACGCGCTGCGGCGAGGAAGATCCAGTCGCGATCGAGGACCGCGCGTCCGTCGCCACAGAGGAGAGCCAGGCGACGCCCTAGGTAACTCCGACGCCGGGTATCAGCCCGCGACGGGCGTCTGGGGGAAGGACAGCCATCGCATCACTGGGGGTCCCCGACGCCGGAGCCTCTGAATCCTATGCGACCGGTCAACCCGGTCCCGGCCGAGCTTTGAGCGTCAACAGGGTGTCGTGAGCCGTAAAAGTTGCCAGGTCATCGCACGAATCCAACTCCGAGCACGGGATTGTGGCTTGACGGGTCACAGCCATCCCCGGTCGCGGGCGAGCCGCGCGGCGGCAGTGCGGTTCGTGACGCCGAGCTTTCCGATCGCCTCGGACAGGTAGTTCCGCACCGTCCCGTCAGACAGGTGGAGGCGTGCGGCGATCTCGGCGTTGGCGAGCCCCTCGCCGGCCAGGCGCAGGACCTCGCGCTCGCGGTCGGTGAGCGGGTCGGCCTCGCCCCAGGCGTCTGCGGCCAGTTCGGGATCGATCGCGCGCCGGCCGGCATGTACGGCGCGGATCGCTTCAGCCAGCGTGGCGGACGGCGCGTCCTTGAGCAGGTAGCCGGCCGCGCCGGCGTCGAGCGCGCGGCGCAGATAGCCGCTGCGGGCGAAGGTCGTCAGGATCACGACGCGGGTCGGCAGACCGCGGCGCCGGATCTCGGCGGCGACGTCCAGACCGGTCAGGCCGGGCATCTCGATGTCGGTCAAAAGCACGTCGGGGGTGAGCGACACGACGAGGCGAAGCGCCTCGTCCCCGTCGAGCGCGGTTCCGACCACGGTCAGATCGTCCTCGAGCTCGAGCAGGACGCCGAGCGCGCCGAGCATCATGCGCTGGTCCTCGGCCAGGACGAGACGGATCGTCACGGGTGCCCGCTCGACTCGGAGGCCTGCGCGCCGGCGATCCTCGTCGTCGCCTCGAACGGCAGGGTCACGCGCACGCGCATGCCCGATCGCGCCGTCGCGCTGGACCGTGCCGCCGAGCGCGGCGATCCGCTCGCGCATGCCGGTCAGACCCGCTCCCTCGGGCCCGGAGCCGCCGCGTCCGTCGTCGGTCACCTCGAGGACGATGGTCGACTCCTCAACGCCGATTCGGATCGTGGCATGCCGGGCACCAGCGTGGCGGACGACATTCGTCACCGACTCCCGCAGCGCGAGCGCCAGGGCCGACTCGTACGCGATCGGCAGCGCCGGCAGATCGGCCTCGACCGTGGCCTCGACCCCGGCCGCGGCGAGCGCTCGCCGCGCGCCGTCCAGCTCGCCGCGCAGTCCCTGGGCGCGGTAGCCGACCACCGCGGCCCGAACCTCGGCGAGCGCCTCGCGGCCGATGCGCTCGACGTCCCGCATCTCCTCGCCCGCGCGCGGCGGGTCGCTCTCCGCCAGGCGCGCGGCGAGCTCGGACTTCACGACGATCAGCGACAGCGTGTGGCCCAGGAGGTCGTGCAGGTCGCGCGCGATGCGCTCCCGCTCGGCGAGCGCGGCGAGCCGCTCGATCTCCTCGTCGGCGCGGCGCAGGCGTTGTTGTGCGCGCTCGCGCTCGGCATCGACGATGTTCGCGGCCCCGGTCACGATCGTGAAGACGAGCGTTGGGATCAGGGCCAGGACCCGCCACTGTTGGGGGGCCGTCGACATGGCCAGGATCAGCATGAGGACGCCGACCAGCACAGCAATGACCAGGACAGCGCGGCGCACCGGCTCGAGGTACGCGGCGATGGCGGCCGCATAGATGACGAAGACGCTGGCACCGCCATTGATCAGCGAGCCGGCCACCGCGAGCGCGGCCATCGCTGCGACGATCGACAGCAGCTGCCGATCGTCGACCGCCCGCTGGCCCGCGACGTAAAGCGGCAGGAAGACGGCGATCAGGGCGACGGCCGCGAACCAGTCGACCGGGCCGGCCGTCGGGTCGAAGGCGGGCTGGAAGAACAGCGCCCCGAGGTAGACGAGCCAGACGTAGCGCATCCACCTCGTGCCGTCGGCCGGCCGAACGGTCACCGCGCCGTTCTCATCCGTCGGTTCGACCCTCGTCGCGACGATAGGTCCAGCCCGCAACCGCAAGGATGCTCGGCTAGGCGAGCCCATCATCTGCCTCCAGTCGCCATCGCGTCGACCGGTACATGGCTGGAGTGATGGCAACACGATCGCGGGCCGGTCGAGCGAAGACGTAGAGGGTGATCATCACGACCGGTAGAAGGAAGTCCCAGGCCAGGATCGGGCCGGCGTTGTTCGACCCCAGGTTCCCCGTTCGGACGATGTCCAGCACATGGGTCAGGCCAGCACCCCAGGCGAACACTACCTTCGCAATGACCGCCGGGAGCCAGAAGTCGTAACGCCAGAAACAGACGAAGCCGACGATCCCGATCGCGACGTTGGCGAAGCCAACCTCCGTCTGGAACGGGTTGCCGGCCGGCCAACCGATCGACGCCGCGACATCTCGGGCGAAGACCGTGTGCGCGACGACGTTGAACATGCCGATCGCTCCGGACACGCCGAGGACGTACATCAGGACGACCTCGGACCGGCGAGAACGATCGCCGTAGCGACCCGCTCGAAGGTGAATGGCGACGGCAGGCTGATCGCGAGGATCCATACGTAGACCTGCCAGCCCGGGATGGAAGTGAGAGCGTTGAACACGAGTCCTCCGGCGTTGGTACTGGCAAATCCCCTTCTCAGGCTCGCTCGTAGGCCTCCCGGAGCCAGCCGATGACCTGGTCGTCGAGTTCGTCCATCGACGACAACCGGACCCGATGGGTGCACATCCCGCTCGCGGCCTCCAGCCGCCCGGCAGGCTCGATGCCCTTGAGATTCAGCCCGATCTCCAGGCGCCCTCCAGGCCCGGGACCGACGGTGCCGAACTGCTTCGAGCGACGCAGGCTCACGTAGGCCTGTTTCGGCGCCAGCTCGACATCGGCACCGAACCCTCGCGCGAGGTCAATGGCCCGGTCGTGGAGCGGGCGCAGTGTCGCCTTCGGACCGGCGTACATCGCGTCGACCAGCTCGTCGCCACCGCCGGCGGCCGAACCACGCTTCGCCGTCAACGCGACGAAATTGGCGTTCCCGTGGCTGAACCCGTGCTCGGCCTTCAGCCAGGCGACCATCTCGCTGTGCCGCGACGCGCCGCTGGCCTTGACCAGGGCCACCCACTCGTCAATCGACCGGCCGGTGGTCTGCTCGATGTTGCGCGCCTGGCTCCTGGCTGCTTCGTCAAGGGTCGCCACTATTCAGTTCCTCCTGCGCTAACAACGTCACAGCGGCTCCGGGCTGGTGGCCGTCTTCCGCAGCTTTACCTCGCGCTTCAGCACGAGACGATTGACGGCGTCCGCGATGCTCCAGTGTCGACGACCCTCACGGCGCGGCGCCGCCTGCCGTCGAACTCCCTCGAGCCGCCTCCGGACGTCGGCCTCACGATGGAGGTCGCGGATGCGGTCCTCGGCCACCATGAGTGCGTAATGGGATCGGTTATCGATCATGTTCCTGGCCCCTTCGGCTGGTCCTCGTGAATGGGGCCTAACCCCATCAAGCAGGACACCGCCATGGTCGCTGCCAGATGACGGTCGTCGGTAGTGCCACGAATCACGGACCGGCAATGACAATCGTCACGGGCCCCGCATCAAACGCAAATTTCGGAACGGTTTGGGCGCCACGTCAGTCATATGAAGTAGCGGGCGCAAACCCTTGCCTCATGAGCGGTTCGACGAGATCAAATTTGAACCCTTTCGGCCACTTCCGACTCCCTATGAGGTAGGGGCACTGAAACCGCGGCCCTGTCGGCCGCGCGCCCGACTAGAGGGGGACGGAGGGACGCCATGAACCCATCCTTGGCCGCATCCAGGGACCGCAGCTGGCTTGCAGGCCTATCGGTGCTTGCGCTTGTCGGGGCGCTCGGGCTGATCCCGGTCGCATCCGTCGCTGCAGCCGAACCCGCCAACCCGGTCCTCGACTGGAATATCAACGCCGTCAATGCGATCGGCAACCCGGTGACGCCGCCGGTCACCACGCCACCCACGCCCCCAGGCCTTGGCCAGCCACCGCCCATCGCGGTCATCCACCTGGCGATGGTGCAGGGCGCCGTCTACGACGCGGTGAACGCGATCGACGGCGGACACGAGGCCTATCTGAGCGGCCTGCCCTCGGCGCCCGACGCCTCGGAGGCCGCGGCCGTTGCGACGGCCGCCCATGACGTGCTCGTGGCACTCCCCGCCCCTCCACCGGGGAATCCCGACCCGATGAGGGCGAGCGTAGCCGAGCTGTACCGGCTCTACATGCTCGACATCCCCGACGGCACGGCGAAGGACCACGGGATCGCGATCGGCCACGCCGCCGCTGCAGCGATGCTCGCGGCGCGGGCCGATGACGGCCGCTTCGTCGGCACGCCGCTGTGGCCGATCGGCACGCTCAGGGGTGAATGGCGCCCGGTGGAAACCGCCAACGCGAACGTGTTCGCCTGGGTCGCCAACGTCGATCCGTTCACGATGAAGAGCACGGGTCAGTTCCGGACAGAGGGGCCGTATGACCTGGCGAGCCCCGCGTACGCGACCGAGTTCAACGAAGTGAAGGCGGTGGGTGCGAATAACTCGGTTCGTACGCCCGAGCAGACGCTTCTCGCCGGCTTCGTCTCCGCCAACCTGTACTCGGCCTTCAATAAGACCTTGCGTGAGATCGCAGTGGCGAACGGACTCTCGACGACCGAGCAGGCGATGCTCTTCGTCAGGTCGAGCATGTCGGCGGCCGACGCCCTGATCGGCTGCTGGGACAACAAGGAACACTGGCTGTTCTGGCGGCCGCAGACGGCGATCCGCCTGGCGGCCCAGGACGGCAATCCAGCTACTGTGGCGGACCCCAACTGGACCGCCCAATTCCAGAACCCGGGGTACCCGGACAATCCATCCGGCTTCAACTGCTTCGCTGCCGGCTGGTTCTATGCTGCGAGGCAGTACTTCGGAACCGACAAGATGTCCTTCCAGATCACGAGCCCGGGGACGCCGCCGCTGCCGGGATCGACTCGCAGCTATACGCGGTTCACGGGCGTCATCCGTGACGCCATCGAGGGCAGGATCCTCATCGGCTTCCATTTCCGGAGCGCGGACGTCCAGGGCGCCTGGCTCGGGAAGAAGGCCGCGCAGTGGGTCGACAAGCATTACTTCGGGCCCGTCGACTGACGGCGACGAAGAGTCGCGACGAGGCCCGGCCGGGTTAGCCGGCTGGGCCGAGGCGCGGGACCGACGTCGAGGCGACCCGCTCCTCGAACCGGCGCGCCGCGACGTCGAGCACCTCGAGGTGCTCGGCAAGCCGCCGGCGCGCCTCCTCGGCGGCCGCGTCGAGGCCCTCGAGCTCGAACAGCCGCCAATGCCGGATGATGGGTAGCAGGACCTCGTCGCGGTGGACGCGCAGGTCGTAGATCCCGGCCTTGGCGATCTGCGCGGCCTTGCGCAGGAACCCCGGGATCGCGGCGCCGGGCATCTCGAAGGCGAGGATCTCGTCGACGATCGCGCGAACCGCGGCCGACGGCTGGATCTCGAGCGCCGCCCCGAGGATGTCGCGGTAGAAGACCATGTGCAGGTTCTCATCGGCCGCGATGCGCACCATGATCCGATCGGCCACGGGGTCATCCGAGTAGCGGCCAGTGTTGCGGTGGGATATCCGCGTCGCCAGCTCCTGGAACGCGACATAGGCGAGGCCGCGGAGCGTGTTCGGAGCGTCGTGGTCGTAGCCCTGCTGGAGCTGCGTCATCCGGCCGCGCTCGAGGAGCACCGGGTCGATGTTACGGGTGACGGTGAGGTAGTCACGCAGCACGATGGCATGACGCCCTTCCTCAGCCGTCCACCGCCCGACCCAGTTGATCCAGGCGCCATCGCCCTTGCCGAACATGCCGTGGATCAAGCGGTGGTACGAGGGCAGGTTGTCCTCGGTCAGCAGGCCGATCTCGAAGGCGGTCTGAGCTACGCCCGTCAGCCGCGGCTGGTCCGGGGTCCACGGCTCCTTGTCGAAGTCCCGGCCGAGGCGGTACGGGATGTACTCGTGCGGGAACCACTCCTGGGCCACCTTGGCATGGCGGTCATACAGCCGTGCCGCCTCAGGCTCCAGTTCGTTGAGCAGGGCCGTGTCCAGGGCCAGCGCGTCCGATTCGGACAGCTTCGTGCCGGGGTCGAGGCTGCGGTCGATCCGGGTCATGCTTCTCCTTGGGCAATGTCGTGGTCAGCATAGGAGCGCTCGGAGGGCCGCACGGTCAGGTCCCATGCACGGCTGCACGCGACTGGTCAGCTTCTGGCGATCAGCCGACGGCGGCGGGAGCAACCCTCGGTGCCGGCTCGGCGCTGTCCGCGCCTCGCTGCAGGACGCGATACCCGCCCAGCGCCAGGACGACGGCCGCCACGACCGGGAACACGACGCCACGGATGTCCCAGGCCACGAGCGGGTCGAGCCCGTTCGTGAGCGGCACCAGCCCGTTCAGCAGGGTGTGGAACAGCCCGGTCATGAGCACGCTGCCGCCGGTCCCCACGTACAGCCAGGTCAGAATGATCGAGTACGAGATGATCTGGGTCAGCATCGACCACACAGCGCTCCCGCCGTTCATCTGGCCCGGCAGGTAGAGCGGGATGTGGATCAGCGACCACGGGATTCCAAGCACGATCGCCGCTCGAAGCGGCGACATCACCGTCATCGTGCGAGGGAGGGCGTAGCCGCGCCACCCGATCTCCTCGGCGAACGCGGGCAGGATGACGACGAGCGGCACGATCAGGATGGCCGGGAAAAGGTCGTCAAACAGGCCGGCCGCCGGGGCGCCCAGGACGACAGCGACGACATCGACGGCCAGGAACCCGATGGCCGGGATCAGGAGCGCGAGGTACCACTTCGGGTCGGCTGGGCGTACGGTCACCTGGCGAAACAGCCGTCCGATCGCGCCGTGGCCCTCGTGCCACGCAAGCCCGGTCGCGATGAACAGCGGCGGGAGGGCGAGAGAAAAAGCCAGCAGCGTTGGTTGCGCGCCCAGGCCAACCACCGCGACAGTGGCGAACGCCGCGAACGCCAAGGTGATCCCGACGTACCACGCCGCGCCCATGGCGGCGTTCTGCCTGGGTTCAGCGACGGGCGGCTGCGGCGCAATCGCGGTCGTGGTCATGACCGTCCCCCGTGCGACCATGCGGACCCAGCAGCCGCTGGATCGGTGGCTCGAACGCCAAGGCTACACCCCGACCTGGCGGGTTCCTCCGTTCATGGCCCGTCCGAGACTGGCCCTGAAACTCCGGCCCGGTCAAACGTCGCCATGCCGGCGAGCAGCAGCGTGGCCGACCGGATCACCGGCAGGGCGAGCGCGGCACCGGTCCCCTCCCCGAGCCGAAGGTCCAGGTCGAGCAGCGGGTCGAGCCGGAGCCGCTCGATCACCACGGCATGACCCGGTTCGGGCGACCGGTGGCTGGCGATCAGCCGCGGGCCGATTCCGGGTGCGATCGACGCTGCGACGAGCGCCGCGGCGCCGGTGATGAACCCGTCGAGGACGACCGGCGTGCGGGCCTCTGCCGCGGCGAGCATGGCGCCGACAAGTGCCGCGATCTCGAGTCCCCCGACGGCGGCCAGCGCACCGACCGGGTCGTCCGCGCCTGGACGGTGCATGTCGAGCGCTGCCTCGATGACGGCGACCTTGCGCCCGACCGCCTCCGCGTCGAGGCCGGTCCCACGGCCGGTCACGTCCGCCGGTGGCCGGTCGGTGAGCGCGGCGACGAGGGCGCTCGCCGCGGTGGTATTCCCGATCCCCATCTCCCCGACGGCGATCGTGTCGATCCCGCTGGCAATCAGCTCCTCGACGATCCTCCGCCCGATCTCGATGGCCGCCAGAGTCTCCTCGCGCAACATGGCGGGCTCGACCGTCATGTCTCGTGTCCCGTGGGCAATGCGGGCTCGGACCAGACGAGCGGCCCCGGCCACGGCCGGGATTGCCGGCGGCCCATCGCCCGACACGCCGACGTCCACGACAACGAGTTCCGCCCCCGCGGCATCGGCCAACACGTTGATCGCGGCTCCGCCGCGCACGAAGTTGGCGACCATCTGCGCCGTCACGTCGCTCGGGTAGGCCGAAACGCCATGCGCCGTGACCCCATGGTCGCCGGCGAAGACGACCACTGCCGGCCGGTCGACCCTGGGCGTTGGCGAGCCAGTGATGCCGGCGAGCTGTTCGACGAGGCGTTCGAGCCGTCCCAGGCTCCCCGGCGGCTTCGTCAGCCGGTCGAGGTGCGCACGTGCCGCCGCCATCGCGGCTTCGTCCAGCGGATCGATCGCCACCTGGACCGTCACAGGGCCTCCGGGGTGACGAGCGCCAGCGGCCGTCCGGCGACCATGAACCACGCCTCATCACTACGCTCCACGAGCCGCTGGTGGGCGATCCCGAGCAGGTCCCGGAAGGCGCGGCTGAGCGGCTCGAACGGGACCAGGCCGAGGCCGATCTCGTCGCTCACCACGACGAGCGGCCCGTCGTGCGCGTCGATCGCCGCGAGCGCGGCGGCAAAGACGCCGTCGAGGACGTCGTCCGTCGGGCGGGGCTCGTCACCGAACACGAGGCTCAGCCACAGGGTCAGCCCGTCGAGCAGGATCGTCGTGCCGGGTGCGACGGAGCCGATCGCCGCTGCCAGGTCCCGCCCGACCTCGATCGTTTCCCATGCCGCGGGCCGGTCGAGGCGATGCCGGCGGACGCGATCGTCGAGCTCGGCGTCACCGGCCATGGCCGTCCCCAGGTAGACGACCGGGCCGCCGCCTGCGAGCGCCGCCGCCCGATCGCGCCCGTAGCGGCTCTTGCCGCTTCGCGTTCCGCCCAGGATCACGACCAGGTGCGTGCTCACTGCAGGGAACCGGCGACGGCAATCCCGGAGAGCATCGCAACGAAGACGAGCTCGATGACCGCGCCATAACCATCCCCATCAAGCCGTCCGCGGCGCAGCAGGACCCAGGCGGAGAGCGCGCCGCCCGTGGCGACGCCCAGGCCGGAGCCGAGCGCGATCGACGGGCCGGCGAACACGGTGCCGGCCGCGACTGCGACAAGTGACGTGGCGATCACGGCCGCGATCTCGGGCGGACCGACCAGCCGAATGAACCACGCGCCGGCACCCCCGCCGTCGCTCGTCATCGCGCGACCCGTCCTGGACCAGGCGAGGGCTGCCACGGGTGCCGCGGACCTCGAGGCTGTCGCAGCCACGACGACGGCCGCGGCGGCAAGCACCGGGTCCTGCGCGGCGAGCGTCGCCAGACACGCGATCCCGAGGGCGAGTGCGAGCGTCATGGCGGCGACGCCGCCGGACCCGAGTCGGGGGTCGCTGCGGGCCCGTTCGGCGGCGTCCGGCGAGGCAGCGGCCAGCGCGTCAGCGGTGTCCGCGAGCCCGTCGATGTGGACGGCGCCCGTCACCAGGACGATGACGGCAAGGGCGAGGACGGCCGCGACGAGCGGGGCGGGCTGCCCGAGCAGGGCGAGCGGGACTGCGGCGAGCAAGCCGATCCCCGCCCCGACGAGGCCGAACGCGCCTGCCCCGACCGCGTCCCTGTTGACGGCTCCAACCGGAAGGCGGGTCAGGAACCCGGCCGCCGCGCGGACGTCGCCGAGGGGTTCAGCCACCGGACGGGCTGGCGCCCGGCGACCCGAGGTCGACCTCGGGATGGATTGCCGCAAGCAGCGCCTGCAGGCCCTCGGTGAGGCGCGGCCCGGGCCGCGTCAGCACGATGTCGTCGATCGGCTGGATGGCTCCGGCCTTGACCGCGCTGACGACATCCCAGCCGGGGCGGCCGCTGACCTCCTCGGCCGTGGCGCCGTAGGCGGCGTCGGCGAGCAGGATGATCTCGGGATCCTCGCTGACCAGGCGTTCGACCGGCATCTCCCAGTTCGTCGCGCTGCCCGTCGTGACCGCTTCGCCACCGGCGAGCCCGATCATCTCGGCATACACCGAGTCGTTTGCGATGCCGTATACCGCGGGCTGGTTGCCGGTCTCGATGAATACGCGGGGCCGCTCGACGCCTGCGGTCGCCGCGGCGACCTCGTCGAATGACCCGCGCATCTCGGCGACAAGCGCCTCGCCCTCGGCGGATCGGCCGACGGCCTCGGCCGTCAGCTGGACGTCGACGAGCGCGCCGTCCACGTCCTCGGCGTACACCACGAGCACGGGGACGCCCAGCGCGCGAAGCTGCTCGATCGCATCTGGAGGCGTGCCGCCGGAGCCCCCGGCGAGGACGAGGTCGGCGCGGGCATCCACGATCTGCTCGACGTCGACGCCGTCGAAGCGGCCCATCACCGGCACGTCGGCCGCCTCGGGCGGGAAGTTGGCGATGTCCTCGACCTTGCCGACAACGCGGTCGCCGGCGCCGAGGGCGAACAGGATCTCCGTCTCGGCCGGGGTCAGGGAGACGATCCGCTGCGGTTCGGCAGGCAGCGTGACGGACGTCCCCTCGTCGTCGGTCAGCGTCAGCGGGAAGGTCACTGCGGCCGGACTCGCGGGAGCCGCCGAGGCGGGGGGCTGCGATCGAGCGACGGCCGTGGGCGCCGCCGCCGATCCGACGGGGGACGAGACGGCGCCCGACGAGCAGGCGACGAGGATCAGGGCGAGGACGAGGAGGATCGAATGCCGCGCCATTCGGGCGGCGGAGGATCCGAAAGTGGCCACGATGCGACTCCAGGAAGCAATGGGAATCAGGGTCCGGGACGTACGACCGCCCCCCGCAGGTCGAAGGAATGGGGCGGCTCAGCCGGTCGGTCGCATCGTTGCTTCCCCTTTCGCACGAAGGTTGAGCATCGACCGCGAGATCGGCGACCGGACTTCCGCGCCCGGATCGGGCGCTGGTCACCGTAGCGGGACTGTGCCGGACTCTCACCGGCTTCGCGACCCCGCGGCATCGAATAGCACGCGGATGCTAGCACGCAGCCGACGAGAATCCGAAGAGCCTGCCGTGCCCGGCAGGCTCTTCGTTCCCAGGGGCTCTGGAGCCCGAGGCTCCAGGCCGGTCAGGCTGGGGTCGCGACCGGCTGCAGCGCCGGGACCTTGGCCTTCTCTGGCCGCGCGGCCCAGACCAGGCCGAGGCCCGCGATGACGAAGGTCAGTCCGATACCGGCGAAGAGGCCGGCCATGCCCAGACCGAGTTGCAGTGTCGACGCGGTGACGGTGCCGACGCCAAGCTCGCCGATCAGTGCGTGTGCCGTGCCGGTCCACGCCTGCTCGCGGACTGCCGCGTCGATCGGGTTCGTGCGGTCGAACTGCGCCCAGTAGCGGCCGTCGACCGGAACCTCGTACGGCGTGCCGGCTGTGTAGACCGTGCCGTCGGGGGCGGTGAAGTCCTCGTCGAGGACGACCGTCTGCGTGCCGTGCAGCGTGTGGTAGGCGACCGTCGCCATCTGGTACATGTACTCGCTGCCGGTGTTGACGACCGGATCACTCGGGTTGAGCTCGTTGGTGGCGACCGGGTAGCCCCAGTCGTTCGTGAGCATCGCCATGATGGCCTGCGCTCCCTCGACCTCTCCGCGGTCGACGAGCTGGCCGTCTTCGTTGTAGCTGAGGGTGACGTTCTGCGCTGCGCTGAACGCGTTCAGCGAGCGATAGCCTTCCTGGACCTTGATGAACGCATACGCGGAACCAACCGCGAAGACGAGCCCCAGGACTGCAAGGACGATGCCGAGTCGGCGTAGTCGGGTTGCCACGGTGGAGTTCCTTTCCATGTTCCTTTGGCGCTTGCTTGCCTGAGAACACCATCGCGCCATCGCGCTCGTGTGGGGCGTGACGGCCGGCCCCTATTGGGGGGCCGAAAGCACCCTTCCGCTGTGACCCGACGTGACAAACGGCCCCCGCG
Source organism: uncultured Chloroflexia bacterium (assembly GCA_963750125.1). Taxonomy (GTDB): domain Bacteria; phylum Chloroflexota; class Limnocylindria; order Limnocylindrales; family CSP1-4; genus DASTYU01. The sequence goes on along the minus strand of CAVVPT010000007.1, from coordinate 125,786 downwards.
GCCCGGCGTCAGGGTGCGGGCAGCGTGTCGACGACGAGATGTGGCGGGTGGGCTCCCTGATTCGACGATACGTCGAGCCCGTCGCTCGAGGTCGGCCGGAGCAAGAAGCCGAAGGTTCCGGTTTGCGTCACCAGCGGCGTGACATCGAGTTCGACCCAGCCGCCGGCCGCGGCAGCACCCATGTCCGACGCCGCCGGACCCGTCGCCGGCGCCCGGGTCGCCCAGGTCATCGAGTTCGGCGCCCAGCTCGTCGTCGTCCGGGCGACCGTCGGCCCATCCCGACTCGCGTCGGTTACCCACAGACGCAACGCGGCCCGGTCGATCACCCCGGTCGTGTCGGCGACCTTGACCTTGACGTACGCATAGGCGTCCATCCCGCTGCCCGTATCGCCGTCGATCACCAGCGTCGTGGCATGCCCGTGGTTCCGGGTGGAATGGGCCTGATCGACCCACGTGTCGCCGGTCACGGTGAAGGCGCGGCGAGTGCGCACCGGCGGCGGGCCGTGCGTCGTCCCGCTGCCGGCGTCCGTGAACGTCTTGCCGGCGACCGGCACGAACGCCCAGTCGTAGCCATCCGCCCTGAGCGTCAGCTTCAGCACGCCATGAGTTGCCGAAAAGACCTCGCTGTTCGGCACGATCCGGGATTTGGGCCGCAGCGCCGTTCCGCCGGTGCCCACGACGAACGCCCGGATCCCGAACGCGGTGTCGGCGCGTCCCCACGGGTCCTGCGGGGCGAAGCGCTCGTAGCTGTGATCGTGCCCGTTCAGCACGAGCTCGGCCCCCGCCGCGTAGAGCACCTCCCACAGGGTCTGCACCCCGCCCTCGTTGCCGTGCTCGCCGGAGCTGTAGCGCGGGTGGTGGAAGTACGCCAGGACGTGCTCACCGGCGTTCGCGGCGAGATCCGCCTTGAGCCACGTGACCTGGGCCGAGGACGGGCCGCAGCCGCCGACGAACGCACAGTTCGAGTTGAGGATGACGACGTGCCACGCCCCGAGGTCGTAGCTGTACCAGCCCTTGCCGCGTGGGCCTGCGGCGCTCCCGAAGTAGTCGAAGTACGGCGTCGCGGCCGAGGTCGTCTTGTATTCGTGGTTGCCGACCGCGGGCCGCGTGCGCGACCGGTGACGGCCCCACGTGGGCGCGTAGCAATCGCGGAAATTGGCCCCCGTACCGCTCGGATAGGCGATGTCACCGAGCACGGCAACGGTGCCCGGGATTCCGTCCAGCAGGACCGCCGTGGCCTCGTCCCCGGTCGTGGCGCAGTCGCCGATGTCGCCTGCCGCGACGAGCACCGGGTCCTCGGCTGCCGCCGCGGGAGCTGTGGGGCACAGCAGCGTCGCGACGAATGCGATCAGCAGGGGGACGTGGATCCGTCGCCGATAGCGCATGGGCTCAATCAACCACCGCCTGATGGCGTCAGCCGCGCGGATTCGTCCGTGACCGGCCGTCGACGATCTGGATCACCATCGTCCGGGGCGCCGACCCGCGGGCCGCGAACGAGCCATCGACCGCATCGGACAGGTCGAGGGTGAGCACCCACCGACCGGGAACCTTCGGTGCGGTGATCGTCAGCGGTCCGCGCAGCACCGCTCCCGGCTTGAGCGGCGCCTCGAGCAGCGCCTCAGGATCCGCAGCTGCCCCTTCGGCGTCCCGATCATCGGGCTCGAGGAGGTGCCACAGGGCGCGGACCGTCGTCTCTCGTCGACGATGGAGGGCTTCGGCAGCCGATGCCGACAGCCACTCGGGATCTGCCCAGTCCACGGTGCCCGTGTTCATGACGGTCGCCTCGAGCTCGAATGTCTCCCCCGCGATCGCCGCTCCCGGCTCCTTGGCCACGATCGACCCGCGCCGCGCGCCGGGTACGAACACGACGGTCGACGACCTGGCCACGATTCGGCCGAAACGGCGCTCGCCGAGCGACATGGCGATCTCGTACGCGCCGGGCTTGGAGGGTGTCGTCATCAGCGCCCTGATCGTCTTCTGCGCGTAGCGGGCCGATGGCTTGCGCCTCTTCGCGCCGGTCTCACTGAGGGGCGTCGACACGTAATCCGTGATCCCGAGCGACGCGGGATTCGGGAGACGTTCCACCCGGGTCTTGACCTTGATTCGGGGCAGCTTCCAGCGCTTCGGAGCCTTGCGGACCTTCCAGTCGACCAGCAGCTGATTATTCCGGACGGTGGCCTCGGGCGCGGCCAACTTGACCCCCGAGAACGGCGCGCGCTTGGCGGTCGGGGTCAACATCACCCACAAGCCGCTGCCCGTCTGCCACGCGAAGGCGCGCAGGTAGCGGGCGGGGATCCACTCGCCCTTCCAGCCTGCCGGCGCCAGCGGATCCATAACCCAGAACTGGTCTGTCCGCCCGTCGTAGCGATCGAGATAGATCGCGTGATTGTCCTTCTTGCCCTTCTTCTTCCAGAACCTGGGGGCCCAGCGGCCATACCAGCGGGGCAGGTCGTGGTAGTCGCCGAGCAACACCGCCCCGCCGCCGGCGCGGATCCGCGCGCGCATCGCGTTCCACGTGACGAATTCGCCGCCTTCGGGCGACCAGCGGGCCTTGAGCCCGAGCCGGCGCAGCACCGGCGCGAGGTCCCTGAAGTTGGAGCCCTTCTTTGTGTCGCCCGACAGGCGGCGCAGGCGGTCCTTGGACACTGTGATCCGACCAGCGGTCCACTTCTCGAGGAGCATCGACGCGGACGCCCACAGGCAATCCGCAGTCGAGCTGCCGCGCTCGCGCTGCGTGACGAAGTCCGGGTGGTAGTTGGGCAGCGGGCGGTGCGGTTCGCGGGCGGCGGCGGGCATGGCCGCCGGCACGAGGAACGCAATGGCGAGGGCGAGCGCACCGAAGGTGCGCGAGAGACGTCCGGGCAAGCTGGGGATCCGTTCGACGTTCTGTTCGTGCCCGGACGCCGTCGCGTGGATCGAGGGCTGCCGCGCATCGCGTGGATTTCGCTGGAACGGTCCAACCGTGCCCGCGGAGCGCGTCCACTCCCATCCCTCAGTCGTTCACTAGGGGACCGCCAGGAGTCCCGGTCGGATCAGCGTTAGCCAAGCCTCCGAAGCGCGGATCGGGCGGCGTGCCAGCCGGCCATGCCGTGGACGCCCCCGCCCGGCGGCGTGGCGGCCGAGCAGAGGAATAGGCCGGGATCGGACGTCGCGTACGGGTCGAACAGGCGAAGGCTCGGTCGGGTGAACAGCTGACCGAGGTCAAACCGACCGCCGGCGATGTCGCCGCCAACGTAGTTCGGGTTGTATGCCTCGAGATCCCCGGGAGAGATCGACGAGACCGCCAGGATCCGCTCGCGGAAACCCGGCGCGAAACGCTCGATCTGGGCGAGGATCGGCTCGGTCATGTCGACGGTGGATCCATTCGGGACGTGGCAATACGCCCAGGCCGTGTGGCGGCCCGCTGGCGCACGCGTCGGGTCGAACAGGCTCTGCTGGGCGAGGAGCACGAACGGGCGGTCCGGATGGCGCCCGGCCGTAACAGCCGCCTCGGACCGGGCGATCTCCTCGAGCGTGCCACCGAGGTGCACGGTCCCGGCCCGGTCCAAGCCCTCCGCTCGCCACGGGATCGGCCCTTCGACTGCGACGTCGATCTTGAACACGCCCGGGCCGTAGCGGTAGCGCTCCAGGCGGCGGCGATAGCCGCCCGAAAGGCGGTCGCCGGCGATCGTCGCGAGCGACCGCGGCGCCACGTCGAAGAGCGCGACCCGGTGCGGCGGCAGGTCGCTGATCCGTTCGATTCGGCGACCAGTCTCGATCCGCCCTCCGCTCGCGACGAGCTCGGCGGCAAGCGCCTCGGCGAGGCGACCCGAGCCGCCTTCCGGAAACGGCCATCCGTCGACGTGCGCCGAGCCGAGCAGGACCAGCGCCGCCGCGCCGCTGATCGGCTCGGTCAGCGACAGGATCGAGTGAGCCCCAACCCCCGCGACGAGGGCGCGGGCCCGCTCGTCCCGGAAGCGGCGTGCCAGCCGTGTCGTCGACTGGATGGCGGTCCAGCCGAAGCGGGCGAGGCGGACAGTGCGGGGGGGCCATACCGGAACGTGGAACGGCGCAAGAATGTCGCGCTGCAGCTCGGGCCACGTGCGAACGATTGGTTCGAAGGTCCGCCGGTACGCGTCGGCGTCGGGACCGAGACGCGCCGCGGTCGCCTCGACGTCGCGCTCGACGAGCACCGCGGTCCCGTCGTCGAGCGGGTGGCCCGCGCTGTACGGCGGCTCCACCCAGCGCAGACCGTGGCGAGCGAGGTCCAGCTCGGCGAAAAACGGCGAGATCCTGCCGAAGGGATGGATTGCGCTGCACACGTCGTGGATGAAGCCCGGGAGCGTGCGCTCGGCCGAGCGAATGCCGCCGCCCACGGCCTCCGCCCCCTCGAGGAGAGCGACCGGATGACCGGCCCGCGCGAGCTCGATCGCGGCCGCCAGGCCGTTGGGGCCGCTGCCGACCACGACGGCGTCGGGAGCGTTCATCCGCCCTCGCGGAGCCGGACCGGCCCGACGAAGTCCCCAGCGGGCTCGCGGTTCCACCAGCGGCCGGAGGCGCGCAGCTCCTGCCACGAGGTGTAGCGGTAGCGGTACAGCCGGGCGCGGACAAACGATGGCGGCCGGTCGGCAAACGGGTTGTGCCGCAGCAGCCCGAGGATCGCGCGATCGCCGCGCAGGAGCGCAGCCAGGAACGACATGAACCAGCTCTCTCCGTACTGCCGCGACAGCGGCAGGAACCACATCAACCAGTCGAGGCGCAGATGGTACGGCGCAGCCTGGCGTGGGATCCGGTACGGGTCGCCGGGCTTGCCCTTGAACTCGTACTCGCGCCACTCGGCATCCTGGGCGGGATCGGCCTCGACCGTCCCTTCGATCACCACCTCGTAGCGTTCGCGGCCGACGGTCCCGAAGGCCCCGTACGTATTCACCAGCCGCAGGGGATCGAACGACGCGTTCATCATCTGGTGCGGACTGAGCAGGTTGCGGACCGGGAACCAGCTCAGCACGACGACGAGCGCGGTCAGCCCGAGGACGGCAGCCAGGAACCAGGCCGGCATGCCACCGACCGCCGGCACGGCACCTGGAACGAATCCGAAGATCGCCTCGATCGTCCGGTCACTGATCCCCGCGCCGAGGATCACGATCGTGACCCAGTTGAGCCACGCGTAGTTGCCACTCACGACCAGGTAGAGCTGGGTGCCGATCATCAGGATGGCCGCGATCGACGCGCCCGGCTGCGGGAGGAACAGGCCGAACGGCAGGATCAGCTGGGCCACGAAGTTTCCAACGACCTCGATGCGATGGATCGGGCGCGGCAGGTGGTGGAAGAACCACGACAGCGGGTTCGGCATGGGCTGGGTCTCGTGGTGCCACTCCATGCAGGTCAGGTTGCGCCAGCACGGGTCGCCACGGAGCTTGATGAGCCCGGCACCGAACTCGACGCGGAAGGCGAGCCAGCGGAAGAGGAGGATCACCGGAAACAGCGGCGGAGTCTCGGCATTGCCGAGGAAGATCGCCAGGAAGCCGGCCTCGAGCAGTAACGTCTCCCAGCCGAACGAGTACCAGGTCCCGCCGATGTTCACGATCGAGCTGTACAGGGCCCACAGCACGAACCAGGCGAGCATCGTGACCGGCAGCGGTGCCTGTTGCGCGAGCCCCAGCAGGAGCGTGACGGCGACGATGATGCCGATCCCGGCCACGACGCGCAGCCGCTGGTCGGAGTATCCGAAGTGGAAGATGCTCGGCGTCCGTCGGAACGAGGTGGCCGCAAGCAGGAAGCGAGCCGGCTCGAGTCCGCGATCGCCGCTCAGCGCCGGGAACTGGTTGGCCGCGACGAGGAACGCGATCAGATACAAGGCGGCCAATCCCCGTTCGATCACGAACCGCGCGAACTGGTAATCGAGGGCGGCCAGGTCGGGCATCGGGACCACCATACGCGGGCCGGCATGACCTCCGGCCACCATGCATCCCGGACGATGCCTCGTAACGTGTAACGGCCGACGGCGTTATGCAGGCAGACACGTCGCCCGCCGACGGCACTGGAGCGTCATGGACGACCAGCCGCGCGATCGCCCGCCCCAACCCGAGCCCACGGAGCCCGTGGAGCCAGCGACGCGTGAGCCCACCGTGCTGTGGATCCCGCCAGCCGACACCAAACGGAGCCGAACCGCAATCCGGGTCGCGGCCGGCATCGCCGTGGCCGTGCTCGTCTTCGTGGTGATCGGCATCTTCCGGGCCGCGCCGTCCGATCCCCACGACCAGGCTCTCGAAGCATTCAGTCAGCGGCTGGCCGCCCTGCCCGAATTCGAGGCGCGCTACGGAGATGTCGAGTCGGGCGACGAGGCCTTCCGGCTCGGCCAGGAGCTGGGCGTCGCGGGACTGGCGCGGCTCCACGACGAAAAACTCCTCCGCTATTGGCAGCTCAGCGACACGATGCTGCGGCTCGCGGACGATGCGGACTGTGCGGCGATCATGCGGCAGACGCTCAGCGGGACCGACGCTGCCGTCCTCGTCCGTCGCCTCGAGCTCGACGAGTTCCGCGAGATGCTCGACATCACCTACACGGCCCTCGAGGCCGAGCTGAAGGACACGCCAGGACCGCCGGCGCCCACGGACGCCGACCTGGAGGCCGCGTCATTCGCGCTGGCAGGCGCCATGGGAGCGGACACGGTGGTCAAGCTCGGGACGACCCTCACGGACACCGCTGCCGAGGACGCCGCAGTCTGCGGTGCCGCGCGCTCGTTCGTGGGTGGCGTCCTCGACCTCGAGGAACCGCACCGAACGACGTTCCTGCGCTACATGGTCGTGCAGGGGCTGTAATCCGCCATCGCAAAGAACTACTTGCAAAGAAGTCTTTGCAGTGGTAGCGTGGCCGCATGCCCGACGAAACCAAGCGCGTCACCGATGTCCGGACGCTCCGCGCGATCGTCCATCCGCTGCGTATCCGCCTCCTGAGCCTGCTCCGCCTCGACGGACCGGCGACGGCCACGGAGCTCGCCCGGCGGACCGGCGAGTCCAGCGGCGCCACGAGCTACCACCTGCGCCAGCTCGAACGCTTCGGTTACATCGAGGAGGACGGCCCGCAGGCCGGGCGCGAACGCCGCTGGCGGGCGACCACTCGAACGACGAGCTGGGAGGTCGCGGACTTCGCGGCCGATCCCGAGGGCCAGGCGGTCAGCGACGCCCTCGAGCACCGCCAGGTCGAGCGCGCCCTCGGTCAGTTCCAGGCGTGGCTGCGACACCGCGCCGAGCTCGACCCAGCATGGCTGCGGGCCGCGACGCTCGGTGACGACATCCTGCGCCTGACCCCCTCGCAAACGAAGGCATTGGCCGAGGAGCTGTACGCGGTGCTCCGTCGCTACCGCAGCACTCCCCCGCCGCCAGTAGACGGGGAGACCTCCGAGCTCGTCGCGGCCTACCTCCAGCTCTTCCCGTTCGAACGGCTCGAGGACCTCGACCGATGACGTCCACGAAGCACCCGGTGCTCAGCGCACAACAGGCCGAACGACGCTACGTCCTGCTGAGCGGCCTGCAGTGGCTGCCGATCGGGCTGGTAGCTCCGATCCTCGTGCTCCAGCTGCGAGCGCGCGGCCTCGAGCTGCCGGTCATCGGCGCGCTGTTCGCCGTCTACACCCTGGTCGTCATCGTGCTCGAGCTGCCCACCGGCAGCCTGGCCGACGTCCTTGGCCGGCGCCGAACCTTGATCCTGTCCCGGATCCTGAACGTCGCCTCGCTGCTGGGCATGGCGGTCGCCACCGACGTCGTGCAGTTCGGGCTCGTCATGGCTCTCGGCGGGCTCGCGCGGGCACTGCAGAGCGGCCCGCTCGAGGCGTGGTACGTCGACTCGGCACACGCCGCCGACCCTGAGGCGGACATCCGCCGCGGCATCTCGCGGGGTTGGTCGGCCGAGGCCGCCGCCCTGGCGATCGGCGCGGTGGTCGGCGGCCTGCTACCAGCCCTGGCCAACGGTCTGCCCGAGGACGGCATCCTGATCCCGCTGTCGGTCCCCTACCTCGTGGCAGCCGTGCTCCAGTCGCTCGGCCTGATTGCCGTGCTGCTCCTGATGATCGAGCCACCGAACGGCGCACGGGCGCCAATGAGCCGGATCGTGCGCGACGTGCCGTCAACGGTCGCGAACGGCATCCGCCTCGCAGGCGGCGATCGCACCATCCGGCTGGTGCTCGCGGCGACTGCCGCCTTCGGATTTGCCCTGTCCGCGCTCGAAATCGTGGCACCGGTCCAGTTCGCGACCCTGCTCGGGGGCGAGGAGCGTGCGAGCGGTGCCTACGGCGTGCTCGTCACGCTTGCGTTCGTCGGGACCTCGCTGGGATCCGCGGGCGCGCCACGGGCGGCCGGGATCGTCGGCTCCGGACCGCGCACGGCGGCACTGGTCACGGCGCTGATGGCGCTGGCGCTCGGAGGCATGGCCACGGGCGCCTCGTTCCTGCTCGTCGCCGCCCTGTACGTTGGGTTCTACGTGCTCGCCGGCGTCTCTGGACCGCTCAACAACGACACCCTCCACCAGCGCGTCGAGGCGGAGCAGCGCGCGACGCTCCTGTCGGTGGTGTCGCTGGCCCAGATGTCCGGCGGGCTCGTCAGCAGCCTCCTGGTGCCGGCGCTGGCTGCAGTGAGCTTCGCGCTGGGCTGGGCGACGGCCGGAGTCGTCGTGCTGATCGGCGCGATCCTGCTGGCCATGTTGCCGAAGACGATCGCGCGCCGCCGGGCCGTCGGTGGGTCACCGGCCGCAACGACGGCGCGTCAATGAAGGAGGCTCAGCGAGCCCCGCCGCTCAGGACCGGAACCTGGGTGGCCGACGCCGGGGCGCCCTGGAGTACGAAGGCGGATCGCCAGTCGCCGCCCGACAGCATCTGGAGGCGGATGTTCAGGAACGCGAGCGCCTCGAGCTCGCGCGCGGCGGCAAGGCCACCGACGTTCACCGGGCGGAACCCGATCGACGACAGCAGCTCCGCGATTCGCTCTCGTGCGATGGGGTCGTCGGTGGCGTAGAAGGCGTCGACCTTCGTCCCGAGCGCTTCAGGGTCGGCCTGGACCGAGCCGAAGACCGTATTGAGGGCCTTGACGACGTGGGCGCGCGGGAGTCGCCGGGCGACCGTCTCGGCTGCCGACGGGCCCCCGCTGGTGGCCAAGGCCGAGTAATCCGACGTCAGCGGGTTCGTGACGTCGACCACGACGGTGTCATCCGACGCGTCCCGGATTTCGTTCGTCACCGCATCGACGGCGCCCCACGGGACGGCGAGGATCGCCACGTCCGCGGCTGTGACGGCAGCGGCTGGCGACGTGGCCGCTTCTGCGCCAATGCTCTTCGCGACATGCTGGACCTCGTCCTGGTCTCGAGCGGCGAACACGACGTCGTGACCCGCGCGGGCCAGGGTGCCTCCGATGGCTGAACCGACGTTGCCGGTTCCAATGACTGCGACCTTCATGACTGCCTGTACCTTTCGCTGGGATCGCCGCCGCTGGCGGCTTGACATGTTGTCTGTTGGCAAACCACTATGTCCAACGGAACAACTGTACGTCGCAGTTCGCCGGAGGTCAAGTACCTTGGCTGAAGATAAAGTTACGGCTGTGCAACGACCGCCCGTCGGGCGGGAGACGCGCCGCTGGCGACAATCGCGCGGGCTGACGCTCGCCCAGGTGAGCGAGCGCAGTGGACTGAACATCGGCTACCTGTCACAGATCGAGAACGACAAGGCGGTGCCGTCGCTCGATGCGCTGGTCGCGATCGCGTCTGCCCTCGATGTCCCCGTGGCGTGGCTGGTGCTCGATTCAACGCCGGCGCCCCGGATCGTCCGGGCCGGCGACCGGCCGAAGATGGCGGCTGTCAAGGGCGCCCGCATGACCGAGGTCGACGCCGGGACTTCGCGGGACATGTGCATCATCGAGGCGGTCGTCGATCCCGGTTCGAGTACTGGCGTCCACAGCCATCGCGGCGACGAGCACCACGTCATCCTGAGCGGGCGCTGGCGGTTCACCCAGGGCGATCACATCCTCGAGCTTGGGCCCGACGACTTCATCGCCTGGGACCCGACCGTCCCCCACACCGTGGAGAACATCGGCAACGAACCGGGCCGGATCCTGGTGATCTATCCGCGGGCCGGGCGCCGCGGCAGCACCGCCGACGACGCCGGCCGCTCAGGCTGACCCGGGGTCGAGCGCTGGCGGCGTGCCGACCAGTCCGGGTCCCGCCGGACGGCCCGCAGGTGGACGGAAGCGCCGCAGCCGCAATGCGTTCGAGACAACCGTCACCGAGCTGAGGGCCATCGCGGCGGCCGCCAGGATCGGGTCGAGGAGGATCCCGAAGGCCGGATAGAGCACGCCCATCGCGACCGGGATCAGGATCGTGTTGTAGGCGAACGCCCAGAACAGGTTCTCCCGGATGTTGCGCATCGTCGCGCGCGAGAGGGCCACCGCCGAACCGACGACTCGCAGGTCGGGGCGCATCAGCGTGACGCCCGCCGACTCCATCGCGACGTCCGTGCCGGTGCCCATCGCGATCCCGACGTCGGCCGCTGCAAGGGCCGGTGCGTCGTTGATCCCGTCACCGACCATCGCCACCGCACGCCCGCCCGCCTGCAGTGAGCGGATGGTGGCTGCCTTGCCGTCGGGCCGCACGTCGGCGATCACGGTCAGGATGCCGGCGACGCGCGCGATGGCCTCCGCGGTATGCCGGTTGTCGCCGGTCAGCATCACGACATCGAGCCCGAGCCGACGGAGCTCTGCGACCGCGTCGGCCGAGCCTGGCCTGAGCGTGTCGGCGATCCCGACGACCGCCGCGGCGCGTCCGTCGATCGCCACGAGAACCGGGCTGCGACCCTGCGCGGCGAGGGACTCGGCGGCATCGAACAACGGGCGAGAATCGATCCCGGCTGCCTCGAGGAACCCGGCACGCCCGATGCGAACCGATGCCCCGTCCACGGCCGCGCTGACACCCTCGCCGGGCATGGCTTCGAACCGCTCGAGCGCAGGGAGCTCGAGCCCGCGCTCGTCACGCACATAGCGCACCAGCGCATCGCCGAGGCCGTGCTCCGACCCGAGCTCGGCTGCGGCCGCCAGCGCCAGCAGGCGATCCTCGTCCGGTGCGCCGGCAACCCGCATGACGTCGGTGACCCGCGGCCGGCCCTCGGTCAGCGTTCCGGTCTTGTCCAGGACGACCGTCCGGACGCCGCCGAGCCGCTCGAGTGCCTCGGCGTTGCGGAAGAGGATCCCGGCCTCAGCGCCCTTGCCGGTTCCCACCATGATCGATGTCGGCGTGGCGAGTCCCAGCGCGCAGGGGCAGGCGATGATCAGGACCGACACCGTGTTGAGCAGGGCGAGGTTGAATGCCGGCTCCGGCCCAGCGAGCAGCCACACGACGAACGTCAGCGCCGCCAGTCCGATTACGACCGGGACGAACACCCCGGTCACGGCATCGGCGAGCCGCTGGATCGGCGCCCGCGAGCCCTGCGCCTCCGCCACGAGGCGGATGATCTGGGCAAGGACGGTGTCGCTCCCGACACGCGTGGCCCGCACCGTCAGGGTCCCGGTCGTGTTGACGGTCGCGCCGACGACCTCGTCGCCGGCTGCCTTGACAACGGGGATGCTCTCCCCGGTGACCATGCTCTCGTCCACCGCGGAACGACCGTCCACGACCACGCCGTCCACGGCGATCTTCTCGCCTGGCCGCACCCGGACGACGTCGTCGACCCCGACCGACGCGATCGCGACCTCGAATTCGTGGCCGTCACGCAGGACGCGCGCTGTGCGCGGCGCGAGCCCGATGAGGCGACGCATCGCATCCGACGTCGACGATCGCGCCCGCGCCTCGAGATAGCGGCCGGCCAGGATCAGGGTGATGATCGCCGCGGCGGTGTCGAAGTAGAGCGGCAGCACTTCCCCACCAGCGCCCAGACCGGCGGCCCGGAAGAAATCCGGGAACAGAATCGTGGCGACCGAGTACAGGTATGCGGCGGACGTGCCGACCACGACGAGCGTATTCATGTCGGCCACGCCGTGTCGGAGGGCCCGCCACGCGCCGGCGTAGAACGGCTGCGCCGCCCAGAGCTGGACGGGGGTCGCCAGCGCGAGCTGGACGAGCGGATCGGACAGGAACGACGGGAGCCATGGCGCGACGGTCATCTGTGCCAGCCCGAGGAGGAGCGGGATCGTCAGGGCCGTCGACACGATCAGACGGCGACGCAGCGATGCGAGGTTTCGGGCGGCAGTCACGTCTCGCTCGGCGCGCTCGGCCGCGACTTCCTCGACGGCCGCCTCGCGCGATCCACCGACCGCGCGCTCGGTCAGCGCTTCGTAGCCGGATGCCTCGACGGCTGCGCCGAGCCGTGCGACGTCGACGCGTCCCGGATCAAAGCGAACGGTCGCCGTCTCGGTCGCAAGGTTGACAGTCGCGGTCTCGACGCCGTCGACCTCGGCGAGGAACCGCGTGATCCGGTTGACGCACGCCGCGCACGTCATTCCCTCGACGGGGAACGACACCAATTCCATCTCCCGAACGCCGCTCACTGAACCTCCCGAATACCCCAGGGGAGTATACACCGCGCAGAATGGCCGGCGGAAACACGACGGGTTCTGGCGCCATCCGGCCGCAAGATCCGGACATGAACCGGCTTCCACCGGAGGCGTTCCTCGCCGGCTTCCCCGATCCGATCCGCGCCGCCGCGGAGCGCCTTCGCGCGATCGTCCTGCGCACCGTGCCGGAAGCGATCGAGGGCGTTCGGCCGGGCTGGCATCTGATCGGGTACAGCGTCCCGATCCGCAGGCGGACGGCCTACTTCGGGTTCGTCGCCCCCGAGCCGATCCACGTCCATCTCGGCTTCGAATACGGGATGCTGATCGACGACCCGGATGGCGAGCTCGGCGGCACGGAGCTCAAGCAGGTCCGCTTCTTCACCTTCTCGCACCCCGACGAGGTGTGCGAGCGCCAGCTCGGACGCTACATTCGCGATGCCGCTCGACTCGCCTCAATGACCCGCGCGGAGCGGCTGGCACTGACGCTGGATCAGGACGTCTTCCGCGAGATCGGCTGACCAGGCAGCCGCGGGAGCGCACGTCGCATCGAGCGCCTAGACTGCCACCGGGATAAGGGGGGAAACGGAAGAAGGGGTCCTTTCCTACGTGAGTATCGAACCCGAGCTGCACGCGACGTCCGACGCCGTGCTGGCCTCGCTCGACCGGCTCCGGACGCTGGAACTCGAGAAGCGCGATCTGCCTGTGGGCTCACCGCGGCTGGTCGAGCTGGCCAAGGAGATCGAGCGGCTCGCCACCTCCGTGCTTGGAGCGAGCGACGCCCAGGTTGACCTGGCAGAGGCGGCTGTTGCCGGGGCCCGGGCCGGAACGATCGATCCGGGCACCACGATCAACGAGATGGGCAATGCTCCGCGCGACGTCCAGACGGTGCTTGCCGAGTGGCGTGATGCGGAGCGGCACTTCGGTGACGCCGTTCCTGGGTCGCCCGAGGCGGCACGTTTTCGCGCGGAGATCGAGGTGCTGCGCGAGGAGTACCGCCGCGCGCACGACGCGGTGATCCGGCGCTCGTCCGGCGGGGAATAGCCGCAGCGCCGCGGGAGGTCGCGGCGCCGGGCTGAGGTCGGGGGGCCGTCCCGGTTCGGCCGGCATCGGGACATCGGTGACGAGACTGTCGATGTCCCGAGGCGGGCCGGACCCGGAATATCTGCAGGATCGTCCTCGTCGCGTGCTGCGGCATCCGCCGCCTGCATGATTTCTGTCTACGAAGGACGACGTATTCCTGTTATGCCGATGCGCGTTCGACGGGGATAGTCGAGAGGGATCGGACGGTTGCGCGGTCCACCGACTCGACCGTACGATGCCGCTGACCCGCACCGCGCACGTACGGGGCCCGTTCACGCCGTCCGCTTCGGCGGCGGCTGGATGCATGGGCCCGCGATGCTGCGATCGGGACAGGAGGAATACTCGATGGCGACCGTGACCTTCGAGCAAGTAAACAAGCAGTACGGGGACTTCCTCGCGGTCAACGATCTGAACCTCGAGATCGGCGACGGCGAGTTCATGGTCCTGGTCGGACCATCGGGCTGTGGCAAGACCACGAGCCTGCGCATGATTGCCGGACTCGAGGAGATCACGTCGGGCACGCTCCGCATCGGGGACCGGGTCGTGAACGACGTCCCGCCGAAGGACCGCGACATCGCCATGGTCTTCCAGAGCTACGCGCTCTACCCGCACATGACGGTCCGCGAGAACCTCGCCTTCGGGCTCAAGCTGCGCAAGGTCCCGAAGCCCGAGATCGAGCGGCGGGTCAAGGAGGCGGCCGAGACGATCCAGCTCCAGAAGCTGCTCGAGCGCAAGCCGAAGGAGCTGTCCGGCGGCCAGCGCCAGCGCGTTGCGCTCGGTCGCGCGATCGTGCGCGAGCCGGCGGTGTTCCTCATGGACGAGCCGCTCTCGAACCTCGACGCCAAGCTGCGTGTGCAGACCCGCGCCGAGATCGCTCGCCTTCATCAGCGCCTCGAGACGACCGTCGTCTACGTCACGCACGACCAGGTCGAGGCGATGACGATGGGCACCCGGATCGCGGTCATGAACGAGGGCCTCCTCCAGCAGGTCGGCACGCCGCAGAAGCTCTATGACGAGCCGGTCAACCGGTTCGTGGCTGGCTTCATTGGCAGCCCGTCGATGAACTTCGTCGAGGTCACCACCGACGGTGGCGGCGACGGGGCGCGACTGGTGGGGCCGGGCGACTGGTCGGTCCCGCTGCCGGCGAGAGCGCGATCGGTGGCCGGCCAGGCCGACTCCAAGCACGTGGTCGGCTTCCGCCCGGAGCATCTCGAGATCGGTGACATCGGCGGCGAGAGCGCCTCGTTCCAGGCACGAGCCGACGTCGTCGAGTATCTCGGCCACGAGGAGCTCCTCCACGTCAGCGCGGCGAACCAGGACATCGTGGCGATCGTCGACTCGTCGCATCGCGTCCGGCCCGGCGACGTCATCAAGCTCACGATCCCGCTGGACAAGCTGCACTTGTTCGACGGCGAGACCGGCGAGGCGCTCACGACCGATCGTGCCGCGGCCAACGTCACAGCAGCCCAGGCGGCAGAAGAGATCGCTGCGGCACCGGCCTGAGCGCGGATCGCACGGACGAACCTCGATCGGCCCCGGAGGAGTCCGGGGCCGATCTCATCGAGCGCGTCGTCGACTCGCGCGTTCTCCACCATGGTCGCTACCTGACGTTCCGGATCGACACGATCGAGCGGCCGGACGGGACCCGGTCTACCCGTGATGTTGCGGGCCATCCCGGAGCCGTCGCGATCATCGCCGTCGATCCCGACGATCACGTGCTGCTGGTGCGCCAGTACCGCAGCCCTGCCGAACGCGTGCTGCTCGAGATCCCCGCCGGCACGCTCGACCCGCGGCCCGACGGGTCGGTCGAGGATCCGGATCTCGCGTCGCGCCGTGAGCTCGAGGAGGAGACCGGCTACCGGGCAGGGTCCTGGCAACTGCTCGGCCGGTTCTGGACGGCGCCCGGTTTCACGTCCGAGCTGATGCACCTGTACCTCGCGACGGACCTCGTCGCCGGCCGACGACGACCGGCTCGCGCTCGATGAGGACGAGCGGCTGCATCTCGTCCGGATGCCATGGAGGGATGCGGTTGCGTCCGCGGAGCGAGGCGAGATCGAGGACGCGAAGTCGATCGTCGGGCTGTTCTGGCTGGCGCGGCTCCGGGGGGAGTAGGCGGGCGCGGCGTTCGCGGGCGGGCCCTTCCGCTCGGCGCGGAGGGCCCGCGCGCCGCATTCGTGGCCAAATTCCCACCGGGGGCGATTAGGCCCGGTGGCGAGCGTGATTCGCGGCCAAACTTCCGCCCCATGAAAATCTGGCCGCGGAATTGGGCAATTCCGCGCCGCTTGTGAGCGTCAAAGTGGCCTTGGTTTCCCTGGAAGGGAATTTGGCCAGGTAAGCGGAAGGCTGTGCTCCTGGGCCGCCGGCGATGCCACCGGACTTGGCTCGGATACCAACCCCGGTGGCCTTGGCGCCGAGCTGACCCGCTCGAACGGCCGAAATCCGGGCTTACTACCATCGGGAGTGCTGGATGCGCCCGATTCGGGGGTCCGTTCGCCCGTACGACCACTCCCGTTGGTAATCGCGCCGAGACGGGATGGGAGCTTGGGGTCAGGCCTAGGGATCCGGCTTCGGGCTCGGGAGGCGGGCAAGCGCCTGCCGGTAGAGCGAGGTCCCCGGGCTCAGGGCGACCGCCAGTTTGAGGTGCGTTCGCGCCTCGCTGGGACGACCCAGCCGCTTCAGGCTCTGCCCGAGCGCGTAGTGGGCGTAATGCGCCGACGGGTCGAGCTCGAGCAGTTCGCTAAACGCTCGTCTCGCCTGCTCGTGCTGGCCGCTGTTGTAGTACGCCCTGCCGAGCGCCTCGAGGATCGACTGGCGGTGCGGCTCGAGACGGTTGGCCCGCTCCAGCACGATCGCGGCCTGCGCGTGGTGGCGCCGCCGAAGGAACTCCTCGCCGCGCTGCAGCAGGTCGTAGGCGGTCTCGCGTTCGCCCGCCTGGGACGGCTCCATGGCCCGATGGTGGCACGGACGGCGCGACGCTGTCGCGCGGTCAGCCGGTGCCGCTGTCGTGCCAGGACGTCAGGTCGACAGGCTTGAGTCGCGGGCTGTCGGTGAGGCCGGGGATGCGACCGCGCTTGGCGATCGGCGCGCCGTCGATCACCTTGATGTCCCCGGTGAAGTCGATCGGAGAGGCGCCGCTGATGTAGGACCCGACTGCGTACGAGTCGACCGGTGCGGCGGCCTCCTTGAAGTAGGCGATGCGCTCGGGGTTCAGGCCGCCCGACACGACGACCCGCACGTGGTGGAAGCCGGCCTGGTCGAGCCGCGCCCGCACCTCATGGACCAGGTCGGCCGTAACGCGGCCCCGCTCCGACGGCGTATCGAGGCGGATTCCGTACAACCGATCACCGAGCGCGTGGGCAACGCGCAACGCCTCCTCGGCTTCGTCCTTGAACGTGTCGACGAGGACGATGCGCGGGACATCCCGATCGATGTGCCGGTCGAAGGCAAGCGCGGCCTCGACGGTGTCGCCGAAGATCAGGACGAGCGAGTGCGGCATGGTCCCGGTCGGACTCAGGCCGGCCAGTCGCGCCCCGGCGGATGTCGACGCGCCCACGCACCCGCCGACGATCGAGGCATAGTCAAGGACGTCGGTGATGTCCGGGTGAACGTGGCGCGCCCCGAAGCTGATCACCGGTTCGGGCTTCGCGGCCTCGACGCATTCGCTGGCCGCCGTCGCCCAACCCGTCGACTGGGCGAGCATGCCGAGGAAGGCCGTCTCGTAGAGCCCGAACCGGCGGTAGCGCGCCCGGATCCGGAGGACGACCTCCTTCGAGCTGATGCGATCGCCGTCCTCGAGCGCTTCAAGGCAGGTCTCGACCGGATCGGCGTCGGCCAGCACGTGTCCGAGCAGGTTCTTCGCTTCATCGATCCCGCACAGGACGGCGTCATGGCGGGTGAACACCTCCATCGTCACGAGCGGATCGCGGCCTTCGGCCTCGAGGATCCGCTCGGCCCGTGCAAAATAGACGTCGGCGGAATCGCCCGAGAGGATCTCGCTCGAGGGCCGCGCGCGCTGCATGCCCATCAGCGACGCGCTCCCGGTCTGGTGTCAGCCTGGCGCTCCATCCGATCCTCGCCTCGAGCCGCCGGGCCTCGCGCCCCGCGAAAGAGGCGGCGAGTGTACCGCAGGCTTCGAACCGCGGGCCCGACGAGGCGGGTCGCTCAGACGGGCGGTTTGGGGGTCGAAGGATCGCTGCGGATGACGGCTTCGGTGGGGTCGGGATCGCCGGCTGCCGGCACGGGACCGGCTGTCGGCGCAAGACCGGCTGCCGGCACGGGACCGGCCTCGGCGGCGGGCGCGGGACCGGGGCGCCGATCGTGGCGGAGACGGACGATGGCCGCGATCGAGAGGACGACCAGCAGGAGGATCGCGATGGCGATCGCGGCGATCACCACGGCGCGGGTGCGCCCGACGTCCGCCGCCTGGATCCAGGTCAGCCGCGCATCGTCGGCGGCCGCCGCTGATGCATCGAGGTCGCCGGCGGCGTAGGCGGTCGCCGCCTCTTCGAGATCGGCATCGGGCGTTTCCTGGTACAGGCCGAGCTGCGTGAACACGTCCGGGTCGACCGGTCGGAGCGCAACCGCGTCGGTGTAGCGATCGATGACGTCGAGCTCCTGGTCGATGTCTGCACGCGCTTCGTCAAAGCCGTTGCTGCCCTCGAACGCCGCACGCAGGGTGTCCGGCGGCGTCAGGTCGGCGTCCGTCGCGGCTCGGGCGATCGCATCGCGCTGCTCGAGGACCGCGGCCGCCTCATCGAGCAGCCCGCCGGCGGTGTCGAACTGCCAGGCGCGCAGCGCGTCGCGGATCGGGCGCGGCAGCGACCATCCGGCGGCCTCGTCGACAACCGCGTCGTAGTGCTCGCGCGCCTGGGTGCGTTCTTCGAGGAGCGGCGCGTCCTCGGGCCGGATGATCCACTCGCGCCACAGGTCATCGTATGTCTGGTCCGTGTGCTCCTCGAGCAGGTCGATCAGGCCGCGCCAGTCGGGCGGGCCGAGAACGCGCTCGGGCTCGGCCGCGTCGGGGGTCCCGCCCGCGCCGCTCGTGCCCGCGGTCGCGGCTTCGGTCCCGGCCGGCGGCTGGTATGCGCCGGCCTTGTCCGCTGCTGCCTGCCAGACCTCCTGGAGCCTTTCCTCCCCTGCCCGTTCGGCGATCTGGCGGGCGACCTCGAGCGTCGCGGCATAAGCGTAGTCCTCGGTCCCGCGCTCCTCGCGCCCGATGGGACCCCAGGCGTTCAGTGGGATCTTCGACTTGCGCAGCTCGTCGGTCAGTTCGTCGCCCTTGGCCTTGACCTTGAGATCGGCGGCCGCCTCGAGCGCGTAGTACGAGGCAAACGCCTCGAGCGCCCAGCGATCGGCCAGGAGGTTGCCGTTGAACCATGCGTGGGCCGCCTCGTGCAGGACCACGAAGTCGTCCGCGTAATAGGCGACCTCGGCGTGACCCCGGGTTGGGTCGAACAAGCCGGCATAGCCGCCGGTCGAGCGACTGACGGATTCCTGGACGACCAGCCCCTCCTCGCGCGGCCACGGCAGGCCGATCCGCTCGGAGAGTCGGGGGAGTCCGCGCTCGAAGAGGCCGCTCACCCGCTTGCCCCAGGCCGCGTCCTCCTTCCAGTGCCGGACCGTGAGCGGAACCGGGACGTCGGCCACGCTTGCCTCGACCTCGCTCTCCTCGTAGGCACCGGGCCGGTCGGCGACGAAATAGGCGAAGAACTCGAGCGGCTTGTTCAGCCTGCCGGTCTTGTAGATCGTCCGGCCCTCGGCGTCGACCGTGGGCGCAGCGAGGTCGCCCGCCTCGACATCGATCGTGTAGTCCTTCGGGAAGACGACCGTGACACGGCTGCCGGGCGTCTGGTCCGAGGCGTACGCCCACACGGGGAAGGACGCGAGCGAATCACCGACACGGACGTCGCGGCTGCTCGACCCGCCGGCGTCCTTCAGGTCGAACGTCAGGCGGTACTTTGCCGTCTTGCCGCTGAACAGCCGCTTCCCGAGGTTGATCCGCAGCAGCGTGTAGTCGCTGTTCCGGCGCGTGGCGCGGACCGAGGGCCCGCCGCTGCCGTTGACCCGGAAGCCCGACGTCCCCGGCAGGACGGCGAGGAACGCGGTGTCGAAGAAGTAGCGGCGCGTGGCGGTGTCGCGCAGCGTGTTCTTGAGCGTCATGTCGACCGTCACCCGCACGAGGCGGTCGCCGGGCCGAACCTGATAGGTCGCGTTGCTCACGATCGTGAGGTCGGGGGTCGCGGCGCGAACATCGGACGCCGCTGGCGGGGCGGCCAGCAGGCCGACCGCGAAGATCAATGCGAGGACGGCCAACCCGAGGCGGCGGGCATGCCCGCCGGTCATGCCGACACCTCCACGCCGGGAACGTCCGTGCTCACACCCTGGCGGGCGTCGAACAGCTCGGGAAGCAGGGGTGCGTACAGCGCAATGAGCCGCTCATTCCTCGAGCGGCGAGCGGACTGGTCGGGGACCTTGCCGCCGAGCCACAGCCAGTCGGTCGACTCGTCGAAGAGCGCGTCGGCGACCCCCACGATCCGCGCGAGCGCCAGCCCGAGCGCGTGGCGACCGTCGGCCAGCGCCGACGTCGGCAACTCGACGGCCAGCAGCGGACGCTCGTCCTCACCGATCGAGAACTTGGCGAACGGGAACTCGTCGTTCCAGCGCAGCAGGCGCCGGTACGACTTGCGGAACAGGTCGCTGATCGGGGGCGCGTAATGCGCCCAGCAGATCAATCCGAGAGACGGATCGAGGATGAGGGTGACCGAAAGGTCGAAGCGGCGACGGCCGTCGAGGACGAGGTCCCAGCTGGTGACGGAGTCTCGATCTGCGCGCTCGAGCGGTTCGACGCCCAGATCGGTCAACCACGCCTCGACGTCGGCCGGGCGCACCACTGGCACGCCAGGTTCGGCGGATGGCATTGCGGCGGAAGTCTAGCCGAAGTGGCCCGATCCGGCTCAGCCGGTGGGATCGACCCCCTTGGCCGCCACGCCACCACCTGCGAGCGCGACGTTCAGCGGTGGGCTGGCACCTTCGTCCTCCGGCGTCGCCCCATTGAGATTGGCAGTGCCCTTGCGGCGCCGCTCCCCGGCGACTTCGACGGACTCCCCGCTGCGCACGACCCGAGTCCGGAAGTCAGCCGAACGCACGTCCGACGCGACCTTCACATTGCGCCCGATCCGCGCCCCGCGCGGGATCACCGCACGCTTGCCAACGACCGTGATCCCGGTGTTGAGCCGGCTCGGTTCCTTCTTGTTCGGCCGATCGAAGTCGGGTCCGTCGCCGACGATCGCGCCCGGACCGACGACGACCTCCTTGTCGAGGATTGCCCGGTCGACCACCGCGCCCGAGCGGATCACGCCGTCGAACATGACGATCGAGTCGCGCACGACTGCTCCCATGTCGACCCGCACGCCGGGCGACAGCACGGAGTTCACCACCATCCCGTGGATCTGGCAGCCGTGGCTGATCAGGCTGCGGTGGACCTGGGCCGTGGGGCCGATCTTGGCCGGGGCCCGTTCCTCGGACTTCGTGTGCACGACCCAGTCCGTGTCGTACAGGTCGAACTCGGGATCGTCCGCCAGGAGAGCCATGTTGGTTTCCCAGTACGACTGGATCGTCCCGACGTCCTGCCAGTAGCCGTCGAACCTGTAGCCGAAGACGCGCGCATTTCCATCGAGCATCGCCGGGATCACGTCCTTGCCGAAGTCGACCAGGTCATCGCTGAGCCAACGGCGCAACGTCCGCTTCGAGAAGACGTAGATGCCCATGGACGCGAGGTCGCTCCTGGGCTGCTTCGGTTTCTCCTGCCACTCGACGACTCGGTCGTTGTCGTCGAGCGCCAGGACCCCCATCCGCGACGCATCGGCGAGCGGCACGCGGCGAACCGCGATCGTCACGTCTGCCCGGTGGCGGCGGTGAGCAGCGAGGAACGGCGTGTAGTCCATCTTGTAGATGTGGTCGCCGGCGAGGACGAGGATCGTGTCGGCGGGATCGTGCTCGACCTCATTGAGGTTCTGGAGCACGGCATCGGCGGTCCCCCGGTACCACTCGGCGCCGCGCCCGCGGGCGACGTACGGCTGGCGCAGGCGAACGCCGCCCTGGTTCCGGTCGAGGTCCCACGGCCGGCCGAGCCCGATGTGGTCGTTGAGCGAACGCGGGTTGTACTGCGTGAGAACGATCACGTTCGTGATGTCCGAGTTCACGCAGTTGGACAGGGTGAAGTCGATGATCCGGTACTTGCCGCCGAACGGGACCGCGGGCTTGGCGCGCTTCTGCGACAGGATCGAGAGCCGCTCGCCCTCGCCGCCCGCCAGGATCACCGCCATCGTCTTCTTCACGCCCGTGTCTCCGATCATGGGGCGCCGTCGTGTGGGTGAACCGATGCTAGCACGGGGTGCCCGGTCCGCCGGTCAGCGTGGGGTTGCCGTTCGGTCAACGTCGCGTGACGAAGGCTCTATGAAGTGGTCGTTGCCGCCCCACGGCAGCAGTGACGAACGGAAGCAGCGAATGTCCGCAAGCGGCCGCCCGGCGGCAGATCCTGCACCACGCGCGTCCAGTCCGGCCGTGGCACGGCAGGAATCGACACGCGGGCGCCGACGGTTCGTCCCTGCTACCGCCCTACGGCAAACCGTCGTGCGGGTCAGCCTCTGCATCAGGTTTCTTGCGCTGGACGGCTGTCGACCCGGCCCGGTTGATCAGTGGTTCGGGCCAAACCGAGGTCGACGTGCATGAATGTCAGCACCGGTAGGCAATTCGGGGTCTTGGAGGCCTCGGTTGATGGCCAAACCAGTGTCGCCGTGCCTGTCTGGTTGCTAACCGCGCAGCCCTGGACCGCCCGGTCTCGCCAATCAGTCAATGGTCGAATGATTTGGCCACAAACGGCGTGCCGAGAGCGTCAGGCGGCTCGGTTCGCGGTCACGGCCTCGCACCCGATGCCGGGCGGCCGCGCCTAGCGGCGCAGCCGGGAACCGCTAGAGGAACAGGCGCGGGTTCTTCCAGGCCCCATTGAGCTCGACCATCCAGTGGAGGTGCGCACCGGTGGTGTTCCCGGTGAGGCCCTCGTAGCCGATGACCTGGCCGGCACTGACGTGCTGTCCGACCGATACCGGGTGCTTCGGCTGCAGGTGGGCGTACCACGTTTGCAGGTTCGACGAGTGGGCGATGATGACGATCCAGGCCGGGTCGGAACCGTCCGCGTAGTTCCAGCCGACGTACACGACCGTGCCTTTGCCGGCGGCCCGGACGCGGGCGCCGTACGGACCGACGATGTCGATACCGTTGTGGAAGTGGGCGCACCCGTACCCTGGTCCGTAGCCCGGGTAACTGCTGCAGCCGAATTCCCCGCTGACCCGGCCGACGAGGGGCCAGCGCAAGCTGCCGTTGAACTTCGAGGGGATATTCCCGCGTGCCTGCTGCTGCGCGATGATCCGGTCGATCCGCTTGGACAACGCGCGCTGGCTGGCCTGCGCCCGGGCGATCGCCTTCTTGAGGCCCTTCTTGTTCTTCTTCAGCCTCTCGTAGGCGGCCTTCTGGCGGGCGAGCTCACGTTTGGCGGCGCGTTCGAGCTTCTTGAGCTTCGCCTGCTCCTTCTTGAGGTCCCGCATGCTCTTGTCGAGCTTTTTCTTCTGCGCGGCCGTCTCGACCCGAAGCTTTTCGGTGGCGAGGCGCGTCTCCTCGACGGTCTGGTGGACGGCGGCGAGCGCCGCCTGATCCTGTTCGATCTGCTGGGCGAGCGCCTTGTCCTGCTCGCCCACGTCGATCATGTAGCTCGCCTCGGCGAGGATGTCCGTGAACGAGCCGCCCGACAGGAACGTCTCGAGCAGCGAGGTCCGGTCGGTGTCGTATGCGCTCCGGATGCGCAGGGCAAGCTCGGCCTTGCGATCGGCGAGGTTCGCTGCCTTCTCGGCCTCTTCCTGCGTGAGCCGCGTCAGCTCGGCGTCGAGCTCCTCGCCGCGCGCGACCAGCGCCGCGTAGGCCGCCTTGACCAGCTCGATCTTCTCCTTCATGCGCGTGATGCGGTTCTTGACCGTCACGAGGTCGGCGTTGATCGACTTGAGCTCGGTCTTGGTTGCCGCGATGTCCTTGGTGAGATCGCGCTGGAGCGAGTTCAGCCTGGTGACCTCGCGCTGCTGCTGCGCGATCTTTTTCTGAAGCTGCGTCTGGCGGGCACGCGCCTTCGACAGCTCGTCAGCGTGGGCGTTCGGCGCATTGGGGGCGGCGCCGAGCGATCCAAGCAGGAACGGCAGAGCGAGAAGCAGGACCAGGAGTCGACGACTCGGACGCTGGGACTTTCGCGCCGAGTCCCAGGTCACCGTCTTCTCTTGGTCGCGGATACGCATCAGGCTCGCGTGGCTCGCGTGGCTCGCGTGGACATCGTTGGGGTGCGATCTCCGTTCTTTTCGCACTGGGGCTGTGCGGGGCGCGGTGACTAGGCGGCCCGCCGGAGGGTTACTGCCGATCCGGGGAGAGCACGATCCCAGATCGACACCGGCTGCGGCGCATTGTACCGACCGAGTCTAGGAAGCGTGCGGCGGGCTGGATACCCGCCCGATCGTCCTGGGTCAGGCGGGCTGCAGGATCAGCACGGCCCACAGGGCGCCGATGATCAGGAACGGCCCGAACGGCACATAGGATCGCCGCCCGATCCGGCGGGCAGCGAGCAGGACGACGAGCACCACGCCCGCGAGCAACAACCCGCTGAGCACGCCCCCGAGGGCGTGCGTGAGGCCCAGCAGGAGGCCGGTCCCCGCGAGCAGCTTGACGTCGCCCATGCCGAACGCGCCCGCCCCGAACGGGATCGACGGCAGGTACAGGACGGCCGGGATGGCGATCCCGGCGAGCACCGCCCCGATCCATCCCTCGCCGACGAGCGGATTGAGCCCGCTCACGGCGTACACCAGGGCGATCGGGATGACGGGCAGCGTCAGGACGTCGGGGAGCAGCCGCTGGTCGAGGTCGGTCGCCAGGCCGATGACGAGGGTGACGAACCACGCCCCGAAGATCGCGAGGGCAGCGGGTTCGCCGGCGAACCGCGCGGGCAGAAGCGCGAACGCGATGGCGGACGTGGCAACCACGACCGCCGTCCGCCAGCCGAGCCGACGGCCGGCCGGGTGCTCAGCGTCCTCGGGATCGTGCTCGGGCCAGCGGACGGCGAGGCGATCGGCGGCGAGGCCGAGGAGCGCGCCGGCGACGCCGGCGAGAACCGCGACGGCCGGTGAGTCGAGGTCCACGCGGCGCCGGGCTGACGCGTCGCGCGGGTGCTAGCTCGGCCGGGCGCCGGCGAGGGCCAGCTCGACGAGCGTCGCGTGCGAGACGCCGGTGGCGCCACGGGGCGCCCACTGCGTCGCCTTGCGCAGATAGCCGGTGCCGGCGATATCGAGGTGGACCCACGGTCGCGTGACGAACTCGCGCAGGAACAGCCCGCTCTTGACGAGCGAGCCCTCCGCCGACCCCGAGTTCTGGAGATCGCCATACCAGCTGTCCATGTCCGTGACGTAGTCCTCGATCAGCGGGAGCTGCCAGTAGCGCTCACCCGCGCGCTCCGCCGCGGCCATCACGTCGTCGTAGAACGCCTGCGGCTGGCCGAACGCGCCCGTCACCAGGTGCCCGAGGGCTCGCCCGACCGCGCCTGTCAGCGTCGCCGTGTCGACCAGGTGAGTCGCGCCGAGCTGCTCCGCATAGGTCATCGCGTCGCCGAGGATCAGGCGGCCCTCGGCGTCCGTGTTGGTGATGTCCACCTTCTTGCCGTTGAGGGCAGTCACGATGTCACCCGGCCGCGTCGAGTGCGGGCCGGGCATGTTCTCGACCGCGGGTGCGACCACCAGCAGTGGCGTGCCGGGCGCCAGGCGGGCGACGGTCTTGGCCGCAACAAGCACCGTGCATGCCCCTGTCTTGTCCGTCTTCATCTCCTCCATCCGGTCGGAGGGCTTGATGGAGATGCCGCCGGAATTCGAAGCAGACGCCCTTGCCGACGATGGCGAGATGGCGGCCCAGCGCGTCCTTCTCCCCTTCCCCGCCCGACCGCATCACGATCATCCGCGGCGGGTTGTCGCTGCCTCGCCCGACCGCCATGAACATGCCCATGCCCAGGTCGGTTGCGCGCTCGGGCTCGATGACGTCGATCCACAGGTCGTGCTGCTCGGCAATTGCCCGCGCCTCCTCGGCGAGGACCTCCGGCGAGACATCGTTGGCCGCCCGGTTCGAAAGGTCGCGCGTCTCATTGGCGCCTTCCCCGATGATCTGTCCGCGCTCCGCTGCCCTGGCGAGCGCGCCGACGTCGGCGCCCTCGGCCACGAGGATCAGCTCGTCGAGGATCGGTGGCGCGTGCTCGACCTTCTCGCGATAGATCAAGTGCGGTTCGTACGAACCCTCGACAATGCCGCGGGCCACGAGCTCGGCCACGGCCGCGATGCCGCCCTCGAGAACATCGGCGAGCGGCGTCAGCCAGAACGCGACCCGGCGGACCTCGCGTCCGCCGAGCCGGCGCTCGGCGGCAGCCGCGATCCGTACCACGACCTCGCGATCAATCGACGCGGCGTCACCCGCCGCAACCGTCACGATCCGCCTGACCGGCAGCTCGCCCGCCGCCGCGAGCGCCGTGCCGAAGCGCTTCTTGCGCAGCTCGCGGAACGTGGCGAGCTCCCGGAGCTCCCCACCGCTTCGGCGGTCGATCTCGTCGACCGGGCCGCTGAACGCGGGTTCGCCGACGTACGGGACCACGAGGACATCGGCCTGGACGTCCCAGGGCTGGTCGGCAACCACGCGGACTTGCATGACGTGAGGGTCCTCCCTGAGGGCAGGCGCGACACGACGGGCGCCCGGTCTGCTGGATTGGACCGCAGTGTAACGGTCACTCCGTCAGGGGTCCGATCGCGGCCGGCAGGGCAGCGTCAGGGCACCGGCGCCACCGACGGCGATGGCGCGGTCAGGTCCTCGACGGCGTCGGCCAGCCGGCCGCGCGCCTCCTCGATCGTGATGACGGCCCCGTTGAGGCCGCCCCGCCCGATCTCGGCCATGATCACGACCAGGCCGCGCGTGTCCTGCGGCAGATCGCGGCGCGCCTCGCGTTCGGCGGCGATCGCGTCGCGGACCGCGGCCGTCTGGGTCCCGCCCGACGCGTCCACGGCCCTGTACAGGTCGCCGAGCGCCTCCTCGTACGTCCGATTGCGCCTGATCCACTCGGCGAGGGTCGAGACGTCGACGGTGTTTGCGAGCTGGGCGCGCATCGTGTCGGCTTCCACGAGAAGCGCGGCCGCCTCGCCGATCTTCGCGATGGCCTCGTCGTAGCCGCCGGCCCTGCCGACGAGGACCGCCTCACCCATGATCCGGTCGTGGTCGGCGAGCAGCCTCGACAATCGCGCGGCGGCAAGCGACCCGGTCGTGAGGTTGACCCATGCGTCGTCGAGGCCTTCGGTCACCTCGAGCGCTTCGAGCAGCGCGGCGTGCCGATCGCGGACCGCGGCCGAGGTCGTCACAGCGGACTCGGGGCCGGTGACGCCGGGGACCGCCCGGAGCTCGGCCTGGAGCTGCCGCGTGTGATCACGGATCCCGGCAACCAGTACGGCTCCCTCGTCGACGGACGTCTGCACGGTCTCGAGGTCCTGGCCGGCGAGGCTCGCGAGTGCAGCCCGCGCGTGGACGCCGAGCGCATCGACGTCGTCGGCGAGTGCCGCGAACTGGACCTGCGCCCGGTCGAGCTGGGCGGTTGCCTCGGCATCGGCCGAGGCCGTCAGCTCGGCACGCGCCGCGGTCCCGGGAATGTGATCCATACCGACCACCAGGCCGGCGGCACCGGCCGACACCAGCAGCGCGAGGCCAACCCATGCGGCGGCCATTCCAAGCATGCGAAGCCTGGTCATCGCGGCGTCATCGGCTCGTGCATTCCCTCCTGGCGTCAGTGCATGGCGGGCGCGCCGCCGACGGCGCGGAATCGTAGCATCGGTCGATGGCCGACCCACACCCCACTGCCAACGGCATCGCCGGCCGGCCGCTCCGCCGGCTCATCGAGGCGATGCCCAAGGCGGAGCTCCATCTCCACCTCGACGGATCGGTCCGGGTGGACACCGCGCTCGAGCTGGCGCGCACGCGCCGGGTGGACGCCCCGTCCGACTGGGCGGGAATGTACGGGGCGCTCGTCGCGCCGGAGCGTTGCACCGACCAGGCCGAGCTGCTGCGCGCCTTCGACCTGCCCATCGCCCTGATGCAGGACGCGGAGGCGCTCCAGCAGATCACCGCCGAGCTGGTCATTGCGAAGGCCGCGGACAGCGTCCGCTACGTCGAGATTCGCTGGGGACCGCTGCTCCACGTCGCGCGCGGGCTTTCGTTTGCCGACGGGATTGCGGCGGTCTGTCGCGGGGCGCGCGAGGCGGCCGAACGAACTGGTACGACCGTCCGGCTGATCTGCACCGCCCTCCGCTCGCATGATCCCGCGGACAACGTGGTCCTTGCGGAGGCGGCGTCGCGGTTCGTCGACCAGGGCCTCACCGGTTGGGATCTCGCGGGGCCGGAGGCCGCATACCCCGACCCGCTCCATCATGCGCGCGCCTTCGAGGCGGCGCGGGCCGGCGGGCTGCGGATCACGCTCCATGCCGGCGAGTGGGGCGGCGCCGCGCAGGTCCGGCGGGCGCTCGCGGTGGAGCCCGAACGGATCGCGCACGGCTCGCTGACCATCGAGGATCCGGCGCTCTGCCGCGAGCTGGCCGATCGGGAAATCACGCTGGACCTGTGCCCGACGTCGAACGTGCAGGCGGGGACCGTGGAGTCGGTGGCGGCGCACCCGCTGGCTGCCCTGCACCGGCTCGGGGTGCCCGTGTCGTTGAGCACGGACGACCTCACGGTCTCGGACATCAGCCTCTCGGAGGAATACGTGCGGGCAGTCGAGCAGATCGGCCTGTCAGTCCCGGAGCTGTGGGCGATCGACCGGCACGCGCTCGACGTCGGCTTCGCGGACTCCGATACGCTTGCCCGTCTACGGGCCGCATTCGATGCGTGGGCCGCGCGCGTTCCAGAGTTGGCTTAGTCACGCTCGAAGCGAAGTTCCGTGCCAGGCCCGGTCAGGACGAGGGCGTCGCCGTCCATCCGGGCGGCCTCGACCTTGGCCAGACCGGCCAGATACGCACCCTCCAGGGTCATGATCTGCGCCTCGCAGGCCATTTCGGTGCCGCCAAGTCCGCTCAGCGTGACGTGCCCGTCGACGAGCGCGACCTGGCCGAAGTACTGATTGCACGCCGACCGACCGCTCACGTTCGAACCGTCGACGACGAAGGTCACGGGAGCGTCGGCGATCAGGGCGAGCGGCTGACCGTCGACCGTGCCGGCCGTCAGCTGCCACTCGCCGGCCGGGTCGAGCGCGACCGGCGGCACCGAAAGCTGCGTGGACGAGGACGCCCCGCCGCACGCGGCGACGAGGACGACGATCGCGGCGAAGGCCGCGGCGAGGAGTCTCGACATGCCCGCCAGACGCCGCGGCCCGCCGCGATGTTTCGTCAGGCCGGCGCGGCGGCGGTGGCCTGCTCAGCGGCCAGGGTTGCGAGCGCAGCGGCGAGTTGCGCCGCATCCTCGGCGACGGCAACCGGCTGGTCGCCCGGCGCCAGCGCCCGGAGCTGCTCGCGGGTCGACACGCCCGTGAGCATGAACACGCAGCGGGCACCGAGGGCGTTCGCGGCCGCGAGGTCCGTGAGGATCCCGTCGCCGACCATGATCGCCTCGCGGGGGTCGCGCCCGACCGCGTGCGCCGCGATCTCGAGCAGCCGTGGGGCCGGCTTTCCGATCGAGATCGGCGTGACGCCGGTCGTCGCCTCGACGGCGGCCACGATGGCGCCCGCGCCTGGCCGGATGCCGCGCTCCGTCGGGTAGACCGGGTCGCGGTTCGTCGCGATGAACCGGGCGCCAGCCCGGACGCAATCGGCTGCGGCGGCGAGTCGAAGGTAGGTCAGGTTTGGGTCCAGCCCAACGAGGACGGCATCGGGCTCGCCGGCGGCGGCGTACCCGTCGATCCCCTCTTGCTGCATCCGCGTCGCGGCGTGCGCCGCGGTCACTACCTCCAAGCCAACGTCCCGCGCCTCCCGTTCGAGCCCGCCGGCCCCCAGCACCAGGACGTGCCGGATCTGCGGATCCTGCTCGGCGAGGTACAGCGCCGTCGCGCGTGCCGACGAGACCACGGTTTCCGGGGTGACCGGGGCCCCCATGCCCGCGAGGCGGATGACGTAGTCGGCCCGGTAGTGCATCGAGTTGTTCGTGACATAGACCACGTCGTCGCCGGCGGCGGCTCGCGCGGCGAGCACTTCGGCCACGCCTGGGACGGGCTCGGCACCGCGGTACACCACCCCATCGAGGTCGACGAGCAGGAGGAGGCTCACCCGCGGGATGGTAGCGGACACCTTGGGATCGGACGTTTCGGGCCGTATGCTGGCGGTCATGGCGGAGGGGGTGCTTCCCACCGGAACGGTGACCTTCCTGTTCTCGGACATGGAGGGTTCGACCCGGCTCGTCCAGGATCTTGGCCCGGCGGTCTTCACGGAGGTCCTCGAGCGCCACAACGCGGTCCTTCGCGAGGCGTTCGGGCGGTACGGTGCGACGGAACGCGGCACGCAAGGTGACTCGTTCCTGGTCATGTTCCACGAGGCGCCTGCGGCAGTGGCCGCCGCTGCCGACGCGCAGCGTGCGCTGGCCGGTGCCGAGTGGCCGGTGGCCACCGGAGTCAGGGTGCGCATGGGGATCCATACCGGAATCGCCCGGCTTGGCGGGGACGATTACGTCGGGATCGACGTCAACCGTGCCGCGCGCATCACGGGCCTCGGTCACGGCGGCCAGGTCCTGCTGTCGGACGCGACCCGTGCGCTGGCGGCCGACGACCTTCCCGCCGGCGTCTCGGTGCGTTCGCTCGGACCGCATCGATTGCGCGACCTGGATCGCCCCGAGCCACTGCACCAGCTGGTGATCGAGGGTCTGCCGTCGAACTTCCCGCCACTGGCCGCCGCCGAGCAGTGCCGCCGGGAACCTGCCGAATCGCCTGACCAGCTTCGTCGGGCGGGACCGCGAGCTCGAGATGCTGGAACGCCTGATCGGCGAGTCCGGCGCTCGTCACGCTGACCGGACCGGGCGGCGCGGGCAAGACCCGCCTTGCCATCGAGACCGCGCGGCGTCGGGCAGCTTCATTCGCCGACGGGGCGTGGCTGGTGCGACTCGAGGGGATCGAGGATCCCGAGCTCGTCCTCGACGCGATCGCCGGGACGTTCGGCCTCGTCGAATCACCGGCGACGACAACCATCGAACGCCTGCATGGGTTCCTGTGCGGACCGATCCATCTTGCTGGTCCTCGACAACTTCGAGCACCTCATGCCGGCGGCGGCGGAGATCCACGCCCTTCTCGAGGGGGTCGGGCCCGAGGTGCGGGTCGTCGTGACGAGTCGGGCGCCGCTGCGCATCGGCCTGGAGCAGGAGCTGCCGATCGGCCGGCTCGATCCTTCCGATGCGATCGGCCTGTTCGTAGAGCGGGCCCGGCGCGCAGATCCGTCCTTCGGGCTGACGGACGAGAACCGCGGAGCCGTGGCCGACATCTGCGACCACCTCGACGGGCTGCCGCTCGGGATCGAGCTCGCGGCCTCTCGGATCGGTCTGCTCCCTGCGCCCGTAATCGCGGACCAGCTCACCCGGCGACTGGACCTCCCCGGGGTCGCACCTCGCGACCTGCCCGCTCGCCAGCGAACGCTCACAGACGCCATCGCGTGGAGCTATTCGCTCCTCGACGAACCGGCTCGGCGTTTGCTCGAACGGCTGTCAGTGTTTGCCGGAGGGTTCCGGCTCGCGGAACTCGAAGCCGTCGGCGGGCCGGCGCCCGACCTGGGCGCCGAGCCGATCGATGCGCTCTCCGTGCTCGTGGAGCAGAGCCTCGTCGAGTCGATCCCTGGACCGGACGTGCCCCGCTATCGGCTGCTCGAGACGATCCAGCGCTTCGCGGCGGGGCGAATCGCCGAACGCGACGAGACCTCGCACGTCCGGGATCGGCACGCCCGTGCCTACCTTGTCCTGGCCGAGGAAGCGGCGCGACACCTGCCGAGCCGCCACCAACTCCCATGGCTCGACCGGATGACGGTCGATCACGACAACCTGCGTGCGGCGTTCGGCTGGGCGTTGGAGCGCGACGACGCGGAGCTGGCTCACCGATTGCTCGCGGCGTCCTGGCGATTCTGGCAGTTCCGCGGCCACGTAACGGAGGGCGTCACAAGGGCCTCCGAGGTGCTGGCCATGCCGGGCGGTGACGTCGCGACGGCCTGGCGCATGCGTGCGCTCGAGGCGGCCGGCGGCCTCGCCTGGTGGGCAGCCGACGTCCCGGAAGCCCACGTCCACTACGAGGGCCAGCTCGCGCTGGCGCGGACCCTGGGCGACCAGCTCGGGATCGCCGATGCGTCGTTCAACTTGATCCACACGCAGGTGGTCCTCCACCCGGAGGACACTGCCGCTCAGGAAACCCTGCGCACAGAGTCCGGGACGATCTATCGCGAGCTGGGGAACGATCTCCAATTGGCACGGCTCACCTGGACAACCGCGTATCCCCTTGCGTTCGCGGGGCGAAGCGACGAAGCCCGGGCGATCATCGCCGGCACACTCGTGGAGTTCGAGCGAGCGGAAGACGACTTCTACATCGCCATGGTGACGGCGGCGATGGGCGGCATTGCGCTGATGGAACGCGACATGCCGACAGCGGTCCGGCTCGGCCTCCGGAGCTTGCAGGCGAACCAGGCGATGGGCGACGTGGCGACGATAACGCTGACGCTGCGCGCGGCCGCCGCACTGTGGGCAGTCGCTGGGCGGCTCGAGGAAGCTGCGACCGTGCTTGGCGCCTTCGAGGGCCACTGTCGAAGGTACGGCGTCCGTCCACCGATGAACCCGGACTGGGTTCCTGGCCCTCGGTGGTCCGCTCGACGAGCTGCTCGCGGCGCTTGAACAACCTGAGCTGGCCGCAGCACGGGCGCACGGCGAAACCATGAGCACGGACGCCGTGCTCGACTACATGATCGACCATGCCGCCGAGCTGATCTCCGAACCAGCGAGGCCGTGAAGGCTCCCGCGATGCTCGCCGTCCGGGCGGGCGAGGGCAGGACGGTCGCACTCCTCGCTGGCCTGTTCGCGTCCATCGAGGCGGCCCGCGGCGCCGGGGAGGTCGCCTACGTCACCCTCTTCCTCAGTAGCCTCGGGCCCAGCTACCTGCCGTACCTCTACATCGCGCTCGGTGGCGTGAGCCTGGTCGTGGCGCTGGGGTACGGCGTGGGGCTGGGGAAGCTGCCTCGGCGGCCGTTCCTCGTCGGGCTGCTGCTCGCATTCGCCGGAACCCTGGTGGTGCTTCGCCTGACGCTCGCAACCGGCGCTCCCATTGCCTTCGGCATCATCGGCGTCGCGATCAACGTCGTGAACACGATCATGCTGACGGTGGTCTGGACGATTGCGGCGACCGCACTCGATGCTCGACAGGCGAAGCGCCTCTTCCCGTTGATCACGAGTGCAGCCATTGCCGGGGGGTTCGTCGGGACGCTCGCGGCAGGTCCGCTGACCGGGGTGCTCGGCCCCGAGAACCTCGTGCTGCTCGTTGCCGGGTTGATCGTCCTTGGCGCAGCGTTCGCGGCCCGGATCGGCACGCGGGCCACGCGGACGGTTCGAGCGCAGGCTCGCGGAGCGGCCGCGACATCGGTCCTCTCCCAGCTCAGGGCCGGCTTCGACGACGTGCGCCGGTCGCCGCTTCTGCGACTCGTTGCCGTCGCGTATGTCCTGTTCTCGATCCTCATGTTCTCGGTCCAGTTCCCGTACCAGACCGCGATCGCGGATGCATTCGGCGACGACGACGCCGCGCTGGCCACGTTCGTCGGCCTCGTGCAGGCCGGGGTCACGGCAGCGTCGTTCGTGGTGTCGATCGCGTTGGCGAACCGGATCTTCGCCCGCTTCGGCGTGGCGGCGGCTGCACTTCTCCTGCCGGTCGTCTACGTCCTGGGGTTCGGGACGTGGCTCGTCCAGTTCACGCTCGCGACCGCCGTCGCGGTGTCGTTCAGCCAACAGGTCGTTCAACGGAGCATCTCGAACGCGGCGTGGAGTGCCATGTACACGGTCGTCCCGAGCGAGCGGCGGCCGCAGGTGCTTGCGTTCATGGACGGCGTGCCCGGACAGCTGGGGGCGAGCCTTTCGGGCGTCCTGCTGCTGGTCGCCGGCGCGATCGCGGCCGCGAGCCTGACGCCGGTGTTCGCCCTCGGCCTCGCGACTGCCGTGCTGTGTACGTGGGTCGTGATCCAGGTCCGGCGCCGCTACGGCGCCGCGCTGGTCCTGACGCTTCGAGCGGGACTCGGGGAGCAGGTACTCGAGGGCGGACCGGGCCTGGCAGCGATCGGTCGGGACCCGGCGGTCAAGGGCGAGCTCGTCACCGCGCTGGCGGACCCGATCCCCGCCGTCCGTATCATGGCCGCCGACCTGCTCGGACGCCTGGGCGACTCGTCATCGGCGCCGGCGATCGATCCGCTGCTCGCCGACAGGGATCCCGCCGTGCGCGCGGCAGCCGTGCGCGCGTTGACGACGTGCCGGCCCTCCGCGGGAGCGGCGCTGGCTGAGCAACTGGAGGACGATGGGGCGACCCCCGTTCGCGCGGAGCTGGCAGTGGCGCTCGCCGTTGCCGGCGATCACCAACGATCCGACGCACTCCTCGACGCCCTGCTCGGCTCAGATGATCCGGTTGATCGCGCGGCCGGGCTCGCGGCCGCCGCGCGAGCACACCCACCCCGGCTGGCCGACCTGGCATCCACGGGCATTGTCGATCCGTCGGCGCGGGTTCGGGCAGCCGCCGCCGAGGCATTCGCGCCGGCACTCCACGCCGAAGGCACCGACGAGCCCGCGGCACTGGCACTCCTCGTTGCCGCCCTCGACGACGATGCACTACCGGTCCGGAGGGTCGCCGCGCAGACGCTGGCCGGCCACGACCTCGCGGCGACAACCCTCGTCGAGGTGCTCGAGACGGGATCCGAGCGGGCGCAAGAGGCTGCGGTCCGTGGGCTCGAACGGACCGGCGATGAAGGAATCGAACCGGTCCGCGCATGGGCGCGCGAGCGCGTCGCCCGGATGACCCGCCTCCGCACGCACGCGGCAGCGCTTGACAGTCGGGTGACCGACGACAGCAACGGCGCCTCGGACGCCGCTAGCCTCGACTTCCTGCGCGGGCTCATCGCCCGCCGCGGCCGCCGGACGGAGGCGCAGTTGCTCACCGCCGTCGCAACGCTCGGCGCGCCCGAGGCGACTGGCCTCCTCCGGCGCAGTCTGCGTGCCCCCGACCCGGACGTCCGCGCCCAGGCGATCGAAGCAATCGACGCCCTGGGCGACCGCGAGCTCGCGCGCGATGTCGTCCGGCTGCTCGACACAGACGTGCCGGCAACCCGCGAGGCCACGGACGATGCGCTGCGAATGCTCGGCGAGGATCCCGACCCCTGGATCCGTGCGCTCGCGCTGCGCGCGCTGGGCGAGCAGATCACGCACACCTACGAGGCGCTCGTTTCGCGCGCGACGAGCGATCCCGACCCCATCGTCCGCGCCACAGCCGCGACAATGCCCTTGGTTGGAGGACCGCCCGTGACCGAAACGTCTCGTACGCTCGGCGAACTCGACCGGATGGTCGTGCTTCGCCGTGTCCCGCTGTTCAGCGAGCTCGACCCTGAAGACCTGCAGCGGATCGCCGCTACGGCGCAGGAGCGGCTCTATCCCGCCGGCGAGGCGCTCGTCCGCGAGGGGGACTTCGGTGACGAGCTGATCGTGATCGTCGACGGTTCCGTCCGCATTACCAAGCGCGACGGCGAGACGGAACGCTACGTCCGGACGTACGCAGCCGGCGACCACATCGGCGAACTGGCGGTACTCCGGGACCGGCCTCGGGCCGCGACCGTCGTTGCGGAGGAGGACGTGCGCGGGTTGTGCATCGGCGGGGAAGCCCTCCGGGCGATCCTCCAGGAGCGGCCGGAGGCCGCGATGGCGATGCTCGCCACCCTGGCGGAACGGATCAGCTATCAGTGACGGACCGGCAGTGACGGACCGGCCGCGCGACCCGCTGGCGAACACGTCCAGGCTGCTCGTCGACGGGTCGAACCTGCTCCATGCCCTGTCGAGCGGCGCGCAGCCGCAGCCGCCGGCGGCGCTGATCGGTCGCCTGCGGGCGATCATCCCGGCGGGGACGGCGATCGAGCTGCTGTTCGACGGGCCGCCGGAACGAGGGCTTCGCGGCGAGCGGATCGCGTCCGGCGTGCGCGTTCGCTATTCCGGAGCCCGCACCGCCGACGCGGTGATTCTGTCGCTCGTCGACGACGTCCGTGCGGTTGCGGGACCCGGGGCGACTGACGAGGTCCTCGTCGTGACGGACGACCGCGACCTGCGGGGGCGGCTCCGCACGATGGGCGCTCGAACGGCGGGCGCGGCATGGCTCATCGGGCGGCTCGAACGCGGCCGCCTCTCGGCGCCGGCCACTGGAAACCCGCGTCCACCTCAGACCGTCCATGGCGATAAGGACGCAGACCGGCCCGGCTGGAAGCCCGGTCGCGGCGCGACGACAAAGCGCGGGCCGGCCCGTCGCTCCCCGTTGCACCGCCGGCGTGGGGGCCGCGCTCCCGGTTGATCGCCACGTAACAGATAAGGCGTCCACGCGTCCCACCACTGCCGGGGAATGAGGGATGCCGTCATGGTACTGAGAACCGTCGCGCTGGTGAGCGCCATCCTGGCGGTGCTCGTCGGCTGCACATCCGGCGTCGCGGTCTCACCGAGCGCCTCGCCGACCACCGCACCGGTCCAGCCGTCACCGTCGGCCACCGGGTCTGGAGTCCCGAGTGCGGCGGCGCCATCGCCAGCAGCATCCGCGTCCGCGATCGCCGGCCTGGATTGCGACGATTCCTGTCAGGGCGCTGCGACCCCTACAGCCCAGACCGGGACCGCGATCGGGAAGGTCGTGGCCGACGGCGTCCGCGTGCGAAGCATGCCGACCGTCCATCCCGCATCGATCAAGTACGTGCCGCTCCTGCAGAGCGGCGATCGAGCGTTCGTGGCTGCCGGTCCAGTGGCGGCCGATGGCTATGACTGGTTCCTCGTGGACACGCTCGTCGAGTGGGGTGAGCGGCCCCTGTTCGGGTGGGCGGCGTTCGAAAGCCGGGACGGCGAGACGTGGATTGCCGGCGACGATGCCGTGGATTGCCCGGCAATGCCCAAGGAAGCGCAGCAGCTTGGCATCACGAACGAAGACGTGCTCATCCACTGCTTCGGTTCGCGCGACCTGTCGTTCGAGCTGGAGGCGAACCTGTCCTGCTTCCCGGACGACCCCGCGCGCGTCGAGCATGACTGGCTGGCGCGCGAATGCTCCCTGCTGTCGGGTGACGCGTGTGGCCCCTGCGGTTTGCGCATCGCCGCGCACCCGGACTCCGGCATCGAGCTGCCCGACCTTCCCGATATTGCGACTGGGCCCTGGGCGATCACAGGTCACTTCGATGACCCAGCCGCGGCGAGCTGCGAGATCGGGCGGGATGCCGACGACGGCTTGCTCGCCGAGTGGGCGGTGCACTACTGCCGGGGCACGTTCGTCATGACAGCTCTCGAGCGGCAATAGGGCCGGTCATCGCGCCGGCTGCTAGGATGCCGACGACATGCTGATCGATGCGATCGAAGGGCTCTGGGACACGATCCTCGAGACGGCGTCCCTGTTCGTGCTCCCCGACTGGGCGTCACTCATCGGCCTGCTGCCGATCCTCATTTTCCTCGGGGTGGTCGGGCCCCTCCTGACGTTCACCGCCCTCGGCATCTTCCTGTACCAGGTGCGCAAGCCGCGCATCAAGGTTTCCTATGAGGAAGGGCCGCGTAAGGCCGAGCTCGACGAGGCGGGCCAGCCGATCTTCCCACCGGGCCTCCCCCACTGCCGCCGCGACGCGCTGGTCTATGCGTCGGGCATGGTCCGCTGCGACATCTGCCGTGACGACCTTGCCGTGATCTGCCCGATGTGCGGCGTGGGCCGCAATGCCGAGATCGACACCTGCGGGAACTGCGGCCTCGTCCTGAAGATCGAGACCCGCCCGCTGGCCGTGCGCCGGGGCCGCCCGAAGCCCGGCGGCGCGGCCGTCGCCTGAGTCCCGTGAAACCGACGGCGCGCCGGACGCGTCCCTGAGGCGAAGCCATGCAGTCGTTTGAACCGCTCTCCTTCGCGCTCTTCTCCGCTGGCACGATCCTCGTCGCACTGTCGTTCGCTGCCCACGTCGGGCATGCCGTGATGCTCGCGAACGGGCGGCGGGTTCTCACGCTCGCCCCGGCCCGCCAGCCCGCGTACGCGGGCGTCGTCACGGGCTCCTTCGTCGCCAGCCAGGAGCAGGCCGCCGCCTCGGGCCCTGACCTGTCCGCGTCGCCGAGCCCGCTGTCGCGCCTCGCGATATGGCTTGCCGTCGGTGCCTTCGCCTCGCTCCTTGCATCGCTCGCGATCCGCGGCGTGATCGTTGGCCGGGGCCCGTGGGGCAACCTCTACGAGTTCAGCACGGCCTTCGCCACGTCGATCGTCGGTGGCTACCTGCTGCTGCAGCGGCGCTACCCGATCCGCTCGATCGGGTTCATCCCGGTCGGCGTCGCGTTCGGGCTACTGCTCTACGCGTCGAGCCTGCCGTCGGCGATCGAGGCGCTCCAGCCGGCGCTCCACAATCCGCCGCTGCTGACCATCCACGTCGGCCTGGCGGTCATCTCGTACGGAACATTCGCCACGAGCTTCGCGGCCGGTGTCGCATACCTCGTCCAGGGCAAGACCGACCGGTTCTCATGGCTGCCGTCGCACAAGGTGCTCGACGAGGTTGCCTATCGGGCGGTGATCATCGGCTTCCCGATCTTCGCGACGATGATCATCCTCGGCTCGTGGTGGGCGTCGATCGCGTGGTCGCGCTACTGGGGCTGGGACCCGAAAGAGACCGCGGCGCTGGTGACATGGCTCACGTACGCGGTCTACCTCCACGCCCGCAATCAGAAGTCGTGGGCCGGCCGCCCGGCGGCACTGCTGCTCGTCATCGGCTTCGGGATGGTCCTCGTCACCTACTCCGGCTCGCTCTGGTTCTCCGGCCTTCACGCCTACAGCGGACTCTGACGGCCGGCCCGGTTCGATGCGGACCGTCCAGGGGATCCCGGCCTCGACGGGGGTGGCACGCGGGCCGTGGGTCGTCCTCGGGGCAGGCGAGGTGCCTGCCGGCGGGCGAATCGCGCCCGGGCAGGCCGACGCGGAGCTGGACCGCCTGCGGGTCGCTCGCGATGCGGCCGCCGCAGAGCTCGAGGCCCTGGCCGCCGAACTGACGTCGGCCGGTCGCGACGAGGGCGAGATCTTCGACGCCCAGGCGATGATGGCCCGCGATCCCTCGCTGCTGGACGCCGCGACGACGGCGATCGGCGAGGGCCACGACGCGATCGGCGCGATCCGGATCGCCGCGGAGGACGTGGCAGTCCAGCTTCGCGCGCTCGGCGACGAACTCCTTGCCGCTCGCGCAGCGGACGTCCTCGACGTCGCGGAGCGGATCGCCGCGCGCCTGGCCGGTGTGGACCGGACGGTGACCCTCGACCGCCCTTCGATCGTCGTGGCCGAGGACATCCCCCCATCGATCGCCGCCAGCTTGCCGCGCGAGCGGCTGCTCGGGATGGCCTTGCAATCGGGGTCTGCGACATCGCATGCCGCGATCCTCGCCCGGGCGTTCGGGATCCCCGCGGTGGTCGGCGTTGCGGGCCTGCTGGAAACCGCCCGATCGCTGGGCGGCGCGGTCGAAGCGGTGGCCGTCGTCGACGGCGACAGCGGCGAGGTCGTGTTCGAACCCGATACGACGACCGCGAGCCGCCTCGAAGGCCGCCGCGCTGCTGCCGACGAGGCCGCCCGCCGGGCGCTCGAGGAGGCCTCGCTGCCGGCGGTGACCCACGACGGGGTCGAGGTCACGCTGCTCGCCAACATCGGCACCCCGGCCGAGGCAGAGCGGGCGGTCGCGCTCGGCGCCCGAGGCGTTGGCCTGTTCCGCACCGAGTTCCTGTTCGTCGAGCGCCCGGCGGCACCGTCCGAGGACGAGCAGGTGGCGGTCAACCGAGCGGTCGTCAACGCGTTCGCTCCGGGCCCCGTGACGATCCGCCTGCTCGATGTCGGCGGGGACAAGCCGATCCCGTGGTTGCCGATACCGGCCGAGGCGAACCCGTTTCTCGGCGTTCGCGCGCTGCGCCTGGCCGGCGAGCAACCTGACCTGTTCGTCACCCAGCTGCGGGCCGCGATGCGCGCAGCCGCCGGCGGCCGCGTCAAGGTAATGGCACCGATGGTCGCGGACGCGGGCGACGTCGGCGTGCTCCTCGAGCTGGCGGAGCGTGCCCGGGCAGAACTCGACGCGGAAGGCCTCCCCCATGGCGAGATCGAGCTGGGCGTGATGCTCGAGATCCCCTCGGCCGTCCTCGTCGCGCCGAGCTTCTTCGACCGGATCCGGTTCGCCAGCCTGGGCACCAATGACCTGCTCCAGTACACGCTTGCCGCCGACCGCGGCAACGCAGCGCTCGAGCGCTACCGCGATTCGCTCCACCCGGCGCTGCTGCGCCTGATCGCGTCCGCCGCGACGGACGCGGACGCGGCCGGAGTCGAGCTGTCGGTGTGCGGTGAGATGGGTGGTGACCCGGCCGCGGCGCTGGCACTCGTGGGGCTCGGCGTCAGCGTCCTGAGCATGGCCGCCTCGAGCCTTGCGCCGGTCCGCCGGGCCATCCGCGCCGCCGACGCGGGCGAGCTCCGAAAAACCGCGCGGGAAGCCCTGGACGCCTCCGCCGCCGCCGAGGTCCGCGCCCGCTTCGAGGCCCTTTTGCCGCGCGCCTGAGCGCTGTTATGGACCTGTCACAAAGCTGAAAGTCCGAACGGGGCACTTCTCGCGGTATCCGTTGTGCCTCGCCGCATATTTGCGATGAGGCCCTGGCCCCGACGAAACCTCGTGCGCCCACAGGAGGATCGGATCGTGGCAACTGCAACTGCCGTTTCCACCGCCCAACGTCGCTATGACTACAAGTTGCCATTCGTGATCAG
The DNA here is from genome assembly GCA_963750125.1 of uncultured Chloroflexia bacterium. Taxonomy (GTDB): domain Bacteria; phylum Chloroflexota; class Limnocylindria; order Limnocylindrales; family CSP1-4; genus DASTYU01. Next base: position 85,145 of record CAVVPT010000007.1, on the reverse strand, counting down.
CGCCTCGGCGGCGGGCACCATCATCGAGTGGTACGACTTCTACCTGTACGGCGTGCTCGCCGCGTTCTTCTCCACGCAGTTCTTCCCGCCGGGCAACGAAACTGCTGCGCTGCTCGCCTCGCTCGCAACGTTCGGAGCCGGGTTCGCGGTTCGGCCCTTCGGCGCCGCGGTCTTCGGCCGCATCGGCGACATCGTCGGCCGCAAGTTCACGTTCCTGTTGACCATCACCGTCATGGGCGTGTCGACCGCCCTCGTCGGCGTCCTGCCGACGTACGCCCAGATCGGCATCCTCGCGCCGCTCCTGCTCGTCACGCTCCGACTGGCCCAGGGCCTCGCGCTCGGTGGCGAATACGGCGGCGCGGCGATCTACGTGGCGGAGCACAGCAACGATGAGAAGCGCGGCGGGAACACCTCCTGGATCCAGACGACCGCCACGCTCGGGTTGCTGCTCGCGCTCGTCCTGATCTTCGTGACCCGCTCGTCGATGTCCGCGGAGGAATTCACGGCGTGGGGCTGGCGGATCCCGTTCCTCCTCTCCGCCATCCTTGTCGTGATTGCCGTGATCATCCGGCTGCGCCTCCAGGAGACGCCCCTGTTCAGCCGGCTCAAGGACCAGGGAAAGAGCTCGACGGCGCCGTGGCGCGAGAGCTTCGGCGACCCGCGCAACCGCCGGCTGATCCTGCTCGCCCTCTTCGGCGCGACCGCCGGCCAGGCAGTGGTCTGGTACCAGGGGCAGTTCCAGGCGCTGTTCTTTCTTGGCACGAACCTCGGGGTGCGCTACCAGGACGCCTACCTGATCGTTGGCACGGCGATCGTCCTCGCGACCCCGTTCTTCCTGATCTTCGGCCGCCTCTCGGACCGAATCGGGAGGAAGGTGATCATCCTCGGCGGCTGCGCGCTGGCGGCGATCACGTATGTGCCGATCTACAACCTGATGATCCAGTTCGCGCATCCGACCGGCACGTTCGACCCCAGCAAGGGCCGCTACGTGGACGCCGCTGGCGAACCCTCCATCGCGCAACCGGACATCGTGCCGCTGATCGCGCTCGTCTTCATCCAGATCTTCTACGTGACGATGGTCTACGGCCCGATCGCGGCGTTCCTCGTCGAGTTCTTCCAGGCACGGATCCGCTACACGAGCCTGTCGATCCCGTACCACATCGGAAACGGCTGGTTCGGTGGCTTCCTGCCACTGATCGCGGCCGCGATCATCGCAGCGACTGGTAACCTCATCGCGCCCCTGATCTACCCGATCGCGGTCGCCGTCATGACGATCATCATCGGGGGCCTCTTCATTCGCGAGACGAGGCATGTCAGGATCTGGGACGAAGTCGGCGGCGAGACCGCCGAGCTACGCCAGGTGACCGGCGAGACCAGCCCGGCCTCGGCAGGAGCACGGCGGACCGCATCGGGGTAACGCGCAGGAGGGAGCGGCGATGGTGGCCGAGGCTCGAGCCAGGTACGACGCCTTCTATCGCAGCTCCCTCGACGATCCAGAGGCCTTCTGGCTGAAAGAGGCTCAGCGCCTCGACTGGACCCGCCCGCCCGATCGCGCGTTCGAGCAGCCCGACCCGCCGTCCTTCCGCTGGTTCCCCGGCGGGCGGACCAACATGTCCGTCAACTCGCTGGATCGGCACGTCGCCGCCGGACGTGGCGATCAGGTCGCCCTCATCACCCTCGACGAGCGTGGTGGCCGCCGCTCCCTGACCTACGCCCAGCTCCTCACCGAGGTCGAGCGCGTCGCCGCCGGCCTGCGCGGACTCGGCATCGGCAAGGGCGACCGCCTCACGATCTACATCCCGACCACGGCGGAGGCGATCATCGCCATGCTCGCGACCGCGCGGATCGGGGCGATGCACTGCGTCGTGTTCGCGGGCTTCGGTGCCGGCGCGCTCGGCGAACGCGTCAGGGCGAGCGGCTCGCGCCTCCTGCTTACCAGCGACATCACGTTCCGGAAGGGCCGCGACATCGACCTGCTTTCGCTGGTCGACGAGGCGCTCGACGCCGCCCCGAACGACGTGGAGCACCTGATCGTGGTCCGACGAACGGACACGGCCAGGCCACCACGCGACGGCGAGCTGTCGTGGGACGAATTCCTCGCCGCCGGCGAGGGCCAGTCGGGCGCGGCCGAGGACACGCTCGCCACCGATCCGGCCTTCATCCTCGCCACGTCGGGTACGACCGCCAAACCGAAGCTCGCCGTGCACACGCACGGCGGCTTTGCGGTGCACATCGCCGCAATGGGCGACTGGGTCATGGGCCTGCGGCAGGGCGAGACGTGGTGGTCGACGTCCGACATCGGCTGGGCGGTCGGCCACGCGTACATCGTCTACGCGCCGCTGATGGCGGGTGCCACCACGCTGGCCTACGAGGGCGCGATCGACTATCCCGACCCCAACACGGTGTGGTCGATCATCGAGCGCGAGCGCGTGACCGGCATCTTCACGTCACCGACCGGGATCCGGCTGTTGATGCGCTACGGCGAGGAGTTCCCCAGGCAGCACGACCTCCATACCCTCGAGCGGCTGTTCTCGGCGGGCGAGGTCCTCAACGCCCCTGCCTGGGAGTGGCTCCAGAAGACCGTCTTCGAGGACCGCATCCCGGTCATCGACCACATGTGGCAGACCGAGACGGCGGGGCCGATCTTCGGCAACCCGTACGGGATCGAGATGCTGCCGATCAAGCCCGGTTCCGCGGGCATCGCGCTCCCCGGGATCGAGGCGGACATCGTCGACCAGGACGGTCAGCCCCTGCCCGTTGGCCAGAAGGGCGTGATGCGGATCAAGCGGCCGTTCCCCGGCTTGATCCCAACCCTGTGGGGCGAGCCGGAGCGGTACGTCGACGACTACTGGCGCAAGGTCCCCGACGGGTACCACGTCGGCGATGCCGCCCATATCGACGAAGACGGTTATGTCTGGTTTGCCGGCCGGGCCGACGAGATCATCAAGATCGCCGATCACCGGATCGGGACCATCGAAGTCGAGACCGCGTTCCTGCGCCACCCGGCCGTGGCGGAAGCGGGTGTGAGCGGCGTGCCAGACGAGTTGCGCGGCGCCGTGATCGAGGCGTTCGTCGCGCTGCGGGCCGGCCACGAACCGTCCGACGAGCTGCGCCAGGAGCTGCTCCAGACGGTCCGACGAGAGCTGGGCCCGATCGCGGTGATCAAACACGTGTCGTTCGTCGCGATGCTTCCCAAGACCCGCAGCGGCAAGATCATGCGGCGCGTCCTCAAGGCCGTCGCGCTCGACCTCGACCCGGGTGACATCAGCACGATCGAGGACGAAGGCTCGGTCGAGGAGGCGCGGCGGGCGCTGGAGGAGTTCAAGGCCGGGATCCAGGTGTGACCGCCGCTGCCGGCCGGCCGGTCGACGCGGTCCTGTTCGACCTGTTCGGGACGCTGCTCTCCCTCCGACCGCTCGATGACGCCTGCGACGCACTGGTTCCCGGGCGAGGCGTCGAGCTGGCGGCGCGCTGGCGGGCGCGACAGCTCGAACTGTCGTGGCTGCGGACCGCGATGCAGCTGTGGGTCGACTTCGACCAAGTCACCGCGGACGCGCTCGGTCACGTGCTCCGCGAGATGGGCGTGGCGGCCGAGAGGGACGCAGTCGCGCGCGCATCCGGCGCCTTCGCCGCCTTGCCCTTGCTTCCCGAGGTTCTCCCCGTGCTCGGCGCGCTCCGGGAAGGCGGCCTCCGAACCGGAATCCTGACGAACGCGTCCGCGGCAACGCTCGAGTCCGTAATGCGACGGACGGGACTGAACGTCGACCACGCCCTGTCCGTCGACGCCGCCCAGCGGTTCAAGCCGCATCCCGCGGTGTACGAGCTCGGCACGAAGGCGAGCGGCCTCACAGCCGACCGCATCGGCTTCGTCACGGGTAACGCCTGGGATGCCGCGGGGGCCGGCACGTTCGGGTTTCGCGTCGCGTGGCTACGGCCACCGGGCTCGGCTGCGGTGCTCCCGCCGGTCGGTGCCCCGGAGCCGATCGAAGCGACCTGGGCAGAGGTGTCGGGCATCTTCCTTGGCAGCTGATCCCGGGGCCGCCCACTACGGCGACCGATCGTTGAGCACCTGGCGCCGCCCGAATCGTGCCACGAGTTCGGGGCCGTCGTTATTGCCGGCGACGGTGTCCGAACGGCCGCGATTCGCATCGGCCGATAGTTGCACGGTGGCCGATCCTCGCGCTTTGCGCGGAATCCTGCGACACTGCCGCGCATCCGGCCGACATCTCGGGGGACAGATGATCGCCGCACCCGTTGGAACGGTGCGTCATGGAGGAGTACGTGGACGGATCTGCCCGGCGGCGCGGCCGCCTTCTTATCATCGTGCTGGCCGTGGCCGCGATCGCGGTTGGGGCATGCACCAGCAGCGGCGGCACCACCTCAAGCGCGCCTGCGGCGAGCGAGCCGCCGGCCAGCGAGCCCGCAGCAAGCGAACCGGCTGGGAGCGAACCGGCTGGGAGCGCATCCGCTAGCGAGGCGGCCGCCTCGCCGATCCCCGGCGGCCTGCTCGACACGGTTCTCAAGGCGGGCACGATCAAGATGTCCACCGACCCGCAGTACCCGCCCCAGTCCGAGCTGGCTGCTGACGGGACCTACAAGGGCTTCGATATCGATGTCGGGACCGAGATCGCGAAGCGCCTCGGCGTCGAGATCGCGTTCGAGACCCCGAGCTGGGACGTCATCACAGCCGGCTCGTGGGGCGGACGCTGGGACTTCAGCGTGGGATCGATGGCGGTCACCAAGCCACGCCAGGAAGTGCTCGACTTCACGGATCCGTACTACTACACGCCGGCCCAGATGGCGGTAAAACCCGATAGCGGTATCACGACCCTCGACGGCCTCGCCGGCAAAACGATCTGCGTTGCCATTGCCACGACGTACCTCGAATGGCTGAACGGCACGCTCGAGTTCGGGATCGACACCCCGCAGACGCCGCCGCCGGCAGGCGCGACGGCAACCACCCTCGACACGGACCGCCTGTGCGCCGAGGCGTGGCGCGCGGGCCGCACTGACTTCGACGGCTGGCTCAGCTCGGTGACGACGGTGAAGGACGCCGTCGACGACGGGCTACCGGTCATGGCTGTGGGCGACCCGGTCTTTTACGAGCCGCTCGCCGTGGCGTTCGACAAGAGCGGCCCGGACCCGAGCGACATGGTCACGCGCGTCAACCAGATCCTCGCCGACATGCGCGAGGACGGCACGCTAAAAGCGATGTCCGAGAAGTACTACGGGCTTGACCTGACAGTGGAACCGGGCTGATCGCCCAGGACTGACCCGACGGGGGCGCCACGGTGGCGCCCGCGTCGTCCATAGCCGGGAGGAGGGTCCCGATGAGCGTCGGGCAACCGGGGCAAGCGCAGGCGGCGCTCGAGCCCGGCAGCGTCCAGCGGGTCATGGACCCGATCGTCGACCAGATCGCGCGCCAACGCGCCCGGCGGCGACTTCGGTTCCGCCTCACTGTCACCGCCACCTGGCTTGTCCTGATTGGCGTGCTGGTCGGCGGCCTGTGGCTGGCCGGCAAGATCGACCAGACATTCCTCGGTGAATGGCAGGCCTACATCCTCGGCGGCGTCTCGCTAACGCTGGTCATCTCGGTGACGTCGATCTTCCTCGCCACGATCCTGGCGGTCTTCGGCTCCCTCGGGCGCCTGTCGTCGAACGCCGTGATCTACGGCATCGCGAGCTTCTACGTCTCGCTGGTCCGCGGCACGCCGCTGATCGTCCAGATCCTGTTCATCTACCTGGCGCTGCCGCAGATCTGGAGCGGCTTTGCAGGCGTCCCCACGATCGTCCTCGGGATCTTCGCGCTCGCGTTCAACTACGGCGCGTACATGACCGAGATCTTCCGGGCGGGCATCCAGGCCATCCCGCGCGGCCAGATTGAGGCAGCCGGTGCGCTCGGCATGACCGATGGCCTGACGATGCGCCGGGTGATCCTCCCGCAGGCGGTCCGGATCGTCACGCCGGCCATCGGCAACGATTTCATCTCGATGATCAAGGACTCGGCGCTGGTCTCGCTTATGGGCGTTCAGGAACTGCTGTGGCGGGCCCAGCGGGTCGGCCAGTCCAACTTCCGGACCCTCGAGACGCTGCTGCTGGCCGCCCTTGTCTACTGGGCCCTGACGATCATCTTCTCGCTCTTCCAGGACCGCCTAGAGAAGCGGATGGCAGAAAGCGACCGACGACTATGAGCTCCGTGACGTCCACCCCTGCAATCGATGCAATGCACGACCCGTTGGCGAAGCCCGGCAAGCTCACCCCGCCCGGCGCAGAGCCGATCGTGCGCCTCCTCGGGGTCCAGAAGTACTTCGGTTCGAACCACGTCTTGCGCGGCTGCTACCTGGAGGTCTACCCGCGCGAGACGATCTGCCTGATCGGCCGCTCGGGGAGCGGCAAGAGCACGCTCCTGCGCTGCACGAACTTCCTCGAGGAACCGACGGCCGGCATCGTGGAGGTTGCCGGCGTGAGAATTGCCGCTGCCCCATTGGCCACGCGATCGCGAAAGCATCGCGAGGAGATTCGCCAGATCCGGATGCAGGCGCAGATGGTCTTCCAGGAGTTCAACCTGTTCCCACACATGACGGTGCTCGAGAACGTCATCGAGGGACCCGTGAAGGTGAAAGGCGTGCGCCGTGACCAGGCGGTCGCGACGGCCGAGAAGTTCCTGGACAAGGTCGGCCTGAAGGAGAAGCGCGACGAGTACCCGGCTCGCCTGTCCGGCGGCCAGAAACAGCGCGTGGCGATCGCCCGGGCGCTGACGATGGAACCGAAGGTGCTGCTCTTCGACGAGCCGACCTCGGCCCTCGACCCCACGCTCGTGGGCGAGGTGCTCCACGTCATGGCCGACCTCGCCCACGAGGGCTCGACGATGATCGTCGTGACCCACGAGATGGCCTTCGCCAGGGAAGCGGCCGACCGTGTGTACTTCATCGAGGAGGGCGTCTTTATCGAGGCCGGGCCTCCAGAGCAGGTCATCGAAGCGCCGCAGGACGAGCGCACGAAGCGGTTTCTGGCGAGGCTGCTCGAGAAGGTCTGACGGCAGACTTCAGGCCCGCGCGCCACCCGCCCCGCGGATCCGAGCCCAGCCTTGCCAACATGGCCAAATTCCCACACGTGGGCGCTTAGGCCAGGCAGAACGTCCGAAATCGGCACCGCATGTCTCGGATCGGGCGATTCTGCGGCCAGATTCCCACCTGCTGGGAATGTGGCCAGGAACGAGGCCGGCTTCCGGGCCTAACGTTCCGTAGGTGGGAATCTGGCCACGAATGGCGCGCGGAACGCTTTGTCGTCCGGTCCGGCGCGCTCGCCGGCCGTCCCGGTGGAGCGCCTGGCATTCAGCGGTGACGCTTGTCCGGCCGTTCCTCGCCAGATATCAGCCCCTGTCGTGAAAGGCGACCGATCGGCGGAAAACCCAGCCGATTCCATTGCCGCGTATCACCCCCGCTGATGTTTGACCGCGAGCCGAGCCGTTTCGGCGCCAGGGCCCGGCCAGGCATTACCCGGGCTGATATTTGGCAACCGCGCCGCGCGCAACCGGCGCCGCGAGCTCCTGCTGCAGCCACGGACATAGCTCGGGCGGTCGGCCCTGGGGGAAGCCGACCGCCCGAAGAGCGCGGAGCGTCGCCGGTGACGCTCCGCTGGGGAGTGCCGGGGATTCCAGGCCGTCCCCGGGTCAGCCGGCCGCCGCGACCTCTCGACCGGACGAGGCCGTCAGCCAGCCCTCCTGGGGCTCACCGAACTTCGTGAGCAGGTAATCGCGGGACGCCTCGACCTTCTTGCGCGGCTCGGTCAGCGACGCTGCCAGCCTGAAGTCCTGCTTGAGGAGCTCGCCGTCGACGAAGACCGTCTTCACGTTCGAGATGTCGGCCGCGCAGACGACCGCCCCGACCGGATCGATGATCGGCGCGACGTTCACGGCCGATCCGTCGATGATCACGATGTCGGCCTTCTTGCCGGGTGTTATCGAGCCGGTTCGGTCGGCGATGCCGGCGACCTCCGCGCCACCGAGCGTGGCCCAGCGCAGCACCTGCCGCGAGGTGATCAGGCCAGGCGACGCCTCGAGCCCGTCAAGGTCCGAATCCCACGCCGACTGGTGCTTGCGCCCCCGTTCCGAGCCGAAGATCGCGTGCATCTGGGTGAACTGGTCGGCAGACGCGGTCGTCGCCACGTCCGATGACAACCCGATCGGGATGCCGTATTCGAGCGCGGTCACCGCCGGCGCCCAGCCGTGGCCCATCTGGACCTCGATCTGCGGCGCGAACGAGACGTTCCCACCGGAATCGCGGACCAGGGCCCATTCCTCGTCGGTGAAGTGCGAGGCGTGGACGTAGGTCGTATTCGGGTACAACAGGTCCATGTCGCGCAGGGCCGTGATCTGGCCTTTCGTGTAGCCGAAGCGGTCCATCCCGACGTGGACCGTGATGTTGATGCCGAGCTCCTTGGCAAGCTCCCATTCCATTTGGACGACGTCGGGCTTGCAGAAGCCGGTGCCGCGCGTCGCGAGGCCCATCGTGACGCGGCCGTCATCCGAGGCGAAGTACTGCTGCCGGATTCGCCGCGCGTCGGGCCCGTCGATCCGCAGGACGCTGCCCGTGTAGTCCGGCCCGAACCACCAGTCCACGAGCGACGTGTTGCCGAAGCCGTAGGCATAGACCGAGCGGATGCCCGATTCCTGGAGCGCGTTGACTCCGGCATCCGCGTGGTCGGGGGTGTTGATGATGTGCGCCCAGTCGACGAGGCCGGTGATGCCCGCGTTGATGTCCTCGAGGGCACCCCACAGGGTCGCCGCGTACACGTCATCAGGACGATAGTGCGGCGCGAACTTGTCAAGGATCGAGCCGAAGTACGTGATGAGGGGATAGTCCGGGGCGCACGTCCGGATCGACGTCTCCCAGGTATGCCGGTGGGTGTCGATGAAGCCCGGGATGACGATGTCGCCGGCCGCGTCGATCACCTGCGCGTCGGCGGCCGAGAGGTCCCGGCCGACCTCGGCAATCCGGTCGTCCTCGACGAGCACGTCGGCGCCGTTCAACTCGCCGAGTGCGTCGTCCTGCGTCAGGACGATGCCTCCCTTGATGAGGATCCGTTCGGTCACGACTGCGCCCCTTTCTCTCTTCCGTCGTGCTGGAAACCGCTGGGTCTGCGCGTGAACGAGCTATTGGGTCACCACCCGGTCATTGGCCCTTGCCCGGCCCTCCTCCCCTGAGATGCACCGCGACCGCCGCGAAGTCGGCCCCGGCATGGCCGGCGGCCTGCGCGTCGCGGAGGACGGCGAGATTGGTGCGAGCCTGCGGGACCGGGACGTCGAGGCGGTCCGCGAAGCCGGTGATCAGGTCCAGGTCCTTCGCCGCCAGCTCGATCGTGAAGACCGGCGGCGTTCCCTCGGGGTCGAGGAAGGCGGCCCGCTTGTAGCCGACGTATGGCGCGCCCGCCGCGCTCGCGGCGAGGACTTCGTAGGCGAGCGCGCGGTCGATGCCGGCGCGCTCGGCGATCACGAATCCCTCGGCGAGCGCCTCGTTGAGCCCGAAGATCAGCGTGTTGACGGCGAGCTTCATGGCCGCGCCGTTGCCCAGCGCACCGAGGTGGAAGACCCGCTTCGCGAGGGCGTCGAAGACCGGACGTGCCCGTTCGAGCACCGCTTCGTCACCGCCCACCATGATCGTCAGCGCACCCGACTGGGCGAGCGCCGTGCTGCCCGACACCGGCGCGTCGAGGATCTCGGCGCCGGTCGCGCGAACGTCGTCGGCCAGGCCGAGCACCACCGATGGCGGCACCGTGCTCATGTCGGCGACGACCTTCCCGGCCGATAGTCCGCCCATGACGCCGCCCTCCCCACGGTAGAGGGCAAGGACCGCCGGCTCGTCGGCGACCATGGTGATGGCAACGTCGGCGGCCGCGACCGCGTCGGCCGCCGAGTCGGCCACCCGGGCCCCCAGCTCATCGGCGAGCGGCGTGCACTTGGCCAGCGTCCGGTTGAAGAGCACGAGATCGAAGTCGGCCTTCGCGAGCGCACGGCTCATGGCGGAGCCCATGTGGCCCGTCCCGAGGACGGCCACGGTCCGGACCGGGGCGGCTACGGTCACCGCGCTTCCTCGAGCCGGCGGCGAACCGTGTCAAAGATCCGCTCGGCCGAGGGCATCGCGAGGTCCTCGAGCACCGGCGACGATGCCAGCGGGACGTGCGGCGCGGTGATCCGCGATGATCGGCGCGTCGAGGCTCCAGAACCCCTCGTCGGCGACGATCGAGGCGATCTCGGCGCCCCAGCCGCAGAGCCGCGGGTTCTCCTCGACGGTCACCAGCCGGCTCGTCTTCTCGACCGAGGCGAGGATCGTCGGGACGTCGAGCGGGACCAGCGTCCGGAGGTCGATCACCTCGGCGTCGATGCCGGCCTCGGCCTGCAGGCGCTCAGCGGCGGCTATCGCGCGCGGCACCATCGCCGCGAGCGCCACGATCGTGACGTCCCTGCCCTCGCGGAGGACCGCGGCCTTGCCGAGCGGCACGACGTGCTCGCCGTCGGGGACCTCGCCCTTGTCGGCGAACAGGGCCTTGTGTTCGCACACGATCACCGGATCGGGGTCGCGGATCGCCGCCGCCAGCAGGCCCTTCATGTCGGCCGCGTTCGACGGCGCGACGACCTTCAGGCCGGGGATCGCCATCGCCCAGTTCTCGACGCTCTGGCTGTGCTGGGCACCGAAGCGCAGCCCGCCGCCATTCGCCGTGCGCAGGACGAGTGGCAGCGCCACCTGGCCGTCGGTCATGTAGCGGGTCTTGGCGATCTGGTTGGCAACCATGTCCCAGGCGACCGCGAAGAAGTCGCTGAACATCAGCTCGCCGATGGGGCGCAGGCCGGTCATCGCCGCGCCCATCACTGCCCCGACGATCGCCTGCTCGCTGATCGGCGTGTCGCGGATGCGGTCGGGGCCGAACTTGTCGAGTAGGCCCTCGGTCGTCTTGAACACGCCGCCCGCCGCGCCGACGTCCTCGCCGATGAACACGACCGAGCTGTCGCGCTCCATCTCCTGGGCGATGCCTGCCGCGACCGCGCCGCGATACGTCAACTCCGCCATGACGAGCCTCCGTCGGCCCACACCTGGGTCTCGAGCACCTCCGCCGACGGCTCGGGCCCGGCCTTCGCCTCGGCCTCGCCCGCCGCCACGACCGCCTTGATCTCAGCGTCGAGCGCGGCGAGGTCCGCCTCGGGCACGCCGAGCTCGACGAGCCGGGCCCGCTGGCGCGGGATCGGGTCCTTCGCCAGCCACGCCGCGACTTCGTCGTCCGGCCGGTACTTGCCGGGGTCGGCGCGGGAGTGCCCGCCATGGCGGTACGTCACGGCCTCGACGAGCGATGGCCCGTCGCCATTCCGTGCCCGTTCGATGACCCGGCTGGCCGTCCCGTACACCCCCTCGACGTCGTTGCCGTCGATGAGGATCGACTCGAGGCCGTAGGCAGCAGCCCGGTCTGCGGCGGGATGCTCCACCGCGGTCACCGCCCCGATCGGCGTGTACTCCATGTACTGATTGTTCTCGCAGACGAAGACGACCGGTGCCTTCCAGACCGCGGCCATGTTCAGTGCCTCGTGGAAGGCCCCGATGTTCGTCGTCCCGTCGCCGAAGAAGCAGACCGCCACCTGGCCCGACTTGCGGTACTGGGCGGACCAAGCCGCGCCGAGCGCAATCGGCAGGTGGGCGCCGACGATGGCATACGAGCCCATCATGTGGTGGTCCACGTCGGTGATGTGCATCGAGCCGCCCTTGCCACCGAGCAGCCCGTTCGCTCGCCCGAACAGCTCGGCGTAGAGCGGGCCCATCGGCGTACCGCGCGCGAGAGCGTGGTTGTGGCCGCGGTACGTCGCGAACGTGTAGTCGTCGTCGCGCATCGCGGCCGCGAACCCCGCGGCGACGGCCTCCTGGCCTGGCCCGAGATGGGTCGTCCCGCGAACGAGACCTTCGAAGAAGAGCTCCTGCGCGCGGACCTCGAAGGTCCGGCACTCGACCATGATCCGGTACAGCCGCAGGCCCGTCTCGACGTCCACGGCCGGCGCCTCAGTAGGCATTGGCGACGAACAGCTCGTCCGACGGGAACTTCGTGATGACGCGCGGGCCCTCGGCGGTCACGACCACCTCTTCCTCGATCCGGGCCGCCGAGAACCCGTCCTTCGCCGGACAGTACGTCTCGAGCGCGATGACCATGCCCTCCTTGAGCTCGACCGGGTGGTCGAGCGAGTTCAGCCGGCTGATGATCGGGCGCTCATGGAGGAACAGGCCGACGCTGTGTCCGAACTGGAGCCCGAAGCACTCCATCTCGTTCGAGAAGCCGAACTCCTCGGCCTTCGGCCACACGCTGGCAACCTGGTCGGTGCCGATGCCCGGCTTCATCAGCTCGATCGAGGCGTCGATCCACTCGCGCGCCTGCTTGTACGCGTCGCGCTGCGCGTCCGTCCCCACCCCGACAACGAACGTGCGGTAGTAGCACGTCTTGTAGCCGACGAACGTGTGGATGATGTCGAAGAAAGCCTGGTCGCCGGGCCGGATGATCCGGTCGCTGAACACGTGCGGGTGCGGGCTGCAGCGCTCGCCGGACACCGCGTTGATGTTGTCGACGTGCTCCGACCCGAGATCGAACAGGACCTTGGTGACCTCCGCGACCAGCTCGCTCTCGCGGACGCCGGGCTTGAGGCGCTCCGAGATGTACTGGTAGGCCCCGTCGACCATCGCGCAGGCCGTGTTGAGCAGGATGATCTCGTCGACGGACTTGACCTCGCGAGCGTCGAGCATGACCTGCTGCCCGTCGCGGACGACGATCCCCTCCTCGGCCAGGGCGGCCGCCATCGGCGGCTCGACGATGTCGACGCCGAGCGGCATGTCGGCAACGCCCTCGGCGCGCAGGATCCCGGCGATCTCCTGGGCCGCGCGCCTGAACAGGCCGGCGTCGGGGGCGACCGCGCCGCGCAGTCCGATCATCCCGGCGTGCACGTTGTCCTGCGGCAACCACGGGCAGTTCAGGCGGTGGTGCTTGGCCGCCGACCCGAAGTCCCAGATGTGCGGGTCGCCGCCGCGCGTCAGCAGCGCGTAGCGCGTCATCTTGTCGCGCGCCCACTCGCCGATGTGGGTGCTCGTCGTGTAGCGGATGTTGTTGAAGTCGAACAGCAGGACGGCGCCCGAGGTCGGAGGCCGCGAGCGCCGACCGGGCGCGACCGAGCCGGTACGTCCGCATCCGCTCGACGTTCCAGCGCTCCTCCCAGTCGACGTTCAACGAACCAGGTGACGGGATCGGCCGGGTCGCGGTGACGGGTGGCGCAGCGGCGTCGACGGCGCTCACAGGCTCATCTCCTTGCGATTGCGGCGATCAGGCCGGCGTCGATCGCCGAGAGGAAGCGGAAAGAGCGTCCCGGGGTGTGCCCGGCAGTATGCAGCGGATGCCCGACCAATTCAACGATGCTCCACACCGACCTTGACGATGTGTGCAGTGACACTACACTAGCCCGACCGCGTCACCCGCCTCCAGGAACGGGAGATTCGTGTCGCCCGAGTTCCTTGCCCTCCAGGTCCTCAACGGCCTGACGTTCGCCGCCCTGCTCTTCCTTGTCGCAAGCGGCTTCACGCTGGTCTTCGGCGTGATGCGCATCGTCAACCTCGCGCACGGCGCGCTGTACCTCCTTGGCGGTTCGATCGGCATCTCCGTTGCCGCCGTGACCGGCAGCTGGGTCCTCGGCGTCGTGGCGGCCGGGGTCTCCGTCGGGCTGGTGGGCCTCTTCTCGGAGCGGGTCCTGCTCCATCGCGTGCGCGGCCGCGAGCTGCCCGAGGTCCTCCTGACCGTCGGCATCGCGCTCGTCATCGCCGACCTCATCCTGGCCGTCTTCGGCGGCAACCCGAGGTCCGCGGATCCACCCCCGCCGCTTGTCGGCGGAACGTCGATCGGACCCGTCACGTACCCCACGTACCGGCTCGTTCGTGATGGCCTTCGCGGTCGCCGTCGGCGTGATCCTCGCCGTCGTCCAGCAGCGGACGCGGATCGGCGCCGTGCTGCGCGCCGGTGTCGACGACCGCGAGATGGTCTCGGCGATGGGCATCGACGTCGACCGCGTCTTCGCCGGCATGTTCCTCGTCGGCTCGGTCCTGGCCGGCACCGCCGGGATGATCGCCGCCGGGCTGCTGACCATCCGCCCCGGCGCCGACACCGAGATCCTCCTGTTCGCGCTCGTCGTGGTGATCGTCGGCGGGCTGGGCAGCATCGGCGGGGCGGCCCTGGGCAGCGTGCTGATCGGCCTGATCGACGCCTTCTCCCGGGTGTGGCTGCCGGAGCTGTCGTACTTCGCGGTCTTCGCCCCGATGGCGATCATCCTCGTCCTGCGTCCGGCAGGCCTGTTCGGTCGCTCGACGTGACCGGCCGCCAGGTCCGCCGCCTCGCCATCGCTGCGGCGATCGCCGTGGCCCTCGCCGCGCCGTTCGTCCTCCCGACCTACCTCGTGACGCTGCTGTCGCTCGTGTTCATCGCCGCGCTGCTGGCGTCCAGCGTCGACCTGCTGGCCGGCCAGGGCGGGCTCGTGTCCATCGGGCAGGCCGGCATCGCGGCGAGTGCCGCCTACGCGATCGCGTGGGGAACGACCGAGAGCGTGGGCCTGCCCGTCCAGCTCGGACTGGCGCTCGTGGTGACGCTGGCGGTCTCCGCCGTGTACGCGCTGACGACCATGCGCACGCGCGGGATCGTGTTCCTGATGATCACGCTTGCGCTCGGGATCGTCGTCTACGGCCTCGCCCTCAAGCTGTCGACGATCACCGGCGGCCAGAACGGCCTGACCGGCATCGATCGCCCCGAGGCTGCTCGCCAGCCCGACTGCCTTCTACCTGTTGACCGTCGTCGCCTTCGTGCTCGCGGTCGCGTTCCGCGCCGTCGTCGCGCGGTCGCCGTTCGGGCTGGTCCTGCGTGGCACGCGCGAGAGCGAGACCCGCATGTCGAGCCTCGGCTACTCCGTCTCGAGGGCGAAGTTCCTCGCGGTGATGCTGTCCGGCCTGCTGGCCGGCATCGCCGGGGTGCTGATCGTGTGGCAGGCCGAATTCATCAGCCCCAACGTCGCCTCGTTCAGTCGCTCGGCGATGGCCGTCGTGATGGTCATCCTCGGCGGCACCGGCACGTTGCTGGGCCCGCTCATCGGGGCGGGCGTCGTCGTCGGAACGGAGCACTGGCTGAGCTCGTACGTCGAGCGCTGGCCGACGCTCCTCGGGTTGGTCTTCATCGCCGTGGTGCTCTTCGCACCGGGCGGCGTCGTCGGCGCGGTCACGCGCTGGCGCCAGGGAGATGTCCGGGGTCGGCAGGACGCCGAACCCGGCGCGAGGGCGGCGACACCGTCGCTCCTCGAGGACCAGGCAGTCGTGGGGGGACCGGACGGGCGGCCAGTCGGAGCCGCAGTGAGGAGGAGCATGTCCATGGATGTCCGAAGGAGCGTGAAGCCCGGGTCGTGGCGACTCGGTGTCCTCGCCGCCATCACCGCCCTCGTCGTGACCGCCTGCGGCGGCACGGCGCAGACTTCGGCACCGGCCGCGGAGTCGGCCGCCCCGCCGCCCTCCGAGGCGCCCGCCAGCGCCCCGGCGTCGGAGGCGCCTGCCAGCGCCGGCGCCGGTGACACCGGTCACCGTCGGCTTCATCTCGCCGACGACCGGCTTCGTGGCCGCACTCGGCACCGACATGAAGCGCGGCTGGGATCTCTACTGGGAACTCAACGGCAACACGGCCGGCGGCGTCACCGTCGAGACGGTCTACGAGGACGACGCCGGCGACCCGGAGGTCGCGCTGACCAAGGCCCGGCGGCTCGTCGAAGAGGTCGGCGTCGACATGACGGCCGGCCCGATCCTCGCCAACACCGCCTACGCGGTCGCCGACTACGTCGCCGGCCAGGGCGTTCCGTCGTTCCACATCTCGGGCGCCGACGACCTGACGCAGCGCCTGTTCAACCCGCTCGTCATGCGCGTCGGCTACACCAGCAGCCAGTCGAACTTCCCGGCCGGCCAGTGGGCGTACGACCAGGGCCACCGCAACGCGGTGACCATCTGCCCCGACTACGGCTTCGGCTGGGAGAGCTGCGGCGGCTTCGTGTCCGGCTTCACCGGTGCCGGCGGCACGATCAAGGAGCAGATCTGGCACCCGCTCGGCACCCAGGACTTCGGCACCTACGTGACGCAGGCCCAGGCCGCCGACGCGGACGTCGTGTTCGTCGGCTCCGCCGGCGGCCCCGACGCCATCCTCTTCTGGGAAGCGTGGACCAGCTTCGGCATGCAGGACACGCCGCTCGTCGGGCAACTGCTGCTTCGCCGACCAGGTGCTCCTGCGCGACCAGGGCGAGGCGGCCAACGGGATCACGAGCTTCAGCTACTGGACCGAGGGTCGTGACTCGGCCGAGGTCCAGAAATTCGTCGAGGAGTACGAGAGCCGCTACGACGAGATCCCGTCGCTCTACTCGGCCGGTTCGTACCTGATGGCGCAGGTCATCGCGGGCGCCCTCGAGCAGACCGGCGGCGTGGTCGACGGCGAGAACTTCGTGAAGGCGGCCCAGGGCCTCACCTTCGACGACAGCGTCTACGGCCCGATCTCGTTCGACGACACGAACAACATCGTCGGCGGGGTCAACCGCGAGCACGTCGAGGCCCGCGACGACGGCAAGTACTGGAACGTCGTCGACGAGACGATCCCGGACGTCAGCCAGTTCTGGACCTACGGCAAGGACGCGTTCCTCGCCAACCCGGTGTTCAGCCGCGACTACACCGGCCAGCAGTAGCCAACCGATGATCGACGCGGGCCCGCCCGCTCTCGCCCTCGACGGGGTCAGCCGCCGCTTCGGCGGTGTCGTCGCCGTCGACGGGGTCTCGCTGACCCTGGGCGCGGGCGAGCGGGTCTCGGTCATCGGACCGAACGGCGCGGGCAAGACCACGCTGTTCCGGCTCATCGCCGGCGAGATGCGGCCGTCCGGCGGCCGCATCAACCTGCTGGGCCGGGACGTGACGCGGATGGCCGCACACCACCGGGCGGGGCTCGGCCTCGCCCGGACGTTCCAGGTCTCGAATCTCTTCGTCGGCCTGACCGTTGCTCGAGAACGTCCGGCTGGCGAGCCAGACCCGCGGCCGCGACCGGTGGCGGTTCTGGAGTCGGATGTCCGCGGACGACGAGCCGGGTCGGGCGGCACGCGAGGCGCTCGAGCACGCCGGCCTCCAGGGCCGCGCCCGAGACCGGGTCGCCGACCTGTCGCACGGCGAGCAACGCCAGCTCGAGGTCGCGATGGCGCTCGTCAGCGAGCCGCGTCTGCTGCTGCTCGACGAGCCGGCGGCCGGGTCTCGCGATCGCCGAGCGGGGACGGCTCAGGAAGCTGCTCGAGGATCTGCCGCGCACCCTCCCGGTGCTCCTGATCGAGCACGACATGTCGCTGGCGCTCGGGCTCGCCGATCGCGTCATGTGCATGCACAACGGGAAGGTCATTGCATCGGGGACCCCCGACGACGTGCGACGCGACGAGACCGTCCAGGCGGTCTACCTCGGCCGGGCGGTGGGCCGTGCTTGAGGTCGTCGATCTCGAAGCGGGCTACGCCTCGGCCCGGGTGCTCAACGGCATCTCGCTGAGCGTCGGCGAGGGCGAGGTGCTCGCGCTGCTCGGTCGCAACGGGATGGGCAAGACGACGCTGCTGCGGTCGATCTGCGGACTCCGCCCGCCGGTCGCGACAGCGGGCTCGATCCGCTTCCGTGGGTCGGACGTCCGGACGCTGGCGGCCCACCAGGTCGCGCGTCCGGGCATCAGCATCGTGCCGCAGGGCCGGCGGGTGTTCGCCTCGCTGACCGTCGAGGAGAACCTGCGGATCGCCGCGGCAGCAACGCGGCCGCGACGAGTGGGACGTGGGCTCCGTGTACGAGCTGTTTCCGCGCCTGCGCGAACGCTCGCGCCAGCGTGCCGGGACGCTGTCCGGCGGGGAGCAGCAGATGCTCGCGATCGGCCGTTCGCTGATGGCCAACCCCGACCTGATCATCATGGACGAGCCGTCGGAGGGGCTGTCGCCTGCCGTGGTCGGCCAGGTGGGCGAGCGGATCCGCGACGTCCGGGAGCGCGGCCACGGCGTGCTGCTCGCCGAGCAGAACGTGGACCTCGCACTGTCGGTCGCGGATCGCGTCGCGGTCATCGGTGACGGCGGCGTGCTGTCGTGGACCGGCGAACCCGAGGCGCTCCGCTCGAACGAGACGCTCATCGCCCAGCTCGTCGGCCTCTAGGAGGGACCGCGCTGACCGTGGCCCCGAACCGTTGATCTGCTCATCCGCGGCGGCACCGTCGTCAGCGTCGACCCGGCGATCGGCACCCTGAACGACGCGGACGTGCTGGTCCGCGACGGGCGGATCGCCGAGGTCGGCCCGGGTCGGCTGCGGCGTCCGCGACGCCGAGGTCGTCGACGCCTCGCGGATGATCGTGATGCCCGGCCTGGTCGAGACCCACTGGCACATGTGGAGCTCGCTCGGGCGCAACTTCGTGACCGAGGACTTCGAGTACTTCCCGGCCAAGTGGGCGACATCGGCCCTCTACGAGCCCGAGGACTTCTACCGGAGCGTGGCGCTCGGGCTGGCCGAGGCGCTGAACGCCGGGATCACCACGGTCCACAACTGGTCGCACAACACGCGCACACCCGAGCACGCGGACGCGGAGCTGTCGGCCCATCGCGACATCCCGGCCCGGGCGCGGTACGCGTACGGGCATATCGACTTCCTCGACGTCGACACGCCGCTCGACTTCACCGACATCGACCGCGTCCGACGCGAGTGGTTCGAGGGCGAAGGGGCGTTCGGCGGGCGCGTCCATCTCGGGGTCAACCTGCGGGGACCGGACCTCGGCAGCATGGCCGTGTTCGACGCCGAGATGGCAGAGGTCGACGGCCCGCCGCCTGCCCGTCGCGATCCACACCGTTCAGGGCGCGTCGACCGCGGTCGACGCGACGGAGCTCGAGCGCAAGGGCTACCTGGGGCCGGATTTCCTGATCGCCCACTTCCTTGCCGCGACCGAGGCGGACCGCGCGGCGCTGGCTCGGACGGGCACCCCGCTGAGCTACGCCGTCCATTCGGAGCTGCGGCTCGGCGATGCCGGCGATCCGCGCGCGGCGCTGCTGTCGTTCCTGGCGGCCGGCGTGGACGTGTCGTTCTCGATCGACGCCACGTCGCTCGCGCCGGTCGACCTCTTCCAGGCGATGAACGTGGCCTGGAACATGGGCATCCCGTGGGAGGGAACGGCGACGGCGTCGCTCCCCGCGCTGACGTTCCGCCGCGTCCTGGAGATCGGCACGCTCGCCGGCGCCCGGGCGCTCGGCCTCGGCGACGAGGTCGGCTCGCTGACGCCGGGCAAGGCGGCGGACATCCTGCTGATCCGGGCCGACGACCTCAACGTCGGGCCGCTGGCCGCCGTCGAGTCGGCGATCGTCCGGACGGTGACGCCCGCCAACGTCGACTCCGTGCTCGTCGGCGGTCGATTCGTCAAACGCGGCGGCGAGCTCGTCGGCATCGACGCCGCGGCGCTGATGCGTGATGCGAACGAATCGGCGGAGCGGATCCGCCGGAAGGCCGGCGGCCGGCTGGCACAGCCGAACCTCGTGGAAGCCGAGTGACGGACTACGATGCGTGGACGTCCTGAGGGAGGGTTCGTGAGCCGCAACAGCGGGAATGGTGCAGGGCTCGAATACGGCGAGATGGGCGATCGCCTGCGCGAGGCGCGTCAGTGTCGCGCGGCCTCAGCCTGCGCGGCCTCGCCGAACGGCTGGGCGTCTCGCCGAGCCTGATCTCCCAGGTCGAGACCGGGCGCGCCAAGCCGTCGGTCAGCACGCTCTACGCGATCGTGACCGAGCTCGGGATCTCGCTCGACGAGCTGGTCTACCCCGACGCGCAAACGGCCGTCGCCGGCACCCGAGCCGGCGCAACCGCCGAGGAACCGAGCGCGGCGACGATGCCGGCCGGTCCGGTCCAGCGGGCGACCGATCGCAAGTCGATCCGGCTCGCGTCGGGCGTCATCTGGGAACGGCTGACGACGGCCTCGCTGCCGAATGTCGACTTCCTGTACGTGACCTACGAGGTCGGCGGCGCGTCGAGCCCGGAGCACGAGTTCCAGCGGCACGGCGGCCAGGAGTGGGGCTACGTCCTGAGCGGCCAGCTCGGCGTCAACATCGGGTTCGACGAGTACGTGCTCGGCCCGGGTGACGCCGTCGCGTTCGATTCGGGACGGCCGCATCGGCTCTTCAACGCCGGCGACGAGCCGGTGCACGCGATCTGGTTCGTGCTCGGCCGGGGCCCGGCCGACCTGGGCCAGGCCTCGCCCGCGCAGCGGCGCCGACGAGAGCGTCACGTTAGGTTCAACCCTGCTTGACCGCTGTGTACTGACACTGCACACTCGTTTCCTCGGCACCTCGGAGCGGAGGCAGGCGTGGCGCATTACGTCGGACGGGTTGACTGGGATCGGGTCGCCACGCCGCTCCCTCCTCCGCCGACGGCGCATGGCCTCGCCCGGGCGGTCGTCGTCGGCCCCGAGCAGGGCGCCGTCCACACCGAGATCGCGATTGGCTCCTTCCAGGCCGGCGGCTGGCTCTGTCGCCACTTCCATTCGTTCGAGGAGTCGCTGTACGTCCTCGGCGGCGAGCTGCTGCTCGAGGTCGACGGCACCGTCCATCGCCTGCACAAGGGCGACTTCGCGCTGATCCCGATCGGCGTGCAGCACACCCTGGCCAACGCGCGCGACGAGCCGGTCCGCTGGATGTCGATGAACACGCCGCAGCGACTCGCACCCGACGCCGGCCGCAAGGACACGTTCTTCGAGAAGACGCCGCCGGACCTCGCCGGGCTGGACGCGCGCGCCGTGCGGCCGGCCTTCGGCGATCCGCGCCTGCGCTGGGTCGGCCACTACGACGGAACGCCGCCGCAGGCCGAGGCGCTTGCGTCTGACCGATCCCGCGCGGGGCCGTGCGTCCGCGGGCATGGACACGGCGCTGGTCGTGTACAGCGGGATCTCGGTGAAGATGCTGATCGACCGCGTGTTCGGCGCCGAGCTGCTGACGATGTTCACGGTCGACTACGAGCCGGGCGGCTCGGCCCAGCAGCACGACCACCCGTTCGAGGAGGCGTACTTCTTCCTCGACGGCGAGTGCGAGGCCGAGCTCGACGGCACGGTCCACACGGTGCGGGCCGGCGACGTGGTGTTCGCCGGCGTCGGCGCCGTGCATGGCTTCTACAACAACGGCACCGGTCGGGTGCGCTGGATCGAGACCCAGGCACCGCAGCCGCCGGCGCGCCATGCCTACCGCTGGGTGCCGGTCTGGAAGCGGTTCGAGGAGGAGGAGTAGATGGCAGGAGACGGATCGGTCGTCGTCGTCGGAGGCACGCGGGCCATCGGGCTGGAGATCGTCAAGCACTACGCCAGCGACTGGCCACGAGGTGGTCCTGACCGGGCAGTCGAAGGAGAACGTGGACGCCGCGGTGGCGATGGTGACTGCGGAAGGCGGCCGGGTCCGCGGCCTCACCTTCGACCTCGCCCGGCCCCACAAGATCGCCGACTTCCTTTCAGACGTCGGGCCCGTCGAGCACCTTGTGCTCGCCGCGATCGAGCGCGACCACAACACCGTGGCCGAGTACCACCTCGACCGCGCGATTCGGCTCGTGACGCTCAAGCTCGTCGGGTACACGGCCGTGGTCAGCGCGCTCCGCGATCGTCTTTCGCCGCGCTCGTCGGTCGTGTTGTTCGGCGGCATGGCGAAGGAGCGCCCCTACCCGGGCTCGACCACCGTCACGACGGTCAACGGTGGCGTCGTCGGGCTGACCCGAACGCTGGTCGAGGAGCTCAAGCCCATCCGGGTCAACTCGATCCACCCGGGCGTCGTCGGCGACAGCCCCTACTGGTCCGAAAAGCCGGCGGCGATCGCCAGGTACACCTCGGAGACGCCGATCCAGCGCCTCTGCCGCATGGACGAAATCGTCAACGCGGTGGTGTTCCTGCTCGAGAACACGGCCGTCAACGGGGTCGACCTGATCGTCGACGGCGGCTGGCACTGCCGGTAGCCCGATTCCGCGGCCCGCGCGCGTCTCCCAGGCCGCACCGCCGGGACCCGCTCTTGCCTTCCGCAATCTGGCCAAATTCCCACCCCCGGGCGCTTAGGCCACCTCGCGGACGACCTGCCCAGCCAGATTCCCACCAGCCGGGAAGTTGGCCAAGGATTCGCCCGATTCAGGCCGACCGGGGCCTCCGGACGCGTCGGGCGGGCGTTAGATCCGGCCTTACTTTCCCTGCACGGGAATCTGGCCAGAACGAAAGGCCGGCGACCGGTCCCGCCGGGTTCCGGAGCCACGCTCGCAGTCCACGGCCGTCCATCGGAAAGGCTGCCCGAAGCATCGCCTCATGGGCCGCGACTCTTCGTCGGTTCGTGCGGCTCGGGCGCCACGACCACCCAGACCGACACCGTCGCGGGATCCCACCCGCGCTCAGCGGCAATCGTCCGCGCCAGCCGCCGACGCCGGTCCGCGGCCCCGACCAGGTCGTTCACGTCCACGATGTCCGTCTTGAGCTCGATGATGAGAAGTGCCCGCCGTTCTGGGTGCCATGCCAGGATGTCGATGACCCCGCGCTCGCCGTAGATCGAGTAGGAGACTTCGGGCGCAAGAACCCACGCCGGAACGACCTCTCCGAACCAGCGCGCCACCAGTTCGTGCAGCGTCGAGTGCCGTCGGTTCAACAAGCGGTCCAGGTCACCCGACCGCCACCGAGGCACGAGATCCACGCGGATGTCGAGTTCGCCCGCCACCTCCTGGATCGTCGCGATCGTCAGCGACCGAACGTGTCCTCGTTCGATCCGGCTGATCGTCGTGTCCGACACTCCCGCGCGGGCACCGAGATCCGCCTGGGTCCAGTGGCGTCGTTGGCGCAGCAGCCGGATCGCGGCACCGAGTCGGCCCTCATACACCAGGGCACGATGATCGAGGCACTTATCCAGCGCTTATCGCCTCGTCCGGACGTCTACGGACCGAGCCGCCGACCGCGCGGACGAAGAGCAGGAACGCACCGCCGATCAGCAGTCCGACGATGACGAAGCGGACCATGAGCTCGCCGCCGAAGCTCGGTCCCTGGGTCGAGACCGTAGTCGCCTCGGACGGGGGTTCGGACGGCGGCGGCGGCTGGGTCGCAGCCGGAGCGACTGCCGCCGGTGCGAGCGACGCGGACGCGACGGGGTCGGCTCGGGCGTCGCCGCCACCACTGGTGTCGCCGCGACCCCTGGCGTCGCCGGCGCCGCCGCGACCTCGCCGGCTGTAACCTCGACCACGCCCTCCATCTGCGGATGGAACGAACAGAAGTAGGCAAAAGTCCCTGTCGTTTCGAATGTGCGGGCCCACGACCCGCCGGCCGCGATCATCTCGGAGTCGAATGACCCGTCCGCGTCCGTCACGGTATGCGGCGCTTGCCCGACATTCCGCCACGTGACGGTCGAACCCACCGGAACGCTGATGCTCGGCGGCGCGAACGAGAAGTCCCGGATCTCGGCTTCGGACGCCGTCGACGGGGCCGCCTTCGGCGTGGTAGTGGGGGTCGGCTTCGGGCTCGGCTTAGGGCTCGGCTTCGGCGTCGCGGCCGGAGCCGCACCCGAGCCGCCGGAGCCGCCCGAGCCGCCGGAGCCCTTGACGACCACTTTGCCGGCCATCTCGGGATGGATCGCGCACAGGTAAGAGAACGTGCCGGCCTGCTTGAACGTCCGTTTCCATGACCCGCCTTCGGCGATCGTGCCGCTGTTGAATGTCCCGTCCCTGGCCGTGACCGTGTGGCCGCGGTCGTCGTCGTTGCGGAACGTGACCGAGCCGCCGGCCGCGATCGTGACCGTGGCCGGGCTGAAGGCACGCCCAGCCATCGAGACCGAATCCGACGATGTCGTCGCGGACGTCGAGCCACCGCCGCCCGTCGACGGCTTCGGCGCCGACCCCGAGCTCCCGCCAACCACGATCCGCCCGTGATAGCGCGTGTCGTCGTCCTCGCGCTCGTCGAGGTACGTGTAGGTGCCCTTGGCCGTCAGCTTCATCGAATACGACTGGTCCGGCTCGAGATTGTGGGAGTCGAATTCGGCAGGCCCCGACTGCGAGCGCATCCGATGCCGCTCGCCGTCGGCATTGACGAACCTGATCGTCGCGCCGGCGGGGACCGTCACCTCGGCCGGTGAGACGCGGTCGGTGATTCGGATGGTGACGCTCGCCGCGGAGACGGCGACGGGCGCAACGAAACCGCCGCCGACGAACGCCGCGAGCAAGGCGAGGAGCAGGTGACGGGCAACATGGGGCACTCGGGGATCTCCCAGGAAATGGGGTCGACACCCACCTGAGACAGGGAGGGCCCGAAAGGTTTCAGAGGATCGCGACCGCCCGCTCGACAGCGAGATCCGAGCGCATCGGCCGGTCGACCAGTGCGCGGATCCGGTAGTTCACGCCGACGCGCTCGGCGGAAACAGTGGGCGGCGCGTCGTCCGGGATGGGCACTCGGACGGTGACGCCATCGCGGAACGCGGCCGGGTCGAGCGCTGCCGACCACACGACGAGGTCCGAAATCCCGTTCGGTGCCGCGACGTCGGCCTGCAGCTCGAGCCGGGCTCCCCTCCCCGACCCTGCCGACGGCCATGTCACCGTGACGTCCACCTCCGAACCCGCGGCCAGCGGTGGGAGGGGCGAGACCGCGATGGACGCGTCACCGGTCTGCCAGGCGTCGTACAACGACCCTTCGGCCAGGCCCGCCGCCCCGGATCGCAGATAGTCGGGGTGCTGCTCCACGTCAACGAGTGCCGCCACGTGTTCGTCCGAACCCATCGGGATATCCCACCGCGCATCGAGCGCCCACGCTAGCAGCGCCGGCCCGAGGTGCGCCGACGGCGGCCCGAGCCGCGGCGCCGGCAAGTTGAATTCGGCCTCGAATGTCTGGCCGGCGGCGAGCCGGGCTGGCAGCACCGGCTCAGTGAAGGGCAGCGTCTCGAACAGCCGGCCATCGACCTCGACCCACTGCTCGCTGCGCGTCACCTGGCCCTTGCTGTCGCGCTGCTCGTAGGACCGGCGCTGCTCGGTGAGCCGGACTCCGACGAGCCGCAGGACTGCGCCGCGGGCCTCGATGTCGCGACCGGCGGTGACGCGAAGCCTGCCGCGGATCCCCTCGCCGACACGAACGGGGGCGTCGATCTCGATCGAGCCGTCGAGGTCGTCGCTCGCGGTCCGCACGAGCTCCTCGAGCCGGACCGCCGCAAGCGGATGGCTGCCGCTGGGACCGGCCAGCCGGCTCCCGTCGACCGCATCGAATGGCGCGGGCGAGCTGCCGGACTTGCCGCCGTAGCCGAAGCCGCCACTCGAGCCCGTCCGCTGCACCGCGGCAAGGAAGCCGTCCATACCACCCCACCCCTGGGACGCTTACCCCCGCCAATGGCAACACCGGTCAGGGCAGAGGGTAACGCGCCGCCCGCACGAGCGAAGACCCGACGCGCGAGTGCCGAGCCTTCGCTCCGGATTCGGCGATGTCAGTCGAACGTGATTGAGTCGACGAACGCCTGGGCGACCGCCAGCCGTAGGTCCGGCTTCGGCCGTCTCAGCCGGCCGGCGGCGCGGTGCTCTCGCGGACCACGAGCTCGGTCGCGAGCTCAATCCGTGTCTGCTTCGGCGTCTCGCCGCGTGCCATCGCGACGACCATCCCCGCGGCCGCAGTGGCCATGTCCATGAGCGGTTGCCGGACGGTCGTCATCGGCGGACCCACCCACTGCGCGACCGGCAGGTCGTCGAAGCCCACGACGCTCAGGTCCTCGGGGATATGGAGCCGGGCCTCGCGCGCGGCCTGGTAGACGCCCAGGGCCTGCAGGTCGTTGCCGGCGAAGATCGCTGTTGGCCGGTCCTTGAGGCGGAGCAGCGCCCGTCCTCGGTCGATGCCCTCCTCGACGTGAAATCGACCGTGGCTGATAAGGTCCGGGCCGATCGGGACGCCGGCCTCGTCCATCGCCGCCCGGTAGCCGTCGAGGCGCGCGCGACTGCACAGGATCCACTCTGGCCCGCCGATGACCCCGATCCGCCGGTGGCCGAGCGCCAGGAGATGGCGTGTCGCTGTCAGCCCGCCGTTCCAGTTGGTCGCGCCGACCGACGGCGTGTCGTGGAGCGGCTCCCCGGTCGGGTCGACGATCACGTAGGGGATGCCGCGCGTCGCGAGCTGTTCCCGCATCGACTCGCTGAGATCGGAGAAAACCGCGATCACGCCGGTCGGCCGTCGGGCCAGCACGCCCTCCATCCAGCCTCGACCGGGCGATCGCCGACCCTGCATCTCGCTCAGGACGACCGCCAGGTGATGCTGCCCGGCGACGCGCTCCACGCCACGGACGATCTCGAGCGCCCACTCGCTCTCGAGCTCATGAAAGATCACCTCGAGGAGCGGTGTCCGGGGGCGCGAGCCGGGTGACCGGCGATAGCCGTGTTCGCGGATCGCGGTTTCGACGCGTCGTCGCGTCTCGGCCGAGACGTCCGACCGCCCGTTGATCACCTTGGATACCGTCGGCACGGACACGCCGGTCAGCTCGGCGATGTCGGCGATCGTCGTGGGCGGGGAACCACCGGGATGGGTCGGATTTGGCGAGGCCACGGGCGCAGTGTAGCGAACAGCGGCACGCAACGAAAGTTTCGACGCAAAGGGTTGCGGCCGGTGCATCAGGGGCGCGTTAGGGATCGAATGGCCGAGACACTGCATTGACAGCTACCGAACCACACGCCTACATTGACCGCGCCGAAAGTATCGAACGCCGCT
Source organism: uncultured Chloroflexia bacterium (assembly GCA_963750125.1). GTDB lineage: Bacteria > Chloroflexota > Limnocylindria > Limnocylindrales > CSP1-4 > DASTYU01. The sequence goes on along the minus strand of CAVVPT010000007.1, from coordinate 58,354 downwards.
CCGCAACTTTCGAGGAGGAGACCGCGACCGAGCGGGGCGCGTCCGACGACGGCAATGATCGATGTGGCTGACCGCCGATTCCGTCCCCGCCAGACTCCTCCTCCCTGGCGGGGCGGGATCGTGCACGTGGGACACGCCCGGTTAACGACCGGGGTGCAGATGATCGCATCGGAGGAGATGTCGTCGCCCACCGTGCCCGTTCCCGCGCCGTGACGCGTCCAGGTACCACGAGGAGGCTTGGCCAATGAGAACCCGTCCCCGGATTGCGGTCCTTCTGGCGACCGCATTGTTCGTCTTCGCAGCATGTAGCAGTGGAGGCGGCACGGCTGCTCCGTCCGCGGCTGCTCCCTCAGAAGGCGCGCCATCGGCCGGCGCCGCTTCTGAAGCGCCTGCATCGGCCGCCTCGGGTGGCGAGCCCGTCACGATCGAGTGGTGGCACATCAACAACAACGACCCGGGCAAGTCGCTCTGGCAGGACATGGCCGACGAGTTCACGGCCGCGCACCCGAATGTGACCTTCGACATCACCGTCCTCGAGAACGACACGTTCAAGCCGAAGCTCACGACGGAGCTCCAGGGCGGCAACGTTCCTGACCTCTTCCAGTCGTGGGGCGGCGGCGGCATGGCCGAGCAGGTCGATGCCGGCGTGCTCAAGGACATCACCGCCGACGTCGCCGACTGGGCGGACACGATGAATGCCGGCGCGATGGGCATGTACCAGTACGAGGGCAAGCAGTACGGCATCCCGAACGACCTGGGCATGGTCGGCATCTGGTACAACAAGGACCTGTTCACGCAGGCCGGGATCACGGAGCCGCCGGCGACGTGGGAGGACTTCCTGACTGCGGTCGACAAGCTCAAGGCAGCGGGCATCACGCCGATCTCGGTCGGCGGCAGCCCGGCGACCTGGACGGAGATGTTCTGGTGGGCCTACCTCGCGATTCGCGAGTGTGGCAAGGACAAGCTTGATGCGGCGATCAGCTCCGGTGACTGGACCGATGCCTGCTTCGTCGAGGCTGGCACGAAGGTCAAGGAGCTCGTAGACAAGCAGCCGTTCCAGGAAGGCTTCCTGGCGGCGGTTTGGGATGGCGCGGGCGGCTCGGCTGCCTCCACGGCGGTCGAGGACGCCGCGATGCTGCTGCAGGGCCAGTGGGCGCCTGGCACGATGCAGGCGAATACCGCTGACAAGAAGGCCGTCACCTGGGATCTCGAGTGGTTCCCGTTCCCGAGCGTCGATGGCGGCGCCGGAAAGCCGACCGACGGGTTCGGCGGTGGCAACGGCTTCGCCGTCGGCAAGGACGCTCCGCCGGAGGCCATCGAGTTCCTGAAGTACATCAGCGACAAGGCTCAGGCCGATCGTTGGGGCGCATTGAACACCGGCGTCCTGCCGGTGACCATCGGCTCCGAGAGCTCCGTGACCGACCCGAACCTGGCGTCGGTCCTCGACGCTCGGGCCAAGGCCGACTTCGTCCAGCTCTATCTCGACCAGGCGACCAACCCGGATCTCGGCGCGGCGATCAACGACGCCGTCGCAACCCTGTTCGCAGGGACGGGCACACCCGAGCAGGTCACCCAGGCAATCACCGACGCCGCCAAGTAGGCGGTCGATCCACTTGACCCTACGCACCGAACGGGCCGGCAACTTGCTGGCCCGTTCGCGATTCAACCGCTATGGGGTCATCGCGCTCTTCCTGTTGCCCGCGTTCCTCCTGTACGGCCTGTTCGTCATCATCCCGATTGTCCAGGCCGCGCACTACAGCCTGTACGACTGGAACGGGCTGAAGCCGCTGTCCGACTTCGTCGGGCTGGAGAACTACCAGAAGGCACTGTCCGACCCGGTCTTCCAGAAGGCCGCGACCCACAACGCGATCATCATCGTGCTGTCGCTCGCGATCCAGATCCCGTTCTCGCTGGGCATCGCGCTGATGCTCAACCGGCGTTTCCCGGGGCGCGCCGTCTTCCGCCTGCTCTTCTTCGCGCCTTACGTGATCGCCGAGGTCATCGCCGGCATCGTCTGGCGCTTGATCCTCCAGCCGGGCGGCCTCGCCGACGGCACGCTGACGACGGTCGGCCTCGAGTCGCTCTACTACCCGTGGCTGGCCGACCCTGACACCGTCCTCTGGGCGCTCTTCGTGATCATCTCCTGGAAGTACTTCGGCTTCCACATGATCCTCATGCTTGCCGGTCTCCAGGGGATCCCGCGCGAGCTGGAGGAGGCCGCGGCGATCGACGGCGCGTCGCGCCGCCAATCGATCCGCTACGTCACGCTGCCGCTTCTCGGACCCACGATCCGGGTATCGGTGTTCCTCTCGATCATCGGCGCGCTCCAGCTGTTCGACCTCGTCTGGGTCACGACGGGCGGCGGACCGGTCGACGCCTCCAACACGATGGCGACGTACCTCGTCGACCGCGGCTTCGAGCGGTTCCAGCTCGGCTACGGCAGCGCGGTCGCGGTGATTCTCTTCCTCGCTGCGCTCGTCGTCGCGCTTGCGTACCAGCGTTTCGTCCTGCGGCGCGACGTCGACGGCGCGCTCACCGGGGGGGCTGGATAGATGGCGGCCGACGCGATCCCGAACGTCGCCACGCGATCGGCCACCGTCCGGCTGACCGCGGCCGTCTCCGGCGTCGCCCGCTGGGCGATCCTGCTCGGCCTTGCCGCCGTGATCGTCATCCCGATCCAGTACGCGGCCCTCGGCGGGTTCCGCGACAACTACCAGCTCACGGTGAATCCCGTCGGGCTGCCCGACCCGTGGATCACCTCGAACTACACCGAGGTGCTCGGGTCTGAAAGCTTCTGGCAGCAGCTCGGCAACAGCATCCTGATCGCGGTGCTCACGACGCTGACCGTTGTCGCGTTCGCCTCGCTCGCGGCGTTCGTGTTCGCGCGACGGCGGTTCCGAGGCCGGGAGGTGCTGTTCACGTTCTTCACGCTCGGGCTGTTGTTCCCGGCCGCCGTCGCAATCCTGCCGCTGTTCATCCTGATCCGGACGGTCGGGTTGCTCGACAGCGCGCTCGGGATCGCGCTTCCCCAGGCGGCGTTCACGTTGCCGCTGACGATCATCATCCTGCGGCCGTTCTTCCGGAGCATCCCGGTCGAGCTCGAGGACGCCGCGGCGATCGACGGGTGCGGGTCGTTCGGGTTTTTCTGGCGGGTCCTGCTGCCGCTGTCCCGGCCGGCGCTGGCGACCGTTTCGGTCCTCGCCATCGTGTCGAGCTGGAACGCCTTCCTGCTGCCATTGATCATCCTGTCCGACCAGGCGAACTGGACACTGCCGCTCGGCGTGACGAACTTCTCGACGCAGTACTCGTCCGACACGGCACGGATCCTGGCCTACACGACGCTCGCCCTCATTCCGGCGCTCCTCTTCTACGTTGTCGCCGAGCGCCAGCTCATCGGCGGCCTGACGCGCGGGGCCGTGAAGGGCTGATGGCCACGATCGACGAGCGGTACCGCGATGCGAGCGTGCCGGTTGACGCCCGCGTCGCCGATCTGCTCGGACGGATGACGCTCGACGAGAAGCTCGCCCAGCTCGGCTCGCTCTGGTCGTTCGAGCTGTTCCGGAGCGAGACGGAGCTGGATCCCGCGCTCATCAGCGAGCGCCTCGCAGACGGCATCGGCCACGTCAGCAGAGTGGCCGGCGCGACGAACCTCGGCCCGATTGCGGCAGCCGAGGCGGGCAATGCGATCCAGCGCTTCCTCGTCGAGGAGACGCGCCTCGGCATCCCGGCCTTCCTCCACGAGGAGACGCTCCACGGGCTGCTCGCGCGCGAGGCGACCTCGTTCCAGCAGTCGATCGGCGCGGCAGCCTCGTTTGATCCAGTCCTCGTCGAGGCCGTCGCCGACTCGATCCGCCGGCGGATGCAGGCGATCGGCGCGAGCGTCGCCCTTGCACCGGTCTTCGACATCACCCGGGACCCGCGGTGGGGTCGCGTCGAGGAGACGTACGGCGAGGACCCGTACCTTGCCGCGGTGCTCGGTTGCGCATACGTCCGCGGGCTCCAGGGCGACGGACCTCGAGCACGGCATTGCCGCGACCGCCAAGCACCTCGTCGGGCACGGCCTGGCCGAGGGCGGGTTCAATCAGGCACCCGCGCACGTCGGGCCGCGTGAGCTGCGCGACGAGCAGCTGCTGCCGTTCGAGGCGGCCGTTCGCGAGGCCGGCATCGCCAGTGTCATGCCTGCGTACTGCGACCTCGACGGCGTTCCCTGTCACGCGTCGCACGAGCTGCTGACGTCGATCCTCCGCGACGAATGGGGGTTCGACCGGCGTGGTCGCCTCCGACTACACGGCGGTCCAGATGCTCGTCGGCGAGCATCGCCTGACCGCGGACCTCGGGACCGCAGCGACGATGGCGCTCCGGGCCGGCATGGACAACGAGTTGCCCTCGACCGCGGCGTACGGCACCCCTCTGCACCAGGCGGTCGATGACGGCCGCGTGGACGTCGGCCTCGTCGACCTCGCCGTCGAACGGACGCTGCGCCTGAAGTTCCGGCTCGGCCTCTTCGATCGACCCTACGTCGAGCCCCCGACCGCGGTCGAGCTCGCGGCCCTCGACGCCGTCGAGGAAGGACTCGCCCGCGATCTGGCTCGTCGGTCGATGACGCTCGTCGAGAACGACGGAACGCTGCCGCTGGCCCCGGAGATCGGCCGGATCGCCGTCATCGGGCCGATCGCCGACAGCCCCCGCGACCTGCTCGGCGACTACGCCCACCTGCCCCACATTGAGACGCTTGCGGAGCTGCGCCACCAGGCCAACCCCTTCGGCTTCCCATCCAGCGACGTCATCAATCCCGTCGACGAGCTGTCCGGCATGCCGACGATCCTGGCCGCGCTCCGTGCCCGGTTCGGGGTGCGCGTCGTCCACGCGCGCGGCAGCGGTCTCCGGGACGGCACGGACGAGGAGCTGGCCGAGGCGGTCGCCGTCGCCCAGGGCGCCGACGTCGCGATCGTAGCCGTCGGCGAGCGGTCCGGACTGACCAACGACGCGACGACCGGTGAGTCGCGGGACCGCCGCGATCTGGGCCTCCTCGGACGTCAGCAGGAACTGCTCGAGGCGGTCGTGGCAACCGGGACACCGACCGTGCTCGTCGTCGTCAGCGGCCGGCCGCTCGCGATCGAGTGGGCCGCCGAGCACTGCGCGGCCGTGCTCCTGGCGTGGGTGCCCGGCGAGGCCGGTCCCGCGGCGATCGCCGACATCCTCGCCGGCGACGTCGACCCGGGCGGGCGGCTGCCCGTCACGATCCCGCGGCACGTCGGCCAGGTGCCCCTGACCTACCGCCACCACCCGACCGGCGGGAAGTCCAACTGGAAGATCGACTACGTCGACGGGACGTCGTCGCCGCTCTGGCCGTTCGGCCACGGCCTGTCGTACACGTCATTCGCGATCGAACACTTGCGGGTCGACAAGACGCCTCCTCCAGACCACCGGCGACACGGTGGCGATCCAGGTCGACGTGACGAACACCGGCCCGCGCACCGGCGACGAGGTGATCCAGCTTTACGTCCGCGACGAGGAGGCGACCGTGGCGCGGCCGGTCCGCGAGCTGCGCGGCTTCCAGCGGGTGCACCTTGCCGCCGGAGAGTGCCGAACCGTCACGTTCCACCTGTCAGCCGAGCAGCTGGCGTACGTCGACGCCGACCTGCGGCGGATCATCGAGCCCGGAACGGTTCGGCTCTTTGTCGGTCGGTCGGCGGTCGACTCGGGCCTCGCCGCAGACATCGCTCTGGTGGGGCCCGTCGTTGAGCTCGTCGAGCGGCGCGACTACCTGACGGTGTCCTCCGTCGAGTAGGGCAACCTCGCCTGCTCAGCGGTCCACACCGTCACGGCGGCGATCGTATCCCTGGGCCGTCGCAGCCAGCGGCGGATGGACCACGTTCCGTCTGGGAATGCGTTGCGGATCACGGTCCGATGTGCGTCGAGCCGGCGTCTATTGGTCCTCGTGTCCGCGACGATGAGCCACTGGCTGACGGTCAACGGATCCCACCCGCGGTCGCCAGCGACCTGCGTTGCGAGCCGCCCCTTCCGATGCGCCGCGCCAAGCAACTCGTTCACGTCCGCAATCGCCGTCTTGAGTTCGATGACGAGGAGCGAGCGGGTTGGCTCGTGCCAGGCGAGGATGTCGATCACGCCTCGCTCGCCGTAGATCGCGAAGGACACCTCGGGAGCGAGCACCCATTCGGGGAGCTCCGCGGCGAACCAGCGCGCGACGAGCTCGTGCAGCTCTGAGTGCTTGGCATTCAGCAGTCGATCCAGGTCGCCAGCCCGCCAGCGCGGGTAGACGTCGATCCGGATATCGAGGGCAGCCGCGACCCGCCGTATGTCGTCCAGGCGCATGGAGCCGATGTGACCGCGCTCCATCCGGCTGACCCTGGACTGCGTCACTCTCGCCTTCCGAGCCAGCTCCTCCTGCGACCACCGTTTGCGCCGACGGACCGAGCGCAACGCCGTTCCGACCCGCTGATCGTTCATGCTGCTGAGTCTGGCGGCAGGCCCTTCGCTGTCGGTTCACGGCCACTTAGTCACGCCTTGACTGAGAGGTCGAACAGGGCCGCCCGATTGCCCTGCAGAAGGCCCATGTAGCGGCCATGTCCGCCCTGCTGTGACTTCTTGGCCACCATTTAGGCCATCGGATTCGGCCGTTCATTCATCTTGGCGAGGATTTGGCCACAAACCTACGCTATACCGAACACCTGTTCGCTACCATGGCTGTGGACAGCAAGCGGACAACCGGCCTCGGAACGGTGGACACGTCGCTCCCCGAGCGTGGACAACCGGCGCCCGAACGTGGACGAGCACGGCCCGATCGTGGATTCGGCCATTCACAACATCTTGTGGTTGATCAGTGTCACTGAACGCTACATCTTGTGGTTTTGGCCTTGACTGCGGTCCAACAGCGGCGTATCGTTCTTGGGGTCGCCAGCTCGACCGAGACGCCCAGACAGCCTCCCGCCGGAAGTGTCCCGCCGGCCCGGAAGCGGCCCCCAGCGTCCCACTCGGGACCCGACGACGCGACAAGGTCGTAGCTACCGCATCCCATGCAGTGCTACGACGAGGGAGCCCGGCGAATTGCCGATGGAGGAGACGACAGCGATGGCCCGACCCGATGGCGACGCAATCCCGGTCATGGATCGAGCCAACGTGAAGAAGCCCACAACGAGGGGCGCAGGCGCGGCCACCACGGCTTCCTCCCCGCGGAAAGGCCGCGCCCGCACCCTGGCGGGCCCATGGAAGGCGAGCTTCGACGGGACGGACGGCTTCGGGAACCAGGTCGCCGGTCTCACCTTCGAGCGCCGCTGGACCCGTCCTGGCGTTCATCCCTACGACGAGATCACGTGGGAACTCCGGAACGCCAGCATCGGCAGCGAGTCGGGCAAGGTCGTCTTCGAGCAGAAGGACGTCGAGGTCCCCAGCTTCTGGAGCCAGCTCGCGACCAACGTCGTGGTCAGCAAGTACTTCCGCGGCCACGTCGGCACCCCGGAGCGCGAGACGAGCGTCCGCCAGCTCATCGATCGGGTCGTCAACACGATCGCGTCCTGGGCGGAGACCCAGCACTACTTCGCGACCGACGAGGACCTGCAGTCCTTCAAGGCCGAGCTGACCCACCTCATCGTCCACCAGAAGATGGCGTTCAACAGCCCGGTCTGGTTCAACGTCGGCATCGAAGAGAGGCCGCAATGCTCGGCCTGCTTCATCAACTCGGTGCAGGACACGATGTCTTCGATCATGGACCTCGCCAAGACCGAGGCCATGCTCTTCAAGTTCGGCTCCGGCGCGGGCTCGAATCTCTCCACCATCCGCTCGTCCAGGGAGAAGATGACCGGCGGCGGCACCGCTTCGGGCCCCGTGAGCTTCATGAAGGGCTATGACGCCTTCGCCGGCGTCGTGAAGTCGGGCGGCAAGACCCGTCGCGCGGCCAAGATGGTCATCCTCGACGCCGGTCACCCGGACGTCATCGACTTCATCGACTCGAAGCTCAACGAGGAGAAGAAGGCGTGGGCCCTGATCGAGCAGGGCTACGACCCCTCGTTCACCGGCGAGGCCTACGGCTCGGTCTACTTCCAGAACGCCAACCACTCGGTCCGCGTCACCGACGAGTTCATGCAGGCCGTGGTCGACGACCAGGAGTGGACGACCCATGCCGTCGTCGACGGCAAGGCCATGGACACGTACAAGGCCCGCGACATCTTCCGCAAGATGGCCGAGGCGGCGTGGGTCTGCGGTGACCCGGGCATCCAGTACGACACCACGATCAACGACTGGCACACGTCGGCGAACACGGACCGGATCCACGCGTCGAACCCGTGCTCCGAGTACATGTTCCTCAACGACACGGCGTGCAACCTTGCGTCGCTGAACCTCATGAAGTTCGTGCGCGCGGACGGCGAGTTCGACGTCGACGCCTACCGCTACGCGGCCCGGCTCACGATCACGGCCCAGGAGATCCTCGTCGACAACGCGAGCTACCCGACGCCGAAGATCGAGGAGAACAGCCACCGGTTCCGGCCGCTCGGGCTCGGCTACGCCAACCTCGGGGCGCTGCTGATGAGCCGCGGCCTCTCGTACGACTCCGACGAGGGTCGCGACTACGCAGCCGCCCTCACCGCGATCATGCACGGCGAGGCCTACCGCCAGTCGAGCATCGTCGCCCGCGACCACGGCGGCCCGTTCCTCGATTACGACCAGAACCGCGAGCCGTTCCTGCGGGTCATCCGCAAGCACCGCGACGCGGCCTACCGGATCCCGGACAACAAGGCCGTCCCGGCCGACATGCTCGAGGCGGCACGCGTCGTCTACGACGAGGCGCTCGAGCTTGGCAAGGTCAACGGCTACCGCAACGCCCAGGTGACCGTGCTCGCGCCCACGGGGACGATCGCATTCATGATGGATTGCGACACGACCGGGGTCGAGCCGGACATCGCGCTCGTCAAGTACAAGAAGCTCGTCGGCGAGGGCTTCCTCAAGATCGTCAACCAGACTGTCCCGGCCGCGCTGCGCAAGCTCGGCTACGGCGCCGAGCAGGTCAGCGAGATCCTCGACTACATCGCCGAGCGCGAGACGATCGAGGGTGCGCCGCACCTCAAGCCGGAGCACCTGCCGGTCTTCGACTGCGCGTTCAAGCCGGCCAACGGCGAGCGGTCCATCCACTACATGGGCCACGTACGGATGATGGGCGCGATCCAGCCGTTCATCAGTGGCGCGATCAGCAAGACGGTCAACATGCCCGAGGCCGCGACGGCCCAGGAGATCGAGAACGTCTACCTCGAAGGCTGGAAGCAGGGCCTCAAGGCGATCGCGATCTACCGCGACAACTCGAAGCGCTCGCAGCCGCTGTCGACGAGCAAGAAGAAGGACTCGGACGCGCTCTCCGACACCGAGGTCGTGGCCCAGCTCAAGAAGCAGCTCGCGGCGGCCCAGGCCGAGGCCGCCAAGCCGCATCGTCATCGCCTGCCGTCCGAGCGAGCCGCCGTCACGCACCGGTTCGACATCAGCGGCCACGAGGGCTACATCACGGTCGGGCTGTATCCGGACGGGCAGCCGGGCGAGATCTTCCTGAAGATGGCCAAGGAGGGGTCCACGGTCAGTGGCCTGATGGATTCCTTCGCGACAACGGTGTCGGTGGCGCTCCAGTACGGCGTGCCGCTGCGCGACCTGGTCAACAAGTTCGCCCATGTCCGGTTCGAGCCGTCGGGGTTCACGGGCAACCAGGAGATCCCGATCGCGAAGTCGATCGTGGATTACATCTTCAGGTGGCTCGGCTCGCGGTTCCTGTCCCCGGACGACAAGGCGTCGCTTGGGCTCATTGATCGCTCGGCGGTTGTCGATGAGGCTCCGGGTGGGTTCGGCGCTGGGCTCTCGGAGTCGGCGCCGCTTGGCGGACGCGAACTGGCGTTCGCGAACCCGCCTGACGCGATCGCCGCTCCTGCGCCCATCGCCGACGTCGAGCCACAGCCTGAGACGAAGCCGGCGGACGACAAGCCCCAAGCCACCGCCGTCGCCACGGAGTCAGTGCCCGCGGTGCCGGAAGAGTTGAAGGTCATTGCCAATGGCAACGGGCATGCAAACGGTCATGCCAACGGCAATGGAAACGGGCATGGCAACGGATCCGTTGCCGCGCCGATCACGCTGAACCTGGGGGCGACGAAGGTCAGCTTCCAGACCCAGGCCGACGCTCCCAGCTGCGCCGACTGCGGCTCGATCATGGTCCGGAACGGCTCCTGCTATAAGTGCCTGAACTGCGGCAGCACGAGCGGCTGCAGCTAAGTCACATCCGCGGGCTACTGTCCGCGGCCCGGCGAAAGACGCGGGGCCCTGGTGCATCGGCACCGGGGTTCCGGTTTCGAGAAGTGGCCGGCGTAGCGCCTCGCGGGGAGAATTCTGGTCGGCGTGTCGGATCCGTTCGGTGGGGTAGCGGCCCGCGCGGGGACGCCGTCTGACGGCGGGCCTTACTCGAACACCTCGGCGGCCCAGACCGATTCCAGCTCCTCCTCGGACGGGGGCGGGGGCGGTTCCAAGTCGAGGCGCCACGGATTGTGGCCGATCATGAGGACCTTGCCGTCCTGGAGCCGCGTCGCGAGAAAGCCTTTCCGCCCGCGAGTCATCGAGCCAGCCGGGACGAACTCCCCTGTCTCGTGGTCCCAACGGAGCGCGTCAGTGAGCGCCGCTGGCGTGTCAGCGGCCGGCGACCACTCCGCCTTGCCGCCCATCACCAGGACGTCTCCGTCCGCAAGCGGCACCGCGGCGTGCTCCAAGCGAGGTGTCGGCAGTCGACCGGCGAGCGCGAAGGTCCCCGTCGCCGGATCGTAGATCTGCACGGCATCGGACACGGCCGTGACGTTGCTCCCTGGATCCGACTCCAGCCCTCCGACGACAAGGACGCGCCCATCACTCAGGACGGTTGCGGTCGCGGCCCCCTGGCGGATCACCATGGGTCCCGTCGCGCTGAAGCGCTCCGTGTTCGAGTCGAACACCTCGGCGGACGCATCGACTCCCGCGTCCGCGTGGTTTCTGCCTCCGACGATCAGCACATTTCCATCGTCCAGCAGCACGGCGTGGTGGAAAGGCGTTGCTGATGTCGTCGACCCTGTGCGTTTGAAGGTCTGTGTTTCCGGGTCGTAAAGCTCGCCGAACGCTTCCGGCTGGATAGACGGGACCCCTCCTACGAGTAGCACCCGCCCGTCCGCCAGCAGGGTGGCCGATCCGTCGACGTGCGGCTCCAGCGTAGGACCCACCTGCGTGACTGTACCGGTGGCCGGATCGAAGATTTCCGCCTCCGAACCGCCCGACGAGGGTACGGCCCGATCAGCCGCGCCGCCGCCGACGATCAGGACCGTGCCGTCCTGCAGGAGCGTGGCCCTCTCGCCCTGTCGTGACTCCGAGAGGTGGCTGTCCGAGCGAACGAACTGGCCGGTTGCCGGGTCGAAGACATCCAGGTTGGTGCCATTGGTGACGAGGGCTCGGCCGTCCGGCAGCGCGGTAAGTGTCCCGGGCACGCCGGCGCCCGGGTCGCTGATCGAGCCGACAGCGTGGAACCCGTCGGTCGTGAACAGGCGGTCGGGCCACAGCCGCGACGCTCCGACGAGGAGTACAGCCGAGACCAGCGCGACGATGAGGAGTGCGACGACAAGGATCACGGGCGTGGCGAAGCTGACCGTTGGACGCGCACCCATGCCCTGGGGACGCGGCCCGGGCAGGGTGTCGCGGGGTCGCAGCCAGCGTGTCAGCGCGTCCGCCATTGGCCTGGACTGGCCGGTCGTTCTCACTTCGGCGAATGCACCTTCGTACACCCAATCTGGAACGTCCGGCGCGCTCTCGGCAGCGAGCCAGTCGGACAGGGTCCGATCGAACCCGTTCTGTGAAGTCATCGGACGACCTCCCCAGCGGCCGGGCGACGTTCAACGCTGTCGTCGTCATTCCCGAGCGAGGTCCGCATGCGCTGCAGCGCGTAGTGCAATCGAGACCCGACGGTGCCGTACGGGATGCCGAGGATCTCGGCGATCTCCGCGAGCGGCAGGCCGACGTAGTAGTGGAGTACGACGACGGCGCGGTGCTCGGGGCGCAGGTCGTCGAAGGCGCGCCCGAGCTCGTCGCGGATGACCACCGCGCGAGATGCGTCCGGCTCGCTCGGCTCCACCGGCACCGTTTCGCGAACGAGACCGTGACGTCGCCGCTGACGCGCCTCGTCGAGTGACGTTCTCGTGACCACGCGGTAGGCCCACGCTTCGAATCGATCCGGGTCGCGAAGCTTCGGCAGGTCGTGCCAGATGGCGACGAGTGCGCGCTGGACCGCGTCCTCTGCGCTATCGAGATCGCGGAGGATCCGGTACGCGACCTGGAACAGTCCGGGGCCGACCCCCCGGGCGAGGCGTTCGTAGGCCTCCCGGTCTCCCGCGCGAGCTCGATCCACCAGGGCTCGATCCAAACCCCTCATCCTCCAGCCCGATAGCGTCCACGATAGACGCCCTCTACCTGTATGGGAGCGCGAGCGCACATATCTTTCACGCTGAAAAGTTCGGCGATACCGGCCCCCAATCCAGCAGGCAAACCGCCTAGAGCTGGAAAGGGGTACGGACCATGCAGGCAACAGCCACCACGGTTTCGACAAGGGTTTCGATCGGCCGGATCCTCGCGCTCGGCGCGGGGGCCCTCATGGCATTCGTGCTCGGGGCCGCGCTCGCGTTGGCCGCGACCGGATGGTTCGCGACTGGCGACCGGTCGGCCCAGGTGTTCGACTCGACCGCTGCCCTCCGGGCGCACGTCCTGCGCGAGTACGCCGCCGCCCCTGCTGCGCCGGCCGGCGCCGTGGGCGCCGCGCTCCACGAGCACGTCATGCGCGAAAACGGCGCAGCCGCCGATGCGCCGGCCGGCGCCGTGGGCGCCGCGCTCCACGAGCACGTTATGCGCGAAAACGGGGCCAGGTAGCCCTACGGGGTCGTTGGGGCGCCCTGCCGCGCCCCGCGGACCCGGTTCGGTAGTTGTCGAGAAGGGCGATGCGGTCCATGTCCGGAGAGGGTGAACGCAGAGTCACTGCCCGCATCGGCGTCAAACGTCATGCTGCTCGACCGCGCACGCTGGCCACGGCCGGCGCTTGCGCCAACCCGAAGACCCGATCGAGCGGCGGCCGTCTTCGCAGACCCGTACGCTTGGGTGACAGCGCCGAGGGACGGTGGGCGCGGGAGGGGACGGTTGGAGCCAGACTCGATCTACAAGTCCGACGCGGCGCGCGCTGCGATCGAGGCGCTCTATGACCGTGCGCTCGTCCGACTGGCGTTCCCGACCGAGTCGCGGCGGGTCGAGACGACGTTCGGCTCGACCCACGTTCTGGTTGCCGGGCCGGAGGGTGCGCCGCCGCTCTTCGCGCTGCAGGGTGGCAACGTCGTCAATCCGCTGACGCTCGCGTGGCTGACGCCTCTCGCGGGCGCGTTCCGAATCTACGCGCCGGACACGATCGGACAGCCGGGTAAGAGCAGTGGCAGACGCGTGTCGGCGAACGACGCGAGCCTCGGCGAGTGGTGCGAGCAGGTCCTCGACGGGCTCGGGCTCGAGGCGCCCGCGTTCGTCGCCATCTCGTACGGCGCGGGCATCCTGCTTCGTCTCGCGGCGCATCGGCCGGCGCGGATCGGGCGGGCGGCGCTCGTGGTGCCGGCCGGGATTGCTGACGTGCCGCTCGGTTCGATGCTCGCGCTCGCCGCGGGCTACGTCTCCTTCCTCGCGATCCGGCGGCCGGGTCTCGTCGAGGCCACGGTCCGGCGGCTCGCCGGGCCGAACCCTGATCCGTTCGTCGTGGAGTCGACCGAGCTCGCCTTCCGCGGGACGCGGCTCGACACCGAGATGCCGCGCAACGCGACGGTCGAGGAGCTGGCCGGCCTCGCGGCGCCGGTCATGGTCCTCGCCGGCGAGCACGATCCCCTCTTCCCGCCCGCGCGCATCCTGCCCCGAGCACGCGAGTTGTTCCCGAACCTGGTCGGCGCGGAGACGCTCGCTGGCTGCCGCCACATCCTCGACGAGGCGTGTGCGGCGGCCATGGTGGAACGGATGAGGCCGATTCTCGCTGCGTGAGACGAGAGCGAGCCTCGGTCAGATCGCGAGGAGCTCGGTGGCCTCGACGAGATCACGCGTCTCGAACCCTTCTGTCAAGGTCGCGTGGACCGCTCGGAGCGCCTCCACCCGACGTGCCCGGTCGGACGCGGGCGCCGTGCGGACAAGCCGAGCAGCCGCTCGGAGCTGGGGCATCCGCGCGCCGAGACTCTCCGCCACACCGAAGGCGCGCTCGTACGAGGCCGTCGCCGCGGCCGGGTCCGCGTCAGGGGCGAGCAGCGACAGGTCGCCGCGGACGATGTGGAACAGCGGGGAGAGGACCGTGTCGCTGCCGCCGATCTCGAGGGCCTCGTCGATCAGCGGGAAGCCGGGGCCGGGCGTTCCGGCGTCGACGTGGGCCGCGGCCTGCATCCAGCGGATCATCGGCCAGAAGACCGGCGGCGTCCGCAGGCCCTGGTACTGATCGAGGCCGTCGGCCATCCGGCGGATGCCCTCATCGGGCCGGCCTTGGGCGCTCGTCGCCGCTCCCAGCAATACGGTCGCCAGCGCCCGCCAGAGCGGCAGGTCGCTCGTTTCGGCCACGCGCAGCGAGCGCTCCGCCCGCTCCGCGATGACGTCCGGTTCGCGCCGCCAGAGATGAAGGAACCCGGCGTGGTAGTAGGCGTACGCGAGCGAATAGGGATGGTCGAGGTCGGTGGCGACGGCGATCGCCCGCTCGGCTCGCTCCGCCGCGCGATCCGGGTAGCCGAGGAGCCAGAGGAAGAAGCCTGACGTGGTCAGGCACGATACCCGCGGGTCCAGCCCCAGGCGCAGCCGGCGCGGCACGTAGTCGCTGCTCTCGAACGTGGCGATCGCCTGGTCGAGGTATCCGAGCCCGGGCTCGAGCCGCCCGGCGAACCCGGTATTCGCGCCGAGGTACGTGTAGCCGGTGACCCGCATGCCCGCATCGTCGGTGGTGTCGGCGAGCTTGAGGATCTCCGTCGCGTACTCATTAGCCTTGTCGACCTCGCCGCGATAGCCGTAAAAACTTCCGAGGTTGCGGAGGACGGGGAAGAGCTGCGGCAGTTCGCCGTGCTCCTTCACGAGCGCAAGCGCCTCGGCGTAGGCGTCCTCCGCTTCGGCCGTGTAGCCACGGAGGAGCGTGATCGCCTTGGCGCGGCTCGTCATCAGCGTTAGCTCGGTCTGCCAGTCGTCGGCACTCTCCGGTGACGACGCCCGGACCGCGAGGAGATCGTCGGCGAGCTGGATCGTCGCGTGGTACCAGCCGCGCGACTCGTAGATCGGCCACAGCGCCTCGCGCACGTCGGCCAGTCGCGTGATGTCCTTCCGGCCGACCGCGTTCGCCCAGGCGATCCGGAGGTTGTCGAGCTCGGCGGCGGCCGTCTGGGTAGTCGCGCCACGCGCGAGCTCCGCGAAGTAGCGGGCGTGGGCCTCCCGAGCCGCCTCGGCGAACTCCGCCCGCGTGTCGAGCTGGGCCGTGGCGTAGGCCTTGATCGTCTCGAGCATGACGACCCTCAGCTCGTCGCCGCCGGCCGCCGCGTCGAGATGGCGGACCAGGCTCTTGTCGAGCAGCGAGCCCAGGCCGTCGATGGCATTCAACTCAGTCCCGGCGGCGTCGTCCAGGTCGGCCGCCACCGCCTCGACCCCTTCGACCGACGCCCCAGCGAAGACTGACAGGAGCTCGAACAGTCGCTGCTCGGCTGGCGTCAGGAGTTGGTAGCTCCATTCGATCGTGGCGCGAAGCGTCTGCTGGCGCTCCGGCAGGTCGCGTGCGCCGGTCCCGAGCGCCTTGAAGCTGCCGGCGAGCCGATCCCGGAGCGCGTCGGGCGAGAAGAGGTTGAGGCGGGCGGTCGCGAGCTCGATTGCAAGGGGGAGCCCGTCGAGGCGGCGGCAGATCTCGGCGACCGCGGCGGCGTTGTCGTCGGTGAGCCGGAAGTCCGGCCGGACGCCCCGAGCCCGCTCGACGAACAGCTGGATCGCCTCGAACTGGCTGAGGTCGTCGGCCGAAGCGCCCGCCGCAGCCGCTGGGAGCGAAAGCGGTGGAACCGACACCACGTGCTCGCCTCGCACGCGCAGCGCCTGGCGACTCGTCACGAGCACTTTCAGGCCCGGGCAGTCGGCGAGCATCCCGACGAGCGTTGGCGCGGCAACCGTCACCTGCTCGAAGTTGTCGAGGACGATCAGGACTTGCTGCGCGCGAAGCTGGCGGCGCAGCTCGTCGAGCGGAGAGCGCTCGGCGGCGTCGCCGAGGCCGATCGCGGTCGCGATCAGGGCGAGCACAGCGTCACTGTCGGTTGCCGTGACGAGTTCGACGAAGTAGACGCCGTCGGTGAACCGGTCGATCTGATCGGCGGCGGCGCGGATGGCGAGCCGGGTCTTGCCGCTGCCACCGGGACCGGTCAACGTGACGAGCCGGACGTCCTTGTCGTCGAGTTGCTCGCGAATGGCGCGGAGCTCCGCGTCGCGGCCGACGAACGCGGATGTCTCGGTCGGAAGGTTGTTCGGCCGGAGGTCGAGGGTCGATAGCGGAGCGAACTCAGCCGGCAGCCCCGACTGGGCAAGCTGGAAGAGACGCTGCGACCGCCCGAGGTCCTTCAGTCGATGTTCCCCGAGGTCGCGAAGCGTGGCGCCGGCGGGGAGGCGATCCTCGACGAAGCCTGCGGTCGCCTCGGACAGCAGGACCTGGCCGCCGTGACCGGCCGACATGATCCGCGCCGTCCGGTTCACCGCGGGCCCAAAGAAGTCACCGCCTCGCGACTCCACCTCGCCGGTATGGATCCCCATCCGCACTCGAATTGCGCAGCCGTGCGGCCACGTCTCCGCGAACAGCCCGCGTTGAGCGGCGACCGCGGCCGTCACGGCGCTGACGGGAACGGAAAAGACGGCCATCAGTCCGTCGCCAGTCGTCTTGACGACCTCGCCGCCCGAATTGGTGATCGCGGACCTGATGATCGCGTCATGCCGTTCGAGGGCCGACCGCATCGTCTCGGTGTTCGCCTCCCACAGGCGGGTGCTGCCCTCGACGTCCGTGAAGAGGAACGTCAGTGGTTCGTCGCGGGGTGTCGTCGGCGGTCCGTCCGTCGCCTGCTGCGCCATGGGACCTGTTGTGTGTGACGCCAAGACCGCTAAGTCCTCTCCTGGAATCCATGGCGACCGGGCGTGCCGTCGCGGCACGGACCATCCGGCACATCATGCCCCTGCCGGCCGATGTCGGTCGCTCGGCGGCGTCGGCTTGCCGGGCAGCGCAAGAGCGATGAGTTTCTCTTCGCTGGTCCGTTAGAAACTCGTCTACGCCTGAGCGGCTAGTAGCTTGACGAGGAGCTTTCCGTGGGACGCCTGATCATCAGCAACTCCATGACCATCAACGGCGCCTTCGAGGCGCCGGTGCCCGCGCCCGATGGCTGGCTCGTCCTCGACCCCGACATCCAGCACACCTGGCTCCAGACATGGCGAGCAGCCGACGCGATGGTGCTGGGGCGCAAGACCTATGAAGGACTGGCGGTTGCCTGGCCACAGCTGGCAGAGGTCCCCGGATACGAGACCTTCGCGGATCAGATGAACAGCATGACCAAGTACGTCGCGTCCCGGACGCTCCGGGAACCGTTGGAGTGGAACGCCACCCTGCTCCAGGGCGACCTGTCCAGCAGCGTGACCAACCTCAAGGACAAGCACAGCGGCAACCTGATCGTCAGCGGCGGGGGCGAGCTGGCCCACGCACTCATTCGTCAGGGCCTCGTCGACGAGGTCTGGTTCGCGGTGAGTCCCTACCTGTGGGCTACCGGGCCACGGATCTTCGACGACATCGGCCCGGTCCCGCTGGAGCTCATCGCCACGACGACGTTTCCGTCGGGTGTCGTGCAGCTCAGCTATCGCCTCGCCACAGCTCAGCCCTAGCCGCCGAAGAGTTGCTCGAGGAACTCGGTGCGGTCGATGTTGCCGACGTGGGTGATCCACTCGTCCTGGAGCTTGTAGATCACGATGAACGTGCCGATCAGCCAGCGGTAGCGGTACAAGATGGCGAAGCCGCGTTCCTGCCAGTCGGGGTAGTGGCGGATGACGCGCTCGAAGGCCAGGATCGTGACGGTGACGAGGAAGAGTGGCTCGAGGAAGTTCGGGAAGAAGGCGAGGAGCAGTTCGTTGCCGGTCACCAGGAAGCCGACCTGGCCGATCGAACGGAACAGGAACAGCCCGAACATCAGCCGCTTCGTCGGCCAGTCATTGCGGAAGGCCACGACGACGATCGCGACGTACGTCACCCAGTCGGTGATCTTGTCGACGGGCTGGTATGTCTCGTTCGGCAGGCCCAGCGGGATGAGCCAGTCGCCGTCGAAGGCGTCGAGGAAGAAGTTCGCCCAGCCGGCCGCGAACGGGAACGGGACGATCAGCAGCGGAAGCGCGAACTTCGCCGCGATGATCAGGCCGATCGCAACGGTCTCGGCCGGGGTCGTCCCCTCGGCAACGATCGCGCGGATCATGGGCATCGCACCCCTCTACGCCGGGTGCATCGGTCCCTTGATGTGCCCACTATCGAAACGCGCAAGGGCCCGAAGCGTTACGGGATCAGCGTGAGCTGACGAGCGTCGTCCGCTCGTCGGCGGGCTCCGAACTCGGGGCGAGTCCGCGCCGCGAGGACCAGTGCCACCGCCGCAATCCAGTACACGGCACCCGTGACGACCAGCCACGTTTCGCGATCCACGTCCGGCAGGAGGATGGGGATCGCGATGTTCGCGGACCCGTGCATCACGACCGCCACGATGACGCTGAAGCGGGCACCCTCGACGACGACACCCATCGCGATCGCGAGAGGCACGACCCACGACGCGAACTGCAGGAAGAACAGGAGACCCTCCGGGCCGTACAGCGCGAGGTGCCAGAAGGCCCAGATGACCCCGGTTGTCAGGCCGGCGACAGCCAATCCCATGCCGGCCGCCCTCAGCTTCGGCTGCAGGAACCCACGCCAGCCGATTTCCTCCCCAATGATGAGGACGAAGAGGACGAGCTCGATGGCGCTGATCGCGCCGATCCCGTCCGGCGCCTGGCCGGCCAGGCTGAGAAGGAGCCGCGCAACAGCGGCGACAGCAAACGGAATGCCGAATGCGAGGGCGTACCAGCCGATCGGCTGCCGCCACGCCGTGATCCGCTCTCGGAGCTCGGCGAACGAGCCCTCGCTCCGTGTGACGACAACCGCTGCGATTGTCGGTCCGGCCAACGCGAGCAGCCCGAAGACGAGGGACACCGACAGCAGAAGCGTCAGGGTCCAGCTCACGGCGTAGGCAATGACGACGTACGCCGTAATCGAATGACTCGCGATCGTCGCCGTGAGCGAATGGCGGGCGGCGGTGGTCATCAGAGCATCCTCCGCACGGGCCGCCGCGGCTCCACGCGGGTGGCTCGGAAGATCAGCCTACGCCATGCGTCGGAGCCGTTCCTGACCTGTACGATGCGCGGAGGTGAGCCTGAGCGAAGCGGCCCCGCCGACCCGAGACGTCGAGCAGCTCCGGCTGCCGACGCTGCTGGCGCTCTTCCTCGTCCCGGGCGCGCTCATGACGGTCGCCTTCGTCGTGCTCGCCCCGGTCGTCGAGCGCGCAGGGTTCCCGCCGATCGCCGCATTGCTGATCGCGATCCTGGTCGTGCTCCTGCCGATCGAACTCGGCGTCCTGCTCCGAGCCGGCCGGGGCAACCCGCAGCCGATCCGCTCGGTCGTCCCGTACCGCCGACCCATGCCCATCCTCGACTGGCTCTGGCTGGTACCGGTGCTGATCGTCGCCGGCTTCATCGGCTTCGGCCTGTCAATGGCCTTCGAGCCCGCTGTCATCGACGGCCTGTTCGGCTGGCTGCCTGACTGGTTCGTGCGCCCGCTCGATCCCGACCGAGTCGGCGACTACAGCCGCGAGGTGTGGCTCGTGACGCTTGCCGCGTACTTCGTCCTGAACGGGTTCGCCGGGCCGATCGTCGAAGAGCTGTACTTCCGCGGCTACCTGTTGCCGAGAATGGAGTGGATGGGGCGTTGGGCGCCGCTCGTCAATGTCAGCCTCTTCTCCCTCTACCACTTCTGGTCGCCGTGGCAGATCGTCGGCAGGATCCTGGGGTTCGGCCCGACGGTCTATGCCGTGCGCTGGAAGGAGAACGTCTACCTCGGCATGGTCGTCCACTGCACGCTCAACACGCTGGGCATCATCATCGTTTCCAGCCTCGTCCTCGGCCGCGTCTGACGTCGTGGCCACCTGTCATGCAGCTGGCGCGGCGACCCCGCTTTCGCTCGACGACGTCCCCAGCAGCCAGGCGCCGAGCGCCACGAACGCGATCCCGAGGATGACCCCGCCACTCAGGTAGGCGGGACCGATGGGCACGCCCGACAGGATGCCCCCGATCACGATCGCAATCGATGTCGCCCCGGGAAAGACGTGAGCGCGCTGGCTGGCGATGCCGAACAGCAGCCAGCCGATACCGAAGAGGATGAAGCTCAAGAGTCCACCTGCGAGCAGCCTGCCGCCGACGAACGAGTCGATCGCGTCGGGAGCGACCTCCGCGAGCCGAGGAACCGCGAAGGCCTCGTACCACCAGTCCCCCGCCATGAACACGGTGCCGACGATCGCTGCCGCCACGCCAATGGCGCCCGCCAGGCGGGCCTCACGTGCTTCGAGCTCGTAGACGGCCACCAGGGCAACTGCGAGCAACGCGAAAGCCACGATGGAAAGGATGCTGTTGACAGCGTGCGTGGTCGTGAGGACGTAGGCCTTGAGCGCCTCGATCTCCGTCGGCACGGTCAGCATGACCACTAGGCGCGTGACGATGACCAGGGCGCCGGCGACGATCGCGAGCGGCATGGCAAATCTGGAGAGTGGCGAGAGCGACATTTCGGGTCCCCCTGTCGTGGACCGGTGCAGCGAGTCGCGGCGCCCGGGCCAAACCAGTATGAGAGTCATGCCATTACCGCCCGTCACGGGACGACGTGACGCGGGCATGGGAGGATGGCCGCTATGACCGACAGCCCAGTGGCGGATCGAGGCGAACCAGCCATCTCTGCCGGAGAGTCTGAATTCGACGCCCTGGGGATCGACCCGGCGCTGGTTGCCACGCTTGGTGAGCTGGGCTACGAGGAGCCGACGCCGGTCCAGCGGCAAGCGATCCCGCCCCTCCTCGAGGGTCGCGACGTCCTCGCGGAAGCGCCAACGGGCACGGGCAAGACTGCGGCCTTCGCACTTCCAGCGATCGCCCGAATCGCGCGGGACGATCGCGGCGACGGACGAGTTCGAGGGCTCGTCCTCGTGCCGACGCGCGAGCTCGCGATGCAGGTGGCCGAGGCGATCCACCGCTACGGGCGATCGCCCGGCATCCGTGTGCTGCCGGTGTACGGCGGGCAGGCGATCGGCCAGCAGCTGCGCAGCCTGCGGCGCGGCGTGGACCTCGTCGTTGCGACGCCGGGCCGAGCCGTCGATCATCTTACGAGGGGCAGCCTGAACCTCGATTTCGTCGAATTCGTCGTCCTCGACGAGGCCGACGAGATGCTCGACATGGGCTTCGCCGAGGACCTCGATGCCGTGCTGACGGCTGTTCCGTCAACCCGGCAGACCGCCCTCTTCTCGGCGACGATCTCGCCTCAGATCGCGCGCATCGCAAAGCGCCATCTCAACGAACCCGTCCGGGTCACGGTCAAGCCTGAGACCCGGGAGCGTGGGGCCGCCATCCGGGTTCGGCAGGTCGCCTACGTCGTGCGTCGCGCGGACAAGCCGACGGCGCTCGGGCGCATCCTCGACCTCGAGGATCCGACGTCCGCGCTGGTCTTCGCGCGGACGCGAGGCGAGGTCGAGGACCTTGCCCAGCAGCTCGCCGGCCACGGCCACGATGCAACGGCCCTCCACGGTGGCATGGCGCAGGACCAGCGCGACCGCGTCATGAACCGCTTCCGCGATGGCGCCCTCGACATCCTCGTGGCGACGGACGTCGCGGCGCGCGGGCTCGATATCGAGCATGTCTCGCACGTCGTCAACTACGACATCCCGTCGAACCCCGAGGCGTACGTCCATCGCATCGGCCGAACGGGGCGTGCGGGACGCGAGGGCGTCGCGATCACCCTTGTCGAACCCCGCGAGCAGCGGCTCCTCCGCAACATCGAGCGGACGACGCGGACGCGCCTCGAGCTCGCCCAGATCCCGACCGTCGCCGATCTTCGCGAGCGCCGCCTGGAGGTGCTCGGCGCATCGCTGCGCGAGCAGTTGCTGGAGGACGGCATCGAACGCTTCCGCGTCGTGGTCGAACCGCTCGCCGAGGAGTTCGACATCATCGACGTCGCCCTCGCGGCGGTCAGCCTGGCCGAGCAGGCAACGGCACGGAACGGGGACTCGGAGCAGGAGCTGGCGCCAGCCCGGTTCTTCGACGACGATCGCCGACCGCCGGGACTGGGCGGTCGAACCCGACCAGCGGCCAGGGTTCCGATGCGACCCGGACGTGGCGGCCCGCCCGGGCCGGTTAACGGGCAGTGGGTTCGGCTGTACGTCGGCGCGGGCCGTCGAGCCGGGATGCGTCCGGGTGACCTCGTCGGCGCCATCACCAACGAGGCAGGCGTCCGCGGCAACGCCGTCGGCGCGATCCAGATCGCCGACGACTACTCGCTCGTCGAGGTCCCGGGGTCGGACGCGGACATGATCATCGCGGCCCTGGCACGAGGCTCAATTCGCGGCAAGAAGGTCCCCGTCCGCCGCGAGCGCTAGCGATCCAGGCGACCCCGCGCCGGATGGAAATACGGCGATTGGGCCATGCGCTGAGTGCCGATTGGGTCGGACTATGGTCAACCGCGGTACGGAACATCACGATTCGCGTCGTGGGGACCACTGGCCGCCCGCGCAAATTGGCTTGACACGAAGCGGAAGATGCTGGCCAGCCGCCTCGTCACAGGGTGGCAGGCGCGACCGAAATTGAGGGACCCACATGCGTCACGTCCTCGCCATGCTCGCCACGCTGGCGCTGGTCCTCGCCGTCCTTCCGGTGACGGTGGCGGCCGCGCCCCCGCAGCACGACACGTGGATCGTGCAGCTCGAGGCCAGGGTCAATCCCGCCCTTGCCGCACCGGGACTTGCCAAGCAGCACGGCGGATCGGTCGGATACGTCTACCGGCATGCCCTCAACGGTTTCTCCTTCCGCGGATCGGCGGCGGCGGCCGGCGCCCTCGCGCGAAACCCGAAGGTCACGCTCGTCGAGGCCGACGCCGAAGTAACGCTCGAGGACACCCAGGCGGGCGCGACCTGGGGCCTCGACCGTATCGACCAAAGGGCGCTCCCGCTCAGTGGTTCCTACCTGTACGAGCGCACCGGCACGGGCGTCACGGCGTACGTCATCGACACCGGCATCCTCCCGAACCACCAGGAGTTCGGTGACCGCGCAAGCGTTGGTGCGGACTTCGTCGGGGACGGCCAGAACGGCATCGACTGCAATGGCCACGGCACGCACGTCGCCGGCACGATCGGCGGGGCCACGTACGGCGTTGCCAAGGACGTGGACCTCGTCGCCGTGCGTGTCTTCGGCTGCTCCGGCAACACCGCGTGGACGACGATCATCGCTGCGATCGACTGGGTGATCGGCCAACACGCCGCCGGGACGCCAGCTGTCGCGAACATGAGCATCAGCGGCCCCGGCATCTCGTCGGTGGACACGGCAACGAACAACCTCATCAACGACGGCGTCGCGACGGCCGTGGCCGCCGGCAACGGCAACATGGCCGGGTTCCAGGCGAATGCCTGCGACTACTCGCCCGCGCGGGTTCCGGCCGCGATGACGATCAGTGCCACCGACAGCAGCGACAAGAAAGTCTCATGGGCGAACTACGGGAACTGCGTGGACTGGTTCGCACCGGGCGTGAACATCAAGTCCGCCTGGTTCTCGTCGACGTCGGCGACCAACACGATCAGCGGGACGTCGATGGCGACGCCGCACACCGCAGGGGTCGCCGCCCTGTACCTGGAGACACACCCCACGGCCTCGGCGGCCGCGGTGCGCACCGCGCTCTACGACGCCACGACGAAGGGTGTCGTCGGTTCGTCCAGCACCACCAACAACCACCTGCTCTACAGCCTCTTCTCCGGTGGCGGCGGCGGGACGGCCCCGACCGCCCAGTTCAGCGCCAGCCCGACGACGGGGCAGGCGCCGTTGAACGTCCAGTTCACCGACTCGTCTACGGGATCGCCAACGTCCTGGTCGTGGAACTTCGGTGACGGAGGTGGCGCGACGACTCAGAACCCGTCGCACAGCTACACCGCAGGCACCTACACCGTCACGTTGACGGCGACCAACGCGTCAGGCTCGGACCCGGAAGTGAAGACCAACCTCATCACGGTCACGGCGCCACCGACTGGCGCGATCTCGCTCAGCGTGCGCGGATACAAGGTCAAGGGCGTTCAGAACGCCGACCTCACATGGTCGGGCGCCACAACGACGAACGTGGTCGTCTGGCGCAATGGCAGTGTGCTTACAACGATAGCCAATTCCGGGTTCCATACGGACCGGATCGGCGGCAAGGGCGCCGGCACATTCACCTACAAGGTGTGCGCGGCCGGCACCACGACCTGCTCCCCGGAGGTGTCGGTCACCTTCTGAGGAGTACCAATCGCAACGGGGTTCATAACCTTCGCTAGATCGGGTCCTTCGACAGGTCACTTACGCCAGCCGCGTGAGGGACCGCCACACGCAGCATGAGCTCGTGTCCTGAGAGGAACGTGCCCGTCGGCTTGCCCTGTTTGACAATCTCCTCACGAGCTGCACCTTTCGGGCCTCCGATGTAGCCACTGGCTGCATCGACGGTGCCTGCGTTGTCAGAGAACTTGACGATCGTCCAGCGGCTCGGCTTCGAACTGTCCTCCCAGACCTGTGCGGCGTCGCCGTCCGGTGTGGCGACCGAAGGCGACGATCCCTTTGTCATCGTCGACAGGAGCTTCCGGAACGCCGGCGAGTCATCCGTGGCCGGATCCGGTACCCAACCGGCGACCGTTCCGGCGGTCCGATACATCCGGAGAATCCGGTCTCCGCGTTCTGTCATCCAGGCGGCAATCGCCGACCGCCGCTCGCTGAATGTTCCTTTCGGCAGCCCCGCCAATGACGTGTCGACATCCCAGAACTCGTGGAACCAGGGCTCCGTTGCCGCACGTTTGTCCCCGAGGCCCCAGCGCTCGACGGCGGTGGCATCCCACTTGAACTTCGCACCTGCGATGGCGGGCGGTGGCTGTATCGGTCCGACGACGCTGAAGGCGGGTACGCCACCGGTGCTGAATCCCGTCACCACGACGCGCCCGATCCTGCCGAGCGGCTGAGGGATCCTCGAGGCCGGGCTTGGATCGGCATTCACCGCGAGGAAGGCCGGCAGCTCGTGGACGAAGCGTGCAAGCCCCTCGCGGACAGCAAACGGTCCCCAGTCCCCTTCAGGGGCGATCGGCACGACGACGACCGGATGGCGACCAGCGGCGAGAATCCCCGCGGCGATCCCCGGGAATGAGACGAGGTGGCGGATCCCGACCGAGACGAAAGGCTGCTCCACCTGCCCCTCGTCGTTGACCCATGCCCCGTACGGATACCGGACGAACGCGAACGGTCGCTTCGACCCCGTCGTCGGGGTGAAGTGGACGACGACATCGATCGCGCCTCCCGGCCTCGGCCGCCGGCCCAACGCCCAGGGACTCCACACGGCCACAAGAAAACGCCGCCGTTCGGCGAAGGCCGACGGGCCGGTGTCGCCGTACTCAAGGAAGATGAGCCGCCCATCCTTGAGCACATCGAGGCGCTTCGCCGTCTGCTTGAGCCGACCGGGCCCCGAGGCGCTCGGATCGCCAAGCATGGTCGGCTCGGGGACCAGCACGTCGACCGCTCCCGGCCTGGACCTCCTCGCGACGAACCCGTTGATGCGACTGGGATCACGATCGCCCAGCACGCCACGGATCTCGATCCCGTTCACGACTCGGTTCGGGCCGGTGCTCGCCAGTCGCGCGTCGCCATCCGAAGTGCCATCGAAAGGCGCCTCGATCGAACGCAGCTGCGTGATCGTGAGTGTCGCCTCATCACCGAGCACGGTGACCTTCACGTCGACGGCGTGGTAGCTGACGCTCCAGCCTGCTGACGATGCCTGGAACGTCAGTGTCACCTCGGGCCACCGCTCGCGAACAGCGGGGACGATCCGCAGCGAGACGAGGCGGCTCTCATCGAACCCGATCGACCAGCCCGTCATCGCCGTGAAGTCGACGCTGGGCTGGTCGGCACTCCCCGGGTAGCTCCCTTCGACGGTCAGCATCGGCGTCGGTCGACCAGCCGCGTCGACGACGCGGATCCAAGCCTTCACGGCCCCGTGGCCTACTTCTGCATGCCGGTCTTCGGGTCGTATTCGACCGGGACAGGGACGATCTGGTCCGTCGGCACCACCTCGATCCATTGGTCGTAGATCTCAAATGGCTCGGGCGAATCAGCCTTGAAGCCGCCGGCGAGTGGCGAGAACCCCTTCTCGTATACGCGGTCCGTCGGCAGGTATGAGAGCGCCGGGTCGTCCGGGTCGTCGATCTTCTTCACCGACTCCTCGCGCTTGGCCATGATCGAGATCGTGAGGTAGCGAATCGCGTCGTGGAGCGTGAGGTCGGCGGGATCGAGCGTCGCGTAGCGCTGGATCAGCGGATCGCCATCGGGCCATGGGAAGGCCTTCAGCGTGTTCAGCATCTTCAGGCTCTCGGCAGCTCCACTCGACTGGTATAGGGCGTCAAGCCCCGCCGAACCTTCGACATGGTTGAAGGTCAACCAGTTGAGGGCAGCGAGCTCTTTGGTCGGCCGGATCGGCACCACGGCCTTGACCCATGGAGCGTTCAGGAACGCGTTGCGAAAGTTGTCCCCGTCGAGCTGAAGGAGCCAGCCAAGGGACGAGCCGAGGCGCGCGGGGGCTGACTTGTCGGTGAGGTAGTAGTTGTCGGGCCGGTCTTCACCCGCGCCGCCCCACGAGACCACGTTCCGGCTGTCGAAGCCAGCCTTGTTGCCGATCCCGACGCTCTGCGGCGAGCCGTAGCCGGTGCGATCCCCGGGCAGGGGCTTTGGCGCCCACCACTCGGGCGCGACGAAGTAGAGCATCGAGTCCATGTCGAACATCGCCTGGATCAGCTCGGCGATCGCGTGTCGAAGCGCCGGCTGGCTCGTCTGAAGCCCTGCATCGGCAAGCAGCTGGCGTACCAACGCCCGGTACACCACGATGCGCTCCTCCTCGCGCAGATCCTCGAACCTGCGGGGTTCGATGCCGGCCGCTTGCTCGATCCGTTCCCGCGCCGCCTTGAAGTACGCCGCCTCCGCGAGGGCTTGCTCGGCAGCTTTGGCGTCCTTGAGCTTCTGGTCGTTCTGCGCGCCGATGTCGTGAATGAGCTTGGCGGACGGCCGGAAGAACTGCGTGACCTGCACCGTGAACCGTGGATGCTCGTCCGTCTCGAGACCACCCGGGGCAGTCACCGCGCCGACCTGCAGCCGCGAGAAGACCGACTCGCTGCCGCCCTGACCGTTGTCGATCGGCACCGGATCGACGGCTCGGGCTTCGAACTGCCAATGATCACCGTCCGTGACGACAACCTCCGCGCGGCTGAAGACGAACCCGGGCTGTGGCGCGAGCAGCTCGAGCGCCCCGAGGAACGGGACGAAACCGTATTGGCGATCCTCGAAGAACCACTCGCCGGACAACGTCGCGGGCTGACCCTTGATCTCAGGTTCGGGCGCGGCGATCAGCGACGGGTGTTGGACCTGCGTTAGGTCCGGAGGCTCGGCGATGTGCACGAGTTTGCCGACCCCAAGTTCACGTCCGGGCAGATCCACGTACGACTGCCAGCACAGGCGTGTCCCGACGTCCTGCAGCTGGACCCCGACCTGGCGCATCTTTCGGCGCAACTCGTAGTTGACAAGGTCGAGTGTGGTGTTCGCAAGCAGATAGCGACGACTGGTGGTATCGGTCGTCTCGCTTACCGTCCGGAACACCGACTTGAAGCTCTGGCGGAGCTCGGTCGAGACTTTGTCGGACTGCTCCCTGTTGGTCTTGTGCGATTGCTCGCGGCTTTGCTTCTGGCCGGACTCCATGTCGAACTTCGTAGACGTCCCGATGTCCGCCGAGAAGACCTTCAGGTTCCAGCCCGTCTTCGTGTCGACGCCAACGCCGAGCTTGGTGTTGCTCTCGTTCTCGTTCTTGATCGCCTCGGAGATCTCGTCCTGGGTCTTCTGCTCGTGTTCCGCCTTCTGGATCGTCTCGATGCTCTGCTCGATGGTCCGTTCGATGAGCGTGCGGCGTGTTGACACCTCAACCAACTCGACGCTGCCACCCGGCGAAAGCCAGAGGTGCTGGACCGGAGGACCGAGGAACGTGTCGAATTCGAAGAACCACTGGCGATAGAGATGGACGATTCCTATCGGCGACAAGGAGACACGGTCGAGGTCGGTCGCCGGATCGAACGTCTCCAGGGGGTCGAGTTGCCGGGCGAACGCGTTGGCAGTTTCCGTGTCGTCGTCGGGTGGCGTGAAGAACAGATCTCGGAGCGACTGGAGGTCCCCTTTGTCGTGGAGCTTCACCAATGCGCCGGCAACCACCGACTCATGGGCGAGCTCCGTCGTGAGGACGGGACCGTACTCGGCGGCAACGCCACCGAGGTCCTGCCCGGCGGGCGAGTCGAGAACCGATCGAACGAGGGTCCGATGGCGATCCTCGATCTCCTGCTGGGCGTCCAGCAGGAGCGCCTCGACGGCATCTCGACGGAAGACGTCCATCCACCCGGGATCGCTCGGATCGGCTCCGTCAAGGCGATCAGCGAGCCGGGCGGCGATGACGCTATCGAGGGGCGACGGCCGCCGAAGCCCGGCGAGCGGCCGATCTGTACCCACGCCGAATCGGTCGACGCGCCACTCGAGTGGGTGGTCCGACAACGTTACGTCGGCTACGGGACGAACCCCCGTCGCGACCTTGGTCAAGAGCGCGTTTCCGAGGTCCGACCCCACCCGCCTGAACCGGCGGGCCTGACGCTTTGACTTCCAGCCGAGAAGCGGTTGATAGATCCCCAGCAGCTCGCTCGCGTACGGCAGGGAACCTTCGAATTTCGTCAGATCGAGCTTCACGCGTGATCCTCCGGGCAGCATGTGGGGCGACGTATCGACCGCACGTCATCGTGCCGTCTCCATGCCCCCGAGCGCGTCAAATCGCGGTTGTTTGGGCCATTCGTATCAGGGCGCGGAACTGCGCTCGCCGATTCGCCCAAGGCGGCTCCGACCAGCGTCGATCTATCTTCCTGGCGGCGGCCAGAGCGGGGCGCCCAGCTGGCCGATGATCAGCCGCGCCTCGTTGCCGGCCCCGAGGTCGGTCAGGTAGATCCGCCCGTCGTCATCGATCACGATAGGTCCGAATTCGATGTCGCCGACGCCGGGCACTGTCGCTGCGAACCTGTGCAGCAGCGTCCCGTCTTGGTCGAGGACGAACAGGCGGTTCGTGCGGTCGACGACGAACAGGCGACCTGCGCGGTCGACGACTACGAGGTTGACCTCGTCGAATCGCAGTTCGTCGTTGAGCTTCCGGTCGTAGTGGCGCAACCAGGTTCCATCGGTCGAGAAGACAGAGACGCGCCGGTTGCCGAAGTCCGGGATGTATACCTCGTCTCTCGAGAGATCGACGAACGGGATGCCCGGACGAAGCAGTTCGCCCTCCCCGCTCCCGGGCCTCCCGAAGGTCAGAAGGTGCGTCCCGTCGGCGTCGAAGACCTGGACCTCCGCCGCGGTGTCGACGACCCAGATCCGGTGCTCCGCGTCGACCGTCACGCAGCACGGGTTCACGAACTGGCGATCGTCACGTCCGAGGCGGCCGATCGAGAGCAGATGGCGGCGTGACCCGTCGAAGACCTGGACCCGGTGGTTGTTGCCGTCGCCGACGGCGATGAGCTCGCCGTCGGGGGACACCGCGATGCTGGTCGAGGAGTCGTTCTCGGTGACCGGCGCGAAGTCGAACTCGCCCGGTCCGCCGCCGCGATCGCCCCAGTACTCGATCTCGCCGTTCGGATGCCTGACGATGACCCGGCTGTTCGACATGTCGGCGGCGTACATCGTCCCGTCCGGGGCCACGGCGACCCCGAGTGGCGATGACACGTCCGGGGATAACGTCGACGCTGAGGATCTCGAGCGGCAACGCTGGTATGGACGTGGCGCTCGGACGGCTCGTCGGGGCCGGGGACGCGAGTGCCGCATGGCGGGGGTCTGCCGGGTCCGCGAGGGCGACGACGCGGCCGCCGCCGCCGTCCTCCTGGGTCGCGACGATGAGCAGCCCGCCCGTCACTGCCATTCCACCACCGGCCACGTCCTCGAAGGGCAGCGCCCAGCGAATAGCCCCAGTGGTCGTATCCAGCGCCGTGACCCCGGCCTCCATGCCGCCGATATACAGCGTCTCGTCAGCAACCACAGGGATCATCTGCGCCCTGGCCCCGGAGTGCGGTCGTCCAGAGATCCTCACCAGTGCGAACGTCGATCGCCTGCATGGATGTTTCGGTCACGTCGCTGGCGACGATCACCCGGTCCGCAGCAACGGTGAAAGCTGCGATGCGTCCGCGGTCGATCGGCTCCCACCGCCATCGCTCCTTGCCGTCTGCCGTGAGCCCGTCGACCACGTTGTGGCCGCCGGGTTGTCGCGTCCGGCCGCCACGAGGCCGTCCTCGACGATCGTCGGCGTGAGGACGCGGGCCGTGTCGAGATCCATATCGCCACTGCTCGGCTCCGTCCTCCACTGCCAGGCTCGTGAGGATGCCCGAGCCCTCGCCGCCGACGTAGGCGACCGAGCCGTCGGTGGCGACCCGATCGGAGCCGCCCGTCTTCTGGCGCCACCGTTCCTCGCCGTCGTCGACCGACAGCGCGACGATCTCTCCGGGTGCGCCCGCAAGCACGAGGTCGCCGACCACCGTGACGATCGTCTCGTCGAGGAAGCCCTCGGCGCTCCAGGCAATCGATCGATCGTCGAGCCGGACCGCGCGAAGGACGCCGTCCTCGGTGACGACGTAGAGGACTCCGTCGGCGATCGTCGGCGTCCAGGCGATCCCCGCGTCGAGCTGGAGCGACCAGTTCTCGTGGCCGGACTCGGCGTCGAGCGCCCGCACGCGGCCGTCGCGCGCCGCGATGATCACCTCGCCGTCGTGCACCAGCGGGGAGGCGGCGCTGCCGGCACCGAGATCGACCTGCCAGAGAATCTCGGGCTCATTGACGAGCGCCGGCCCGGGCATGACCCCGGTTCGCGCGTTGTCGACCTTGTAGGTCAGCACGTCGGCCATTGGACCGCCGAGTGCCGCCGTCGATGGCGAGGCGGCCGGAGCGGGTGCCGCCTCACAGGCCAGCACGATCGCGACGAGCGCGATGGCGGGCAATCGCCGAAGGCCGCCCGTCACGGAATGCCTTCGGTCAGGTCCCGACCGCCGAATGCCCGGCGCGAGGCATCGGACAGCGCCCGCGACGTCGGGGCGTCGCGCAGGGTCTCGTCGAGGGCCGTCAGCAGCGATTCCGACGTCCGAACCGCTTCCGCGCACCACGATCACGCGTCGCTCCTGCACCACCGGATCCTCGACCACCGCGCGCAAGCCCTGACCGGCGAGCTCATCGTCGAGCAATTGTGCCGTGACGGCGGCGGCGGCCTGCCCGGTCCGGATGGCCTCGACGCACGCCGCATCGTTCGCTCGCTCGAGTGGCGGTAACGCCGGTCGGCGGTTCGATCCTCGCGTCCTCGCTCGCGGCCTCGCCGCGCAGCCACGCGAGGCCGGCGGTGCCGCTGACGGCGCAGATCGTCGCACCCTCGAGGTCGGCCGTGGTCGGATCGCCGACGACGCGTCGCTGACGAGCCAGGACGGCCACGCGTAGTACGCAGGACCGGCGGTCGACGCCCGGACCCACGGGCGGACCACGTGAGGGCAGGCCGATGTCCCAGTCGCCCCCGGTCCCGTCGAGGATGTCGGCGGCGGTCACGACGCGTACCTCGCTGTCCAATCCGAGGGATCTCGCGAGCTCGCGCGCGACGTCCACGTCGAAGCCGATGACAGCACCCCCCGCCGCGGTCGTCTGGGGAGGGTCGCCAGTCACGGCGATCCGTACGCGTTCCCTCGGCCCGGAGCCTCCCGAGAAGGTCGGGTGGCGTGGACGAGCCGGGACCTGCCACGACCAGCGGGCGGATCACGACTGGGGCGACGAGGAGCACGACGGCAGCGGCGACCAACGTCGCAAAACCGTAGCGGGGTGCGACGCCGGCACGACGGACGGCCCCTCGGTACGCGCGCGTTCGTCGCGCCGGCACCGCGATGGAACGCTCGTACGCGGGCTCGTCCGGCGGGCCCTGGCGCAGCGCGCGCTCGATCCGCTCGTCGTCCATCACCCTTCCTCGCCGGTGGCCAGTCTGCGCCTGAGCGTCGCCAACGCCTGCGTGGCGTGGCTTCGACCGGCACTCGCCGTGATGCCCAGCACGTCGCCGATCTCCTCGAACGAAAGGTCGGACCGGTAGCGCAGGTAGAGGACCTGGCGCTGCCGGATCGGCAGCTTGTCGACCTCGCCCCACACGGCGAGCCGCTCGCTCATCGAGTCGGCCGGGTCCGACGTGGTCCTTCGTCCGAGGTCGAGGCGCCCCGACAGCAGGCGCAATCGTCGCCCGAGGCGATGCTGGTCCATGGCGAGTCGATAGATCGCTCGATAGGACCAGGCCCGCGGGTTGTCGATCGACGCGCCGCCGCGCAGCTCATGCCACAGCCGGAGGAGTGCTTCCTGGACCGCGTCTCGCGCCTGCTCGTCGGTCAGGCCTTGGCGTCGGACGAAGCCGAACAGGGCCTGGCCGTGTCGCTGCTCGACGTCGACGACGACTCGATCCGCATCGTCCGTCGTCGACGTGAGCTCGATGACCTCGAACCCGGTCACGCGGGACAGTGTGGCGACTGCCACGGCGCGTCACCTCGCCTCGACGCGATTGCTCTAGGCCCCTATGGCCTCCAGTGCGGGGCACACGCCTGCGAAGGCGGCATCGAAGTCCTCCACGACGGGATGCGGACCCTGCATGAAGAGCACGTTGTCGTCAATGTCGAACGTCTTGACGCCCACGTCGTGGACGACCAGGCCGACCCCGGGGCCAGTGATCTTGACGTCCAGCCCCGTGTAGCGGTCGGTGCGGGACGACAGGTCGCCGGGAACGATGTAGTAGTACGTCTCCTGGAAAATGCCCCTGCCGGCCAGGTTCGGCCCGCTGAGGTCGGGCTCGAAGCCGATGATCCCGCGGATGTCGACGTGTGCGACGGTCTTCAGAGCGAGGCCGTTCGCGTCGCCGTAGCGGCGTTGCGTTCGCGTGTCGACTTCGTTCGTATAGACCGGTCGGCCGTCGCACACAAAGAAGGTTTCAAGGCCGACGGCGGTCAGCGTCCGATGTCCCTCACAGGTGATGCCGTCACCGGTGCGCCAGCACTCCCACGGCCCGAAGGTCGCGTTCAGCGGCGGCTGCATGAGCGCGGGATCCACGCTCTCGCCGCGCCCGGCCGCGACACCGACCGGCGCGCCAAGGGCAAGTGCAAGAACCGCCGATCCCGAGAATGGTCCGCTTCATCGATCCATCTCCCTCGCTCGGACCCGCAGCATGCGGGTCGTCTGCATGAATCGACGCAGCAATCGACCGAAACGCTCAGACCGAAACGTGCGGTTCTCCCCGCGGCGTACGATCCCGGCTCATGGACGCAGTGGAGACGCGTCGTTCGAGGCTCGCTCGACCGGCGGGTCTGGCGGGAAGGCTTCTGTCGCTGGCGGACGACGCCGCCGACGAAGACGACATCCGGCGACGCAAGCGGGTGGCCGTCGCGGCCGGCTATGTGACGGTCTTCGCCCCGCTGACGCTGCCGATCCCGACCGGGGGCCATCCGTTGAGCTGGGTCTTCGGGATCGGCCTGTCCCTGTTCAGCGCCGGCAGCCTGATCTGGCTCTCGCGAACGCGCGACTTCGAAGCGTTCGTGATCCGGCTGATGAGCGTCGGCCTTGTGTTCGTGCCGGTCGCAACCATTCTCGGTGGCGGGATCACCGGTTCGAGCTCCGGACTTGTCTGGAGATTCCTTGTCCCCGCGTACGCGATCCTTGCCCTCGGTCCACGGCGGGCGATGCCGTGGTTCTGGGCATTCATCGGCATGGTCGTCCTGCTGGTCGTCATCGACCCGTACGGCTCGACCCTTCCAGCGGCCATGCCCGCCCCGGCTCCAGCGTGTGCCACTCGGCCCCGCAATAGCGCTCCAGCATCGCCAGCACGGGATAGCCGCGCCGCAGCGCGCGCTCGACGCCCGCACTGCCGAAGACGCGCACCGGCGTTCCGGACTCGCGCAGCAGCAACAGCCCGGCCGTGGGGTCGATCTCCGCGTCGGTCAGCAGGACGCCCGCGATCGGCGCCGCGCGGACGCCATCGGCGGGGAGCGCGAGCGTCTCGAGTTGCTGACGCGCGTCTGGCGAGGCGTTGACGAGAAACCATGGCCCGTCGCCCCCCGGATGGCCAGCGAGGACTGCGTGCGGGGTCGCGCGCGCACACCGTCGCGCGCGGCCGCGCACGTCTCGCAATGGCAGTTCCATTGCGGAAAGCCTCCGCCGGCAGCCGAGCCCAGAACGCGGACGCGCACGGGCGCGGCTTCAGACTCCTACCGGTGGTACAGGTAGGAGGTGACCTCGGAGCACAGCTCGACGAACTCAAACTTCGGCTTGACCCACGTCATATTGCCTCCTGATTAGAGTGCAAGTGGCTGAAATACTAGCGAAGGATTCTGAATGGTCGCTACACGATGCATGTCGAGGTAACCACGGGCGAGCCGTCCGCGATCGGGGCCGATCTCGTCGCGGTCGCAGCGGGAGCGCGGGCGTCCGAGCTGCGGTGCCTCGGAGCGCGCGATCACCGATGCCGATCCGACGACGATCGTGTACACGGCCGGCGCGCCGCTCGCGGTCGTAGCGCTCGAGCCTGACGGTCGACGGACTGCGGACCGCTGCGGCGCGGGCGGTGCGCGCGTGCCGCGGCGGCGGGACGGTCGCGTGGGCGCTCGACGCCTCCCTGCCCCTCCCCGTGGAGGAGCAGGTGCGCGCGCTCGTCGAAGGCGCGGTCATCGGCGGCTACGACGCCCGCCGCTGGCGAAGCGGTGAGCCGCCGCGCGGCGTCGAGCGCTTCGTGATCTGCGGGGTCGCCGAGCAGCTCGCGCCCGTCGCCGACCGCGCGGCGCTCGTCGCGCGCTGGATCAACCACGCCCGCGAGCTCGTCGACGCCCCGCCCAATGTGATCTCCCCTGCCGGGCTCGCGGAGCGGGCAGCGGCGCTTCCGCGCGTCACCGTCGAGACCATCGACGCCTCCGACGCCGGGCTCGGCGCGCTCGCCGCGGTCGGCGGGAGCAGCCCGGCGCGGCCGCTGCTGATCGTGCTCCGCCACGAGCCGGAGGGCGCGCCGGATGCGCCACGGCTGGGGCTCGTCGGCAAGGCCGTCACCTTCGACACCGGCGGCTACTTCCTCAAGCCCCAGGCGGACATCGTCCGCCAGAAGGCCGACATGGCCGGCGGCGCGGCCGTCGTCGCCGCGCTGGGCGCGATCGCCGAGCTCGGGCTCCCGCTGTCGGTGACCGGGGTCGTGCCGGCCTGCGAGAACATGCTCAGCGGCAGCGCGATCCGCCCCACCGACGTCATCGAGACCGCTGCCGGCCTCACCGTCGAGGTCACGAACCCCGATGCCGAGGGGCGTTTGATCCTCGCGGATGCCCTGTGGTGGGCACGCCGCGACGGCGCGACGCACCTCGTCGACCTGGCCACGCTGACGGGCGCGATGCGCGCCGGCATGGGCGACCTCTACGCCGGCGTCTTCGCCACCGACGACGCGTGGCGCGGCGCCGTCGTCGATGCGGGCAACGCCAGCGGCGATCTCGCCTGGCCGTGGCCTCTGCATCCGCGCTACCGCTCCCTGATCGAGTCGACGGTCGCCGACCTGCGCAACACCGCGGGCAAGAGCTTCGGGTTCCCGATCATCGCCGCGACCTTCCTGCGGCAGTTCGCGGGCGACGGACCGTGGGCGCATGTCGACATGCTCGGCACCGCAATGCTCGAAGAGGACCGCGGCGACGCGTTCGGTCGCGGTGCGACCGGCTACGGCGTGCGGATGCTCACCGAGCTCGTAACGCGCATGGCTCACGAGCACCCGTAGGCCCCGGCTCATGCGCGCGGCCCCAGGACTCCGGCCATGATGACGAGCGCGACTCCGGTCAGGAGATCCGGCCGGATGCGAATGACGTGAGAAGCCACTCGCCCGAGCTGCAACCCGGCTAGCGCCATCACGAACGTGATGAGTCCGAACATCGGGGCCGCGAGCCACGGCGAGTACCCGAGCAGACCCAGGCTCGTGCCCGCGACGACGTTGTCGGCGCTCAATGGCACGAGGAGGCCGAACACGGCCCACGGGCGATCGAACTCGTCCGCCGCCGCGGTTCGCCACGCGCGGATGATCAGATACAGGCCGTAGGCGCCCAGCGCGATCGCCCCGACGTACTCGGCGGTCGAGCCGATCGACTCGCTCCAGTACTCCCCGATCAGGATGCCCACCAGAGGCGCTACGGCGTCGCAGAACCCGAACACGAACGCGAGCTGCAGGGCGCGGGCCCAGCTGAAGCGAAGCCCGCCGAGCGCCACCGCCGTCCGGAAGTTGTCGAGGCTGAGGGTAAATCCGAGGATGAAGAGACTGCCGACCACGGCCTTTTGGTGAGCACCTCGTCGGGATTTTGAGTCAGCGATCTGCCACGTCCTCACGGACGTGGCAGATCACCACCGTTCTTGCGCTTCTACTCCTAGTCCGGCAGCGCGAAGGCGAACAGCGCGCTCCCGTGGGAGGACCCGAGCATCTTGGGCAGGAACCCCTCGGCCCAACCGCCCCAGCCGCTCGGCGCGACGAGGTACTGCTTGCCGTCGATGCTGTACGACGACGGGCTGCTGTGGTGGCCGCTGCCGCACTGGAACTGCCACAGCAGGTCACCGCTGTTGGCATCCCACGCGTTGAACTCGCCGGTGGGCTCCCCGCCGAACACGAGATCGCCGCCCGTGGCCAGCAGCGACGAGCACATGCAGGTGTCGTTCGTCCAGCGCCAGCGCTCCTGGGCGGTGCGCGGATCGTAGGCGCTCACGTACCCGGTCTGGTCCTCACCGTCCACTGCGACGCCGGCGCCCCAGTACGGGATGCTCTCCTTGAACTCCCTGCGCCGCCGCGTGGCCGTCGCGCCGACGTCCTGCACCGGGACGTAGAGGAGCTCCGTCCTCGGGCTGTAGCAGGCGTGCGTCCATTCCTTCGCGCCGGCGGGTCCCGGCCAGAAGTGGACGGGGTCACCTTCCGCGTCGGGGAACCGCAGCGGTGTCACGTTGCCCTTCTCGTCGACCTCACCCCAGTCGATGCGGTCGACGAACGGCGCCACCCGGATCGCCGACATGTCCGTGCGATCCAGGATGTAGAGGAACCCGTTCTTGTCGAAGTGGGCCGCCATCTTCTGCCCGTCGAGGTCGAACAGGAGGTGCTCCATCACGGAGTCGTAGTCCCACAGGTCGTGCGGGGTGTACTGGAAGTGCGCCTTGATCTGCCCGGTGTCGGCGTCAACCGCGACCCCTGAGTCGGTGTAGAGGTTGTCGCCCAGGCGCACCCCGCCGTCGAAGTCGGGGCAGGGGTTGCCGGTCCCGTAGTACAGGAGGTTCAGGTCCGGGTCGTACGAGGGGGTGATCCAGCAGTTCGCGCCGCCGCGCTGCCAGGCCTCGCCGTCGTCCGGCCAGGTCTCCGAGCCGGGCTCGCCCGGCTTGGGGATCATGTAGCAGCGCCACACGCGCTCGCCGGTCTCCAGCTTGAACGCGTCGGTGTGGCCGCGCGAGCCGAACTCGCCGCCGGAGCTGCCGACGATGACCATGTCCTTGACGATCAGCGGGGCGACCGTGGCGCTCTCGCCGGCCCGGACGTCGCCGTACGTCTGATCCCAGACCTTCTTGCCGGTCTCGGCATCCAGGGCGATGATGTGGGCGTTGAGGGTGGTCATGAAGACCTTCCCCTCGGCGACGGCGACCCCGCGGTTGACGTTGCCGCAGCACAGCGACACGTCGAACGGGGACGCGTGCCTGTAGCGCCACAGCTCGTTGCCGTTCGCCGCGTCGATCGCCCAGCACTGGCCGTCCCAGCCGGAGACGAACATGACCCCGTCGACGACCAGCGGGGAAGCCTCGAAGGCGTACGTCGTTGCGCCCGACCGCAAGCCCAGATTACCGGCCTGGAACACCCATTCCGGCTTGAGCTTGCCGACGTTGCTCGCGTTGATCTGGTCCAGCGGGCTGTAGCGGTTCGCGTCGTAGGCGCCGTAGTAGGTCAGCCAGTTGTGCGGTTCGTCGCGGGCGTTGAGAATCCGCTCGAAGTTGACGCCCTTGGCCACCGGCGGCGCCTTGCCGGCCGACATGCTCAGGGCGGCGTAGGGGATGGCGGTTCCTGCGTCTACGTACTCCTCGGTTGCCATCTAATGCTCCTTTCCAACGGTGAGCAGGGGATCGATTACGGTTGCGGTTGGGGCGGGCGATCGAGACGCGCCTCGGACGGCACGTTGCCGCTCACGACAATCGCCCCCGTCAGGCCCCGGCCCTCGTCGTTCCCCGTCGTGGAGC
Source organism: uncultured Chloroflexia bacterium (assembly GCA_963750125.1). GTDB lineage: Bacteria > Chloroflexota > Limnocylindria > Limnocylindrales > CSP1-4 > DASTYU01. The sequence goes on along the minus strand of CAVVPT010000007.1, from coordinate 19,657 downwards.
CGTACCAGTAGTACCCCGGCCCGTCGAGCTCGAGGGTCGCAGTGCCCTTCGAATGGTTGACGAGCCAGATGAACTGGGTGTCGCCATTGCTCGGCAGGACCGCGCAATGGGTGTTCTTGTCGTCATTGATGAGCGTGAGCTCGATCGTGCCCCCATGAGGCACGATAAGGACCCCGGGGTCGTAGACGAGCTCGTCCTCGGGGATTCGGATGGTGGCGCGCATGACGCCGTCGGAGCCCTCCTCAGCCTGTCCGACGTTGCCTCGCCCAAGGATGCGACCCAGCGTGACACCGTTCTGCTTGTCCAAGCTGGATACGTCGACGGCAGTGTCGCTCACGGAAGCTCCCTCGCGTCGATTTACCGGTAACCGGTCAGCGGAAAGGGGTCCAGAGTTCCCCCTTCTGACCCGGTCGGATCGTATGCCCGCGCAAGGGGGGCCGCAGCGAATCCGATCGGAGGTGCCGTTCGCGTAAGGAGCGATACCGCTCGTTCGCGATCGGGCGCCGCTGGTTGCGCCCGCTCAGACGCTTTGACGGGCCGTCAGGCCGTCGAGCAGCCGCTGCCAGCCGCCCGCGCGGGGTGCGCCACCGGCCGGCGGACCGCCGTTCGCCCAGCCGGTGACGACCCGGATCCCGTGCAGGGCGCTGACCAGCCACGTCTCGCGGTCTGCCAGCTCCTGCGGCCACGGCCGGCGCTGTGCCACCGGCGTCCCGCGGTCGCGCGCGAGCTCGAGGAGCAGCGCCCGCGTGATGCCGGGGAGGATCGGCGCGTCGTCGGGCACCGCGCACAGGGTCTCCCCCTCCCACCACAGCAGGCTCGTGAACGCGCCTTCGATCAGGCGGCCGTCGGCGTCGGAGAGGAGCGCCTCACCGGCGCCATGCGCCGCCGCGCGCGCTCGGAGGGCGGCGAGCCGCTCGAGGTCCGGGCCCTTGCGCCGCGGCTCCCGGCGTGGGTCGGCGACATCGGCCACCCACGCCACGACGGTCGGCTCGCGCGGAGGCGCCGGACGCACCTCGACCACGAGCTCGCGGTCGGCGCGCAGCTCGACGCGGGGGAACCAGCGCCCGCGGGGCGGCACCGTTCGCGCGACGCGGGCGCGCAGCTCGGCGACCGCGTCGGGCTCGATCGCCGTGCTCGCGGCAGGTCGGCTTCGAAGCGCGCCCAGTGGCGCTCGATCGCGCGGACGCGGCCCTCGTCGACGAGCCACGAGTCGGCGGCGAGGAGGTCGGTCATTCGTGCGCGGTGGCGAGCTCGCGCTCGTCCACGAGCGTGCCGCCGACCGCCTCGAGCACCGCGCGCGCCTTGAGCACCATCTCGTCGTGCTCGGCGTCGGGATCCGACGCGGCCACGATCGCGCCGCCGGCGCCGATCTGCAGCCCGTGGCGCGAGGCGACCAGCGTGCGGATCACGATGCTGAGATCGGCGGTGCCGTTGACGGACAGGAAGCCCAGCGCGCCCGAGTAGACGCCGCGCGGGCCACCCTCGAGGCGGTCGATGATCTCCAGCGTGCGCCGCTTCGGCGCGCCGGTCATCGAGCCGCCCGGGAAGGCGGCGCGGATGCAGTCGATCGCCGTGGCGTCGTCGCGCAGCCGGCCGCGGACGGTGGTCACGAGCTGGTGGACCGTCGCGTAGGACTCGACGGCCATGAGCGCCGGGACGTCGACGCTCCCCAGCGCGCACACGCGGCCGAGGTCGTTGCGCACGAGGTCGACGATCATGAGGTTCTCGGCCCGCGACTTCTCGTCGTCGCGCAGCGCGGCGCCGCGGTAGGCGTCCTCGACCGGATGGGCGGCGCGCGCGGCGGTGCCCTTGATCGGCTTGGACTCGACGGTCCGCTCGCGGTCGACGCGCAGGAAGCGCTCGGGCGAGGAGCTGAGCACCGACAGGTCGCCGAGGCGCAGCAGCGCCGCGTGCGGCGCCGGGTTGCGCGCGCGCAGGGCGCGGTACGCCGCGACCGGCTCGATCGCGCCGTCGCCGTGCAGCTCGGTGGTCAGGCAGATCTCGTAGCTCTCGCCCTCGAAGATCTCGTGCTTGCAGGCGGCGATGTTGGCGAGGTAGGCCTCGCGGCTCTCGCGAGCGGCGAAGCGCAGCGCGGCGGCCGGCGGCGCGGAGTGGCGCCGCGGGCGGCGGACGGCGCGCGATCGCCTCGAGCTCGGCTTCGGTGGCCGCCAGCCAGGCCTCGGCGGCGGCGCGCGCCGGCGGCGTCGGCGAGCGCGACGAGGTGGACGCGCTGCTTGTGATGGTCGAAGGCGATCAGCCGGTCGCAGAAGAGCAGCTTCGCGTCGGGCAGCGGGGAGCGGTGCACGAGCTCGCCGCCCAGCTCGGCCTTGAGCTCGTAGCCGAGGTAGCCGGCGAAGCCGCCGGTGAAGTCGAACGGCAGCTCGGGGGCGTCGGCGCGCAGCCGCGCGAGCTCGCGCCGGCAGTACTCGAGGACGCTCTCGTGCAGCTCTTCGCGCCCGTCCGCGTGCGTCCACGGTCACGACCCGCGACGCGACGTCGTAGCTCACGACCTGACCGAGCGGGCCGTCCGGGGCGCCGATGAAGGAGAAGCGCGCGAGCCCCGGGTCCGCGCGCGAGCTGTCCAGCCAGACGGCGTGGTCGCGCTCGCCGTAGAGGGCGACGAACGCGGCCTCGGGATCGCACCAGGTCTCCAGCGTGCGGTGGTGCACGCGCGCACCGGCGTCCGGCTCGCGCGCCGCGCGACGCCCGCGCGCCGCGGGCGGGCCCTGGGCGCGCGTCAGGTCGCGGAAGTTGCGCAGCAGCGTGCGCCCGTGCTCGGTGGAGATCGACTCGGGGTGGAACTGCACGCCCCACAGCGGCCGCGTGCGGTGCTCGATCCCCATGACGACGTCGTCGAGCGTCCACGCCGTGACGCGCAGCTCGGCGGGCAGCGCGCCGACGACCAGCGAGTGGTAGCGGACGGCCGCGAAGCCCTGCGGGATGCCGGCGAAGAGGCCGCGCCCGTCGTGATCGATCGCGCTCAGGCGCCCGTGCATGACCTCCGGCGCGTGCTCGACCGCGCCGCCGCTGATGTGGGCGAGCGCCTGGTGGCCGAGGCAGACGCCGAGCACCGGCAGCTCGGAGCGCTTCAGCACGTCCAGCGAGACGCCGACGTCGCGCGCGTGCTCGGGGCGGCCCGGGCCCGGGGAGATCACGATGTTGTCCACCGCCAGCGCCGCGAGCTCGTCCCACGACAGCTCGTCGTTGCGCACCACCACGGGCTCGTCGCCGTTGACCTCGCCCAGCAGGTGGAAGAGGTTGAACGTGAACGAGTCGTAGTTGTCGATCAGGAGCGTCCGCATGGCCGCATCTACACTCTGCCCAACGTTGGCACAGGAGAGCGTCCGTGTGTTGCGCCGGCGCGGCGTCGAGACGGTCATCCTCGCGGGTGCCGACACGCACGGGATCATGCGCGGCAAGCGCGTGCCGATCGCGGAGCTGGACCGTGCGGCCGAGCGCGGCATCGCGCTGTGCGACGTCATCTGGGCGCTGCCGGTCGACGAGGTCCAGCCCGTCCAGCCGCCTCCCGGGCACGACGGCTGGTTCCCGCGCGCCGGCTATCCGGACATGCTCGCCATGCCCGACCTCGAGACGGCCCGCATCGTTCCCTGGCACGACCGCACGGCGCTGTTGCTGTGCGACTTCGTCGATCGCGACGGCCGCGCCATCCCGCTGTCGCCGCGCGCCGTCCTGCGCTCGGTGGTCGATCGCGCCAGGTCGATGGGCGTCGAGCCGATCGTCGGGATCGAGCTCGAGTTCTACGCGCTGCGCGAGACGCCGCAGTCGGTGCGCGCGAAGCGGCCATCGCAGCTCGAGGCGGTCGAGGAGCGGCCGAGCGTGTACGGCGTCGTCGCGGCCTCGCGTCACGAGGACTTCGCCGGCGCGGTGCGCGCAACGCTGCATGAGTACGGGCTCGCCGTGGAGGCGTGCGCGCCGGAGGCCGGCCCAGGCCAGTTCGAGATCAACGTGCGCGCCGCCCCCGCGCTCCAGGCAGCCGACGAGGCCTTCCTGCTCAAGAGCGCGGTGAAGGAGATCGCCGCGCGCCACGGACTGCTGGCGACGTTCATGGCCAAGCCGCGCTCCGACTGGCCGGGCAGCTCGTGCCACCTGCATCTCAGCCTGCGCGACGCCACGCCCGCCGCGATGCGCCACCTCATCGGCGGGCTGCTGGACGGGATGGCCGAGATGACCGCGATCCTCGCCCCCACGCCGAACTCCTACCGGCGCTTCACCCCGTACTCATGGGCGGCCACGACCGCCACCTGGAGCGTCGACAACCGCTCCGCCGGCGTCCGGGCGATCCTCGACGGCGACGCCATCGCCCGCGTCGAGCACCGCCAGGCCGGCGCCGACGCCAACCCCTACTTGGCGGCCGCGGCGGCGCTCGCCACGGGGCTCGACGGCGTGCGGCGCGCGTGCGAGCCGCCGCCGCCCATCGACGGCGACGTCTACGCGCTGGCCGACGGCGCCGTGCCCGCGCTCCCCGCGTCGCTGGGCGCGGCCACCGACCTGCTCGAGCGCAGCGCGCTGGCCCGCGACTGGCTGGGCGACGACGTCGTCGACCATTGCGTGGCGATGCGGCGCGAGGAGCTCGCGGCGCAGTCCGCTGCGGTGACCGACTGGGAGACCGCGCGCTACCTGGAGGCGCTCTAGGTGATCCTCGAGACGGTCGTCACGACGATCAACCCCGACGGCAGCGTGAACTGCGGCGCGATGGGCGTCGAGTGGGGCGAGGCGCGGATCGTCATCAAGCCCTACGGCGGGACGCGGACGCTGCGCAACCTGCGGGCCACCGGCGCCGCCGTCGTCAACCTCACCGACGACATCCTGCTCTTCAGCCAGGCCGCCCTCGGCGATCCGCAGCCGCCGACCTGTCCCGCGGACGAGCGTCGAGGGCGCGGTGCTCGACGACGCGTGCTCGTGGCGCGAGGTCCGCGTGGAGGCGATCGACGACGGCGCCGAGCGCGCCGTCGTCACCACCGTCCGTCGTCGCGTCCGGCACCGGGCGCGAGTTCCTCGGCCTCAACCGGGCGCGCCACGCGGTGCTCGAGGCGTCGATCCTCGCGTCGCGGGCACGCCTGCTGCCCGCCGACGACATCCGCGCCGAGCTGAGCCGCCTGCAGCCGCTGGTCGACAAGACCGCGGGGCCGCGGGAGCGCGAGGCGATGGCCTACGTCACGGACCACCTGCGCGCGGCGGTGGGAGACCTGTGACCGGCGTGCGCGTCGAGGCGCCGGCGCGCCTGCACCTCGGGATGCTCGCGGTCGCCGGCGACGGTACGCGGCGCTTCGGCGGGCTCGGCGTGTCGGTCAGCTCGGCCCGCCGTCGTCGTCGAGGCGCGGCCGGCCGACGAGCTGTCCGCCGAGGGCGCCGACGCCGAGCGCGCGCTGGCCTTCGCGCGCCGCTGCCGCGAGGCGCTCGGGCTCGCGGGCGGCGCGCACCTGCGCGTGGTCGAGGCGATCCCGCCGCACGTCGGGCTGGGGTCGGGCACGAAGCTCGCGCTCGCGGTCGCGCAGGCGCTGGCGACGCTCGAGGATCGGACGGTCGATGCGCCGGAGCTGGCCGAAGCGGTCGGCCGCGCGGCGCGCTCCGCGGTGGGCACGTGGACGTTCGCGCTCGGGGGCCTCGTGGTCGAGGGCGGGGTGCGGCGCGACGTCGAGCGCCCCGCGCCGCTGCTGGCTCCACCACCCGATGCCCGACGAGTGGCGCGTCGTGCTCGTCATCCCCCGTGCCGAGCCCGGGCTGTCCGGGCCCGCCGAGGAGGAGGCGTTCCGGCGGCTCGTGCCGTCGCCCGAGCGATCGGCGGAGATCGCGCAGCTCGTGCTCACCTCGCTGCTGCCGGCGCTCGTCGAGCGCGACCTCGAGGAGTTCGGCGGCGCGCTCACGCGCATCCAGCAGCTCGTCGGCGACGCGTTCGCCGACGTGCAGGGCGGGCGCTTCCATCCGCGCGCCGGCGCGCTCGTCGAGGCGCTGCTGCGCGACGGGGCGGCCGGCGCCGGCCAGAGCTCGTGGGGGCCGGCGGTCTACGGGATCGTCGGCAGCGAGGCGTCCGGGCGCGCCCTCGCGGAGCGCATGACGCGGGTCGTCGGCGACGAGGGGAGCGTCGAGCTCGTGACGTTCGACAACCGCGGCGCGCGCGTGGAGCGGGTCATGAGGCTGCTCGTGAGCGTCGTCGACGCCGGCGAGGCGCGCGAGGCCGCGGCGGCGGGCGCCGACATCGTCGACGTCAAGAACCCGGCGGAGGGCTCGCTGGGCGCGCCGTCGCCGGCGGTGATCGAGGCCGTCCGCGCCACCGTCCCCGCCGCGCTGCCGGTCAGTGTCGCGATCGGCGACATGCCCAACCTGCCGGGCACGGCGGCGCTCGCCGCCCTCGGCGCGGCGCGCAGCGGCGCCGCGTTCGTGAAGGTCGGGCTGTGGGGCGTCGCGACGAGGCCGAAGCGGTCGCTCTGCTGCGTGCGGTGCGCGAGGCGATCGCCGGAGTGCCCGGCGCCGAGGTCGTGGCCGGCGCCTATGCCGACGCCCGACGGGTGTCGCCTGCGCCGCTCGCGCCGGAGCTGCTGCCGCGCGTGGCGCGCGCGGCCGGCGTCGAGGTGTGCCTGCTCGACACCGCGATCAAGGACGGCCGCGGGCTCCTGGATTGGCTCTCGCCCGACGAGCTGACGTCGTTCGTGGACGACGCGCGCGCCGGGGGCCTGGAGGTGGCGCTGGCCGGCGCGCTGCGCGCCGAGGACCTGCCGGTGGTGCGCGCCACGCGGCGCCGACATCGCCGGCGTCCGCTCGGCCGCGTGCGGCGACGGCAGGCGCTCCGGGCCGCTCGAAGCGGCGCGCGTCCGTGCCCTGCGGGCTGCGTGCGCGGCTACGCCGCGCGCGTCTCGGTGAACCCGGAGACGTGCAGCCGGTGTGCGCACGTGCGCGCGCTGAACTCGCGGATGGCGGCGGGGACGGCGTCACCCCAGGCCGCGGCGGCCGCCCCGCCGCGCGCGACCAGGTCATCGATGCGCTCTTGAGAGGGCTGGGTCTCGATCAGGCAGCGCAGGCCGAAGCCGACGTGCCAGCGCTCGTCGCGCTCGACGCGCTCCGCACCCTCGCGCACTCCGGGCAGCGCGCCGTCGGCCAGGTCGGCGAGCAGCGCGTTCGTCCCGGCGTTGAAGACGACTCCCTCGAGCAGCATGTGGTAGAGGCTGACGCCCTCGCCCAGCCCCGCTTCACCCGCCGCGAGCTCCGCGGTCATGCGTGGGCAGCTGCTCCTCGAAGAGCTCGAGGATCGCCGGCGGGGCGTACTCGCGGGCCGCTGCGCGGCGCTCGTCGGGGGTCTCGCCGGGCAGCCCGAGTACCTCTCCCGCGATGCGGTCGAAGAGTCGCGCGTGGCGCGCTTCGTCGCGGCGCTGCAGGGAGAAGGTCCAGGCCATCAGGCTCTCCTGGGAGGCCAGGGTCTCCCTGTTCGCCGCGACGACGAACGGCGTGAGATTCTCGGCGACCGCATCCTCGGCCACGCGGAAGCCGGCGAGAATCGTCGTGAGGCGCTGGCGGCGCTCGTCAGGAAGCTCCAGCCACGCTTGGGCGTCGGGGCCCAAGTCGATGGCCGCCGCATCCCACTGCTTGCGGGCCGCGACCCGGGAGAAGAAGCCGGGCCAGAAGCTGCGGTTGGCGAACGTCTCCAACCCGCCGACGAGCTTGTACTCCCGCAGCGTGGGGTCGGCCAGGGTGGCACCCTTGGTGCTCGGGCGCTGCTGCGCATCCATGGCGCCACGGTAGCAAGCGCGCTCAGGCGATCCGCGTGCCCACCGTCGCTCCGCGTTCGAGCAGCTCGACGAGGCGCTCGGGGTCGCGCCCGCTGATCACCCACGTCTCGAAGCGTCGCCTGTTCGAGCACCGTGGGCAGGTGCTCGTCGACGCCCGCCGGCCGCAGCGCGCCGAGCTCGGCGGCGGTCATTCGAGCGATCGGATCGCCGTGCGCGGGCCACTGCGCGAACAGGCCGTCGACCTCCTTGACGAGCACGAGACGGCCGGCGCCGGCGTCGACCGGCGACCCACGCGGCGATCGAGTCGGACGTCACCTGCCACGACGCGGGCAGTCCATCGAGCGCGAGCGCGCCGGGGAGGAGCACGGTCGTCCTTCGGTCGGTCGCGCGCGCCTCGCCCGGAGCGCACGGCGCCCGGGATCAGCTCGCTCAGCAGCCAGCCGAACTGCTCCATGCCGAGGACCGCCATGTGGTGGGAGGTCGTGGCGGGCAGCGCGAAGCGGCGGTCGGCCTCGCGCACGGCGTCGGCGAACCACGCGCCGCCGGGCACGACGAGCAGCGGGTGGCGCTCGACCGAGCTCGCCGAGCGTGGTGCACAGCGCGCGCAGCGTGTCGTCGCCCGCTCCGCGGCCCAGTCCGCCGCCGACCTTGACGACGGTCAGCACAGGCGCGCCGCCAGGAGCGCCGCGAGCGCCGCGGCGGGCGCCATCTCGCCGTCGGTCGCGCTCCATGGCCCGTCGGCGACCGCCCGCCCGAGACGCGCGGCGACCTCGCGCCCGAGGAAGGCGCCCGAGCCGACCAGGACGACGGGCGCGTCGGGGGCGAGCGTGCGCTGCACCCGGCGCGCCGCCTCCTCGAGCGCGCGCAGCTGCTCGCCGTGCAGGTAGGCCGCGATCGCGTCGATCTCCGCCGTGTCGAGCTGCTCGACGTCGGAGCACACGAGCCGGGCGATCCGCTCGCGGGCGAAGGCGGCGGTGGTCGGGCGCCCGTCGGGCGTCGGGCAGTCGTAGGCCTCGGGCGCCAGGTGGCCGAGGACGACATGGACGTCGGCGCTGATCGCGAAGTACTCCGACGACACCGGGCACCAGCCGCCGCGGACCGGCACGCGCGGCGCGATCGCCGCGAGGTTCGTGCGCAGGACGCCGGTGTAGACGAGCTCGCCGGCGAGCAGCCGTTCGAGGTCGTCGTGGGCGGTCGCGGCGACGCGGCCGTCGGCGATCGGGACGATGTCGGCGGTCGTGCTGCCGACGTCGACGAGCAGCGCGTCGGGGTGCGCGCTCGGCCACCGCGAGCGCCGTGGCCACCCAGTTGGCGGCGGCGACGTCCCATGGCCGCGCCCGCGCCGCCTCCACCAGCACGAGCTCGCCGGCCGTCGTCAGCACGCTCAGCGGCCGGTCGCCGAAGCGCGTCCTGCGCCGCGTCGAGCACGAACGCCACCCCCTCGCGCTTGGTCCGGAACGCGTCCGACAGCTCGGCGGTCATCGTGATCGCCACGGCGTCTGCCGGCCGCGCGGCGACCTCGGCCGCGACGTCGCGCAGGACCGCCGCGAGCGCGTCGCGGTCGCGCCAGACCTCGAACGGGCCGCGAGACCGTCCGCAGCGAGTCGCCGTCGAGCCACGCGGCCTTGGTGTTCGCGCCACCGATGTCCACTGCTAGCGTGGCCGCCGCCGTGGCTGGAATGCGTGTCGTCGGAGTCATCGATCTCAAGGGCGGCACGGCGGTCCACGCCGTGCGCGGCGAGCGCGAACGCTATCGCCCGGTCACGCAGCGTCATCGGCGGCGACGACGGCGACGCGCTGGCCCTCGCGCGCGGGTTTCGCGACGAGCTGGGGCTCGACGAGATGTACGTCGCCGACCTCGACGCCATCGTCGGAGACGGCGAGAACAGCGCGACCATCGGCGCCCTGGCGCGGCGAAGCGCGCGTCATGGTCGACGCCGGCGTCAGCGAGCCCGCGCGGGCGCAGGCGCTGCTGGACCTCGGCGCGCACCGCGTCATCGTCGGGACGGAGACGCTGACCGGTCCCGACGCTCTCGACCGCCTGCTCGCGGAGCTGCCCGACGGCGCCGTCGTGCTGAGCGTCGACCTGCGCGAAGGCCGCGTGCTGTCGCCCGACCCGCAGCTCGCGGGCCTGCGCGCGCTCGACGTCCTCGCGCGCCTGCACCGCCCCGGCCTGCGCGAGGCGATCGTGCTCGACCTCGCGCGCGTGGGCAGCGGCGCGGGCCCGGACGTCGCGCTCATCGCCGAGCTCCACGGCGCCTTCGGAGACCTCGAGCTGCTGGCCGGCGGCGGCGTGCGCACCGTCGACGACCTGCGGGCGCTCGACGCCGCCGGCGCCGCCGGCGCGCTCGTCGCGACCGCGCTGCACAGCGGCGTCATCGGCCCGCGCGAGCTGGCCGAGCTGCGCTGACCAGCGCCTCGAGGTGCTCGACGAGCGCCGCGGCCACGTCGGCGCCCGTGGTCTCCTGCAGCCCGCGCCAGCCGGGGATCCCGTTGAGCTCGAGCACGTAGTCGCGCCCGTCCGCGGCCCGCAGCACGTCGACCCCCGCGTAGTCGACGCCGAGGACCTCCGCAGCCTCCAGGCACAGGCGCTCCTGGTCGGGGCTCAACTGCGTGGCTTGCGCCCGCGCGCCGCGCGCGAGGTTGGCGCGCCAGCCCGAGCCGACCCGCTCGATCGCCGCGAGCACCCGCCCGCCGACGACCAGCGCGCGCAGGTCGCGGCCGTCGTGCGGCAGCGTCTCCTGCAGGTAGTAGACGGCGCGCTCGAGCTCCAGGGCATGGAAGACGCGGTAGGCGACGTCGGCGTCGTCCACCCGCGTCATCCCCGCCCCCATCGCGCCGAACAGCGGCTTGACGATGACGTCGCCGCCGAGCTCCTCGAAGGCCTCGAGCGCATCGTCGGAGCGCTCGCAGGCGACCGTCCGCGGCGTGGGCACGCCCGCGCGCGCCAGCAGCGCCGAGGCGAGGAACTTGTCGATGGTGCGCTCGAGCGCGCGCGGGCCGTTGACGCACGTCACGCCGCGCGCCTCGAGCGCGTGCAGGGCGTCGACGCGGAAGATGACCTGCTCCAGCGACCCGCGCGGGATGCCGCGCACGATCACGGCGTCGCAGTCGTCGAGCCACACGTCGCGGCTGCGCACGGCGACGTCGCCGTCGATGCGCCCGACCATGCGCGTCACGGGCACGAGGCGATGCTCGTGGCCGCGCGCCGCCAGCGCATCGGTGAGCTGCTGCGCGTGCCAGCCGCCGCTCGACCCCAGGATCGCGACGGTCAGCCCCAGAACGAGCGCTCCAGCACCTCGAGGTTGACCGCGCCCGCCTCGAAGCTGCGGCCGCTGGAGACGCTCGTGAGCCTGATCTGCGCGGGGCTGAAGAGCAGCGGGTCGATCTCGTAGAAGTCGAAGTTCGCGCCCTTCAGGACGCTGCCGAACGGCTCGCCGTAGTCCGACGAGGCCGAGGCGGGAAGGCGCTCGACGAGGTCGCGCAGCGCGTCGTCGTCGTCGGCCTCGACGGTGAGGTGGACCTGGCCGCCGTAGAGCACGGCGTCGTTGGTGCGCCCGAGCGCCGCCATGTCGTCGCCCGCCACCGGCGGCAGCGGGCAGCTGCCGAAGCCGGCGACGACCCGCCGCACGTCGAAGTCGAGCTCGTGGAGCTTGTGCAGCGCCGTCTCGACGACCCGCGCGGCGATCTGCACGCCGCCGGCCACGCTCGCCGTCGGCGCCATCACCAGGGTCAGCGCCGAGGGCGGCACGCCGGCGCGCTGCGCGACGAAGTCGGCGACCTTCACCGGCGGCGGCTCGCGCGTCTCCAGGCACAGCACCGCCGCGTCCGCGCGCTCGTCCCAGTCGAGGTCGTCGTAGAGGTCCTCGGCGTGGATCAGCGCGCGCCCCGGCCCGCTGCCCATCGCGAAGTAGCCGTCGTAGTCGAGCCGCCAGCCGGCGTACTGCGCGGCCAGGCAGGCGACCGCGGGGCGGTCGGTGGTCACCGTGACGCCCGGGCAGCCAGCGACCGTCGAGGACCAGCGGCGCGTAGGCGACGGATCCGAGCCCCGCCATGCAGATCTCGGCGAAGCGCCGCCCCGCCTCGAAGCCGCCGGGCGCGTGCGCGCCGCAGTCGATCAGACGCGTGCCGTTGGAGAGCGTCGTGACCGCGACACCGACGGGCTCGGCCTCGGCGGCGAGCCGGTCGGCGAGCGCAAGCGCGCTTTCGTTGAGCGAGAGGGTCATGTGCCTGCCTCCAGGATCAGGATCTCGCCGCGGCGCAGCTCCAGGCCGTCACCGCACCAGCGCGCGTAGCGGCCGTCGAGCTGCTCCTCGGACACCGCAAGGCCGAGCGCGCGCAGCCGCCGCAGGTACAGCGCGAGGAACGGCGGGCGGTAGACGCACGAGAACACGAAGGTGGCCAGCGGCGTCGCCGGCGCCATGGTGACGATCGAGCCGCGCCGCATCCCGGCCCCCGCCCGCGCAGCCGAGCCCGCCGAGGGCCACGATCGTCCCCGCCAGCATGCGCAGGCCGGCGGCGTCGCCGACGCGTCCGGCCACCGCGATCAGGCCGCGCCGCAGCCCGGCGCCGGCCTGCGCGCCGGCGTCGCCGTGGACGACGATCTCGCCGCCGCGCATGCCCGCGCGCTCGCCGGGATAGACGCCGCCGAGCTGGCGCCCCGCCGAGCCGTCGCACCACGAGCCGCCCGCCGCGCATGCCCGCCCCGGCCCAGTCGCCGGCGTCGCCCTCGACGTGCAGCTCGCCGCCGCGCATCCCGGCGCCCGCGTGCATCCCGACGTCGCCCGCGACGGTCAGCCGCCCCGCGCTCATCCCGGCCCCGACGAACTTCACGCGGCTCAGATCGCCCTCGACGCGCACGTCGTCGCCGCTCCCGGAGACCGCGAAGAACTCGCCCACCCGCGTGCGCTCGTTGCCGTGCCACAGCGGGCAGCGCCTCGATCTCCGCGCGGCTCGCAGCCGCCAGGCGATCGGGCGTCAGCGCCTCGGTCTCGAGCGGCACGACCGGTTGCTCGCGCATGGTGAGGGTGAGCGTCATGGGACGAGCTCGCGCAGGTGGATGTGGTGCGGGCCGAGGTTGCCGCCGTAGTTGCCGGCGGTGACGTGGCTGGCGCCGGCCTGCGCGGCGGCCACGAGCCCGCGTCGCATCGTCTCGCGCACCGGCTCGAGCGCGAGGCCGTCGATGACGATCTCGAACACCGCCTCGACGTCGGGCGGCACGTCGGTGTGCTCGACCTGCCCGCGCAGCGTCGGGCACAGCGCGTCGTTCGTCGACGCCGGCAGCGCGCTGTAGCGCGAGCCGACCTTGCTGCCGCTGCGGGCGATGCCGCCGGGGAACGGCATGATCGCGCCCTCGACCTCGCGCATGGCGCTCGCCGCCGCCTGCGCGGCGCCCAATGCCGTCTCGTGAGCGCGCGCGAAGATGATGATGTTGCCGCCGGCGACGCCCTCGACCACGCCGAAGCGCTCCTGCACGAGGAACTCGCCCTCCATCACCGGCACGCGCCAGTACCGCCGCCCGTCGAGGACCTTGCTGGCCTGGTAGCCGTCGCCGAAGTAGCGCAGCTGCCCGCCGACGTCGACCGTGTCCTCCGCCTCCAGGCCGTTGAAGCACGCCGTCGTCGGACACGTCAGCACGGTCTGCCCGACGCGCTCGACGAGCCGCTTGCCCACGCCCTCCGGGTCCATCGCGAACAGCAGCGCGCTGACCCCCGGCCGCCCGTCGGGCGTCTCGTCGGGGTCGCAGCTCGCGCTCGATGCTCGCCTCGCACTTGCAGCCGATCACCGAGGTGGCGAAGCCGGTCATCGAGCGGCCCGCCTCCAGCGCCCAGGCCGGCGTCGCCGCGGTGATCACGACGCGCGCGCCCCACATTCCGAACGCCTCGGCGAAGGTGTCCACGATCTCGGCGCCGTGCAGCTTCATCGCGATCCCTGGGGCTGTGCGGCGACGGTGCGCGCGGGCTCGAGCAGCCACGGCTCGCGCACGGGATAGCTCGAGAACCGCACGCTGTAGCGGTCCTCGAACAGCGCCTCGAGCGTGGGCTCGATGCTCGGGTCGTACTCGGCGCCGACCCGCAGCAGCCGGCCCGGGCCCGCCGCGCGCAGCTCGCCGTCCTCGACGACCGCGTGCCCGTCCTTGATGACGTAGCGCGGCGCGGCGAACATCTCCTCGCGATCGTCGCGGTCGTCGTAGATCGTGATGTCGGCGTCGGCGCCCACGCCGAGATGGCCCTTGTCGCGCAGCCCGAGCAGGCGGGCCGGCCCGGCGCGCGTGATGATCGCGATCTCCTCGAGCGTGTACTCGCGATCGAGGTCGTCGAGCAGGACGGTGCGCTTCATCGCCTGCTGGTTGACGCGGCCGATCTGCTCGTTGCGGAAGTCGCGATCCATCAGCAGGCGGATCAGGCGCGGGTAGCTGAGGAACGAGCCGCCGTTGGGGTGATCGGTCGACAGCACGAGCCGCCACGGGTCGCGGCTGAGCAGGAACAGCTCCAGGCCGATGCCCCACTGCAGCGCGTGGACGTAGTTCTTCTCGCGGTAGGCGAACGGGACGATCCCGCAGCCGGTCTCGGCCTCGGTGTCCGCGTTGACCCAGCGGCCGTGGGTGATGTCGCGCAGGACCGCGGACACCGGCGCGTCGGCGGTCATCGTCGTCGCCGGCCCGAACATCACCTGGCCGATGTCGGCGCTGAGCTCTGGGTGGCCGTTGAGGTACTCGGCGAGCTCCGGCGCCGCGCGAGCGCGGCCGCCCGCCCGGCCGCCCGCCGTAGGCGTGGAACTGCAGATGGGCGAGGTGGGCGCGGCGGCCCTCCAGCGTGCGCAGCGTGTCGAGCGTCGTGCGGTAGTTGCCCGACACGCCGAGGTTGTTGCAGTGGACGTGGACCGGGTGCGGCAGGCCGAGCTCGTGGACCGCGGTGGCGATCGTCTCGATGACCTGGCGCGGCGTGACCCCGGGGCCGTCGTCGTCGAGCGAGGTCACGTTGGCGTTGTTGCGCTTCCACATCTCGACGCCGCCGGGATTGACGAGCTTGACGCCGTAGCCGCCGGTGGCCTGGAGCCACCAGGCGATCGCCTCGCGCACGCGCGCCGGCTCGGAGCGGATGAGCTCGAAGAGCGGCAGGTTGTTGCCCATGAGCACGAGGAAGAGGGCATCGATGACCGGCGTGTCGCGCAGCTCGGCGAGCGTGTGGCGGGCCGCGAGCGGCGGCGTGGCGGCCTCGACCACGGTCGTGTAGCCGAGCAGCGCGTAGCGGTAGCCCGTGGCGAACGTCGAGGGGACGGTGCCGCCGCTGCCCGCGCGGGTGATCGCGGTGCGCTCGAGGACGTCGGCGCGATGCTCCTCGGGCAGCAGCTTGCGGGCGGCGTTGACCGTCGGCCCGGCGATGTGGGCGTGGATGTCCACCCCGCCCGGCATGACGACCATCCCCCGCGCGTCGATGCTGCGGGCGTGCGTGGGCACGTCGGCGACGATCCTGCCGTCCTGCACGCAGACGTCGCGCACCTCGCCCGCGATGCCGTTGGCGGGGTCGTAGACGCGGCCTGCGGCGATGCGCAGCATCACAGCCGCCCGGCGATCGCGGCCAGGACGTCCTCGACCGTCGGGCGGTCGCCGTCCAGCAGCGCGCGCAGCGGGACCGGCACGCCGTCCATGCGATGCGCGGTGCCCGCGACCTCGATGCCCTCGACCGCGGTGGCGAAGGCCACGCGCGCCGCCTTCGCCGTCTCGGTGTCGCGCGCGTCGACGACCACGGTCGGCAGCTCGCGCAGGCCCGGCAGCCGCGTCGAGCGCGTCGCAGGCGATCACGAGCGCGGCGTCGACCTCGCCGCGCTCGAGCAGCGCGGCGGCGCTGAGCTCGCCGGGGTTGGCGCGCGGGTGGCCGCGCGCGAAGCTCACCGCCGCGGGGAAGCCGGTCTGCCAGGCGAGGACGTCCTCGGCGCCGCGCGCGTTGCCCTCGCCGCGCAGCCCGAGCGTGACCGCGTGGCGCTCGCGGCTGAGGTCGCGCACGAGCGAGAACAGCGCGAGCGCGCCGAGCTCGTCGAGCGGCGCCGTGCAGGAAGGCGACGTGCTCGGCGCCGCGCAGGCGCTCGGCGAGCTCGCCGAGCGCGTCGAGCGGCAGCTCGCCCGACGCGGTCGCGATCGAGCGGCGCGCCCGCGACGAGCGCGCGCAGCGCCCACAGCGCCTCGAAGTCCTGCGCGGCGTCGAGCTCGACGAAGGCGTCGGCCTCCTCGGCGGTGGCCGTGCGCCGCTCGTCGACGACGACGAGCGTCCGCGCTCCGCGGGCGGCGCGATCCAGGCGCAGCCGACCCAGCAGACGCGGGTTGGTGACGGCCGGGTCCGCCCGCCACGCGACGACGAGCTCGGCGCGGTCGCGGATCTCGCCGAAGGTGGCCGTGCTCGAGCCGATCGCCTGGTAGGCGAGGCCCGCCCCGCTCCCGCCGCCCGGATCGACGATCGCGCCGAGCGCCTCGGCGAGCGCCACCGCCTGGCGCTGCGCCTCGATGCTCGTCTGGCCCAGGCCGTAGACGAGCGGCGCCCGCGCCCGCCCGAGGATCGCGGCCGCGGCGTCCGCCGCCTCGTCGACGCTCGCGGCGCGGCCCTCGATGCTGGCGATCGGCCCGGCGGCCCGCTCGGCGAACCACGCGTCGCCGAGCGCGCACGTCCGCGTCACGCTCAGCCGCCCGCCGGCGACGGTCGCCTCGATGTCGTCGCAGGCGCACCCGCACCCGGCGCACGTCGCGTCAGCCACCCGCCGCCACCTCCACGCGCGGCTCGAGCTCCGCGCGCAGCCGCGCGGCCTGCTCCTCGAGCTCGTTCAGCACGTCCTGCGGCGTCGCGGCGACGACCACGAGCGTGCAGATCGGATGCCCCGCGGCGATGCGCTCGCCGGGGTGCGGGACGTCGCGCACGCCGCGCTCCAGCCAGCGGACGCTGTCGCCGATGACCACGTCCTCGGTGGCGAAGAGCACCGCCTTGCCGGCCGCGCCCGCGGCGCTCGCTCTCGACCTGCGGCAGCTCGCCGGCGCACGCCCGCAGGTGCGCGCCGAACACGCCCACGCCGTAGGCCGCCTCGATCGCCTCGAGCGAGGCCGTGGGACGCGGGTTGACCTCGATCGTCCACGCGCGCTCGCCGTCCCAGACGAAGTCGACGCCGAACAGCCCGCGCAACGCGAACGCAGCGGCCAGGCACGAGCAGATCGCGCGCGCCTGCCCCAGCAGGGCGTCGCGCTCGCCGGCGGGCAGGCGCGGCGGGACGACGTTCCCGCACCAGCGGTAGCCGCGCACGCCGAACGCCCGGCGCCCGACGAGCTGCTCGGTGAGCCCGAGCACGACCGCATCCACCCCGTCGCCGACCGCCGCCGCCGAGCACGCGACCCCGTCGATGCGCTCCTGCACGACCGCGCCGGCCGGCAGCGCACCGCCGCGCCACGCGCGCACGCGCGTGCCGCCGCCACCGCGCAACGGCTTGCGCAGCCAGCGGCCCGAGCGATCGTCGGGCGCCGCGGCGAACGTGCGCGGATACGTGAGGCCCGCGTCGCGCAGCGCCGCCGCCAGCCGCTGCGGGTCGCGCACCGCGCGCAGCGTCTGCGGCCCGTTGCCCAGCAGCGCGTGGCGCTCGGCCAGCCGCGCGACGAGCGCCGGGTGGTTCTCGAAGCTCGCCCCGTAGACGACGCCGCGCGCCGGCATCTGCACCGCGGCGTCGACCAGCGCGGTCAGGCTCCCGCCCGGCCGCGCCACGACGCGCGCACCGCCGCGTCGCAGGTCGAGGTCGCCGAAGAGATCGAACGCGGCCACCCGCTGACCGTCGCGCATCGCCAGATCGGCGAGCATGCGCGCGCTCAGAGCAATCAGGAGAAGTGGCTCGCCCGGTGCGACGGCGTCAGAGGATACCTTCGAGCAGCGCGACGAACAGGGTCGCTGTCACCAGGTCGGCGGTGGTCCCCGGGTTCAGCGCGTTGCCCGGCTCGCGCAGCGATGCGTCGAAGCTCCGCAGCGCCCGCCGCCCGGCCGCGGTGCGCACGCCTCCGGCGCGAAGCACGTCGCGTGCGCCCGCGGACACCCGCGCCGCCGCCTCGGCGCCGCGCTTGCGCGCGATCAGCGTGTCCGGCGCGGCGCCGAGCAGCCGCAGGTGCAGCTCGACGATCGCCTCGCGCTCAGCGAGCCCGTCGCCCAGCGCGGCGACGAGCGCCGGGACCCCGGTCTCGAAGGTCAGGGCGAAGTCGCTGACGTACTCCGCGGCGATCGCATCGCGCGCGGCGGCGCTCGCCATGGCCTCGCGCAGGCCCACCGTCGGCTCGGAGCGCACGTCGTGCTCGACGCGCTCGTGCAGGCCGCCGGCGCCGGCGAGGCGGATCGCCGCGTACGCGGCGCGCGCGTCGGCCACGTCGAGCGCACCCAGCGTCGCCGCGAGCCGCTCCCGCAGCGGCCCGCCGGCGAGCGCCGCCCGCGCCAGCGGAGCGAGCAGCAGCGCGATCCCGAGGTTCGTGTTCGCCTGCGCCGCGCGGCGCGACGCCTGCACGACCGCCAGGACCGTGTCGCCCACGCCGCGCTCACCCGCGCGCGCCAGCTCGGGGCCGACCGCGATCGCGCTGCGCAGCATGTCCTCATAGGTGGTGTCGTGGAAGTCGTGGCGGGGCGTGATGTTGCCCGGCTTCTCGGCGCTGACCTCCAGCACGCAGGCCAGCTGCGCGGCACCGGCGACGGCATCGGCGGTACGAACGGTCGCCGCACCGGCATGTGCGGACGATCGCCGGCCGCCCGCTTGACCCCTCTCGGCGCCAGAAGTTAGAGTCGCCGGCCGGTTCCCTGACTTCTCAGGCACCCCGACAACGATATGGAGGACGGGTCATGGCCGCTGCGTTCATGGTTGGAGAGTCGCTCGTCGGCGAGGGCAACGAGGTCGCCCACATCGACCTCCTCATCGGCTCCAAGAGCGGGCCGGTCGGCGAAGCGTTCGCGAACTCGCTCGTCAACCAGAAGGAGGGTCACACGAACCTCCTCGCGGTGGTCACGCCCAACCTTCCGTGCAAGCCCGACACGATCATCTCCAACAAGGTCACGATGAAGGGCGCGACGCAGGCCGTGCAGATGTTCGGCCCCGCCCAGGCGGCGGTGTCGCGCGCCGTCGTCCACGCGGTACGCGACGGGATCATCCCCGCGGGCGACGTCGACGACCTCTGCCTCATCGTCGGCGTCTTCATCCACTGGGAAGCCACGGACGACAAGAAGATCTTCGACTACAACTACCAGGCGACCAGGGAATCGATCGAGCGCGCGCTGAAGGGCGAGCCGAGCGTGAGCGCGGTCGCCGATTCGGCCGAGGCGGCGCGCCATCCGTTCGCGGGCGGCGTGGAGGACTGACCCGCCACGTCGGATCCATCCGCCGGGGCAGGCCGGCTCGCCGGCCTGCACGCTGTCGTGACCGGAGCGAGCAGCGGGATCGGCCGTGCCATCGCCGAGACGTTCGCCGCGCAGGGCGCGACGGTCCTGCTGACGCACCGCGCGTCGCCCGAGCGCGCCCGCGAGGTCGCCGAGGCGATCGCCGGGCGCGGCGGGCGCGCGCTGGTCGCGCAGGCCGACCTCGGCACGCGCGAGGCGTGCGAGCGCCTGGTGGCGCAGGCGCGCGACGAGCTCGGCCGCCTCGACGTGTGGGTCAACAACGCGGGCGTCGACGTCCTCACCGGCGAGGCGGCGGCGTGGGAGTGGGAGCGCAAGCTCGACGCGCTGCTCGCGGTCGACCTCAAGGGCACGATCGCCTGCTCGTACGCGGTCGGCGAGGTCATGCGCGGCCAGGAGCGCGGCGGGACGATCGTCAACATGAGCTGGGACCACGTGACGACCGGCATGGCCGGCGACGACCCGCAGCTGTTCTCCGCCGTCAAGGGCGGCGTCCTGGCCTTCAGCAAGAGCCTCGCG
>CAVVPT010000006.1:0-205915 GCA_963750125.1 uncultured Chloroflexia bacterium | reverse complement strand
TAGGCCGTCCGGCGCGTCGCCCCATATGGGAGGCTGCCGCCATGCTGATCTCGACGATGAACGACCTCCCCGGTTACGACGTCACCGAGGTGCTCGGCGAGGTGACCGGTCTGACCGTGCGCTCCCGCAACGTCGGCGCCCAGCTCGGAGCGGGCTTCAGGAGTCCCTCGTCGGTGGCGAGCTCAAGGGCCTGACCAAGCAGCTGATGCAGACCCGCGAAGAGGCCATGGAGCGGCTCGTCGACGCGACTCAGGCCCGCGGCAGGGGACGCCATCCTGGCGATGCGGTTCGACGCGAACGAGGTCGGGCAGGGCTACCAGGAGGTCGTGGCCTACGGCACGGCCGTCAAGATCGCCCGTCGGGACTGATCGGCCGGACCCCCACGTCCGAGGTTCGCACGCTGAGCGGTCGGCGCGGACCCGGACCAGGTGACCGACGACGCCCGGGACCCAGCCGGACTCGGCGTTCATCCAGCGCGCGGCGACGAGGTTGCCGGGAACGACGACGAAGTCGTCCTTGCCTCCGGCGACCGCGAGGTCGGTCCCGAACGCGTCGGTGACTCGTGACCAGCTCAGGTCGGTCTTCCGGTGCAGGTGCTCGCCGATCGCGATCGCGAACCGCTCCACGATCTGCCGCTCGTCGTCCCGGTCACCCTTGCTCGCGGACTGCCACGTGGCGAGGGCCCCGTCGAAGGCGGCGCCCAGCGCGTCGAGGTCGGTCACGTCGAGACCGGCCTTCTCGACCGCCGCGCGACCAGCCGCGAGCCGCTGCTGCTCCTCGACGCCGAGACGCTCGATGGCCGGCCGGAACGGCAGCTCCACGTCCTCCGGATCGGCCTGCGAGACCATCGACCGCGACGTGGCGTCCCCCTCCACGGGAGCGTCGTCCGGCTTGTCCTTGCGCGAGAACCAGGCCACGGGCCGAGCCTAGTCCCGAGCGCGGCCTGCGCCGGCGTGACGGTCGGTCACCCTGGGTCACGCTGGGTCCCCCGAGTCGGATACCCGGTCGAGTGCCCAGTTGAGGACCCGGTCGAGTACCCAGTCAGGTGTGGCAGCGACCGAAACGGTGACCGACCGGGTAGTCAACCTCCCGTCGCGCCAGCCCCTCAGCTGAGCCGGCCGCGGCCGCGGCCGCAGCGGCCCGGTCGACCCACTTCGGGATCTCGCCGTAGCGCTGGCTCGGGATGAGCCGGCCGGCGGCGCAGTCCTCGACGAGCTGGGCCATCCGCTTGTCGTTCGTGGCCTGCTGCTTGGCCGTCTGCACCCAGTTGATACAGATCTTCCGGTAGCTGGCCGTCGTCTCCGCCCAGAACGCCGTTGCGGCGGGGTTGGTCGCCAACTGCGCCGCATACGCCTCCGGGAGGGTGGGCACCCCGCCCTGCTCGTAGGAGTAGATCGCCTGCCGGTCCTCCCGCCGACGCGATGCGCAAGCAGCAGAACTACTCCGACGCTGTCGCCCGGCATGGGGCCGAGGCGATCATCGTCCACCCCGGGTTGCCAGCCGCCGCCCGGTCCGAGGCCCTGACGGCGATGGCTGGGCTACTGCTTGCCGGCGGACCGGACATCGATCCCACCCGCTACGGGCGAAGCCGCCTCCCGACCGACGGGGCCGAAGAGGACCGGGACGTGCTCGAGGCCGAGGCCTGGGCCGTCGCCGCGGAACGGGCACTCCCCGTGGTGGGCGTGTGCCGCGGCCTCCAGGCGATCAACGTGTTCTCGGGCGGGACGCTGATCCAGCACGTCGACGGCCACAGCGGCCCGGCGTGGGGCCGCGGACCGGCCGCCACGCATCCGCTTCGCGTCGAGCCAGGTACGCGACTTGCACGGATCCTGTTCCCGACCAACGTCCGGGGCGGGGTCGTCCAGGTGAACACGTACCACCACCAGGCCGTCGGTCCCGCGGATCTCGCGCCGGGCCTCGTTCCGAACGCCCGGGCTTCCAGCAAGGCCGGCGACCTGATCGAAGGGCTCGAGACGCGGGACGGCCGGTTCGTTCTCGGCATCCAGTGCCATCCCGAGCGAACCGAATCGACGCCCAAGGCGTTCGAGCGGCTGTTCGGCTTCTTCGTCGACGCGGCCCGAGGGCCGGCAACCCGCCGCTGAACCTGGCGAGTCCGAGTCGCCTGAGTCCGAAATCGGCAGACGACCGAGCGCCGCTCGCGGCGGCAGTCCTACATTCGGCCCGCGTCGATGATCCGTTGCAGGAATTGCCGCGTCCGCGCCTCGCGCGGCTCGCTGAACATCGACGCCGGTGGCCCCTCCTCGACGATCCGCCCGCCGTCGAGGAAACACACGCGATGGGCGATATCCCGTGCGAAGCCCATCTCGTGCGTCGCGATGACCATCGTCATGCCGCTCGCGGCGAGCTCGCGGACGACGTTGAGGACCTCGGCCACCAGCTCCGGGTCGAGGGCGCTGGTGACCTCGTCGAGGAGCAGCAGGTCCGGCTCCATCGCCAGCGCCCGGACGATCGCGACGCGCTGCTGCTGACCGCCGGACAGCAGGTCGGGCATGTCGTTGCGTTTCTCGGCGAGACCGAAGCGCTGGAGCAGCTCGGTCGCGGATCGTTCGGCCTCAGCCCGCGGGCGGTGCAACACCTTGCGCGGCGCCAGCGTGACGTTCTCGAGCACGGTCATGTGCGGGAACAAATTGAACGCCTGGAACACGATCCCGATCCGCCGCCGGATCCGGTCCACATTGACGCCCCTTGCGGTGATGTCCACGTCGTCGATCACGATCCGCCCGGCATCGATCTCTTCGATGAGGTTCACGCAGCGCAGCAGCGTCGACTTGCCGGAGCCGGATGCGCCGATCAGGCAGACGACCTCGTGTCGGTCCACCGCCAGGTCGATCCCGCGCAGGACTTCGAGCTTGCCGAACGACTTGTGCAGACCCTCGATGCGGAGGACGTTCTCGGTCATCGCGCTGCTCCCCCGCCCGCCTGGCGGCGGCGCTGCCGGATCACGAGCCATTCGGTGAGGCGTGACAGCGGCAGCGTGACGACGAGGAACACGAGGGCGACTGCCAGGAACGGCGTGAAGTTGAAGTTGGCGGCCGCCTTGATCTGGGCAGTCCTGAAGATCTCGACCACGCCGATCAGCGACACGAGCACCGTGTCCTTCTGCAGCCCGATGAAGTCGTTGAGCAGCGGCGGGATCACGCGCCGGAAGGCCTGTGGGATGACGACGTAGCGGAGGGACTGCAGCTGGCTCAACCCGAGCGAGCGGGCCGCCGCGTCCTGGCTCGGATGGACGGACTCGATGCCGGACCGGAAGACCTCGGATACGTACGCGGAGTAGACGAGCGTGAGCGTGATGACGGCCCAGAAGAACGGGTCGTTCGGGACGCCTTCGATCCCGAGACCGGGGATCCCGAAGCCGAGGACGTAGATGATCAGCAGGCCCGGGATCGCCCGGAACACATCGACGTAGAGGGTCGCCATGGCTCGCAGCGGAAACAGCACCGGGCCGGGCAGGGCCCGCACCACCGCGAGCACCAGGCCGAACGCGATGATCAGGACCTCGGCCAGCAGGAAGAGCCGGATGTTGACCCCGAACGCGTCGACTACATCGGGCAGGGACTCGGCGAAGACCTCGGGGTCGAGGAACGATTGCTGGACGCTCGGCCAGTTCGGCGAGTTCGTGATGATCCACGCAAGCCCGCCGAACACGACGATGGAGCTCGCGATGGCGATCGTCAGGGAGCGAGCCAGCTGCTCGCGATCGCTGCGCCGCCGAAAGAGCAGAGGCTCGCGCCCACCGGTCGGTTCGATCGGACCGATGTCGCGCGAGCCTCCTGACAGACCCACTCCTGGTGGGGGGCGGTTCGGCTAGGGCTGGAGGACCGGCGCGTTTACCTTGTCCGACAGCCACTCCTTCGTGATCGCGTCGAGCCGGCCGTCCGACTGCAGTGCCGCGATGGCCTGGTTGACGCAGTCGGTCAGCGGGCTGTCCTTCGGCAGGACTGCGCTGAAGTACGCGGCGTCGGCGTCCTCCGGCTGCTCGATCTGGCCGACGATCACGCCGTTGTCCATCTGAGCGGAGGTGACGAAGAAGGCCGTCGGCAGGTCGACAACGATTGCGTCGATCTGCTTGGCGTCGAGCGCGGCGATCGCCGCGGTGTTGTCGTCGTAGACCGACGGATCGACGGTCGGCTGGATCACATCCTGGATCGTGGCGAGGCTGGTCGTGCCGACCTGCGCACCGAGGCGCATGTCCTTGAGCGCGCCCAGCGTGGTCACCTCGGCGGCCGGCGTGTCCTTGTTGGCAACGACCGACTGGTTGACGAAGTAATAGCCGTCCGACATGTCGACGTTCTCGGCCCGCTCAGGCGTGAACGAGATCTGGTTGATGTCGACGTCGAAGTCCTTGGGGCCAGGCGCGTAGGCGTTGTCGAACTTCACCGGGATCCAGCGAACCGTGTCCTTGTCGAACCCGAGCTCCTCTGCGAGCGCATACGCGAACGCGCTCTCGAAACCGGTGCCGGTCGTCGGGTCGCCCAGCTCCCACGGGTCGGTGGGGCTGTCGACGATCTCGTAGTACGGCGGGTAGGCCGGATTGTCGGTACCGATCGTGAAGGTGCCCGGCGTGACGGTCGGCATCTCGGCCGCGCTGCAGATGTCGGCCGCATCGGACGGGGCTTCCGATGCCGGGGCTTCCGAGACCGGGGCCTCGGAGACGGGCGGCTCGCTCGCAATGGACGGCGATGCTGGCGCGGCCGTTCCGCCGGTGGTGGAGCAGGCGGCCGCGACGAAGATCGCGATCAGGCCGAGCCCCCACAGGCGCTTGGTCGTGTGCATGGTCGGTGCTCCTCCAGGTGACGCGGAACGCGCGGAGTGTACAGGTGAAACGCCCGGAGGCGGCCCGGACGCACCGAAGCGGCACCGGGAGGAGGATCGGCGCCGCTTCGGTTGGTTTGACCGTGGTGGCGGGGAGGAGGGTCCGCGCCGCCGTGGTCGGGATATTCGGTTGGGCAACGGCGGCTCACGCCGTCGGAACGCGGGAGATCAGTTCAATGGGGCGTCACGCCGTCCTCGCCGATCCGCCCGGTGCGGTGAAGTTCGCGAATGAAGAGCAGCTTGTTGACCTGGGCGAGGCTCCACTGGACGTCGTTCAGCGGGATCCCGCATAGATAGGCGGTGAGGTTCGATGCCTCAGCGATCGTCAAGCCCTTGCGAAGCAGCGCCCGGTAGGTCCGGTAGGGCGTCTGGGATGCGTCCGGGATCGTGGGCGGCAGCGTCACCGAGGTGGCTGCGACGCCAGCTGCGGCCGCGGAGCGCCCCGCGCGTCGTCCCGATGACGAGGCGCGGTGACAGGATCGCGCGAGAGCCCGTGATCCTCGAGGCCCCTGCCCTGCCATATCCCAACGTGGCCCCCATGGTCCCAGTTGCCACCCGTCCGGTTGGTCCGGTGCGGTATGGGCATGTTCGTTTCGGATTTCGATCGTTGCGATGGCCCGGCGGTCCCGGTCCACCCGGTACTTTCCTGGTACTGCGAACTCATCCATCGATCGGATCAGTCCGAATCCCCCGGCTAGACTCCGAGCGTGCGGGTCAGAACCTTCGAACTCCGGTTGATCGGCGTCGCGCTCGTTATCTGTTGGACGCTGACGGCAGCACTTGTGTTGCTTGCCTATCGTCCTGGCGGCCCTATCGACATCGTCGTGGGTGTGCTGGCCTTCGTTCCGCTGGGGATCGCAATCCTCGGGGTGGTCTGGCCGCCGGTCGTCAACGGCCCGCGCTCGTTCCCCGCCATGGTCTGGCTGGGGATCGTCGCACTGCTCGTGCTCGTGCCGTCGGTGGTCGGACTCGTCGTGCAACTCCGCGCACTCGGGTCCCAGACGCTGCTGCCCTCACTCGAGGCCGCGTACCCGTGGCTGCTCGGGCTTGCCGCCACGAGCCTGTTCACCGGGTTCGGGCTCGCGCGACGGATCCTCGGGCAGACCGCGATGCGCCGCCGCCGGCTCGTCCGCGGGATCCTCATGGCGACCGGGCTGACGCTCATGACAAGCGTGCTCCTCGGCGGCGCTGCCGTGGCCAACGACATCGCGCTCCGGGACCGCTCGCAGGTCGCCTCACGCTTCGGGCCCACCGACCCGGATGCCCAGCCCGAGCTGTGCACCAGCCCGCTGTCCGTGGGACCTGCGGCCGACGTGACCCTCCACCTGTCGGGCGATATCGACCTTCGACCGCTCGGCTCGTTCGATCTGGCGGGCCGGCGATCCGGCAACGACTACCGCTGGCTCGCGTACGTGGCCACCGATCGCGAGCTCGGCAGCCATGGGCGCGCGGAGGTCGACGGGAAGAGTTGGGTTTACGGCCCGGATGGCGGCTGGCGCGACGCGCATGAGGCTGACCCGGGGCAGTACGCGCTGGATCGCACCCTGGTCGATACGGTCCTGAGCTCCGGGTTCCGGGCCACGGCGGAGGATCGGGGGGTCGAGGTGATCGAGGGCGCCCGTGCCCGGCGCTGCCGCGTCGCGGTCGACGGCGAGACGTTCGTCGGCGCCGTCCCGCAGGTCCGCTGGCTGGTCGGAGACGCCGACCTGCACCGCTGGCGGGGCCAGCTCGACTACTGGGTGTTCCTTGACGGGCAACTCGGTCAGGTCGCCGGCAGCGTCAACGGCGATGCGGCCGAGATCAAGCCGGGCGCGCTCCTTGGAACCATCGAGCTCCGATTGACGGCCACCGACCGGGACCGGGACCTCGCGATCGCTCCTCCGCGGCCATGACATTCGACGAACCGTCGGACCGCTACGCGGCCAAGCGCGATCGGCTGGCACGCCTCGTCCGGGTCGTGTCGGTGCTGCGCGCCCATCCGGACGGCATCCGGCCTGGCGAGATCGCTCGACGGATCGACGTCTCGCCACGGACGGTCTACCGGGATCTCAAGGCGATCGACGAGGAGATCGGCGTCGCGGTCTGGTCGGACGGCGGCAAGTGGGGCGTCGTCGGTGACGAGTTCCTGCCGCCGCTCAAGCTCACGCTGACCGAGGCAATGGCCGTCGTCCTGTCGGCCCGGCTGATGGTCCGCTATGCCGACAAGTACGACGCCGACCTCGCGGCCGCGTTCGAGAAGCTGCAGGAGGTGCTGCCACGGCCACTCGCTGAGCACGTGAACCGGACGCTCAGCGTGCTGGCGGGCCATCCCCGCGATGATGAGTTCAGCAGGCGGGTCCATCTTCTCGCCCGCGCCTGGGCGGAGCGGCGCGTCGTGGAGCTCGCCTATGAGCCCGCGCCCTACGCACCCGACGCGGCGCCGCGCAGGGCGGTCGTCCACCCGTACCTGATCGAGCCGTCGCTCCAGACCCATGCCCTGTACCTGATCGGCTGGGACGAGACCCGTAATGGGCTGCGGACGTTCAAGGTGGAGCGCATCCGCGATGTCGCGCTGACGCCACGGACGTTCGAGCCGCCGGAGCCCGGCACCGCCGAAGCGGGCACGATCGAGACGACCCTCCAGCGGGCCTGGGACATCATCGCGGACCAGCCGCCAGTCGAGGTCGTGCTTCGCTTCGCACCGGCCGTAGCCTCACGCGTGCTCGAGGCGACGTGGCATCCGAGCCAGCGCGTGGAGCGCCAGCCGGACGGCTCGCTGCTGTGGCGCGCCACGGTTGCCGGCACGATCGAGATCCGGCTGTGGATTTTGCAGTGGGGGGCCGACGTCGAGGTCCTCGAACCACCCGAATTGCGCGCCGACGTGGCCGGCACCCTGGAGCGCGCGATCGCCGCCTATCGGTCCTGAGGGCTCGTTCGTCCCAGCGCATCGCAAGGCCCCCGCAAGGTCCTGCACGGGAACTGCAACCAAACAACCCAACCCGCGGCGTACCGTTTTCGGCGACGCAACGCCCGCGCGTTCCCTACCCAAGCCGTCGGACGCGATCCCGAAAAGCGTTCGACAGATCACCCGTTCTCACCGTGGCCCCAACACGTTGAGGTACTGCCCACCATGACCAGCACGGCACGGCGCCGGGGCTTGTTTGCTGCGCTCACCGCGGCCTTGCTCGTCGGCTTCTTCTCGGTTTCGAGCCCCGCTCCGGCGAACGCCGGGATCACCTCGACCGAACGGGCAGTGATCGGCTGGATCAACGCCGATCGCGAGGCGCGCGGCCTGCGCGCGTTTCGGCCATGGACGACCTTGTTCGACATCGCCGAGATGCGCGCGAAGCGGATGGCCAGGGCCAACGTCATGAGCCACACGATCAGTGGCAACCTCGGCAGCCAGCTGACAGGCAACGGCGTGCGCTACTACAGCAAGGGCGAGAACATCGCCTACACGAGCATGTACACCGGACGAGATGCCGCCAAACACATCTACCGGATGTGGAAGGCCAGCTCTGTCCACTGGGCGCAGATGATGAGTCGCAAGTTCAACTATGTCGGGGTCGGCCTGTCCTACCGGTCGAGCAACAACCGGACGTATGCGGCCCTCGTCTTCACGGAGTCGCCCGACCACACGCGGCCGAAAGCCAGGATCACCGGGTCGTCGCTCAGTGGCAACGACGTCACGTGGACATGGCGCGGCGCGGACGTTCCGCTCCAGACGCACACTTCCGGCTTCCGCGACTTCGACATCCAGTACCGGGTCGACGGCGGGTCGTGGAATCTGGTCCGGAACAACATCACCGCAACGACGCTGACGGCTCGGGATCGCGCGGGCGGCCACACCTACTCACTGAGGGTGCGCGGCCGGGACAGGGCCGGTAACGTTGGCGTGTGGAGCGCCGCATCGCAGGTCGAAGTGCCGTAGCTGGACCGACCCGCCGTCACCCGTTCGCGGCCGTCAACCTCATCAGTGACCCGATCCACGGGTACCTCGAGCTCACCAAGCGGCTGACGCCGGACGCGTCGGCCGCAGCCGGGCTGCCGGCCGAGGACGTCGCCGAGGAGGACCTGCTCGATACCGCGTGGCTGCAGCGGCTCCGTCGTATCAGCCAGCTGCAGAGCGCGCGCTGGGTCTTCCCGACCGCCGAGCATTCGCGTTTCACGCACGGTCTCGGGGTCATGCACGAGGCCGGCCTGTGGGCCCGTTCCCTGTACCCGAGCCTCCGGGCCGCGCTGCTGGCCGCGGGCAACCACCCGGTCCCGTCCGAAGGGCTCGTCGTCGAGACGTTGCGCGTCGCAGGTCTGCTCCACGACGTCGGGCACGGCCCGTTTGCCCACTTCTTCGACGATCACGTGCTGGCCGCGTTCAGCTCGCCGGCCGATCCTCGCCGCGATGGCCCCAAGCGGCTGACCCACGAGGACCTCTCGCAGCGGATCATCGAAGACGAGCTCGGCTCGCTCATCGGAGGCCTGCGCCGCGCCCCTGGCGCGGTCTCCGAGCGTGACGCCCTGGCCGACGGCGAGCGGATCGACCCGCGCTGGGTGTCATTCCTCGTGTCCAAGCCGGCGCTCGCCGACCCATCGATGCCGCGCTGGGTCCGCTGGCTGCAACCGCTCCTGTCGGGTGTCTTCACCGTCGACAACATCGACTACGTCCGGCGGGACGCCTACCTGATCGGCGTGGCCACCGGCCCCGTCGACATCGAACGGCTGCGCCGCTACACGTTCGTCGGCGATCGCGGCCTGACGCTCTACGAGCCGGGGACCGGCGCGCTCGAAATGTTCCTGACCGCCCGGCTGTTCCTCTACCAGCAGGTCTATTTCCACCGGACGGTCCGTGCGATCGATCTCGACCTGCGCGAAGTGTTCGGGCCGTCGATCCGGGCGATCTTCGGCGACGGTTCACCGGCCGAGCGGCTGCCCGCCTACGCCGACCTCGACGAGTACGCGCTCCTCCATCAGGCCGCCCGCTGGGCGCGCGGCGAATTGGTCAGCGGGCCGGGCGACGGCACGCCCGAACCGGGTGACGGGCGGGTCGCGCCTGCGGTCGCCGAGACGTGGCGGGCGATCCTGTTGCGCCGGCCGCACTGGCGTTCCGAGGCCGAATTCCGGGCGGAGTACGAGGCGGGCAAGCGCCCCGATGCCGAGATCGCCGCCCTGGGAAGCCCGGAGCCCGGACGCATCGAGATCGACCTCGCCGAGGTGGACGCCCGGCCAGCCGACGCGACCGCCGGTGATTTACTGCTGGCCGTGGAGGGCCGCGACGGCAGACCCGGGATACCGGTCAGCCAGGCGCTGCGCCGGATGCCTGCGTACGCCCTGATCGCGCGACGCTACCGGCGGCACGACCGGGCGCGCTGAGTTGCTCGCGGCGGGCCCGTCTCACCGGGACACAGGCGAGCGAGCAGCCATCCGGAGATGGGGCTGAAATCCGCGGTAAGAGGTCCACATCCGCCGGCAGCCCCTCGAGGCGGTGGCCGATCTGGGTCAAAGGTGAGGCACCGCGCGCGATCCCGGTCAGTTCCCCGGCTTCATCGACGCCGGTGAGATGCCCTGCCGATAGGGCAACACCAGCAGCGGGTTCACCCGGGCGACCTCCGAGCGCGGCAGTTTCAGCCGTTTGGCGGTATCCGGGTGCAGCCCGAAGCGCTTCGTCTCGTATGGGCTGAACAGTCCGTAGTGGAGGTGGCAGCCGGACGCTCGACCTGTGTCGCCCTCCAGGCCGATCTGCTGCCCGGCCTTGACGACGTCCCCGGCCTTGACGAGCACCTTTGAGAAATGCGCATAGATGCTTCGATACCCGTTGCCGTCGTCGATCACGACAGCGATCGGCAGCGTATCCCAGAGGTCCTTCTTGTTCAGCCGCCGGTAGTACGGCTTCAGGGCGCCGATCCAACCCACGTAGTCGTCGAAGTGGCGGCCCGCCGCGAGGACGATGCCACGGTGGGCTGCGCGAATCGGGTCGCCACAGGAGGTCGCGACGTCGATCCCGTCGTGGAACCGCTCACCATTGACCAGCCGGCTTCCCCAGCCCGAATGCTCGAACCCGAGGGTCAGGCGGCCCTTGAGCGGCCAGACGTATCCGGTGAGATCTTCGAGCGGAGCGGGCGTCGGGACGGGCGTCGGCGTGGGCTTCGGGACCGGGTCCAGGGGGACCCATGTCCGCTTCGGTCGAGGAGCCGGGTCCGGCGTCGGACTCGGCTGCACGATTCGCGCGACGTGTGTGGGACCCGCGACGCGATTGCCCGCAGCCGGCGGGTCCGAGCGCGCAGCGCCTGCGACGTCGCCCGCGGTCAGCCCGACGGCCGGCGCCGGGAGCAGGTTGAACGCACTGAGCGAGACGACGAGGAACGCGAGGAAGACGACGGCCACGACGATCCGTGACGGCCGCCCGCGGCGGGGATGGGCACGGGGCGGTGTTTACCACGAGAGACCCGAACCTCGCAACCCGCGTATGGACCAGAGGGGTCACGCGCCAGCGATCACGACGACCACGAGCGCGAGAAAGACGAGGTAGAAGACGCCGCCGACCAGCAGGTTTCGCCCCCGCAACGAGCCTCGCCGAGCAAGTGGAATGAAGATGGCGGCGGTCGAAAGGAAGGCAATGCCCGCCGAGGCGAAGGCGGTGTACGAGCCTTCGCCGATGTGCCACGCGCTCGAAGCGAAGACCAGGGCGAAGAACGTCGGGATCGTCGACTGGAAGACCATCGCGCCGGTAATGTTGCCCATCGACAGGGTGTCCTTGTTCACGCGCACCCAGATGATCGAGTTGAACTTTTCCGGGAGCTCGGTCGCGATCGGCGCGACGACCAGCGCCAGCAGCAGCTCGTCGATGCCGAGGGCCGAAGCCACCTGCTCGACCCCGTCGACGAAGAAGATGGCGCCTGCAACGATGCAGCCGAGGGCGACGGCCACCTGGACGTACACGATGCGCAGGCGTGGCGTCTGTGGGTCGGCCCGGTGAGCGCTGGCGTCGAGCCGATGGAAACGCAGCGGCGCGAGATCCTCGAGGTCCACCTCCGAGTCCGCCACGAAATGCCCCCGCACGTACCAGGCGTAGATCGCGACCAGCCCGACTGCCACGATCCACTTCAGCCACACCGGCTCGAGCGGCAGGAATGCCGCCCCGACCGCGATCGCATAGGCAATCGCGAAATAGCGGACGTCGTGCAGGAGGGTGGGCGCGTCGATCCGCATGTCCTCGCCGGTCGCGCGTCGCTGGCGGAACGCGAGGACACCCATCCCCGTCACGAACATCGCCAGCGTCGACAGCATGAACGGCGCCCCGAGGATGGCTCCGATGCCGACCGCGTGCGAGGCCTCGCCTCCTCCGGCGAAGAGGATTGCGATGATCGGGATCATCGTTTCGGGCAAGGCCGTGCCGACAGCCGCGAGCACCGAACCCACCGCTCCCTCGGCGAGATCGAGCTTGCGGCCAACCCATTCGATGCCGTTGGTGAAGAGCTCGGCGCCGATCAGGATGACGAGCAGGGCGATCACGAGGATCAGGACGGCCAACACGGACTCCTGGTCGACCGCGTGAGGACATCCCTGGCGGTCTGACGATCGAGAGGGGGGTGCGCCGGCAACCCGGGATCGGCCGGTGCGCCATCAAACATAGCGTGTCGAGCGAGATCGCCCGGCGTCGGATCCGCAGCGACGGCATGCTTGAGCAACCGTGCGCACGATGCAGCTCGCTGAACCGTGGATTCGCGACTTCCGCGAGGCGACGGTGCGGGACGTTGCCGGGTCGTGACGCCGCTCGAGGCCATTTTGGTCCTTCTCGCCGGCATCGCCGCGGGTGCGCTGAACACGATCGTCGGATCGGGCTCGCTGCTGACGTTCCCGACCCTCCTTGCAATCGGCCTGCCACCGATCACGGCCAACGTGTCGAACACGATCGGGCTCGTTCCGGGCGGGGTCAGCGGGACGCTGGGCTACCGGCGCGAGCTGGCGGGACAGCGGGATCGCCTGGTCCGGCTCGGGATCCCGGCGCTCGTCGGCGGCACGCTCGGTGCGTCGATCCTGCTCGTGCTGCCGTCGGAGGCGTTCGAGGTGATCGTGCCGTTCCTGCTGCTGTTCGCGGCCGGGCTGACAGCCATCCAGCCGTGGCTCACCCGCCGCCTCGAATTGGTGCGGGCGCGGCCAGCGCACGACAATCCGCTGGTAGCGCTCGCCGTGTTCGTGACCGCGATCTACGGCGGCTACTTCGGCGCTGGGCAGGGCGTGATCCTGATGGCGTTCCTGCTCGTGCTCGTGCACGACGACCCGCAGCGGCTCAATGGCCTCAAGAACGGGCTCATCGTCCTGGTCAACGCGATCGCGGCAGGGATCTTCATCCTCGTCGCGCCGGTCGACTGGGCCGCGGTGGTGATCCTCGCGGTCGGCTCGATCGTCGGCGGCACGCTCGGCGCCGGCGTCGGTCGGAGGCTGGCGCCGCAGGCATTGCGCGCGGCAATCGTGATCGTGGGCACCGTGGTGGCCCTGCGGATGCTGCTCCTGGGATAGGCGGTGTCAGCCCGGTGCGGGTCGGTAGCTGACGCAGCACCACCCCGGCTTCGGATCAAGGACCGGTTCGTAGGCTGTGGCATTCGTCCCGTCGACGATGCCTTCCGCCATCGACAGGTTCATGCCGCAGACCAGGTCGCGATGCTCGTCGACGAGCGCGTGGAACGGACAGTTGCGCAGCCGGATCGTGCCGTCAGCCTCGGCCCGCGGTTCGTAGCCGGCCGCATCGAGCACGGACTCAAGGGCTTTCTTCCCACGTGACCGGGCAGGGCGGCTGTCGCGCGCGAGCTGCTCCCCCGTGTCGTGCGCCACCGCGTCAAGCTGTCGGGCCCCGCCGGCCTCGAGCGCTCGCGCGAACAGGTCCGCCGCGAACCCGTAGCGGCGCGCCGGGACGGACACCTCCACCTCGCGTGACGAGCGCCGATACAGCTTCGCCGGCCGCCCGGCACCTGGCCCCGTCCGTCCTGTCAGCCGCCGATACTCGGCGTCCAACAGGCCGGCCCGGACGAGCCGCTCGAGGTGGAATGCCGCGAGCGCCCGCGTGATACCGACGGCCGCCGCCGCCTCGTCCCGCCCCACGGCCTCGGGCTGAGCCGCGACCCAGTCGTAGAGGCGACGACGGGCCGGTTCGTTGAGGAGTGCGACCGCTTCGAGGTCGGCCGCGCGCGGGTCATCCATGCCCCCATTCTATCAACAGTCACGGTTTGTACAAGAGTTTGACAGCCCGGGGGCACCTACCCGTACATCCGATCAACTTCGTCACACGGCGAGCCGCCGGCGCTGGCGGACGCTGTCTCCTGCCAGCCCGGTGAGCTCGATCGACCTGGAGCTCGCCGGGTATTTGATCACCGTATCCTGCGCGTCGGTAACCGCCCGTGAGGTCTCGCTCGTCCTGCCGATCTTCACGTCGAGCTGGTCGAGCCCTTGCGTCTTCACCGTCACGGATCGGGCGCCTGGGTCGAGAACGGTCAGCATCCGGGTGAACGGCTGCTGCTTGATGACCTCGACGCAGCGGGCGATCAGATCCGGCCGATCCTGCATCAGGTCGTTGTAGGTCATCGCGTACGGCATCCCTGCGATGCCGACGTCCTCGATCGGGATGCCGGCGTTCAAGCCCGACCGCGTCGCACGGCGGAAGGAGAACGAGAGGTCGATCCCGTCGGGCAGCGTGGGTAACGCGGATTCCGTGCCGGCGAGCCTGCTCCTGAGCGCCGAGTAGGTCCAGACGTTCGCACCACCCGCGCCGGTCGCCGAGCCGACGCAGATGAACGGCCCGATGGCGTTGTCCACGAAGCCCGCTGAAAACAGGTCCCCAGCAGAGTACGTCGTGGCGTCGCTGACGAGGACGACCGGCCCGCCGTAGTGCTGACCGAGGTCGTTGGCCTCGGCAGGATCGGTGATCGGAATCGGCTGGGCATAGAGTTCGCCGTTGCGGACGGCCCCGTCGAGCGACTCCTTCCACGGCGCCAGCTCGGTCCTGAGCGATCCGCTCGCAGTCGCCATCGCTCGTGTGAACTCGGTGGCCAGGACAGAGAACCGGGTTGGCTCGATCTCGTTCGGCGT
Source organism: uncultured Chloroflexia bacterium (assembly GCA_963750125.1). GTDB lineage: Bacteria > Chloroflexota > Limnocylindria > Limnocylindrales > CSP1-4 > DASTYU01. Next base: position 191,023 of record CAVVPT010000006.1, on the reverse strand, counting down.
GAACAGCTGGAGGGCCCGTTCGGCGGCCACGATGTAGCCCCCGGGATTTGCTCGCAGGTCGATGATCAGCCCGCGGTCCGGGAGCTGCGAGATCAGTCGCACGAGCTCTGTGATGAACGAGTCCGGATCACTGTCGAAGGCGTAGATCCGGAGGTAGCCAAACGGCCCGCCAGGCGCCGGGATCGACATCGCCTTGAGCGTCTCGGGGAGCGCCGTAGGGATGGCGGCAGCCTTCTCCGAGCCCGCCTTGGCCGTCGCCGTGCGTGCCTTCGCCGTATCGACCTCGAGCACATGCGATGCGAACAGGAGCACCTTGGCGCGGCGGACCGATTCGGCGGCAGGGTTGACTGCCTGCTCCTGGCGTCGGTCGCCGTCCGGACGCCTGGCGAACAGGCCGGTCCGTGACGCCATGACATCGTCGGGGTTGACGATCCGCCAATCGATGCGGATGTGCTTGAGGGTCGTGCTGCCTGGGGCGTGGTAATCGATCTCGACCCACACTTCATCCGGCGGCGGGCCAAATCGGAGGGCGCGCATCGTGAGGCTCTGGGTAGCCCACGCTCGGAGCGTGTCTGGCCGGCCTCCAACCTCACGCTCGCTGACCCGCTGAACGGCGCGGTCGATTGGCACACCGTTCCAGAAGTCGAGGATCACGCCGGGCCTGAAGTCGCTGGGCAGTCCGGGGGCGACGTGGGTGACGACGTAGATCGGGTTGGAGGTCGTACCGGCCATCTCGACCAGGAAGGGGAGCACCGCCACGCGCCCGGCGAGCTGGGCCGGGCCGATATAGCGCGTATGCGCGTCGCGCAGGCGAGTGACGATGTCGGCGAGCTCGGCGTGGAACGCGTCGTCGGTCAGCTCATCGAGTTGGGAGCGCAGGATCCGGAGCCGCTGGACGGGGTCGAATCCGTAGCGGGCGCGCTTCAGCGGCAGGTGGGTGAACACGCCTTCCAGCACCGTTTCGATGCCGGCGATCAGCCTCCGCCGCTCGGCCGGAGCGAGCGAGCCCGGAGCGAGGAACGGTCCCGTCAGGTCAGCGGCAGCCTTGGCTTCCGCTCGGGCACGCTTCGTCGTCGGTTTCGGTGGTGCTGGGCGGGCGCGAAGGTCCGGCGCAAGCGCGGCCTCGGCCGATGGCGCCGCCGCTTTGGCCCGTCCTGCGCCACCACCCTTCTTCTTCACCCGACGCCTTTGCGCCGGGGCCGGCGGTTGTGCCGCCTGCCCCTGACGGACATAGACGTCCTCGAGCGGGATGCCGGCCTGGGCCTGGCGGATGCTGCTGCTGACCATCGTCAGGTCCTCCTGGTCTGTGATGTACCGCGATGCGTCAGTCCTGGCCGGCCGCGCTCAGGATCGCGGCGCGGACGGGTGATCGACAGGTAGCCGGCAGCGTAGGCGACCCCCGTCTCAGGTTCGTCGCGGGGCGGGTTCCGCTCGCACGTGGTGAAGGCACGAACCACGTTGATCGCCCGGTCGCGGCCTATTGCACAGGGATGGGCTCGGTTCGGGTCATCGCTGCGCTCAGATCCGGTCATCGCTCCGACTACGCGATCAGCGTACCCGGCCGGTTCGGCGGTCGGCGAGGCCGATAGACTGCCTGCCGTGTCGACACCCTCGTTCCCCCCGGGCCGCCCTCTGACCCCCGAGGACGTTGATCGGGTCGCGGCCATTGCCGATCCGGTGATCCGCAACCTCCAGATCACGCAGGCCTATCACGACCTTTCGGCCGCGGCGGCGGCGCGCCTCGGCCAGGTCGCCAACTGGTGCACCTTCGCGACATGGGCCTCGAAACAGGCCGGACGGACGATCCGGAAGGAGGATCTACAACGCAGCCTCGAGGCGGCGTTCCGATCATCGCCAATTGCGGCAAGTGCTGCGAGCGAGGTAACGACCCAGGCGAGCCGTTTCGGCGCGAGCATCCCTGTCAGCGAGCCGCTCGCGTCCGTTTGGAGCGTCGTCGATCCGGCAGCAGCGCTGGATCGGGCGAGCGCCGCCGTTGCCCGGGGCAACCTGCGAGTGTTCGAGGAGATCGGCCGCGAGTTCGCGCGCTTCGAAGTCGACTGCGGCCCTGATGCGACCAGCGACGCGACCACGCTCGCCCGGTTCGTGGACCGACTCGCACCGGGCGAGCCCCCGGACGGGCAGCGCTACCTGCGCCAGGCGTTCTCTCGCTACCATCGGGCGCGCTTCGAAGTCGATCCGGAAACGCGCGCGCAGCTCGTACTTCTCGCCAACCTCGAGATCGGCTTCCATGAGCAGACCCGGCTCCAGCCCGAGATCGCGGAAGCACTGAACGCGGCCATCGTGGATCCACGTGACGTGCGGGATCGCGTCGTCAAGGCCCTGTTCCCGGGTGCCGAATGGCTCGTTCGGTTGCGCCTTTTGATCGCCCGACTGAGCGGGCGACGCACGCTGCTTGATGTCGCTATCGACGCGCTCGTTGGGGAGGAGCAACGGCTCGTCCGACACATCCTGACTAGCCACTTGATGTCCATCGAGCTCGGGACCACCGTCCGCCTTCAGCTCGGCAAGGATCTCGGCGGCGGTTTCCCGCCGTCACTCCGGGAGATCGTCCTCCCCGAGCTCCGCGATCTCCTTGATCGGATCGATCCGACGCCTGACAGCCCGCAGGAATTTGGAGCTCTCGACTGGGCCGATCTCGGCGATCGCGTGCATTTCATCGCCGAGATGTTCCGGTGCTTCCAGGAGTCGCCGTTTATGTTCGAGCCGCCCTTCACACCGGCGCAGCTGGAGCGGCTTGACGCCAACGAACGACCGGCGGATCCGATCTGACGACCACGCCGCCCGCTCGCGTGGAGCTGGCGGCCGAGGCGGAACGCGTTGACGGCGAGGTCGCCGGCCTGTTCAATACCGGGTGCCGAGAGATCGGTGCGCATCGTAGGTTGATCGCCTGGTCGCTCGGGCGGGTCGCGATGACCCGTCGACACTGGCGCAAGGTGTCAACGCGCGAGCGCTGTGCGAGAGCCGAAAGTCTGTTCGTCGCTCTCTGCACGAACAAACGTCCGCCCGTAGCTCAGTGGATCAGAGCGACTGACTTCGGATCAGTAGGTCGGGGGTTCGAATTCCCTCCGGGCGGGCCAGCATTCTGAGCACGAAATTACCCCTGACGGGCGATCCGCCGGGGGTCTTGCCTTCTGCTATACCCCTATGTCTTGCGCCCGACCCCAGCCTGCGGAATACAGGGTCGGGCGCTGAAGCAATCCTCCTGCCGCGATGACGCAAGACCATCCACCAGACCCTGCAGACCGACGGGGCCAAATCGGTTGCACGCATTCGGCAACGCGGCTCGTTCCGTAGCCGCACGGCCCACGGGTTGCTCAAAGATGGACGTATACGGCGCGCGGACCCCATCTCGGAGGAGGGAAGGCACCCGAGAGGATCACCGGGACCGGCGGGTCCGAGCTGGCCGCCATGGCGGACCTGGCCGCCCGGCTCGACTGGGGCCCCGAGTAAGCCGCAGCCAAGCGGCGACCCTAGCCTCACCACGGCCCCGGCTCCGCGCGTTCGCTCCGTCGTGACAGCGAGACGGACGGCGACCGGGGCCGGGCCGACCCCGAACGAAGCCGAAGGGCGAACCCCTGCTGACGGTCACGTTTCTAGCGCTATCTTCTGCATACGCGAGGGCGTAGACTTCCGCGACCACAGGGGAGGGCACCGGAGCCGCGCGGGGGGCGTTTCCAGCAGCGCGACCATCCGTCACGGTCGCCCCCGTCGCGCTGGGCCAATGGCGAGACCGATCCTCGGGTGCCGGGCGCATTCGCGCCCAGAAAGGCGATCCCGCTATGCGTTCAAGGCTCCTGTCGCATTCCCCGGCGCGCATGCGCACCCGGCTTTTTGCCGCTCCGTTCGCGCTCTTTCTCCTGCTGACCTCGGTCGGCATCGCCGCCGCCGACACCGTTCCGCCAGAGGCAAACCTGTCCATCGTCGTCACCTCGGCCACGGTTCAGGTGCAGACGGGCGTCGTTACCGTCACAGGTCAGATCACGTGCGAGGTCGCCCTCTACGACCTCAGCGCGAATGTCGATATCTCGAAGGGACGCGTCAGTGGTTCCGGCGACGACATTGGGCTGAGCTGCGCCGCGGGCGAGACGGTCCCGTTCACGACCTCCTTCTCCGCTGACTCCGGTCGGTTCTCCCCCGGTCCGGTGGACATGGGCCTTGAGGCCCAAGGTGTGGGTCACGGCCAGCGCTATGGCTTTGTAACCGAGGGGCTGAACTCGATCGTTCTCGAACCCACTCGCTAGCCGATCTGTAGAGCCAACAGGAGGGCCGGTCGGCGACCGGCCCTCCACCTGGAGGGAGGGCCGTCGTTGGTCCTGAGCAGCGCCTTGGAGTAACAGACAGGGGAAGGGGAGCGTGATGGGGAAGCACCACCTGGCGATGCCGGTCCTCGTGGCCCTGGTTGCGGGAGCGGCCGCATGTGGCGCCCCGAGCCCGTCGGCCAGTCCGTCGGGCGAGACAGATACCGCTAGCGCCCCGAGCCCGTCGGCCAGTCCGTCGGGCGAGACAGATATTGCCGACCTCGTGACAGAAGAGGTGGAACCGGGTGTCGAGCGCATCAGAAGCGATGGTGCGGGTCACGACCTGGAGGAGCGACACCCGAAGTTTCGCTACGACATGGACGACGTCCAGGTGACGCCCGACGGCACCGTCTGGCTGAGTAGCACGTACAGTCAAACCGATAACGGGGCCAATCCTCCGGGTGGGCTCGTGTGGGCGCTCGGTCAGTCCGAGACGTCCCAGTACCCCGCCGCGGTCTTCTGCTTCCCCGGCGACGTCGATCAACCAGAAGCCTTGGGCGTCACGTGCTTTGAGACTGCGACCGACACCCCGACCAGGTACCTCGCCGACACGCAGATCAACGCCGTCGCGGCTGCACCGGATGGGACCTTCTGGGCGGTAGGCGGCGACGGCGACGAGAACGGAGGTCTGTACCACATCACGCCCAAGTGACTCATCGCGCGACGCGGCACACGGAGGCCTGTCCGCCATGACCGACCCCGCCCTCCGCGAACATGCCGCCCTCGACGTCCTGAACCTGCTGCCCGAATGGTGGGCGGTCGGGCCGACGTCCTACGACCCCGGCATCGGGCGCTGGGTCGTGGACGGCGCGAGGGCCGCACCCGGGTCACGGCAAGGCACCTGAGACGATCACCGGGATAGGCGAGGACGAGCTGACCGTGTTTACCTACCTCGCGCTGCCGCTCGGCGAGCGGCGCAAGGAGCGGCTCGAGCCGATCGACCGGGCGCGGGCGCCTTGGGCGGCTCGTCCGGACGTGAACGTTTATGCAGTGAGTTCCAGATCCTGGGACTCGGCTGAGCCAAGCGGATCATGTAGCCAGTAGCGCGAGACTCCCCACCTGTTGCGGGCTGCCTCGATGCGATAGCCGGCCTTGCGGGCGTCGGAGACGTGCCCACGGACGTTGAGCGTTCGGCAGGCCGTCGCTATCTGCAGCGATGACGCGCCGGGGTTGAAGAGCAGGAAGCTGACGACGCGCCCAGTCCGAGTCGGCATGCTCGCGCAGCCTTGGCGCAGGACGAGCTAAAGGTTGGGTCCGGAAGTTGCGGCGCCAAATCATGACACGCTGAAGGTAGGCGGTGCGCTAACGCGCGACGTATCACCCGAATGGGCTATTCCTCACTACCAGGGCTTAGGCTTCCGGCGTGAGACCCGTCGTCGCGATCATCTTCGTCGTCGCCGCCTACGGCGGAACCGCTGACCGACCCACTCACACCGCCGACACGTTAGCGTCGGTCAGCACGGCCTCGACCAAGGGGCTGAGTTCAGCGACCACTTCGTAGCCAGCGCCAACGAGACCTCCACGATCATGGCGGAACGCTCTGCCATCGACCGCACCGACACTGATGCCATGGACGCCTTGCTGACGCCAACGCGCTGAAGCTCCAACGCTGGGCGGATGGCGAGACGGAATGGCTCGACGCCCACCCCTCCGACGCCTGCTACGCCGGGTCCCACGCGTCCTGGACGAGGCACGTGGCCCTCTTTGGCCAGATAGCCACGCTCGTCCGTGAGGGGATCGCCGAGCGCGATATGGCCAAAGTGGACCAGGCCGTGGAGGTGGGGCGCGAAGACGACGCCGAGATGCAAAAGATGATCGACTCCGTCCCGATCAGCGACGACGCCTGCGGCACCTAGCCGACTGACCGGCTGACGAGCTGGAGCGGGTGACGAAGACGCCATACCCCCGAGCCGGACGGTTTCAGGGGTACGGGATGGACGGAAAGGGCCCCCATGTACGTTCAAAAGCCGCGTCCGAGCGTGGCTGGGACCAACTTCGGATCAGTAGGTCGGGGGTTCGAATCCCTCCGGGCGGGCCAGCATTCTGCGCACGAAATGACCCTTGTCGGACAATCCTCGATAGGGTAGCGCTTGTCCGCAGAGGTGAACGCTGGCGGCCCAAGTGCCGCCAGCGTCAGTGTCACGTCGACTACGTGAGCATGCTGCACGCGAGTTCGTCGATGTATCCAAGCCCGCGACCGGCTCTCGACACTTCGTCGGTCTCCATGTTGAGCACCCAGTGACCGATCCAACTGGAGTCGTCCGGTCCGACGTTGACCGACCGACCCGACAACGAGTTGTAGGGCACGCCATCGCGCTCGAAGAACCGGACGAGGCCGGTGTCGATGTATGTCCAGCTCTCCCCGTCGGCGTTCGAATACACCCAGGTCAGGTGGTAGAACGAGGGATGGCTGGCGTCGAACGCGCCGTTCACCCAGCCAGTCGTATCGAACGTGAGCGACGCCCCGTCGCAATCCACGTCTCCGCTAAAGTCGATGATCAAAACCCGGTCTTCCGGCGGCGCGGCCGAGGCGGGCGCGACCAGGCCGAGCGTCAGGACTGCGGCACCTGCGAGACTCATGAGCTTGCGCATGGGGGAGGGCCCTCTTGTTCGGTCAGCCGTTCCACCCGGGCACGGGTGTGACGTGCCGGACGCATTCGTACACCCCGGGCGTCTGGGTTGCGTCTCGCCCCTTGGCCAGTCGTTCGATGACGTTTCCGCAGCGGCTCCGCTGACGGCCGGCGAGCTGGGTGACCAAGCGGTATCCCTGAGCGACCGGTAGATCTGTGTCCGTGCCGGAATGCGGCCGTGGTGGCCGAACTTGTACCAGACCACTGCTTGCGCTCGACGCCCGATGAAGGGGGTTGTGCGACTCGCGCGATCCGGCGCAGACTCCTCGTCTCGCGGGGGAGGCCAATGCCACTTGGGCTCTACGATCTGCTCACGCCGTACTTCCTGGCCGGAGCGGTCTTCGACGAGCGCCACGACGCGTTCCTCTCCAAGCTGGGAGTAGTCGACCTCTCCTCGGCCTATGACGAGTCCGCGGTCATCCACACCGGCACCCTGCAGTTCGGCGCGGGCGCGCCGTTGCGGCTGACCTCTCCGCGCGGGTCGGCGGGCTTCGCCTGGGAGGACGTGCGGGTCCGCTTCCGACTGACCGTACCGCGCGACGGTGCGGCGCGCATCGACACGGCGATCGGGGCCGCACTCATCCCGCAGCTCGCCCCGCTCAAGGGCCTGCTCGACCAGTTCCTGCCCGTGGAGCAGGGAACGGCGCCCACCGAGTACCCGGGCATCCGCTTCCGACTGGAGCTGCTGCTCGACGAGGTCTACTTCGACCTGGGCTCGGACTGGCTGCCGGGGAAGCTCGACTCGGGACACCGCATCGTCAAGGACGCGAGCATCACCGATCCGGTCCGCCTCGTCCTCCCAAAGCCCGTCTTCGTCTACGAGATGGGCGACGACAGTCTTTCCACGCCACCCACGTTCGCCCTCTCCTCCTGGGGCGGTGGAGGGTTCGACGCCCCGAGCACCCTGGCGGCCGGGGAGCTGGTCCGGATGGAGCCGCCCATCGCGGTCTACAAGGATGGCAAGGTCGGCTTCGGGCTCGGCTCGGTCGTCCTGGACCTCGACCCCGACCACACCCCGCCGGAGATCCTGCGTTTCTTCGGGACCGACGAGTCGTTCACCGGGCTCTACGTCCAGAGCGCCCGGATCTACGTTAGCGACGTCCACAAGGGGTACGGCTTCCACGTCGGCGTCCAGGACCTGCTGATCTCCTTCGACGGCGAGGTCAGCTTCGAGGTCAGCGCCGACGTGCTCGGCCCCGAGGTGACGCTGTCGGCCAAGCTCGTCGTCAGTGACCAGGGCCGCTCGGTCGACGTCGACGCCGGCGACCGGACCGGTGCGTCGACGACGACCGCCACCGTCGTCGAGGGCGGCTCGTTCACCGCCAGCACCGCTGCACTCGTCCAGGTCGAGGTCACCGGCGGACAGCCGCCGCACACGGTGACCGTGACGCCCGACGCCGCCGGCTCCCCGCGCTTCGACGCGGCGACCGGGCGGGTCAAGGTCGACGACCTCGCGATGGGCGACCGCACCCTGACCCTCCAGGTCACGGACTCCTCGGGCCAGAGCTACACCGAGACGCTGACCATGCACGTCACAGCCGCGTCGCCGGCACCGACCGCGGCCACCGCGGCGGGCTCGGCCGCCGACCGACCGCACCAGCAGGGCGACCTGCCGCCGCTGACCCCCACCGGGGGCACCTCGGCCCATCACGCCATCGTCCCAGCGGGCACTGTCACGGGGACCCGGGAGCGGTTCCGGCTCACCGGCCCGGGCACCCCCACCGTCACCGCCGGCGGGACCCCTGTGGACGTGGTCGACGGGCATGTCGAGGTCGACGTCCCCGAGGGCACGACCAACCTGCAGATCGTCCCCACGTGGCCCGCCCTGTCCGGCACGCCGCAGGCGTTCGACCTCAGGTTCACCAAGGCCTGGCCCAAGGTCGGCGACTGGGACGGTGTCCGACAGAAGTACGTCGACGACACGGCCGACCTCGGCGACCTCCGCTACCCGACGAGCCGGGCTCCCGGCCAGGCGCTTGGCGGGACCGCGGCCCTGCGAGCCTGGCTCGACGACCTGGCGGCAGCCGCTGGCGGGGTCAAGCCGACGGTCACCATCACGGCCAGTGCCAGCTGGGAGAGCGACAACCGCCAGGACGAGGACGAAGCCCTGTCCGGCCGCCGGCGTGACGTCGCGGTTGCCGCGGTGGGCACCCACGGCACGCTCGGCTCCACACCCACTGCGACCGGGTTCGCCGCCGCCCAGGCCGCCCAGCGCAGCAACGACGACGGCGACCGCAAGGCGGTGGTCACCGCCGTGGTCACCCAGCCCAGCGAGACCGCCACACTCAGCGTCTCCCGCGGAACCCGGCCCGCTCCGACCGCCGACCCGCCGCCCCAGCGGCAGCCCGAGCGGCCGCCCGCGCCCCTGCCGAGCCAGCCACCCGGCGTCTTCCGGCGGGCCGGTGTCCGGGTCAAGGTGATCCGCAACGACCCCGTCCTGTTGGAGATCAGCGCACGCCTCGACTTCGAGACCGACCTCGAGGCCAAGATGCGGAACCCCAACGGCGCGCCGGCCATCAACGGTAACCTGCAGCTGCACCAGCAGCCCGGGGCGACCGCCGACGCGACCAGCAACCCGCAGGACGGGGTCGTCGACGTCCGGCTCACCATCGTGCACGACCCGGCCACCCACTCGTGGACCGAGACCCTGGCCCTCGGCGCCCATCCCGACGACGTCAACGGCCTGCTGCAGATGCGCAACCTGCACAGCGGGTCGCCCACCGCCGACACCCGGCTCAACGACGCCCTCGGCTCGGTGATGATCCTGGCGCCGATCATCGGCGTCGCCGTCGGAGCCACCGACCCCAACTCCGCAGGCAGCTACGCCGTCCTCGGCGGCACCATCGTCGGGGCCGCCGCTATCGGCGCGGCCGGCTTCCTGCAGACCGAGAAGATCACGCTCTACGGCGGCGAGCTCCGGTTCCGCCAGTTCATCCCGCCCGGCGACCCGATGAGCTTCAGCGACGCCGGCGTCCTCTTCGACTACGCCGTGGAGTTCGGCGTCGACGTCGCCGTCGCTGGGCATCGAGACCACCCGGCCGCTCAAGGTGCGCTACCGCGCCATCGGCTTCAACATCAACTTCCAGGGCGGCGGCTACCAGCCGATCTTCGACACCTCCAAGGGCTACGAGCTCGACCTGAGCGACCCCGGCCTGTTCGCGCTGCCCGCGCCGATCGACAACGTGCTCAAGATCTTCGCGGCCCGGATCGCGAAGGTGAACCCGCTGACCGTCGAGCTCGACCTCGGCATGAAGGTCGACCTCGGCGTGGTCCGGATCGACAAGTTCAAGGTCAAGATCCCGGTCGACCCGTTCGGGGTCCCGACGATCCTGCCGAGCGGGATCAGCGTCGACATCTCCCAGGTCCTCGTAGGCTCCGGCTTCGTCAACATCGTCGAGCCGCCCGCGGCTCCGGCCGGCCAGGACCAGCCCGGCTTCGGGGGCATCGAGGGCGCCTTCGACGTCAGCCTGGTACCGATCAAGCTGCGGATCGCGGCCAGCTTCGGCGTCCGCCCGATCAACGACGTCGCCAGCGGCCGCAAGGCCACCGCGGTCTTCCTCGGGCTCATCGTCGACCTGCCGGCGCCGATCCCGCTGGCCCAGTCCGGCATCGGCATCTACGGCTTCTCCGGGCTCTTCGCGATGCACTACAAGCGGCTGGAGAACGACCCGGACCCCAGCGACGCCATCGGCCCGGCGATCCTGTGGCTCAAGGCCGCCGGCGGCGAGCCGGCCAAGCTTTTCAACAACGGCGTCACGCTCTGGGGTCCCGAGCTGGACCGCTGGAGCTTCGGCGTCGGGATCATGCTGGGCACCACCGAGGGCGGCTTCCTCATCAACCTGCGCGGCATGTTCGTCCTCGAGCTGCCGGGTCCGCGGATCCTGATCTTCGTCAAGATCCTCATCGTCCAGGTGATGCCGGACCTCAAGCCCGGCAACGACCTGACCGTCGGCATCCTCGGCGTCATCGACCTCGACATCGCCCGCCGGAGCTTCACCCTCGGGATCATCGTCGACCTCGAGATCGAGGAGATCGTCTCCCTCACCGTGCCCGTCGAGCTGTTCACCAAGCTCGACGACCTGAAGAACTGGCACCTCTACATCGGTACGTTCGGCGCCCCCGCGTCGGCGATCGTGCTCGACATCGTCCGCGGGTTCGGCTACGTGATGATCGCCGGGCACGAGATCACCGGGTGGCCCGGCTACGGCCAGCTGCGGAACCTCCCGGGGATCGCGATGGCGGCCGGCATCGGCGCCTCGGTCGTCTTCGGCGACGAGAGCATCGGGCTCTACCTCAAGGTCAGCGCCCGAGCCGACGTCGCCGTCAGCTTCTCCCCGCGGCTGTTCCTGGTCGGCCGGATCCAGATCGACGGCGAGCTGCGGCTCTTCATCGTCTCGGTCGGCGCGCACGGCCGCCTCGACGTGGAGGCGCCCGACCCGACGTACATCCGCGGCGAGATCTGCGGGCACGTCGACTTCTTCTTCTTCTCCGTCGAGGGCTGCGTCTCGGTCGAGATCGGCCCGACCCCTCCCGACCCACCGCCCCCCTCCATCGTCCGCAACGTGTGGCTGCAGAGCCATGCTCCGGTCATCACCGCGGGCCAGGGCGGCGACCGCCCGATCGACGCGAGTCTTGGCGACGCGGTCCCCTCGAGCGGCAGCGCGACCCTGCCGGTCGTGCCCATCGACTCGGTGCCGGTGGTGCAGTTCCTCACCGCGCCCACACTGTCCTCGGCACTGACGACGTTCACCCAGCCGCTGACCGCCGCGCCCACCCTGCCGCCCGGCGGGTGGGTCCAGCTGGGCGGCAACCGCAAGGTGACCTACGAGCTCACAGCGATCATCCTGTCCGGCGGCAGCCCGCTGTTCACCGCCGGGGTGGGCACCCCCAAGGCGACCTGGCGGCCGGACCCGGCGTCCTCCAGCGCCAGCGGGACCGCAGCCGTCGACCTGGCGCTGTTCTCCAACGTGCCGCTGATGGGGGCGCGGGCGCTGGAGCGGTCGACCGACCTGTCCGTGATCGTGGACGGCGTCTTCGGCGGCGTGTGCACTCCGACCGCGCCGCCGGCAGCGGTGCTGTGGACCTTCTGCCGGCAGCCGTTGGGGCCGTCCGGTGTCGGTTGGGAGCTCCATGGCGACGCGTGGCCGGACCCGCCGGGCACGGCGCGGAGCACGCCGGTCGACGTCGACCTGCGCGTCGACGAGCCGACGCCGGACCCGCTCGGTGCCCAGCTCGACGCGGTGCTCGGCCACACCTCCATCGGCGGCTCGCAGCCGGCGAAGGTCATCGGGCCGGCCGGGCCGATCGACGACGTCGAGCAGCCCGAGGACCCGACGGAGCCTGCGGAGCCGACCCCGCCGCAGGAGGTCTGTGTCGACCTCGTCCGGGTGCTGAAGGACGGCGGAGCCAACCCGGCCATGCTCGGCAAGCTGGTGCGGGCCTCGGTCCTGGACTTCAATGCCGTGCCCTACCCGTCGCTCCGGGTTGGGGGCGTCGGGTCGCTCCGCGGGCTGGACGTCGGCTTCCGCACGGAGCTGTCGCTGGCGCGGCCCTGCACCGGGGTCACCCTCACGGTGGTGACCTTCGCGGGCGGGGTCAGGGTGGCCGGCCTCGACCGGAGCGGCCGGCTGGTGGCCCGGGCGACCGCGCGCGGGCAGCAGGGCGTGCCAGAGACCATGCGCCTGGCCGGCCGCGGCATCACCCGGGTGGTCCTCGACGCGCCCTCGGACGAGACGCTGCTGCTTAGGGTGTGCGTAGTGCCCGACCTCCGGCAGCTGCCGGGGATCGTCCTCGAGCCGGTCCGCCCGCTCGCCGTCCGCGAGCTGGGGGTCCGCGACGTGCGCGCCCGGTCGGCGCTGGCCACCACGAAGGGCAAGCTCGACTGCATGCGGGCTTTAACTCTGCCCGAGCGGACCGAGCCGCAGGGCAAGGGCAGCCTCGAGCTCACCCAGGAGCTGCAGGACCTCGCTGACAAGCGCCCCGACGAGCGGTGGGTCGACCTGGTCACCGGGCCTGCGTCGTACGCCGTGCTCTACCTGGTCGTCGACCGCCGCCTCCTCGCGGCCGACGGCGTCGTGGTCGAGCAGATCGCCGGCGACCTGTCGGTCCTCGCCAGCGACCCGCTCAACGCGCTCTCCCCGGTGACCGTGGTCCCACCGACCGGCGGTCTGCCCGCGACCTGGCTCGACCCGTCGGGCCCGTGGTGGGACGAGGTCGAGCCGGTCACGACCTTCCTGGGCCAGCCGCAGTTCGCCTCGCACATCCACCTCACGGTGACCGTGAAGCCCGACCCGCGATCGCGGCGGCTGCGGATCCGCTTGGTCCCCGGGAGTCGGGCCCGCACCAGCCCGGCTGTCGTGCTCGGAGTGGCCGAGGTCATGCGGCTCGGCTGAGGAGGAGCGCTACCTCACCGAGGAGGAGATCCGCACCGGGCAGGTAGACACGCTCTTCGGCTACCTCGACGGCACGTCGAAGGTCACGCTGCTCACTCCGGCCAGCACCTACACCCTCTCGCTGACCTACACCCCACATGCTGAGGACACCAAGCCGGACGGCACCGTCGCCTCGTCGACGTTCCCGGCGGTCACCGAGTCGTTCCGGTTCAGGACCGACACCGCTCCGCCGGACCGGCTCGACGCCTACGTACTGGCCACCGACCCGGCACAGGAGGAGGGGTTCGTCTTCGCCGACGACCCGGTCACGGTCGTGTTCAACGACCTGCAGATCGTCCAGCTCTACGCGACCTACGGCCGCACCCTCACCGCCGTGCTCCGCGGCGCCGACGGCATCGCCATCCCCACCCACGAGGTGGGCGACCTCGACGAGGTGCCCGCCACGTTCACGTCGCCGCTCTACGAGGCGATCCAGGGCCTCGTGGAGAATGGCGGCGCCCGCTGCGTCCCGCACCACTACCACGTCGAGGGCCACGGCAGCTTCACGTTACCGGTGCCCCTCCGCCCATCGATGGCCTACACGCTCGACATCGAGGCACAACCAGTGCCGGCCCCGCCTGCGGGCAAACCGGTGGTGCCGCTGTTCCGCCGGCACTTCCGGACCGGGCGGTTCACGTCTCTCGAGGCGCTGGTCGGCGAGCTCAAGGCCCGGCCGCTGCTGCACCGGGTGCTCACCGGACCCGTCACCGGGCTCACCCTCGGCGCCGCGGCCACCGACCTGCAGATCGAGACCGCGCTCACCGCGGCCGGCCTGGCTCCGCTCGGCGCGCCCGACCGCGGCAGCCGGATCGTGCTCTGGCGGCCGCATCCGAGTGGGCGACACGTCCCGCACGCGATCCTGCTCGACGCCGACGAGCCGCTGTGGCGCTTCCGCGACGCGCCCCGGCAGGAGGTCGTCCCCGGCCAGCCCGACGCCGCCTATCAGCGGATCGTCCCGGGCCGGGAGTCCTCGCTCCACCTCACCGCAACCGGCCCGGTGGCCGGGTTCGTGCGGTCCGCGTCCGGCACCCGGACGCTGGTGATGCTCAACGACGCCGCGTGGCCGACAGCCGGCGCCACCGTGGCCATCGACGCCGTCCGCCCGCCCAGCACCCTCTACGGCTTCGCCGGCCAGACCGCCCGGGTCACCACCGTGCCGCTCGAGGGCCAGGCGCCCTGGGACGAGGAGGACTGAGCATGGTCCGCCACATGTTCCCCGACCTGTCGGTGCTCCGGCTCGCGCCGGTGCTGGCGCGCGACCCGGAGAAGCTGGCCGACCTGCTCGGCGAGGTGCGCGACGAGCCAGACGGGCAGGACGAGGATCGAGAGGACATTCGGGACGACCTCCGCGCCCACGACGCCACGCACCTGATGACGGCCGCGATGGCGCCGACCGCGATGGCCGCCACTCGTGGCCGGCTGGCGATCTCGTTGCGCTGGGCGCTGAACCCCTCGATCGGCTTCCCGCGCGCGCCGTTCCGGGTCTGGCGCCGGCTGCGTCAGGAGGATCCGTCGACGGCGGTGGCCGGCTCGGGCCCGCACAGCGACCCGCTCGTCGGCTTCTCGGCCCAGGTGCTCGAGGTCCGCTTCGACGCGCAGCCGACCCCGGGTCACACCTTCGTCGTCGAGGCCGTCGGCTTCAACGGCCACGTCCTGCCCGGCCAGCGACTTATCTTCACCAACGCGGGCTCCGGCCGGTTCCGGGCCGCGGGCATCAGCGCACTCAAGCTGTCCCCGGACGGCCAGGTCGACAACATCCTCGGCCTGCCCCAGCACGACTACGTCAACCTGCCCGGCTGGACCCTGGTCGACGTCGTCGGCTTCCCCTTTGCCAAGAGCGAGATCGCTCCACCCGACTACGACTCGGTCCCGCAGGGGCGCGCCGCACCCAGCCTCGACGGCGTGGACGCCGCCCTGCTCCGGCTGACCGCAGGCCAGCTGGTCCAGCTCGACCCCCCGGCTCCCGGCGGTGGGTTGGCGACCCCCGCGTGGCCGTTCCCCGACCCCGGGACCTTCCTCGACGTGCTCCGCAAGGGTCCGCTGCCGACGATCGCCGACTGCCTGACCACCAGCCGCGACGACGACCCGACCCGGCTCCAGTCGCTGCACCAGCCGACCCACACCCTGGCCGGCATGCACCAGCCCGGCATCTCGACACCGTCCTCGACCGCCGACATGTCGCTCAAGACGACGCACTACATCGGTCTGGCGGTGGGGGACAACCCGGTCGCGCTCGGCCTGGGGTTCGGCACCTTCGACCTGGCGCCCGTGCGGGCCTGGGGGATCAAGGAACAGCTCCCGTCCGGCACCTTCCTCGCCTCCACCGACTGGATGGTGACCGCCGAGATCACCTTCGGGTTCGGCTTCACGATCGACCTGGCCGCCGTCGGCTTCCTCCAGGCGCCCCCGACGGCGCTCACCCAGTTGCTCGCCACCCAGACCTTCGCCAACCGGCCGCCGACCCGCGACGCCACCGGCTCCGCCTCGGTGCTGCTGAGCTGGGCGCCGACGCGCGACCCGATCGGCGCGGGGGTCCTGCTCCAGCGCGGTGGCAGCGACAGCGTGGTCAACGTCGACCGCCCCGCCGGCTCCGGCGGCTTCCAGCCCTACCTCATGTCGCACCGGATCGGACCCGACGGCGAGCCGCTGCCCGGAGAGCGGCCCGGGGTGACCATGCCGGAGGAGCCGGCCCCCGTCTCCGGCAGCACCGTGACGACGTACGGCGCTGCGCCGCTCGACGTGCACGGACGCTGGGGCCCGTGGGCGGTGACCACTCACGCGCTGGTGGCCGACCCAGTGCAGAAGCCGGTGCTCAACGACGTGCGCATCGACCTGCCCGCCGCGCTGCCGGCGTCAGGCCCGGTCGTCCCCGCCGCCGCCCTGACCGTCGAGGTGTCCTGGGACTGGGCGGACCGGTCGCCGGACCGGATCGAGGTGTCGGGGCGCTTCGTCCCGCTCGGGCCGCCGCCGGTGTCGGTCAGCGGGTTCCAGACGGACTCCGCCGGACCGGTCGGCTCGTTCGTGGTGACCGTCGGCTTCGACTCCGCCGGTGCCCCGTCGGTGCGGGTGCCCACGGCGCCGCCGACCCCGCCGGCCGGGGCGGTGGCCACGGCCCAGTCGGCCTCGGCGGCGGAGGTCGCCGACCCGCAGTCCGCGCCGGGCAGCGGCCCCCCGCCCGGCTCGGCGGCCAGCCAGGTCCGCCGGTACCGGCTGACCCTTCCGGTGTCGCTGTCCTTCGCGGGGGTCGCCAAACTCGCGTACGCCGTCTCGGCGACGGCCGCCGAGGTCGTCCGGCCCGCCGACCTGAGCGGGCCGACCGAGCCGCGAGCGACCACGGTGGCCGACCCGTTCCCCGCCCCGGCGCCCGCCATCCCGCCAGTGACCGTGCTGTGGACCGCCCAGCCCGACGCCGCCGGTAGGGCGCGGACCGTCCTGTCGTGGCCGGCGGTGCCGGGCGCTTCGGGCTACATCGTCTGGGAGGCGACGGAGACCGCGCTCTACGACGCGGTCGCCGGCATCGCCCCACCCACCGGGCAGACCATCCGGGCCCGGGCCGCGGACCTCAAGACCCGGATCCTGGCCGACCAGGCCAGGAGCCTGTCGACGTTCACCCGGCTCAACGAGCGCCCCCAGACCGCGACCTCGGTCGAGCTGGAGCTGCCCGGCAGCGCGGATACGCTGTACATCTACCGCCTGTCCTCGATCACGCCGCAGAACGTCGAGTCGGCACGGTCCACCGACGTGGTGATGGTCGGAGTGCCGCGGCTCGAGCGGCCCGGTACGCCCCACCTCGAGGCGCGCCCCGACCCGGTGACGGGCGAGGTGGAGCTCACCGTCGTGCCCGGCTCCGGTCTGCCACCGGACCGGCTGGCGTTGCACAGGGTGCGGACGCCGCTGCTGGCGGAGGTCATCGACACCATGGGCCCGCCGCGGACGACCGTGGCCGTCTCGACGCTGACCCCGGTCGCGGTGCCCTCGTTGGGCGGAGCGCCGCCGCGATCGGGCTACCGGCTCACCGAGACGGTCACGCCGGACTGGCGGCCCTACGTCTACCGGGTCGTTGCGCTGGGCCGCGAGCTGCCGGCCGACGGCATCCGTTCGGGCCGCTCGCCCGCCTCGGGCGCGGCGACCGTCGTCGTGCCTCCCCCGCTGCCGCCCGCCGTCTCCTCGCTGACGGTGACGCGCAACGGGTCGGCGACACTGCTGAGCCTCACCACCGACCTCCCGGCGCGGCCGACGGCGGCGGGCCCGGCGTCACTGGTCGTGGCGGCCGTCGACCCGGCCGGTGCCCGCACGGTGCTGGCGACCATCGACCCGACGACCGTGCCCGAGGCTGCGGCACTCGTGCTGCCGTCGACGCCCGGGCCGGTGGCGGCGACCCGACGGGCGCCGGTGGGCGGCCTGTTCGCGCTGACCGTGCTCGTGCCCGCGACCGCCGCGAAGGTCGTCGTCACCGCGACCGACCCGCTCGGCCGCTCGACCGCGCTGGAGGAGAGCTGATGGCACTCGTCGACACGCTGTCCACGAAGGGGGTCAAGTCGTTCGGACCGAGCATGCCGGTGGTCGCCCCCTCGTGGACGTCGGGCACTCCGACCCTCGGGACTGACGGACTGTCCCTGCGCCTGACCTCGGGTGCCTGGCTGGCACCATGCCACGGCTACACCCGGACGCCGGCGCAGGTCGCCGAGCGCAGCGGCGTCTTCCTGCGCGATGGCGGCGGGGCGGCCGTGCCCTCGGGGGCGAGCGTTGTGTCGCTGCTACCACAGCAGTTCCTTCGGTTCGCCCGGCTCTACGCGCTGCTCCTCGAGGACGCCACCGGTGCGCGGCCCGGGCGGGCGGCGGGCCAGCCCGCGCGCCCGGTCCCGGCGCACGTCGTCGTGTCCGACGGCGGGGTGACCACGGGCGGGATCGATCCCGGCGACACCCTGACCGGTGGCTCCATCTCCTTCCACGACGCGCTGGGCCAGCCGATCGACCCGCTCGCGGTCGCCTCGGCGTTCCTGGCGTTTATGACCGCCCACAACCCGCTGCAGGACCGTGGCGCCTCGGACCCGTTCGACCCGAATCCACCCTTGGCCGCGATGCTAACCTCGCTGGCCAGCACCTCGTCGGTGCGGGTGCGGCTGGTCGACGGGGCCGGGCAGCCGGTGACCTCGGCGCCGAACCTGACCGGACTGACTGCGGTGTCAGGTGCTCCCGGCGTCTTCAGCGTCACCGGTCTCTCGGCGACGGTGTCGAAGTCGGCCGCTTCGAGCGGCTTCCCCGAGGCGGCGCGTCGCACGCTGCTGGTCGGTCTGGCGACGACCGGGCGGCTCGGCGACTCGGTCGGCTTCCCGGCGCTGCCGAGCGGGCGGACCCTGACCCGCGACTTCTTCACCCTGCGCGTCCTCGACCTGCGCTCCTACCTCCTCGGCACCCCGGCCCCCACGTGGGACGGGACCAAGATCGAGCCGCGCCCGGCCGTGCGCCGCGACGAGGCGCTGACCTTCCTGCCCGACGGCAACGACGTGCTCGGTGCCGCGGCGGCCGCGCTGGCGGGGTCGCCGACCGAGTCGCTGGTGGTGGCGCAGCGGATCGACGGTGCCTTCGCCGTCCCCACCGCGCCCGGGTCGGCCGCGCACTGGCCAGCGTTCCCTCCACTCGGCGGCGTAACCGCCGCGCCGGCCGGGGCGGTGCCGGTGGCGCTGGCCGACGCGGTGACCGCGACCGCGGCGTTCGTCACGAGCACGACGACGCCGCCGTCACCCGACGTCGTGCTCTCCCTGGGCGGGCTGCCCGCGGGTGCGGCGGTCCGCGCCTACAGCCGCCGGTTCTCCGCCGAGGCCGTGGAGTCGCGCGGCGACGGCGGCGGCGCCACGGTTGACAACGCCGGGAACGCGACCGTCCTGCTACGTGACCCGCTCGGGCTCGTCGTCTACGGCCGACCGCAGCCACCGCTGCCCGCCAGCCCGGTTCTGCACGTGGACCTGGTCGTGGTGAAGCGGACGGGCGAGTCGCGGATCCTCGGTGACGTCTCCTGCCCGATCTCGGCCACCAGCGTCGCGCCGCCCGCGACCGGGACCAACCCGTTCGGCACCGCGGCACGCCGCGCGGTCTGCCACGCAGGGATCCTGGCCTCCGGCGAGCCGCGGACCGCGCCCAGCCCGACCGCGAGCGGCCCGTCGGCAGCGCTGTCGCTGCTGAGCGAGGGCACCCCGCGCGACGCGCCGCGGCTGCCGGGGATGGCCCGACGCGACCTCGTCGCGGCCGGCCGGTCCGGCACCTCGTGGTCGGCGGTGGTCAGCGGCGGCCGGCTCACCCCCGAGATGCACCACGCCGCCGCGAGGGTCGGCGCGCCCGGAGGACTCGGCGGCCGGGAGACGCAGGCGGTCGGCGTCGCGACCTCGGGCGGCCGACTCGCCTTCGACCTGGCGCGGGCGGCGTTCCGGCGTACGACGAATGTCGTCTCCCGTCTCGACGCGCTGACCACCGCCACCTGGGACGAGCCGGCTGCCGCGACCGGCGGAGGTTTCGCCGGGGCGGTGCTGCAGACGGTGTCGGCCTCGTGCGAGTCGCCAGAGCTGGCGCTGCTGCGGACGTTCAACATCGTCGACCCGGCCTCGCCCACGCTGCCGCGGACCTTCGACGAGCTGGTCGCCACGCTCAAGCAGTGGCTTGAGCAGGCGGTGGCGAACGCCGGGATCCCATCGACGCTCGTGCCCCGGGCTAACGCGCTGATCGCCAAGCTCGACGACCTGCGTGACAACGCGCCGGCCGACGAGTCGCGGCGCGAGCGCATCTTCAACGAGATCCTGCGCGAAGTGGCCGCGAGCGGGTGGGGCCGCCGTGACACCCAGTGGGCGCTGGCGGGGGCACTGGAGCGGGCGGAGCGGTTCGTCTACGTCGAGACGCCGGGCGTCTCGCTGACCGCCGCCGCGGCGACGACCGAGGCCTACGCCCGGGACCTGTTCGAGGTCCTGACGGCCAGGATGAACGCCAACCCCGCGCTGCACGTGGTCGTGTGCACGCCGGAGGAGCCCGACTACCCATTCGGGTTCAACCCGTTCAGCGACGACGAGCGGTCGAAGCGGCGCACCTCGATCCTCGGGCTGCCCAGCGCCAACGTGGCCGACCCCGTCGGCAACCGGGTGGTCGCCTTCCACCCGACCGGCTTCCCCGGCCGGCCGAGCCGGCTGGAGTCGACGACGGTGATCGTCGACGACGTGTGGGCGCTGGTCGGTTCCAGCACGCTGCGCCGCCGGGGCCTGACCTTCGACGGCTCGACCGACCTCGTGGTCACCGGCCAGGACCTCGTCGAGGGCCACTCCCTCGCGATCACTGCGCTGCGACGAACCCTCCAGGCCACTCGGCTCGGCATCCCGATCCCCGGACCGGTGACGTCCGGTGTGCCCCCGCTGCCCACGTCGTCGTTCGTCCGCCTCTCCGACGGCGTCGAGGCCTTTCACGAGATCCGCGAGATGCTGCGCGGCGGCGGCCAAGGCCGGATCGCCCGCCTCACCCCGGCCGACCCGGTCGGCCGACCGCCCACCACGCCCGCCCCAGACCCCGACGTGGTCAACCCCGACTCGGAGACCTACGACCTGGCCCAGACCCTGCTCACCTTAGCCTTCGCCTCGGGCGCCGCGCTCTGACCTCTGCCCTCCAGCAGTCCGGGGCCTGCTCTTTCGTGGCTCGATTGACTCGAACGTCACCCGGGCACGATTACCGCCTGGGAACGATGGCCCGCCTGGGGGCTCGACAGGGACACCAAGGCCGGCGTTGCGTTAGGCCGCGACAAGTCGAAACCCCACCGCGCTCAGCCCCCCTCCGGGCCGCGGTAGGGTCTCTGCCTTTGTAACGTGGCAGCCGGCAATTCGTTAGGGTCCGTTCGCGTGCGGCTCACCCGTTGCTCGGAGGCAGCAACCGAAGGCGCGCAATTCTGCGTGGTTGATGCGTGGGAACTGGCACCCGGGTCGATCAGCCTCGAATCGCGGTCCCGGCTTCCCCCCGGCCGGGGCCGTAACCGTCTCTCATGGTTGCGTCGAATTGGTGCCTCCAGGCAACGCGAAGCCTGACCGGCCGCGCAAACCGGAGACGTAAACAGCCGAGTCGCGCGCTAGAGTGCCCAGATCGAGGGGGGTGAGGACGCGCGATCCGCGAAATGGTCGCCTTGGATCGCGTCGAGCCAATGGCGAGACCGACCCCGGCCGAGCCGGCACGCGCCGGTGAAGGTCAAGGAGGGTGGTCCATGGCTGGTCGTCTTCGGCGCACCGTCACCGCGGTGAGCCTCGTCGCACTGCTGCTGCCAATGGCGGCCGCGACGTCACTCGCGGACACGGGACCCGCGCCAACGGAGAGCTTCAAGTTCTCGAGCAACGGCTACTCGGCCAACGCCGAACAAAGCCTGTGCAGCGACCCCGTGGATGACATCGTGACGTGTAGCTTCAACTTCATCTCGGTCTTCGCCGGGAACCAGAGAGCACAGGGCTCCGGCGCAATTCACGGGACGGAGGTCTGCTACAGCACCGGCACTGACGTCTTCAACCAGTTCACGGGCGAGGGGACCTCGCACCAGGAAAATGGCTGTACCCGGGACGCAGGCGACGGGACTGTCATCGAGCGCGACCTGAGCGCCGCAACCATCGCGCCGACCACGATCACCCTCGAGACCTTCGTCTGTGACACAGTCGAATGCGGGCCGACGGGGGAGACGCGGGACGTCACGGTCGAAGGCACGTTCACGGCGACCTCGACTGCGTTCCGCCAGTCCAACCGTAATGTCTTCGACGACGGCATCTGCACCTTCCGCGATAGTTCCCGGGGCACATCGCGTGGTGCGATGTTCGCGGGCACCGTCGATGGCCAACCGCTGGAGCTGGGCGATCCCGAGGGGTTCGGCCAGATCATGCAAGGCACCTTCAGCTCCAGCTCGAGGTGCGCCGTCGAAGCCTGACGCCGAGGAATACGCCACCGGCCCTCGCCCGAGTCGGGCGAGGGCCGGTGGTTCGTTCGCGTTGCGAGGGCACACCAAGGCTCGCGGTCGGCGTGCCTAGTCAGTACGCAACCCCCAGCCGAACGCGAACAACGGGTCGTAGTCCGCGTCGCCGACGTTGATCGGGACCTGCGCCTCAGAGCGTGGCCACGTCATCGGCAATGTGCCCGTGAACGGCTGATCACCAAAGAGCACGTCCGCGACACCCGCGCCTTCACTACCCGGCAGCCACGAGGCCACCAACGCGTCCATCTTGTCCAGTTGGTCAGTGAGCACTTGCGGACGACCGGACACCACGATCACCACGCAGGTCGTGATCGCATCGCAGACTTCGTCGATGACTGCCTTGTCACCGGGCAGGAGGGACAGCGATTTCTCCTCCAGCTGCTCCGGCGAGCAGAAACCGCACTCTGGCCCGCCGACGTCGCCGAAACCCTCGGCGTACGGCGTCTCACCGACGACGACGACACCAACGTCCGCCCCGGTCATCGGGGCTGACGCATCGGCGCTGTAGGTGACCGTGGCCTGCGGAGCCACTTCCTTGATGCCCTCAAGGATGGTGGTGCCAGGGATGATGTCGCCCGAGATGCCCTGCCAGGCGATCGTCCAGCCGCCGGCCTGATTGCCGATGTTGTCGGCGTTGCGACCGGCCACATAGATGTTTGCGTCGGCCGACAGTGGCAACGCGTCGCCGTCGTTCTTCAGCAGCACTTGTGACTCCGCCACGGCCTGCCGAGCGATCGCACGATGCGCTGGGCTGCCCACCTGGTCGATGTTGTCCTTCGTTGCAAGCGGATGCTCGAAGAGCCCGAGCTCGAATTTCGCCTCGAGGATGCGGCTCACGGCGTCGTCGATTCGCTCCATGCTGACCCGGCCGGCGTCGACCTCGGCCAGCAGCAGTTCCTCGAACTGCTGCGCACTGAATGGCTCCATGAACATGTCCGTGCCGGCGTTCACGCCAACCCGCACCTTGTACGGCGTCAGCCCACCGACGCCTGGATTGTCTGGATCGGGAATCTGGTGGATGCCCTCCCAGTCCGAGATGACGAAGCCACCGAAGTGGTAATCGCCCTTGAGGACGTCCGTGATGAGCTCCTCGTGGGCGTGCATCTTGACCGGGTCGCCCACCCCGTCCTCGATCCAGTCCACGCTGGAGAACGACGGCATCACGCTGCGGACGCCGTGTCGCCTGATCGCCGTTGTGTACGGTGCCAGGTCGATCGTCTCGAACTCGTCCCGGCTGGTCACCGTGATGCCCTGGTCGATCGTGTACCGCTGCTCGTACCA
This sequence comes from uncultured Chloroflexia bacterium, assembly GCA_963750125.1. Taxonomy (GTDB): domain Bacteria; phylum Chloroflexota; class Limnocylindria; order Limnocylindrales; family CSP1-4; genus DASTYU01. Next base: position 167,385 of record CAVVPT010000006.1, on the reverse strand, counting down.
CGGCTTGCCCACGTTGAAAGCGGCCGCAGCGGCGTCGTACTCCGTATCGCCGTCGCCGGCATAGTGCTTCGCGGTGGCGAGCACGTGGTCGGACGCGATCGGCGCTCGCCCACGGCCCTGGAGACCGTCGATGATCGTTTCCATCCTGGACACCAGGGCGGGGTCCTCGCCGAAGCTCTCGTAGGTGCGGCCCCAGCGCTCGTCGCGGGCGACGCAGACGCACGGCCCGAAGGTCCATGGGATCCCGGTTGCGCGCACCTCCTCGGCGGTGGCCTCGCCCACTTCCCGCACGAGCGCGGGGTCACCAGTGGCACCGAGACCGATGTTGTGCGGGAAGACCGTGGCACCGAAGACGTTGCCGTGGCCGTGGACGGCATCGATGCCGTAGATGATCGGAATGCCGAGGCGGGTGCTGAGTGCCTGTTCCTGGAACGCGTTGACCATGTCGACCCAGGCCTCAGGCGTATTCGGCGTTGGGGTCGAGCCACCGCCCGAAAGCACCGACCCCAGGTTCAGTTGGGCGATCAAGGTGGGGTCGTCCGTGACGGCGCCACGCTCGGCCTGCGTCATCTGGCCGATCTTCTCCTCCAGCGTCATTCGACCAAGCAGGTCCTTGACGCGCTTGGCCACCGGCTGGCTCGCGTCGCGATACGCGGGAGGTGCCGACGCTGCATCGAGCCCCGAACGGGTGCTCGACTGCGCCTGACCAGCCAGCACGGCGTCGGCTGGCATCAACAACATGACAAGGATGGCCAATGCGATGAAGGAAGGGCCTGAACGGGATCGCATGTCGTCCTCCCATGGCTGGGGCAGTTCGAGACAAAACATGTCTCGTCACCATGGCTGGTCGGCGGTCAGATAGGGAGCCGCGACGCGATCGCGGGCGCCGAGGGGGAACGGCGCCTGGACCGGGCGGCCAATGACCGCCGAGAAGCAGATGCGAATCCTAGGCCGGTGTCCCGGCGGCGTCTAGGGTCCACGCGCTTGGAGGCTCCATTCGACACGGAGTTGAAATCGCGAAACATGCTGTGCCGTTTCCGTCGTCAGCCTGTCGGGGTAGGCATCAGGTCGGCACCGCGCGTAGAATCCGTCCCGCCGATCAGCTGGCGGGCGTGATGAAGCCGAACACCGCCGGCGTCGTCGCGCTCGTCGAAAACACGGCCGTCGTCGAGATCCGCGAGGCGCTCGCGAAGGCCGACCGAATCGTCGATCAGGCGATCGACAAGCAGGTCGCCGCCGAGATCGATCGCGAGGCGGCTCTCGCCAAGGCGTCCGCTTCCTGAGGCCTATGGGCTGGCAGTTGGCCCCGGGTGTGAGTAACGAGACACCCTGAGACTGCTTGATGGACGCGCCGCCTAGCCGTTCGGGCCCGGCAACGATGGGCCTGGCCTTAGCCACCGCCTCCCCAGGGTCAGGCCCGAACGGGAACCCCGAGCTCGCGCTGGGCGGACTCCTTGCGGGCCTCCATCCGTGAGCCGAGCTCCTCGAGCTCCTCGGTCTCGAAGACGCGGCGAGCGATCTTGAACATCTCGCCCTCCTCCTCCTCGATGTGGTGCTCGATGTTCTCCTTCATGACGATCGCCTTGGCGCCCCATTTCTCGTCCGTGACGTCGAGCGACTCGAGCTCTCCCATCAGGACGTCGACAACGTGGTGCTCTTCGAATCCCTCGAGAACGATGTCCTTCGCCTTGGGATGCGCCTTCAGCTCCGGGTAGAAGATCTCCTCTTCGATGACCTCGTGGACGGTCAATTCGCCCTTGATGGTCGCGAACAGCTCCGACCGTATTTTGACGCCGCGCTCCGTCGTCGTTTCGAGTTCGGTCAGGAGCTTCTTTACCTTGTCATGGTCCTTCATGAGCAGCGCGATCGCGTCCATGGTTCTCCTCGAATGGGGCTGGTCGGGAGAGCCACTATGCGCAGGACAAGACGGTGTTCCGCATTCGGCCGTCGGGCCCGGGCGTTGCAAGCTCGTTCGGTCTCAGGAATCGCCCGCGGTGTCCATCCGTTCCAGGCGCCGCGCCATCTCGGCTTCGAGCGCTTCCCCTACCGAAGGGTCTGCCTCGAGCATTTCATCGAACCCGCGGTTGTTGACCTTGAGCAGGAGCGACGGCGTGAGCGTCGTGACCGTAGCCGTCCGGGACCCCTCGTCGAGCAGCGCAATCTCGCCGAAGAAGCTGCGACTGCGGGCGGTGTCGATGACCACCCCGCCCCGGCTGACCTCCACGGTGCCGGCGACCAGGACGTAGAAGTAGCCCTCGAACCGGCCCTCGTGCGTGAGTGTCGTGCCAGCCGCGACCTCCTCGACCTCGGCGAGCTCAGCGATCCGCGCCAGCACCTCGCGGTCCACGCCGGCAAACAGCGGGGTCCGTTCAAGCATGGCGATCTTGTCGCTCACGGCTGGTCCTTTCCACGGGCGGTTGGGCGGCATCCAAGCCTGCGCCGGAGTGTACGGCTAGCGGTGGCCAGCCCCCCAGGTACCCATGACCTGCCGAAGGACTGCGAATTCGCCGATGTGATACGCGTTGTGGTCGCCGACGATTCGGACCTCGCGCAGGAGCGTGTGGCCCGGCGTGTCGGGCAGGACTTCGTTGAGGTCTCGGGCGCGGTCGCGGACGATCGCCTTGAGCGCCTCGACGTCAGATCTGAAGCCCTGGATCGAGGCTTCCCACTGATCGCGCGTTGCCACGGCGTCGCGCGGCGGCCAGTACTCGTCCGGCCACGTCTTCTCAACGTACCCCTCGCCCACAACGTATTCGAGGATGTCGGCCTGGGTCAGCCGGATGTGCTCGATGATGTGCCACGGCGTGTACCCGACGTTCGGCGCCCGCTCGTTCATGGCTTCGTCAGGAAAGTCGGCGACCGCCTCATCGAAGGGCATACGGGCGTCGAGCCCGTCGAGGAGCCGGATCAGCTCGTGTCGAAGCGCGTCGTCGTCGGTCATCAATCCATGATGACCGCGTCAGGCGACGGTCAGGACGTTCGAGAGGGCACCGAACAGCCCGGCCAGCGTCGCGGCGGTGACGACGCCCGCGGCGAGCCGGCTCGCATGCATCCTCGCGAGCACGACAAAGACCAGGGCGAGGAACGGCACCAGGGCGACCTTCAGAAGCAGGACCGTGCTGAGGCCGAGGGTTCCGGCGAGGTGGATGACGATCGGATTCGCCTCGGCTCCAAAGCCGCCCGTGGTGATCATCCGGACGAACGTCACGAGGTCGGCGAACTGGCCCAGGGCGATGGCCAACAATCCGGCGAGGGCGATGTTTGCCACTCGGCGGCGCTCCAGGATCCCATCCAGATCCGACCAGACCCGAGGCTGCGCGGCCATTTGAGAAATATGCGCCCGATAGCCCGATCGTGCTAGAGAGCAACCGGGACCTTTGGCCTATCAGCGCGCTCGCAAGGCGAACCGGTGGTGCCAGCTGTCACCGGGAGTTCGGCTAGCTCACGCCGTAGCGGCGGACCTCGGCCTCCAGGTCAAGCGGCATCACCGTCCCGCGCTGCTCGTACTCGCCCCACGCCTCGCGCGGGACGCGCCACATGATCTCGAACTCGTTGCCGTCCGGGTCCGCGCCGTACAGCGACTTCGACACGCCGTGGTCGCTTGCACCACCGAGGGCGCCCTCCTCGCGGAGGATGCGGGCCGCATCGGCCAGGTCGCCGATTGTCGGGACCTCCCAGGCCAGGTGGTACAGGCCGGTCGAGCCGCGCGGCGCGCGTGGCGCCTCCGTGCCGACGGTGAACAGCCCGAGATCGTGGTGGTTCTCCCCGCCGCCGGCGCGCATGAACACGGCCTTGCCACCGAACTCGCTCGAAACAACTTCGAAGCCGAAGATCCGACCGTAGAACTCGGCCGAACGCTCGGCGTCGCGGACGAACAGGACGGCGTGATTGAGGCGGGCGACGGGGATGCTCATTCCGCCTAGTGTGCCGAATCCGAACCGCAACCGTGCCTTGGGCACAGATTCGTCGAGCAGTCCGGTAGACTGCCCGCGACCCCAAGTGTCCCCCGCGGCCCCTTCAGGCTGCGGCTCCGTGTCTCTCAGCAGGTGGTGCCCATGAAGGTCGGTGTCGCCAGGGAGGCCGCGCCGGGCGAACGACGCGTGGCCCTGGTACCCGAGGCGCTCGGCAAGCTGACCGCTGCCGGGCTCGAAATCCTCGTCGAAACCGGTGCCGGTGCCGGTGCGCAGATCCCTGACGAGCAGTTCGTCGAAGCCGGTGCCAACGTGGTCCCCACGGCCGAGCTGTACGCCCAGTCCGATGTCATCCTGCGCGTCCAGAAGCCGACCGAATCGGAAGCGAAGATCCTGCGCAAGGGCCAAGTACTGATCGGCCTGCTGCAACCGCTGCTCGATCCGAAGCTGATGCAGACGCTCGCGGCCGGCGGCGTCACCGCGATCAGCGTCGACGCCATCCCGCGCACGCTGAGCCGGGCTCAGACGATGGACGCTCTGAGCTCGCAGGCGAACGTCGGAGGCTACAAGGCGGTCCTGCTTGCGGCCAACGCCTACGGGCGCTACTTCCCGTTGCTGACCACCGCTGCCGGCACCGCCAAGCCGGCGAACGTGCTGATCCTCGGCATCGGTGTCGCCGGGCTGCAGGCGATCGGTACGGCGCGGCGGCTCGGTGCGGTGGTGTCGGCATACGACGTCCGGCCGGAGACCGCGGAACAGGCCGAGAGCCTCGGTGCGAAGTTCGTCAAGCTCAAGACCACGATCGATGCCACGGGCGCGGGCGGGTACGCCCGTGAGCTGACGCCCGAGGAGCGAGCCGCCCAGCAGGCCGAGCTCAACGAAGCGATCGGCGGCATGGACGTCGTGATCACCACGGCCCAGGTGCCGGGACGCAAGCCACCGGTTCTCGTCACCGCCGAGGCCGTCTCGAAGATGAAGTCCGGCTCGGTGATCGTCGACATGGCGGCCGGGCCGCTCGGCGGCAACTGCGACCTGAGCAAGGCCGGCGAGACGACCGTCACCGACAACGGAGTCACGATCATCGCCCCGGAGAACCTGCCGGCATCGATGCCGGCCAGCTCGTCGCAGTTCTACGCCCGCAACATCTCGGCGCTGCTGCTCAACTTCGTGAAGGACGGCGCGCTGGTATTCGACATGGAGGAGGAGGTCACGACGTCCACCGTGATCACGCATGACGGCGCGGTCGTCGCCGAGCCGGTCAAGAAGCTGCTCCAGCCGGCCCCGGCCGGAGGCCAGGCATGAGCCCAGAAGTCGAGTTGCTGCTCACGAACTTCACGATCTTCGTCCTCGCGATCCTGTGCGGCTTCGCGGTCATCTCGAAGGTGCCGGCGACGCTCCACACGCCGCTGATGTCGGGCGCGAACGCGATCCACGGCATCGTGCTGGTCGGCGCGATGATCATCGCGATCGGCGCCCATGACCCGCTGAGCTACGCGATCTCATTCATCGCGGTGGCCTTCGCCTCGATGAACGTTGTCGGCGGCTACGTCGTCACCGACCGGATGCTCCAGATGTTCAGGCGCAAGCCTGCCGCGCCGGCCCCGAAGGCCGACGAGGCGGAGGCGTAGCGTGGAAGCAGTCATCGAAGTCCTCGTCCGTCTGGCCTGGCTGGCCGGCGCTGTCGCCTTCGTCATCGGCCTGATCCGGATGAATTCGCCGGCCACGGCCCGCAACGGCAACCTGTTGTCGGCCGGCGGCATGCTCGTCGCAGTCGTCGCGACTGCCGTGCTGCTGATCGCCGTGCCTGAGACTGTCGTGCCCGAAGGCGAGGCCACGGACGCGCTCAACGCGGCGGGCTGGCTCGTGATCATTGCCGGCATCGCGCTCGGAGGCGGGCTCGGCCTGTACGCCGCACGCGGCGTGAAGATGACCGCGATGCCGCAGCTGGTCTCGCTGTTCAACGCGGTCGGCGGCGGCGCGGCAGCGCTCATCGCGATCGACGACTACCTGGGCCTGTCGGCGGCACCGGGTCTCATGGTCAACGTCGCCACGGTCCTCGACATCGTCATCGGCTCGATCACGTTCACCGGCTCGCTCATCGCGTCCGGCAAGCTGATGGGCCTCGCGATCACGCCGTCGCGCCCGGTCCGGATCCCCGGCGGGCAGCTGGTGACCCTCGCGCTCGCGCTGATCGTGGCCGGCGGCGCGCTCTACCTCTGGACCGGCAACCTGAGCGTGCCGGTCATTGCCGTGATCCTCGCGGCATCGCTGATCTTCGGCGTGACGATGACGCTCCCGATCGGCGGCGCCGACATGCCGGTTGTCATCTCGCTGCTGAACTCGTTCACGGGCACGGCCGTCGCGATGGCCGGCTTCGTGCTCAACAACCCGGTACTGATCATCGCCGGCGCCCTGGTTGGCGCCTCGGGCGCGATCCTGACCAAGCTGATGGCCGACGCCATGAACCGCTCGGTGCTCAACATCCTGATCGGCGGCTTCGGTGGCGGCGAGGGGACCGTCGCCGAGGCCGGTCCCGGTGGCTCGGTTCGAGAGATCGGCGTCGACGATGCCGCAATCCAGCTCGCGTACGCCTCGTCCGTGATCGTCGTGCCGGGTTACGGCCTCGCCGTGGCGCAGGCGCAGCACGCCGTCCGCGAGCTGGCCGACGTTCTCGAGGACAAGGGGGTGGACGTGAAGTACGCGATCCACCCGGTCGCGGGCCGCATGCCGGGCCACATGAACGTGCTCCTCGCGGAAGCCAACGTGCCCTACCCGCAGCTCCGGGAGATGGAGGACATCAACCCGGAGTTCGAGCGGGCCGACGTTGCCCTGGTCGTCGGTGCCAACGACGTGACGAACCCGGCCGCTCGCCGGGCCGGCACGCCGGTGTCAGGGATGCCAATCCTCGACGTCGACAAGGCAAAGAATGTCATCGTCATCAAGCGATCGATGGGCCGCGGCTACGCGGGCATCGACAACGAGCTGTACGTCAACCCCAAGACCGGGATGCTGTTCGCCGACGCGAAGCAGGGTCTCGCGGACCTGGTTGCCGCGGTCAAGGCGCTGTAGCGCGACGGTGGCCGCGGGCGCTCCCCAGGCGTCAATTCCGAGCGATTAGCGGCCGTAATCGGAATCGTACGAACGCGCACGCCGGACGACCCAGATTGCAGTCTGGGCTCTTCGGCCCGTGTGTTCGTGCAAGATCGATGAGCCTGGCTAATCACCGGGGACGCAGGAAGTCGGCGATGTGCCGGTAGGGCGCCGCGGATCGACGACCGTCAAGCACGGTCGGTCGACACCATTCTCGAACTCGGGAACGCGGATCGATCATTGCCAGACTCCAGTCGGCACTGTCGGGCTGGGCGCCGCGGATCACGGACATCAGGTCCCGCCAGCGCAGCGGAAAGACCTGACGCAGGCCGACGGCGCTGATACCAGTCGAGCTGACGCTCCAGGCCACCGATGTCGACGAGGTCGGTCTTGACTTCGATAATGAGCAAGACCCGCGTCTTCGGGTTGAAGGCGAGGATATCGATCCACCCCGGATGCTCGCGCGTGCCAATCGGCACCTCCCGACGCACGATCCACCCGGCCGCGGGCGAGTCGACGTGCAGCGTAGCCAACGCACCGGGCATGAGCCGCGTCACGTTGTCGGGCGCCACCAAGCAAGACGGGCGCCTCGATGCCGAATACCAGCGTTGCCCCGAGGGCGCGTGCGATCACCTCCGCCTCGGCAACGGAGAGTCCGGCCACGTTCCCGCGCTCCACAAGCGAGACGTAACCCTGGGAGCGGTCGATCCGAGCGGCCACCGCGGGCTGCCCCATTCCGAGGGCTACTCGGATCGATCTGACCCTGGGCCCCGTACTGGCGGAGTCGCTCTCGGGTGCTCATCGCCCACGTTGTACCGAAGCACGCTCAACCGCCGCTTACCTTGCGTGGGCTTGCGGCCAGGGGTCGAGGCACTAGACTCGGGCCCGGAACCGCCGCGCCCAATCGGCGGGGGGAACGAGGAGCGCCCGTGTCCGACAACGAAGGGTTGACCCCGACGCCGCCGCCAGATGAACCGTCGTCCGACTCGCCGGAAGCCGAGTCGGGATCCGCGCCCGACAAGGCCGAACCTGCGGCACCTGAACAAGCATCGGAACCCACACCAGCGCCCGAGCCGACCGCCGCCCCGCCGCCGCCAACCGAATGGATCCCACCGCCCGCAGCGGTCGCGCCGGCCACCAACATTCCGTTGGGCGGGTCCGGCTACCCGGTGAGCATGACGATCGCACCGGACGAGGGCCAGAACCGGCTGTGGGGCATCCCCTTCGTCGGGCTGACCATCCGTGCGATCCTCGTCATCCCGCAGGCGATCGTGCTGTGGGTTCTCGCCCTCGCGATCGCCTTCGTCACGCTGTTCAGCTGGCTGCCGATCCTCATCAACGGTAGGCAGGCGGAGTTCGTCTACGCGATCATCGGCGGCTACCTGCGCCTCGCCACGCGGGTCGGCGGCTATGTCCTGCTCATGACGGGCAGGTATCCGCCGTTCGGGCCCGGGGGCGAACACACGATCGATCTGACGTTCGACGAGAACGACGAGCAGAACCGGCTATGGGGCATCCCGTTCGTCGGGCTCATGGTCCGCTGGATTCTTCCTGATCCCGCACTTCATCGTGCTGTTCTTCATCGCGATCGTTGTCGGCTTCGTCAGCTTGATCACATGGATCCCGGTCCTCGTCAACGGACGGACCGCCGACTGGGTCGTTCAGTGGGTGGGCGGCTTCTACCGCTGGTTCAACCGCGTGTATGCGTACATGCTGCTGCTGAGCGCCAAGTACCCGCCGTTCCGGCTGGACGACTGAGCCGCTGGCCCGTCAGGTTGAGGGGACCACCGACGCCGTCCTCGAAGGTTGGGTCGCGTCGCGGAGGGTGAGTGGCGCGAGCGCACCCAGCGACTCGGCGACCACGACCGCGTCGTCGCCGAATTCGAGGCGGAAATCGGCGCTCGGGTTGACGAACGCCTGGCCCCCCCGGTTGATGGAGAGCAGCGTCGCCCGGTGTTCGGTGCGCAGTTGGCGGGCAACGTCGTCGATCGTCATGCCGCAGTAATGGTCGGGGAGCCCGACGCGATACAGCTCCGAGCCCTCCCCGCCGGACACGATGTCGGTGATGATCCCGGTCAGCCCCGGGTAGAGCGCCGACCTCGCCAGCAGGTGTGAGGCGATCTTCGACGTGACGAGGAGCTCGTCGACACCAGCTCGCCGGAAGTGAGGTTCGTGGCGCGGGTTGTTGACCTCGGCCACGGTCCGCACGCCGGGGGCGGTCGACTCGATCGCCATGATTACGAGGATCGACTGCATGTCCGCTGCGTCGCTCGGGTCGGCGGGAAAGACCAGCGCCGCGCTCGCGTATCGGATCCCGGCCCGTTCCAGCGCCTCCGCATCGGTCAGATCACCACGGACGTAGTAGGCGTCGCCGCCCGCCGGGTTCTTCTCCAGGTCGGCGATGATCACGACCTTGAGCTTGTAGTCGTCGCCGCGCAATTCGTTGAGGAGGTCGCGCGCGGTCGTGTTCCAGCCGCAGACGACGATGTGATCCCGGTAGCCCGAAGCACCCAATCCCTGTCCCTCCTTGAGCAAGAAGTCGATGACCATCGCGACGAGGGCGCCGGTGATCGTGCCGAGTAGTGCGACGCCGAAGAGGATCAGCATCCAGTTCACGATCCGCCCGCCAGGTGACGCGACGAAGGCCGCATCGCCGACGCCGAGCACCGTGGACAGCCCCCAGTTGAACGAGTCGAAAACGGACTCGAACGTCCACGGCTTCTCCAGCAGCGTGATGAGGATCGCCGCCAGCACGACGAACCCGACGATCCCCTCCGCGAGCGTCAGGAAGAAGCGACGGTCCAGCTGGCCGCCGACGCGCCGCACGTGCCACACGACGCGACGCACGATCGGACTTGCCCCGAGAGTGACGGAGATCCTGGGCATCGGCGAGATCGTGCCATATCAAGCGGGGCGGTGAAGGGGGCCGATCGAACAGTCTTCGACGGCCGTCAGTCCTCGGTGGTGCCCGTGGCCGCCACGTCGACGCCCTCGAGCGCGTCGAGCTCGGCGAGGAAGCCGGCCGCATCCGCTCCGGTCCTGGCGCGGATCTCGAGGTCGACCTGGTGGAGCCCGCTTTCGGACCGCGTGCTCCCGACTTCGCGGAAATGATCACGTCCCTCGTCGATCGCGTGCATCAGGCGACCCATGGCCGGCAAGTTGGCGGCCGTGACCTGGACCTGGAGCCGGCTGCGAGATCGTCCGAACATCCTCCTCTCGAGGAACCGTGCCGGCCCGAGCGACACGATCACGATGACCGTGGCGCCGAGCGCCACGCCCCATGCCCCGGCACCCGCGGCCATGCCGACGGCAGCAACGGCCCACAAACTGGCCGCGGTGGTCAGACCGCGGACGTTGACCCCGTACTTGAGGATCGCACCCGCTCCGAGGAAGCCGATCCCCGACACGATCTGTGCGGCCACGCGGCCCTGATCCCCACCCGGCCCTGCAAAGGCGTAGATCGACAGGACCGTAAAGGTTGCCGATCCGACAGAGACCAGCATGTGGGTGCGGATACCGGCAGGCTGATCGCGCGCCTCGCGTTCGATGCCGACCGCGGCTCCGAGCGCGGCCGCGACGAGCATCCGGATGAAGAGATCGATCTGGAGCGCGATATCGCCCGACATCCGGGCAAGGATAACGGCCGCCCGGGCGCGCTCACGCCTCGGCTTCGCTGACCTCGACGACCTCGGCGTCCAGCGCCTGAACGAGGTCCGCCGGCGCGAGGTGCGACGTTGACCCCGAACGCGCCGCCGCCGATCGCGACGACCGGCTGGTCCGCCGCGGCAGCATCGAGGATCACCGGCCACTCGCGCGTGGACCCGAAGGGGGTGATCGTGTAGCGCTCGTACCCCGTCACCGCCCGAGCCTCGTCGGCGTCCGGCAGCGTCAGCCGGCGAACACCGAGATGGGCTCGCAGGCGCGGCCAGTCGAACCGGCGGCCGGCGGGCACGAGCACGAAGAGGTAGTCGTCGTCGCCGCGCCGGACGACGATGGTCCGCAGCAGCGCACCCAGCGGGATGCCCTGCAGCTCGGCACTCTCCTCGGCGCTGCCGGCACGCGGGGTGCGCACCACGTGGTGCGCAACGCCCGCCGCCGCGAGCGCGTCGAGTGCAGGCGTGGTCGGCTCGTCGGACATGCCGCGACTCTACCGCGGCGGCGCCTGTGATTGGCTCGCCCAACGAGCCAACCGGCGATCGGGGCCGGCGACGTGCGACGAATGGCTCGCCCGAGAAGCCAAGCAACGCCTGAAGCCGCATCCATTCGCTGAATGGTCCGCCCGGCGAGCCATCCGGGGCACAGGGCGCGTCCCATTCGCTCGTTGGCTCGCCTGCCGAGCCGCTCGCGGCCGGCGTGCTCGGCCCTGCCAGTCCGCGGCGATTCTTGAACGGTCGCCCGCCCGTGACCGTCATGTAGTGTCGAGAGGGCTTTCAGCCCACGGCGGACGGAGGGAGCGGTGCAGCGCGATCTCGTCGAGGCAGCACGACACGGCGACCACGAGGCATTCGAGGTCCTGACCGCGGCCGCCGGCGATCGGCTGTTCGGCTTCGCCCGCCTCGTCCTGGGTGGAGGTGTACTTCCCGGGTTACGAGTGGATCGCGTTCGAACCGACTGGTGGAGGCTTCGCGGGCTAACGGCACGACGGCACATGTAGCGGCCGTCTCGACGTCCGTGTCAGGACGAGGTCAACAGGCCGTGGGCGACCATGTCGAGGGTTCCCTCGATGACGCGGTCGCGCTCCCGTGGATCGATTGCGCCGCCACCGAGCAGCACCGCCGCTCCGTGCACACCGACCCACGCGTACTCCTCGACACCGGCCCTGGGCACGGCCAGCACGCCCGCGCGATCGAGCTCATCGAGCGACTGCGACAGGACGTGGTAGGGCGACAACTCGTCCCGCACGTAGAGCTCCGGCGGATAGGGCCGGAACGCGACGGCAAACAAGCCTGGCTCATCGAGGGCGAACCGGACGTATTCGCGGCCGCAGGCACGGAAGCGCTCCGCTGCCCGCCTGCTCGGATCTCGGGCATGGACCGCGTCCATGGCCGCGAACATCAGCTGGGTCAGGGATTGGCGCGCCTGCGATCCGACGACCGCGAGCAGTCCTTCGCGGCTCGGGAAGTGCCGGTAGGCCGCGCTAGGTGACACGCCGATCTGTCGGGCGGCCTCGCGGAGCACGACGCCATCCGGGCCGTCTCGCGCCGCGAGCTCCGTCGCAGCCACCACCAGGGCATTCCGAAGGTCGCCGTGGTGGTAGGGCCGTGACGATGTCGTCGCAGTCATCGCCACGATGTTGACATCGTTCACATCGGTCTGTAAAGTGCACACCGTTCACATAGCGCACGAAACCCCAGCAGGAGACCCGCCATGGCGGACGTGATCACCGGTCGCCAGACGGCCACCGTCGACGACGAGGTCGTCGTCTTTCTCATCGGCATGCGTATCAACCGGCTGCGCCGTCTGCGCTCGTGGTTGCCCGCCTTCCGCGCGATGCCCCGCATGCTTCGCGAGCTCGCGACCGATCCGTCGCTCGGACTGCTGGGGGTCCACTCCTTCTGGGCCGGACGGACCATCCTCGCCGTGCAGTACTGGCGCTCGTTCGAGGACCTCCAGCGGTTTGCGCGCTCGACGGACCACGAGCACCTGCCTGCCTGGCGGGAGTTCAACCGGCTGGTCCGCGACAATGGCGACGTCGGGATCTTCCACGAGACATACCGCGTCGGGCCGGGCACCGCCGAATCGCTCTACGGCAACATGCCGCGGTTCGGAATGGGCGCCGCCGTAGGCTCGGTCCCGATCGCGGCTCGGGGCCAGTCAGCGGCCCGCCGCATGGGCACCACGACGGCGGACGAACCGGCGGTTGCCCCCTACTGAGGCAATAGCGTCGACGCGGCCGCCGTTCCGGGCGGCCGCGCCACGTTGGTCGACTTTGTGTGCGTACGACTAGGGCGAGCTCACCTCGATCGAGTCGATGATCGCCTGCAACTCGACGGCATCGGCCGCATGGCGATTCGGGTCCCGTGCGATCCCCTGTTGCTCCTCGAAGGGCGACGTCTGCGTGAGGCCCGGCGTGTTGATGGCGACCAGGTCGCCATCGATGTCAACGATGAGGTACTTCGCGGGGTTTCCACCCTCGAGGTCCTGTTCCGTGATCATCGGATAGGCATCCATCGCCGTTCCGTTCGGTGTTGTCCACAGCACAGAAGCGGGGCAGTCCGCGGGTTTCAGCGTCGACGAAATCTCGACCTGGACGCCAGTTTGCCCGGCGACCGTGATGGTCTCGGGCGCGGTCACCTCGAACCCCGGCCAGTCGGCCATCGCCGCGGCCAGTTGCCCTGGCGTGTCGACGAGCGGCGCGGAATAGAACCCGGCACCAGGATCGCAGGGGTCCCGGGAAACGGTACCGACCCTGGACATCAGGATGCCCCAGCCAGAGCTATTCCCAATGGGGCCGCGGTCGACAAGGAACCACAGCCGACCCGCCGCCTGGCCGATAGTCGAACCAGCCCTCAGGCACGGCGACGCTCATCGCTCCCGGCCATCCGGCACCGAAGGCATATCTCCCCGGCGCGAGGCATTCCCCGTCGGTTTCCGGACACGTCTCCAGCGGGGCATTGTGGAGTAACACAAGGGGGCTCTCAGTAGCCGCAGGTGTGGGCGTCGGGCTCGCGATCGGAGGCGGAGCGCCGACACTCTCATTGCGATTGTTGGAAAGGACCACTGCACCGAGGCCCACGACTGCGACGACGAGCGCCGCAGCCGCGAGACCCGACCGGGCCGTAACGTTTGGCAGCATCGGAAACATCCTCAGAGGTCCCGGTCGGGCATGAACCTGCCGGGTCCGTGGCAGCGCGGCATGGACCGCGTCGCTGACGCGTTCGGGCAACGGTGTGGGGCCCTCGAAGACATCCAGGTAGTCCTCGAGCGTGCCGATGAAGTCGTCGCTGTGTGTCATGCCGTGCCTACTCTTGGTTCGAGTCGCGCATCTGCCTCGATGGCTTCACGCAGGTATTTCAACGCGTAGTGCAGCCTCGACTTGACCGTGCCAACGGGCGTCCCGATGACCTCGGCCGCTTCGGCATGCGAGAGTCCGACGTAGTGGATCAGCACAACGACGGTCCGGTGCTCGACGCCGAGCTGCCGGAACGCGTCGTCGAGCTCTTGATTCGTTGCGATTCGGGAGGCCGAGTCGGGCACCACCGGTCCGTCGGTCGCCAGCAGCCGGAGGTTGCCGCGGTGACGTCGCTCGCGGCGCGCTTCAGCGTTGCAGGCGTTGACGAGAAGCCGGTATGCCCAGGCCTCGAACCGGTCGGGATCCTTCAGTCGGGGAAGATGCTGCCACGCATCGAGCAGCGCTCGCTGCGTCGCATCCTCGGCCAGGTACGGGTCACGCAGGATCCGCCGCGCAACCGAATGGAGGTGGCCGCCCACGCGTTCGATCAAGGCGTCGAACGCCGCTTCGTCGCCGCGCATCGCTCGCTCGACGAGTCTTCGCTCCATCCCTCACCTCTGGTCGACCCCTCAGTGGGCCGGTTCGCGGTGTATGAGTCGGGGTCCCCCCGAATGGTTCAATGTCGCCCGAGAACGCTCGACACTCGTGGGCTCGACGATCTCGATCCCCGCACGATGCCGATCGCGGGTGGCGGCGCTATTCCTGTTGCGACGCGCCGGCGAAGGTCTTCTTGGCCTTGTCAGGGAAGGCCCGCATCAGCTGTCGAAGCAGGCCGTGGAGTTGCTCGCGATCAGCAGGGCTGAGCACCGACGCAACCATGGCCTCGCGCCGGGCCTGTGTGGATGCGCTCTTGTCCCAGGCTGCGTGGCCAGCCTCAGTCGGCTCGATCAGCGTCCCGCGACGATCCGACGGGTCGGGCAACCGCCGGATGAGCCCGGCCGCCTCCATTCGGTCAAGCCGGTTCGTCATCGCCCCGCTTGAAAGGCGCATGTCCCTGGCGAGGGAGCCCGCCGAGCGCTGGTACGGCGGACCGAAGCTCCGCAGGCGACCAAGGACGTGGAACGACCGGCGATCGAGCTCGAACTCGGCGAGCGTCTGCTTCATGGACTCGTCCAGGGCGTGTGACAGGATGCCGATGCGTTCGACGATCCCCTCGGTCAAGGGGTCAAGGTCGGGGATCTCGCGCGCCCAGACGACAAGCGCAGCGTCGAGTCCGTCCTTCTCGACGGCCTCGTCCGAACCGACCGATTGCCGCTTGCTGCCCATGTGTTCCCCGGAGGGTAGTCGGGCGCACATCTTGATGTCAACCAACTTCAGCTTGTGATTATCGATGTGGTGATTCTCAATGCAAAGTATCTTGACATCAAGCGATATCTGCTCTATCGTTTGGCGGGTAGTTCGGAAGGAGCCCGCGACGATGTTCCAGTTGTACCCAGGAGCCCTGGACGCCGAGCTCGATCGACGTCACGAGTTGGCAATGAGAACGATGCAGGCAGCGCACAGCGTTGCCACCCTTCGTGAGCGCGTTCCCGACCTGGCCCCCATCCGCCAGGTGGTGGCCATGCTCACGATCGCGCTTATCGCATCCGTGCGCTGAGTCAGCGCTGCGCCTGCGTGGCGTTTGGCACGCCGAAAGAGCCAACCAGAGACGTCATCGCGCAGCTCGCGGCGCATGGGCACGCTGTCGGCGTTCGCTCGTTGGGTCGTCTGTTCGAACCGTTGAGGGCGGCGCCTCGGCCCTACCCGTCCTCGAGCGCGATCCGGATGCGCTTGTTGATGCGGCCCTTCGACTCGTAGCCCGTGACCTTGATCCGGCCCACCTCGCGCGTGTTCGCGACGTGGGTGCCGCCGTCGGCCTGCAGGTCGAGCCCGACGATCTCGATCGTCCGTACGGTCTCGATGCCGGGTGGCAACAGGTTGATCTTGGTCCGGATCAGGTCTGGGATCGCGAACGCCTCGTCCCGTGGAAGGACGTTGACACGCACATCGCGCTCGGCTGTCAGCTCGGTATTGACCTTCTCCTCGATCTCGTCGACGAGCTCGCCGCCCATTCGCTCGAACTCGAAGTCCATCCGGCCGCTGCCGGGTTCCATGTTGCCGCCGGTGACCTGGGCGCCGTAATCGCGCCAGACGACGCCACAGAGCGCGTGCAGGGCGGTGTGGGTGCGCATCAGCAGATGCCGACGTGCCCACTCGATGTCCACCTCGACCTCGTCATCCTCGGACGGGAGCTCTCCATCGGCCGATCCGAGCTCGTGGCCGATCTCCCCGCCGACCTTGCGTGCCGAGGTGACGGTCCACGTCCGGCCGTCGGCGGTCCGCAGGATGGTGCCCCGATCGGCGGGCTGGCCGCCGCCACCGGGGTAGAAGACGGTCCGATCGAGGATCAGCAGCGGCGGCTCGCCGCCCTCGATGCCGCGAACGTGTGCGACGATCGAGCGTGCGTAGGCGTCGCTGTAGCTCAGCTGCTCGCCCGTTGGCGCCATCCCGACTCAGGTCGCGTTGACGTCGATGATCATCGTCGGGTGCACGGTGCACACGAACTGGTACGGCCCGGCAGGCAGCCCCGGCGCGTCGAACGAGCGGGTCGCGACCCCAGGGAATGTCTCCGTGTCGAACACGGGCGTGCCGGCTCGATCGCGGATCTGCACGTTGTGCGGGACCGACGCGTCGTTGTTCACGATCTCCAGCGTAAAGGGCGTGTCGGCCGGGACCTCGAGGTCGGCCTGCTCCCAGGTGATGTTGGTCGCGGTCGCGGTGACAACTTCACCCGACGGCGATGCGGGTGCTGACGCGGGCGCCGATCCGCTCGGCGCGGCCGATGCTGGCGCGGCCGAGGCCGGCGCGCTCGGAGCCGCTGACGGAGCCTCGCTCGGAGCCGGCGACACCTCGGCGCTCGGCGCGGGGCTTCCCGGCGCGCCCGATGGCGCGCCCGACGGCGAGCCGCTGGCCGCCACTTCGCTCGGCGGCGGCGCGTATGTCCAGCCGGCTTCTTCTCCGGTCGAGCAGGCGGCGAGACAGAGCGCGACGGTGGCGATCGCCACCGCGATGACGGCAGGGCGCATGGTCGTTGGCACCTCGGTCGGTGGGAAGGACGCGGCAATCGGGCGACCCGTCAAATCTAGCGGTCGCCGCCAAATCTTGCGTCGTTCCGCGGGCGGCCGTAGTACCAAGGTCCGAATTGCAACCGGTACCGGTCCCGGTCCAGACTGCACCTCCAAACCGGCGCGCGCCCGTCACGGCCGACGGTTTCCGAAGTTCCGCGTTCCGGTGCAACCTGTGCCAACCCCCAGTCGCGTCCGGCCGTGCCCATTCCGGCCGGATGACCCGCGAACCCACGAGACCCGGAGACCTCCCTCCGGGTCTCGCGGCGTCCGGTGGCGGTCAGTTGCGCTCGGTGAGCCCCAGGCGGATCGCCACCGCCGCCGCCTCGACGCGGCCCGACACGCCGAGCTTGGCGAGGATATTCCCGACGTGGACGCCGACGGTCTTGCGGGTGATGAACAGACGCTCGCCGATCTCCGGGTTCGTGCGTCCCTGGGCGAGCAGCCGCAGGACCTCCCGCTCGCGGGCGCTGAGCCCGAAGGTGTCCCGGCGGTCCGAGGCACCGGCGTCACCAAGCGCCTCCCCCGCGATTCCGCGCATGAGGGCTGAGGGCTGGGCCTCGGGACCCGACAGCAACTCGACGAGCGACCGATCCGGGAGCACGCCCAGCGGCACGGCCCCGTTCGCGAGGACCGTCTCGACCTCGTCGGGCAGCGGGATCAGCGCCCGATGCGCGAGCTCGCGGAGCTGGCGGAGCAGTGGCCTGGCGCCGAGCTCGAGCGCGATCCCGGTCGCCTCGAGGATCGGGCGACGCGCGGCCGCGCGGCCAGCCCGTCCGGCCCCCGCGAGGAGCGCCTCGGCCTGGTGCCACCGGGCGCGGGCGACCTCGTATGGCGCAGCGAGACGACCCCAGCCGTCGGCGACCTCGGCCCACGCGTCCGCATCGTCGCGATCGTCGATGCGCATGCAGAACGCGCGGGCGGTGGCCAGGTACGCGTCCGCCATCTGGCGCGAACCGATTGTCGGCGAGACGCCGTGCTTGGTGACCAGGCGCTCGGCCTCGGCAACGATCTCGGGCGCCCTCGAGCGCGCCGCGGCGAGCGCGGGCAGGTCGTGCCGCTCGAGCGCATCCACCACCTCCGCTGCGTGGACCTCGGCCGCGGTGGCCGCCATGCGCGCGGTGAGCACCCAATCCTCGGTCACACGGACCAGCTCCCAGCCGCGGCCCGCGACGCGACCGGCGTCGGCGAAGTCCCCGCGCCACATCGCGAACGAGGCGGAGGCGAGATAGAACGGGACCGCGAGCTGCGAATCGCGAACCGCCTCGAGCTCGAGCAGCGTCTGCCCGAGGAGCCGGGCGGCCTCCTCGCCGGCCGACATCTCGATGGCCACGGTGGCGAGGTTCACCACCGAGATCAGGAAATGGATCCCAACCGGCTGCCATTCGAGGGCGATCTCGCTGAAGGCCCGTGCCTCCTCCCAGCGACCGAGGATGAACAGCGAGTCGCTGGCATTAACCCGCAGGAAGTTGCCGTACACGGCCTCGAGACCGGCCGCTTTGGCTTCCTCGATCCCTCGGTAGGCGACCTCCACGGCGTCGGCACGGCGGCCCAACAGGTCGAGCACTGTCGTGAGGTTGGCGTGGACCCGGAAGCGCTCGTCAAGTTCGCCGACCTCGGCTGCCATGCGGCCCGCCTCCTCGAGGAGCGCGACGCCGTCTTCGGGCGTGCTCCCCCAGGCCATGGCCACCGCGAGCGTGATGGTCGCGTGGGCCTCCTGGACCACGGCCGGCGGCGAGCACTCGCGTGCAACGCGGATCGCCTCGCGGGCATGGCGCTCGGCATCCGAGAAGGTGCCATCGAGCATCAGGAGCTGCGCCAGCGACGCGAGCACCGTTGCCCGTTCCGGCGTCGGCTCGCGCGGGACGAGCTCCACCGCCCGCCGCTTCGCCGCCATCGCCCCCTGGTTGTCCCCTACCGCCCGGCGATAGTGTCCGATGCGCTCGTGGAGCATCCCGAGCCGAAACCGGTCGCGGCGGGCGTCCAGTCCGGCGATTGCCGCCTCCGCGAACGCGATCGCTCGTGTCGCCCGGCCGGCTGCGAACGCGGCCTCTGCGGCCTGTTCCTTCAACTCGGTCGCATCCTTCGCGCCGGGGGCAAGGTTCAGCGCCTCTTCGATCGCGGCCAGCGCGTCCGCCGGCGCGTTGCGCACCGATGCCTCGGTCGCGGCAGCGAGATAAGCCTCCCGGGCCGCCTCGCCGTCGTTCGCCTTGATCCAGTGGTAGGCGGCCACGGCGGGCCGGTCGGCGAGCGCCGAAGCGATCGCGGCGTGGTAGCGGACCCGCGTGAACGGCAGGAGGTCCTCCTCGACGGCCTGCGCGATGAGCTCGTGGCGGAACTCGAGCCGCTCGCCGGTCTCGATGAGGAATCCGTGCTCGATCGCCTCGGCGAGCCCGGCCGTCATGTCCGCGTCGAGCACGACCCCGG
Organism: uncultured Chloroflexia bacterium; assembly: GCA_963750125.1. GTDB lineage: Bacteria > Chloroflexota > Limnocylindria > Limnocylindrales > CSP1-4 > DASTYU01. The sequence goes on along the minus strand of CAVVPT010000006.1, from coordinate 147,901 downwards.
CGCGCCGGGGGGCGCTCGTCGAGCGCGGCGGTAGACGCGACGAGCCAGCCTCGAAGGTGACGGCGGCCTCTGCCAGCTCGGAGGGTCGGAGGGGAACGGCGGCCGGGGCGAGCAGCCGAAGAACGCGGCGGCACTCCGGGGAGCGGATCGCCAGGCGGACCGCCACCAGCTCCTGGAGAGACCCGGACGGCGACACCGACGAAAGCTCGCGGCGCGCAGCCAGGAGCTCCTCGGCCGCAAGCGGGTTGCCGCCTGATCGCTCGACGACAAGCAGCAGAACGCTCGCCGAGGCGCGCTGGCCCTCGATCGACTCGATCAGACGTGCGAGCTCGTCGCGGCGGAGCGGCTCGAGCTCGAGCGCGGGGACGGCTCGCGGGGCGCCGGCGATGATCGAGCGGTCCGTCCACCACGGGTGGTCGCGCGTGACCTCGTCCGGCCGATGGGTGAAGACGAGGGCGAGGCGCTGGTTCCGGGCAATCCGCGCGAGGAACGTGGCCTGGGCACGGGTCGCGGCGTCGGCGCGATGGAGGTCCTCGAGGATCAGCAGTACCGGGCGCTCCTCGCCGAGCCGGCCGAGGATCCCCAGGATCCCCTCGAGCGTTCGCGCCTGGCGCCGCTCGGGGACCGTCATGGTGGGCCGCGCGGGGAGCAGGCCCAGCGGAGCCAGCCGCTCGGCCAGCTCCGGCATGAGGCGGACCGCTTCCTCGGACGCAGAGCCCGTGACCCGGCCGAGCGCCTCGTCGTCCAGGTCGCACAGCGCGCTGCGGAGCGCTTCGAGCACCGGGGCATACGGCGTGTCAGGCCCGCGCGAGGCCGAACCGCGCAGGACGGTCATCGGCTCGGCCAGTTCGCCGATCCGACGCTCTGCTTCGTTCAGAAAGCGCGTGACACCGATTCCGGCCGTGCCGGAGACGAGAAGCGTCCCCGCGCGTCCCTCTGCTGCGCCCCCCAGGACGGTCGCGAGGCGTGTGAACGCCGCCTCTCGCCCAACGAACCGCGCGCTCGCGATCCCTGCGGGCATGTCGGCCATTCTAGGCACCTGCCGGCTCCGGTAGGCTGGCATCGTGACCGACGGTCGTCGCGCGCCCCACCCCGACAACACGCTCAACGAGCTGCCGGGGGAGGAATGGCTCTATTTCACGAAGTCGGTCTGGAGCACGGCGTACCCCTCCGAGCTCGGGCATGAGGCGCGAAAAGCGCACGGCGCGAACAAGCCGCCACGCCTCATGGCACGCCTCATCGAGTTCTTCACGCGAACAGGCGAGCTTGTCCTTGACCCGTTCGCGGGAGTCGGCGGCACCTTACTCGGCGCGGCGATCGCCCGCGGGCCGCGCCGGGCACTCGGTCTCGAGCTCGACCCGCGCTGGGTTGCGATCCATGAGACAGTCGTGCGCGATCTCCTCGGCGAGCGCGACGGCGCCGGCCCGCTGCTCGCCGATCTCGGCAGCGCCGATCCGGGCGGCACACGTTCCTTCGACCCGAGCGGGATCACATTGCGCTGCGGTGACGCACTCGCGCTGTTGCCCGACCTCGAGCCGAATAGCGTCGACTTCGTCGCCACCGATCCGCCGTACAACGTCCAGCTGCCGCTCACGATGGCGGGCGGTCCGCTGGCGGAGAAGCATTCAAACCGACGCACCGATTACGCGATGGTCAGCGACCATCCCGGCGATCTCGCGAACGCCCCGGACTACGCGACGTTCCTCGATCGGATGGGCGACGTCTTCGGCGAGCTGCACCGGGTCCTGCGCGACGGGCGCTACGCGACCGTGATCGTGCGCGATGCCTACCAGGAGGGCCGCTACCTGTTCACCGGAGCCGATCTCGCGGCACGCGCGGGCACGGCCGGGTTCGTCCCGAAGGGCGACCTGATCTGGTACCAGGCGGGCACCAGGCTCCGTCCCTATGGCTATCCCCGTGCGTTCGTCCCGAACATCGCGCACCAGCACCTGCTGGTGCTGCGCAAGGAGATCTCCGCTCAGTCCCGCCGGCGCGCCGCGAGGTAGGCGCTCAGGACGTCGTCGTCGACGTCGTCCTCCCCGAGCGTCCAGCTTTCGGCAACCGCCGGGATCGTGGCCATCGCGCCATCGTGGCGCGGCGCGTTCCCGATGTTCTCCCCGACCGTCATCTTGTGGATCCAGCCCTGCGTGCCGTCCGGGCACAGAACGAGCCAGTAGACGCCGCGCTTTTCGAGGAGCTGGATCTCGTCACCCTGGGCGAGGATGCCGATGCCGTTGCCACGGATCTCGTCGGGCGTATCGAGCAGCGTCACGATGTCGTACTTGATCAGGTGCCGCTCGCGGCCTTCGATCGGGCCGATCAGGCCGTTGTCGAAGGTCAGCCGGGCGGCCTCGACCCCGTCACGGATCGGGTCGGCCTTGCGCGCCTGCAGCAACGACGGCCGACGCCAGCGAGGCATCCCGGCCTCCGCATCGGGGATGTCGGGGGCGGCGGCGATCGCCGCGGCCACCGCGACGGCAACCGACTCGTCCATGCCGACGCCCGCCGCGGCACTCGCGGCAAGAAGCTCGTCGTCGAGCTCGTCCTCCTCGCGGCGACGCTTGGCGAAGATGGACATTCCCATCATCCCTGCGGCGAAGGTCGTGGTGGTGACGAGGGTCGGGACGAATTGGAGCGGCGGCAGGGGCCGCCAGCCACCTAGACCGAGCGCGGTCGCGACGCTTCCCATCGGCGACCACGTGAGCTCGCCATCGGTCGACGGGGTTACCGGGCTCGAGCCACCGCCACCGCCGTCAGAGCCACCTGATCCATCGGCGCCTGCCGGCGGCTGACTGCCCGGTAGGGCGCCGGTGAGGATCGGCGTCGGCGTTGGGCTGGGCGATGGGTCTGACGTGGGGCTCGGTGAAGCGATCGGCGTCGGGCTCGGCGTCGGCTCGGGGGTCGGCGTGGGCACCGAGCGCGGGCCAACCGTCGGGCTGGGCTCGGCGGTCGGGCTCGGCTTGGGCGCGGACCGCGGGGCCGGCGCGGGCCTCGGTGTCGGCTTCGGGGTGGGCTTCGGCGTCGGCTTCGGGGTGGGCTTGGGCGTCGGCTTCGGGGTGGGCTTGGGCGTCGGCTCGGGCTCCGCCTTGATCTCGACCGTCCCCGCGGGCAGGTCCTTGACGCCTGAACCCTGGAAGACGATGTCGTGCGTGCCCTTCGGCAGCTTATCGGAGAAGCGGAACGTGTCCTTCCCAGACCAGTCACCGCCACCGACGCGCGTCATCGCGTGGTTCTTCCCGTCGATCACGACGCGGACGAATACGGGCGGGATGGGTCGGGAGTAGGTGACCTCGAAGGTGATCTTCGTTGTCGTTGTGCCGGATCGAGGGCTGACGCTCGCATCGCTGAGCTTCTTGGCGGCGGCGCCGAACGCCGGCATCGCCAAGGCGAGCACCAGCGGCATCATGAGGAGAACGCCCGCGACCGAACCGATCGCAGGACGACCCAGAAGCCTCCCCCATCGGCGGTTCATGAGCACAGCGTCCCTCCGGCCCGGGATGCTGGGCCCGGACGTGAGACGGAGCATCGCCGTCGGGGGTGCGGGCGGGCAATGGTACGGGGGTCACGTTCTGGGTGCCCCGACCGGCGTTAGGGCGTTTGGCGGTCCGCACCGAAATCGCGGTGCGCTCCGGCACCGCGCGCAGGCGGATCGGTGGGGATCGGAGTGGTGCGTGGGCCGGTCGCCGGATTCCCGCGCCCGGATGGCTCATGGCCTTGCTGCGCGAGACGGCCGAACATCGTCGCCATGCAGATCATCGGCGCCGCCCCTCCCACCCAATCCCGACTTCCCTCCCTCGTCATCGGTGCCGCTGCCGGCACCGTCCTCGTCGTCGGCGGCCTCACCTTCGAGTTCGCCACGCTGGTCACGCCGTATTTCGACCGCCTTGCGCGCGGCGGGTTCGGCGGCTCCGCCGGGCCGGGTGGAGCGGCCGCTTGGGGCGCCGCCGTGCTGCTCGGGGGCGTGTTTCTCGGCGTCGGGGCCGCACGGCTCGCAGGCTTGCTGGCCGATGTCCGATCAGGCGCTGCCGTGAACCAGGTGATCGTCCGGGCGGAGAACACCGACGGGCCGGTGATGGCCCTGAACGTCGACATCGGCGATGGCCGGCCGATCCCGAAGCTCGTCGTCGGGCAATTCGGTGCGGCCGTCGTCCGCGATCTCCCGGACGCTTCGGTGGCGCGCCACCAGGGCCCGTACTGGGAAGGTCTGTCCGACCAGGGCTGGATCCGCATCGAAAGCCCGCTCGACCGTGCCGCTCGCGATGCCGAGCGGGTTCGTCGCTGGTTCTCCCACGACGACCGCGACTACGTCGTTCGGGTCTACGCCGCGGTCGTGACGACAGACCGCGCGCTGCCGCGAACCCCGACCTGCGCGGTGATCACCGAGGCGCAGCTCGAACCGTGGCTGCGGTCGCTGCCCGCACAGCGCAGTCTCAACGAGGCGCGGCGGGCCCAGCTGCTGGCGATGCTGCGAGGTCGCGGCTAGTCGAATTGGTAGGGGAGCCAGGACTCGAACCTGGAACCAGCGGGATATAAGCCCGCCGCTCTAACCATTGAGCTACTCCCCCGCCGCGATCCTACAACGGACCCGCCAGCGCAGCGATGAATCGCGTGGGGCCCGGCTAGCTGCCGAGCAGGCGGCCGGCGATTGCGCGGAGGCTGAAGGGCCGCGCCTGCGGGTGATTGGCTTTCTCGTTCTCGACGTACGCGCCGCCGCTCGGCGCGTACGGACGCCCCGCAATCGTCTCGGCCATCTCGCGTTCCTCATCGGTCTGGAACGCGGTGATCGGGAGATCGTCCGGGTCGATCGGGCGCGCGGTCTCCTCGACGGGGCGCGGCGGCCGCGAATAGGCCGGCGCTCCGTACAGCTTGGGCAGCGCGACGTGCTGCTCGTCGAGTGCCACGGGCAAGCGGGTCCCCTTTACCGGGCGGGCGGATAACCCAACCGCCGAGACAATAGCCCGCGCAGGGTAACCCAATTCCGCAAGGCCTGGGAATACGCTGCACGACGTACGGCGTAACTGGGTGGTGACAATGCGCGCCACCCCACGCACGATTTGTGCATGGGATGGCGCGGTCGCCGCGTTCTCATACGAGCAGCGGCCGGAGGATCTGGACGGCCGCGACCATCACGAGGTAGGCGATCGGGACCGCAGCGAAGAACCCGAGCGCCGCGCTCCACGGCGTTCGTCTTGCTCGCTTGGCGGAGCCGCTCGGCAGCGGCACGATCAGCCAGGTCACGAGGGATCCGATGATCAGCACGAGCACGACGTAGACGGTGATCGCGAGCACCCGGAGGTCGCCTCCGGGCAGCACCACTCCGCGGGTCAGGGCGACGTCGTAGGCGAGATACGCCGCGGCCAGCACGACCGCGACCGTGAGGCTCGAAGCGACGGCCCGGACGACCGGCCGGGGAGCGTTGCGGAACTGGCGCCAGCGAACCTCGGCCCATGAGCGGCGGCGGACGGGATCCGCGCTCAAGCGTCCTGCCCGAGAACCGTCAGCGTTCGGCGAGCCGGGATGGTTTCGGGCGTGTGCGCCGCGAGCAGCTCCACGGCCTCTGCGAACCGCTCCAGCTCCGCGTCGGTCGCCCAGAAGCCGACGCTGATCCGCAGCGCGTCGAGATGGTCGATGGCCCGCGCGATCGCGAAGACCCGCGCGCCGAGCTCGTCGAGGGCGGCCCGAGCCGGCCACGAGGCGATGCGGAACGTCACGAGGGTTGCCATGTTGTCCAGCGGCGTGATCATCTCGACGCCAGGGATCGCGGCGAGCCGCGCGGCCGTCCGGCGCGCGAGCGTCCGGCCCCGCCCATGGATCCAGTCCAGCCCGACGTACATCGACAGCCAGCCGATCGAGCGGGCCATGCCGACGACCGACGGGCGGTGGAACCCGGATCCGTCGAACCGGCGGGCATCTGCCCAGAACGACACGCTGCCGCGCGGGTCGAACGACTCGAACGAGTAGGCGCCCGCCACGCCGGGGAAGAGGCGCTCGACGATCCCAGGCGCGACTGCGAGGGCGCCCATGCCTTCCGGGCCGAGCAACCACTTGTGGGCCGGGATCGCGTAGAAGTCCGCGCCGGTCGCAGTCATGTCGACCGGGATCGCGCCGGCCGCCTGCGCCCCGTCGATGACCACCAGCGCCCCCCGCGCGTGGGCCAGGTCCGCGATCCGCGCGACCGGTTGCAGCGCCCCGGTCATTGGCGAGACGTGGGCGAGCGCGACCAGCCGGGTGCCGGGAGGGATCGCTGCATCGAAGGCGGCGAGGGTCGCCTCGTCGTCGCTGCCCGTGCCGGCGTCCACCAGCGTCAGGTCGACGCCGAGCCTGGCATGCAACGCGTGGAGAGGCCCGACGCCACCGGCATGCTCGAGCTGGGACGATACCGCCCGGTCGCCGGGTCGCCAGTCGAGCGCCGCGATCGCCTGGTTCATCCCATCGGTCGTGGAGTGGTTGAGCGCAATGGCGTCGACGTCCATGCCGAGGACCGCAGCCGTCGCGCCGCGCGCCTCGTCCAGCCGGGCGAGGAACTCCTCGAAGTAGTCGACGTGCGCGCGGCCGGTGCGCAGCTCCCATGCCTCGAGATCCGCCATCGCCTGCGCCGTCTCGGCCGGCAGCGGACCGACCGAGCCCGCGTTCAGGTAGATCCCGGCCTCGACCGCCGGCAGCGCGGCGCGGACAGCGGCGAGCTTCTCGTCGTCCGGCATGAAGGGAGCGACCACCGCCGTATGATACGGACGATGCTCCGTCACTCCCCCTGCTTGATGCCGTCGACGTGACCGGGCTGACCCACCCCGAGCTGCTCGTGAGCACCGGCTGGCTGGCCGAGAACATCAGCCGTCCCGAGCTCCGGATCCTCGACGTGCGCTGGCGCCCGGACGGCAGTGGACGGGCGACCTTCGCCGCGGGACACATCCCGGCCGCCGCGTACCTCGACTGGCGGGCCGAGCTGATCGAGCCCGCGGAAGAGGACGAGGTGCTCCTGCTGGCCGGGCCGGAGCGCGTCGCGAACGCGATGACGCGTTCAGGGATCGGCGACGGCAACACCGTCGTCGTGTATGACGACACGCAGAACCTGTTCGCCTCGCGGGTATGGTGGAGCCTGCGTGCCTACGGCTTCGAATCAGCGATCCTGCTCGACGGCGGGTTTCCGGCGTGGGCCACTGAGCAGCGCATCGTCTCGAACGCACAGCACAGCGCGCCACCGACGACGTTCACGCCCCGCGCACAGCTCGCGACTCGCCTCACGACCGCGGACATCCGGCGCCTGCTGGGCTCCCCCGACGTCCAGATCCTCGACGCCCGCGCCCCGGCCGAGTACCGCGGCCACGAGGGTAATGCCAAGCGGCTCGGGCACATCCCAGGAGCCGTGAACGTGCCGGTCGGCGCCACCAGCCAGCCAGGCTCACAGCATCTGCGCGAGGCCGACGAGCTGCGCTCGATTCTCCATAAGGCCAATGTGACCCGCGGACCGAGGCTCGTCTGCTACGACGGCTCCGGCGTCGCCGCCGCCAAGCTCGCGTTCATCCTGTCCCTGCTCGGCCACGACGACGTGGCCGTCTACGACGGCGGGTGGGCGGAATGGGGCAACCGGCTCGACCTGCCGGTGGAACGCTAGCCGAGCCGCCTAGCTAGCGGTCGAAGTCGGAGTCGGGCCAGCCCTCGGCATTGCCGCCGATGACAGGGATCGAGTCTGCTGATTCAGCGGACGCCGTCGTCGGTACTGCCGACGCCTCGCCCGCGCGGTCCAGCCCGGCCCATGGATCCGCCTCGCGGTGCGGCGCCATGATCTGGGCGCGCGCATGGTTGACGGCGATCATCGTCGCCTGCTGGCGGGCCTCGCCCACCCGGTCCGACCAGTACTCGGCGTCGGTCACGGGCAGGAAGCGGCCAACGAGCTCCTCGAGCGACTCCTGGAGATTTCGTTCCGCGAGCAGGTGGATGTTGCCGACGGCCTTGAACGGCGGGATCGAGATCAGCGCCTTCTCGGCCACCTTCGGTGTCCGCAGCTCAGGGATCGCATCCACCGTCTCGTCGGCCACCGCGAACAGCACGGCCCCGAGGTTGAGCTGCGCGTATTCGGCGCGGACCGGCGTCGTGGTGGTCCCGAAGTCATCGAAGACCGCGTCGCGGACGACGATGAAGTCAGTGTCTGGCTCGTTGAGGATGTCAGTGACCCGGCGCTGACGTGTGGCGTAGGTGGCCCTGACGATGTGCGTATCGGTGTACAGCGTGAGGGTGACCGTGCGCAGGTCGCCCCCGATTCCGGACAGCATGCGATGAAGCATAGCGTCCGCGATCGGCGCCGGACAGCCGGACTGTTGGGCTAGGCCGGTGGCTCCGGAACGGGCCGGGCGCCGGCCGTGACGAGGAATTCCGCTCCATGCTGGAGGCCGTTGTACAGGGCCTCCACCGACTCGAGCGTGTCGATCTCGTCGGGCGACTTGTCGGGACGCAGGGCGGCGATCCGCGGGAAGCGCAGCGAGAAGCCCGACTGGTGGCGGTTCGAGCGGACGATCACGTCGAACGCGACCTCGACGACGACCTGCGGTTCCACCTGGCGGTAGCGCCCGTTGCGGGCGATCGTGTGCGCCTCGAACCACTTGGTCATCTCGGCGATCTCCGCGTCGGTCAGCCCGCTGTAGGCCTTGCCGATCGTGACGAGGCGCTCGCGCTCTGTGTCGCGGACCGCGAACGTGTAGTCGGACAGGACGCCGTGGCGCTTTCCGTGGCCCACTTCCACGCCGACCACCACGCAGTCGATCGTGGCGAGGGCCTTCTTCATCTTCAGCCAGCCGAGGCCGCGGCGGCCCGGCGTGTAGCCACTCTCGGGGTCCTTGACCATGAGCCCTTCGTTGCGCCGTGCGCGGGCTTCGTTGAACGCCGCCTCAAGGGTGTCAACGTCGGTGGCCGCGACAAGGTGGGAGCGGGCGAATCGGCCGCCGTCGGTGGCAGGCGGCAGCTCCAGGGCGTCGAGCCGGCGGCGACGCTCGGTCAGCGGCAGCCGCAGCAGCGGTTCGACCGACGCGCCGTCCCCGGGCCCGAGCGCCAGGGCGTCGAAGGCGACGAAGATCACCGGCACCTCGGCGCGGATCACCTCGGACGGCGACTTGCGCCCGAGCCGGGCCTGGAGCGCGATGAACGGCAGGACATTGCCGTTCTTCCAACCGAGGATCTCGCCATCGAGGATGCCGTCCCATCGCAGGTTGACCGCCGCCTCGGCCACCTCCGGGAACTGGCCAGTGATGTCATGGAGGTCGCGCGAGTAAAGGTGGACCGAGTCGCCTTGCCGGTGGAGCTGGGCCCGGATGCCGTCGTACTTGTCCTCGACCCACACCTCCGGACCGAGGCGGACCAGGATCTCGTTCGCGTCCTCGGCCGGCGACGCGAGCATGAATTTGAGCGGCCGGAAGAGCTCCATCTCGGCTTCCCCGAGCCGGTCGTCTCGGGCGAGCGTCGCCAGCTCCCCGACGTCGCCGGTCAGCATCCCGGCCCACTTGACGTCGGTCAGCGGACGGTCGAACGCCTTCGCGATCGCCGCCTCGACGAGTCCCTCGCGGAGGCCGATCCGCAGCTCGCCGCTCAGGATCTTGACGAGGTATTTGGCGGTGGTGGGGTCGGAGCGCAACAGCAGGTCGCGGAAGAGCGCGGACTTGCGCGCCGGCCCCGATGCCTGCTCGATCGCCGCATACGTAGCGGCGACCTCGGGGAGGGTCGGCGACCCTTCGGGCGCCGGGTTGTGGCCGGCCCGCGCCAGCACGTCGGCGACGGCCAGGCCAAGGTCCGAGAAGCGGTCGTATGCCTCGCCGAGCGCGCCGCGCGGCACGTCCGCCAGCTCGGCGACCGTCGTTGAGACTGCCGCCCAGCCGAGCCCGATGGCACGCGGATCCCCCTCCGCGAACGGGCGGCCAGTCAGGAAGACGGCAGCGATCGGCAGCTCGGCGGGGGTCAGGGAGCGCAGGTATTCCGCCAGCAGTGCCGTCTTCTCGGACGTTCGGGTGGTCGCCGCAAGACGGTCCGCCAGCTCGCTCCAGCGGCGCATGGCGGGGATGGTATACCGTGCCGGGATGGTTCACCGTTCGTGGTTCCCCGAGGCCCTCGAAGGCGAACGCGTCGTGCTGCGGCGCCACGTCAGCGGAAACCTGGCCGCCTTCCACCGGTGGTACGCCGACCCCGAGATCGCCCGTCTGGCGCGCTACCAGGAAGCCCCGATGCGACCGGACGAAATCGAGCGCTTCTTTGCCGCGCGCGTGCTCGGGAACGAGGCCCTCGCGATGGCCGTCCACGAGAAGGCCACGAACCGACTGATCGGCACGTGCGCGTTCAGCCAGCTCGATGCGGACAACGGCTCGGCGCTCTACCACATCACGATCGGCGAGAAGGACGCCTGGGGCCACGGCTACGGCACCGAGGCGACCTGGCTGATGCTGCGCCACGCATTCGAAACGCTCGGGCTGCACCGGATCGCGCTCTACGTGTTCGAGTTCAACGAACGGGCCATCAGCGCGTATCGGCGCTGTGGGTTCGTCATTGAAGGGCGGGCCCGCGAATCGATCTATCGCGATGGCCGCTGGTGGGACGAGCTCGCGATGAGCGTCCTCGAGTCGGACTGGCGCCGGATCCGCGACGAGATGCGCCAGGGTTCGCGGGGGCTGCCGCCACGCGAGCCACGCTCCACCGGCGAGCGGCGCCCGACCGCGGGCACGACCCGATGAGCTCGGCGGGGGCGGCCGCCGACGCAGCGCGCGCTGACGTCCGCGAGCTGATCGGCGCGAAGGGCCACGCCGTCGAGAACGCTCGTGCGGCGGTAGACCGACTCGAAGCGGCTTTCGCGGCCGGCGACCTGCAGCGCACGCCGGCAATGGACACCTACCTTGCCGACCTGATGGTTGCGCTCGAGCAGGACGAGGGCCAGAAGCTCGGCGGCAAGAGCGCCGAGGCCTCGCGCTTCATCCTGCGCGCGATCGACCGCGAGCTCGACAACGCCTGAGGCCGTTCTTGCGCGCCGATTGGCGGGTGTAATCGAATTTGCATGAACCCGCACGCCAATTGACTCAATTGGTGTTCTGAGCACGTCGGCCCGCACGGCTGTGCGAAATCGATTGATGAGCGTAATCACGTCACCCGCATCTCGAAGGGAGACCCGATCGTGACCCGCCCGCCCGTTGCGCCCGAGCTCGACGATGCGACCCGACGGGCACTGGCCGTCGGGCTCTTCAACTACACGTGGACGTTGCTCGAGAACCCCGACCGGACGCCGGAGCAGGATGACGAGATGCTCCACGCCGCCCACGCGTCGCGCTACCACTGGGGTGAAGTCGGCGAGCCGGCCAACCTGTCGCGCGGTGAGTGGCAGGTGGCGCGTGTCTATTGCGTCCTTGGGCGAGCCGAGCCGGCGCTCTACCACGCCCGCCGTTGCCTTGAGCTCAACGAGGCGACCGACGCCCGCGAGGACTGGGAGCTCGGCTCGGCGTACGAGGCAATGGCCCGCGCGAGCGCGATCTCCGGTGACCTGGCTGCGCGCGACGAGTGGAAGGCACGGGCCACGGCGGAACTGCCGAAGATCAGCGACGCCGAGGACCGTCAGGTCCTCGAGCAGGACCTCGCGACGCTGCCGGGCTAGACTTCGAAACCCCGCCCACCGCCCAACCCCGGAGGCCTTTTCCGATGCCCGACACGCGTTACGGAATCCTGCCCTTCAACCAGGCCGCCTCGTGGCCCGAGTTGCTCGATGTGGCGCAGCGGGTCGACCAGCTCGGGTACGACCATCTCTGGGCGTGGGACCACCTGTACGCGATCTTCGGCGATCCCTACCAGGACTTTTTCGAGGGCTACTCGCTGCTGGCCGCGTTGGCGCGCGAGACCAAGCGGGTCCGTCTCGGACTGCTCGTCGGCGCGAACACCTTCCGCAACCCGGGGATCGTCGCCAAGACGATCGCGACGATCGACCACGTCAGCGACGGCCGGGCGATCGCAGGCCTCGGCGGCGCCTGGATGGAGCTGGAGCACACGGCCCACGGCATCGACTTCGGATCTGGGTTCGGCCAGCGGCTCGACTGGATGGACGAGGCGACGGATGCGATCCGGAGGCTGCTCGACGGGCAGACGGTGACGTCCGAGCCGGGCGGCCACTACGCGTTCAAGGACCTGCGCCACCTCCCGCCGCCGGTCCAGCGGCACCTGCCGATCATGATCGGCGGCTCGGGCGAGAAGAAGACGCTCCGCTCGGTCGCGCGCTACGCCGACATGTGGAACGCGATGGGCACGGTCGACTTCCTGCGCCACAAGATCGACGTACTGAGGCAGCACTGCTCCGACGTCGGGCGCGATCCGGCCGAGATCACGTTCACGCTCGGCATCAAGGCGACGATCCGCGACAGCGTGGAGGAGGCGGATCGGGTCTGGCGCTCGCACATGGAACACAACCGGACGCCGATGGCCGACGTCGAGGACGACGTGACGTTCTGGAACGGCACGCCCGAGCAGCTCGCCGACCGCCTGGCGCCGTACGTCGAGCTGGGGTTCGAAACGATCATCTCGGAACACCCTGCGCCGTACGACATCGAGTCCATCGAACGGCTCATGGGTCAGGTCAAGCCGCTCGTCGACCGCGGCTGACGTACCCCGCCGTGGCACGCTGAAGAATCCATCCGGAGGTCAACGGCTTCGTTTGGCACGCTGAGCGTTCCATCCGGAGGTCAACGGCTTCGAAAGGCACGCTGAGCGTTCCATCCGGAGGTCAACGGCTTCGTTTGGCACGCTGAGCGTTCCATCCAGAGGTCAACGGCTTCGAAAGGCACGCTGAACGTTCCATCCGGAGGCTTTGAAAGAGACTCCAGCGCTGGTCTGCACGCCGAGCGTACCAACACCGGACCTGGGCCCGACTGCCTGACCGGCAACTCGGAAACTGATGAAGTACGGTTCGACGACCATGCCCGATCAGCCGCCGCGCGCCTCGACCGTCGAGTTCGATCGCGTCACGAAGCGCTACGGCGCGGGTGCGAAGAACACGCCCGGGGCCGTCAACGACCTCTCGCTGAAGGTGCCGGCCGGCAAGATCTGCGTGCTGGTGGGACCGTCGGGCTGCGGCAAGACGACGAGCCTCAAGATGGTCAACCGGCTGATCGAGCCGACGTCCGGGCGGATCCTGATCGACGGCGAGGACATCGCCAGGCGGGATGTGATCGACCTGCGTCGCTCGATCGGCTACGTCATCCAGCAGACCGGCCTCTTCCCCCACCAGACGATCGGCGAGAACGTTGCGACCGTCACGCGCCTGATCGGCTGGCCGAAGGACCGGCAGCGCCAGCGGGCGGATGAGCTGCTCGCGCTCGTCGGGCTCAATCCCACGAAATACCGCAACCGTTACCCGTCGCAGCTGAGCGGCGGCGAGCGCCAGCGCGTCGGCGTGGCCAGAGCGCTGGCAGCGGACCCGCCGATCATGCTCATGGACGAACCGTTCGGCGCCGTCGATCCGATCGTCCGCGAACGGCTACAGAACGAGTTCCTGCGCCTCCAGGAGGACCTCGCCAAGACGATCCTGTTCGTCACCCACGACATCGACGAGGCCATCAAGATGGGCGACCTCGTCGCGGTCATGCAGGCTGGGGGCAAGCTCGCCCAGTTCGCCGCGCCGGCCGAGATCCTGGCCAACCCCGCGTCGGAGTTCGTTGCTCGCTTCGTCGGTGCTGACCGCGGCCTCAAGCGGCTCTCGCTGCGGCGCGTGGGCGAGCTCACGCTCGGAACCGCGCCAACGGCTCGCGTCGGCGATGACGCCGCCGCCGCCCGTCGCGACGCACTCGAGCAGGAGACGGAGCACCTGCTGGTCGTCGACGAGCACGACCGTCCGGTCGGCTGGATCGCGGTCGAGGACATCCCGAGGGAAGGCAGCCTCACCGAGGACCTGCCGGAACCGATGTCGCCGCTGCTCAACCGCCGGGCCACGCTCAAGGACGCCCTGTCGCTCCTGCTCGACGCCGACGTCCAGGCTGGGATCGTCGTTGACCGCGACGGACGAGTACTCGGCATCGTGACCGTCGAGATGATCGCCGAGGTGATGCGGGAGGGCGGCCACGTGGTCCCGGAGGACCCACAACCGCCCGATGACGACCTCGCCGCACTCCCCGAGGCCGCCGCCGAGGTCGACGCAACCGAGGATAGCGCTGCAGAGGCTGAGCCGGTGTGAACTGGGACTGGATCCGCAGCAACATCCCGCAGATCGTCGACGCGACGATCGACCACCTGATCCTGACCGTCATCGCGGTCAGCGTCGGGTTCGTGATCAGCTTCGGCTGCGCGCTGCTGATCTACCGCGAACGGCGGTTCTACGGGCCCCTCTCGGGCTTCTCGGGCGTCGTGTACACGATCCCGAGCCTCGCCCTGCTCGCATTCCTCGTGCCGATCACCGGCCTGTCCGTGGTCACCGCCGAGATCGCGCTCATCGGCTACACCCTGCTGATCCTGATCCGGAGCATCGTCGGCGGGCTCGATTCGGTGCCGCACGACATCACCGAGGCCGCCGACGGCATGGGCTACTCCTCGAACGGCCGCTTGTTCGGCGTGGACCTCCCGCTGGCCATGCCGCTGATCATCGCCGGGCTACGGGTCGCGACGGTTACGACGGTCGGCCTCGTGATGGTGACCGCGCTCATCGGGGAGGGCGGCCTCGGGCAGCTCATGCTGCGCGGGTTCAGCTTCCGGAACACGACCGCGGTCTACGTGGGGGCGATCATGACGGTGCTCCTCGCAGTCTCCCTGGACCTCGTCGTCGTCGCCATCGGGCGCCTCGCAATGCCGTGGGCCCGGCGACAAGGAACGTGACGGCACCACGGTGGACCTGATCGGCAACGTCATCGCGTGGCTCACTGACCCGGCGAACTGGAGCGGCACGACGGGCATACCCAACCGGACGCTGGAACACGTCGTGCTCTCCGCGGTTGCGATCATCGCCGCGATCCTGATCGCGGTCCCGGTGGGCCTCGCCATCGGGCACACCGGAAAGGGGGCGTTCATGACCGTAAGTGTCGCCAACCTCGGCCGATCGATCCCGTCCTACGCGCTGTTGATCATCTTCGTGACCTGGTTCGGGATCGGCTTCGCGGCCGCGTTCCCGGCGCTGTTCGTGCTGGCGATCCCGCCGATCCTCACCAATACGTATGTGGGGCTCCGCCAGGTCGACCGCGACATGGTCGAGGCCGGTCGGGCCATGGGCATGCGCGAACTGCAGCTCCTGCGGCGGGTCGAGCTACCCATCGCGGCGCCGGTGATCATCGCCGGCGTCCGGATCGCGGCCGTCCAGGTCGTGGCAACGGCGACCCTCGCCGCGCTCGTCGGCGGCGGGGCACTCGGCCGCTACATCGTCGACGGGTTCGCGCTGCGCCGGCAGGACATGCTCGTCGCCGGGGCGGTCCTCGTCGCTGCGCTCGCGCTGCTCACCGAGCGCTCGTTCACGTTCCTCGAGCGAAGGCTCGTCTCACCCGGGCTCGCGCGAACCGAGAACGTCCAGGCCGAGGTCCTCAGCATGCCCAACCCCCAGGAGAGCGGGACCTGAAACTGCACGATTCCTTGACCGGGTTGTTGACAGGGTTTTGCCGGGATCGCTGCTAGACTCCCGGCCTGCCTGGCGGGCCGTGCCCTAGATGGTCCCGGAGGCGTGCAAGAGGAGGACCCATGCGGACGTTCCGCAATGTTGCTCTCGGGGCGACGATGCTCGCGCTGCTGGTCGGTGCGTGCTCGTCGGGAGGGGGCAGCCCATCACCTGCGGCGGTCAGTGCGCCGCCCGAAACGAGCGCGCCAAGCGAACCGGCGGCCGAGTCCCCATCCGCTCCAGCCGGTCCCGCGCTCTCGACAACGCTCAAGCTCGGCGGGCCGCCGGAATGCCCGGAGCGCCCGTTCTGTCTCCTCGGCCTGCAGGAAACCTACGGCCTCGAATTCGCGGAGTTCGTCCCGCTCGACGCGGGTGGCCCGCTGACCGTCCAGGCCCTCACCGGAGGCAATATCGACGTCGGGCTGCTATTCACATCCGACGCGGCGATCGCCACCAACGGCTTCGTCCTGCTCGAGGACGACAAGCAGCTCCAGCTCGCCGACAACATCATCCCTGTCGTCCGCCAGGAGGTCCTGGATGCGAACCCGGCCGCCGCGGACCTACTCAACACGGTGACGTCGAGCCTCTCCCAGGAGGAGCTGACCAACCTCAACAAGGCGGTGACCGTCGATACGAGGCCCGTCGGGGACGTCGCCTCGGAGTGGATCACTGCGCAGAACTTCGACGCGAGCAGCGCCGGGCTCGAAGGCGACATCATCGTCGGCTCAACCAATTTCCCGGAGCAGGAGATCCTGGGCGAAATCTTCGCCCAGATCCTTGAGTCGAACGGCGCGACGGTCGAACGCAAGTTCCAGCTCGGCAACCGCGAGATCGTCTTCCCGGCCCTCGAGTCGGGTGAGATCGACGTGCTCGCCGAGTACGCGGCGACGGCGCTCGAGTTCGTCAACGAAGGCGCCGGCCAGGCGACGAATGATCCCGTGGCGACGAGCGACGCGCTGCGCGCCGCCCTGGAGCCAAGGGGTCTCGCGGCGCTGAACCCTTCCGAGGCCACCGACCAGAACGGCTTCGTCGTCAGCAAGGCGACGGCCGACCAGTACGGCCTCACCAAGATCAGCGACCTGGCGCAACCGGCCCCCGCCCAGTAGGCGTCATCGGTTCCGACCTCACGAGCCCCCGGCCTCGCGTCGGGGGTTCGTGATTCGGGGGCGGGTCAGCCGCGGCGGCGCGGGACGAGCTGGCGCGATGGCTTGAGCCGCAGCCGGTGGAGTAGGTAGCGTCCGACCACCTCGAGCGTCGAGAGGCCGTATACAACGCTCCGCCGGAACCCGACCGAACTGGCCTCCGCGAAGTAGCGGGTCGGCACCGCGATCTCGCCGATCCGGTCCGCCATGCCGGCCGCGACCACCTGCGCGATCAGCTCTTGGTCGAAGACGAAGTCGTCCGAGTTCCGCTCGAACGGAACGGTCTCCAGCAGGCGCCGGCTGTAGGCGCGCAGCCCGGTGTGGTATTCGGACAGGCGCAGCCCGAAGGTGATGTTCTCGACGGCGGTGAGGAAGCGGTTCGCGCCGTACTTCCAGGCCGGCATACCGCCGGCCAGCGGATCGCCGAGGAAGCGGCTGCCGAGCATCAGGTCGCGATCCCCTGCCACGATCGGGGCGATCAGGTCGGGGATGCGCGTGGCGTCGTACTGGTAGTCCGGATGGAGCATGACGACGATGTCCGCGCTCGCAGCCAGCGCCGCCCGGTAGCACGTCTTCTGGTTGCCACCGTATCCCAGGTTCTGGCGGTGGATGATCACGTCGAGCCCGAGCTTGCGGGCCACGTCGACGGTCTCGTCGTGCGACACGTCGTCGACGAGGATGATCCGGGACACCATGTCGTGCGGGATGTCGGCGTAGGTCCGCTCGAGCGTCCGCGCGGCGTTGTACGCCGGCATCACGATGATGAGGCGCGGACGGGTGCGTGAATTGGGCAGTTCGGGCGCCGACGCCCCGGTCGGCGCTTCGTTGGCTTCAACGGTCACGCGCGAAAGCGTACCGCAGGCTGTCGCGTCACAGACCCGACACGCATGGTGTGGGACGATACGGCGGCCCACTCGTCGCGCCAAGGAACCACGCATGTTCGAACGACTTTTCGGTAACCGGGAGATGGATCCGGCCACCGCAGAGCGGGTCCCGCCCGGGCAATACAAGACCGACAAGTTCCCGGTGCTCCACTACGGCTCGGTGCCGCGGGTCGACCTCGCAACCTGGGATTTCCGCGTGTGGGGCGAGGTGGATTCGCCGTTCGCCCTGACCTGGCAGCAGTTCAGGGAGCTGCCGCGCAAGACGATCCACACGGACGTCCACTGCGTGACGCGCTGGTCGAAGCTCGATACGGACTGGGAGGGCGTCGCGATCCAGACGATCCTCGAGATGGCCCAGGTTCGCCCGAACGCCACGCACGTCGTTGAACACGCGGAGCAGGGCTACACCGCCAATCTGCCGCTGTCGGTGCTGGACGATGACGACGTGATCCTCGCGGACACATTCGGCGGCGAGCCGCTCGAAGCGGAGCACGGGTATCCGCTCCGGCTGGTCGTTCCGAAGCGCTACTTCTGGAAGAGCGCGAAGTGGATCCGCGGCCTCGAGTTCCTCGATCACGACCAGCTCGGGTTCTGGGAGCGCTACGGCTACAACAACGACGCGGACCCCTGGAAGGAAGAGCGCTTCTCCGACTAGCGCCTCGGGCCGTTCCGTGATGTTTCTGTCGGCCGGTGTGGCCGCGCCGATCCTGTTCACGACCGTGTATCTCGTCGATGGCGCCACCAGGACCGGCTACGACCCACTGCGGCACCAGGTCAGCCTGCTCGCGCTCGGGGATCGCGGCTCGCTCATGACCGTGACCTTCCTGGTGACCGGCGTGCTGCTCCTCGCCTTCGCAGCCGGCCTGCGCTCGTGGCTTCGGGACGGACGAGGAGCCCTGGCAACACCGGTGGCGATCGCGGTTGCAGGCGTCGGACTCCTGCTTGCCGGCATCTTCCCGACGCAGCCGCTGTTCGGCTATCCGCCCGGCACTGCGGAAGGCATGGCAACCGACGTGACGCCGGCATCCCTCCTGCACGTCCTCGGGGCGTTTCTGTTGATCTTCGGCCTCATCGCGGCAGCGCTGTCATTTGCCGTCCGCTCGTGGCGCGGCGGCTCCAGGGGCTGGGCGGTTGGATCGCTCGCCGTCGCCGCGCTGGCGTTCGTGTCCTTCGGTGCCTCGGGCGGCGGACCGTCCGGTCAACTCCTGTTCCCGGACGTCAGCGGTCTTCTGCAACGCGTCGCGCTCGTCTCCGGCATGGGCTGGGTACTCGCGCTCGCAGTGTTGGCAATCAACGAGTCGACCGATGCGGCAGATCTCCCGAACTGAGGCGCGCCGCGTCGCGATTCGTGCGCAGTCTGCTTGATGCGGAGCGGCCGCGCGACCTGCTCGACGTCGTCGATCGGCTGACGTTCCTCCAGGTCGATCCGACGGCGGTCGTTGCGCCAGCAGCCGACCACGTCGCGTGGAGTCGGCTCGGGGACACGTACGACCCGACGCAGCTCACGACCGCGCTCGAGCGCGACCGGACCCTGTTCGAGCACAAGGCGCAGCCCACACCCGTCGAAGGGCGGATCGTGATGATCCGCCCCATGGCCGACCTTCCCCTGTACCTCGCCGAGATGGCCGAGATGCCGCCGCCTCGTTTCTACGATGTGCGGGCGTTCCTCGACGCCAATGACGGGTTCCGCCGGCGAATCCTCAGCCGGCTCCGCGACGCGGGACCGCTGATATCACGCGAGATCCCCGATACGAGCGAGACTTCGTGGCAGTCGGGCGGTTGGACGCACGAGCGCAACGTCACGCAGATGCTCGAGGCGCTCGCCTGGCGGGGCGAGGTGGCCGTCTCGGCACGGCAGGGTCGCGAACGCCTCTGGGATCTTCCCGAGCGGGTATTTCCGGCCGAGGTGATAGCGATCCCCGCCGAGGAGGCGAGTCGGCGGCGCGACGAGCGTTGGCTGCGCGCGCTTGGAATCGCGCGGCCGAAGTTCGTCGGCAAGGCGGGAAGCCCGGTGACGGTGGACGGCACCAAGGGCGTCTGGCGCCTGGACCCGGAGGCAACCGCCGAGGGCTTCCTTGGAAGGACAGCACTCCTGTCGCCGTTCGATCGGCTGAGCCACGACCGGACCCGCGCCCTGGACCTGTTCGACTTCGAGTACACGCTCGAGATGTACAAGCCGAAGGAACAGCGGCGTTGGGGCTACTTCGCGCTGCCCGTGCTCCACGGGGAGGCGCTGGTCGGCAAGGTCGACGCGACCGCCGACCGGGACGCCGGCGTGCTGCGGGTCGACGCGGTCCACGAGGACGTCCCGTTCACGCTGGAGACCAAGGCCGGCGTGGACGGTGAGCTCGACGCGCTCGCCCGCTGGCTGGGTCTCGAACGCCTCGTCCGGGCGTGATCAGCGGCCTGCGCGTGGCAGGCCGCTGAAAAGCGCCTAGACGCCGGAGGCCGGCGTGTCCGAGTTCGAGTCGTTGCTCGAATTCGAGCTACCGTCTGTGCCCCCGCTGCCGTCCTCGTTCGGGCAGTCGCGCCCGTCGTGGTCAGCATCGGTGTCTGGCTGCGTGGTCGCGTCCGGCTGCGTCGTCGCATCCGGTTCCACGACCGACGGGTCGGTCGACGGTTCGGGCGACGCGGCCGAAACCGCGGCCACCCCGCCGCCGACGAGCAGTAGCGCTCCGAGCGCCGCAACGATGGCGCCGCGGCGTAGTCCGCGCGCGGGCGGACGAGAGGGTGCCGGTTCAGGTGCCGCGGGCGGCGTCACGACCGGCTGGTCGTCGTACCAGGACATGCCTGCTCCTTCTGTGCGGGCGAACCCCCAGTGGAATCGCCTCACGTTCGAGGCTCCGGGAATGGCCTGAGAAGATCGTGAGTCGCCCGGGTGGGCGCGAGCAGGCGGTCCATCGCGGGAGTTGTCAGCACCTGCTGGTCCGTCGTCACGGCGAGCAGCGCGCCACCCCGTCCAGCGAACCAGCGTGGCCCGGCCATGCCCATGGCGAAGACCGCTGTCGCGAGCGCATCAGCCCGGGCGAGTGACGGCGCTGCCACCGTCACGCTCAGCAACCCGGCCGCCGGTTGCCCTGTGCCGGGATCCACGATGTGCGCGCCGCGCTCGTAGGAGCCAGAGGTCGCGACCGCCATGTGGTCGAGCTCGAGGACCGCTGCCGTCCGGTCGGCCCGAAACGGGTGGCGGATCCCGACGCGCCATGGCTGAGCCGGCGCCGCCTCCCCGGCGACGACCACGTCGCCTCCGCCATTGATGGCGAACCTGGTCGCGCCGGCAGCTCGCAAGATGCCCGCTGCACCGTCGAGGGCCCAGCCCTTTACGAGGCCGCTCGGGTCAAACGATCCGTCGGGCCGATGGCCCCAGGCGTCGAACGCGCCCTCGGTCTCGAGTCGCAGGTCATGACACAGCGCCGTGACGGCCAACAGCTCATCACTCACGTCGGCCATCGACAGCTCGCCGCGCGCGAGCTGCTCGATCTCGCTATCGGGACGGAAGGGGCTGAATCGTGCATCGACCGCGTGGAGGTACGCGAAGGCGTGGTCGAGGGCCACGTCGGGAATGTCGCTCCGAACGTCTATCCCGATGACGGTGCCCATGACCCGCTCGACGCGTACCTGCCGGCCGGCCGCCGCGGTTTCACGATCGGGCACGGATTCGACGACGAGCCCGGCCGTCATCCGATTCCGGCCGTATCGAGCGCGGATTGAAGCGACTGGATGTAGCCCATGCTCGTGTAGGTCGCACCGCTGACCGTGTCGATGCCGGCGTTGCCCGCCTGCAGGGCCTCGCTGCGAAGGATGGGTTCCGCGTAGGCGGAAACCTGGCTGTCCCGGCCACCGCTCGGCAGCTGGAGCGAGGTGACGTCCACGAGCCTGCCGCCGTCGATCGTGACCTTGACCTGCACGGTTCCGAAGCGAGTCGAGACCGCATCGCCGGCAACCTGGGTCGAGGCCGTGGTCGCGTCGCTCGATGCGCTATTGGAACCGGTCGCCGCCGTGGTCCCCTGGTCGTTCGTGGCGGTCCCCGGGTCGCTCGCCGCGGGATCGGCAGGAGCCGTCGTCGCCGAGGCAAGTTGCGCGTTCGGATCCGTGCCTGGATCGAAGCGCAAGAGGAGGAGCAGGGCCGTGACCGTCGTCACGAGAGCCATCGCAGCGCGGCGCGGGATCAGCGGCACCGATGCGGCCGGCGCGGGCGCACGCTCGGGCTCGGGCGGCGGCGCGTGGAACGGGTTGTCCGTCGGTCCGGGCATCAGTATGCAAACCGTTCCGCGTGGACCTGCGCATGGGGGACGCCAAGGCGCTCGAGTGCGTCCTCGACGCGCCGCATCATGGCCACCGGCCCGCACAGGTACGCGTCGCGCTCGGAAATGTCGGGCACGAGCTGCGCGATCACCTCGGGACCGAGCGGGTCCGCCGGGAGGAGCCGCGTGCCGCGCTGGCCGACGAGATAGTGGACTTGATGGCCGCGAACCCGGGCGATCTCGTCGAGCTCGGCGCGCAGCACCAGGTCCTCGGCACCGCTGGCTCGATAGATGAGGGCGACGTCGCCGGCGCTCGCGGGCAGCGCCTCGTAGAGGGCGCGGATCGGCGCGATCCCGATTCCTCCTGCGATCAGCACCACGCCACGGCGTGAGCGGCGGGCGAGCGTCAACGCCCCGTACGGTCCCTCGACGAACACCCTGGTTCCGAGCGGCAAGGATCCGAGCACGCGCGTGTCGTCGCCGAGCGACTTGACGGTGATGCGCAACCAGCGACCGTTGGGTGCAGCCGACAGCGAGAACGGATGGGTGCGCCACCAGGTCGCGCGCGTCAGGAAGCGCCACTGGAAGTATTGGCCCGCATCCGCGTGGAGCTGATCGAGGTCTCGTCCCGTGAGGTAGATCGAGACGACGCCTGGGCCTTCGGCGACGATGTTCGCAACGCGCAACCCGTGGTGCAGCGAGGTCGCGATCGGCTGGCCCACCCGGAACGCGAGGATCAGCACGACGACCGCCGTGTACAACAGGATCCAGTAGATGCGGGCAAGCGCGTCGTCCATGAAATCGGTGCCGACGACGAGCTGGTGGGCAGACCCGAGCGCGATCGCCAGGTATGCGTACAGGTGGAGGCCGTACCAGGTCTCGTACGAGAGTCGTCGGCGTGCCCAGCGCACGGAGCTGACGGCCACGAGGACGAACAAGCCGAGCGACGCCACCGCCATGAGGACGAACGGGTAGGTCGTGACCATCGCCCATCCCTCCGCGACGATCGACGTGTCGCTCGCGGCGGCGAAACCGACCGTCGTGAACACGCCGTGGGCGACGAGCAGCCAGACCGTCGCGAAGCCGAGCCAGCGGTGCCAGACGGCGAGTCGGTCCATGCCGAAGGTGCGGTCGAGCCAGGGGCTGCGTGACATCAACACGAGCTGCACGAGCGCCAGGTACGTGCCGACGAGCGCCGTCAGCTGACCGATCGCCGTGGCAGCGCCTGCCTGCGTGGCGAACTGCTGGAGGCCGCCGTGACCGATCCAGAACCCGAACATCGGCGCGGCCGCCACGATCACGACGGCGATGACGAGATCGCCAGTGATCGTCAAGGGTTGCTGGCGAGCAGCCAACGCCGATGCCGCCCGCGTCCTTCCTGCGTTCATCCGCCGTCCAGGGATCGAGTGGTCCCATACGCTGCGAGCAAACCCGTTTGGGAGCTTCGCCGAGCGAGCCTGCTCGCCCAGTCTGAGAAATCGCTGAGCGTCGCGAACGTCAGCCGGCGCGCGAGCCAAGCTCCGGGGTGAACAGGCGCAGGCGGCGGCTGAGCAGCAGGATCTCGCGGTCGAGCAAAGCGAGGAGGTGGACGAGCCGTTCCACCGTCGTCTCGGCCTCGAGCAGCGCCTGCCGGCGCGGCAGCTCAACCTGGATGATCCCCGACAGCAGGTACGAGAGCGTTGTCGGATCGTCCGGGATCAGCAGCCTGGGTTCGATCGTCCGCTCGACCTCTTCGAGCTCCTCAGGGCTGGGCTCCACGTCGGCGTCGAGGTCGCCGAGCGACGGGTCGCGCGTCTCGAGCTCTACCCGGATGTCGAGCACGTCGCCGTCCTCGCCCTCGCGGGCGCGGAGCAACTCGAGGTACTTGACGAAGCGGGCCACGGCCGCTGCCGAGAGCTTCTCGGCGGTGTCCTCGTCGCCGACCTCGTCGTCGAGACCCGTCACGGTTCCGACGAGGTAGGGGGCGCTCGCCACGTCGACGTCCTCGAGCGCGAAACGGCCGGTGCCCGCAACGAGCAGGTCGTAGCGGCCGTCGGCATAGCGGCTCGCCTCGCGGATCTCGGCCACGGCCCCGACGCCCGCGACGGCCAGACTCGGCGAGGCTCCCGCCTCCAATCCTTCGCGGATTAGAACAATGCCGAACGGCGACCCGGTCTCGATGCAGTGTCGGGTGAGCGCACGGTAGCGGTCCTCGAAGATGTGGAGCGGCATGACGATGCCGGGGCACAGGACGGCGTGGAGCGGAAACAGGGGCAGTTCCATTGACGCGGCGAATCTACGACCGGAAACAAAAACCCGCCGGTCGTGCGACCGGCGGGTCGGGTCAGGTCGTTGTCAGGCCGCCATCAGTGAGCGCAGCTCCGGGCGGTGCCGGCGTCGTCGGCGGTACGGAAGCTCGATCCGCAGCCACAGGCCGCGACCGCGTTCGGGTTGTTCACGGTGAAGCCGGCGCCCATGAGCGTGTCGACGTAGTCGATCTGGCTGCCCTGGAGCAGGTCGATGCTCTGGCCGTCGACGTAGACCTTGATGCCGTTTGCGCTCAGGACGTTGTCCTCGGGCGTCGGCGCGTCCTCGAGCATCATCCCGTAGCGGAAGCCCGAACAGCCACCGCTGTACACATAGACCCGCAGCCCGATGTCCGGATTCGTCTCTTCCTTCGTCAACTCTTGGAGTTTCGACGCGGCCGCATCGGTCAGGCTGACGACGGTCGGCTGCTGGTCCAGCATTCGGTGCGTTCCTCCTTGGGAGGGCGATGATTCCTGCACGGATTGTGCCCGCTGCACGCTCACGTACGCATCA
Source organism: uncultured Chloroflexia bacterium (assembly GCA_963750125.1). Taxonomy (GTDB): domain Bacteria; phylum Chloroflexota; class Limnocylindria; order Limnocylindrales; family CSP1-4; genus DASTYU01. Next base: position 123,252 of record CAVVPT010000006.1, on the reverse strand, counting down.
ATCGTACGCACGGCAACGGTTTCCGACAAGTGTCGTGTCGAAATCCCCCCAAACGTCGTAGTCCTTTCGGCCGCCGGTCCGGTCGCCGTGGCCTCGCAGGCCACGAATTCGGGCCGAAGCGTCCAGACCGGCCGTCTTCATTCTCGCCCGTGGCCTGGCCGGCAACGAAGGGCCGCGAAAACTTGTGGATTGGGCCTCGAACAGGGCCAACCCACCACGTCGTGGTCCACCAGGCAACGGCCGAAGGCGCGCCCCGTTGGCCGACGGTCGGCGAACGGGGCCCTGGGATCCTCGCGGACGGAGACCAGTCGTCGAACTTGACGATTTCACTGGCCGCCGGCCAACAGGCCGCTGGCCGGGGATGCGCCGCTAGACTGCGCCGGTGCTCCGATCCTTCCTGGCCGCGCTGCTTGTACTCGCCCTTATCCCGGCCGTCGCCGCGGCCAATACCTCGACGTGGGCGAACCGGAGCGTCATGGATCGCGCGACCTTCACCGAGACCGTCGACCGTGCGCTTGACGAGCCCGAAGCCCGCGAGTACCTGGCAGAGCAGCTGGCCGCGGCGATGTTCGACGCACTCATCAACGCCGACGAGCGCAGTCGCCTGATCCTCGCCCCGCTCGCCGGCCAGTCGGCGGACGCTCCCGACGCGGCGATCGTCCGCGGCCTCGAGCCCCGCATCGAGGCGGCCCTCGACCACCCGCGGATCGCGGCCGCGCGCAAGCGGCTCGTCGAGGCCGCGCACGACACGCTGATCGGCCTCGACGACGCGGACAGCACGGTCCGGATCGAAGACGACACGCTTGTCGTCAACGGGGCAGACCTCCTGCGGGCCGCACTCGACGCGGTCGAGCCGCGCATCGGCCAGCTCGGCGTCAGCATCCCGAAGGGTGCCGCCGTCGACATCGAGCTTGCCTCGTCCCCCGGACTTGCCGCGACCGGCGTCGTCCTCCCGACGGTCGACCGCCTGGCCGCCATCCTGCCGCTCGTCGCGATCGCGACCGCGCTCCTCGTCATCGTGCTCGCGCATCGGCGAGCGCGCGCCCTCGCCGTCGTCGGGCTGGCGATCGCAGTTGCGGGCGCCGTGTGTCTGGGCCTGGTGTGGCTCGGGGGCGAGACGGCGGCCGCGGCCGAGTCACCCGTCAGCCCCACGCTCGTCCGCTCGACCTACGACGCGCTCAGCGCCGACCTCGTCACCCAGTCGCTCGTCCTGGTCGCCGTCGGCGTTGGGCTGATCCTGCTCGGAACCGTGTTGCGGGCGCTGGCCCCTAGCCGTCGATCCGTTCGATGACGGTCGCGATCCCCTGCCCGACCCCGATGCACATCGTCGCGAGGCCGTAGCGCCCGCCGGTCCGGCACAGCTCGTGGGCGAGCATCGTGACGAGGCGCCCGCCGCTCATCCCGAGCGGATGCCCCAGCGCAATGGCCCCGCCGTTGACGTTCACCTTGGCCGGGTCGAGGCCAAGCTCGTCGATGCACACCAGCGACTGCGAGGCGAACGCCTCGTTGAGCTCGATGAGATCGAGGTCCTCGACGCCGATGCCTGCCCGCGCCAACGCCTTGCGTGAGGCCGGGATCGGCCCGATGCCCATGACCGAGGGATCGACCCCGGCCACGGCCGTCGAGACGACGCGGGCCATCGGGTGCAGGCCGAGCTCACGGGCACGTTCCGCCTCGACGAGCAGGACGGCCGACGCACCGTCGTTGATGCCCGATGCGTTCCCGGCCGTGACCGATCCGCCGTCCGGCGCGAACGCAGGCCGCAGCTTCGCGAGCGCCTCGATCGTGGTATCCGCCCTGGGATGCTCGTCGCGGGCGACAACCACCGGCTCGCCCTTGCGCTGCGGCACCTCGACCGGGACGAGCTGGCCGTCGAAGCGGCCGTCCTCGATCGCCGTGACCGCCCGCTTGTGGCTCTCGAGCGCGAACGAGTCCTGCCGCTCGCGCGACACGCCCCATCGCTCCGCGACGTTCTCGGCGGTCTCGCCCATCGAATACGGGTAGTAGTGCTCTGCGAGCTTCGGGTTGACGAAGCGCCAGCCGAGGGTCGTGTCCTGCAGCTCGCGCGGGCCGCGATCCCAGGCCGATTCAGGCTTCGCCATGACGTACGGCGCCCGTGTCATCGATTCGACGCCGCCGCCGATGAGCACGTCGCCGTCGCCGACCTCGATCGCGTGCGCAGCGGAGTTGATCGCCTGCAGCCCTGAACCGCACAGTCGGTTGACGGTCAGGCCGCCCACCTCGACCGGGAAGCCGGCAAGCAGGACCGCCATGCGAGCCACGTCACGGTTGTCCTCCCCGGCCTGGTTGGCACAACCGAGAATCACGTCCTCGACGAGTGCCGGGTCGAGCGGCGCGCGCTCGACGACGGCGCGCAGCACGGTGGCGGCCATGTCGTCGGGACGGACAGCCGCGAGCGCACCACCATACCGGCCGACTGGTGTGCGCACCGCGGACACGATCCACGCTTCACGGAGGGGACGGGAAAGGTCTCGACTCACGGCCCGATCCTACACGGGACCGTCGCTCAACCCCGGCGCCGCGACGAAGCGCGGGCCCTTGTCGACATGCCTGGCGAGCCCGTCGCGGATGGTCGCCGCTCCACCGCGCTCCGCCCATCGCTCGAACGGCCCCGCCGGATGGCCCGCCCCAAGTCGTAGCGCGCGGTCGATGTCGTCCTCCGCGGCCACGCCCTCGTCCCGGGCCCGATACGCCTCATTGACGATCGCAAGCTCGATCCTCTCGACGATCCGGTCGCGGGTCACCGAGTTGAGCCCCTCGCCAGCGGCGGCCGCTGTAGCGGGATCCTCTCCGACCTGCCCGCTGTCATATGCGTAGAACCCGGCGCCCGCCTTGCGCCCCAGCCGCCCGGCCTCGACCAGCCGCTGCTGGAGCGCCGACGGCCGGAACCGGTCGGCCAGCGGGTCGCTCCGGGCCACGAAACCATCGTGGATCCCACGCGCGGCGGCGAGGCTCACATCCACGCCGGTGAGATCCATCAGCTCGAACGGGCCCATCGGATAGCCCGCTGACCGTGCCGCCGCATCGATCTCCGGGATGCTCGCCTCCCCGCCTTCGAGCATCGCCAGCGCTTCGAGCGTGAACGGCCGGTTGACCCGGTTGACGATGAAGCCTGGCGCGTCGGCGGTCACGACCGGCGTTTTGCCCCAGCGCTTCATGAGCGCGACCGCCCGCGCGACGGCGTCCTCGTCCGTTTCCGCCCCGCGGACGACCTCGACCAATGGCATCAACGGGGCCGGGTTGAAGAAATGCAGCCCGAGCACGTGCCCCGGTCGGCTCGTCGCGACCGCGATCGCCGTGACCGACAGCGCACTCGTATTGGTCGCCAGGAGCGCGTCCGGCGGCGCCTCCCGGTCGAGCGCGCCGAAGATCGTGCGCTTGAGGTCGATGTCTTCGAGCGCCGCCTCGATGGCGACGTCGGCCGCCGAGGCCACCACGTCGAGCGTCACCGCCATCCGCAGGTTCGCGAGCCTTCCGTCGACCCACTCGTCGATCGAATCCGCATCGAGCTCGAACTTCGCGGCCCGCCGTCCGAGGCCGACACGAACCCGCGTCAGGCCGCCCTCGAGCGCGTGCTCGTCGACGTCGTAGAGCACGACCTCGTGGCCCGCCTCGAGCCCAACCTGGGCGATCCCCGCCCCCATCGTCCCGGCGCCGACGACGCCGATAACCGCGCCAGCAAGGTCGTCCGTTCCGTGGGGCTCGTGCACGGCCTCACGGTACGACAGGCGGCCTCGGGGTCTGACGTACCGCGATGTCGACCACATCGACAGGTTTCGAGGGCACGTCCTTGGATCGGTCGCTTCGATCGATATAATCGACCCATCGATCGGATCCCGGTTCGCTTCGGGACCGTTGGTCGATGTGGGCGACACACCGGCGCGATCCGCGAGCATGCCCCGGATCGTGTCGACCAGGTCGACGTTCGTGCCGGCCCCGGGATCGACTAGACGACCTTGAACGCCTCGAACGGCTGGCGGCAGGAGCGGCAGTAGCGGACCGAGCGGCACTGGGTCGGGCCGAACAGGCTGTCGGTCAGGACGTCAGCGGAGCCGCAGTAGGGGCACGTGTCGTCGCCCGGCGGGGCGAAGCCCGACTGCGCGAGGTGGCTACGTCCCCGTTCCGTGATCCGGTCCGTCGTCCACGGGACAGAAAACCCGAAGCGAACTTCGACCGGGCGTCCGAAGCCCGCCAGCCGCTCCTCCACCGCGGAACAGATCGCGTCGAGTGCGGGACAGCCCACGAACGTCGGCAGCAGGTCGACCCGGATCGCGCCATCGGCGACCTCGACCCGCTCGACGACGCCGAGATCGACGATCGAGATCGCCGGGATCTCCGGATCGGCAACGTCGGCCAGGGCTGCCCGAACGGCCGCCTCGTCGACCACGAGAGCGACGACCGAGGTCACCACGTCGCACCTGGCTGCTCGCGGCGGACCGACGTGAACTCGCCCCACAGCCAACGGAAGGCGTCCGAATGACCGGTCCGGGCCGTCATCGGGTCGGCGACGGGCAGCGGCATGGACAGGTTGAGGCGTTCGAACACGGGCCCGATCTCCGCCCGCCAGCGGGCATCGAGCTCGTCGTGCCCGGTCTCGAGGATCCCGGCCATCACCAGGCTCAGCTCGTTCGGCAGCGGCGACAACACGGTCGCCGCGTCGGGCGCCAAACGCTCGAGCGCCGCGAGCAACCGCTCCCGCGGCTCGCCAGGCGCCGAAGCCAGCCGCTCCAGCCACGCCGAGACGTGCATCAGGTGGTAGCGCTCCTCGCGCCGGATCTTGGCGACCAGCTCTCGGAGCGGCGCGAACGACGACTGCGCCAACGCATCCAGGCGGATCCCGTCGGCGGTGTCGTACAGGTAGCGGCGGGCGATCGTGTCGGCCCAGTCGCCGCGCGGATGGTCGAGCAGCCGCGCGTGGTAGTAGCCCTCCACCGGGCGGTCGTAGGCGATTGCGTCGGCGTCCCGGCCATCGTCGACCACCTCGGCCAGCAGCCGGTACAGCGCCTGGGCGTGGCCGAGCTCGTCCTGGGCGAGCGAACTCATCGCCACGTCCTCCTCGAGCATCGGCGCGATCCCTGTCCATTCGGAGTCGCTGAACCCGATGACGAACTCGTCGTCGGCCATGGCGAGGAGCAGCAGCGACAGCGCGTTGCGGGTGGCCGGAACGAGTTCGGTGGCAGGACCAGTCACCCGGCATTCCCCCGCGGCTTCGTGGTTCCGGACTGTTCGCGGGCGGCCGCGAGCTTGTCGCGCATCACGTAGCCGCCCGGCTTCTTGAACGAGCGATCGAGTGGCGGCTGGAGCAGGTCCGGGTCGCTCAGGTCGTGGATATCATCGCGCCGGACGACCCACAACCGGATGCTCTCCTGGCGACGCCCGAACAACTCGCGAGCGTAGTGGACGGCGAGTTCGGCGTCGGGCGCCATGACCGACCCGCCGTGCTTCATCGGGTCACCTTCCTTCTCCTGGCGGAAGACCTCCCACGCCTGAAGCTCGGGGTCGGCGGTCACGCCGCAGCTTCCCGAACACCCAGCACCGCCTCGCGGACCCACGCCGTCGCGTCCCAGTTCTCGCGGCGGAACGCCAGCCGTGCCTCGGACATCGGTCCGTGGTTCGTGACCACGGTGCGCAGCTCCTGCCAGTCGGGCTCGCCGTACAGCCACGTGTCGGTGGCCTCGTCGTGGAGCAGCTCGGGATCAGGGAGCGTCAGGCCGAGCTCGAACAAGCGCGGCACGTAGATCGACAGGAATTCCTGGCGCAGCTCCTCAGACGTCTTTGCCTTGATCCGCCAGTACAGGTCACGGTCCTTCTCGCGCGGCGAGCGCGGTCCGTGCATCTGCATCAGCGGGCCCCACCAGCGGTCGAGCGCCTCCTGAATCATTGCGCGCTGCTCGGGCGTCCCGGTGACCATGGTCACGACCACGTCGCGGCCGTGCATGATGTGGACCGACTCCTCCCAGCAGATCTTGCGCATCGTTCGCGCATACGGTGCGTAGCTCGAATCGCGCAGCGCCTGCTGCGCGACGATCGCGGCCGCGTCGACGAGCCAGGCGATCACCCCGATGTCCGCCCACGACTTCGTCGGGTAGTGGAAGACGTTGTGGAACTTCGTCTTGCCGTCGAGCAGGTCCGCGACCATCTGCGCGCGTGGCTTTCCGAGGTCCTCGGCCACCCGGTACAGCAGCTGGGCGTGCCCGACCTCGTCTTGGACCTTCGCCGTGAGCGCCAGCTTCCGCCGGAGCGTGGGCGCGCGCATGATCCACTCGCGCTCGGGGAGCACGCCCATCAGCTCCGAGTTCGCGTGCATCTCGACGAAGCGGAGCACCGCGGTCCGGTATTCATCGGGCATCCAGTCGGTGGCCTCGACCTTGCCGCCCGAAGTGACGTGCTGCTCGAACAGCTCGAACCGCTCGTCGTGCGGGCGGTGGTCCTCGTTGAACGGCAGCCGGCTGCGTTCCTGTGGCGACAGAACGGGGTCGAGCGCGAGAGGGTCGGTCATCGGGACGCCTCCGTGAGCGAGCGGACCGCGAGGTCCGCGTACAGGTCGGCGAGCTGGGCTGGAGACGCCGAGCCGGCCGGCCGGTACCAGGTGGGGATGCCGTTGAGGGCGGTCAGGAGGAACCTCGCCGCGAGTGAGGGATCGGTCAGCGCAAAGGCGCCCGAAGCGATGCCGTCAGCGATGGCCGCCCGGAAGCGCGCCTCGTAGGCGTCGCGGCGTTCGAGCACGCTACGGCGGCGCTCCTCGGACAGGTGACGCCATTCGTGGATGAACACGGACGCCTCGCCGACGTCCTCGGCCACAACCAGCACATGCGCATGGACGAGCCCGGCGAGGAGATCGTCAGGATCGTTCGTATCGGCGGTCGCTGCGGCGGCGGCGGCCTCGAAGCGTGAGGCGACCCGGTCGACGATCGCCCACAGCACGTCCTCCTTCGAGGCGACGTGTGCGTACAGGCTCGGACCGCGGATGTCGAGCACGCGGGCGATGTCGCGCACGCTCGTCGCGGCGTAACCCTGCGTGCGGAAGAGCTCGCTGGCCGCGTCCTCGATGGCGCGGCGCCGGGTGGTCTCGACCAGGGGATGCTCCTAACTAACGATCGTTAGGTCCATCGTGTGCGCCGGCGATGGCTCGTGTCAAGCCCCGGGATGGAACCGACCGAGCGTGTTTCTACTCCGCGGTGAACCGAGGTGGCCGCTTCTCGAGGAAGGCCGCGATGCCTTCGGCATGGTCGGCCGTCGAGCCAGCTTCGCCCTGGAGGCGTGCCTCGAGTTCGAGCGCCTCCTCGAATGAGCTGTCCCACGCCGCGTCCAGGGCCCGCTTGGTCAGCGCCACCGCCCGCGGGGCGAGCCGGGCCACGCGAACCGCCACCGCCTGAGCCTCGTCCATCAAGTGCTCGCCCCGCACCACGCGTATCACCAGCCCGAAGCGCTCCGCCTCGTTCGCGCTCAGGGATTCGGCGAGCAGCGCCATCTCGACCGCCTTGGCCGGCCCGACGAGCCGGGGCAACAGCCAGGTCGCGCCGCTGTCCGGGATCAGCCCGACCCGCCCGAACGCGAGCAGGAACGAGGCGCTCTCGGCTGCGATCCGCAGGTCACAGGCGAACGCCAGTGAAGCGCCGGCTCCTGCGGCGATCCCGTTGATCGCTCCGACGATGGGACGGTCGAGTGCACGCATCGCACGGATGATCGGGTTGTAGCGCTCGCGCAGCTCGACATCGAGCGGGGCAGCATTGGGCTCAAGCCGCTCCTTGAGATCCTGGCCCGAGCAGAACGCCCGGCCGGCGCCGGTGAGCACGACCGCACGAACGGCTCGATCGCCGGCCACCCGTTCGAACGCGGCGAGCAGCTCCCGCTTCGAGGCCACCGTCAGCGCGTTGAGCGCCTCTGGCCGATCGAGGGTGATCGTCGCGATCGCGTCGGCGACCTCGAAGCGGAGGGTCGTGAACGCCGGGGCCGCCGGCTCGGCCACGGTCAGTGCGCCGCGACGCCCGCGAACTCGATGAGCCGTCCATCGACCAGTTCGAACACGCGGCGATCAACCGGCTCGTCCGCACCGCCCGAGGTCTCGAGCACGAAGTCGGCGAAGAGCGAAGCGAATTCGTCGTCGTTCGGGCGCAGCGAGCCGGCCACGAGCAGGTGGCGCTCGGGCAGGCCGATGAGGATCCGGCCGTGCGGCCCGAGCTCCCGGGTCAGGTGGTCGACGACATCGGGCAGCAGGATCCGGGCGGCATCCCAGCCGTCGCCGGTGTCCGAGCTGACAAGGCGACGCTCGCCGGAGATCTCGTCGGTCCACGGCGCGGACGTCGACCACGTCGTCAGGTTGCCCATCGCCGCGTCCTGCAGGTCGACCGGACCGATCCCCCATGTCCTGAGGTGGTCGCCGCTGACGATCACGTCGAACGCGCCGGCGTCGAGCGCATAGACGACCGGCAGCCCGGCGGGACCCTCATCGATGAGCGGCTGCGTGTGGCTGCGGCCGTCGGCCGTGGCGGCCATCAGGTCGAACGAAGTGACGGGCTCGCCCTGGGTTCCGGCCGGCCGGAACGCGGGATAGACGAGGCCCTTCGCATGCTCCCAGTCATGCTCGGGCGCGTCGGCGGCCGACGCTCCGCCCTCGGGCGGCGGCGTGTGGCCGCTGACCGGGGCCGATTCGTCGATCGGCGCGAGGTAATCCGGCGCCGCATCCCGGATCGCGGCCGGCGGTTCGTCACCGTAATCGCGCTCGAGGTCGCGGCCCACGTCGCTGCCACCCTGGTCCCGGTCGAAGGGATCCCGCTCCATCGCGTCCTCCTCGTCAGCGACCCTTCCAGGTCGGCGTTCGTTTCTCGCTGAAGGCGGCCATCCCCTCGCGCTGGTCTTCGCTCGCGAAGAGAAGGTAGAAATCACGGCGTTCGAGTTCGAGCCCCGCCTCGAGCGGCAGCTCGTCCGCGCGAAGGATGGACCGCTTGGCTGCCAGTGTGGCGACCGGGGGCATTCCGGCGATCATGGCGGCGACGTCCAGAGCCTGGGTGAGAGTCTCCGCGGCGGGCACGACGCGCGACACCAGCCCGGCGGCCTCCGCCTCGCGTGCATCGATCGTGCGGCCGGTCAGGATGAGATCCATCGCTTTGGCTTTGCCGATTGCCCGGGTCAGGCGTTGCGTGCCACCGGCGCCGGGCATCACGCCGAGCTTGATCTCGGGCTGGCCGAACTTCGCGTCGTCCCCGGCAACGATGATGTCGCAGGCCATTGCCAGCTCGCAGCCGCCGCCGAGCGCGAAACCGCGGACCGCGGCGACGATCGGTTTGCGGATGCGGCGGATGCGGTCCCAGTGGAAAAACGGGTCCTCGCGGGCCAGGTCGGTCGGGTTCTGGACGGCGAGCTCCGTGATGTCGGCCCCGGCTGCGAACGCTCGCTCACCGTCCCCGGTCAGCACGATCACCCGGCAACCGGGGTGGCCTTCGAGGGCCTCGAATGCTTCAGCGATCTCGCCGACGACCTCGAAGCTCAACGCATTGAGCACTTCGGGTCGCGCGATCGTGACCAGGGCGACGCCGTCGCGGCCCCGTGCGGGCAGGTCCACGCGGACGTGTGCGGACGAATGCAGGTGGGTCGTCGCGAGGGTCGTCGGGGCGTCGGTCTCGACTTGCTCGTCGGTCACGGGGCTCCTCGGGCGGGCGTCAAGTATCCACGCTCGCGGAAGCGGACGCGAGGTCCGGCGCGTCCTCGAGCACCAGCAACGTCGCGAGTCCCGGGCCGATCTCGCGCAGATTGCGGCCCGCGGCACGCATGGCGTCCGAGGCGAGGCCGGCGTCCATCGCGGCGCGGTCATCGAAGTCCATCGCGGTGATGAGGACCACGTCGGTCTCGGTGCCGAGTGCCTGTGAGACCCGCTGCACGCGTGTGCTTCGGAGGCCCGGCGTTTCGGCGACCAGCGGGAGGTGCTCGGTCGCGTAGCGGCGTTCGAACTCCGCGAGGGCCTCATCGCCGCTCGGGGCGGCGGTACAGCGCGAGGAGCGTGGTCATGCGGCGGTTCCTCCAGTTCGTTCGGCACGCTGTTTCGCGACTTCTTCGGTCGCTCGATAGAACCCGGAGAGCGCCTCGTTCAGGATGCCGGGGCGTTTGGCGCCAACATCGTGACCGCAGTCCGGGACGACCAGCAGACGCGCGTTGCCGAGCTGCCGCTGCAGCCCCCATGCATGATCGACCGGCACCACTGGATCGCGGTCGCCGACCACGACAAGCGCCGGCGCATCGATTTGGCGGATCTCGCGCGGCGTCAGCAGCGGCTGCACGGCGACGTCCTGGGCGATCGCGGGCAGGAGGCGCCGCCATGCGCCCTCGCCCTGGACCGGATCGTGGAGCCGGCCGAGGTCCGCGGCCCAGCGCGGGTCATCGCGTTCGACCCGATCGGGGTCCAGGGTCCGTCGCACCACGCTGGCTCGCGGTTCGCGCTGGGTGGTGATGCCGATGACGACCAGGGTCCGGATGCGTTCGGGCTGGCGGCTGGCGACCTCCAGGGCAGTCATCGCGCCCATCGAGAACCCGAGGACATGGAACGTCTCGATCCCGAGCGCGTCCACGAAGGCAAGGACGTCGTCGACCAGCATCGCGTAGGTAAAGCCGTCGGCGGTGTCCCAGGGCGTGCGCCCGTGCCCGCGCGCATCGGGCAGGTACGCGAGGAACGCCTTCGAGAACATGGGGAGCTGGGCGGCGAAGTCGGCGTGACCGGCGGAGCCGCTGCCGTGGAGCATCACGAGGGGCGGCCCCGCGCCAAGCAGGTCGAAGCCGATGTCGAGGCCGTTGGCACGGATGGCGGGCATCCCGCAGATGATGCACGGCCGGTGGCTCGCTGGTGCCGCCGACTTGTCGCGTCTACTAGCCCGGGCACTGTTACGTGGGACCGGGCCGCCCAGACCGCCCGACATTGGGACTTACCCCACCCTGGTTGGTATCCGCGCCGGAATAGAGCTCGGTTCGGCGCTAAGACCACGGGGATTGCTATCTGCGGGAAACGCCGACAATCGGGCCCGAGTAGCATCGACCCGATGAGCGACACGCCCCGCACCCGCGTCGAGAAGGACTCCATGGGCGAGCTCGAGGTGCCGGCCGACGCCCTGTACGGCGCTTCGACCCAGCGGGCCGTGCTCAACTTCCCGATCTCCGGACAGCGCTTCCCGCGCCGCTTCCTCCGGGCTCTCGCTGAGATCAAGCAGGCCGCAGCCGAAACCAACGCCGAGCTGGGCCTCCTCGAGGGGCCTGTCGCCGACGCAGTCGCGGCATCGGCCACCGAGGTCGCCGAGGGGCGCCACGACGACCACTTCCCGATCGACGTCTATCAGACTGGCTCGGGCACCTCGACGAACACCAACATGAACGAGGTCGTGGCGCATCTCGCCACGGAGCGCCTCGGCGGCCGCAAGGTCCACCCGAACGACGACGTCAACCGCTGCCAGTCGTCGAACGACGTGATCCCTACCGCACTCCAGCTCTCGGGCGCGGTCGCCATCGAGGAGGAGCTGCTCCCGGCCCTCGAACGGCTCCACACCGCACTCGTCGCCCGCGAACAGGTCTTCTGGCCCGTGGTCAAGACTGGCCGGACACACCTCCAGGACGCGACGCCGATCCGGCTCGGGCAGGAGTTCCGGGGCTACGCCGGCCAGGTCGAGGAATTGATCCGCCGGGCGCGCGCCGCCCAGGCCGAGCTGCTATCGGTGCCGCTCGGGGGCACGGCGGTCGGGACGGGCATCAATGCGCACCCCGAGTTTGCGTTCCGCACGTGTGCCCGCCTCGCCGGCCTTACCGGGCTCGACGTCCGCGAGACCCCGAACCACTTCCACGCCCAGGCCACGCTCGACGTGCCGATCGCGGCGCATGGCGCCTTGCGCACGATCGCGCTGTCGCTCTGGAAGATCGCTTCGGATGTGCGCCTGATGGGGATGGGCCCGAGGGCCGGCCTGGCCGAGCTGGCGCTTCCGGAGACCCAGCCGGGGTCGAGCATCATGCCCGGCAAGGTCAACCCGGTCATCGTCGAGAGCCTGACGATGGTCGTTGCCCGCGTCGTCGGCAACGACGCGACTGTCGCGTTTGCTCAGACCGGCTCGTTCCTCGAGCTCAACGTGATGCTGCCGGTAACGGCGGTGACCCTGCTCGACTCGATCGCCCTGCTATCCGCTGCTGCGGAGAACTTCAGCGCGCGCGCCATCGAAGGGCTTGAAGCCACCGAACGCGGACCGCAGCTGGTCGAGCAGGGGCTGATGCTCGCCACGGCCCTCGCCCCAGTGATCGGCTACGACGAAGCGGCGAAGCTGGCCAAGGAGGCGTTCCGCACTGGCCGGACGATCCGCGAGCTCGCCCTGGAACGGGGCATGGCCGCCGACGAGGTGGACCGGCTGCTCGATCCGACTGCCATGACCGAGCCGGGCCTCGGCGGCGGACCCGCCGGCGGCTGATCACCCATCGAGGGTCGCTGATCATCGTTCCGAGTCCACGCCGCTCAGCCGACGTTGATTTCGACCTGCATGTTTGGGTGCACCGGGCAGATCACCAGGTACGGTCCTGCCGCCAGCGCCGGGAGGTTGTACTCGGTCCGGCTCGGCCCGATCTCGATCTCGGACGCCCACAGCTCCTTGGGCTCCACACCGGACGTACGTGTCTGGAGGCTCAGCCCATGCGGGATGCCGTCGTCGCGATTCTCGAATGTCAGGTGGAACCCCTGCCCGGCAGGAAGCTGGACCACCTTCGGCGTGAAGTCGAGGTTCTGGGCTACCACGGTCACGGGTTCGGCGGGCGCGAGGGCACACGCCGCGAGGGCGGCGGCAAGTGGCATGGCAAGGGCACGCCGGAGGTGACGGTGGGACGGCATGGTCGGCGGCCACGATACGGGGTCGGAGCCGCCCGATACAATCGCGAGCGTGACCTCGACCCGCCATCTCTGGGATCGCGCGGCAAACCAGCTCATCCCGGCCGACAAAGGCCGCGTCCCGCAGGTCCGGGCGCTCAAGGGCGGCGCCCCGACGGTGGGCGAGCTGTTCGACTTCATGCGCGATGCCGAGCTGCGCTTCGAGACACTCCGGATGCGGATCGTCGAGCTGGCCCGGGGAGCCGGCGGCGAGCTGCGCACGGAAACCGAGGTCGCGATGCGCCACGCCGGCCACGCCCGAGTGCAGACGACGCAGCCCGGGGAGAAGGCGCTGGGGGACTACGAGATCTGGCTCGCCGATGGCGACATCGTGCGGACGTATTCGAGCCGCCACAAGCTCGGCACACAGCGGCCGATCCGCAACCGGCCGCGAGGCCTCGACGATCCGGACATCCCGGGTGCGTCCAAGGTCTACGAGTCGCTCACCGCGCTGCCGATGGAGACCCTGCCCGAGACGTTCATCCATCCCGCCGGCTACTGCCAGAACGTGCTGTCCACCGGCGAGTGCCAGGTCAAGGGCCAGGAAGTGGTCCGCGGGCGCGAGACGATCGGTCTGACCTGCCGGCACCCACGGACGACCGAATTGACCGCCGACCGGCCGGATTTCACGATCCGGCTTGCCGTCGATCGCGATACGGGGATCATCGTGCGCCTCACGGAATCGATGGCCGGCGAGGTGACGAGGGACGCCGAGGTCGTCGACCTGGTGCCTGATGCGGCACTCCAGCCGACGACCTTCGACTTCGTCTTCCCAAGCGGGACGACGATGCTTTACTGACGGTGCGAGCCGTCAGCCCGGGAACAGGACCCGGTCGATCACGTGGATCACGCCGTTCGAAACGTCGATGTCGGCAGCGATCACCTGGGCATCGTTGACGTAGACGCCACCGCCGTTCACCGACGGCCACAGGAACCCCTTGCTGACCGTGCGGATCCTCGAGCTCGCCACGACGTCCTCGGCGAAGCGCTCGCCGGGCGCGACGTGGTACAGCAGGACGGCCCGCAGCGTCGCGACTGGGATGTCGTTTACCCCGGACACGCCCAGCGTGTCGAACAGCTCCTCGAACGCGGCGTCGGTCGGCGCGAAGACCGTGAACTGGCGGTTGCCATCGAGGGTTGCGACCAGATCGGCACGGACGACCGCGGCGATGAGGTGATCGAACTCGCCGGTCGACTGGTTGACCGCGATCGCGGTGTCGACGATGGACGGGCTGTGGGTCCGGCCGCTCGCCGGCCCTGCAACCGCGAGAGCGAGCAGGCCGGCGGCGCCGAGCGCGACGAGCTTACGCATGGAGCGGCTCCGCCTGGGTCGTGGTCAGCCACCGCAACAGGACTGGGATCAGCACGATGGCCGAGACGCCGACGAGCACGTAGATGACCGCCGAGATCGGGTTCACTTCGCCGAACTGGGCACCGGTCAGGGCTGCGACCAAATCGAATTGGAACAGGCCGACCAGCAGCCAGTTGAGCCCGCCGACGATGACGAGCAATAGCGCGATGGCATTGAGGTAGCGCATCGAGGTTCTCCTTCCGCCTTGTACAACCTCTGTACAAGGTCTACTGATACAATCTACGAAGGATGGCGAGCCTTGTCAAGCCATTGTCGAATGTTCACGGCGTGCTAGCATTCGACAAACCATGTACAGGATCAAGGAGGCCGCGACACGAGCGGGGCTCACCCCAACGGTCGCGCGGGCGTGGGAGCGACGCTACGGCGTTGTCGAGCCGGCGCGGACGTCGGCGGGCTATCGGATGTACGACGATGCCTCAATCGAGCGCCTCCGGACGATGCGCCTCCTGGTCGAGGACGGCTGGACGGCATCCGCTGCCGCGCGGGCTGTGGCCGACGGCACGGCGCCTGCAGTCGGTGCCGGCGGGCCCGGCCACGCCGCAGGGACGGTTGTCTCGGGCGACCCGATCGAGGCGTTGGTCTCCGCGGCGGCGGCACTCGACGGCGACCAGATCGAGGCTGCTCTTGACGAGCTGTTCGGGCGAGGCTCGTTCGAGGCGATCGTCGACGCCTTGCTGATGCCGGCAGCCGCCGCGCTTGGTGATGCCTGGGCGGCGGGGCGCATCACCGTCGCCGGCGAACATGCCGCGAGTGCGGCGCTCGGCCGGCGGCTTGCAGGCGCCTTCGAGGCCGCAGGCCACGCCGACGGCCGGCCGGTCGTCGTCGGGCTGCCGCCGGGCAGCCGCCATGAGCTCGGTGCGCTCGCCTTCGCGACGGCGCTTCGTCGTCGCGGCGTGGCCGTGCTCTATCTCGCGGCTGATGTCCCGATCGCCAGCTGGCTGGACGTGCGTGCCCGGCTCCAGCCGCGCGTGCTGGTCGTCGCCGTCGTGACCGCGGACGACCGGGCCGCGGCTGTCGACGTGGCAACGGCCCTTCGCCGCGAGGAGGACGGCACACCGATCGCATTCGGGGGTCGAGCGGCAGCCGGGGCAGCGAGCGAGGTCCCCGGCTGCGCGGTCCTTCCAATTCGATCGTCGCAGCCGCGGATCGCGCGCTGGCGCTGCTCGCGACCTGATGGGCTCCGAGCGGGCATCATGATCAGGCCGCCATGACCGAACCCGACAACGACCCACGAGAGCCCACGCGCGACGAGGACCCGCTCCCGTTCGACGACTTCGAGGTCGAGACCGAATCGATGCCCGACGGCCGGAAGATCCACTACTACCGGTGGCCGGCCGCCGACCCAGAAGCCGATGTCTGAGCGCCGCTGGAACCCGGTTCTCGGCGAGTGGGTGATCACCGCGACGCATCGCCAGGACCGCACATTCCTGCCACCGGCCGACGCTTGCCCGCTGTGTCCCACGAGACAGGGCGAGCCGCCGACGGAGATCGCCCGCTCCGACTTCGAGATCGCGGTCTTCGACAACCGCTTCCCATCGCTGCGGCGCGATCCCGAGGAACCGGCGGTCGAGGGCACGGACCTGACGCCGGTCGAGCCGTCCTTCGGTGCCTGCGAGGTCGTCGTCTACACGCCCGAGCACGCCGGTCAGCTCGGCTCGATGACGGTGGAGCACGTCAGCCGGCTCGTGGCGGTCTGGGCGCATCGCACGCTGGTCCTCGGCGCTCGGGACGAGGTCGCATACGTATACGCGTTCGAGAACCGCGGTGTGCAGATCGGGGTCACGCTGAACCACCCGCATGGCCAGATCTACGCCTATCCGACGATCCCGACGATCCTCGAACGCGAGAGCGCCAACGCGCGCTCACATCGGGAGCGGACGGGCGGGTGCCTATGGTGCGACCTCAATCGCCAGGAGCTCGACGACGGCCGGCGGATCGTGGCGCGCGGTGGCGGCTGGCTCGCCACGGTCCCCTTCTTCGCGCGCTGGCCGTACGAGGTCCACCTCACGACCGAACGGCACGTCGGATGGCTCCATGAGCTGAAGCCCGGCGAGGTGGACGGACTTGCGCGCATCCTGCTGACCGTCGTCCGCAAGTACGACAACCTGTTCGACCTGACGCTGCCGTACGTGATGGCGATCCATCAGCGGCCGACCGACGGAGCCGACCACGACGCGTACCACCTGCACTTCGAGTTCTACCCGCCGAACCGGACCGCGACCAAGCTCAAGTACCTCGCGGGCTCCGAGGCGGGTGCCGGTGCCTTCATCAACGACACCCTGCCCGAAGAAACGGCCGCCACCTTGCGCGAGCGACCCCCACATGACCCGGCTGAACTGGAGGCGATGCCGTGAGCCTCGGCGCGCTCGAGGTTGAAGCGCTCGCCGAGCGGCTGCGCCGCCACGAACCGAACGTGGCGGGCGAGCCAGGCGCGATCCGCGTGGTCCGGGCGCCCGGCCGGGTCAACCTGATCGGCGAGCACACCGACTACAACGAAGGGTTCGTGCTGCCGGCCGCGATCGGCCTCGAGATCCGCCTCGCGTTCGTCCCGACGACCGACCGGCACGTCGCGATCACGCTGCCCGACGGCGAGCGCCGGGAATTCGGCCTGGACGCCATCCCCCCGGCAAGCGGTGGGTGGATCGACTACGTGGCTGCGACCGCCTGGTCGCTCCAATCCACCGGACTGCCGCTCCGCGGGTTCCGCGGCGTCCTGGCCAGCGATCTCCCGATGTCGGCCGGGCTGTCGTCCTCGGCCGCGCTCGAGCTGGCGTCGGCCTGGGCCCTGCTCGATCCGCCAGACCTCGAGACCCACGGGATCGACGGGATGCAGCTCGCCCGGCTCTGCCAGCGGGGCGAGAACGACCACGTCGGTGTGCTGTGCGGGATCATGGACCAGGCAGCGGTGACGCTCGGACGGCCCGGCCAGGCGCTCCTCCTCGACTGTCGCTCGCTCGAAGTCCGCCCGGTCGCACTGCCGACCAACGACCATGTGCTCGTCGTCTGCGACACCAATGCGCCGCGACGGCTCGAAGCCTCCGAGTACAACGTGCGCCGTGCGGAGTGCGAGGCCGCGGTCGCGGCGATCGCCGGCGTCGAACCGGGTGTCGAGTCGCTGCGCGACGTCGATGCGGAGATGCTCGCCCGGCACGCCCCGCGCCTGAAGCCGGCGGAGCTGGCGCGCGCCGAGCACGTGATCGGCGAGAACGGCCGCGTCCTACGGACGGTGGAAGCGCTCGAAACCGACAACCTCGACGCCGTCGGCCGGCTGTTCGCCGCGAGCCACGCTTCGCTGCGCGACCGATTCGAGGTGAGCTCCCCGGAGCTGGACGCCATGGTCGAGATCGCGACCGCGACCCCGGGCGTCGTGGCGGCGCGGATGACCGGGGCCGGGTTCGGTGGCTGCACGGTCAACCTTGTGCGGCGCGACGCGGTCGCCAAGTTCCGGGAGGCGGTCGAGCGCGAGTATCCGGAACGCACCGGACGCGAGCCGCGGGTCCTCGCGGTCGAACCCGTCGCGGGGGCCGGCCCGGTGGCCTCCGTATCGGCGGATCGTTAGAATGCGCGGGCGTCGCGCGGGCATCGTCCATCGAAGTCCCGCCCGCCGAGGTCTCGGGAGGCTGACCGATGGCTGAGCCACGGATCGCGATCGGGGTCGATGTGGGGGGCAGCGGGATCAAGGCTGCGGTTGTCGACGCCGACGACGGCCGGTTCGTCTCGGAACGCCTGCGCGTCCCGACACCGATGCCATCCACGCCCGATGCGGTCAACGCGTCCATCGGCCGGCTCGTCAAGCGGCTGGTCGCGGCTTCCGGCGTCCAGGCCGATGCCCCGGTCGGGATCGGGCTACCGGGCGTCGTCCTCGGCGGCGTGCTCAAGACCGCGGCGAACATCGATCCAACGTGGGTCGACTTCCCGATCACCGAGAAGCTTTCGAAGGCGCTCAAGCGGCCCGTCACGATCGCGAACGACGCCGACGCGGCGGGCACGGCCGAGATGCGCTTCGGAGTCGGCGCCGGCCGGAAGGGCGTGGTCGTGCTGCTCACGCTCGGGACGGGCGTCGGGTCCGCGCTGTTCGTTGACGGAAAGCTTGTCCCGAACACCGAATTCGGCCAGATGGAGATCCGCGGGCGGCCCGCCGAGCGGCGATCCGCGTCGGTCGCGCGGACCAAGCGCGGCCTGTCGTGGAAGGCATGGGCGCAGGACCTCGACGAGCACCTCGAGCGGATCGACCAGCTGGTCTGGCCCGAGCTGATCATCCTCGGCGGGGGGGTAAGCAAGAACTTCGACAAGTACGGCCCGCGACTGACCGTCCGGCCGCCGGTTGTTCCCGCGCAGTCTGCGCAACGACGCGGGGATCATCGGCGCGGCCGTGATCGCTGCCGAGACGGCCGAGCGCGCTGCCGCGGAGCCTCCCGAGACGGAGCCCGTTCCGGTGGCCGCAGGCGTCGACGCGGAGAACGGCTCGAGCTAGCCGCTGAGCGTCGAGAGGAAGCGGAACACCGGCAGCGCCGCCGCGTAGGCATCGGCCAGCGTGTCGGGGAGATTTCGGCGAGAGCACCTCGTCGTCGGCCAGCCGCCGCCCGAACACGATGTCCTTCCAGCGGAAGTAGTCGGCCATCGGGTGGTCCGCCGGCAGGCCGGGCGGCACGCGCTTGAGCGACTCGTGCGTCCGCACCTCGCCGAAGGCCCGCACGAACCCGGGTTCCTCAAAAGCGGCTTTCACGCGGTCCGGTTCGTCGAGGACCTGCTTGCGGAACGCGTCGAGGGTGGGCTTCTCCGCCATCCACATGCCGCCGCCGGCGTACATCTCGCCGGGCTGGAAATGGAAGTACCCGCCGTTCGAGTGGGCGCCCTCGTGGGGCGAGCCGCGTTCGACCCACGGGAAGCTCGCTCCGACGTTCGTCTTGTACGGGCTCTTGTCCTTGCTGAAGCGGGTGTCGCGGTAGATCCGGAAGATCGAGCGCTTCGGGTCGGCCTGGAGCGGGATGCCTCGGGCTCCGAAGCGATCGGCGAGCGCGGCGACGAGCGCTTCCAGCGGCTCCTTGAGGAGCCGCTCGTAGTCGGCCTTGCGTGGCTGGAACCAGGCCCGGTCGTTGTTCGCCGCGAGGTCGGCGAGGAACTGGATCGCTTCGGGGAGAAGCCGCTGAACGGCGGCGACGCGACGGCCATCGGAAGCTCCTTGGCGCTGGCGGGGACGTGATTCAGACGATCGCGGCGGCCCGGATTTGACAGGCTACCAGCCCCGGCTTATCCGGCAGCAAACCCGATCCTCGGCCCCGTCAGCGACGCACCCCATGCGTGGTAGGCACGATCCTGTCATCCGTCAGCGCCAATCCTGGCGACTGCACGCACCCCGTGCGTGGATGATCGCGTTTGCCGTGCGACACGTTGGCATGACGCACCGGGTACGTAGGTGGTGCCCGAAACGGGATGCGCACGACGTTCCACGCACCCGGTGCGTATGTGACGCCGCGCTGGCCGCGTTTGGACGTGGGCCGCCCTCGATAATGCGCCCATGCCCAGCCTGCCCAGGCCGCCCAATCCGCCCTGCCGACGGGGCCGACCATGGAGCTGAGCTTCGAGCTGACCGACCAGCTCCGGTTCATCCTCGACCTGGGGGTCGCGATCGGCATGGCGCTGATCTTCGGCGTCATCGCGGTTCGGCTCGGACAGCCGGCCATCCTCGGCTACCTGATCGCGGGCATCGTCATCGGGCCGTTCACGCCGGGCTTTGTCGGCGACACCCGGTCGATCTCCGAGCTCGCCGACCTCGGCGTCGTCCTGCTCCTGTTCGCGCTCGGCATCGAATTCACGCTCCGCGAGCTCCGGGCGGTTGCGCGCGTCGCCGTCCCGGGGGCCTTGCTCCAGATCGCGATCATCCTCGCTGTCGGCACGATCCTTCCCATTGCGCTCGGCATCGATCAGCGGGCGGCGCTGGTCATCGGCGCGTGCCTATCGATCTCGTCGACCCTCGTCGTCATCAAGCAGCTCCTCGACCGCGGCGAGCTCGACGCGCTCCACGGGCGGGTCGCCATCGGTTGGGCGATCGTCCAGGACCTGGTCACGATCGCGTTCATCGTCGCGCTGCCGCCGCTGGCTGGCGGCGACGTGGTCGGCCCCCTCCTCCTCGCCCTGGGCAAGGCGGCGCTCTTCCTCGCGCTCGCCTATCTCATCGGGACGCGCGTCATGCCGTGGATTTCTGCGCACGGTGTCGCGGCAGGGCTCGAGCGAGCTGTTCCTGCTGGCCGTCGTCGCGACCGCTCTCCTCACCGCCTTCGTCTCGAGCGCGGTCTTCGGCCTGTCGCTGGCGCTCGGAGCGTTCGTCGCCGGGATCATCGTCTCGGAGTCGGACGTCTCCTATCAGGCCGCAGCCGAGGTCATCCCGTTCCGCGACCTGTTCGCGGTCCTGTTCTTCGTGTCGGTCGGCATGCTCGTCGATCCCGAGGCGCTCCTGGCGTCGGCACCGACCGTCGCACTCCTCGTGCTGATCGCGGTCGCCGGCAAGGGGTTCGTCATCACCGTCCTGGGCCGCGGGTTCGGGATGCCGCTGCGCTCGGCGCTTCTCCTCGGCGGCGCGATGGCCCAGGTCGGCGAGTTCAGCTTCATCATCGCGAGCGATGCGTTCGTGCTCGAGCTGATTGACGTCGAGGTCTACAACCTGATCCTCGGCACCGCAGTCGTGAGCATCCTGTTGACGCCGTTCGCGACCCAGGTTTCCGAGCGGCTTGCCGGGGCGGTCGAGCGGCGGATGGACCAGCCCATGCCCGAGGCGGTACCGGTCCCGGGCATGCGACCGGTGTCGCGCACGGACGGGGCGCTCGAACCCGCCGACGACGAAGTGCGCCCCTCGATCGTGGTGCTCGGCGCCGGCCGGGTGGGCCGGGTCGTGGTGCGCGCGGTTCGCAACCGGGGGTTCCGCTGCGTGGTGATTGACCGGGACCCGCGCAAGCTCGAGGATGCCGCCCGGAGCGGAGCCGTGACGATGTTCGGTGATGCCGCGAACCCGCATATCCTCGAACGGGCCGGGCTGGCCCGGGCACGGGTGCTGATCGTGGCGATCGGCGATCCGCTGACGGCACGGCTGGCCACCGAACGGGCGCTTCGGATCAACCCGCGGCTCACGGTCGCGTCGAGGGCCCGTGGACGGCGAGAGATCGACGCGCTGCGAGGTGTCGGGGCAGGTCGCGTCGCCGACCCGGAGGCCGAAGCCGCGTTCGAGCTCGCCCGCCACGCGCTCCAGCGGATGGGCGTCTCCGGCCCGGAGCTGACCGGCATCCTCACAGGCCTCCGCCGGGATGCGTACGGCCGTTGATCGAGCCGCCGGGCGTATGATCGAGGCCACGCTCCCGCTCCCGCCCACACCGCGGAGGACCCGTCGATGACCACCGAATCCCGTGCCCCGGATACGGCTGCCGAGACGCCGATCCGTGCCCAGATGCTCATCGGCGGCGATGCCGTCGACGCCGCGGACGGCCAGACATTCGACCTGGTCAACCCCGCCACGGGACTGGGAATTGGCACGGCCCCGCTCGGCGGCTTGGAGGACGTCGACCGGGCCGTCGACGCGGCAACGGCCGCCTTCGAGCGACCGCAAGGCGCGGATGAACTGGGCTGCCGGCAAGCGCGGACGCACGCTCGCGAAGTACGCCGCGCTGGTCGAGCAGAACGCGAGGAGCTGGCGCGGACCGACGACCCGCAACATCGGCAAGGCGATCAAGGACGCCGCCGGCGACGCAGCTCGGCGTGAGCCTCGTGCTCGACTACTACGCGGGGCCGCCAACAAGGTCTTCGGCGAGACGATCCCCGTCGGCCGGCCCGACATCGAAGTACACTCCGCGAGCCGATCGGGGTGATCGGCGCGATCGTCCCCTGGAACTTCCCGACCTACATCGCCTCGCTGGAAGCTCGGGCCGGCGCTCGCCGCCGGCAACACGGTCGTCCTCAAGCCCGCGAGCTCGCCCCGCTCACCGCGATTCGGCTGGGCGAGCTCGCACTCGAGGCGGGCATCCCACCCGGCGTCCTCAACGTGGTGACCGGTCCCGGGGGAACGGTCGGCGCATCGATCGCCGCGCACGACGGTCGGCAAGATCGCCTTCACGGGCGAGACGATCACGGGGCAGGTGATCCATGCGGCTCGGCCGACTCGAACCTGAAGAAGATCAGCCTCGAGCTCGGCGGCAAGAGCCCCAATGTCGTCTTCGCGGATGCCGATCTCGAGAAGTTCGCTCGCGAGGCCGCTCCGGCCGTGTTCGGCAACTGCGGCCAGGACTGCACGGCGCGCAGCCGGATCATCGTCGAGCGGTCGGTCCACGACCAGGTCGTCGAGCTGCTCGCGGCCGCCACCGCTGCCCTGGTCGTCGGCGACCCCATGGACGATGCGACGCAGGTCGGGTCGCTCGTGAGCACGAAACAGCGCGAGCGCGTCGCCGAGTACGTCGATTTCGGCACGCGCCGAAGGCGCCACCGTGGTCACCGGCGGCCAGGCACCCGACGACGGGGCGCTGGCGGACGGGGCCTATTACCTGCCGACCATCCTGGACGCGGTCGCGCCCGAGATGCGCGTCGCGCGTGAGGAGATCTTCGGTCCGGTCGTGTCGATCCTTGCATTCGACACCGAGGCCGAGGCGATCCGTCTGGCGAACGCGACACCGTACGGCCTATCGGGCTCGGTCTGGAGCCGCGACATCGGGCTGGCCCTGCGGACCGCCAAGGGCATCCGCTCGGGAACGCTCAGCATCAACTCGAACGAGGCCGTCCACGTCGAGGCCCCGTTCGGCGGTTACAAGCTGTCAGGGATCGGCCGCGAACTCGGGATGCACGCGCTCGACCTCTACACGGAGACCAAGAGCATCTTCATCGACCTGAGCTGAGCGACGCCGGGCAGCCGGCGGCCGCGCGGTCAGAAGGTCGCGTGTGTCGTTTCGGGCGCGGTGAGCTCCGGGTGCCGCAGCGCGAGCCAGTCGCGCAGCGCCCATTGCGTCGTGTTGAATGCGATCCCGTCCCAGGGGATTTCGGCGGGGGCGAATGAGCGAACCTCGAGGGCTTCCGGCGTCACCATCGGGGCGCCTCCGACGATCCGCGCCTCGAAGGCGATCGTCACGACAGCGGCCTCGAGACGCGTGTACAGCCCGATGATCTCGCCAGGCTCGATGAGGAGGCCGGTCTCCTCGAGGGTCTCGCGGATCGCCCCCTGGTTGACGGTCTCGTCGACTTCGAGGAACCCGCCGGGCTGTGCCCAGGTGCCGTAGCCCGGTTCGATCCCTCGTCGGAGCAGAACCAGGTCCCCTTCGTCTGTGACGGGAAACGCGGTCACGACGATGCGGGGGTTGACGTAGACGATATGACCGCAGCTGTCGCAGACGAGCCGCTCGCGGTGCTCGCCGTCGACGGCGCCGAACCTGAGCCGCGAGCCGCAGCGCGAGCAGTAGTTCAGGTGCGAGGCCAGCCAGCCTGGCGTGCCGCCACCGGTCTCGATGTCGGTGGAGCGCCCGTCACGCCCGCGTTCGAACTCGCCGTTCTCGCTCATCGCGGCAGCCTCAGGCAAGAATCACGATGAGCGACCCGACGGTCAGGGCGAACAGCCCGACGAGCGCCGCGCCGACCCAGGCGAAACGGAACAGGCCCTTGTTGCGGTCGACCGGCAGCCACGCCCAGGCCGAGCGCCAGATGCGGAGCGTCGCATCGCCGGTCGTCGCGACGAGGAGCGGCAGGCCGGTGAGGGCACACAGTTTGACAAGGGGGCTGCCGAGCGGCGCCCCGAGCTCGAGCGCGGTGATCGCGATAACCCCGCAGAACAGCACGACCACCGAGAGGTAGACGTAGTAGGGCTGGAGCGGCGTCGGCTTCGTCTCCGGCACCGAGCGCGGTGGGAGGCCCTGGAGGCTGGGCGGCAGGACCGGTTGGCGCACTGTCTGGGGGTCGAGCGCCGGCATGCCCGGTTCCCAGCGTTCGTCGTCCATCACGTGGGGAGTGTACCGACGGGCGCCCGAAAGCCCTCGACTCCGAAATCGGAAGGGTGAAGACGACACACCCCGTCTGCTGCTCCTTCCGAAATCGGATTCCGAATTCGGAAGCGACGTGGGTGGGCGGTTCGCCCGTGGGCGTACGAAATCGGATGGCTCGTGAACGCGACCCGCGCTATACGACGCGCGTCTCCGAAGCCTGGGCTTCATCCACGACGACCGAGCAGGTCTGGCAGTACCAGTGCGCCTCGAGTGGCGTGCCGCACAGCTCGTGGCGGATCGGCTCGGCGCCGCCGGTTCGGCGGGCGCCCCAGTCAGCGAGGAGACGCAGCGCGCTGGCCAGGTCCCGGGCTTCCGCGGTGAGGGCATAGGCCATGCGCACGGGCCGCTGCTGGTACGGCGTCGCGCGTACGATGCCCTCGCGCTCCAGGCGGCGAAGCCGGTCGGACAGGATATTCGGCGCGATCCCGGGCAGCGCCTCGTTCAGCTCGCCGAACCGCCGCGGACGGTCGAGCAGCGACTCGACGATCAGCAGGCTCCACCGATCACCAACACGGTCGAGGGCGGCCTCGAGCGGCCTCGGATCCGTGGACGTTCCGTGGGGAGCGGGCCTCTCCGGCATCGGCGCCATGGTAGGCGACCCGCGCCGATGGACGGGGATTGCGCTGCCAGATGGTCGGTAGTACATTGCAAGTCACAAGTTACCATGCCGGTGAGCGAGTGACGCCGCCGCGCTACCCATCGCCAGCCCGGGAGACAACGAACCGCCATGACCCTCCTCGACGATCTCCAGTCCTCCATCGCAACCCTGGCTGAGCGCGCCGGTCCGTCGGTCGTCGCGATCGGACGCCATCAGCGCGGATCCGGCGTCGTGATCGGTGACGGCGATGTCCTCACCAATGCCCACAACCTGCGCGGGAGCGAGGTGACCGTTACCTTCGCCGACGGGCGCCGCGAGATCGGCACCGTGAAGGCGGTCGACGGCGACGGCGATCTGGCAGTGATCGGCGTGGATACCAAGGGCGCGACGCCCCTCGAGTGGGGTGCCGCCGACGGCGTCCGTCTCGGTGCCGCAGTCTTCGGCGCCGCCGCGGCGAACGGCTCGGGCACGCGCATCACGTTCGGCACCGTGTCGGCGATCGAGCGCGCGTTCCGCGGACCGGGCGGGCGGCGGATCGCCGGCAGCATCGAACACACAGCACCCCTCGCGCCCGGATCCTCGGGCGGTGCCCTGCTCGACGCCGACGGTCGGCTCGTCGGGCTCAATACCAACCGGATCGGCGACGGCTTCTACCTGGCCCTGCCAGCGGACGGCGCACTGCGTGAGCGCGTCGATGCGCTCGGCCGTGGCGAGGCACCGAAACGGGCTCGCCTCGGCGTGTCGGTCGCCCCGTCGTATGTCGCGAGTCGTCTCCGCCGGTCCGTTGGCCTGCCGGAGCGCGACGGCCTGCTGGTCCGTGACGTCGAGGAGGGGAGCCCGGCCGCACGTGCCGGCATCCAGGCCGGTGACCTCATCGTCGAGGCCGCTGGCAAGCCGATCACCGATGGGGACGAGCTGGTCGAGGTGCTCGCCAGCGCGGGCGATACATTCGAGGTGAAGGTCGTGCGCGGCACGGAAGAGCGCACCGTGAGCGTCGGCGGTGGCGAGGCCACCGGAGAGGCCTGAGTCAATGGCTATCGCAGAACCTGTCCGCGACACGCCGTTCGACCTGACCGACGAGGTCGATGACGGCGGCATCCTCGACGCGTACTCGGCGGCGGTCTCGGCCGTTGCCGAGGCGCTGATCCCGTCGGTCGCGAGCCTCCGAATCTCCCGGCAGGGGGGCGGCTGGTCCGCCACCGGGTCGGGATCGGCGGTCGCCTTCACGCCCGACGGCTACCTTGTCACCTCGGCACATGTTGTGGCGGGCATCGATCGCGGCAGTGCCACCTTTGTCGACGGAACGGAGCAGCCGTTCCGGGTGATCGGTCGTGACCCACTCTCGGACCTCGCCGTCGTACGGGCGGAAGGCGACACGACGGCCGCTCGGCTCGGCGACGCCGGCAGGCTCAAGGTCGGCCAGCTCGTCGTCGCGATCGGCAACCCCCTCGGCTTCGGCGGTTCGGTCACGGCAGGCGTCGTCAGCGCGCTCGGCCGCTCACTCGGCACGCGCGATGGCCGCGCAACACGGCTCGTCGAGAACGTCATCCAGACTGATGCCGCGCTCAACCCGGGCAACTCGGGCGGAGCTCTGGCCGACTCCCGCGCACGCGTCGTCGGCATCAACACGGCCGTTGCCGGCATCGGGCTCGGCCTGGCCGTGCCGATCGACGCCACGACACGACCGATCCTCGGGGCGTTGATGCGCGATGGCCGGGTTCGGCGGGCGTACCTCGGAGTCGTCGGCGGCACGAAGGCGCTGCCGGGAACGTTGGCGGCCTCGCTCGGCCGAGCCCGCGGACTCGAGGTCGTGCAGCTCCTCGATCGCAGCCCCGCGGCGACGGCCGGCGTGCGTGCCGGCGACCTGATCGTCGGGCTCGACGGCCGCACGGTCGAAGGCGTCGGCGACCTCCAGCGGATCCTCGTCGGGGAACTGGTCGGTCGCCGCGTCCGGCTCGACGTGGCGCGCGACGGCAGGCTCCTCGAACTCGACCTCGCCCCGACCGAGCTCGTCTAGCGACGCACCTCGGCGGCGTCCGGAGCAAGCGGCTCAGCGTTGGTCGGGTCGTCGAGGACGCCAGCCGTCTGGCGTTCGCGCCAGGCGGCCAGGCGCTGTCGAAGATCCTCGTCGGAGACCGCGAGGATCGCGGCCGCGAGCAGCCCGGCATTCGTCGCGTTGCCGATGGCCACGGTCGCGACCGGGATCCCCTTCGGCATCTGGACGATCGACAGCAGCGAATCGAGCCCGCCGAGCTGCTGGGTCGGGATCGGGACGCCGATTACCGGCAGGGTCGTCTTCGCGGCGAGCATGCCCGGGAGGTGGGCGGCCCCGCCCGCGCCCGCGATGATCACCCGAATGCCCCGTTCGGTGGCCGTCTCCGCGTACTCGAACAGGTGGTCCGGGGTGCGGTGGGCGGACACGACCCGCAGCTCGGACGGCACGCCGAGCTCGTCGAGGACCATGATGGCCGCCTCGAGCACCGGGAAATCCGAGCGGCTTCCCCCGACGACGCCGACCCGCGGTGCCGTCACGGGGCGTCTGCCCAGCGCAGCAACGAACGGGCCGCGCGGGCGCGGTCGAGCGCTTCCAGAGGCGTTGCTCCAAGTGCCGTCACGTGACCCATCTTGCGCCGCTCGAAGACCCGTCGCTTGTCGTAGAGGTGGAGGTGCGTTCCGGGCACCGCAAGCGCCGCGCCGACCCCGAGCAGACGCGCCTCGCGTTCCTGGCCCGTCCCGAGCACGTTGACGATGGCCGTCGGAGCAAGCGCATTCGGGGCGCCGAGGGGTAGCCCGCAGATCGCGCGGATGTGCTGCTCGAACTGGGACGTCGACGCGCCCTCGATCGTCCAGTGGCCGCTGTTGTGGACGCGCGGCGCGAGCTCGTTGACGACGAGCGAGCCATCGCGCAGCAGGAACAGCTCGACGGTAAGCGTGCCGACCAGGTCCATCGCAGCTGCGAGGTTGAGCGCGATCGCGGTGGCCTCGCGCAGGGCCGCGGCCGGCAGATCGGCCGGCGTGACGGATTCGACAAGGATCCCTGCGTCGTGGACGTTGCGGGCCGGCGGGAAGATCGCCAGCTTCCCGTCGGTGCCGCGCGCGACGATCACCGACAGCTCCGTCTCGAAGTCGAGCTCGCGTTCCGCCAGCAGCGGCACGCCCTCAGGGCCGCCGAACAGACCCATCGCGGATTCGACGTCCGCGACACCGGCGACGCGGACCTGACTGCGGCCGTCGTACCCGCCGGTCGGCGCCTTGAGCCGGAGCGGGGTGCCGAGATCCGAAGCGGCAGCGGCGAGAGCCTCCGTCGTCGCGACTGCCCGCCAGGCGGCGACCGCGATCCCGGCACGCTCGACGAACCGCCGCTCTGCAAGCCGGTCCTGCGTCACGCGCAGCGGCTCGATCCCCGGGCGAACCGGCGCCCGCTCGATGGCCGCGCGGACGACCTCAAGCGCGACATGCTCGAGCTCGTACGTCACGACGTCAGCGTCGGCAGCCAGCTCGCGCGCAGCAGGCACGTCGTCGTAGGCACCGACAACCACGCGGTCCGCGACTGCGGCCGCGGGACAGCCGGGATCGGGGTCGAGCACGACGATCCGATAGCCCATCGCACGGGCCGCGAACCCGAGCATCCGGCCAAGCTGGCCGCCGCCGAGGATCCCGATGGTGGCCGGCGGGAGGAGGGCTTCGGTCACTGCATGACGAGGAAGCCGTCGACGTCGATGCGCGGCCGGCCGGACGTGCCGAGCACGACGATCTTCATCGTGTGCGTGCCCGGTGACACGTTACGGGCGAAGACAACCTGCCGATAGCGGCTCGCACCGCCCAGCCCGTGCACCCCGACGCTGTTCCCGTCGATGTACACGCGCGCGTTCCCGAGCGACGAGGACGTCCGCGAGATCCAGGCGACCGCCCGTCCGCTGAACCGGAACGTCACGCTTGCGCCGCTCCTCGTCGCGTAACGCAGTCCGCCGCCGAGTGCGCTCGAGTTCGACGAGCGGGTCCAGCCCGACGACCAGGTCGCCAGCGACGTGCCTTCGGAGTATTTGCGGAGCAGGATCGTCGGTCCCTCGACGAAGTCGCTCAGGTTGCCGACCCCGTCCCGCGCCCGGACGCGGTGCTGAACGTCCGTCAGGTATGGCTGCCTCGCCGACCGCGTGCGAACCGAGCCCGCAGTGGTCGCGACGCTGGTCCATGCACCGTCGTTCCGACGCTCGCCGATGTTCGAGCTCGCAACCCCGCTGCCGCCGCTGTCGGAGGCGGTCCAGCGAGTCGTGACGTAGGCGGCGCTCGTCGACACGCTCGCCGGGACCCGGAAACTGTCGCGGACCGAGCTCACGGCGGGTGGCGTCCCGTCGACGCTCACCTGCAGGCGGAACGTGTAGAGGTGCTCCAGGTCGTCCGACGTTGCCCGGATCGACACGTCCTGATCTGCTTGCGCGGCGCCCGACGTTGCCTGCAACGACACGGTGGCCTCACCGAAGAAGCGCCCCCCAAAAGTCGTCCTCGAGAACGTGGCTTCGACACCGTCGGGAAGCCCAACCATCGACATCGTCACGTCGCCCGACTGCCCGTCGAGTCGCTTGAGCTGGAAGTGCACGATCGAGCTGCCCCCGCCTGCCCACAGGCGGACCGACGTCCTGGCCGACGAGAGCCGGATACCAGCCCCGGCTCCGATCGACGACACGTCGAGCAGCGGATCGATCGTGCCGTCGCGGTCCGTGCTCGTCTTCCAGTCGAACAGGCCGGCGGCACGCAGCGCCGCGCGCACAACGTCGGGCGAGGAACCTGGGTGCGCGATCAGGTACAGCGCTGCGCCGCCGGACACGTGCGGGGTCGCCATCGACGTGCCCGAGATCGTCCCGTACGAGCTTCCCGGAAGCGTCGATCGGACGCACGCGCCGGGCGCAATCAGGTCGACGTCGCCGCCGTAGTTGCTGAAGTCCGCGAACGTGTCGTCGCCGTCGCGTTTGCCAAAGGCCGTGCAGGTCGCGCTCGCGAGACCGCCCGGGCGGCCGTCGTAGTCGGCCATCGCGGACACCGTGATCACCTCGTTGTACGAGCCCGGCCGCCAGTTCCCCGCCGAGTTGCGGTCGTTTCCCGCTGCCACGACGTAGGTCGTTCCGCGGTCCGTTGAGCGGCAGATCGCCCGGTGCATGATGTCCGAATTCGAGTAGCCGCAGTTGCCGTCGTCGCGGCCCTCGTCGCGGAGGCTCATGTTTGCGACCTCGATCCGCGGCCCGCCCGCCGACGTTCGCTTTGACGTGACCCAGTCGATCCCGCACGCGATCCACGAGATCCGGCTGGCGCCCGAGGCGGTGAAGACGCGGACCGACCACAGCCGCGCCCCGGGAGCGACGCCGACGACGCCGCGGTCGTTGTCGAGCGCGCCCACGATCCCGGCGACGTGCGTGCCGTGGCCGTGCTCGTCGCGCCAGCGCGAGGAGCTGGATCGCTCGGCGCTCGTGCCCGGGCGGGTGCAGTCGTAGCCGCCCACCACCCGCAGGTCCGGATGGTTCGGCTGGATCCCGGTGTCGATGATCGCCACGTCGACGTTGGCGCGGTGCGAGGCGAGGTCGTTCGTGTCGATATGGGTGAGCGGCGACCGCGTCGTCCCGACGCGGCGCACGCCGGCCGGCGTCACCTGGGCGGTCAGCTCAACGACCGTGTCGGGTACGACGGCATCCACCCCCGGCTCGCGGCCGATCTGTTTCGCCTGGCCGCGGCTCAGGTTCGCGGCATACCCACGCGCGGCGTGCTTGAAGACGTTGGTGGGCTTGACGCCGTGCTCGCGCTTTCCGCGGGCGACCGCGGCATCGACGTCGGCATCATCTTCGAGCAGGACGATCATCGGCACCTTCGGGTCCGCCGCCAACGCGCCGGGCACGACTGCGCCAAGGACGAGGATCGTCAGGGCGATGACGAAACGGGATCGACCGTTGTCGGACGCGCATGGGCCGCCGTCCCTCCCTCCCTGAACGACCCGCTGCGTCGAGTGGGCGTCTGGCCGCGAGGATACCATCGGCATCCGCTACGATTTCGGGCCGTGATCCCCCGTGCTTCCCCTCCTCCTCGACGTCGACACCGGCATCGACGACAGCCTGGCCCTGCTGTACGCCTGTGCCTCGCCGGAAGCTGAACTGGTCGCCGTGACGTGCTGCTCGGGCAACGTCGAGGCGCGGCAGGTCGTCGAGAACACCCTGGCCGTGCTCGAACTCGCCGGACGCGACGATGTCGAGGTGGCGCTCGGGCGCGAGGTGCCGCTGGTCCGCGCCCTGGAGACGACGCCCGAGACCCACGGGCCGCGCGGGATCGGTTACGCCGAGCTGCCGCCACCGCGTCGGCCGGTCTCGGAGCGCGCACGGCGCCGACGTCATCGTCGAGACCGCGCAGCGCAGGCCGGGTGAGGTGACCCTCGTCACCCTCGGCCCGCTCACGAACCTGGCCATCGCGCTCGATCGCGAGCCGAACCTGCCGCGGCTCCTTCGCGGCTGGGTACTGATGGGCGGCGCTTACCGCGTACCCGGCAACACCGCGCCCACCACCGAATGGAACATCCACTGCGATCCCGAGGCCGCGAAGCGTTCGTTCGACGCCTGGTCGGACGCCGGCGACGGCGTGCCGCGCCCGCTGGCGCTCGGGCTCGACGTGACCGAGAAGGCCAAGTTCACCCCTGAGCACATGACCGCGCTCGCCCAGCGTGCCGGCAGCCAGGCGGACGAATCGGCCGACGAGCGCGACGGTTCGGTGGCCTCGAACCCGGTCGTCCGCTTCCTCGCCGACGCCCTTCGCTTCTACATGGAGTTCCACAGCCGCTACGACGGGTTCTACGGCGCGTTCGTGCACGACCCGTTCGCGGTCGCTGCAGCGCTGGACCGGAGCCTCGTGCGAACCGAGGCCCTGACCGTCGACGTGGAGCTGGCCGGCACGCTGACCGCAGGCGAAACCGTGACCGACTGGCGTCGGGTGTGGGGCAGGCCGCCGAACGTCGACGTCGCGGTCGAGGGCGATGCGGCCGAGTTCCTTGACAGGTTCGTGGAGCGCGTCGGTGGGCTAGCAGCAGGTCGCTGAAGCTGGCAAGCTGACGCCAACCGGGAGGGAGGTCGGGCGGCCCCAGCCGCCCGAGGTGCGCTGGAGGAATCCATGTCTCAGACCTGGATGCGTGTGATCGCGGGGCTGATCGCGATCGCGGTCGTTCTCGTGGTGGGCATCAACGTCGTCGGGTCGATCGACCTGACGCCCGACCCGAACACCGGCGTCCCAGTCGGGTTCAACACGGTCATCGCCCTGCTCGCGCTGGCCCTGCTGGCAGGCCTCGTCGTGTACGCGGTCGTCGAATATGCGCAGACAGGACGCCTCGACTCTCTCGCCAGCCAGTTCGACACGCGCACGATCGTGCTCATCCCGATCGCCATCGCGATCAACATCATCCTCGGCCAGACCGTGGCGGCGGCGCTGAAAGTGCCGATCTACCTGGACTCGATCGGAACGATCCTTGTCGCCGTCCTCGCCGGGCCGCTCGCCGGTGCGGTCACCGGCGGCCTGACCAACCTGCTCTGGACCTACGTCCTGCCTCCACCGTTCAACTCGCCCTACGCGGCGCCGTTCTTCATCGTCGCCGTCGAGATCGGACTTCTCGCCGGAATCTTCGGTCGACTCGGCTTCTTTCGCAGCCGGCCAAACACGCCGCCTCGTCAGCTGGCCCTCGGGGCGACCATCGTGGTCGTGATCGTCGCCGTGATTGGTATCTACGGATTCATCCCGTTCTACAGCAACTCTGCAGTGACCTTCTTCGCTCCGCCCGCGGAGGGTGCCGCCGGGCCGGAGCCGATCTTCGTGATCCTCGGGTGGCTCATCGCGCTGATCCTCATCGGGTCGCTCATCGGCCTGCTCCTGCTGCTGTTCGTCAAACGTGACCTGGGGGCGGCGTATGTCTTCGTGGCCGGCCTGTTCGTCGGAATCGTGTCCGCGATCATTTCCGCGCCGATTTCCGCCATCGTCTTCGGGGGCGTGACCGGGTCCGGCACGGACCTCCTGGTCGCCGCGTTCCAGCAAGCCGGCGACGATCTCGGTACGGCGGTCCTGAAGCAAGGGCTGTTCTCTGACCCGATCGACAAGACGCTCACGTTCTTCATCGTGTTCGCGATCCTGGGAGCCCTCAGTCACCAATTCGTCGCGCGCTTCCCACAGGGAGAAGAGGCGGTCGGCTTGGTGGAGGCGTAGCAGGATCGAAGGCTCAACTTCGGGCGGCAACCGCTGAGGCTCTCTCCGGACGACGCCGCCTTTCTGGCTGGACTCGCTCCAGCTGCGCCATCGCCGTACCACCGCCTCAACCCGCTTACCAAAGCCGTCGTGGCGACCGTCGAGTCTCTCGGCGCTTTTCTCGCTGGCGGATACCTCGGCCCGCTCGCCATCATCGTCCTGGCGGTCCTCCCCGCGGCCGTCGTCGCCGGTGTCGCTGGCCGGCTTGTCCGCGTGTCGTTCCTGCTGACGCTGCCGATCGGGATCTCGGTCGTGCTCGTCAGCGTATTTACTCGTCCCGGCGAAACCGTGCTGTTCGTGATCGGCCCGTTCGACGCCACGCTCGAAGGCGTCGACTTCGCGGCCCAGACGCTCGTCAGGCTGTTCGCCATCTCGACGTCGATCGGGCTTTTCGCGATGACGACCGATCCGCGGAGCTTCGTTCTGGATCTCGAGCGCCGTGGTCTGTCGCCCCGCTTTGCCTTCGTCGCGCTCGCGACGCTCGAGGCCGTGCCGGCGATGGTCGAACGAGCGCAGGTGATCGCCGCAGCGCAGCGCGCCCGGGGACTCGATACCGAGGGCAGCGTGCGTGCACGGCTCCGAGGGGTGCTGCCCCTCGCAGGACCGGTCGTGCTGTCTTCGCTGTCCGAAGTCGAGGAGCGGAGCCTGGCGCTCGAGGTCCGGGCGTTCGGCCGGCCCGGCCGACGCCAACTCCTGTGGCGCCTCCCCGATAGCACAACGCAGCTTGTCGCTCGCGCGCTGCTCCTGGCAGCGCTGGTCGTCGCCGTCGCCCTGCGAATTTCGGGCACCTTCCCGGCCATTCCCTGACATGCTCGAGTTGACGGTCGAGAGCTACCGGTACCCGGGGTACGCCCGAGTCGTCCTCCACGACATCGAATTGCGCCTCGATGACGGCGAGATCGTGGGACTGGTCGGTCCCAACGACGCAGGCAAGTCCACGCTCTGCCTCGTCGCCGCGGGGCTCGCGCCCGCCTCGATTGGCGGCCAGCTGAAGGGATTGCTGCGCCTCGACGGCACGCCGGCGACAGGTTTGCGAACCCACGAGCTCGCAGAGCGTGTCGTCATCGGTTTCCAGAATCCGAACACGCAACGATCCGGCCTTGCCGCGACCGTCTTCGAGGAGATCGCCGTCGGCCCGATGAACCTCGGTCTTCCGGTCGCGGAGACCGTTGCTCGTACGCGCGAGGCGATCAAGCGCCTGCGCCTCGAGGCGTTGGTCGAGCGCGATCCGCAGCGCCTGTCAGGCGGGCAGGCGCAACTCGTGGCAATCGCCTCGCTGCTGGCGATGCGACCTCGTCACGTGATCCTTGACGAACCGACAGCCCAACTCGACCCGGCAGGGACGAAGCTGGTCGGAGAGGCGCTCGAGGCGCTCGCGGCCAACGGCACCTCTCTCCTCGTCGCAGAGCACAGGACCGATCTCCTGGACCGGCTCTGCCCGCGCACGCTCGTGATCGACAACGGCACGATCGTCAAGGATGCCTCCACGGGCGAGGTCTTCGATGACCCGGATCTCATTGCGCTCGGCGTCGAGCCACCAGCTCGAGTCCGACTCGCGAGGGCCGCTCAGGCCGCAGGGATCGACCCCCGTGCACTTGAAGCTGCATCCGCATGATCGAGCTGGACAACGTCGTATATGTCTACCCGACCGGCACCCGAGCCGTCGACGGCGTGTCAGTCACGTTTGGGGACGGGGAGCGCGTCGCGATCATCGGGCAAAACGGGTCGGGCAAGTCCACGCTCGTGCGACAGCTCAACGGGCTGCTCCGCCCGACGCAAGGACGGGTGCTTCTTGACGGCGTTGATGCCGCCACGCTGCGCGTGGCACAACTCGCCGCTGTCGTGGGTCTGGTTTTCCAGGACCCGGATCGCCAGATCTTCGCAGGGTCGGTCCGAGCCGAGATCGAATTCGGGCCTCGCAACGCCGGGCTCGACGACAAGGCGCTACGAGTTGCCGTTGACGAGGCGTTGTCCACCACGGGCCTTGCCGATGAGGCTCGAACCAAGCCGTACGACCTGGGTTACTCACGCCGGAAGCTGCTTGCTCTTGCGTCGGTCCTGGCCAGCAAGACTCCCGTCCTTGTCCTCGACGAGCCCACGACCGGCCAGGATGCCCGCGGGGTGCATCGGATCGAGGGCATTCTCGACGAGGTGGCCGGCGAGGGCCGGACTGTCATTGCGATCAGCCACGACATGCGGTTCGTCGCCGATTGCTTCGAGCGCGTGATCGTCATGCGCGACGGCCGCGTGATCCTCGATGGCAGTCCCGAAGAGATCTTCGCGGAGGCCAACTGGTCGCTGCTTTCGTCCACGTACCTCGAACCACCGCTGCCGGCCCGGGTGGGTGCGAGGCTCGGACTTGGATCGACTCCCACCGATGCGCTTCTCACAGCGCGACTCGCCGCCGCGAGGTGATGGCACGCAATCGAGGCTCGAGCCGCAGGTGATGAGCGTGGCTCATCGAAACGGCACGAACACGCGTGCCGGTCGGCCCTGTGACGTCCACAGCACGATCGGCTAGGGTGGAGCGCGGAAGACGGGTACGACGCGACCTCCAGGAGACGCCCCGATGACCACCCCGACCGTCCAGCCTTCGACCGCCGCGGCGGCTGCCCGCGAGGCGCTCGATTCCGGCGACCCGTTCGCGGTCATCCGCCGCTACCGGCGAGCGACGAACTTCCTCGCGGCCGCGCAGGTCTACCTGAAGTCGAACGCCCTGCTGCGCGAACCGCTGACCGCTGACGACATCAAGCCGCGACTGCTCGGGCACTGGGGCGCGGCGCCCGCGATCAACCTCGTCTACGCCCACCTCGACCGAGCTCGTGAACGAGCGGCAGGCACGCGTGCTGCTCATCACGGGCCCGGGGCACGGCGCGGCGGCGAACCTCGCCAACCACTACCTCGACGGGTCGCTCGAGGAGTTCTACCCCGACATGACCCGCGACGCGGCGGGCGTCGAACGGTTCGTCCGGGCGTTCTCCTGGCCGGGCGGCTTCCCGAGTCACCTGACGCCCGGCACGCCGGGCACGATCCACGAGGGCGGCGAGCTCGGCTATGCGCTCGCGACCGCGTTCGGGGCGGCGATGGACAACCCGGACCTGTTTGTCGCGTGCATCGTCGGCGACGGCGAAGCCGAGACCGGGCCGACGGCCGGCTCCTGGAACAGCAACCGCTTCCTCGACCCGCGGACCGGCGGTGCCGTCCTCCCGATCCTCGACGTCAACGGCTACAAGATCAGCTCCGCCACGATCGCGGGGACGATGAGCGACGACGAGCTGCTGACGCTTTACCGCGGCTACGGCTGGACGCCGCTCCTCGTCTCGGGCGACGACGACGGCGTCGACGCGCGAATGGCCGGAGTGCTCGACGAGGCCTGGGAGCTGATCGGCCGGATCCAGGGCCAGGCCCGCTCGAGTGGCGCAACGGAGCTGAAGCCGGCGTGGCCGATGATCGTGCTCCGGACGCCGAAGGGCTGGACCGGGCCGAAGGAGATCGACGGCAAGAAAATCGAAGGATCGTTCCGCGCCCACCAGGTACCCGCGGGGGACCTCAAGACGAACCCGGCCCACCTCGCGATCGTCGAGTCGTGGCTGCGCTCGTACAAGCCCGAGGAGCTGTTCGAGATCGACGGCAGCCCCGCCCCGGACATCCAGGAATTCGTGCCCAGGGGCGACCTGCGACTCGGCATGGTCGACGATGCGATCGGCGGGCGGGTGCGGCGACCGATGGACCTGCCCGACGCGTCGATCGTGGCCCTCCCGGTCGACCAGCCCGGCGCGACGGACGCCGGCGCACTGGACCAGGTCGGAGCCTACCTGCGCGAGGTAATGGAACGCACCGAGGAGGACCGCAACTTCCGGATCTTCTGCCCCGACGAGCTCGAATCGAACAAGCTCGGGGCGGTGCTCGAGGTGACCGGGCGGGCACACCTTTGGTCCGGCGAGGCTGACAGCCGCTTCGCGCCGGACGGGCGGGTCGTCGAGGTCCTCGCCGAGCACCTCTGCGAGGGCTACCTCGAGGGCTACCTCAAGACCGGCCGGCACGGCCTGTTCCCGTGCTACGAGGCGTTCATCCAGATCGTCGACTCGCAGATCGCGCAGTACGCCAAGTGGCTCAAGGTGTCCGCCGAGATTCCGTGGCGGCTGCCGCTCGGGTCGCTGAACATCCTGCTCACGTCGGACGCGTGGCGCCAGGACCATAACGGCTTCTCGCACCAGAACCCCGGCTTCATCAACAGCCTGCTCACCAAGAAGGGCACGGTCCTGCGGATCACGCTGCCGCCCGATGGGAACACGCTCAGCGAGACCGTCGCGCGCTGCCTGCGCTCCACCGGCTACATCAACCTGGTCATCGCCACGAAGCAGCCCCTGCCGCAGTGGCTGTCGATGGACGAGGCCAAGGCCCATGCCGACGCGGGCGCCTCGATCTGGCGCTGGGCGTCGACCGACGAGGGCCTCGACCCCGACGTGGTCATGGCCGCGGCCGGGATGGTCCCCACGAACGAGATCCTCGCCGCAGTCGACCTGCTGGCGACGGACGTGCCCGACCTCCGCGTTCGGGTCGTCAACGTGATGGACCTGATGCGCCTCGAATCGCGCCGGTCGCATCCGCACGCGCTCGAGGCCGAGCCGTTCAGCGCGCTGTTCACCGCCGACAAGCCGGTCGATCTTCAGCTTCCACGGTTACCCGTCGGCGATCCACCAGCTCATTTCGGCGCGGCCGAACCCGACTCGCTTCCACGTCCGCGGCTATGTCGAAGAGGGCATCACCACGACCCCCTTCGACATGCTCGTTCGCAACGGGACGAGCCGCTACCAGCTGGCAATCGAGGCGATCCGGCGCAGCGGCCGCTCGGAGACGCACGAGGGCGCCCGCGCCGTGGACCGCTACCTGTTGCTGATCGAGGAGCACCGCCAGTTCATTGCCGAGCACGGCCACGATTCGGAGGACATCACGTCCTGGCGTTGGCACCGCGACTGACGGCACGGTTCGCCGCCCGATGCGCGTCCTCGTCCTGAACGCGGGCTCGAGCACGCTCAAGGCGAGCGTGCTCGACGGCGACGGCCGCGATCCGCTGTTCGCGACGACGCTCGAGTGGGGTGCCGACGCGACCCGGGCCGAAGGGCGCACAGCGGACTTCGAGGCCCTCCTGGAGCACCTCGTGGTCGAGGGCATCCCGGTCGGCTCGATCGAGGCGATCGGTCACCGGGTCGTTCACGGAGGCACGCGGTTCACGGCCCCGACGCTCGTCGACGATGAGGTGCTCGACGAGCTGGACGGGCTCGCCGGGCTCGCCCCGCTCCACAACCCGGTCGCGGTGGAGACGATCCGGGCGGCGCTGGTGGCACTCCCCGGGGTGCCCGAGGCGGCTGCCTTCGACACGGCGTTCCACGCGACGCTCGCGCCGCCCGCGTTCACGTATCCTCTGCCCGCCGAGTGGACCGAGCGGCACGGCCTGCGCCGCTTCGGCTTTCACGGTCTGTCCGTCGAGTGGGCTGTGGCGCGCTCCTCCGGAGCTGCTCGAGACCCCCGCCTCGGATCTTGATCTCGTCGTCGCCCACCTTGGCAGCGGCTGCTCGGTCACCGCCGTCGACGCTGGCCGCTCGGCCTGGACGTCGATGGGCATGACGCCACTCGAGGGCCTGATGATGGGGACCCGCTCGGGTTCGATCGACCCCGGCATCATCGTCCGCCTGCTGGTCAGCGGGGTCACGCCCGAGGAACTGGACGAAGGCCTCGAACACGAATCCGGCCTCCTTGGCGTCGCTGGCAGCGCCGACATGCGCGAGCTGCAGGAGCGCGAGACGAAGGGCGACGAACGGGCCGCCCTTGCGATCGAACTGTTCGTGCGTCACGCCGCCGAATGGATCGCCGCGGCTGCGACCGCGCTCCCTCGCCTCGACGCCTTGGTGTTCACCGGCGGCATCGGTGAGCACGCGGCGCCGATCCGCGAGCGGATCGTCGCCCGGCTGGGGATGCTGGGCTTGACCGCTTCGCTTGGCAATTCAGCGGCAGATGCCGTGCTGACGGCGCATGGGGCGGGCCCGGCCGTCCTGCGCGTTGCCGCGCGGGAGGATCTCGTCATCGCCGAGGCGACCCGCCGCCTGCTCGACTGAGAAACGTGGCGGCCCGTCCCGCGCGGGTGGTTCCCGACGGCTTGTCACACTGCACGACACGCACCGTCGGGCCCGCGCGAGACGGGCAACGCGCGCATCCTCTGCCTCTGCGGGCCGCCGGAACAGCATCCAATCGTCACGTTCCGATTGCCATTCGGTGTCGGTGACGCCCCCTGATCTGTGATGATCCGCCGGTGAGGTTGCCCGGACCGTCACCGCGTCATGTGCGTGCCTGCGTCGTCGGCAGCGTCAACGTCGACCTGTTCCTCCACGTCGACCAGCTGCCGGCCCGCGGCGAGACCGTGCTTGGGCGCGGCACGAGCCGGGCGATCGGCGGCAAGGGGGCGAACCAGGCCGTTGCGCTGGCACGCCTCGGGGCCTCGACGTCGCTCATCGGCGCGGTGGGGGATGACGGCGATGGGCGGGCCGCGCTGGGCGCCGTCGCCGCGGCCGGCGTCGACATCGACGGAGTGGTCGTCGACCCTGACCGCCCGACTGGGCTGGCCGCGATCACGCTCGATGGACGCGGCGAAAACACGATCGTCGTGACGCCGGGCGCCAACAGCGCGTGCACGCCGGCAATCGTTCGCGCCGCGGCGCCACGGATCGACGCGGCCGATTTGCTCCTCGCCCAGCTCGAAGTGCCGCTCGAGGCGGTCGACGAGGCGTTCCGGGCCGCCAGGAGCGGGCAGACGCTGCGCGTCCTCAACGCGGCACCGGCGCGCACGATCCCCGGCGACCTGCTCCGGTTCGTCGACGTGCTCGTCGTCAACGAGGTCGAGAGCTCAGTGCTGTCCAACATGGCGAACCATCCCGAGCGCGCGGCCCTTGCCCTCTCCCAGCGCGGGCCGAACCTGGTCGTGGTGACGCTCGGCGAGCGCGGCTCGCTGGCGGTCGACCCGTCCGGACAGGTGATCCGCGCGCCGGCCTTTCCGGTCACGGCCGTCGACACGACCGGTGCCGGCGACGCCTTCGTCGCGTGTTTCGCGTTGCTCCGTGCGGCGAACGCGAGCGTGCCCGACGCGCTCGGGGCGGCCAACGTCGCGGCCGCCCTGTCGACGCTCGTGCCCGGCGCCCAGGCCGGGCTGCCGACCTGGGACCAGGTGCGTGCCGCGCTCGGCGACCCGGCTACTGCTCCCGGTTGACCCAGACGCCGCCCGGACCGTCCCAGCTTGCGCCTTCGCCCCAGATCGCGACGGTCTTGCCTGCGCTGTTGATCGCCATTTCCCCGTAGTCGCCGTAGATCTCGAGGAATCCGGCCGGGGTCTTGTACGCGGCACCGGCGGTCGCGTCGGACAGCTTCACCGGCGAAGCCCATGTCAGGCCTCCGTCGGTCGATCGGCGGTACCACACGTTCCACGCATCGACGTTGCCGCCGTTCGTCTCCATCCACCAGGCACGCGAGTCGCCCGTGGCGCGCGATTCGACCGCCGGGCTCGTGGCCATCTCGCCCGCCTTCGAGAGCGTCACCGGCGCGGTCCAGGTCGCGCCCCGGTCGGTGGAGCGCCGCGCGACGACGGTTTGCTGCCCGCCGGCAGTCGACGCGCCGTCGTACAGCAGAGTCAGGGCGCCGCCGGCGTCGGCCGACAACGCGCTGTGGCCGAGGTAGAAGTCGGGCGTACAGCCCGCCGCGGTGCACGCAAGCCCGGGTTGGACCTGCGCGACGTTCCGGTCGGTCCACGAACTGCCCCGGTTGGTGGACACGAACACGTGCTCGTCGATCGTCCCGGTTGGCGTCGTGCCCTTGTTCCCACCGCCGCCATAGAGGATTGCCGACTGCGAGAGATAGACCGTTCCGTCGGGCGCCACGTCCGCGTCGAACGCGAAGTAATAGCGGTCGCTGTTCACGAGCTTCGTCTGGGTCCACGTCGCCCCGAAGTCGTGCGACTGCGCCAGCCACGGATCGCCACCGGTCGGCCCGTTGAACGTCGCGTACACGTCCCGCCCGTCATCGCTCACCGCGATGACCGGCTTGTCGTTCCAGCTCACGTTCCCGTACGTCTTGACTGGTCCGGTCCAGGTGGCGCCGTGGTCGGTCGACTTCACGAAGACAACGTTGAAGCCGTTCATGTACAGCGCGTAGACGCTGCCTGTCTGCGGGGACAACCTCGATGATCGGGTCGAACTGACCGCCGCCCTTGCAGGCGCACAGCGGCTTTGATGGTCCAAACGTCGCTCCGCCGTCGCTGCTGATGCGCAGGGCGATGTACGGCGTCGGGCAGTTGCCGGGACACGGCTTGCCCCCGCCGTAGCGGGTGACGATTGCGTAGACCCACGGTGCCGACGGGTCTGCCGCGATCGCGGGCTCCCAGTCATCGGCCGTCGCGTCGAATGGCGTTTCGCCGGCCCAGCCCGCGGACGGCGGTCCGGCGGCCGCGGTACGGCTCTGGCCGACCTTGCCCTGCCGTTCGGCTGCCTCGAGCGCCTCGAGTCGCCGCTCGAGCTTCTCGCCCTGCTCCTCCTTCTCTTCGTTCTCTTCCTCGTCCCGTTCCGCTGCCGGTGGTCCACCACGGGCGGCGTCCGGACCGTCATTCGCCCGATCCTGAAACGACTGGTCGACGAGGGCGACGGCGCCGACGAAGGCGACGCCGGCCACAAATGCGAGCAGAGTTCGAAGCGCAGTGGAGCGGGTCATCACGAAGATCCTCCATCCCCTCCGGCGTGTCGCCGACCGTAGGACGCGCTCATGGGCTCCGTCAAGAGTTGTCTCCGCGCACCGTGACGACCAGCAGCAGGAAGGACGTTTCGATCACGTCGATCGCGGCGATGACGAGCGCAACGACGAGCGGCAGCGGATGGGCGAGCGCCCAGCCGACCGCGGCGGAGAACGCCGCGACCGCGAGGAAGATCAGGCGGACACCGCGGATCATGCCCGGCATGTCCCGCTCCGGGTTAGCGGAGTCGCCGGCCGCAGCGATGCGCGCGGCCGCTCCCGCGAGCAGGGCGACACCGCCGACGGCG
The DNA here is from genome assembly GCA_963750125.1 of uncultured Chloroflexia bacterium. Classification (GTDB taxonomy): domain Bacteria; phylum Chloroflexota; class Limnocylindria; order Limnocylindrales; family CSP1-4; genus DASTYU01. The sequence goes on along the minus strand of CAVVPT010000006.1, from coordinate 81,038 downwards.
CAGAGCGCGATGAGCACCGCGCGCACGAACGCGGGCGGCGACACGAGCGCGTCGAGGAGCGCCTCGTTCCACGCGGCGGCGATGCCGATGACGAGGACGGCGATGCCGCCGACGAGCGCGGCGACGGTCCCGCGGCGATCGCTCACCAGGCCGCGAGACGGGACGTCAGCTGGCGCCGCCTGGCTTCCACACCATGAGCCCGACGATCACGAAGAACAGGACGAGGTCGATCCGCGACACCATGAACAGGCGTGCCGACGCGGCGCGTGCCTCCAGGGATGTCGGCCCCTCCGCCTCGAACATCTCGGCGACCTTCTTCGAGCGTGGCCCGATGTACAGCGCGCCGATGATCACCGATACCAGCCAGAACAGCATCGCCAGCGAGATCCACAGCTGGCTGAACTGCCAGCGCTGGCTGACGAGGATGACGCCCGCCGCGAACGTGACGATCGAAACCGGCAGGAAATAGCGCATGCCGAACCACTCAATCTGGCGTCCGAGCTTGGGCAGATCCCCCGGATCCGTCGACCGCGCCGTCCTGATCCCCAGGAGCTGGATGAAGAACGCTCCGCCGACCCAGGCCATGGCGGCCAGGATGTGGGTGTAGACGATTGCCCTGTAGATGTTGTCGTCCATGTGGGCTTGTCCCTCCTCGTCGGCGGAGGATACGCGGCGCTGGTGCTCGGCGTCGGGCCGCCGCTCTCAGCCGGTGATCGCCACCTCGTGGGTCGCACCATCGAGGATCCGCCAGGCGCGGACTGACGGCTCGCCGGTCTGGGGATCGGCCTCGTCGTCGCTGAGCGAAACGAGCAGGTACAGGGCGTCCGGGTACTGCGCCGCCCCGATGTCCGTGAGCGAGGGCACCGCCGGCGAGCGCACATGCGAATGGGCGATCGCCCAGAAGACCTCGTCCGCGTCGTCGGTCTGGATCGTCAGGCGCAGCAGATCCTCTGGGTGCACGACGTAACGCATGGGCGACGGCTCGGCGTTGCGGGCGGGCTCCCAGCGGAGCGCCCGACCGCCGGCTGCCGCGTCGCGGTCGCCGACGATGACGCCGCACATCTCGTTCGGATACCCGGCGCGGGCGTGCTCGATCATCGCGGCACGGATCGCCACCGGCAGAGCGACCGATTGGGGCCCGGGGTGCTCGGTCACACGTCGCCTCGCGGGGGCTCGCTTCCGAAATCGGACGGGCGGCCACGAGACACCCCCCACCCGCCGACTTCCGATTTCGGATTCCGATTTCGGAATCGTTGGCGGGATGGGAGTGACCTTCCCAGGCGTCCGATTTCGGATCCGCGGCGGCGATTTAAGCCGCAACTCACCACCAGTTGACGCCGCCCTCGAGCGCCTCGTCCATCTCGTCGAGGTTCGCCGAAAACGTGCCCGCCGAGAGGTACTTCCAGCCGCCGTCGGGCAGCAGCGCGACGACCGTGCCGGACGTCATCGACTTCGCCTCGCGCGCCGCGGCCACGAGCACCGCACCGCACGACGGCCCGCCGAAGATCCCCTCCTTGAACACGAGGTCGCGCAGTGCGGCGATCGAATCGCGGTTCGAGACGAGGAACTTCGCATCGAGCAGGCCGGGTTCGAAGATCTCCGGGATGAAGCCTTCCTCGAGCGAGCGCAGTCCCTGTACCTGCTCCCCGGGGAGTGGCTCGGCCGCCACGATCCGGACGCCCGGCTTCCGCTCGCGCAGGTAGCGCGACACGCCCATCAGCGTGCCCGACGTCCCCATCCCAGCGACGAACACGTCGATCTCCGGGCAGTCGGCGAGGATCTCGGGGCCGGTTGTCTCGTAGTGCGCCCGGGTATTGGCGGGATTGCCGTACTGGTACGGCATCACGAACCGCTCATCCTTCGCGACGAGGTGCTTGGCGAGCTCGATCGCACCGTTTGACCCCAGGTGCCCCGGCGAGTCGATGACCTCCGCCCCGAACAGCGCGGCCATCTGGCGGCGCTCGTTCGTCACGTTGTCGGGCATGACGAGCGCGACGCGGTAGCCCTTCCGCCGCCCGATCATCGCCAACGCGATGCCGGTGTTGCCCGACGTCGGCTCGAGGATGATCGAATCGTCGCGCAGCAGGCCGCGGTCCTCGAGGTCCTCGATCAGGTACTTCGCAACGCGATCCTTGACCGAGCCTGTCGGGTTCACCATCTCGAGCTTGGCGAGGATGTGCACGTCCGGATTGGGCGACATGCGCGGGATCTCGACCAGCGGCGTGTGGCCGATCGCCTCGAGCACGTCGGCATACCGGCCGCCGTGGCGGGCCAGGCTCTCGTGCGCGTGGAAATGGTCGTGCGCGGCCGGGTGCAGCGCCTCACGCCGCAGCTCCTTCGGGAGGGCCACCCTCATCCGCCGGCCATCGCCGGGAGCAGCCGTACTTCGTCGGAGGGCGTGACCGGCGTTTCGAGGCCCTGGAGATAGCGGACGTCCTGGCCGTTCACGTACACGTTGACGAACCGGTTGAGGTCGCCCTGGTCGGTGAGCAGCTGCTGCTTGATGGCCGGATGGCGCGTCACCAGCTCGTCGACGACGCCACGGATCGTGTCGCCGTCGAGATCGAGCCGCTTGGCGCCGCCCACGTTCGGGCGGAGCACGGTCGGGATGAAGACCGTGCTCACGCGTCCACCTTGGCAGGGACCGAGTCGTCCTCCGGCAGCGCGGTGAAGGAGCCGCCGAGCAGGAACGGCGCGTCCGCGGCCCCGGCCATCGTCAGCGGGCGGCCGAGCCGGCGCGCTTCGACCGCCTCGGTCGAGCAGACCGGGCAGTTCGGATCGCGACGGAGCTTCAGCTCGGTGAACGACGACTCGAGCGCGTCGAACAGGAGCAGCCGGCCGGCGAGCGTCTCGCCCAGCCCGAGCAGCACCTTGAGGACCTCGTTGGCCTGGAGCATGCCCATGATCCCCGGCACGACACCGAGCACGCCGGCCACGGAGCAGCCCGGGGCGAGCTCCGGCGGGGGCGGGGTCGGGTAGAGGCAGCGGTAACACGGCCCCTCGTACGGGATGAAGGTGGTGAGCTGGCCCTCGAACCGGAACACCGACGCGTGGACGACCGGGATCCCGGCAGCGACCGCCGCGTCGTTGAGGATGTAGCGCGTCTCGAACGTGTCGGTCCCGTCGAGGATCGCGTCGTAGCCGTGGATGATCCGGTCGACGTTCTCGGCGACGAGCATCTCCTCGTGGGCGACGACGGTGACGTCCGGGTTCAGGGCGTTGATCGTCTTGCGCGCGGATTCGACCTTGCGTTCGCCGACGCGGTCGGTGGTATGGACGACCTGGCGCTGGAGGTTCGACAGGTCGACCACATCGAAGTCGACGATGCCGATGGTGCCGACCCCGGCGGCGGCGAGGTAGAGCGCGGCCGGCGAGCCGAGTCCGCCCGCGCCGATCAGCAGGACCTTCGAGTCGAGGAGGCGTGCCTGGCCCTCGGCCCCGACTTCGGGGATGAGCAGGTGGCGGCTGTAGCGCAGCTTCTGGTCCGCGGTCAGGACGGTCGGTGCCTCCCACGGCAGGCCGGCGCCCTTCCACTGCTGGAACCCGCCCGACATCGACGCGACGTTCGTGTAGCCCATCTGCTCGAGGGTCTGGGCGGCGAACAGCGAGCGGACGCCACCGGCGCAGTACAGGATCACCTCGGAATCGCGATCGGGCACCGCGGCCTCGATCTGCTGCTCGACGTAGCTCTTGCTGATATGCACGGCCCCGGGCAGATGGCCCTGCTCCCACTCGGAGGCCTCGCGCACGTCCACGAGCGTGGCGCTGCCGGCGGGGAGCGCTTCGACTTCCTGGGGGGTCACTTCGCGGATCGTCGCGCGTGCCTCGCGGAGGAGGTCGCCGTATGACTTTGGCATGTGGGTGGAGACTCCAAACGGATCGACGGGCTGGCGCCTCGAACGCACCAGGGCGGATGGGGGGGTCGGCGGTCCGACCGGGGAAGCCGGCGATCAGGCCGGCGGGTTACACCTGCAGCGGCGCTCGATCCGGGTCGGCGGGCAGGTGGTCATGCCGTTGCCTGCGGCTCAGCAGCGCCGAGGTCGGTCAGCGTGTGCTGGAGGCTGTCGTGGCTGAGCATCGCGCACTTCAGGCGGGCCGGGCTGATCTCGATCCCGAGCAGGTCGAGCAGGTCGTCGGCGCCGAAGGCGGCCACATCGGCGAGCGGCTTGCCCTTGATCTCGTCGGTCAGCAGCGAGGCGCTTGCCTGGCTGATCGCGCAGCCACGACCCGTGAACGCGACGCGGTCCACGATTCCGTCCTTCACGCCGACCATCAACGTGATCCGATCGCCGCACAGCGGGTTGGCGCCCTCGTAGGACGCATCGGGATTGTCGATGACCCCAAAGTTGTGGGGTCGCCGGTAGTGCTCGAGGATGTAGTCGCGATACAAGTCGTCCATGGCTCCACTGAGTGTAGCGCGACTCCTGAATTCCGACTACTGCGGTCGGATATGGTCCGGGAGCCGCGCCGGCGCCCCAAAGGTGGCCAAATATTCGCCCCCGAATTGAAAGGCCGAGACATGGCCGCCCGGACCGGCCGATGACCGGCCGAGACCGGCGCAATACTCGCGTTGGCGCGTATTCGGCCGTCAAGTGATCCCTCGGGGACTCGCTTGATGGCTCAAATCCTGACCTTCAATCACCATGGCCGGTATTGGCCAGAACCTTCGCCACCAAGACTCCGGTACCACTGGGCGGCCGGCGCGGTACCAAGCGACGTGCCCGCGCGGGGCCAGCCGGCGCTATCGTCGCGCGACCGGTGGCTTCCATCCTCGAACGCCAACTCATTGCCCGCGCCACGGGCCAGGCTTCTCGTCGGGGGCTGATCCTGCGCCAGCCCTCGGGCGAGCAGCTGCTCGCGGATGTCGAGGCATGGCTGTTGGTCGAGTACCCGGATGCCGTCCGCCGGACGCATCTGCGGCCCACGGGCCACGACCAGGCACAGCTGACTGTCGCCCTCCATCCGGCCGCACCGGACCTGCGCATGCTCGCGTGGGACAACGGCCGTGTCGGCCTCGTCGCCGAGACCGTCAGCGCAGGCCCCGGCTACCACCGCTTTGTCGGCCGCGTGCTCGAACGAATGGGGCTCGAGCTGTCGATCACGTGGTCGCGCAGCGACCCGCTCGACGTCACGTTCGGCGAACGCCCGGTCGTCGAGCAGGCCTACCTGACGTGGCTCGGGCCCCGACTCATCAGGGCCCACAAGGCGGCCGGCGCGGGGCGACCTGCGCCGCAGCTCGGCCTGCCGGAGGGCACACGCTACTCGTTCGAAGGTGCGATCGCGACGGCCCTCGGTCCCCGGGACGTCGCCTGGCTCGAGGCTGCAATCGCGGATCCCCGCGTCGCCGTCGACGCCACCCCGTGGTGGGCCGACGCGACCGACGGGCGCTACCTCCTCAACCGGGCCCTGTGCCTGATGTGGCTCGACGTCCGCTGGCGCGCCCCTGCGGTCCAGGGCGAGGCCGAGCTCATCGACGAGGTCCATCGGTTGCTCAGCAAGGCATTCCCGCTCGAACCGGGCCTCCCCTACCCGTGGCATGCCTGGCGCGAGCTGGCGCGGGTCCGCGGCCTGTACGACCACATGGCCGGGCAGGTGATCGATCGCGCAAAGACGATGCCGGCCCCCGCGGCCCTCATCGGCTACCGGCGCGCCCACGTCGTGCTGACCCACGCGGGCTGGGTGCTCGAGGTGCCGGGATCGTTCGCCGAGGTACGCGCCGAGGACGAGTTGTGGGTCGGCGGGGCGGGGCGGACGATCACCCTCGCCGCCACGGCGACCGGCACGCCATCGGGCCCGATGTCCGCCCAGGACTTCCTCGATCAGGTCGCTGGCAACCTCGGGTCAAAGGCGCTTGTGCATCGCGCCGGTCCGCTGCTCGGCCGAGCTCGCCTGATGACCGATTCGAGCTCGGGCGTCGAGATCGGCGTCGTCGAAGGGTTCATGGCCGTCCGCGGTTCGGGTGCCGTCGTCCGCATCACGTTCGACGATCCCGAGGACTGGCAGTGGGCGCTCGAGACGTGGAGGTCGCTCGTTCCCGGCTGAACCGGCAGCCATGATCCGGCTACCGTGTACGCATGCCACGCCAGTTCCGGTTCATCGCAGGGCTGCGCACCGTCGTCGACCGGGCAGCGCTCGTCGAGCACGCGAAGGCGGTCGAGTCCGTCGGCTACTCGCACCTCTGCATCCACGACCACCTCGAGCCGCAGCTGGCGGCGATCCCGATGCTCACCGCTGCCGCGATGGCGACCGAACGGCTGCGCGTGTGCCCGCTGGTGCTGAACAACGACCTGCGGCACCCGGCCGTCGTGGCGCAGGAGCTCGCGACGCTCGACGTCCTCAGTGACGGCCGCCTTGACGTCGGGATCGGGGCGGGCTGGAACGAGCCCGAATACCGGGCGATCGGCATGCAGTTCGACCCGCCCGGTGTGCGAATCGATCGGATGACCGAGGCGATCGCCATCCTTCGCGGGCTGTTCGCCGACGGGCCGTTCAGCTTCTCGGGCCGCCACTACACGATCACCGAACTCGACGGTCGGCCGAAACCGGTCCAGCGGCCACACCCGCCGTTCATCGTGGGCGGGACGCGCGAACGGGTACTGCGACTCGCCGCCCGGGAGGGCGACATCGTCGGGCTCGACCTGCGCCAGGACCGCGAGTCCCTGCCCGACGCGTGGCCGGAGCGGATGGACACGCGGGCGGGCTGGGTGCGGGACGAGGCCGGGGCGCGCTTCGGCCAGCTCGACCTGAGCGTGCTCCGGCTCGTCGGGCCGATCGCGATCACGTCGAACGCCCGCGCGGTGGCGCAACGCGTGGCCGATGCCTATCGCGCGACGACGGGCCTGGAGATCGAGCCTGACGACATCATCGAGTCGCCCTATTCCGTGATCGGGACGATCCCGAGCCTGGTCGACAAATTCCGCCGGTCGCGCGAGCGGTGGGGCATCAACTCGTACCTGGTCGGCTGGTACGACGAACCCGAGCTCGCACAGCTGGAGCCGCTCATCGAGCAGCTTGCCGGAAGCTAGACGTCGAAGACGCGCTGAACTTCCTTGAGTCCAGCTACCAGCGCGTCGATGTCCTCGCGCGTCGAGTAGACGTTGAAGCTCGCGCGGGCCGTGGCCGCGAGGTCGAGCCGCTCGTGCAACGGCATCGTGCAATGGTGTCCGGCACGGACCGCGATGCCGGAGCGATCGAGGACCTGCGCGACGTCGTGGGGATGGATCGCCGGCAGGTTGAATGGGACGACGCCGCCACGCTGGTTGGCCGGCGGACCGTACAGCTCGATCCCGGGCACCTCACTGGAGAGCGTTTCGAGCGCATACGACACGAGCTCGCGCTCGTGCTCGCGAACCGAGTCCATGCCGAGGCCGAGCAGGTAGTCCGCCGCGGCACCCAGGCCGATGGCCGCGGACACGTCCGGCGTGCCAGCCTCGAACTTCCACGGAATGTCGTTCCACTCCGACCGGCGGAGGTGGACCTCGCGGATCATCTCCCCGCCGGCGAGGAAGGGCGGCATCGACTCGAGCAGCTCGCGGCGCGCCCACAGGGCGCCCGAGCCGGTCGGAGCGAGCATCTTGTGGCCGGAGAACGCGTAGAAGTCCGCACCGATCGCCTCGACGTCCACCGGCACGTGGGGGACGGCTTGCGCCCCGTCGATGAGCACGAGCGCTCCGACGTCGTGGGCCATGCGCGTCAGCTCCTCGACAGGGTTGATCGTGCCGAGCGTGTTGCTGACGTGGGTGAACGCGACGAGCTTCGGCTTGAGCTTGAGGAGCACCTCGAACACGTCGAGCCGGAGCAGGCCGTCGTCGGTGATCGGGATGAACTCGAGGTCGCCGTCCTTCTCCTGGACGAGGAGCTGCCACGGAACGAGGTTCGCGTGGTGCTCCATCTCGGTGAGCACGATCACGTCCCCGCGGCTGATCGACTTGCGACCCCACGAGTACGCGACGAGGTTGATCGCCTCGGTCGCGTTACGGGTGAAGACGACCTCGTGCGCGTCCGACGCGCCGATGAACCGCGCGATCTGTGCGCGGGCCTTCTCGTATGCGGCCGTGGACCGCTCGCCGATCTCGTAGATCCCGCGATGGACGTTGGCGTTGTACTCGCGGTAGAACTCGTCGACGGCGTCGATGACGACCTGCGGCTTCTGGCTCGTGGACGCCGAGTCGAGGTAGACCAGCGGCCTGCCGTGGACCGTCGTGCGCAGGATCGGGAAGTCGGCCCGCAGCGTGTGCGGATTGATCGCCTTCGCCGGCCCCGAGGTGAGCGTCACCTGCGGCCGCCCGCCGCGCCGCCTACCTCGACGGGCTCCTCGTCCGGGGACTGGGGCACGTGGAGCGCCTCGTCCGGCGCGTCGATCGACAGGCCGGCTTCGCGCAGGATCGGCCCGTAGCCCTCCTCTTCGAGCTGAAGGGCGAGCTCCTTTCCGCCGCTCTTGACGATCCGGCCCTCGGCGAGGACGTGCACGACGTCCGGGGTGATGTAGTTGAGCAGCCGCTGGTAGTGCGTGATCAGGAGCACGCCGATGTCCGGGCTGAGCATCGCGTTCACGCCCTCCGCGACGATCCGCAGGGCGTCGATGTCGAGCCCCGAAATCGGTCTCGTCGAGAATCGCGATCTCGGGTTCGAGCATGGCCAGCTGGAGCATCTCGAGGCGCTTCTTCTCACCGCCCGAGAAGCCCTCGTTGACGTAGCGGCTGGCGAAGCCCTCGTCCATGCGCAGAAGGGCCATCTTCTCGCGCATCTTCGTGCGGAAGTCACGCATCGAGATACCGCCGCGCATCGGGTCGGTCGGGTCGACCTCGGTCGTCTTGTCGACGCCCTGGAGCTTCGCGTTGAGGGCGCTTCGGATGAACGACGCGACGCTCAGGCCGGGGATCGCGGTGGGGTACTGGAAGGCGAGGAATAGCCCAAGGCGCGACCGCTTGTCCGGCGACAGTGCGAGGACGTCGCGGCCCTTGAACGAGATCTCGCCGCCGGTCACCTTGTAGGCGGGGTGACCCATCAGCGCGTAGGCGAGGGTGGTCTTGCCTGAACCGTTCGGGCCCATGATCGCGTGGACCTGGCCTTTACCGACGGTGAGGTCGATCCCCTGCAGGATCTCGTGCGTCGGGTCGGCGACTGGCGCGACACGCAGGCCGCCAATGACGAGTTCTTGTTGGGTCACGAAGTGGTCACGGCTCCAGTCAGTGCGGGGGTCGTCACGGCCGGCGTGCCCGGGAGCGGCACGAGATCGGCCAGGGTCATCGAAATCGACCGCGCTCGTCACGGCATCGCGGACCCGCACCCACAGCAGGTTGACCGTGCAGCGGGACGAGCGATCGCAGATGAGGGCGTGCTCAGGGTCGTCCGATGCGCAGAACATCGGCGCGATCGGGCCTTCGAGGGCACGCAGGACCTCGCCCATCCCGATCTCGATCGGCGGTCGCGCCAGTTCGTAGCCGCCGCGCGCACCGCGCGTGCTGACCACGAGTCCGGCATCCCTGAGGCTCGTCACGAGCTGCTCGAGATACGCCCGCGGGAGGTCCTCTTCAGCGGCAATCTCGGCGAGCGACGCGGGGCCGCTGCCGTAATGCCGGCCGAGCTGGACCATGAGCCGGACGCCGTACTCGCCCTTGGTCGAGAAGGCGAGGGCACCGCTGCCGTGGAAGGCTGGCCGATGGGTGGGAAGGAGCGTGGAATTCCGAGTCATTTCGTCGGGATTGAGTCTACGGGCGCCGGGCTGGAGCGTCAATCGAGCCTGGTTTGGGGGCGGGCCGAGGCCTTTCCGATTTCGAACGGTCGGCGAAGTCAGTCCGCTCCGGCCCACGTTTCCGAATTCGGAATCCGATTTCGGAATCCGCGCGCGGACGGGAGTGACCTCTCCAGGCGTCCGAAATCGGAACCGTGGAGGCGTCGCGCGTGATCTACCGGCAGACTGGTCGCGCTTGTCACATTCGTGATTGGCGTTTGTCCATTCACATGCGTTACTCGCCCGACGTTCAATGGTCGGCCCGGCCGGCTTCCAGCTGGCCACCAACACATTCACCGTCAAAGGAAGCCCCGAACCATGACCCTGACACCGACCGCAGGCGATGCGGCCGGAGCGCTGCGTGCGCTCATCGCCGGCACCGTCACCGAGCCGGCCGACCCAGAGTACGACCAGGCGCGCCGCATCTGGAACGGCATGATCGATCCCCGCCCGGCGCTGATCGTGCGACCCAGCACGGCCATCGACGTGGCCACAGCGATCCGCTTCGCGCGCGAGCGCGACCTGCCGATCGCGGTTCGCGGGGGCGGCCACAACGTCGCCGGCCTGGCGAATGTCGACGACGGCCTCGTCATCGACCTGTCCTCGATCCACGGGATCGAGATCGATCCGATCCGCCGCACCGCCACGGTCGGTGGTGGCGTCACGTGGGGTCAGCTCGACGCTGCCACCCAGCCGTTCGGGCTCGTGACGCCGGGCGGCGTCGTGAGCGATACCGGAGTCGGTGGCCTCACCCTCGGCGGCGGCATGGGTTGGCTGCGGCGCCGCCACGGCCTGAGCGCCGACAACCTGATCGGCGCCGAGGTCGTGCTCGCCGACGGGCGGATCGTCTGGACGAGCGCGACCCAGCGGCCCGACCTGCTGTGGGGCCTGCGTGGCGGCGGCGGGAACTTCGGGGTCGTGACGACCTTCGAGTTCCGCCTCCACCAGCTCGGGCCGGAAGTGGCCTTCGCGAACATCCTCTACCCGCTCGCGGCCGCGCACGAAGTGCTGCGCGGGCACGAGCAGGTCGTGGCCGCGGACCCGACCGGTGACATCAGCACGATCGCGGTGCTCGGGCACGTCCCGCCGCTCGACGCCTTCGACCCGGCGCTCCACGGCGTCCCGTTCGTGGCGGTCCTCGGGATGTTCGCAGGCCCGTCGGACCACGGGATGGCAGCGCTCCGACCGATCCGCGAGCTGGGAACACCGCTCGTGGACTTCAGCGGGACGATGCCGTACATCGAGGCACAGACCGTCTTCGATGCCGACTATCCCGCAGGCCATCGCTACTACTGGAAGTCGCAGCGGTTGCCGTCGCTGAGTGACGCGTCCATCGACGCCCTGGTCAGCCGGATCGAAGCAGCGCCCATCGGGTCACTCGACGATCGACCTGTGGCTCAACGGCGGGCAGATGAGCGCCGTGCCGGCGGAGGCGACCGCGTTCGGGCCGCGCGATCCGGGCTACCTCGTGAGTCCCGAGGCCAACTGGGAGCACCCGGCCGACGACGACGACAACATCGCCTGGGCCCGGGACGTCCTCGCGTCCGTGGCGTCGGAGGCGAGTGGCGGCAGCTACCTGAACTTCCCGGGACTGCTCGAGGAGGGCGCGTCCCTCATCCGCGACAGCTACGGCCCCACGTACGAGCGTCTGGCCGAGCTCAAGCGCGAGTACGACCCCGAAAACGTGTTCCGCCGGAACCAGAACGTGGCGCCGGCCGCCGCTGGCTGACGCCCCCCTGCGCTGATCTGACGGGCCCTGCGCCGGCGGGGCCCGTTGCCGTTTCGGGACTCGCACCCGCGGAACGCGTCGCCGCCTATCATTCGCGGGGCCGCCGCGCGCGGCATCCCTCCCCGGCGCCTGGCGCCGCTGCCGACGGAACAGTCCCATGCCGACCCTTGAGGAGCTCGTCGAGAGCGGCGACATCGAGCGCCTGAACGACCGGCTCAACGACATGAACACGGTCGAGATCGCCGAGGAGCTGGCGCGCCTCGATCCCGAGCAGCGCGCTGTGCCCTTCCGGTTGCTCGCGAAGGACCGCGCCATCGAGGTCTTCGAGGCGCTCGACCCGGCCGACCAGCAGGCGTTGCTCGACAGCCTGCGCGACGAGCGCGTCGTCCAGCTGTTCGAGGCCATGGATCCCGACGACCGGGCGCGTCTCGTGGACGAGATGCCGGCCAAGGTCGCGCGCCGGCTGCTGGCCGGGCTGAGCCCGTGGGAGCGGGCGCTCACCGCGACCCTGCTCGGCTACCCCGAGGACACCGCCGGCCGGATCATGTCGCCGGAGTACGTCAGCCTGCGCGCCGGCATGAGCGCAGAGCAGGCACTCGACAAGGTGCGCCAGGCCGGAAGCTCCGCGGAGACCGTCTACGCCCTGCCGGTCACCGACGACCAGCGCCACCTGATCGGTGCCATCGGGTTGCGCGACGTGGTCGTCGCGGATCCCGATCAGCGGATCGGCGACCTGATGGAGACCGACGCCGAGGTCTACTCGGCGCGGGTCGATGACGACCAGGAGATCGTGGCACGCCTCATCGGCGAGGCAGACCTGCTCGCGCTGCCGATCGTCGACACCGAGAACCGCCTCGTCGGCATCGTCACGGTCGACGACGCCATCGAGGTCCTCGAGGAGGAGGAGACCGAGGACATCGCCCGGTCCGGCGGTTCGGAGCCAGTCGGGCGCCCGTACTTCTCGGTGTCGGTGTTCCGCCTCGCGCGGACGCGCATCGTGTGGCTGCTCCTGCTCATCGTCGCGGCCAGCCTGACGGTCAGCGTGCTCGACTACTTCCAGCTCGCGCTCGAGACGGTCGTGACGCTGTCGCTGTTCATCCCGCTGCTCATCGGCACGGGCGGCAACACCGGGGCGCAGTCGGCGACCACCGTGGTGCGCGCCCTGGCCGTCGGCGAGGTCCGCTTCGAGGACCTGCCGCGGGTCGTCGGCCGCGAGGCGCGCGTTGGCTTCATGCTCGGCGTCGGGCTGGGGCTGATCGCGTTCGTGCCCGTCTCGCTCCTCTTCGGTACCCAGATGGGCGCGGTCGTGTCGCTGTCGGTGGCCACGATCTGCACGTTTGCGTCGACCGTCGGCTCATTGCTGCCACTCCTGGCGGGCCGCCTCGGCCTCGACCCGGCCGTGCTGTCGGCGCCGTTCATCACCACGATCGTCGACACCAGTGGGCTCGTGATCTATTTCCTCATCGCGAAGGTGATCCTGGGCGTTTGACGGGCGGAATTGAAACGCCGGGAGCCTCGCAGCTCCCGACGTCCGTCGGGCCCGAACTCCGGTACCGCTTACTCCGAAACGGCGTCCAGCTTGCGGTGCGAGCCGGAGCGGCCGCCCTTGCGCAGGACCGCGTCGACCGAGCGGGTGCTGCGGTTGGACCGTTCGGCTCGCCGCGAATTGGCGGCCCTCAGGGTCGTCTCGATGCGAGCCGCTGAGGCGCGGTCGATCCCTCGATCACCACGCGCGGCCGCCGCGGCGCGCATGGCTGTCGACCTGCTGCTCGTCCATGTCAGTCGAACACGAAATAGGCGACGTACGTGGACGAGCTGACCGACGAGTTCAGATAGATCGTGAACTTGCCGGTCGAAGGAACCACCGCGCGGACATAGCGACTCGAGCGGTTGCTGTTGAGGACCGCGAGGACCTTGCTCGTTGTCGTGACGCCGGCCATGGTGACGGCGAGGCTCGACTTGCCCGCGCCGATGGTCTTGCGGCCCGCGCGGTTGAACTTGACCTTGCCCTGGACCTCGAGGGCAGGGCTGCTGGCAGTCGCACCGAAGGCGATGATCGCCGGGGCCGACGTGTTGCCGGACTCGCCGATCACACCGACACCGTTGGGGCCGTAGCCGTATACGCCGACACCACCGGTGCCGTACACGCCCCAGTCGGGGCTGTCCCCCCAAACGCCGACGCCGACGCCGGTCTCATCTGGGAACTCGGCCGACCATCCGTAGGCGCCGGTGTACGCCATCGCTGCGGTCGTAGCGGCATTGGTGGCATCAACGCTGATCCCGCGGACACCGGCGGTCCCGGAACTCGTCCCGTCAACACCGATGCCGAGGCCGGTCGATGAGACGGCGAAGCCGTGGCTGTCGGGCGTCGAGTTCGCGATCAATGTGGTCGCGGTCGAGGCGTTGAGGCCTCCGAGCAGGACGTCATTCGGGTCGGCCGCCATCGCGGTGAGTGGAAGGGCTGCGTGCGCAGCCAGAGCTGCAGCGCCTCCCGCCGCGGCCGCAAGCAGGGCACGCCGGGATCGCGGGGTGGAATTGTCAGGCATCGTTGCCTCCCTCCAGTAGTTCGTACGGCGCGGCACCGCGTTGTTGTGACGGCGCGGCGGCTCCGACGGTGGTCCCCGCGCAACTGTGACATGCAGCAATGCCTGCCGCTTCATCCATACGCATGACGCACGGATCGTCAAACTGTTACGCCCTCGGACATGCAGAACGGCGGCCCGGAGGGGCCGCCGTCGGATTTCGCGGAACGCTGCGCTCTAGTTGCGCGAGCCGCCCGTGAGTCGCAGGAAGAACAGGAACAGGTTGATGAAGTCGAGGTACAGGTGGAGGGCGCCGATGACGGCCGCCTTCTCCATCGATCCGACGCCGGCCGCGATGTCGCCCTGCTGGATCCGCTGCACGTCGTACGCGGTCAGGGCGGTGAAGATCACGACGCCCACGATCGAGATGAGGAAGTTCAGCTGCTCCCAGCCGATGAAGATATTGATCACGGAGGCGACGATCAGGCCGATCAGGCCCATGAACAGGATGCCGCCGAGCCCGGCCAGCGAGCGCTTGGTCACTGCCCCGTAGATCGCCGCGGCGCCGAACATCGCGGACGCGGACAGGAACGCCGTTGCGACCGACGCCGTGGTGTAGAACGAGACGATCAGCCCGATCGTGATGCCGACTGAAGCGGCGTAGACGAAGAACAGGCCGAGCGCGGCGGTCGCGCTGATCCGGTTGATGGCGCCCGCGATCGCGAACACGATGCCGAGCTGGGCGATGAGGATCAGGAACGTGTACTCACCGGCAAATTCGAGCAACCGGGCGTTGCTCTGGACGGCGTAGGCGACGCCGGCGGTCAGCAGGAGCCCGACGAACATCCAGGCAAATGCCTGGGTGAGGAACGCGGTCGAAAGCTCGGCAGCCGGGCGGACGCCCAGATTTCGACGGCGTCGACGTTGCCGACGGCGTGGCATAGGGGCTCTGGTTCGGTTTCAATTGATTCTGGTTGGGGACCAAGGGGTTCTGGTTCGGGCCCATCGTTTTCCTAGCTTTCCTCCGCCCGGGGTCCGGAGTTTCGCCGCCTCCCCGGTCGTGACGGCGGCGCTCGCCTTGACTCTGCCTGTTCGACGGCCCTTGCGAGGACCCAGAGCAGATCGGCGAGCCGGTTCAGATACGGTAGCAGATAGGGTCCCGGCACCAGTCCATCGCGGCCCAGCGCAACGGCCCGCCGCTCCGCTCGGCGAAGGATCGTGCGCGCCAGCTCGAGCGCGGCGCTGGTGCGTGACTCGCCGGGGACGATGAACTCGCGCGGCATCTCGACGTGGGCTTCGAGCTCCCGCAGGAGCGTGTCGATGCCCTCGACCATCTGGGCGGATACCCGCGTCGTTCCGTCCTGCAGGCGGTCCCACGCGTCCGGGTTGGTGGCCAGTTCCGCACCGACGACGAACAGCTCGCGCTGGAGACGCAGGACGAGGTCGGCGATCCCGGTCAGCCCGGGCGGCACCACGTCGAGCTCCTGCTTGAGGCCGAGCTCGGCGCGGGCGAGCCCGAGGGCGGCCACGGCCTCGTCGATCGTGCCGTAGGCCTCGGCGCGGGGGTCATCCTTGGCGATGCGCTCGCCACCGAACAGGAGGCCGGTCGTGCCGTCGTCGCCCTTGCCGGTCGCGACGGCCGAGTCGAAGCCGGGACTCGCGCGCCGCGACGCGTCGGTCACCGGGCGCTCACCACATGAGGCCGGCGTCGCGCGGATCCCAGCGCTCGGCCAGCAGGGTCACCTTGACGTCGTGCTCGACGACCGACTCGACCTGCTCCTTGACCTGGGCGATCATCGACCCGGCATACGGGCAGAACGGCGTGGTCAGGATCATCTTGATCTCGGTCTCGTCCGTCCCGAGGATGATCTGCTTGATCAGGGCCAGCTCGACGACGTTCATCCCGATCTCCGGGTCGACGACCGAACGGAGGGCGTCGAGGATCGCCAGCTCCGTGGCCCGTCGCTCAGTGTCGAAGGCGGGCGGGGCGGCATCGGCGGTGGTCGTCTGCTGATCGGTCATGTCGTTGAGGGTAGCACCGAACGGCCGGATACCCTTGCGCCGGACTCGGATTTGGTCAGGTGCGCCGCGCGGCACGAGGCTTGATCACGATCCCCGGCAGCCGGTACTGCTCGGGCAGGCGGGCGGCCTCCACCTCGCTGTAGCCCGGGCCCGGCCAACGATCCGTCGGCCTCGAAGAAATCGGCATAGCGCTCGGGATGGTCGGCCGCGAACGTGTAAGCGGCCGCGATCCCGACGACACGCAGCTCGGGGTGGTCCTTGAGCAGCTCCGTCAGTCCGTAGCCGTTCGAGCGCAGCTCAAGCAGCTGGCGCACTGTGAGCCGCGAGCCGTAACAGAACGGCTCGCCGTTCATGACGAGCGGATCGGTCTTGACCCACTTGATCGTCACGCTCAGCCGCCCTTGTAGAGGAACTGCAGGAAGGCGTTCTTCTTGCGGGCGTCGCCGGCGAGGCGGCGGGTCCAGCGGTAGACCTCGATCGCCTCGTCGAGCGCCGCGTTCGCGGCCGCCTGCTCGTCCGTCGACAGCACGCTCGCCGACGCGGTGCGGATCCCCTCGCACAACGCCACCAGGTCGTCCATCGGGACGCGCCGGCGGCGATAGACGATGTCCGTCCACACCGCGTAGTCGCGCAGGTAATAGGCGTCGTTGGCGGCCACTGACAGGGCCAGGCGATCGACCAGCAGCTCGGCATCCCGCAGCAGCCTGCGCAAGCCGAGCTCGTCGTACCGCTCGCGCATGCCCTCGCGATCCGCGAGGGCGATGTCGAGCGCTCGCGCGCCGATGCGCCCGCGGGACGTCCGGAGGCGTTCTGCGGCGTCCGGGAAGCCGGCGGTCAGGTCGCGCGGTTCGCGGCCAAGGCTTGGGTGGCTCACGACCGGGAGTGTAGCCGGGATCGTGGGCGCGGAGTAGCGCGTACGATGCGCCCGATGACGACCCCGAACGGTGCTGCGCCGGACCGCCCGGATGGCGGCGAGCGCCGGCTGGCGCGGCCCCCCTCGGACCGCTATCGGACCGCGGAATCCGGAACCACGGCGGGCAACGAGGACCGGGCGGAGGCAGGCGGGTCGCTCGGACGCGCGATCGCCTTCGGTGCGTTGACGGGATTGATCCTCGCCGTTTCTATCACGGTCCTCGGCGGCGTCCTGCTGATCACTGCCGGGCTCATCGCGGTTGCCGGCCTCGGCGGCTGGGCGATCGCCGTCGCGGTCCGCGCCGGAGGGCTCGACGCCGTGGCGCCATCGACCCGGGGCTGGCTGGCGGTAGGGCTCGCGGCTGGTGCCGTCCTGGCCGGCCAGCTCGGGCTGTGGCTCTTCGCCCGGTACGAGGGCGGCGTGCTTGGCCCGGTCGACTACCTCGCCGAAACGTTCGAGTTGCTCGTCCCGCTCCAGTTCCTGTTTGCTGCCGCGGCCGCGTGGCTGGCTGCCCGGTGAGCCCCGTTACATTCCGCCGCCCGACCGAAGCGGACCACGCGCAGGTCGTCGACCTCGTGGACGAATGGTGGGGCGGCCGCAAGATGCGGGCCCTGTTGCCGCGCCTGTGGTTCCGCCACTTCAGCGGGACGTCCTGGATCGCCGAGGATGATGCCGGGCGGCTCGTCGGGTTCCTCGTCGGCTTCATCAGCGCCGATCATCCGGAGATCGCGTACGCACACATGATCGGGACGAGCCCGAACCACCGAAGACACGGAATCGGCCGGGCGCTCTACGAGCAGTTCTTCGACGATGCGCTGGCGGCCGGGGTACGGGAGGTCCACGCGATCACGTGGCCGGGCAACCGCGCCTCCGTCGATTTCCATCGGCACCTCGGGTTCCGGCTCGACGAGGGACCGGGAACGACGTCGATCTACGGCGTACCCGCCCACCCCCACTACGACGGCGACGGAGCGGACCGCGCCCTGTTCATCCGCGCCCTGGACGACCCGCGCACCTAGCCGCCGCTTGGGAACCGCCCCGGCCGTTGCGGTGTAGTAGGTCCATCGACGCTCGTTTGGAGGGCACCATGACCACCCGGATCCTGCGCGCGGCCGCTGCCGCGACCCTGCTCCTTTCTCTCGGTGCGACCGCGGTGCTGGCCGGCGGTTGGGCGACCATCGTCGGGGACGACGCCGCCCCACCCGAGCCGCGCGCCGGCGAGGAGGTCGAGTACGGCTTTACGGTCCTCCAGCACGGCGTGACGCCGGCCGGCTTCGAGGATCCAACCCTGCGCCTCACGAACACCATCACCGGCGAGACGTTCGACGTACCGGCCGAACCGAGTGGTGCCGCGGGCCACTTCGTCGCGCGGTTCACGTTCCCGAACGCTGGCAGCTGGAGCTACGGCATCGAGCTGCAGCAACTGGCGGTCGAGACGCAGCCCGTCACCGGAACCGTGCTCGAGGCCGACGGCTCGGCTCCGGTTGTTGGCTCGGCCCCGGCCGTGGCGACGACTGCGGCGGCGGATTTGGTGCGCTCGGAGCTGCTCCCGCGGATCGATCGCCTCGAACGCGACCTCGGTGGGCTCCAGGAGCAGGCCGCCACGTTGCGGGCCGAGGTTCGGACGCTGACGCAGGAACGCGACGAGCTGAAGTCGGGCGCAGTGGCTTCGACGTCCAACGAGGTCCCGGTGCTCGGCGTGGTGACCCTGGCGGTGCTCGGCGGAGCGCTGGCAGGCTTTGCGATGGCGTGGCTCGGGCAGCGGCGCGATCCGGTGGCCCTCGACGGCGTGTCCGCAGACGGCCAGCCCGGATCGGGCCGGCCCGTGACCACCTAGCGGCGAAGTTCCGCGAGGATCGCCCCGGGCGTGAGCTGCTCGTGGAGGAGACGGGCGAAGCGCGCGGGGCGATCCGCCTCCGGAACTGCAACGACCCAGCGGCGCAGGAGGGCCTCGCCCTCGCTGTACACGAAGATGTACGTCCGCCACAGCGGGTGAACGAGGAACTCGAGGCGCTTCTCGGCGACGGCGCGCGGGTAGCGGCCGGCCCGGACGAGGTAATCGAGGGCCTCCTCGCGGGAAGCGCCATCCGCGTGGAGCATCAGCGCGGCATTGACCCGTGACGTCTGCAGCGTCGCGCGCGGCTCGTAGAGGGCCGCCGCGCGTCCGGCCGTATCGCGGCGCCGGAGCGGGTCGGCCGCCCACGCGAGACTGGCGACCTCGAACAGCTCCTCCAGCACGCCTGGCCGCTCGTTCGGCGGGTAGACGAACTCGACGCCCAGGTTCGCGAGCCCTTCGCTGATCAGGCATTCGGGCGTGTTGATCAGCAGGATGCTGGACTCGATCCTGCCGCGCTCGACCAGCTCGAGGTCCTTCGACGCGTGCTCGAGGTGGTGGCCAGGGTATGTCTCGTGTGCGACGACGTGGGCGAGGTCGGGCACCTGGGCCGGCAGGTCGGTGTTGATGTCGATGCGGGAGTGCAGGCCGCCGTCGTACCAGCTGTAGGCCGACCAGGGCTGGTTGCGGACGAGCCCGATTCCAAGCTGCTCGCCGGGCGGCACGCCGAACAGGTCCGCCGAGCGGGCGCGGAACCGCTCCACCAGCCAGTCGAGGACGGCGCGCAGCCGGTCGACGGGGATCGCGACCTCGCTATCCCATGCCTCGAGGCGGCCGGAGATGTCGCCGTCACCGGGCAGGAGCTCGTCGATCCGCGCAGCCGCCGAATCCAGCGCCGACTCCGGGACCCTGCGCGGCTCGAAGTCGAACGCCTTCGCGACGAAGCCCTCATACGGCACGGGGTCGCCGGCAAGCACGGCGGCCTGCGTTTCGAGCGCCACGAGCTGTGCGATGAGCCATGTCCGCCGGTCAGGCTCGTCGGTCTCCTCGGTCACCCGCGCTCGGAGGGCCGCGGCGTCGTCACGCAGCGCGGCCGGCGAGCGCTTCGGTTCGAGTTCGACCTGCGCCTTCAGCGAGGCCGGCCCGTAGTAGGCATCGATCAGGCCAGGCACGTGCTGGTCGAGGCGCAACCCGAGCAGCAGGTAGTCGCTGGCGATGGGGTCCGGCTCGGGGACCGTCCGCGTTCCGCCGACCGCCGGGACGCGGCGCTCCTCGGTCACCGCTGCATGCGTTCGGGGCGCGGCGCGCGCGGCGCGTCGTGGTCGACATGCTCCTCGGCCTGGCGACGCGCATCGGCCAGGCGCTCGGCGAGCGTTGGGTCCTGGGGCAGTTCGGGCCGAGCGGGCGGGCCGTGTCCCACGCCGCCGGTCTCACCGAGGAACGGCATGCCCTGCCGCTCCACCGCGTCGAGGCTCATGCGCAATGCTGCCGTCTTCTGCTCCGCGACTTCGCGGACGTAGGCCGCCTCCTCCTCGACGGTCATCGCGCGGCCACGGATCGTGCCCTTTGGCTTCCCGACGAGCAGCCACGCGAGGTGGTAGCGGTCCATGCTCCCCCACGCGGTCGCCAGCAGGTCGTCGGACAGCTGGAGCCAGACCTGGAGAGCGCCGAGGGAGGGATCGGCCGCCAGCCGGTCGCCCTCGTCGATCAACTGCCGCGTCCGGGCGATGAGCTCGTCGCGGGTCATGCCGGCACTCCGTCCCGGATGAAGGCCTCGCGGTCCTCCCGGGCGCGGCGGGTCCACGGTCCGGGTCGTCCGCTGCCGACGTCGCGTCCGTCGAACCGCGTCACCGGCAGGATCCCGGCGACGCTCGATGACACGAACGCCTCGTCGGCGGCGGCAAGGTCGCGCGGCGTCAGCCAGGCTTCGACCGGGCGCAGGCCGACGCGCGCCGCCCAGCCGAGCAGCCACGAGCGGGTGGTGCCGGGAAGGATCGCGCAGTCGAGCGCCGGCGTGGCCAGCTCCGCCTCGCCGTTCTGGGCGTGACGGATCAGGAAGATGTTGGCGCTCGTCGCCTCGGACAGCAGGCCGTCGATGGTCAGGAACAGCGCGTCGTCCGCGCCGGCGCGCCGCGCCTCGAGCCGGGCGTAGACATAGTCGGCGCGGGACGTGGTCTTGAGCATCGCGAGCGGATTCTGCGGATCGCGGCGGACCGACGACGGTGCAAGGTGGATGCCCTGCTCGAGATGGCCCGCCGGCGGCGGCACGACCGGCCACGCCTGGATCGCGATCGTGGGCGTCGTGTGCACCTCTGGAGGGAGCAGGCCGCGCCCGAGGTAGACGCCGCGGGACACCGTGATCCGGATCGAGGCATCGCCATCCGGCCCGTCGAGCGACTCGGCGGCGAGCAGGTCCCGGATCCCGCGCGCAAGACGCTTCGCAATGTCCGCCGGGAGTTCGATCCCGAGCCCGTCGGCGGAGCGCCCGAGTCGCGCGACGTGCTCGTCGAGCTCCGTCACGCGACCGGCCCGCGCGCGGAGCGTCTCGAACACGGCATCACCAAGCTGGAAGCCGCGATCGAAGACCGACAGGTGTGCCCCGTCCGCGGATCGCACGTCCCCGTCGACCCATACGTGTCCAGGCTGCATCGTTCGATGATAGGGTCGCGGGTCAGGCGGGTACTTCGACACCCCCGACGGCCTCGAGCGGGCCGCGTGCCTTGGCGACGGTCTCAGCCCATTCCGCGGCCGGCTCGCTGCCCCACGTGATCCCGCCTCCGACATGCAGCGTGAGCCGCCGGCCATCCGCCACGAAGGTCCGGATGAGGATCGAGGTCTGCATCGCCCCGTCGGGGCCGATCCAGCCGAGCGCGCCGGTGTACGGGCCTCGGCGTACCGGTTCGAGGCCTTCGAGGATCTCCATCGCCCGGATCTTCGGCGCGCCGGTGATTGACCCGCCCGGGAACGACGCGGCCAGGAGATCGAAGGCGTCGCCGCCGTCGGCGAGGATGCCTGTCACGGTGGATACAAGGTGCTGGACCGCGACCGTGCGCTCGAGCCGGCACAGGCGCGGTACGCGGACGCTCCCGGGACGGCAGACGCGACCGAGGTCGTTGCGCAGGACGTCGACGATCATCACGTTCTCGGCACGATCCTTGGCGCTCGCAAGCAGCTCGCAGGCGAGCGCGCGGTCGGTGGCCCGGTCGCGTCCCCGCGGCCGTGTGCCCTTGATCGGGTCGGTCGTCACGACGCCGTCCCGGTCGACGGAGAGGAACGGCTCGGGCGACGCGGACAGGAGCGCTCGCGGCCGTCCGGTCAGCGGGCTGGGGCCGAGGTCGAGGTACGCCGAGAAGAGCGACGGATCCCCGGTCCGCAGCCGGCGATAGCGCTCCCACGGCCGGCCGTCGAACGGCGTCTCGAGCCGGCGGGTGAGGTTCGCCTGGTAGATCTCGCCGGAGGCGATGCGCGCGCGAATGGCCTCGACACCGGCCTCATAGGCGGGCCGGTCGAGGCCGGACACGAAACGGAGAGGCCCGTTGCTATCGCTGTCGGCCCGCGTGAGGTCGGCCGCTGCCGCGGCGTCGGGGCGTCGCGGCTCGGTCAGGCGCGCATGAACCTCGTCGAGCCGGCGGGCGAGCTGGCGCTCGTCGCCATCCAGCGCCCGGCCGGCGAGCCAGGCCGTCCCCGACCGGCGATCCCACGCCACGACCCAGTCGTGGAGCGCGAGCCGGAGAGGCGGCAGCTCCTGGTCGTCAACCGCGAGGGACGGCAGGCGTTCGAAGGCATGGCCGAGGTCGTACCCGAGGAAGCCCACGAGTCCGCCGGCGAAGGGCGGGGCGTCCGCGGGGAGCGGCGTCGCGTCGAGCCGGGCGACGAGGCGGCGCGCGACGGCAAACGGGTCCGATCCCGCGGCCGGCGCCTCCAGGACGGCCACCGGGTCCGCCGTGAAGTAGGTCCATCGGGCGTTGCGCCCCGGCCGCGCGCTTTCGAGCAGGCAGATCCCGGGCAGGTCGCCGAACGCCTCGACGATGTCGATCGGGCGTGCGACCGCGATGGACGCCCGGAGGCGGCGCGCTCGGGCGAGGGACGATGCCGGCAACGCTGGCCGGATGTGGGGCTGGGTCACCGGCGGATGATACGGCCGTCCGGCGCGACGGCCCGCCGGTACGATGCCCGGATGCGAGTGAGGGACCTGGGCATCGCCGTCGGGCGCGGGACGCCAGGGCCGAACAACGCGATCACCGACGTCGCGGGCGTGACCGTCGGACACACCACGCTGATCGAGGGCGAGGGTCCGTTGCGCGTCGGCGCGGGGCCGATCCGCACGGGCGTGACGGTGGTCGTGCCCGGTCCGGATCCAGCCGTGCGCTACTTCGCCGGCTCGCACAGCCTGAACGGGAACGGCGAGATGACGGGGCTCGAGTGGATCCGGGAGGCGGGCCAGCTCGGCGGGCCGATCGGCCTGACCAACACCCACAGCGTCGGCGTGGTGCACGACGCGCTGATCGGCGCCGCGCTCGCGACCGATGGGCTCGACGAGACATGGTGGTTCCTGCCGGTGGTCGGCGAGATCTTCGACGGCGACATGAACGACATCAACGGCTTCCACGTCCGTGCGGAACACGTTCGGGCAGCGCTCGACGCGGCGACGGGTGGTCCGCTGGCCGAAGGCAATGTCGGTGGCGGCACCGGCGCGATCTCGTTCGAGTTCAAGGGCGGGATCGGGACCGCGTCGCGCGTGATAGAAGATCGCGACGGCGGGTTCACGGTCGGCGCACTCGTGCAGACGAACTTCGGCTATCGCGAGTGGCTTCGGGTGGACGGGGTACCGGTCGGCGAGGTCATCAATGACGACGTCGTCCCGAGCGCGTATGGGGAGAAGCGCCACGCCAGTCCGGGCGGACGATACGGCGACCGGCGGCCGCCGCCCGGATCAGGTTCGATCATCGTCGTGGTCGCGACCGATGCGCCGCTCCTGCCGCATCAGTGCGACCGGCTGGCACAGCGGGCCGGCCTCGGACTCGCTCGAACCGGCTCGATCGGGGGCCACACGAGCGGCGAGCTGTTCATCTGCTTCGCGACCGGCAACAAGCTCACCAAGCAGGGCGGCACGGAACCGGCGGTGGCGGTCACGATGCTCGACGACGACTACATCGACCCGCTGTTCATGGCCACGATCGAGTCGACGGAGGAGGCGGTGATCAACGCGCTCGTCGCCGCCGAGACGATGCATGGCCGCGACGACCACACGGCGCATGCGCTCCCCCACGACCTGCTCGTGGATGCAATGGCCCGCTACGCCAGAAGGCGGTAGCGGGCCGGAACGGACTCCTCAGGACGCCGCGCCTGCCGGAACCTGCTGCGCCGCCGGGTTCTCGATCGGCACGCCGACCAGGCTGCCGTACTCGGTCCAGCTGCCGTCGTAGTTCCGGACGCGTTCGTAGCCGAGCAGCTCGTGGAGGACGAACCACGAGTGGCTCGACCGCTCGCCGATCCGGCAGTAGGCGATGATGTCCTTGTCGGCGGTGATGCCCTTGCCCTCGTAAAGCGCGGCGAGCTCCTCGCGGCTCTTGAAGGTGCCGTCCTCGCGGACGGTCTGCGCCCACGGAATTGATGCTGCGCCGGGGATGTGCCCCGCACGCTGGGCGGTCTCGCTCATGCCGGGCGGTGCAATGACCTCGCCGTTGAATTCGGCCGGGCTCCGCACGTCGACGAGCGCGAGGCTCGAATCGCCGACCCGCGGCAGGATGTCGTCGCGGAAGGCACGAAGGCTGAAGTCCGGGTCGCCGAGCTGAATGCCGGTCGGCTGGTAGCTGGGGACGTCCGTCGTGACGGGCAGCCCATTGTCCAGCCAGTACTTGCGGCCGCCATTGAGGATGCGCACGTCGCGCAGCCCGAACAGCTTCAGCTGCCAGTACGCCCAGGCGGCGAACCAGTTGTTGTTGTCGCCGTACACCACGATCGTCGTGTCAGGGCTGATCCCGCTCTGGGACAGCA
Organism: uncultured Chloroflexia bacterium; assembly: GCA_963750125.1. Classification (GTDB taxonomy): domain Bacteria; phylum Chloroflexota; class Limnocylindria; order Limnocylindrales; family CSP1-4; genus DASTYU01. The sequence continues at coordinate 56,288 of CAVVPT010000006.1, read as the reverse complement.
GCTCGCCAAGGTCCTCTTTCGTCGCGATGTCGCGACGGACCCCATCGGCGAGCTGACTCGTCCAGTTCCAGCCGACCGCGCCGCGAAGATGGCTCTGCTCGTAGGCGGTCGTGTCGACGTCGACCTCGACGAAGCGGACGCTCGAATCGCTGAGGTGCTCCTCGGCCCAGGCGGCGTCGACGAGGGCGCTCGGGTTCGCGTAATCGTGATGACCCATGGCTGGTCCTCCTTCCAAGTCTGGATGACGGGTTGACCGTATGTGTCAGGTGGCCGGTCGGTGATCGGGACATCTGTCCGAAATCAGCGTCCTTGCGCCTTGCTTTCAGCGGCGACGTCCCTTTACGAGTGGGGTTCGCGGCTCAGCCATCGGCCGACGGGTGGTCCCGGCGGCTGAACTCGGCGAGCCGCCGGCGACAGGATTTGGCTTCGCGCTGTGCCTGCCGCACGATCCACGGATCGACGCGGCTCGAGTCCTCGAGCGTCAGCGTCGGGCCGTGCGGGCCGTCCTCGAGCACGACGCCCGAGCTGTTGCGGTAGTCGGCCATCCAGTTCGCCTGGAGCTGGACCGCCACGGCGAGGATCACATCGACCGGGAAGAGCCAGTCGAGATACGTGGCGTTGAGCCGGTCTGCGATGTCCGCGAGGCGCGTCGGCCGGCCGCGCTCGATGCGCGCCAGCAGGTCGATCACGCGAACGGCCGTGAACGGGTCCCCGGCCTCGGCCTCGGTCGGCGGGCGGATCGACGGATCGGGCAGACCAGCCGGCGCGGGCCGCAGGGGGCCGAGGCCGATGGTCCCCGTGGCGGTGTCGGGCACGGGCACATCAACTCCGAGTGAACCACTAGGGATTGGCGACTGTACCACTCCCTCGTTTCGAGGTCGAGCGAACGAACCTTCATCCGGCCGAAACCGGCGGGCAACCCCAACCCTGCATGCTTGGCGAGCCATGTTGCCGAACGAACACGCCCCCGAACCCGTCGTGCCCACCCCTCCTCCAGCTGTGCCCTCGAAACGACCTCGGTTGCCCCGCCTCCGCGGCCCGGCGACCGGCCTCCTCATTGCCGTCACCTTCGTCGCAGGCGTCGGTGTCGGACGGCTTGAGCCGATGGCCGGCGGCGTGGGAGCTCCCGCTGCCAGCCCGAATGCCGCGGCTGGCCCGACCGATGACGGCATCGACGACTTCGGGCTGGTCCGCGAGGCATGGGACCTGATCCACGAGAAATACGTCGGCCGCGACACGCTCGATGATCGGGAGCTCGCGTACGGCGCGATCGGCGGCCTGGCCGACGCTGTCGGCGATACCGGCCACACCGACTTCATGACGCCGGAGGAACGCAGCTCGCGCAACGACGCGCTGTCCGGGTCGTACGTCGGGATCGGCGTCCAGCTCGACAACACGGACACGGACGAGCCGCGTGTGGTGACCGTGTTCCACGACAGCCCCGCGGACAAGGCCGGACTTCGCACCGGTGACATTATCCTCGAGGTCGACGGCGTTCCTGCGGCCGGCAGCTCGCTCAGTGACGTCGTCGAGCGAATCCGCGGCGAGGCGGGCACCAGCGTCGAGCTCACGGTCCGTGCGGGCGAGGACGGCACGCCGAGGACCCTGAACATCGTGCGCGGCGACGTCGAGATCGACGCCGTGTCATCGACCATCATTCCGGGCACGAAAACTGGCCTCCTCCGGATCGAGCAGTTCTCAAACGGCGTGGCCGAGGACGTCCAGGCGGCGCTCCGCGAGCTGCGCAAGGAAGGCGCTGACCGGCTGGTCCTCGACCTCCGTGGCAACCCGGGCGGCTACGTCGGCGAAGCCGTCGGCACCGCCAGCCAGTTCCTTTCCTCGGGCACCGTCTATATCGAGCGCAACGCCGAGGGCGAGGAGAAGGCCACGCCCGCCTCGCCAGACGGCGCCTGGACCGACCTGCCCGTGGTCGTGCTCGTCGACGAGGGCAGCGCGTCCTCCTCAGAGATCGTGGCCGGCTCGCTCCAGGACAACGACCGAGCCAAGGTCGTTGGCGCGGTCACGTTCGGCACCGGCACGGTCCTCGGCGAGTACGCGCTCGAGGACGGGTCGGCGCTGCGCATCGGGACGGTCGAGTGGCTGACCCCCGACGGACGGCGGATTTGGCACGAGGGCATCGAGCCGGATGTCGCGGTGGCGCGGGCGGCCGAAGCGCTCCCGACGCTCCCCGACGAGGTGCGCGACCTCGCGCCGGCACGGGTCTCGTCCAAGGTCGACGCACAGCTCGCGCGCGGGTTGAAGATCGTCGAGGCGGAATGAGCGGTCAGGCCGCCCGCAGGGCGGCCGGAGCCTCCTCGCGCCTCCTGATCATCAGCGCCGCGAAGCCGGCGACGATCGCGATCCAGCCCGCGGCGACGAACGCGACCGCGTAGTCGCCAACGTCCTCGCGGATCACCCCGGCGACCCACGCCGCGATCGCCGCGCCAAGCATGTGCGCGGCAAGGATCCAGCCGTAGACGACGCCGACGTTGTGGGCGCCAAACCGGTCTGCGGCCAGGGCGACGGTCATCGGCAGGAGGAACGTGCCGGGCGCCGCCCGGACGCCGGCCGTCACGAGGACCACGGTCGCCGCGACTGCGACGACGACCCAGCCGTAGAAGAACCGGGAACGCACGGTCGGACCTAGTCGGCCGGCTGCGACTCGGTGGCGGGCGGCTGGGCTCCGTCTTCCGGCAGCTCGACGATCAGCGTGCCACCGTCGCCGGCCGGGATGGACGGCAGGCGATCGCCTTTCCGCACCAGCTCGTGCGGCGGCGGGGTCGTCCGGAACACCTGTCCGTCGAAGCCCGCGAGGATCCCGCCGATGGTCTGGGCGCCGCTCTGGCGCTTGCTGTGGTTCGCCACCCGCGAAGCGTACGACAGTCCGGTTTTGCGCCTAGAGCAGTTCGCCGTGCGCGGAGGCCGTCGGCTCGCCCTCGCGCGGTCGCGGCTCCTCGCCCGGACCGTACTCGGACGGCTCGTCCGCGGCCGCCTCGCCTGGCTGCAGGACGCGCAGCGGGGGTTGGGCCTGGCCTTCGATCGCGCCGACGCCGAACGGCACCCACTTCGACGGATCCTGGAGCCGGTGCTGCTCGGTGTTGCCGCGCGTGTGGACGTCCTGGAAGCCACGCGGCTCGATCCACATCTGCTCGCCCTGGAGCAGGCCGTGGATACCCGACTGGCCGGGTTCGGGGCGGGTGTGCTGGCATGACGCGCAGTTGGCCTTGTCGTGCGGCTTGTACTCGAGCGGCTCCTCGTAGGTCGTGATGTAGCCCTCGTAGTTGCGCAGCACGACCTTGTGGTCCGAGTAACTGATCAGGTAGTTCGGCATGACCGGGATCTTGCCGCCGCCACCGGGCGCATCGATCACGTAGGTCGGGACCGCATAGCCCGAGGTGTGCCCGCGCAGGCCCTCGATGATCTCGAGCCCCTTGCCGACCGGCGTCCGGAAGTGCCCGGAGCCTTCGACGAGGTCGCATTGGTACAGGTAGTACGGCCGGATCCTGTTCTCGACGAGCTTGTGGACGAGATCGCGCTGGATGTTCACGCAGTCGTTGACTTCGGCGAGGAGCACCGACTGGTTGCCCACCGGCAGGCCGGCCTTCGTCAGCCGGTCGACGGCACGCGAGACCTCGGGCGTGATCTCGTTCGCGTGGTTGAAATGGAGGTTGATCCACAGCGGGTGGTACTTCTCGAGCATCTCGCACAGCTCGTCGTCGATCCGCTGGGGCAGGAAGACGGGCACGCGCGAGCCGATCCGGACGATCTCGATGTGGGGGATCTCGCGCAGACCGCGGAGGATCGACTCGAAGAGCTTCGGGGCGAGTGTCAGGCCGTCACCGCCTGAGATCAGCACGTCGCGTACCTGTGGCGTCCGGCGCAGATACTCGAGCTGTGCCTCGTGGTCCTTGCGATTGAAGTTCTGGGTCGGGTCGCCGACGATCCGGCTCCGGGTGCAGTAGCGGCAGTAGCTCGCGCACTGGGTCGTGACGAGCATCAGCACGCGGTCCGGGTAGCGGTGGACGAGGCCGGGCACCGGGGAGTGGCGGTCCTCGGCGAGCGAGTCCTCCATCATCGCGGTGAACGCCTGCTGCTCGCGCCCGAGCGGGATGACCTGGCGACGGATCGGGTCGTTCGGGTCGTCAGGGTCGATCAGGCTGATGAAGTAGGGCGTGATGTCGACCCGGAACTTGTCCGGGGCCGACAGGCCCGCGCGCTCCTCGTCGGTCAGGTTGAGGATCGCCTCGATCTCCTCGACGTCGTTGACGCGGTTGCTGAGCTGCCAGCGCCAGTCGTTCCACTTCTCGTCGGGAACGTCCTCGAAGATCGGGGCACGCCGGCTGACCGCCGGGCGGCCGTCGGGGCCGAGCGCCTTCGCCGGGTCACGTCGATTGACGAACGGGGTCTCCGCGGCGGCACGCGCGGCATCCTGGTGCGCGACCGCGGCCTTGATCTCCTGGGCGTCCACTCGTTCGATCGTCTCCCGTTCCGACTGGCAGACGCATAAATCCTATGCAGTCTGCATGGTCACGGGATCATAGCGTGGCCGTTGGTCCGGGTCCACCGGACGTAGGTCCCGGGCAGGCCTCATGCACGGCAGGTCTATCCGGCGGCCTGTTGGCAGAAATCGGCTACCGGGCGGGTGCATGAGGGCTCGATATCCGCGTCCTCATACCCATAGTGCATGGGAGCGCCCATGACCGCTCTCGAGGGCCCGGAAAGTCTTCGATAGACCTGTGAGGAATGCGCCTGCCGAGGGCGGCGCCGGCCCGAGGCTGCTTACTCGCCGATTACCGACCAGAGGAAGCCCATCATGATGAAGAAGCCCGTGAACAGCGCGATCAGCCCAAGGCCGCCGTACGGCGAGTTCGCGCCGATGTGGGGCACGAGCTGAAGCCCGACCCCGAACACCACCGCCCACACGAGGAACAGGAAGCCGAACACGAACTTGCCGTTCGGCCCCGTGATGCGCCGGACCCAGTTCTCGCGCCGCTCGGCCACCATGGCGGCGCGCAGGAAGATCACGACCATGAGCAGCGTGATCCCGATCGAGATGCCGAACTCGATCGGCCGGCTGAAGATGATCGTGAAGAGCGTCACCGCGGGCCTCGATGCGAGGGGTCAAACGGACGGGCAGATGCTAGCAGATGGCTTCCGGCCGGAACCGCGCGGCGCGGGTACGCTGACGGGGTGACCCTCTTCGATCGACTGGGCCGGTTCGTCGTGCGCCGCAGATGGTGGGTCGTCGGCGCCTGGGCCCTCGTTCTGCTCGCCGCGCTGCCGTTCGCGCCTCGGGCGCCGAGCGTCCTGTCGGCCGGTGGGTTCATCCTCGACGACCTCGAGTCGGCGCGGGCGAAGACCCTCCTCGAGGAGGAGCTCGGGCTGCCGCCGTCGGCACTCGTCGTCGTCCTCCATAGCGACGCCCTGGAGGCGGGCACGCCGGCCTTCGAAGTCGCCGCGGCTCAGGCCATGCGCGACGTCCCTGACGCTCCCCACGTCGCCGGCGTGCTGTCACACGTCGTCTCGCCACGACAGGTCTCCGCCGATCGCCACACGGCGTACGACATCGTCACCCTGGACCTGCCGCCGGACGACTCACCCGACGCCGTCCCGATCCTCGAGGAGCGGCTCGGCTCGGCACCTGGACTTCAGGTTGCGCTCGCCGGTGGGCCGGCATTCTACGGCGACGTTCAGCGCGTGTCCGAGGAGGACCTGCGTCGCAGCGAGGTGATCTCATTGCCGCTTGCGGCGATCGCCCTGCTCCTCGTGTTCGGCTCGCTCGTCGCGGCCGGCGTCCCGCTCGCGGTTGGCGGGGCGGCGGTGCTCGTCGCCCTCGCCGCGATCTTCCTCGTCGCGTCGGTCATGCCGATGAGCGTGTTCGTGCTCAACCTCGCCACCCTGCTGGGACTCGGGCTCGGCGTCGATTACTCGCTGCTCATGACAAGCCGCTTCCGCGAGGAGCTGGCCGCGCGCGGCGGGCGCGAGGAGGACGTGCCAGATGCGGTCCGCGCGACGGTCGCCACCGCCGGCCGCGCGGTGTTCTTCTCCGGCCTGACGGTCCTGCTCGGCCTCCTCGGGCTCGTCCTGTTCGAGTTCATGATCCTGCGCTCCGTCGGGATCGCCGGGGCGATCGTCGTGGGGCTTGCCGTCTCGGCGGCGCTGACGCTGATGCCCGCGCTGCTGGCGATCGTCGGCACCCGCATCGATCGGTTCGCGATCCGGCGCGTAGCGGTCGGTGCGGATACCGACGGACGGTGGGCGGCGCTTGCCCGCGCCGTGATGCGCCGCCCGGTTGCGGTGCTGATCCCCACGCTCGCGCTCCTGCTCCTGCTCGGCTTGCCGTTCCTGCATGTTCGGTTCAACGCGCCGGATGCGTCGATCCTGCCGGCCGACGTTCCGTCCCGGGCCTCGTTCGACCTCCTGCGCCGAGAGTTCGGCGAAGGTGAATTCGCACCGATCGCGCTCGCGATCCGCACGAATGGCCCGGCGACGAGCCCGGACAACCTTGCCGAGCTGTACGACTACTCCCGACGTCTCGCCGCGGACCAGCGCGTCCGACGCGTGACCGGCCTGGTCGACGTGGACCCGCGGCTGACCCTGCGGCAATACCAGCTGCTGTACGGGGATCCGAAGGGCCCGCGCGACCGGTTCGTCCAGGAGGCGCTCGCCGCGACGACAGAAGAAGACCTCACGGCGTTTACGCTGTACACACCGTTCGGCCCGAACCGAGCGGAGGCCAGGGCGCTTGTGTCCGACCTGCGACGCGATGGCTCGGCGCTGGCGCCACCGGCCGGCATGACCGTGCTCGTCGGTGGCGGCGCCGCGGACGTCGACGACGTCGTGAGCCGCGTCAGCGCGGACTTCCCGCGGACCGCGCTGTTCATCCTCGTGACGACCTATGCCGTGCTGTTCATGCTGCTGCGCTCGGTGATCCTGCCGCTCAAGGCCCTGGCCATGAACACGCTGTCGATCGTGGCGTCGTTCGGAGCGCTCGTGTGGATCTTCCAGGACGGCAATCTGTCGGCGCCGCTGGGGTTCGAGCCGCTCGGGTTCGTCGAGACCACCCAGCCGGTGATCCTGTTCTGCGTCCTGTTCGGCCTGTCGATGGACTACGAGGTCTTCCTGCTGTCGCGGATGAAGGAGGTCTGGGATCGGACCGGCGACAACGCCGAGGCCGTTGCACGTGGGCTGGAACGAAGCGGCCGGATCGTGTCGTCCGCGGCGCTGATCGTGGTTGTCGTCGCCTCGTCGTTCGCGTTCGCCGACATCGTGCTGATCAAGGCCCTGGGCATCGGCGTGGCAGTGGCAGTCGCCCTTGACGCCACCGTGGTCCGGGCGCTGCTCGTGCCGGCCACGATGCGGCTCCTCGGCAAGTGGAACTGGTGGATGCCGGCCCGCCTCGAACGAATTGTCGGCTCGCGACTGCCGGCCTCCGAGGCGGAGATCGAGGCGGCACTTCGATGAGCGCAGCACGCACCCTCCCGCGGACGCTCCTCCTGGTGGCGTCTGTCCTGGCTGTCGCCGGCTGCTCCGGCCCCGTCCTTGCCAACTCCGCCGGCCCAGCAGCCGATCGCGGTCACGCCGACCGAACCGCCCGTCGCCGTTGCGGATCCACTCCCCGTGGAGTTGCCTCGCGACGACGGGCCGCACGACCGGATGACCGAGTGGTGGTACTACACCGGGCACCTCCACGACGACGAAGGCGGCCGCTGGGGCTTCGAATACGTGATCTTCCGCGCGGAGCGTGGCTCGTTCCCCGTTTCGTGGGCATCGCACCTCGCCCTGACCGACGAGACCGGCGACGCCTTCCACTACGCGCAGCGCGCGGAGATCGGGCCGCAGGTCGACCGGTCGCCCGTCGACGATGCGGGCGAGCCCACCGGGTTCGATCTCGCGATCGTCGGGGCGGATCCCGAGCGACCCGAAACGTTCACGCAGCCGGCGTGGACGATGGCAGGCGCGGACGGCACCGACCGCCTTGCCGCTACCCTCTCGGCCACCGAAGCGACGTGCGGCCGGCCTCGACGGCGGCCTGACCCTTCAGCTCGACCTCACGGCGACGAAGCCGCCCGCCCTCCACGACGTCGACGGCTGGATCGACTTCGGGCCGGCAGGCAGCTCGTACTACTACTCGCGCACGGCGATGACGGCCACGGGCTCGCTGACCCTGGCTGATCGGGCCGTGGACGTCGAGGGCACGGCCTGGTTCGACCACCAGTGGGGCGACTTCATTGCGGTGGGCGGCGGCGGCTGGGACTGGTTCGCGGTCAACCTCGACGACGGCACGGACCTCACGCTGTCGCTCGTGCGCGACGCCGACGGCAGCTACCCGCTGGTGTACGGCACGCTCGTCGACGCCGACGGGCGCACCCGTCACCTGCAGTCGGACGCCTTCACGGTCGAGGTGACCGACGACTGGACGAGCGCGCGGACCGGCGCGACCTACCCCGCAGGCTGGCGGGTCAGCGTTCCGGGCGAGGACCTCGTGATCGAGCTCGAGCCGACCGTCGCCGACCAGGAGCTCGACACGCGCGCGACGACCGGGGTCATCTACTGGGAGGGCTCGCAGGACGTCCGCGCGACCCGCGGCGACGCGACGCTCGGTGGCGAGGCCTACGTCGAGCTGACCGGCTACGCCGGGGTCCTCGCGGGGCGCTGACCGCGACCGCGGACCCCGTCGCGGGGCCTTCGGGCCGATCCGGGTAATACTGCGGCCATGCGCCTCGAACTGACGCGCCGCGGCGACTACGCCGTGCGGGCCATGCTGTCCCTCGCCGCACACAACGGCAATGGCTGGCTGAGCGTCGCCCGCATCAGCGCCGCAATGGACATCCCGGAGCGGTTCCTGCCCCGGGTGATGACCGATCTCGTCCGGTCCGGGCTCGTGGAGGGGCACCTCGGTCGCACCGGCGGCTACCGGCTCGCCCGGCCGGCGACGTCGATCTCGCTGCTCGAGGTGATCCAGGCGGTCGAACCCGACGACGGGCAGCGCACGTGCGTGCTCCGCGGCGGCCCGTGTGGCAGGGACGGCACCTGCGCCGTCCACGGCGTGTTCGCCGATGCCCGGACCGCGATGCTCGATCGGCTCTCGACGGCGCGCCTGGCCGATCTCAAGCTCGCCGACTAGCGCCACGGCGCGCGGCACGGCAGCCCGCGTGGCCCCGAAGGCCACGATTTCCGAATGAGTCCGCGACTCGGGGCCCGTCCCGTCCACGCGTGGCCCCGCAGTCAACAAATCTGCCTCGAAGAGCCGCGACTCGGCAGGCCCCGCACGGCGGAGGTGCCGGATCGCCGAATCTGTGGTCTGCCAGTCCACGGATAGCTATGTCCCAGCGCAAAAGGGGCCAAATGGCACATTCCCCGCGCCGTTCCCTCGGTGCATTCTCGTACTGGTTCAGTACGAGTTATTCATTCACCGAGGTCCCCTTCGAATGCGTACCCGAGTTCTCCTCCTCCCAGTCACGTTGCTGGTCTTCGCAGCGCTGCTCGCCGGATGCAGTGCAGCGAACGCGCCCACGTGGACCTATGCGCCGGGCGTCGACGGCGACGTGGCCTCCGCGAGCCAGGCGCCCGCTCATGCGGACCACGAATCGGCAGCGCCCGCGGCCGCGCGGCCCGCCGTCGGCGGCACGCTCGAGATCTCGGCCTTCGACCTCGGCTTCGAGCCCGCGACAGCTGACCGTCCCGGCGCCCGGCCATTACGAGGTCAAGCTGACCAACACCGGGGCGCATCCCCCACGACATCACCTTCCCCGGCGGCGAGACGGCGCACGCCTCCGGCGGCGAGACGGGAACGGTCGAGATCGACGTGCCGGCCGATGGACTCACGTTCATCTGCTCGATCCCGGGTCATGAGCAGGCAGGGATGAAAGGCTCGGTCACCGTCGAGGGTGCCGCGCCGAGCGACGCGCCCGCAGCGGATGACCACGGCGGCCCGATGGCCGAGACCGACGTCGCGGCCGACCCCAACGCGCCGGCACCCGTGACGCACGACCCGGTCGCGCCGAAGCGACTCGACGGCAAGATCCATGACATCGACCTGGTCATCACCGAGCAGGACATGACCGTCGCCCCGGGCTACGTCCAGAGCGTCTGGACGTTCGGCGGGACAGTCCCGGGCCCCGTCATCCGGGTCAAGGTCGGGGACACGATCCGTGTCCACCTCAAGAACCCGGCAGAGAACCAGCTCGCCGCATTCCATCGACTTCCACGCGAGCCAGGTCGCCTGGAACGACGAGATGACATCGATCGACCCGGGTGCCGAGAAGGTCTACGAATGGACCGCCGACTACGCCGGCGTGTGGATGTACCACTGCGGTACCAACCCGGCCCTGCACCACATCGCCAACGGCATGTACGGCATGGTCATCGTCGAGCCTGAGGAAGGGCTGCCGCCCGTCGACAACGAGTTCGCGATCGTCCAGTCCGAGTGGTACCTCGGCCAGCAGGGCCAGCCTGCCGACCTCACCAAGGCCATGGCCGCGGCTCCCGCTCCCGACTTCGTCCTCTTCAACGGCGTCGCGAACCAGTACAAGGACGCGCCCATCCAGGTCGGCACCGGCGAGTCGGTCCGGGTCTTCGTGCTGAACGCCGGGCCGTCGATCGACAGCTCCTTCCACGTGGTCGGCACGATCTTCGACACCGTGAACAAGGAAGGCGTCTGGCTCAAGAAAGGCAACGAGGGGAACTGGGGATCTCAGGCCGTGGACCTCGCCCCGGCCCAGGGAGCCATGGTCGAGTTCACGACCGCCGAGGACGGCCTGTACCCGATGGTCACGCACGCCTTCAACTTCGTTGGGCGTGGCGCGCTCGGCCTGTTCCAGGCCGGTGACGGCGACCCGCTCAACTGATGGGAGCGGCACCCCCCAGGACGCTCCCGGTCACCGCGCAGGCCCTCGAGGAGGGGGCCTGCCGCGGTGTCTCAGGCGATCCGGGTCGCTCCGTCCGGCGGCGGTTGACGGATCCAGATCACGAACGCGATCACGAAACGGAGCACGAGCGAGAGCCCGTACGTCGTGCACCACACGCACACGGCGCCGATGACGAACACCTGCAGGTAGAGGAAGTACGCCTCGAAAACCACGCCGGCGAGCGACAGGCCGTAGTGGGCCAGCAGCAGGCCGTAGAGATCGGTGCGCCACCACGCGATGGCAGACGTGAGCAACACGAGCGACAGGACGACGCCGTAGACGGCGACGGGTACGCCACCGATGCGGCTGTATTCGCTGGCCGCCACCTCCTCGCAGCCCTTGAGCGGCCCGCACGACGGCAGGCCCCCGCCGACTTCGACGACCGCGAGGTACGTCGCGATCAGCAGGCCCGTGACGTCAAGCGCAGCGAGGATGAGCCCGGGATGGATCCCGAGGATTGGTCGCGCCGGGACGCGCTGCGTGAGGACGCTCACGAGGCGGTCGGCGTCGTCGATCCTGGCCTGGATCAGCGGGCCGAGCTCAGCGAACGACGTCACCGGACGCCTGCTCGCCGTCGAGCAGGAACGTCGGCGTCGAGTGGATCCCCGCCCCGAACGCCTGCGACGTCCGTGTCTCGATGTCGCCGCGAACCTCGCGGATCGTCGAGGCACGCCTTGAACGCGTCAGGTTCGAGCCCGAGCCGCTCCGCAATGGCCGCCAGCCGGTCGCGACTGAACGCCCCCGCGTTCTCGCCGGACTGGTTCCACACGAGGTAGTCGGAGAACGCCCAGTACTTGCCCGCGGGCGCGGCACATGCCGCCGCCGCGGCGGCGTCGAGCGACTCGTCGGGTGTCGTCCTGCCCGAGGAACGCGATCGCGCGTTCCTCGATCCGGAGCTGACCCGCGGCGACATACGTCCGAACGAGCCCGGGCAGCGTCTCGCGCGCGAACCTTCCCGCACCACGGGCACTGGTAGTCGGCGTACACCTCGAGCACGACCGGCGCGTCTGCGGGACCGATCCACTCGCCGTCCGCGTACTGGCTCGATGCCCGTGGCGGGTGGCTGGACGATCGAGATCGTCGTCGGCGCGCTGCCCGCGGTTCGAGGTCAGTGCCAGCGCGCGATGGGCACCGACCATGACCACGACGAGCGACCGCACGTGACGATGACCAGCGGCGAGCGCCACACCGATCGACGAACGGTCATGGGTCCCGGGCGCGGGCGCGAACCGGCGGTGCGGCGCTCCATGGCGCGGCGCTCCCGGCGCGACGGATGCGGAGTTGAGTGGGTGCTCACACGGCGGCTCCTGGCTGTCGAAAGGACGCGAGCGCAGGGCGCTCGACGACGAGGCGCGGTACGCCCGTGATCAGGATCGGATCGCGGTCGTGTTTGGAAGAGGGCCGGACCGCCCGAATCGCGTGTGACATCCGGCCTGCGTCGCCCGCACACGATCGTCACAATTGAGACACAGTCTCGACAAGATCGTGTCCGGCTGGTAGCCTTCGAGGCATGGTCGACCCTGCGACGATCACTGCCTCCTTCGAACGCGCCGGCTATCGAATCACCGAGCCGCGGCGCGCCGTCGCTGCGTTGATCGCCGAGCACGAAGGCCACTTCACGGCGGCCGACCTCGTCGCCCATGCCCGGGCGCGCCGGCTGGGGCTCGGACGGGCGACGGTCTTCCGCTCCCTCGAGGTGCTCGCCGAGCTGGGCGCGATCGAGCGGATTGACCTGCCGACGCGCGAACACGCGTACGTGGTCTGCGAGCCGCTCCATCACCATCATGTGGTCTGCTCGCGCTGCGGCCGCGTCGCCGACATCGCTGATGAAGGCCTGCGGACCGTCGTCAACGAGGTCTCCCGGCGAACCGGCTACCGCGTCGACGAGCACCGGCTCGAGCTCTTCGGTCTCTGCCCCGGCTGCCAGGCTGCCGAGCCCACACCGCTCCGCCACAGCGCCTGACGGCCGGAGGCGATCGCCATGCGGATCCCACGCCCGCTCGCTGAGACTCGATATCACTCGATGGACCTTGGCTGTCCTGCTTGCGGGGCTCGTCGCGGTGGGTTGCTCGGGCGCCGACGACGTCGCGGGGGGTTCGACTGGGCCGGCGCCAGCGCCGGATGCCATCCACGTCGTTGCCACCACCACGGTCCTCGCGGACCTGGTCCGCCAGGTCGGCGGCGTGCACGTGGACGTCACGAGCCTGGTACCGCCCGGTGGTGAGGTCCACACCTTCGATCCGACGCCATCCGACATCGCCCGCGTCGCCGACGCGGACCTGATCGTCATGAACGGTCTCGGCCTCGATGACTGGGTCGGCGACCTCGCGCAGGACAGCGGAACCCAGGCACCGCATCGTCGCGCTTGGCGAGGACCTCGAAGGCGTCACTTACCTCGAAGGCGACGGACAGGCCGGGACCAACCCGCACCTCTGGATGGATGTCACGAACACGATCCGGTACGCGATGCGGATCGGCGATGAGCTGGCCGGCGTCAATGCCGCAAACGCCGGGCGCGTTCGAGACCGGCGCCAAGGCGTACGCCGATCGGCTGACCGCACTCGATGAGTGGGCACGCGAGCAGATCGAGGCCATTCCGGCCGATCGCCGCACGGTCGTCTCGTTCCACGACGCGCTGCCGTACTTCGCGAAGGCGTACGGCCTCGACATCGTCGGCACGGTGATCGACGCTCCGGGCCAGGATCCCAGCGCGGGCGAGATCGCCGATCTCATCGACGCGATCCGGGCGTCCGGCGCAACGGCGCTGTTCGGCGAGGCGCAGTTCAACCCGCAGCTCGCCCAGACCATCGCCGAGGAAGCGGGCATCGCGGTGGTGACGGACCTTTACACCGACTCGCTCGGGGGGCCGCCGGCCGACACGTACGAGGGGATGATCCGCTGGGACGTCGAGCGCGTCGTCGGGGCGCTCCAGCCATGACCGCTCCGTTCGACCCGCACGAGCATCCCCACCGCCATCCCGACGAGCGACAGCTGCCGTCCCTGGAGGACCGTGCCGTTGCCGATCCCGAGCACGCGCGATCGCACGCCTCGGTGTGGCTCACCGGCGTCACGGCCGGCTACGACCATCGCGCCGCACTCGAGGGCGTGGACCTCGCGATCGAACCCGGGAACGCTCCTCGCGATCGTGGGTCCCAACGGCGCCGGCAAGAGCACGCTCCTCAAGCTGATGGCCGGGCTGCTGCAGCCGTGGGAAGGCCGGATCGAGGTCCTCGGGGAACCGCCCGGACGGCAGGCGCGCCGGATCGCCTACGTGCCGCAGGCCGAGCTCGTGGACTGGGCGTTTCCGGTGACGGTCGGTGATGTCGTCATGATGGGTCGCTATCCGGCGCTTGGGCCGCTGCGCCGCCCAGGAGCGGAGGATCGGGCAGCGGTCACCAGGGCCCTCGAACAGGTCGGGATGGCCGAGCACCGCGGTGTCCAGATCGGCCGGCTGTCGGGTGGTCAGCGACGCCGCGTGTTCCTCGCCCGGGCCCTCGCCGCGGACCCCGACCTGTACCTGCTCGACGAGCCCGTGACCGGCGTCGACCCGACCACGCAGGAGGAGCTCATGGACCTCCTCGAGGCGGAGGCCCGCCGCGGCAAGACCGTCATCGCGACGACCCACGACCTCGCCTGCGCCGCGCAGCGTTTCCAGAAGGTGGCAACCGTCAACCGCCGGATCGTCGCCCACGGCGCGGCCAGCCTGGTGCTCGATCCGAACGTGCTCGCCGCGACGTACGGAGGGCACCTGCTGGTCCTCGGCGGCCAGGCGGTCGTGCTCGACGATGCCCACCACCACGACCAGGCCTCCGGCTCCGAGCCGCATTTCCACGAGGACGGCCGCCGATGATCGACGCGCTGCTCGATCCGCTCGGCTACGACTTCTTCGTCCGCGCCCTCCTGGCGGCGGTCGTGGTCGGTACGGTGTGCGCGGTGGTCGGCACGTTCGTCGTCCTGCGCGGGATCGCGTTCATCGGCGACGCGGTCGCGCATGCGTCGTTCCCCGGGGTTGTCGCGGCGTATCTGCTGGCCATCCCGTTCTACCTCGGCGCGGCGGTCGCCGCGGTTGCAACGGCCCTCGCGATCGGTTACGTGACGCGCCGGGCGCGGATCCGCGCCGACACCGCGATCGGCGTGCTGTTCGCCGGGACCTTCGCGCTGGGCGTGTTCCTGTACAGCACGATCGAGGGCTACGTCGCGGACCTGTTCAGCTTCCTGTTCGGCTACCTGCTGTCGATCGACCTGAGTGACCTGATTGCGCTGACGGTCCTCGGCGCCCTGGTGCTGCTGATCGTGGGCGTGTTCTGGAAGGAACTGCTGTACGCGACCTTCGACCCACAGGGCGCCGCGGCATCGGGCCTGCGCGTCGACGGGCTGGAGTACCTGTTCCTCGCGCTGGTGGCGCTGACCATCGTGATCAGCCTGCAGGCGGTCGGGATCATCCTGGTCGTCGCGATGCTTGTCACGCCGGCGGCAGCCGCCCAGCTGCTGACCGTTCGCTTCGGCTCGCTGATGGCCCTCGCAATCGTGCTCGCGGTTGCCAGTTCGGTCGCGGGTCTGTACCTGTCGTTCTGGCTGGACGTGGCGAGCGGGGCGACGATCGTTCTCGTCCAGACCGCGCTGTTCCTGGCCATCCTCGTCGCGTCACCGCGAACGCGGTTCAGGCGCCGGTTCCGCCGGGCGGCGACTGCCGGCGCCTGATCGTGAGCGCCCGGTTCAGCCGGGTGCTGCCTGGGTGGTCGGCCGCTCCAACCGGTCGGCGATGGTGCGCAACGCCGCGGCAAACGTGGCACGGGCTGACCGCCGAATCGACGGCACGGCCCGCTGGCGTCGGGGCTGGTCGGACTGCTCCGAGCGCACCGCGTCGAGGCCGATGAGCAGGGTTCCAAGGGCTCCGGGGTCGAACATTGGTGGTGTCTCCTTTGTGTTCGTGGTGGTGTCACCACCTTCGGCGCCGACCGCTGCCGCGTCCAACACCTGGCATCCGGGCATTAACATCCGGGCTGCGTGAATGAAGACACCCCTCCAGTCGGCGGCGAACTCGACATCCGGTTGCTCCGGTATTTCGTCGCGGTTGCCGAAGACCTGCACTTCACGACCGCCGCGACCCGATTGTTCGTTGCGCAGCAGGCACTCAGCCGGGACATCCGGAAGCTGGAGCGGCGGATCGGGCGCCCGCTGTTCTCGCGAACCACGCGCCGCGTGACGCTCACCGCGGACGGCGAGCGGCTGCTCGGCCCGGCTCGCGAGCTGGTTGCGCTCCACGATCGAATCTGGCTCGAGATGCGTGCGCCGGGCCAGCAACCCGTCGTCGTGGATCTGCTCAGCGAAGGGCGGCTGACGGGCCCCCGAATGCTCGACCGAGCACGAGCCAATGTCCCGCACATCGAGTTCCGAGGCCGGTACGGTGGTGGCGTCGGCAGCGCCCTCGATCGCCTCCGGCTCGGTGAGGTGGACGTCGTCCTCGGCCGTGCCGCGTGGGTCGATCAGCGCCCGATCGACGATCTCGAAGTGCGGCTGATCCGGTTGGAGCCGCTGGCGGTGCTGCTCCCGGCCGAACACCCGCTCGCGTCGCTGCCCGCGATACCGCTGGCCGCGTTGCGCGGAGAGATCGTGGATGCCAACCCCGCGGACACGCGTGCGCTCGAATGGGCTGACCTCGTCCGCCAGTTTCTCGCGCTCACCGGCGCCCGGTCCACGCCACCCCACGTGCCGGCGATCGGGCTCGAGGAGCAGGGCTACCACCTCGTCCGCCAGGGCCTGCCGATCCTGACGGCCGTGGACCACGTCGACGTGCCGGGCGGGGTCGTGCGGGCGCTCGTCGATCCGGTCCCGCTCTACCCGTGGTCGCTGATCCGCCGTCGGGAGCCCGATCGTCGCGACAGCGAAACGCTCGTTGCCATCGCGGCACAGCTGGCGGCGTCCGAGGGCTGGCTGCTCCCAGCGGATCTCGCGGGCGGCGACTACTGGCTGCCCGAGCCCGAGGCCGGGACCCTCGTCAGCCGGTGACGAACTCCGCGCCGTCGGCTCGGATGATGTTGCCGCTCACCCAGTCGGAGTCGGTCGAGGACAGCGTCACGATGGCATCGGCCACGTCCTGGGTCGTCGTGAGGCGCCCGTGGGCATTCCGAGCCAGGGTGATCTCGACCATCCGCGCTGCCTCGGGGATCTTGCGCAGCGCGGGCGTGTCGGTCACGCCGGCCTGCAGCGCGTTCACCGCGATTCCCGTGTCGAGGCGGGCCATCTCCATGGCGAGCTGGCGGACATGCGATTCGAGCGCGGCCTTGGCCGATGACACGACACCGTATGACGGCACGACCCGCGCGGAGCCCTCCGATGTCATCGCGTAGACCTTCGAGCCGCGCTCGAGGAACCCGCCGCGGTACAGGTCCTGGACCCAGTAGACGAGGCTGTTCGCCATCACGTCCTGGGTCATTTCCATCTTCTTGCGGTCGACCGCCGCCTTGGGGTCGTCGGTGATGAACGGGACGAGCGAGCCGAACGCGAGCGAGTGCATGACAACGCGCACGTAGGGGTGGTTGCCCTCCGTCGCGGAGCGATCGAACCGCTCGCGGAGCGTGGCCAGCGCCGCTGCCCGCTTTTCGTCGTCGGCGGCGTTCATGTTGATGTAGATGGCCTCGCTGCCGGCCGCCTCGATCGCGGCCTTGACCTCCTCGACATGCTGCAGGCCGGCACGGAAGTCGAGATGGATGCCGCAGATCCGGTAGCCATCGCGCGCGAGCGCGAGCGCGGTGGCCTCGCCCATCCCGCTGGAGGCGCCGAGGATCAGCGCCCAGCGCTCGCGGTCATCCATCATCGAAGGGGCCTCCAGGTGGGCTCGGGCAGGACGGGGGCGAGTCTAGCAGTCGCCCAGGGCCGCTCTGAGCCGCACGCATGCACGGCTGCATGGGTCCCGACGCCCGGCCAGGGTTACGGCGCCGGCTCCAGCTCGTTGCCCACCTCGTCGAGGATGATGCCGGGAGCCATCGGGGCCGGCGTGGCGCCGCCGACGTTCGACTCGACGACCTGGTCGGGCGGCGGGGGCACGAGGCCGAACTCGACGTTGTGGTTGCTCAACGCCGCGGACAGGTCGACCGACTGGCCCTGAACCTCGATCGAGGTGCTCAATGACATGAGCCGCCGAGTGGCCTCGTCGACCAGCACGTCGAGCTTGATCTCAGGTACAGCGGGGTCGACCGGCCCGAGCTCGCCACCGGGTGGTGCTCCGACGAGCGCGCCGTTGATGGCACGCCAGGTGAGGTCGGGGGCGATCGTCAGCGTGACGTGGTAGCACTGCCCGCTACCACACGCCTCCATCCCCTCGAGCTTCGCGGTCAACCCCGGGTCGCTGAGGAGCGCCCTGAGGGCAACGGCGATCGCCGGCGTTGCCGGGATGCCGTTCCGCGGGTCGCTGCCCGCAGCGATCGGGATGCGCTGCCAACGGTCGTCTCCCCCTGCGCTCAGGGTGGGGTCCTGCCCGCGCGTGAAGATGTCGGTGCCGACGAGAAGAATCTCGGTGCGTTGCTGCATCCCTGCTCCGGCGTCCAGGTCCACGTCGGCGTGGAACTCACGCTGCGCGAGGTTCAGGTCGCCATCCAGCGCGTAGCGCTGCGATTGGCCCACAACGTCGGTCGCGCCCTCGACGCGCGCGTGCACGAACTCGAGCTCGGCGGTCGTACGCAGCGCCTCCTCGAGGATCTCCTTCGGATCATCCAGGCGGGGCAGCGCCTCCGGGGTCGAGTTGCATGCCGCCAGGAGCGCAGCAAGGAGGATGGCGGGCAGCAGGAAGACGCGAGAGAAGGTCATGTGCGGGGTCAACGCTAGCAGGTTCACTACAGCCGGCCGTCTCGCGATGCCCCTGCCACTTGGCACGCGCGGAGGCTTGCATGTTTGGCGGAAACTCGGGAGCCATGGACACCGGCACGCTCATCGCGGTCCTGGCACCGCTGCTCATCCTGCAGGTCGTCCTGTTGGTGGCCGCCCTGTTCGACCTCACCCGGCCGAACCGGCGGGTCCGCGGCGACAGCAAGGTCGTCTGGGCGCTGATCGTCATCTTCGTGACGACGATCGGCCCGATCCTGTACTTCCTCGCCGGGCGCGAACCGGAATGACGATCGGGATGGACGACCCTCCTGTCGGCGGCGCAGCGGTCACGATCCGCGATCTCACCAAGCGCTACGGCGGGGCGAGCGGTGTTCTCGCCCTCGACGGGCTCGACCTCGACGTGCCGGCCGGATCGGTGTTCGGTCTGCTCGGGCCGAACGGGGCCGGCAAGACGACGACCCTGCGGCTGCTCGTCGGACTCGCCCGGCCGACCCGCGGCACGGTCGTCATCGACGATGGTCGGATCGATCCCGCCCGGCCCGACCGGCGACTCGGAATCGGCGTACTCGACCAGGACCCGCGCTACTACGGCTGGATGCGCGGCCGCGAGCTGGTCGAGATGGTCGCGCGGCTGCACGGCCGCTCCCCGGCGGACGCGCGCGAGCGCGCGGCCGAGGTGCTCGAGCGGGTTGGGCTGTCAGACGCGGCGAGCCGGCGGATCGGCGGGTATTCGGGCGGGATGCGCCAGCGGCTCGGGATCGCGCAGGCACTCGTCGACCGGCCGCGGCTGCTCGTCCTCGACGAGCCCGTTAGCTCCCTCGACCCCGAGGGTCGTCGCGACGTCCTCGCGCTCATCGCCGAGCTGCGCGAGACGGCGACCGTCATCTTCTCGACCCACGTGCTGACCGACATCGAGCGGATCTGCGACCGGGTCGGGATCCTCGACCACGGCCGTCTGGTCACCGAAGGGCCCCTCGACGAGCTGCTCGCACGCTATGCGCTGCCGCTTTACCGGCTGGTGCCCGAACCCGGGGAGGATGCCGGGCTCGCTCGCCTTGCCACGGCCCTGCGGTCGGTGTCGTGGGTGGATCGCGTCGAGGTGGATGGGGTTGGCATGACGGTCGGCGTGACCGACGAGGAGGCCGCCTCGCGGGAGCTCCTTCGGGCTGTCGTCGCGGCCGACGTCCGGCTCGCCTCCTTCGAACGGGTCCGGCCCGATCTCGAAGACGTGTTCCTTCGCCTGGTCGGCCGGGGATCGGCCGAGTCAGCGGCATGAGCACCGCGTGACCGCCGTCGCCGTGCCGCGCCCGGGCGGTGCCTTTCAGGTGCTCCTCCGCAAGGAGCTGCTCGAGTCGATTCGCACGTTCCGCCTTCCCGTCGTGGCCGGCCTGTTCCTGTTCGTCGGCCTGAGCTCGCCCGTGCTGGCGCGCTACCTGCCCGAGATCATCGAGATGGCCGGCGGCGACCAGCTCGGCGTCATCGAGATCCCGACACCGACGGCCGCCGACGCGGTCGACCAGCTGGTCAAGAACCTCGCCCAGTTCGGCGCGCTGACTGCGATCCTGCTGGCGATGGGCCTGGTCGCCTCCGAGAAGGACCGCGGAACGGCGGCGTTCATCCTCGCCAAGCCGGTCAGCAGGAGGGCGTTCCTCGGCGCCAAGCTCGCCGCGCTCGCTGCGGTCCTGGGCGGAAGCACCCTCATCGCCGTCGTCGCGGGTTGGTTCTACACCGCGCTCCTGTTCGAGCCGCTGCCGGTCGTCGGCTGGATCTGGCTGGCGATCCTCGTCACGCTGTGGCTGCTCGCGTTCGCGACGATCACGTTCCTCGGCAGCGTCGTGACCGGCTCCACGCTGGCGGCGGGCGGGATCGGATTCGTGGGGTTGCTGGCGCTCGGGATCGTCTCGGCAATCCCTGCAGTGAGCAAGCTGACGCCGGGTGGCCTCCTGGGCCCGGCCACGGAGCTCGCGGCGAACACGGCGACCGTCGCGGACCTGGGCTGGTCCAATCTCGGCGTGCCGATCGCGTCGACGGTCGTGCTGATCGCCGCGTGCGTGGCGCTGTCGGCCTGGTCGTTCGGTCGCCAGGAGCTGTAGCTACACCACGCCCGCGGATCGCAGCCGCGCCACATCGTCCGCTTCGTAGCCCAGCTCGCCAAGCACGGCGTCGGTGTGCTCGCCGAGGAGCGGCGGCGCAAGACGGATCGACGGCGGCGTCCGCTCGAACGCGAACGGGAACCCGACCTGGTGGAGCGCCCCGAGCACCGGGTGGTCGACCTGGACGTCCATGCCGAGGGCCAGCGCCCCCGGCGCCGCGAACGCCTCGGCGACGTCGAGGATCGGGCCGCACGGAACGTCCGCTGCCTCGAGCGCAGCCTGCCATTCGGCGCTGGCCCGCTTCCGGAGGCGTTCCGCAAGGAGCGGCCGCAGCACGTCGCGGTTGACGACCCGCTCGCCGTTCGAGGCGAAACGCGGGTCGGCGGCCAGGTCCGGGACGCCGAGCGCCTCGCAGAAGCGCACCCACTGGCGCTCGGAGCCGACGGCGACGACGAGTCGCCCATCGGCGGTTTCGAACGCCTCGTACGGGACGATGTTCGGGTGCGCATTGCCGTGACGGCCGGGCGCGACGCCCGTGACGAACGCGTTCTGCGCCTGGTTCACGAGCACGGCCAGGGTCGAGGCGAGGAGCGAAACGTCAATTCGCTGGCCCGGCCGGGCCGCGTCCGGCGAACCCGGACCGGGCTGCCCGCGCTCGATCAGCGCGGCGAGCACGGCGATCGTCCCGAACAGCCCGCTCACGACATCGCTGATCGCCACGCCGACCTTGGCTGGCTCGCCGCCTTCGTGTTCGGGGGCCCCTGTGATCGACATCAGTCCGCCGGTCGCCTGGACGACCGCGTCGTAGCCGGGTCGTTCGGCGTCGGGACCGTGGGTCCCATAACCCGAAATCGCCAGGTGGACGAGGCGCGGGTTGATCCGGCGCAGCTCGGCCTCGTCGAATCCGAGCCGCGCGAAGCCGCCGACCCGGAAGTTCTCCACGACGACGTCCGCCCGCCCGAGCAAGCGTCGCAGGATGTTCTTGCCGGGCTCCGTGCGCAGGTCGATGCGAACGCTGCGTTTGTTGCGGTTCACAGCCAGGAAGTACGCCGCAGTTCGGGTTCCGGCGTCCTGTGAACCGACCCACGGCGGGCCCCAGGTGCGGGTCGCATCGCCGTCGGGCGGCTCGATCTTGACGACATCCGCCCCGAGGTCGGCGAGGAGCATCGTGCATAGCGGGCCGGCCAGGATCGTCGAGCAGTCGGCCACGACGAGACCGGCAAGCGGCCCGGGCGCCCCGGCCTCGTCCATGGTTGGCATCACGGGCGATCGTAGCGCCGGCGTCCCGCGGACCGCCGAACGGTCCCGGCGGTAGCATCGGCCCATGACGACCGAATCCGGGGCGCAGCACGTCCCCACCCTCATGTCGATCCATGCCCACCCCGACGACGAGACGATCGGCTGCGGCGGCACGATGGCGAAGGCCGTCGCCGCGGGTCGTCGGGTCGTGCTCGTCACCGGGACACGCGGCGAGATGGGCGAGATCGTCGTCCCCGAGCTCGACACGCCCGACAACCATCGCCGCCTGGGCGAGCTGCGCGCCGTGGAGCTCGAGCGGGCCATGGGCCACCTCAGCGTCACCGAGTGGGAGAACCTCGGCTATCGGGACTCGGACATGATGGGTCGAGCCGGGAACCACGATCCGCGATCCTTCTGGCGAGCGGACCTCGACGAGGCGGCCGGCCGGCTGCGTATGGCTCATGCGCCGGTACCAGCCGGATGTCGTGACGACGTACAACGAATACGGCGGCTACGGCCATCCCGATCACATCCGGGTCCACGACGTCGCGGTGCGGGCGTTCCCGCGGGCCGGCGATCCGGCGTGGTACCCGGAGCAGCTCGCACCCGAGCATGGCGGGACGGGCCCGGCCGAAGCGGACGGCGGGCTGGCTCCGTGGGTGCCTTCGAAGCTCTACGAGCAGGCCTACCCGGCCTCGTTCTTCGAATCGATGCGCGAGTTCTACGAGCGCACGGGCCAGCCGAACCCGTGGGCGCCGCCCGAGGACGCCACCCCCGAGCAGCTGGCCGAGATGGAGGCCGAGGCCGCCAGAATGCTCGTTCCCGACGAGACGATCAGCGCCTGGATCGACATCAGCGGCGACCCACTCGAGCGCAAGTGGGCGGCGCTGGCCGAGCACAAGACGCAGATCTCGGCCGACTTCCCGATGGTCGCGTTCGGCCTCGACGGCTGGCGCGAGCTGTGGACGAAGGAGGCCTACGTCCTGCGCGAGTCCCGCGTCGAGACACCTCGGCCCGAAGATGACCTGTTCGCAGGGATCGCCTGAGACGTCCGGCGGCGCCGGGTTCTCGGCCACAAATCAGCCGAGGTGATGAAAGGCCGAACCAGGCCGCCCGGAAGGGCCAGTTGCCGGCCAACGATCAGCCGGGGTGATGGATGGCCGCGATCCAGGCACGTTTTCGAGGACCAGTTCGGCCCCACATCACACGGGCTGATCTGTGGCACTTAAGCGCGCCGCCTGTGGCCAAAACCATCTACTGATGACTGACAGGCAGGGTTTGATCCGACGCGGGCAGCTTTCAGCGGCCAGAACCGCGTCGCGGTGAATAGGTGGCCAATACGAGAGCCAGTTTTGGGCCGCCGATCCCTGATCTACCGACCTCTCAGTCACCCGGTGACTATTGGGCCACCAGGCCCGGGCGGGACGGAGTGGCTACCAGGGCAGGGTGCCCTTCGACGCCTCGTACACCTGGCCCATCACGATCTTGCCGTCACCCCGCTCGTCAAGGAAGTTGGGCTGGGCCTTGTCGAGGATGATGTGCGGCCGCATTTTCGCCTGGACGAGCCGGTCGCCACGGAACGTCAGTTCGAGCGTGATGCCCTCCATCGTGGGCTCGGACCAGGTCTGGTCGAACACGAAGTTGCCGAGCGCATACCAGATCGGCTTGCCCTTGTAGACCTCCATCGCGCCGGCCCAGTGGGCGTGGTTGCCGATGACCATGTCGGCCCCGGCGTCAATGATCTGGCGCGCCAGCCGCTGCTGCCCGGTGAAGGGTCGCGCGCTGTACTCCACCCCCCAGTGCGGGAAGACGATCACGATGTCGGCACCAGCCTCGCGCGCCGCCGCGACGTCTTCCTTCACGTTCTTGCGGGTCAGCGGGGCGCTCCCGGTTCGACCCTTCCCGGCGTGGTAATAGCGGGCGATCGCGTCGTAGCCGAGGATCGCAACCTTGGCCCCGTTCGTCTCGATGATCGCCGGCTTGCGGGCCGCCTTGAGGTCCTTGCCTGCTCCGGAGTGGGCGAGCCCGACACGGTCGAGGTTGCGGATCGTCTGGAGCACGCCGTTGCGGCCGGCGTCGCCGATGTGGTTGTTGGCGATCGACACGTAGTCGAGGCCCGCCCGGACGAGCCCCTCCAGGTTGCGCCGGTCCGCCGAGAACACGACGCCGCTCGTGTGCCAGCGGAACGTGTTGGGGGCCGGATTCTCGAAGTTCGCGATCGCGACGTCGGCGCCCTTCATGACATCCCGCATCGCGCCCCGGTCGCCCGTGCGGCGCATGGTTGGCACGGGATGGCCAAACCCGGAGCAGCAGGTGTGGCCGGTGATCTCGGCGAAACCCCCGTCGAACGGAAAGTCCTCGCCCTTGCCGCGGATCGAGATCGTCTGGTGCACGCCGCGGTCCAGCAGGACATCGCCGCCCGCGAACAGCGTCCAGGTGGCGGACGGGTCGAACCCGTCGTGGCCGTCACCGTCCGCGTCCTCGAGGTGCGCGGTCAGCCGCCACTCCCCGGGGTCGGTGATCCGGTCGACGCCGAACAAGGTCCGTCTGCCCCACGCGAGTGCCCGCACCCCCGGCCCGACCTGCTCGGCGCGCAGCAGTCCGAGGCGCTTGCGGTTCTTCGCCAGGTGACGCTGGAGCGTCTTCGCGTCCTTGGCCAGGATCAGGTGGCGCCCTGCGGCGGGCGGATCCAGCTCGAGCGCGGCGAGGATCCCGTCGGCGTCGCCTTCGACGAGCTCGATCGCCTGGTAGCGGGTGCTCCGTCCAGCCAGCACCGCTTCGACCTCCTCGCGGTCCGTCGCCGTCCGGGTCGATCGGAAGTGGGCCACCGGCGCGATCGCGAAGTCGGCGAAGACCGGCGTCGGCTCCGGCGTCGCGGGCGCCTCGCTGGGTGCCGGGGTCGCGGCCGACGCCGTCGGCTCCGCCGGGGACGCCGCCTCGGCAGTCGGCAAGGGCGATCCGGCGGCGGCGATGCTTGCGGGCGGAGAGGCGTCTGGCGACGCCCCGAACCCGAGCAGCCCGCCGCTGACGGGCACGGCAATTCCGAGCGCGACGAGGCCGACGACGAGAACGAGGGAAAGGCGTTTCACCGCGGGGATTGTGACAGAGGGCAAGAGAACGCCCCGTCCGGGCGGGCGGACGGGGCGTGGATGGATGCTGGTGAGTGGCGGACCCGACCGGATTCGAACCGGCGATCTCCAGCGTGACAGGCTGGCATGTTGGGCCGCTACACCACGGGTCCGTTGCAGCGAGGGCGGAGCATACCAGAGGCCATCCCGGTTGTCAGAGAAATTGCTCGCCTATACTCGGCGTTCATGCCCGTGATCGACCTTCGCAGCGATACCGTTACGAAGCCCAGTCCGACCATGCGCCGCGCGATGGCCGAGGCCGAAGTCGGCGATGACGTGTTCGGCGACGACCCGACGGTCAATGCGCTCGAGGCGCGTGCCGCCGAGCTGCTCGGCAAGGAGGCCGGGCTGTTCGTGGCCTCGGGGTCGATGGGCAATATCGTCGCCCAGCTCGCCCACCTCGGCCGCGGCCAGGAGACGATCGCCGGCAAGGACCATCATCTGACCCGGGACGAAGCGGCCGGCCACGCGGTGATCGTCGGGACGAGCATCCGCGCCCTCGACGACCGGCCCGACGGGACGCTGGACCTCGACGAGGTCGATGCCGCGTTCCGCGATCCGTCCGATCCGCACGAAGCGATCAGCGGCATGGTCGCCATCGAGAACACCCATGCCCATTCGATGGGCCAGCCGTTGACCCCCGAGTACACGCGCGCAATCGCCGACGTGGCACATCGCCACGGCGTCCCCCTCCACGTCGACGGGGCGCGCTTCTGGGACGCGGTCGTGGCGCTCGGCGTGCGCGCCACGGATCTCGCCGGCCCGGCCGACTCGGTGACGTTCTGCCTGAGCAAGGGCCTCGGCTGCCCGATCGGGTCCGTGGTCGTCGGCGACCGCGCGTTCATCTGGCGCGCGCGCCGCGCACGCAAGCTGGTCGGTGGCGGAATGCGCCAGGTGGGCATCCTCGCGGCGGCAGGGCTCATCGCGCTGCGCGACGGTCCCGAGGGCATGATCGAGCGGCTGGCCGAGGACCACGCCAACGCGCGACGCCTGGCCGAGGGCCTCGCCACACTCGACGGGATCGTGTCACCCGGAGGGATCGCCCAGCCCGGGCCCGGGCGCCTCGATCCCGCGCGCGTGCGCACGAACTTCGTGGTGTTCAAGGTGGAGCGCGATCGCGCCGCCTTCCTGGACGCGCTTCGCGCACGGAACGTGCTGATGGTGGAGTATCCCTACGGACAAGATTCGTGCGGTGACGCACTACGGGATCGGCGCCGACGACATCGACGCGGCGGTCGAAGCGGTCGAGGCGGCCCTCGCCGACACGGCTCCGAACCGCTCCCACCCCGTCGCCGTCCGCGCCTGAGCCGCCGGCCCATCCCGCCGGCACTGCCCGAACCAGCCGGCCGCGCCACCGAGGCCCGGCCCTCCAGGAGGAACTCGTGACGGATTCGCGCCCACCGGTGTATCCGGAGCTGACCCGGCCCGGAAGCGATGGGCCGGCCGGACGGCTCGACGAGGCGTTGTACGACCTCGTCGAGGCCCGCTTCGAGCGCCTGCTCCGTGACAACCCGATCCTCGCGACCTCGATCGGCATCCACGAGCACGACGACGAGCTCGGCGACGCCGGGGTGGATGCCCTGCTGAGCGAGGTCGAGGCGGACAAGGCGCACCTGGCGATGATCGAATCGCTGGACCCGGACGCCCTGTCCGAGGGCGCCCGCTTCGAGCGAGAACTGGAGATCCATAACGTCCGCCAGTCGACGTTCGAGGCCGAGGAGATCCGGACCTGGGAGCGCCGCGCGACGGCGCTGGACGTGATCGGCGACGGGCTGTTCCTGCTGTTCGCGCGAGACCACGCCCCGTTGGCAGAGCGGCTGGCCGCGACCGCCGGCCGCCTCGAGTCCGTCCCGACGTTCCTGGAGCAGGCACGCTCCCGGGCCCGCGTCCCGCAGGTCCGGGCGTGGCAGAAGATCGAGATCGAGTCCGCCGCCGAGATGCCCGTGTTCTTCGACGAGATCGTCGGCGTCGGCGAGGGCGCCCTCGGGGATCGTGAACGGCGACGGCTGGAGCGGGCGGTCGAGGGGGCCAAGATCGCCGTGGCCGAATACCGCGGCTGGCTGCTCAATTCGCTCGCAGGCGGCGCCGACGACTGGGCCGTGGGGCGGGAGCTGCACGATGAATTCATTGCCCTCCGCGCCTTCGACGGCCTCGATTCAGACGCGATCCTGGAGCTCGGCCTGATAACGCTCGCCGAGGAAAAGGCCGCCCGAACGGCGACGGCGCGTGAGATCGATCCGCGCGCGGACGAGCCGGCGGTCGTCGATCTCGTGAAGTCCGACCATCCCGGCACGTTCCGGGACGCACTCGATTCGTACCGCGATTCGATGCTGCGAGCTCGTCAGCACCTGATCGATCGCGATCTCGTGTCGATCCCGCAGGGTGAGTCGATCGACGTGATCGAGACGCCCGTCTACCTCCACAACGTGATCCCGTTCGCCGCCTACTTCGAGCCGGCGAAGTTCGACCGGAATCAGAAAGGGATCTACGTCGTCACGCCGTCGGTAGGCGACAACGCGGGCGCCATGCGCGAGCACGATTACGCTTCGATCAGCAACACGAGCATCCACGAGGCGTACCCCGGCCATCACCTTCAGCTGACCGTGGCGTCGCGCCACCCATCGTTGACGCGGCTGCTCGCCAACGCCCCCGAATTCGTCGAGGGCTGGGGCATGTACACGGAGCTGATGATGCGCGAGCACGGCTTCGACGACGATCCGCGCTTCCGCCTGATCCTCCACACGGACGCCATCTGGCGGGCGTGCCGGATCATCCTCGACGTGCGCATGCACCGGGGTGAGGTGTCGATGGAGGAAGCGACGCGGTTCCTCGTCGAGCACACCAACTTCGAGGAGCCGAACGCACGGGCCGAGGTCCAGTGGTACTCGTTCCGCCCGACCTACCCGATGTCCTATCTGCTCGGGCGGACGATGCTGCTCGAGCTGCGGGACGATGAGCGGCGGCGCCTGGGCGATCGCTTCAGCCTGCGCGAGTTCCACGACACGCTCCTGCGCAACGGCTCTATCCCGATCAGCTTCCACCGACGGCTGCTGACGGCCGGCGCCTGATCGGCGTGCAGGTCATCCCCGCGATCGACCTCGAACGCGGCCGCTCCAGGGTCGTGTACTGGCCGGGCGCCGCGGCGGGAATCGGCGCCCCGACCGACCGACCGGAACGAATCGCCGAGCGGTTCGTGGCGATGGGCGCGCCGCTCGTCCATCTCGTCGACTTCGAGGGCGCCCGGACCGGCGTCCCCGGCAATCTCGACGCGGTCGGCGCCATTGCCTCCAAGGTGGCGGTCCCGCTCCAGCTCGCCGGGGGCGTGGACGGGGCCGACCAGATCCGGCTCGCATTCGCGGCGGGCGCGACCAGGGTCGTGCTGGCGATGGGCATCGTCGACCGCCCTGACGAGCTGCGCGCCTGCCTGGCCGTCGCGGGCGACTGGCTCGCGGTCGGACTCGATCCGCGGCCAGACCGGTTCGCGGCATTCCCGTGGCGCCGGCCAGGGCCGCCGCCGACCCTTGAGGCGCTCGTCAGCGAGCTCGTTGGACACGGCGTGACCCGTTTCGTGCTGACCCACGGCGGCACGGAGCCGGACGCTGCGCGGACGGCCGCTCTCGTTCGGTCGTACGATGCGGACTTCCTCGTCGCCGGGGGGATCCGTGATGTAAGCGGGCTCCGGCGCGTCCGCGACAGTGGTGTCGCCGGCGTGATCCTTGGCGAGGCTCTCCTGTCCGGAGCAATTGACTACCCCGCAGCCCTGGAGGCCGCAGCATGACCACGACGCGCACCCGCCGAGCCTCCGGAGCCCTGGCCGCCATCGCGCTGGCGCTCGCCGTCGGTGCTTGTGCGGCGTCGAACGGTACTCCGACGCCGCCGGCCGCTGCAGCGTCCGTGGCGCCGGCGTCAGCCGCGCCCGCGTCAGCTGGTCCGGGGTCGTCCGCTGGTCCGGGGTCGTCCGCGGCTCCGGGGTCGTCCGCAGCTCCGGGGTCGTCCGCGGCTCCGGCCGCCCAAGGCGATTGTCCGACGGCGCCGCCCGAGCCGCTGGCCGCCGGCGAGACGCGCGAGGTGACGATCGAGACCGACCAGGGGGACATCGTCATGGAGGTGGCGGCCGACCTTGGTCCCCTCGCCGCGGGGAACTTCGTCGCGCTGGCCGAATGCGGTTTCTACGACGGCATCACCTTCCATCGCATCCTCCCGGGCTTCGTCATCCAGGGAGGCGACCCGACCGGAACCGGCTCGGGCGGACCGGGCTACGAGTTTCCGAACGACCCCGTGTCGGTCCCCTACGAGCGCGGCGTCGTCGCCATGGCGAACGCGGGGCCCGATACGAATGGCAGCCAGTTCTTCATCGTGCTCGACGATGCCCCGTTGCCGCCGGACTACTCCGTGTTTGGCCGGGTGACATCCGGCATGGAGATCGCCGACGAGATCGCGGCGGGACCAAGCACCGGTCAGGAGGGACAGGCCCTCGAGCCCGTCACGATGAACCGTGTCACCGTCGCCAACCCCTAGCCGCAGGAGGCCCACATGACCCGCGCGACCATCGCCACCGAGCTCGGCGACATCGAGATCGAGCTGTTCACGACCGACGCCCCGAAGGCGAGCCAGAACTTCGTCGATCTCGCGAACAAGGGCTACTACGACGACGTCGTCTTCCACCGCGTGATCCCGGGCTTCGTCGCGCAGGGTGGCGACGGCCAGTACGGTAAAAAGGCCTCGCTCGAACGCGGGCGCGTCGGCACGGGCGGCCCCGGCTACACGTTCGAGGACGAGCCGGTCCGGGGCGAGTACGCGCGTGGGGCGGTGGCCATGGCCAACGCCGGTCCGAATACCAACGGCAGCCAGTTCTTCATCATCCACCAGGACCTGACCGGCCGCCTGCCGAAGAGCTACACGCTGTTCGGCCAGGTCACCAAGGGCATGGACGTCGTGGACCAGATCGTGAACGCGCCGCGCGGCGGGAAGGACCTGCCGAACGAGCCGATCGCGATGAGCTCGGTGACCATCTCGGAGGAATGATCGGGCGCCGAGGTCGGGCGTTCTTGCGGATAGGCGCAAGCTAGGTTAAGGAATTTACATCAAGGTGTACGCCAAAACCCTTGGAAAACTGCCACCGGCGTCGTAGGATATAGGAGCTGTTAAGTCAGCCAGGCTGCCCCAGCGGCAAGGTCATGGGTAGGTAGGGTCAGGGTAGTCGGTGCAGCCGACGTGATAGATGCCCTTGGCGCGTGGCAGAAGCTCCCGTTTCGGCGGGTGTTTTCACCGGGACAGCAACGGAGCGGCTCCTTCGGGAGCCGCTCCTATTTTGTTTCCCCGGGCCTCACTCGAGGTCGCGGCTGAGATAGGTGCCGTAATCGGGGACGGTGCGTACGTAGTCGCTCGTCATCAGCGGCGACGAGATCATGAAGTCGGCCGACGCGCGGTTGCAGGCGATCGGGATGTTCCAGACGACCGCGATCCGCAACAGCGCACGCACGTCCGGATCGTGCGGCTGGGGTTCGAGCGGGTCCCAGAAGAACACGAGCAGATCGATGTCGCCTTCGGAGATCAGCGCCCCGAGCTGCTGGTCGCCACCCAGCGGTCCCGACTGGAGTTTCTCGATCCCGACCCCGATCGCGTCCTCGAGCAGCGTGCCGGTCGTGCCCGTGGCAACGAGATCGTGGCCCTCGAGCAGGATCCGGTTGTAGCGTGACCACTCGATCAGGTCGCGCTTCTTGTTGTCGTGGGCGACGAGCCCGATTCGCTTGCGTCTGCCGACCGGATCGATCGTCATCCCCTGCCTCCGCCATCGAGCTCCACTGCCCCCCGAGTGTGGCGGCTCATGGCAGCGCTGTCAGCGTGATGCGGGCGACGCGATCGGTGCGGCTGCGGGTCGCGCGGGCCCTGAGCGGGCGATGACGACGCCGCCGATGGCGATGGCACCACCGAGCAACGCCGCGATCGGCGGGATCTCGCTGAGCACGACCCAGCCCAACACGATGGCGATCGCCGGGACCAGGTAGGTGGTCGATCCGAGGCGGCCGGCCGTCGTCCGGCTGAGCGCGAAGGCCCAGGTCGTGAAGGCGATGGCCGTCGGGAAGACGCCGAGGTACACGAGCCACGCCAGCGCCTCGGGCGACGCCGTGCCGAGGTCGCGGACCAGCAGCGGTGCAAACGGGACAAGCACGACCGCTCCGACGAGGCATGCGAGCCAGGTCACCATCAGTGCGGGGGTGTCTCGCACGGCGGGTTTCTGGAGCACGACCCCAACGGCGTACGCGACCGCGGCGATCAGGCACAGGACGATGCCGACTCCTGCTTCAGGCCCGTCCGCTCCAGACGAGGTGGCGAGCCCGATGACCGTGGCACCCGCGAACGCGACGAGCGAGCCATAGATCAGGCGCGGCGGGAAGCCCTCGCCGAGGAACAGTCCGCCGAGAATCGCGATCAGGATCGGACCGACGTTGACGAGCATCGCGGCCGTCCCCGCGTCGACGTAGCGCTCGCCGGCATTGAGCACCACGTTGTAGAGGGCGAACCAGAGGACCCCGGACGCGACGATGAACGGCAGCGCCCGGCGGCTCGGGCGCCGCGGCCGCCTGATCAGCACGACCGTGCCGAGTGCGATCGTCCCGACGAGGAGCCGGCCCAGGGCGAGCGAGCCCGGCGAGAGGTCGGTGGCGACGGCTCGGATCCCCACGAAGGCCGATGCCCAGAGCACGACGGTCACCAGAGCCGCGCCGAGCGCGATCCAGTCCGTGCGGTGTTCATCCTGGCGGGTGGTGCCGTCGTCGGGCGTCATCTGGCCTCCGTTCTGCCATCAGAACAGTGCCTGACTGCGAATCGTTGCGTCACTCCGGAACCGGACGGGCCGCGCCTCCTGCTGGCCGACGAGCCGACCGGTCAGCTCGATTCCCACACCGGGCGGTACATCATGGCGCTGATCCGCTCGATCTTCCGGACCGAGGGCACGACGGCCCTCGTGGCCACCCACGATCCCGCCCTCATCGACCTCGCCGACCGCGTGCTGGAGCTGCGCGACGGGAAGGTGATCGGCGAGCTCTTTCCGTCGCGACCCTAGGCGTCGGGGAGCAGCTCGCGGACGAGGGCGTCGGCCAGCCAGGCCTCGTAGCGCTCGTACGACCAGCCCCGCTCGAGGACGAGCAGATCGTGGACCGCGAGTGAGCACAGCGTCCACACGACGTCGCGCGCTTCTTCGACCGACAGGCCGCGGCGCAGGACGCCCCGCTCGGCCAGCATCCCGGCCATTCGTCCCTGGCCTTCGAGTCGCCACGCCTCCATCTCGTCCCACAGCTTCCGCAGCTCCCTGTCGGTCCCGGCTGCGTCGCGCAGCGCCCGCAGGAGCGGGCCGGCCCGGCGGTGGATCCCCGGCTGCGTCGCCGCGTACAGCGCCACCTGCCGTCGTGGATCCGGCTCCTCGATCACGGCGCGGATCGCCGAGCGCTCCTCGACGGGGACGTCGGCGCGGGTCGGACCGCCGGCCAGCGCGGATTCGATGACCTCGCGGAAGAGGCCGGCCTTGCTCCCGAACGCCCGGTAGATGGTTTCGACCACGACGCCTGCCTCGACCGCGATCTGCGGCATCGACGTCCCGGCATATCCGCGCTCACGGAACAAGGACCCGGCGGCGGCCAGGATGTCGCGACGCGTCTGCGCGGCCTGCTCCTGGCGTCGCGGCGATTCGTATCGTCGACGGGGCTTGACATCCTCGGTCATTCAGTAGAATACTCCTGACACCAAATTAGTCTCGTTCCAGCGAATTGTACGACGGGAGGCAATCCGATGAGCGAGGACATCAGCCGCAAAGGCGCGACGAACCTGGGAAGAGGTCTTCCCGGCCTGCGATGTGGCGGCCCTCGACGACCTCGTCGCGGAGGACCTGATCGCGCACGGCGCCCGCCCCGGCGAACCACCCGGCATCGAAGGCGTGCGCCGAACGATGCTGTGGCTGGGTCGGGTCTTCTCCGAGCAGCGGTGGGAGATCCATCACGTGATCGGCGACGGCAGACCTCGTCGCCGTCCATGCGACCCACCACGCGCGGCACACGGGCGAGCTGATGGGCATCCCGCCCACGAACCGCGTGGTCGCCTACGACTACGTCCACATCCTGCGCTTCCACGACGGCAAGGCGGTCGAGCACTGGTCGGTCCGCGACGACATGACGCTCATGCGTCAGCTCGGGCGTTCTGCCCGAACGGCCTGCTGCCGGCCGACGACGCGTCGCCTGAGGCACCGAGCCGGAAGCTTCGTCCGATGGACGGGCCACGCGCCCTCGATCCTGGATGCGCTCGAACACGAGCCGGTCGTGTGGCTGAGCACGACTCGGCCCGACGGCGGCCGCACGTCGTGCCGCTGTGGTTCCTGTGGGACGGCCGGTCGATCGTGGCGTTCAGCAAGCCCGACGCCCAGAAGGTGCGCAACCTGCGTGCCGACCCCAGGGTGATGGTCGCGGTCGGACGCGCGGACGCGACCTTCGACGTCGAGCTCATCGAGGCGGTCGCCGAATTGCACGACACGTCGGCGTCGTTGCCTGACGACATTCGTCAGGAAATACGCCTCGCTCGCCAGCGGAGGCCGGGATCGGATTCCCGGCCTTCGCGGACGTGTACTCGCAGGAGATCGTGATCCACCCACGGCGCTGGCTCGGCTGGGGCGGCGCAGGTTGGGTCGAGCCTGACTCGACCGCCGAGGCCAGTGGCACGCGGCGTCACGTTCGGAGGCGGGCTCGCCCTCCGAATTGACCCGGCGTCGTACCGAGGAAGCGGCGGAACCTGCGCGTAAGGTGCGCCTGATCGGTGAACCCGACTTCGGCCGCGACGTCGGCCAGCGGCTGGCCGGCGAGGATCCTGTCGCGTGCGGCATCGAGACGCCGTCCAAGAACATAGCGGTGCGGCGGAATCCCGAATGCGTCGCGGAACGCTCGCGCCACCTGGGTGGGCCCCGTGCCGAGCTCGGCGGCGAGGGCAGCCATCGTGACGGGTTCGAAGAGGCGCGCATCGAGGACGGCGCGCGCCCGCTCCGCAAGATCGGGCGTTTGCGGCAGCCCGTCCGGAAGGGTCGTTCTCCGAGCAGTTCGCGGATGCGCTCCGTGACGAAGGCAAGATGCGTCTCCGCGGCGAGCGCCTCGTCGACGCAGCCGAGCTCGTCGTGGAGCCGCGACACGGCGGTCCGTAACCGAGCATCGGGGAGCACGGGAGCGTCGACCGCCGGGCCGATGCGCGCCTGCCCGATCACCTCGGGCTCGAGATAGATGACACGCGTCCGGTAGCCGCGGGTCGTTGCCGGCCGGCCGTCATGGACGACGAACGGCGGGAGAACCGACACCATCGCCGGGTCGGCACCGCGCTCCTGGCGATCGAGGTCGTAGCGGATCGCGCCGGCATCGACGACGAACAGGGTCCAGGTGTCGTGGGTGTGCGGCGGATACGCATGCTCGACGAAGTCGCCGCGGAGCACCTCGCGAACGCCCGGAACGGCCGGTTTCCAGGCGGTGATCGCTGTCGTGGCGGACGACCTCTCCACCGCAGGATCGTACAAGACCTTCGGCAGTCGTCCGCGCGAGCATCGGCTCGTGGAGCAGCTCGCCGCGCTCGTGGCGTTCTCGATCATCAGCGCCGGCACGCCCGGGTCCGAACAACATCCTGCTGTGGGCCTCGGGAGCGGCCTTCGGCTTCCGCCGAACGCTCCCGCACATCGCCGGGACGGCGGTGGGCATCGGGGCGCTTACCCTCGCGGTCGCCGCCGGGCTGAGCGCGATCATCACGACCGTACCGGGGGTCGCTCTGGCCATGAAGGTGGCGGGGTCGCTCTATCTCCTGTACCTGGCGTGGCAGGTTGCGGGCGCCGGCGCACTGCAGGACCGGTCGATCGCGAAGCCGCTCGGCGTGGGCCAGGCTGCCGCATTCCAGGTCATCAACCCGAAGTCGTGGATCTTCGCCCTGGGCGCCGTCACGACGTTCCGTCCGACCGCCTTTCCGATGGTCACGGGCACGGTGCTTGTGACGATCACGATGATCCTGGTGATCATCCCGACGGCCTCGCTGTGGGCCGCCGGAGGCCGAGCCATCAGCGCGCTGATCCAGGACGACCGCGTCCGTCGCGCGGTCAACCTCACGCTCGCGCTCATCCTCGCCGCGACCGTCGTGACGGTATGGCTCTGATCGCGGCATCGTCATTTGTCCATGCAGCGATGCGACGGTTGCCGAGCGCTGCGCTGAGCCATACACGAGATCGTTGGAAGCACACAAGGAAGCGTCGGCCGCGAGCCGGCACAGATCGATATCGCCTCATGCGTTCGTCGTCGGGTGGGTCTGGGGGCCTACCCGACGACTGTTTTCGTCTCCTTCGCGTGGACGCGTTCCGCACTGGCTTCCTTTTCGAAGGTGCGTTGCGCCCCAGCCCGCTCGGCTGCCTCGGCGCGGATCGCCTCTCGACGACGGCACGGGTCGTCATTCGACCGTGGCAGGTGCTTCTCGCAGCTCGCACCAGTCATCGGGTGGGTCGGGCAGACCCGATGGCGTCGTGTCAGCCGGGCGGCGTGTCGCCTCGCGACCCCCGAGCCCGAAGAGCCGTGCGGCACGCGTGGACGAACGTGAACACGGCCATCACGAACAGGAACCCGCCGACGATGATCAGGATCCAGCCACGATCGATCGGAAGGTACCGGCCGACGATCGCGAGCACCAGGCCGAACCCCGCCCGCCACCGCGGCCTGGACAGCACCGCCCGGCCAGAACGTGGAGCTCGCACGTGCCGTCATCTCTGCCAGCGGCAGGTGGACACGGTGCGCTCGGGCGTCGAACAGGACGAGGTCGTACTTCACCACGAGGCTGAGGATGTCGTTCACCGCTTCACGTGTCGTATCCGGCGTGAGGCGGATAGCAACGAGACGTGCCGGCGGCGCCCGATCGGACGCCAGCCAGACTGGGCGCGTGCTGGCGTTCGGGACCGCATCCGACACGACGTCGAGATCCGGCTCGTCCCTGGTCAACTCGCGGTGGAACCAGCCCACGTCCTCGCTCGGTTCGAAGGGGCTTGCCGCGGGATCGGCACCCTCGTCGTGCCAGCGCTGAACCAGCGCGGCCGCGCCGTCCGCATCGAGGTCGCGCGGGGACTTCCAGGCGTACAGATCGAACGTCACGTGGCGTCATCCTCCCACGTTCCCTTCGTCGGGACGCGGGCGTCGGATCGCACACGAAATCGGCCGGGTGGTGCGAGACCACCCGGCCGAGTGCTGGTGCCTGGCTCGGCACGCCGAGCGCCGTCAGGTCAGGCCGCGACGGCGACCTCACCGCCGGTCAGGATCGACCGATCTGTCCCCGTCGTAGCCGAGGCGGCCGCGCGTCGCGACGAGGATCACCGCGGCCACCGCCGCGAAGCCGGCGTAGACCCAGACCGGATCGACCGCGGGGGCGACCACCGGGATCAGTTCGACTCCGGCCGCGACGCCGAGCCCGGCATGCGCCAGGCCGACGATCGGCACGCTTCGGCCACTGCTGTTGTACAGCCACGTCAGCGCCATCCGGACCGGGATCGGCAGGACGAACAGCGCCACGAGGTAGAACGGGATCTGCTCCGGCGGGACGCGGCCGATGGTCACCCCGCCGACCACGAACACGAGCGGCACGTGGATCAGCGCCTGGAGCCAGGTCGTGACGACGCTGGCGCCGATCGGACCCAGCCGGGGCTGGAGCCGCTCGAGGGCGAAGCCGGTCCAGGCCGCCTCCTCCCACAGGTTGACGAGGGCGAATGCAAGGAGCCGCGGCCACGACGATGGTCGCGAGCACGGCCACCGGATCCCCGACGATCGCCGCGAGCACGTCGACGCCGCCGATGACGATCGCGGTGGCCATCGCCGCGACCGGCAGCAACAGGATGGCGAGCACGTACCAGCCGGGGTTGACCCGGAAGTTGAAGACCCGGCGGCGCAGCTCGCGGACGCCGCGTCCGACCCTCGGCGAGGGCAGTCGTGATGAATGCCGCGCCGGCCAATGCAAAGGCGTCGAGGAGGACGAACGGAGCAACGCCGGGCAGGTCGAGATCGATGACCCCGATGCCGGCAAGGGACAGCAGCGGCACGGCGAAGATCGCCGCGCTGGCCCCGTAGGCGATTGCGAGGAAGACGGCAAGTGGATGCCGTCGGGCGATGGAGCGCATCTTCTGGTTTCCTTTTGGGCTATTCCGGCCGCCGGACCTGTGACCGACGTGCCTCGCACAGCGTCGCGTTAGTCCGGGTCGACGTCGTCCGCCTGGCGGCTCGAACGGCACACCGCCGGAAGGATGGATCTGGACCATTCGGGCGATACCCGAGTCGCGCGACGCCTCATCCCATGGATGGATGTTCCGGCTCGGTGACGGGCGGTATCGTCCTGCCATGACACGAGTCCCTCGCGCGCTGACCGCCGACGTGCATCCCGTCGATGTGGCGATCGCCCTCGGCCTGGGCGCGCTGTCGTTCCTGCCCTTCCTCACTGGATCGGCAGACGTAGCGAGTGCGGGCGGGCTGCCAATCGCACTGCTGCTCCTCGAAAGCGTCCCCCTCGTGTGGCGCCGCCGCTACCCGCTGCTCGTGATGCTCGTTGTGCTCACCGCGACGATCGTCCACATCGCCGTCGTTCCGGTCGGAGCGCCAGCCCAGGTCGGGCTGGGGATCCTCGTCGCGACCTACACCATCGGAGAGCGCCTCGACCGCCCGACGTCGCTCGGCCTTACGGCATTGACCGCCGCGATCGTGGCTGTGCTGTTCATCGGGCAGGGCGGTCCCGACGCCCTGCAGAGCCTGATCCAGACGGACCTGATCATCTTCGTGGCGTGGCTTGTCGGCGACGCGGCGCGCATCCGCCAGCTGTACACGAAGCACCTGGCAGAGCGGGCACGGCTCGTGGAACGTGAGCGCGAGGAGCGAACCCGGCGCGCGGTACTCGAGGAACGGGAGCGGATTGCGCGGGAGCTCCACGACGTGGTCGCCCACCACGTGAGCGTGATGGTGATCCAGGCGGGAGGCGGCCTGAGCGCGATCGCGACGCGCCCCGACGATGCGCGTTCGGCGCTCCAGTCGATCGCGACGACCGGACGGCTGGCGCTGGCCGACATGCGGCGGATGCTCGGTGTCCTGGGCGAGGCAGAGACCCAGGAACCGATGCCCGGCCTGGATCGCCTGGACGACCTCGTGACACAGGTTCGACTGGCTGGGCTGCCCGTGGAGCTGACGGTCGAGGGCGAGCGGCGACGCCTCGACCCGGGCCTCGAGCTGTCCGCGTACCGCATCGTCCAGGAAGCGCTGACCAACTCGCTCAAGCACGCGCAGGGCGGTCGCGCGCACGTAGCGGTGACGTTCGAGCCCCGTCTGCTCGTCATCTCGATCGACGACGAGCGCGGATCGGGGCCGCGGCATACCGTCGAACCCGATCACGCAGGCCGCGGCCTGGTCGGGATGCGCGAGCGTGTCGCAATGCTGCGCGGGACCCTCGTCGCCCAGCCGACGACCGAGGGCTTTCGTGTCGTGGCCAGTCTGCCGATCGAGGCCACGTCGACGCCATGAGCATCCGCGTGCTGCTCGTCGACGACCAGGAGCTGGTGCGCACCGGCTTCCGCATGGTGCTGGCCGGCGAGGAGGACATCGAAGTGGTCGGCGAGGCCGCGAACGGCCAGGACGCCGTCGCCTCGGCCGCCAAAACGCGACCCGATGTGATCGTCATGGATATCCGGATGCCGGTCATGGACGGCGTGGAAGCGACGCGACGGCTCGCCGGCGCGGCCGGCGAGTCCCGCGGCCCGCGCATCCTGGTCCTCACGACATTCGACACCGATGAGCACGTCATGGATGCGCTCCGCGCGGGCGCGAGCGGGTTCCTGCTCAAGGACGTCACGCCGTCCGAATTCGTCGCTGCCATCCGCATCGTGGCCGCGGGCGACGCGCTGATCGCCCCGTCCGTCACGCGTCGGCTGCTCGATCGCTTTGCTCGGCTGCCCGCGCCCGAGGACCGCGCCGGCGAGGCCCTGGGTCAGCTGACGGAGAGAGAGCTCGAAGTCCTCGTGCTTGTTGCGGAAGGGCTATCGAACCGGGAGATCGCGGAACGTCTCGTGCTCGCCGAGCCAACCATCAAGACGCACGTCTCGCACCTGCTCTTGAAGCTCGACCTGCGCGATCGCGCCCAGCTGGTGGTGCTGGCCTACGAAACCGGGGTTGTCAGGCCGGGCGACACGGGGGCGTGATCCTCTGACGCCCGACTTCGGTCGCTGACGGCAGCCTCTAATCCCAGAAATCGATGATCGGGAGCCCGTTCCGCCCGAGCGTCTCGTTGAGCTCCGCGGCATGGTAGACATCGTGGATGAACACGCGCTGGATGATCGAGCCGCGGGTATACACCGATTCGTTGTCACCGGACGGGAGGCGAATCACGTCATCGAGATCGTCGAGCGTCCAGCGGTCGAGGCAGTTCGCAACGACGCCAAACGTGGAATCCAGTGCGTTGGCGAGCTGCTTGGCGGTCATCGACGGCTCGAGATATTCGTCGCCGGGACAGCGGTACAAAGCATCCGGGAACGGCGTCGCCTCGGCCCCAGGTTCGCCCAGAATCCCGCAGAGCCATGAAACGCGCTGGCAGGCAGCGTGGCCGACGGTCGCCCAGAGTGGCCAGCGCTCCGGGCCGGGTCTGAGCGCAAGCTGGTCCTCGCTCAGCTCGGCGACGATGTCACGCAGCGCACTGTTGTAGCGGGGCCAGTTGCTGTATGCGCGCCGGATCGTCGCTCTATCCATGTCAATGAAGGTAGCGTGCACGAGGTTTCAGGCATGACCGACCACATCTCGGCAGAGCAGTTCGAGGCGGCAGGCGGAACCGAGGACTGGAGGGTCCTCGGTGAGGGTGCCTGCACGTTCTTCTCGACCGAATCGTTCGC
Source organism: uncultured Chloroflexia bacterium (assembly GCA_963750125.1). GTDB lineage: Bacteria > Chloroflexota > Limnocylindria > Limnocylindrales > CSP1-4 > DASTYU01. The sequence continues at coordinate 16,189 of CAVVPT010000006.1, read as the reverse complement.
AGCGGGCGCCGGGTTCGTCCAGGCGATCGGGAGGCTCGCGGCCATCGACGATCACCCGCCGGCCGTCGATCTGCGGCCCGACGGGGTGACCGTCCGCTTGATCACGCAGGAACCCGAGTATCGCGGGATGACGGAGCGCGACGTGCGGGTCGCTCGTCAGATTTCCGCGACGGCGCGGGACCTCGGGCTGAGCGCCGACCCTTTTGCGTCGCAGACGACGCTCCTGATCCCCGGCGCCCCCGATACGGCCACAGTGATGCCGTTCTGGCGAGCCATCCTGGGCTACGATCCGCGACCCGACAGCCCGGACGAGGACCTGGTCGATCCGCGTGACCGCAACCCCTCGTTCTGGTTCGAGCAGATGGACGCTCCACGCGCGGACGGTGGTGGCGCGATCCACGTGGCGGTGTGGGTGCCGCACGACCAGGCCGAGGCACGGGTGGCGGCGGCGCTCGCAGCCGGCGGGCGCCTCGTCCGCGACGATTTCGCCCCGACATGGTGGACGCTCGCCGACGCGGCGGGCAACGAGGCGGACGTGGCCACGACGCGAGGCCGCCAGTAGGCGGAGGCCAGCCGCGAAGTGAGTCATCGAAGGCTTGACTTATATAAGGCGTTACTTGTACTATCACCGGCGTGCATGCGTTTGACGTCCTCGGCGACCCGGTCCGCCGGCGGATCCTCGAGCTGCTCGCCGACGGCGAGCTGAGCTCCGGGGCGATCACCGGCGTGGTGCAGGCGGAGTTCGGGATCTCGCAGCCGGCCGTGTCACAGCACCTCAAGGTCCTGCGGGACAGCGGGTTCGCGAGCGTCCGACCCGAGGGCACTCGCCGCCTATACGCCGTCGATGCCGAGCCGTTCCGCGAGCTCGATGACTGGCTCGCCAACTTCCGTGCGTTCTGGGGCCAGCGCCTCGACTCGCTCGAGACGGAGCTCGCCCGCGGCAAGCGCGCGCGCCGCCTCCAGGCCGCCGCATCCGACAGTCGCAGAGGAGACCGCCCGATGATCGATATCGTCCACGAGATCGAGTCTGTCCAGCGCGAGGTCGGCAGCGGCCGAATCGCGGCCGGCGAAGGACGCGCGGTCCGGCTGCAGCGAACCTACGACGCCCCGATCGATGACGTCTGGGACGCCCTGACGGACCCCGAGCGGATCGGTCGCTGGTTCCTGCCGATCAGCGGGGACTACCGCCTCGGCGGCCGCTACCAGTTCGAGGGCAACGCCGGCGGCGAGATCCTCGAATGCGCCCGTCCAAACCGGCTGAAGGTCACATGGGCGTACGGCGTGATCGCCAGTCCGGCCGACCTATCAGAGGTCGAGGTCCGGCTCGCCCCTGCTGGTGACCAGAGGACGACGCTCGTGCTCGAGCACACCGCCATCGTGCCCGAGGAGCGGTGGGACGAGTACGGTCCAGGCGCCGTCGGCGTGGGCTGGGAAGGGGGCCTGCTCGGCCTGACGCTCCATCTCCAGGGCGGATCCGTGGGTGATCCCATGGCATGGCAGGTGTCCGACGAAGGTCGCAGCTTCTACAAGAGCAGCAGCGCGGCGTGGGGCGAAGCGAACCGGGCCGCCGGCGCCGACCCCGCAGCCGTGGCGCGGGCCGTGGCCAACACCAACGAGTTCTACGCGCCGGATCCGGCGAACGTCTGAACCTGGGCGCGCGGGAGCGCGCCCCCGGTGTCATCCTTGGCCCGAGATGAGCGAGCGCATCGTGGTCCTCGGCGGTGGCTTCGCGGGTGTTTCGACCGCCCGGGAGCTGTCGAAGCAGCTGCGCCGGGAGGACCGGCTGGCCGCCGGCCCGCAGGACGATGGCGTCTCGGTCACGCTGATCAACCGCGACAACTACTTCGTTTTTCAGCCGCTCCTCGCCGACATCATCTCGGGCGCGATCGAGACCACGCACGTGGTCGTGCCGCTCCGCCGGTTGCTCCACGGCCTCGACGTCGAGGTCGGCTACGTCGACGAGATCGACCCGATCCGCAAACGCGTGTCGGTGCGGCGCCGGCAGAGCGGTGAGGTCTTCAGTGTCGCCTACGACGCACTCGTGGTCGCGCTCGGAAGCATCACCGACTTCCGGGCGGTGCCCGGCATGGCCGAGCACGCAATCGGCGTGCGCACGCTCGGCGACGCCTTCTACCTCCGCAACCGGGCCCTGGCCCAGCTCGAGGAAGCGGCCAACGAGCCCGACTCGGCTCGCCGCGAGGCGCTCCTGACGTTCGTCGTCGTGGGCGGCGGCTCGACCGGGGTCGAAGTGGCCGCAGAGCTCGAGGACCTGCTGCGCACCGCGCATCGGACCTTTGCCAGCCTGCCGAAGCCGAACGTCGTGCTCGTCCACAGCCGGCCCTACGTCCTGCCCGGAGTTCGGCGATCGCCTCGGCCGGTACGCGACGAAGAAGCTGGTTCGCGCCGGGGTGCGGGTGATCCTCGGTCGGCGCCTGACCCGCGTCGAGCCCGACCTCGTGGAGCTCGACGACGGCAAGGTCATCGCCACCGCGACGGTCATCAGCACCGTTGGCAACGCACCGAACCCCGCGCTCGCCGGTCTTGCCGTCGGGGAAGGCGCTCTCGATGCGCGCGGCTGGGTCCAGCCGGACGCGACGTTCGCCGTGCCCGGGCTCGAACGCGTGTGGGCGCTTGGTGACTGTGCGTCGATCGTCGATCCGATGACCGGCCGGCCAATGCCCGCGACGGCCCAGCACGCGGTCCGCGAGGGTCCCCATGCGGCCCGCAACGTCCTGGCGGTGCTGGACGGGCGGCTGCCAACCCTGTTCGACTACAGCCAGCAGGGCATGCTCGTCTCGCTCGGCCGATTCCGGGGAGTTGGCGAGGTCCGCGGCATCAAGGTTTCGGGCTTCATCGCCTGGTTCATGTGGCGGTCCTACTACCTGCTCCAGCTACCCAGCCTCGAACGGCGCATCCGGGTCGCGCTCGACTGGGCGCTCGAGCTGTTCCTCGCGCACGACGTCATCGAGATCAACATGCGCCGCACGCGAACGCGCCCCGGCGAAATCCGTCGGCGAAATCGAAGGCGAGCCCGTATCGGTAGGCGCCCGCCAGGACGCCTCCGACGAGATCGTGATCTAGCCCGATCACGCCCTGAGGATTCCGCCCGGGACCTCGCGGCTCGGGGCCGCGCCGCGGTGTCGGACGGCCGCGACGGCAGCGGCGCCTAGCTCGGCGAGGATCGCGAACAGGACGACGAGTCGCGCCATAGCGGTTCCTATTCTCCAACCGGTCGTGCCCTTGGGCAACGTCACCGAGTCGGATCGGCGTCGGCCAACGCGTCCACGAGGACGCCGACCCCGTACAGATAGGCCGCGTCGACGTCACCACCCAGGCGAAATGCGCCGGTGATCTCCATCGACACGAAGCCGTGCGCAAACGCGGTCACCAGGCGTGCCGCCTCGAGGGCGCGTTCCGGTCCGACGAGCCGCTCGGTCACCTGCAGCAAGGGCTCGGACGAAGCCGCGGTCAGCTCGGCGGGCGGGCGAGATCCTGGCGGCAGGTTCATGAAGAGGAGCTCGTACGCGCGGGGGTTGCGCTGCGCGAATGCGCGAAAGGCCTTCGCGATCCCGAGAAGACCGGCCGTGGGATCCGGATCTCGGGCGAAAGGCTCGAGCTCGTCGGCCAGGTCCTTGAGTGCCGCGGCTCCGATCGCAGCGATGAGTGCGCCGCGATCGGCGAACCGCTTGTACAGGGACGGCGCTCGAACGCCGACGCGTTCGGCGACGGCGAGCATCGTGACCGCGTCGAGGCCGCCGGCCTCGAGGGTCTCTCGACCGGCGGCCACGATGTCGTCATACGAGGTGCGGGCCCGAGCGGGGCTCACGCCTTTGTTCGCCCCATCCGGCCGAGATGCGTGTCGTGGAACGAGCTCGGCAACTTGAGGCCGTAGCCGACGGCTCGATCCATCCCGACGTGGGCGATGAGGATGGCCGCTGCGACGATGACCGGTGGTGAGGCGAGCCACACCCCGATCCCCAGCGTCACGATCCCGGGCACCCAGTTGTGAACCAGGTTGTACGTGAACGTGCCGACCCGCGGGCCGGCGAGGAAGCCGACCGCAGAGACGTCCGGCACGAGGAGCAGCGGGACCAGCAGCAACCAATTGCCCCCGCTGGCGCCAAACAGCGCCAGGCCGATCCCGAACGCTGCAAGCCCTTCCAGGCGTAGCCAGGTCCGCACGGCTCCCGTGGTCATGCCAATCATCGGGGCACTTGCGGACGGTTGAGTCGTGGCCGGCAGGGCCAGGGTCGTCGCTGTCATGGGGTTCTCCTTTCCGTTCGTTGGAGGTGATTGGCTATACTGTATAGCCTTCATGGCTAATGTCAATAGCCAATTTTCGAACGGACTGCGGCGAACGGCCCCGCGTTCACGATGGAACGCAGGGCCGCTGAGTTCACGCGCTTGGTGCTCGTCAGTCAAGCGCTCCGCAGAATGTCCCCCACAGCGCCTCGTCGAGCGCCAAGTCGTGCTCGCCGGCCTGGAACGTTGCGTGCAGCTGTTCCACTTCGGCGTATGAGATCCTGCCCACGTCGCGGATCGTCGCGCCCAAGCCGGGCTCGTTGATCATGTACCGGAAGCCGACGATCGTCTTCGTGAAGTTGTCCGAGCCAGGGATTGGCTCGATGAACTCCTGGAACTCACCGCGAACGACGATCGAACGACCAGTCACCGTGTTGGTCAACACGTCGTGTGGGAAGCGCCCGTAGTACGCGATCCGATTCACGTTGTCGGAAGCGTCGAAGAAGACCGTCACGCGCTCAGTTCCTCCTCCGGCGATCTCGATGTCGAAGCCGTCGCAATTGAACCCGATGAACGTGCCCTCGAACGTGTTGGGCCCGAAGCGTTCGGGTGCCGTCGCATTGACCGGCGCGGCCGCGAGCATCCCCCCGGCGACAACTGCGACCGCGATGAGCGAACGGATTGAACGGGATGCGCGTGTGCTCCTCGTGACATTGGTTGGCATGTCGTGACTCCTGCTACTGGCTTGCCCGAGGCCCGGACCACCCGACGGTGGGCGCGCCGACGACCGCGGGCCACGTGGACGGCACGTGAACAACCGGCACGCGCGATCCGTGCTGGCCACAGGACGAGGCGTCAGGCGGGGCGCAGGAACTCGAGTACGGCGAGCACCCGACGATGGACGGTCGACGACGCTTCGAGGCCGAGCTTGCCAAAGACCTGACTGATGTGCGCCTCGACCGTCCGTTCAGTCACGAACAGGCGTCCGGCGATCGCCTGGTTCGACAATCCCTCTGCAACCAGTGCCAGGACCTCGCGCTCGCGGTCAGTCAGCAACGCCAGCGGGTCGTGGCGTCGCCTCCGGCCCAGAAGTCGGGAGACGATAGTGGGGTCGATCACCGTCTCATGGTCTGCGATCCGACGGAGTGCATCGACGAGCACTGCGACGTCGAACACGCGCTCCTTGAGCAGGTACCCGAGAGCCTCGGGATGATCCTCGAGGAGGCGCATGGCGTAGCTGGGCTCAACGTACTGCGAGAGCACGAGCACGCCGGTCGCCGGGAATTCCGAGCGGATCCGAGTCGCCGCTGCGAGGCCTTCGTCGGTATGGGTGGGAGGCATCCGGATGTCGGTAATGGCTACGTCCGGGCGCTGCTCGTGGACGAGTCGCAACAAGCCGTCGGCGTCTTCCGCCGCGCCGGCGACCTCGATGCCGGCGTCGCTAAGGAGGCGCACGATCCCCTCACGGGTGAGCATGACGTCCTCGGCGACGACTACCCGCATGGGACCTCCAGTCGAAGCGCTTGGCTCGCGGCGTCCGTCTCGGCTCGTCAGTCGCCCGCGTGCTGCGCCAGCTCGATCGGCGAGGTGGTCAGAGACCAAGTTCGGGCTCATACCATCGTCAACGATCCGGGCGATCAGGCGTCCATCCTGCCTATCGATCTCCACTCGGACGTACGTGGCTCCGCGATCGGCCGCGGATCGAACCGACTCATCGATCACCGCGTACGCCGCGCTCTCGCTGGCCGCCAGACAGCGTCCGCCCGTGTCGCCGATGATCTCTACCGGCACCGTGGCTCGATCGGCAAGATCGGCAAGCGCGGGCCCCAGACCAGCCTCCACCAGGACCGCCGGGAAGATCCCGTGTGCGAGCTCGCGCAGGTCCTCTAGTACGGCCTCGATCCCCCCGATCAGGCGCTCGAACGATGCTGCGAGGTCGTCGTTTCCTTCGCGCCTTGCAGCCGTGTGGCCCAGCCGGAGCTCGTACGAGATCGCGAGCAGACGTTGCTGCGCACCGTCGTGAAGGTCCCGCTCGGCATGCAGCCGGGCGGCATCTTCGCGTTCGACAATGCGCGTGCGTGAGTCAGCGATCTCGCGGACCTGGGCCAGAACCTCGGCGCGAAGGCGCTCGTTATCGACCGCCAGACGTGCGGCCGATCCGATTGTCCCTTCCAATTCTTCGGGGTCGACCAGCCCAGCATCGTGAAGGACAACCGCGATCGTTTGACCGTCGCGCCTGATCGGCGTTGCGACACGCCATGGCCGCACGGAGGTACCCGCGACAGGCATGCCGGTGGCATCGACGAAGGAGTCGGTGGTGGGCAGCCGGTAGGCAACGGTGAGATCGGGGTCGCCGAGCGCCAGCGCGAGTGCGCGTTCAAGGCCGCCCGGTGCCGGTGCTGCGCCGATGTCGGTCGCCAGCCGGGCGACCGAAGCGCCGATGCGGCGCATGCGGACCAGGGTCCAAGACAGAGCGATCGCGAGCGCGGTCATCGCGCCTGCACGGACCATGAACGCCGCGCCCAGGCCGGGTTCGGCGGCGGTCTGGAGGTGGCCCACCGCAAGCAGGAATACGTACGTGGTATTGGCCGCGCCGACGACGGCGCCGGTGACGAGCAGCGGCCCGTGCGATCGCCGGGCGGCACGGGTCCCGCCGAGCAGTCGCCAGGCAGCCATGACCGCCAATCCGACACTGATCGCGATCGCTACCCCGACCTGCGCCAGGTCGAGCTGGCGGGCCAAATTCTCGTTCGCGAACAGGAGGAAGGCATTGTCCGAGCAATTGCGCGGCGGCTCGAGACAGTCGAGGTCCCGGATCGGGTCCCTGACAAGGGCACGCGCCAGACTCAGGGCGATCGTCACGACATAAGCGGCGACGACGAGCGCTCGTATCGTCGGCCCGCGGAGCGCGCCACTCGCAGCGGCGACGAGGTGCAGGACGATCGGCGCCAGCAGCGGCGCCAGGATCATCGCCGTGCTTCGGACGAGAGGCGGTGCATCCGGCCAGCCGATCCAATCCGGAGCGAACCAGGCGATGCTGGCGAGGATCGCCAGCGAACCGAGTGTGTTGGTCGCTCGAAGCGCGGTGGCGAGGAGCCCGCTGCCGAGCAGCGCGATACCGGCCGTCAGCGCTGCCGCAGCCGCGGCCGCCAGACGTCGACGGGTGCGTAAAGAGAGGATCCGTCAGCCGGATAGGCAGCCAGCCGACCGCGACGGCGTTGGCGATCCCGATCGCGGGCAGCGCGAACAAACGAATGCCATCGCGCAACACTGCCCATCGTGTCGCCACCCAGTGAGTGTCGCACCACGGTCCGGTCGACTTATCGTGGACAACACCAACGGCGTGGCCCACGATGGTCGTGCGGCCACTGATGCGCCGGTGATCCGCTCCTCCTACGGTCGTGCCGCAGGACCTTCCGTCACGCGAGGAGATGGATCATGGAACGCACCGCCCGAAGAACTGCCGCGCCAGATGCTCCTCATAGCGCTTCTGGTGAGCGCGTGCGGCGCGGGCGGTGGCAGCTCAACCCGCCCATCAGCGCCGGCGACAAGGCCGGCGGTCGTGCAGCGACCGTTTTGACGCTTGGCTGGGACGGCACTCCGGGCGATGCCGGCGCCGACTACATCGAGCACTTCGCTGCCGAGCTGGTCCGGATCTCCGGCCGGCCAGTTGACGATCGAGATCAAGTACCGCGCGGCAGGCGATGGGGTCGTCCGGTTTGACCAGAGGATCGCCGAGCTCGTCCATGCGGGCGACCTGGACCTCGGCCTCGTCCCGACTCGCGCGTTCGACGAGCTCGGCGTCACGAGCCTCCAGGCGCTCCAGGCGCCGTTCCTCGTGACCGACGACGAGGTCATGGACGCGGTGGTGTCGAGCAACATCCGCGACGACCTCATGTCCGGCCTCCCGTCGCAGGGCTACGAGGGCCTGGCGCTCTGGCCGGAAGGCCTCCGGCATCCGTACAGCTTCGAAGCGCCGATCCTGACCCTCTCCGACTTCGATGACCTCTCGATCCTTGCGCCGGTCTCGAAGGCGTCGTTCGATCTACTGCAGGCGCTTGGTGCGAAACCTCATGACCTCGGTGACGCTCGTGAGGATGACGAAGCAGCGGAATCCGGGATCCGGACCATTGCCAACATCAACCGTCCCGGCGTGGTGACCGGCAACATCACGTTCTTTCCGAAGATCCAGATGCTGGTCGCCGGCAGCCCGGCCTTCGCGCGATTGACGGACGATGAACGGCGCTTCCTGCGTGATGGTGCCGTCGCCACGTCGGCGTGGGTTGCCGAACATCGAGAACACGAGGACACTGCCGTAGCGACGCACTGCAAGGGTGGCGGAATCGTCGTGCTCGCCGAAGCGAGCGCCGTGGCTGAGATCGTCGCCGCAGCAGCGCCGGTGTACACGGAACTCGAGGAAGATCCGCTTACGAAGCGCCTCATCGGCGAGATCCGCGGCATTGTCGGGGCTCCGCGCGAACAACCGGCGTACGTGCCCGAGCCGTGCGGCTCGCTCGCAACGGCGACCGCCGAACCGTCCGCTTCGCTCGAGCCCGCCGACGATCCAGCCGTGCTCAATGGGTCCTATCGGGCTGACATCAGTGCGGCATACCTCGAGTCGAAGGGCCTCAATCCAACCGACGCGTACAACAACGGCGGCATCTTCGACCTTACCTTCAAGGACGGCCTGTTCAGCCATCACCTCGATCGAGATGACTCGACGTGCACCGGTCCCTACGTTGTCCACGGGATCACGCGTCAGGGTCGCCTTGGAAACCAGCGGCGGCGCACGACCCGTTGTTCATCGCGGACCTGGACCCTGGAGAACGGCGAGCTCCGCTTCAGCGAGGTCGAACCCGTCAGCGACCTGCTTGCTCAAGCGATGTGGGCAGGCAAGCCATTCGTGCGCATCGGCGATGCTCCTTGACCTTCCTCGCTGGAAGGATCAGGCCTCGACACTCAGTGGCAGGACGGCGATGAGACGGGTGCCGCGATCCATCGGACTCTCGACCGTCAGACGCCCTCCCAGCGCCTCGATCCGATCCGCGAGTCCGCGTAGACCGCTGCCGCGATCGAGATCGGCCCCGCCGACGCCGTCGTCGCTCAGCTCCACGACGACCGTGCCGTCGGCCCGACGCACGGACACGTCGACCTTCGAGGCCGAGGCGTGCTTGGACGCATTGGCCAGCCCCTCCGCACACAGGAAGTAGATGCCCGCCTCGATCTCCGGCGGGAACCTGGCATCGGAGAAGGCCGAGGACGACGGAAACCGGGCTGTGCTCGGCGAGTCCGCGGATGGCGGGCGCGATGCCGCCTTCGCGCAGCTCCGCGGGATGGAGCCCGCGGGCGAGATCGCGAAGCTCGTCGACGGTCCTTGCGGCGTGCGCACGGGCATGGCTCAGCCGCTCAATGCTCTCATTCGAGCTGTTGGTCATCGAGCCCATCGAGCCGAGCGAGCCGAACAGCTCATCCAGCCGGCGCACCGGCCTTCGCTTACACGCTGCGCGAGTCGGCGCCGCTCGGCTTCGCCTGCGCCGACGAGTCGACGACGAGACGCCTGGAGCTCGGCCACCCGGCCCCTGATCTCCGCCTGGAGCTCAGCGTTCCGCGACGCGAGGCGTGTCGCCGAAGCGACGGCGTCAACGAGGCGGGGTCCTCCAGGCACCGACGGATCGTGAACGAGCACCGCGACCACCCCGCCATCACGCTCGATCGCGCGTGATCGCGCGTCGCTGGGATGGCTCAGGAAGGTCGACTGGCCGGCCCGACGCGTCCACGTAGGCGTCGGCTGTCGCGACCCGATAGAGGATCGCCAGGCTCGGGTCACCCAGAATTCCGGCCAGGGCATCACGCAATGTGCCGGACCGGACCTCGCCGAGCTCGACGACGATGTCAGCGACTTTCGCTTCCTCGGTCTCGGGGCGGGCGAGACCGGCAGCCAGGAGGACCGCCGACCCGCTCACCGCCAGCTCATAGAACAGGAGAGCCGGCTCGACCCCGAGGACCGAACGCAGGGCGAGGCCCGCTGCCACCGCCACGGCCAGGGCTGAGGCCACCTGCAGGGCGAGGAGCTTCGCCCTGCGCCGCCGCCCGGTTGAGCGCCGGAACGCGACGAAGGTCGCGGAAACCGCGACGGCCGCGACAATCAGCGCTCCGGACCCGAACGACCAGATCGACAGGACCACGCTGGCGTAGGCGACCGAGACTCCAACCCTCTCGGCCGGTGTCGTCAGCCGGCCGCTCGGAAATCCGAGTAGAGAATGCGCGAGGGGCGCCCGATGGGATGCCAGGAGGGCCTCCGCGAGAACAGGCGCGACCGCGGCGGTCGGCCACCCTGCAGTCAGGAGCGGTTTGGCCAGATTGCCTGCGAACCAGCACGAAGCCGTCAGAACAAGCAGCAGTCCGACGCTGCTGGAAGGGCGCCCTGCCCAGGCCACAGTGCCGGCACCCAGGATCGTCATGCCCGCCAGCAGGTCCGGCAACCAGACGCGCGGCTGGCCTGGTCCGTATGCGACCCACTCCGACCAGATGCCGAAGGCGATGCCGATCGGCAGCAGCAGGTACGCGCCGCGCGGCAACGAGCGTGTCAGCCGACAATCTCCGCGAGTGAGGCGCCGGACAGGTGCAGCTTCGAAATGAAACCGCGGGCGTTCGCGTGCGCCACGCGATCGCCGTACGCACGCTCATCGCGGCTCGAAATCAGGACGACGATCGGCGGCGACGGCACGCGCTGCCAGGCGCGCAGCCACCTCGAAGCCATCGCTGTCCGGCAGCTGGATGTCCAGCAGGACGATGGCCGGGCGGAGTTCCTCAACCTTGTGGAGGGCCCCGGCGCCGTCGGCTGCCTCCCCAATCACCTCAAAGCCGTCCGCTTCCAACAGCTCACGAGCAGCAGTCCGAAAGTCGCCTGGTCGTCGACGATCAACACAGTCTGTCGCACCGTCCAATGCTCTTGTGACGGATCCTCCCAGCATCGGGGCTGGCACGAGTATGCGCGAGCCTGAGGGAGGATCGACGGTCTGGCACGCTACCTGCGGGCGGATGGACAACGGCGGGCAGATCCAGTCCGAGCAGTCGCGGACGATGTTCGTCGCGAATGTTCCGTGGCGGTTGATCCATGCCCCTGTTGGAACGTCTGGGCATTCCTCACGGATGCCGATGGCATGACACGCTGGAACTCCACTCTGACCAGCATTGAGGGCCGATCGAACTCGGATCGATAGTGAAGATGCAGGTGCCCGAAACTCCAGAGCGGACGTTCAAGCCCAAGGTCACGCGCTTCGAGCCGCAACTCGTCGACGCCGACCGAGGAGGGCGCGCGACCGCGTTTCGGATGACCGAGGTGTTCACGGGGCCGATGTTGCCAATGATCGGCGGCAGGCTCCCCGACTTCAGCCCGATCTTCGAGCGTTACGCCGCCGACCTGAAGGTCGAGGCGGAGCGGACTCCGGACCGGATCGGACCCGAGTTCGACTCGACCCGAGCGGCGATCTCGCGGGCGAATGCGTGTGGCGTGGGACCTGATCCCGTTCAGCGAGCGTCGAGGGCTCTGGTTCGCAGGGTCCGCTCCATGTCCGATGCACCCTCAGCGAGGATGCGCCGGAATGACGGATCGAGGGTCATGTCGTCGGCCGCCTGCCTGATCAGTTCGAGAGCGGAGGGCTCTACGAGGACGAATGGGAAGAGGCCGCCAGCCAGGGTCCGGGCCACCTGCTGCGATCGTGCCAGCGCTCGGCGACCTCCGGCACGTAGCGTTCCATGTACGGGCGGCACAGCTCGACCTGCTCGGGCTGCCAGAACCCGGAGACCATCGCGCCAAGAATGCCTGCGGACGGGGGGTCTGAGGCGAGGACGTCCGTCCATGCGGCCGCCTTCGCGGCGTTCGTCGGCAAGCTCGCTCGCGCCCGGGCCGCCGCTTCGGCACCAGCCGACGTTGAATCCGCTTCCAACTCTCGATCGATCTCTGCCGGCTCGATCCGGCCAAGGACTGCCAGTCGGGCGACGATCTCCCAGCGGAGGTCCGGCCCGATGACGAGCCGGTCGGGGACGCCTCGGCCTGCAAGCCAACCGCGAACAATCGCCAACTGCTCGTCGTCGATGGCACTTCTGACCACCGTTCGGGCGTGCGCCAGCTGGTGATCGCCTGCCGACTCCGCGACGGCGAGCCAATCGAGGCTGCGTGCGGCCAGCTCGCGGAGGCGCTGGTCGCGAAAGGTCTGAACGCCCAGCCGGTTGATCCCGATGAGCACGCGACGCTGGAGATCATCGAGGATCGTGATGTCTGGCTCCTGACCGATCGCCGCCATGAGGGCCTGCAGGTAGTCCGCCACCGGGACGACCGCGTCGACGGTCATCTGCCGGAGCGCGGTCCACAGCACGGCTCGAGCGAGCGGCGCCTCCACGCCGTCGATCGCCCCATCGAGCACCGAAGCCAGCGATCGATCGTCGAGGCGGGTCTTCGCCCAGGTGAGGTCGTCGTCATTGACCACGATCAGGTCCGCGGCGGCGCCAACCGCGTCGGTATGCACGAGCGTTCGGGCGCCCTCGATGTCGATCTCGATCCGATCTCGACGATGTGTCCGACCGTCGATCCGGTCGTACAGCCCGATCGCCACGCGGTGCGAGCGGAGCGTGGGGTGGTCGGACGGCGCCGATTGCTCGATCGCCAGGCCCGCGAGCCGGCCGTCCCCGTCGGTCGACACGACCGGGACGAGCGTCGCGAGCCCGGCCGTCTGAAGCCACTCGTGCGTCCACCGCTGGAGGTCGCGGCCGCTGGCCGCCTCGAGTGCCGCCATGAGGTCATCGATGGTCGTGTTCGACCAGGCATGCTCAGCGATGTAGGCGCGCAGGCCACGCGTGAATGGCTCGAATCCGACCCACGCGACGAGTTGTTTCAGTGCTCCTGCGCCCTTCGAGTACGAGATGCCATCCAGGTTGAGCATCGTCGCGATCGCGTCGGGCACGTCGGCCGAAATCGGGTGGGTCGTGGGCAGCTGGTCCGCCCAATAGCCCCAGGCCTTGTCCCCCAGGATGAAGGCCGTCCAGCCTGTCCGATGGCGGGTCGCTTCAACGAGCATCAGCGTGGCCAGGTACGAGGCGAACGACTCGTTCAGCCACAGATCGTCCCACCAGCGCATCGTGACCAGATCGCCGAACCACATGTGCGCGAGCTCATGGGCGATGGTGCTCGGTCCGCAAGCGCCGCCGGACGTCGGTGACCGGCGATCGGAAGATGTAGTCGTCACCAAACGTGATGCAAGCGGCGTTCTCCATGGCGCCGCGCATTTCGGGAACGAACACGAGGTCGCACTTCGAGAAGGGGTACGACCGGCCGAACAGATCGCCAAAGAATGCGAGGGCGGCCTGCGCGTCGCTGAGCATGTCGTCGGCCTCGAGGTACCGCGCCATCGACTGCCGGCAGTGCACCGCAAGCGGGATGCCGTCGCGGACACTCCCAACCGATTCATATGGTCCAGCGCAGATCGCGACGAGGTACGTCGACAGCTGCGGAGTCGGCTCGAACGCCCAGTGACCGCGTGTCGTCTCGGATCCAGCCCCGTTGGACAGGACGGTCCAGCCCGTCGGCGCCATGACCCTGACCCCGAACGTCGCCTTGAGTTCAGGCTGGTCGAAGCAGGCAAAGATCCGCTGCGCTTCGTACAGGAAGGCATTGCTGTACAGGTACGTTTCGCCGTCCTCCGGATCGACGAAGCGGTGCATGCCTTCGCCCGTATCCGTGTACCCACAGTCCGCTTCGACGACAAGCTCGTTCGTCGCATCGAGATCCCGAAGGCTGATGCGCTCGCCGTCGTAGTCGCCGTCGTCCAGGGTGTGGCGATTGAGCCGAATTCGAAGGTCTTCCTGACGCCACCAGCTCCACGAACGTCGTCGCTCCGGGTTGCCGGCAGGCAAAACGGAGCCTTGTCGTGGAGCGAAAGGTCGTCGATCCGGTCGTGAAGTCGAGCGCGACGTCGTATGCGCTCGACCGCGATCAGGCTGGCCCGTTCTGCCGCCTCCTGGCGGGTCAGCGTTCGCATCAGGTCAGGCGGCCAGGGCCAGGCACATCATGGACCGAACCTCCACGGCTCACGAGATCGAGTGGACGAGACGACCATAGCCAATTCACGATCCTCGTCGCTCAGCAACCCGCCGAAGGCCTGTAGGGTATCCGACGAACACCTGCGGTCGGCATGACCGCAGCCCCTCAAGGGAAGGCTGCCCGGGTGGACCGATACGATCGCGATCGTGGTCGCGCCGGCGCGGCCGGATGCGTGCTGGCCAACCGGCTCACAGCAGATTCCAGCCGGTCCGTGGCTGCTCGTCGAGGCGGGACCCGACTACGGACCCGAACCGGGCGCATGGCCTGCCGAGCTCCGGGATCCAAACGACGTGCCGGCCGAGTCCCACCCGTGGGCTACCTGGATGCCGGGCGTCCCGTGGATCGACCCCTGCACTTGCCACGGGCGCGGTGGTCGGCGGCTCGACGACGATCAACGCGTGCACGTGGCTTCGCGGGTCGGCCGCGCGACTTCGACGGTTGGGCGGCCGCCGGCAACGCTGGCTGGGCGTTCGCCGATCTCTTGCCCTGACTTCCGACGGGCGGAATCAAGATCCGCTCGGAGGCGCCTGCATGGAGCGGCGGGTCCGGTGCCGGTGTTCCGGGTCGTGGAGGACGGATTCAGTCCGTTCGATCGGGCCTTCGTCGCTGCGGCGAACCACCTCGGATTTCCGTTCGTCGCCGACCTGAACGGCCGCCCCGAACAGGCCCCGCGGATCGGGCCACGGCCACAGAACGTGGTCGGCGGCGTTCGCATGAATGGCGCGTTCACCTACCTGGCGGCGGCGCGCGAACGCGCGAACCTGACGATCCTCGCCGATGCCCTCGTGGATCGGGTCGTCCTCGATCGTGGTCGCGCGGTCGGTATCCGCACGGCGGCCGGGAAGGTGCATCGGGCCGACGCAGATCGTTCTTTCGTCAGGCGCGTATGGATCGCCGGGCGTGCTCCTTCGTTCGGATCGGACCGTCAGACGAGTTGCGACGGTTCGACCCACCGAAGGATGGCGATCCGACGGTGTCGGTGCCCATCTGCTCGATCATCCGCTCGTCCTGGAGGGCCTTGGCAACTACCGGATCAAGACGGGCAGTGGAACCGAGTGAGGCAACAGCCGAGTTCGTGCCCCGATGCCGCTGGCCCGGAGCGCTCGGGCCGACGTGGAGATCGATCTCGGGATCCTTCTTGGTCAGGAATCGATTCGACGCAGCGCGTCGTGGGTGGTCTTTCCGCTGCTGCGCTGATTGGACGCTCGTAGCGAGGGTCGGGTCAGGCTCACGGGCCGGGACCCCGACGCCACGCTCACATCCGCCACTCGCACCTCGATCCGCCGGCCGACCTCGACGCATCGAGCGACGGATCGAGTTGGTACATGCACTCGTCAGTGCCCCTCCCCTGTGCGCACCTGGATCGAATCCCCCAGAGTGACGAGGAGTACGGAGCGCACCGAGCTGGCGGCGTGGCTCAAGCGGAACGTCGGAACGATGTTCCATCCGGCCGGCACCTGCCGGATGCGCCCGATGACGATGCGCGCGGCGTGGTGAACCTGGAGGGTCGCGTCGTGGAATCCAGGGCGGCGGGTCGCGGATGCGTCGGTCTTCCCGGCGATCCCGCGTGCGACGATCTACTACCCGGTGATCGCCATCGCCGAGAAAATGGCCGATCTCATCAGCTGATCGCCGACGTCCCAGGCATAAAGCCGACCCGTACTCCGGAACGCTCCGCCCGACCTATGCGCGCGGCCGACCTGACGGTCAAGCGGCATCGGCCGACGAAGGTCAGCCGCCTGTCCTCCGGCGCCCCGACTACCCGTGTCCCTGCGGTCGAGTCCGATCCGGGCCCTCACATCGTCCGCTTCGAGGAACGAGTCGGAAGCGCTTCAACGAGCTCGGGCG
>CAVVPT010000005.1:0-221846 GCA_963750125.1 uncultured Chloroflexia bacterium | reverse complement strand
CGACAAGGTGAAGATCGAGCTCGACATCGAGCTGGTCAAGGCCTGATCCTCCCCGCGGACGCGGCCGGGGCTGCCTGCGGGTGGCCCGGCCCGGCGCGTGAGGGGCGTCCGGGCCCGGCCCTATACCGGGGGCGGGCCGGACCGTGATTGGCCGATGGCCGAGGTCCCGCGGGACCGACGAGCTGCCCCGTACCTGGCCGAGCCGCACGACCCTCGACGCGGCCCGCCGCACACCGCGACGAGACTAGCGGGCGCGGGCGACCGCCGACCTGGCGTCCACACGGTCTGGTGATGAGCCGGGGCGAGCGGCCCACGAGCTGTCCGAGCGGCTGGCGCCGCCGCCGGGCGCGTCCTCATCCCAGGGCGGCTACGAAGAGCACGCCCCGCAGCGTGGTCATCGACATCACGCGGCACCTGGTCATGGCGCCGGGCGACGCCGCAGCCCGTTCGACGAGTGGCTGACGACCGGAGCCGCGCACCACCACGTCCGAGGGAGCCTGCGCCTCGCGTCCCGGTGCCGCCGGGACCGGCCCGGCTGCGGGCGGTTCCGGGCCGGCTGTGGCGCTGCGCCTCCCCCTTTCCCCTCCCGGTCGAGCTGGAGCTGGTCGGTTGGGGCGAGTAGCGTGGCGCTGACGTTGCGCCCCGTGCGGCGCCTCGGCTGGACGGTGGCCCCGCACCGTCGCCGCGAGCTACTTCCCCGCCGCCGGCCACGCGACCGACGGACGTGGTCGTCCGCGGCCTCCGGGCCCTGGCCGGCGACGGCGGACCGCCCTCCTCATCATGACCCGTGCGTGCGCGCCCTCGTCGTCCACGCCCACCCCAGCCGGACCAGCTTCTCCCGCTCGATCGCCGACACGGCCGAGGCGACGCTGAAGGCGGCCGGCCACGACGTCACCGTCGTCCACCTCGACGACGAGCACTTCCGCCCGGCGATGTCGGCCGAGGAGCGCCTCGCCTACGACACCGCCACGCCGATCCTCGACGCCCAAGTCGCCGTGCACGCCGACCTGGTGGCGGCGGCCGAGGCCCTGGTCTTCGTCTACCCGACGTGGTGGGCGGCGCCGCCCGCCGTCCTGAAGGGGTGGATGGAGCGGGTGCTGGTGCCCGGCGTGGCGTTCACGTTCGAGCCCGGCACCCACGAGGTCCGCGCCGGCCTCCGCCACGTCCGCCGCCTCGTCGGCATCACGACCTACGGCTCGTCGCGGCTGTACGTGCGGATCCTCGGCGACCCGGGCCGGCGCACGATCATGCGGGCCCTGCGGCTCCTGTGCGCCCGCCGCTGCCGGCGCACGTGGCTCGGCATGTACGGCATGGACACGGCCACCAACGAGGCCCGCCAGGCGTTCCTGGACCGGGTGGCGAAGCGGATGGCCCGGCTGTGACCCGGATGACCCGGCGGTGAGGACCCTCCTCGTCCACGCCCACCCGGTGCCGTCGAGCTACAGCGCCGCCCTCCGGGACCGGGCGGCCGAGGCCCTGCGAGCGCGGGGCGACGACCTCGACGTGCTCGACCTCTACGCCGACGGCTTCGACCCCTACCTCGACGCCGACGAGTGGTCCCCCGACACGCCCGGCGGCGAGGATCGCCCCGACATCAGCCCGTACATCGCCCGCCTGCGGCGCGCCGACCACCTCGTGTTCGTCTTCCCGACCTGGTTCGGCGGGCCGCCGGCCATGTTCAAGGGGTGGCTCGACCGGGTGTGGGTGGAGGGTGTCGCCTTCGAGAAGGTGCCCGGCAGCAACCGACCCCGGGCCCGCCTGCACCACGTGCGGTCGATCACCGTCGTCACCACCTACGGCTCGTCGCGGCGGGTGAACATGCTCGAGGGCGAGCCCGGCAAGCGCCTCGTGCGCCGGTGGCTGCGGGTGCTGTGCCATCCGCTGGCCCGCTCCCGCTGGATCGCCCTCTACGACATGGACCGCACCACCGACGCCGTGCGCGCCGCCTTCCTCGACCGGGTCGAGAAGGCGCTCAGCTGACGGCGTTCAGCTGACCGCGCTCACGTGACCTGGTCGACGCCATCGCCCACGATGCGCGAGCCCCGGTCGTAGGTGACGTAGTTCCACGTCCAGTTGACGAGCACGTTGGCCCGGTTGCGGAAGCCGATCAGGTACAGCAGGTGGAGGCCGAGCCACGCCCACCAGCCGAGGATGCCCGTCAGGACCGGATGCCGCCCGGCAGCTCGGCGACGGCGTCGTGGCGGCCGATGGTGGCCATCGACCCCTTGTCGAAGTAGCGGAACGGCGTCGTGGCCTCGCCGTCGAGGCGGGCGCGGATCATGCGCCCGGCGTGGCGCCCGCCCTGGATGGCGACCTGGGCCACCCCCGGCAGGCCGCCGTCGGCGGGCGCCCGACGGTGGCGATGTCGCCGACCGCGAACACCTCGGGGTGATCGGGGAGCGACAGGTCGGGTTCACCACCAGGCGGCCGCCCGGCCCGGCCGAGGCGCCGGCGCCCAGCAAGCGGGCCAGCGGGTTGGCCTTCACGCCGGCCGTCCACACCAGGGTGCCGGCCGGGATGCGGGTGCCGTCGCTCAGGTGGACGGCGGTCGCCTCCACCTTGTCGACCCCGACGCCGAGCACCACCTCCACGCCCGGCGGGTCAGGCGAGCGGTAGCCCGGGTCGACAGCCGCGGGCGGAACGTGCCGAGCAGGCGGTCGGCCATCTCCACCACCACGATCCGGGCCCGCCGCACGTCGAGGTTCGGGTAGTCCTTGCGGAACACGTTCGAGATGAGCTCGGCCAGACCGCCGGCCAGCTCCACGCCGGTCGGTCCCCCGCCGACGATGACGATGGTGAGCAGGCCGTCGTCGATCGCCGCGGCGTCGGTCGTCGCGTGCTCGAAGCGTGAGCAGGATGTGGGAGCGCAGGGCCACGGCGTCGGCCAGGCTCTTCAGCTCGAAGGCGTGCTCGGCCACGCCCGGGATGCCGTAGGCTGCCGACACGGCGCCGGCGGCGATCACGAGGTGGTCGTAGGGAGCTCGCCGTCGTCGGCCAGGCGCACGGCTCGGCGGTCGAGGTCGATGCCGGTCACCCGCTCCATCCGGAAGTCGACGTTGCGCTGCCGGTGGAAGATGCCGCGGGCCGGGAAGGCCACGTCGTCGGCGTCCAGCCCGGCCGTGGCCACCTGGTAGAGCAGCGGCTGGAAGGTGTGGAAGTTGTTGGCGTCGACGAGGGTCACGTCGACCGGCGCGTCGTGAAGCGCCTTGGCCGCGGCCAGCCCGCCGAAGCCGGCGCCGATCACCACGACCCGGCCTGACCGGTCCCCCTCACCAGCGGCGACGGCGACGGCGACGGCCACCTCGGCCGCGACCCGGCAGTTGTTCTCGGCCAGCGCCAGGTTGGCGGGGACGCTGGACCCGGCGGTGGCACGGCCGATGCGCCCGAGCACGAACGCGTCACCGCCGCGCCGGTGATGCTGCTGGCCTCGGCGTCGGCCAGGGCGGCGACCAGGACGTCGTCGAGGGCGGCGTTGTCCAGGGCGTCCTCCTCGGGGATGGGCACGGTGAGGAGGACGCCGGTGGCGGCCGGGCTCGGTTGGCCAGCGCTGCGGCCACGGCCCCGGCCGAGTCGACGCGGTCGGGCACGGGCAGGCCCGAGGACCGGGTGTAGAAGGCCGGGAACCAGTCGTGGCGCCAGCCCAGCACCGGGACGCCCGCCGTCTCCAGGTGCTCGACCGTCCTCGGGAGGTCGAGGAAGGCCTTGGCGCCGGCACACACGGTCACGAGCGGGTGGTGGGCGATGGCGTCGAGGTCGGCGAGACACGTCCCCGGTGACGTCCGCCGCTGGACGCCGCCCATGCCACCGGTCGAGAAGACCCTGATGCCCGCGGCGTCGGCCAGGGCCAGCGAGGCCGAGACGGTGGTGGCGCCGTACGGCAAGGCAGCGGCGACCGCGACGCCCAGGTCGCGTCGGCGGCCTTGGTCGCCGTGCCGTAGATGCCGGTCGTGCTCCTCGGCGTCGACGCCCACCCGGGGGACGCCGTTCAGCACCGTGGTGATCGCGGGCACCGCGCCGCCCGCCCGGACAGTGGCGACGCAGCGCTCCAGCGCCTCGCGGTTGGCCGGCTGGGGCAGGCCAAGGGTCGAGAAGATCGTCGACTCGAGGGCGACGACGGGCGCGCCGGCGGCCAGGGCGGCGGCCACCTCCGGGTGCACGAGTGGGGCGAGCGGCACGCCGGCATCCTGCCAGGCGAGCGACGGCCGAAGGGCCTCCGGCGAGCGGGCGGTCTCCGAGCGCGGCCTCTCCGGGATCAGTCCTCGTGCGCCAGCTCACGCCCGGCCACGACCGCGGTCACGCCCGGTCGGCGGTTGTCACACCCGCGCCAGCGCGGTCACGGCCTCCAGGTGCGGGGTGTGCGGGAACAGGTCGACCAGGGTCGTGTCGAGGTGGCGGTAGCCGTGGCGGCCCAGCACGCGACGTCACGACCGATCGAGGCCGGATCGCACGAGACGAGGACGATGACGGGCGGCGTACGGCCCCGTCGGCCGCGGTCGCGCCGAGGCCGGTCCGTCGGGGGGGTCGGCGATCACCAGCGCCGCGGGCTCCGGGCGCCAGCGGGCCACGTCGACGTGGATCATCGCGGCGTACGGTGCGCGAGCTTGACCTCGGCGTCGCGACACGACGAGGCCGAGCTCTCGACGGCGACGACCCGTCCGGTCACGGGGAGGCACGCGGAGAACAGCCCACGCGCCGCGTAGGCGTCCACGGAGCGTCCCCCATCGACGTCGTCGCCGGCCGCCTGCGCCACGGTGGCGACGAGCGCCGCGGCGCCGTCGGGGCGGGTCTGGAAGAACATTGGGCGACCGAGCATGCAGGTTGCGCCCGGGCCTGCGCGGCTCGCCGGGGGCCGCCCGGTACCAGGCCGAGCGGCCAGCTCCGCCAGGCGGATCAACGGTCCTTCGGTAGGTGGCCGGCCATCCACGCCAGTCCGCCGACCAGTCGCGCACGGACCTCCTGGACGAACGTTCCCCGGCGGCGCTTTGGTTCGGCCTCGCTCATCGGCGCGCGGAACCAGGATCCGGGCGACCCGCCTGCATGGTGAGGGCTCGACGCTCGAGGTCGGCGGCGTCCTCGGCGGTTGCGGGCCACATCGGCTTGAAGTTGTACCACTGCTCGGGGGCTGCCCCGATGATGCCGGTCAGCTCGTCGGCCATTGCCTGGGTGGCGCGCTGCAGCTCGGCGGGTTCGGTGGAGGCGACCACAATCGGGTCGCTCCACGACAGGTGGAAACTGCCGTCGGGCCTTCGGTTGATGCGAACGCAGACGACCCAGGAGCGCGTCTTCGCGGCCAGCGTTGCGGGACCGGCCGGGAGCGTCGTCCAGGATCCGAATAGCCGGACGGGGATGCCGTCGGAGCGGTAGCCCCAATCGACGAGGAGCCCGAGCATCTCGCGCTTGCGCAGCACGTCGAAGATGCCGCGCAGGTTGCGCCACTTGATGAGCCTCACGCTCCACTGCTCG
Organism: uncultured Chloroflexia bacterium; assembly: GCA_963750125.1. GTDB lineage: Bacteria > Chloroflexota > Limnocylindria > Limnocylindrales > CSP1-4 > DASTYU01. Next base: position 216,383 of record CAVVPT010000005.1, on the reverse strand, counting down.
CGCTCCTTGCGGAGGTGCTCGAACAACTCGGGGAAGGACGAGTCGTCGGCGACGACGCTGATCGGCAGGCCGTGGTCGGCGATCGACACCGCGATGGCCTCGTTGCTGCCCATGTGCGACGCTGCCAGGATGAGCCCGCCAGGCAATTCTGCGCGCAGGCGCTTGACGGCCTCGACGTCGATGTCGCCGGCGAGCTGGTCGACCTCGGCGGCGGTACTCGACGGAAGTCGCATCAGCTCGACGAGATAGCGGCCGTATTCCGCGTAGGCCTTGAGGGCCAGCCGGCGGACACGCGGGTCGTCGGGCGGCAGTCCAGGACGTGCCCGAAGTTGCGGTTCGACCAGCGCCGCTTCTGCGGCCACAGCAGGTACGAGCCCTGCGTGACCCGGCTGGCGACGAACCGGCTGGGTCCGGGGGGCAGGATCCCGAGCAGGCGTTCCGCCGCCTTGTAGCCGACGACGGCAGCCTTCTCGACGATACGCGGTCCGGGCTCGAGCCGCCGGTGAGGCGCCTCGAGCTCCCGCTCGCGCGCCGTCACTTTGCCGCGGTCGGCGTCCTGGTCGGAGCCCCCTCGGCGGACGCCTTGCTGGCCGCGAGCTTGCGGTAGGTCCGCTTTGCCGGGGCCTCGGTCCCGACAAGCGTCTCGTTGTCCTCGCCACGGATGAAGGCTTCGACCCGGTTGAACGCGATGTCGTCGTGGATCTGCTGCGGCGGGCTCTTCATGAAGTAGCTCGACGGCGCGACGAGCGTGCCGGCGAGGCCGCGGTCGAGACCGAGCTTCGCGCAGCGGATCGCGTCGGTGATGACGCCCGCGCTGTTCGGGCTGTCCCACACCTCGAGCTTGAGCTCCGCGTTCAGCGGGACATCGCCGTAGGTCGTGCCTTCCATGCGGATGTAGCACCATTTTCGATCCTGCAGCCATGGGACGTGGTCGCTCGGGCCGACATGCACGTCGTCGTCGTCGAGCTCGTAATCGAGCATCGACGTGACCGCGTTGGTCTTCGAGATCTTCTTGGACTCGAGGCGCTCGCGCTCGAGCATGTTGAGGAAGTCGGTGTTGCCGCCGAAGTTCAGCTGGTAGGTTCGGTCGAGGCGCACGCCGCGGTCCATGAACAGGCGTGTCAGCACGCGGTGGCTGATCGTTGCGCCGACCTGGCTCTTGATGTCGTCACCGATGACCGGCAGGCCTTCCTCCGCGAAGCGGCGCTGCCAGTACGGCTCGCGGCCGATGAACACGGGGATCGCGTTGATGAACGCCACGCCCGCCTTGAGGGCCTGCTCGACGTACCACTTCGTCGCCTCCTCGGAACCGACCGGCAGATACGACACCATCACGTCGACTTCGCGCTCCTTGAGGATGCCGACGACGTCGACGGTGGGCCCGGGCGCCTTCTCGATGATCTGGCTCAGGTACTTGCCGAGGCCATCGTGGGTCATGCCGCGCTCGACGGTCACGCCGATGTTCGGGACCTTCTGGAAGACGTACGTGTTGTTCGGCTTCGTGTAGATCGCCTCGGACAGGTCCTTGCCGACCTTGTTCTTGTCGACGTCGAAGGCTGCCGCGAACTCGATGTCGCGAACGTGGTAGCCGCCGAGATTGACGTGCATCAGACCGGGCACGAAGTCGGTCTCCTTGGCGTCCTCGTAGTAGTAGCGTCCCTGGACGAGGCTGCTTGCGCAGTTGCCGACGCCCACGATCGCGACGCGGATCTTGCCGTCCTTGCGGCGGCCTGCACCGGCCCACGCGTTGCTGGGCGTCGCGCCGTTGGTGCCGTTCCCGTTCTTGCTCACTGGTTCTCCTGATTCCTGTTCTGGTTCACGACGTGGAGGATTCGTTGAATGACGGTGATCGTGGCGAGGATCGTGATGAGTCCGAGGCTCGCGGCAAGCGGCCCGAGGCCTCCGGCGAGACCGGTCCACAGCAGCCCGATCGTCAGGATGACGAGCCGGATCTCGCGTGGCGCCAGGCCGACCGCGGCCATGCCGGTGCCCTCGGTGAAGCCGAGGCCCTCCGATTTGGAGCGCGCATAGCTGACCATGAACGCCGAGGTCATGGCCGCGGCGGCGAGGATGGCGCCCTCCTGGAAGTCGGCGGCGACGCAGCCCGCGACGATCCCGACATAGACGATCCCTTCGCCCCAGCGGTCGAAGACCGAGTCCATGAATGCGCCGAGCCGCGAGGCGGTTCCGGTCGCGCGGGCGAGGGTGCCGTCGAACATGTCGAAAATGCCGAACACGAGGACGAAGATCCCCGCGGGGAGCCATGCCTGAACGGCGGCGAGGAGCGCCCCGACACACGTGCCGGCGAAGCCGATCAGCGTCAGAGCATTCGGGGTGAGGCCGACGCGACCCATCGCGAGTGCGACCGGCGTCGCGATGCCGCGCACGCGGTCGCGCAGGCTCGGCGTGACCACGCTCACGAAACGGCGCTCCGCGCTGTGCCGTTGTGGGACAGGCCGAGGATCTCGCGCTCGCGCTCGAGGAACGCCTCGAAGGCAGCCGGCAGGAGCCGGCAGATCGTCTCGCGACCGACGCGGCGGGTCTCGACGAGGCCGGCGGCGCGGAGGCGGCCGACGTGCCACGAGACGAGCGGCTGCGACAGGCCGACGTGGTCGATGAGCTCGGTGACCGACGCCTCGGCGCGGGCAAGCCGCTGGACGATCCGGAGGCGGTTCACGTCAGCGAGGGTCTTGTGGAAGGCTCGCAGGGCACGCAACTCCTCGGGCTGGTCGACGATCGACGCGACCGTGCTGCGGACGCGGGCAGGTGAGGGGGACAGTTGGCCCTCCATTCGGGGCGAGTGCCGTTGCATCAACGGCGGTTTATATCAATCTACGTTGATGCGATGGCGCCTGTCAAGCCCGCGGGTCGCTTGCCCGAGACGTTCTTGCCACTTGGGCGTGGAGCCGTACAAGGCGCGAACAGAACCGCCGAATTGGCCTCGAAAAGCACTCTTCGGCTCATTCCCGCGCTCCGAGGGACCACGGGCGGCCTTACACGCATGTCGTGCGTACGTGGCGGAGTAGCTCGAAGGCGAGGGGGCCGCGCGACGCGTACGCTGAACGCCATGAGCGCCGAGGAGGAGGAGCTCCTGGCCATCTCCGCCGCGTGGGATGCTGCCCTCGTCGCGAACGACGCCGGCGGCGTGGCGTCATTCATGGCCGACGAGTGGGTGTTCGTGAGCCCGAGCGGGATCACCCCGAAAGCCGAGCTCATCGAGTTGATCGCGGTCGGCCGTCTCGCGCATCACGCGATGGAGCCGGTCGGGCCGCCGCGCGTCGCCATGCATCGTGAGATGGCGATCCTGACCGCGCGGAAGGCGAGCAGAGGCGCGTTGGATGGCGTGCCATACACCGCCGACGAGTGGATCAGCGAGGTCTTCATACGGCGCGACGAGCGCTGGACGTGTGTCTTGAGCCACAAGGCCGCCGCGGAATAGGACGTCGCCCCGTCAGATCGTGTAGACCACCGCCTCCGTCGTTTCGGACTCCTCGATCTCCCGGCTCGTGCGGACGCGGTACGTGGCCAGCCGTTCGAGGCCGGGCGGCAGATGGGCGCGGCCCGGGTCTCCGAGGAGCACGCGCGTGCCGCGCTCCGCGGCCGAATGGAGCCAGACCGCCATCCGGACCGCCATCGGCTCCTCGTACGACACGTCCCCGGCGAGCAGGACGTCGGCCGGCGGGGGCGGGTCGCCGAGCGGGTCCCGTCCGCTGAACGCGATCCGTACGTGGTTCGCTCGCGCGTTCAGATCGACGGCGGCCGCCGAGAGAGGGTCGACGTCGACGGCATGGACGGACGCCGCACCCAGCCGGGCCGCGACGATGGCGCACAGCCCCGAACCCGAGGCGACGTCCACCACCCGCCGTCCGGCGATCTCGCCGGGATGATCGAGCATGTAGCGCGCCACCGCCAGGCCGCCCGACCAGGCGAACGCCCAGAAGGGCAGCGGCGGGTCGACCTGGCCGAGGAACTCGCCGCTGCGCCGCCACACGGCGGTGACGTCGTCGCCGAGGTGCAGACGCAGGCCGGGCACCTCCGGCACGTCCTGCAGCCGGGTGTGCCGGCGTACGAACGCCCTGCGCGCGGCCGGACCCGGGAACCCCATGCCGCCAAGCCTAGTCGTGCGATGGAACTAGGCGCCGCTCCGGATGAGCCGCCACACGGCCATCACCCCGGGCCGTTGCCCGTAGAGCAGGACGCCGGCCCGGTAGATGCGCGCGGCGATCCACAAGGCGGCGACGATCATCGCGCCGAGCAGCGCGATCGACAGGAGGACCTCCCATGGCTGGACGGCATTCTCCGACATGCGGCCGAGCATCATGAACGGGCTCAGGAACGGCACGTGGCTCAGCGCGACGACCCAGCCTGACCGGATGTCGAGCATCCCCGTCGAGGCGTAGATCGCGATCAGGTAGCCGGCGGTCGGACAGCAGCGTGAGCGGCATCACCGCGGTGTTGACGTCCTCCTGCCTGCTGACGAGTGATCCGGCCGCAGCGAACAGGCATGCATAGAGGAGAAAGCCCAGTACGCCGTAGGCGGCGAATGCGAGCAGCAACCCGATGCTCAGCCCTTCCGGCAGGCCGGCGCCGCCGCTGGATCCGAGGACCGTCGATGCGATCGTGTCCTGGAGCACCAGGGCCACGACGCCGGTGACGACGATCGCGGCGTACTGCGAGAACGCGACCGCGCCGACACCGAGCACCTTGCCGGTAAGCAGCTGGAACGGCGTCGCCGCATTGAGAACGACCTCCATGACCCGCGACGACTTCTCCTCGACCACGCTCATCGCGATCCACGTGCCGTACATGATCACCATCATGAAGATGAGGATCGTCATCCCGAATGCGAGCATGTCCTGCCCCACGATCGCGGCCGTGTCGCCGATCGGATCCGATCGAGCGGGATCCGGCCAGGTCACCGTGAACTGGGCCGGGGCGAACAGGCCGGCCTGGTCCTCACCCGCCACGCCGAGGCGGTCGAGGCGGTCGGCGATGGCGATTGCGTTGGCGCTCTGCCACGCGAGCGTCGACGCCCGACCGCTGGTGTCGTTTGTGTACAGAGTGAACGCGAGTTCCCCGGCCGGCGATCGCTCGATCGAGAGCAACGCCCCATAGCTGCCCGTCCACGACCTGCTGTCGGCCCGCGACAACGTCGTCGAGCTGGTCGACGACGTAATCGGGCTTCGCACCTGGATCACGCTCGCCGCCCGTTGGGGCGTTGAGCAATCGCGTCAGCGTCTCGACTGGATCCGTCCCGATCCCGTCGGCTGTGACGACGACGGCCACCTTCGTGGCGTCCGTGCGGTCGATGTAGCGGACGATGACCGGCAGGAAAGCGATGGCCGCGACCCCTGCGACGAGGAGGAGCGTTCCGAACAGGAAGCTCCGTGTCCTGATGCGAACGTCGAACTCGCGCCGTGCAACCGATGCGACATTTGGGATCGTGTTCATGCCCGTGCCTCCCTCGCGGCGGCGAGCGTTCGCTCGGCTGTTCAAGCGCACCGACGCGCGTCACGAAGACCTCTTCCAGGGACGGGTCGGCCACCTCGAACCGAAGAACGTCGCCACCAAGGGCCATCGCTGCGCGCAGGATCGCCTGCGCATCGTCCGCGCCGCCCACACGAACCTCTGTGTAGTCGTTGCCGGGTCGTGTCACGGTCACATGCGGCAGTGATTGCAGCCAGGCCATGTCGCGGTCCTGCGACGTGGCGACGCGCACGACCTGGTGGCCCGTCGAGCGCTTCACGTCTCGCGTCGGTCCCGAGGTGATGATCCGGCCGTGATCGATGATCGCGACCGCGTCGCACAGCTCCTCGGCCTGATCCAATTGGTGGGTGCTGAAGACCACGGTCTTGCCGCGTTCGCGCATCTCGAGGAATGCCGACTTCAGCAGCGCCACGTTGACCGGGTCGAGACCAGAAAACGGTTCGTCCATCAGGATGACGTCGGGGTCGTGCAGGATCGTCGCGATGTACTGCACCTTCTGCTGATTGCCCTTCGACAGGGTCTCGGCCCTGCGGTCGGCGAACTCCTCGATGCGAAACCGGGCCAGCCAGTGATGAGCGTCCCGACGGGCCGTCGCGCGCGGCACGCCGTACAGCGAGGCGTAGTACACGAGCTGGTCCACGACCGGCATCCGCAGGTAGAGGCCGCGCTCCTCGGGCATGTAGCCCCAGGTCCTGCGCGGCCATGCCTCGGCAGGGCTGCCGTTCCAGGTCACGGATCCGCCGTCCGGGCGGAGAAAGCCCAGCACGATCCGCATGGTGGTCGTCTTACCGGCCCCGTTCGCGCCGAGGAAGCCGAACACCTCGCCCGGCCGAACCTGGAAGCTCACGCCGTCGAGGGCCTGGACCTCGCCGAACCGCTTCCGAAGGCCATCGATCGACAGCGTCATCCGCGCAACCCCTTTCCTCGCGGGACGCTTCGAGCGGACGCTCAGCACATGATCGGTTCGGGCCGTGGGCACGGCTAGGTCCATCCGGTCTGTCGCCGGGGGGCCGTTAGACTGCCCGGATGGATCGCCGTTCGGCGCTCATCCTGCTCGTCGTCTTCGGGATCGGCGTCTTCCTGGCCGGGCTCGAGCTCATGATCACGGCGGTCGCACTCCCGTCGATCCTCGTCGACCTCGTCGAGCCGACCGGCGGGTCGGCATGGATCGAGCTGCGCAAGGCGAGCTGGATCATCAACGGATACCTCCTCGTTTACGTGGTCACGATGCCGCTCGCCGGACGGCTGGCCGACCTGTGGGGAGCGCGTCGCCTGTTTATCGGCGCCCTGACCGTGTTCGTCGTGGGCTCCGCGCTGGCCGGTGCCGCTCAGAACCTCGACCAGCTCATCGGCGCCCGGCTCGTGCAGGGCGTCGGCGGTGGCGTCCTCGTCCCGGTGGCCACGGCGGCGGCCTCACACCTGTTCGAGGGCCACGACCGGCCGCGGGCGCTCGGGGTCATCGGCGCCTTGACATTTCTCGGCATGGCCGCCGGGCCGTTCGTCGGTGCGGCGATCCTCGGCGGGGTCCACGTCGAAGGTGCCGTGGTCCGGCTCGGACTGGAGGGGGGAACGCTGGCCGCCGCCCTTGCGCCGGCCTGGCGCTGGATCTTCTACGTGAACGTGCCGATCGGGATCGTGGCGATCGTGCTGGCGTGGGCGGCCTCTGCCGGCTGGGAGACGCCCCGGCGCCCCGGCCGAGTGGATGTCATCGGCGCCGTGCTGTTCACGATCGCGCTCGCAAGCGGCCTCATCGGGCTGACGCTCCTGGGAAGCGGCGACATCGCCGGGATCGCAGTCGATCCGGCAGTCCTCAGCGCTGTCCTGTTCGCGATCGCGGCGGTCGCAACGGTTCTCACGATCCTGCGCGACCTGCGCCAGGAGACGCCGTTCCTCGAGGTGCGCCTCTTCCGGAGCGTGTCGTTCAGCTCCGCGGCTCTCGTGTCGTTGCTGACCGGATACGCGTTCGCGACCGCGATCATCGGCGGCGCTGTGTTCGTCGACCGCGTCCTGTATGGCGGCCCGGACGACCAGCGGCTCGCGCTCGGGGCGCTCGCCGGACTGACGGCTGCCGGGGCCCTGGTGTCGGGTTTCGCCGTTCGCCTGCTGTCGTTGCGGCTCGTGACGCTCGTGGGCCTCGTCGCGAGCGCTGGAGCGCTGCTGGTGATGTCGACATGGACCGCGTCGGTCGCCGTCGAGCAGGTGGCCGTCGCGCTCGGGGTCTTCGGCTTCGGATTCGGACTGACCGTCACGCCGCGCTCGACCGCCGCGGTGGAGTCGGCCGGCCGCGCCTCGTTCGGGATCGCGTCGGCCGTCGTCACGGTTTCGCGGATGATCGGCATGGCGGTTGGTCTGGCCATCCTGACCGCGTATGGGTCGACGACGATCGACCGGTTGTACGACCAGCTGTACGCGACGCCCGAGGCGTACCGGACGATCATCCCCGCGGACCTTCGCGACCGGCCGCTGCGCGACCCGTTCGTGGTGGAGGCGCTCGAGGACTGGGCGTCGCGGGAGGCCGCGGGCATCATGGTCGGGTTGTTCGTGGTCGCCGCGGGCGTGACGATCGCGGCCATCCCGGCCGGCCTCGCGCTCGGCGGGCGTCGTCGGCGCGTCGAGACGGAAGCGACCATTGCCGTTGCGCCGGCCGGGGAAGCCGCCGGGGTTGGTCCGCCTGGCGGCACACGCGAGGGAATCGAACGTGGCGAACCAACCGTCGTCCTCTGAGCGCTCGGTGGAGGCGCCGGCGCCCGCGATCGCTCCGCTGGGGCGGGGCCACGGCGAACCGATGACCCGCCGCCGTCCGGCGGCGACCTCCGACGCAGGTGTCATCCACGTGGCCCGCTACGCGGACGGAGCGGTCCAGGAGCGGTCCGGCGACGAGGCGCTCGACGACCTCCCGGCGCTGGTGCGCGGCGGCGGAGCTGCCGTATGGGTGGATCTCGTATCACCGTCGCCTCGCCAGGTGGAACGGGTCGGGGCGACCCTCGGACTCCACGAACTGATCGTCGAGGACGTGCTCGAGGGCAACCAGCGGCCGAAGGTCGAGGTGACCGACGGGTTGATCCACCTCGTCCTGTTCCACCTCGACTACGGAGACACGGGCCTCGTCTCGGTCGAGATCGACTTCGTCCTCGGACCGGGGTTCCTGCTGTCGGTCCACGACCGCGCGTGGGATCCGCGCACGGCGCACCACCTGCGGGGCGGTGTCGCACCGCTGCTCGCCCGCGGACCGGACCATATGCTGTGGGCGCTCTGCGACGACCTCGTCGACAGCTACTTTCCGCTCGCCGACCGCCTTGGCGACGCCGTCGACGCAGTGCAGGACGACGTCATCAGGTCGCCGGGTCCCACGTCCCTCGAGCGGGTGTTCCGGCTCAAGCGCGAGCTCCACGAGGTCCGCCGCCTCGTCGCGCCGGTGCGCGAGGTCTTCAACCAGCTCACGAACCGCGACTCCGAACTGATCGATGCCAATGAGCTGGTCTGGTTCCGCGACGTGTACGACCACCTGATCCGCCTGGCCGACGAGATCGACAGCTATCGCGAGCTGCTCTCGGCGACGCTCGAGGTCTACCTGACCGAAGTGAACAACAACCTGTCCGTCATCATGAAGCGGCTGACCGGGGTCACCGTCATCCTCGCCGGGATCGCTGCCGTCGCCGGGATCTTCGGCATGAGCGAGGCGGGCAACGCGATCACGGGCACGGAGGCCACGGGGTTCTGGCTCGTCACGCTGATTACGATCGCCATCGCGGTCGGGGCCGCGGCGTTCCTGCGCCGGATCGGCTGGATCTAGCCCGGGCGTTACTCGCAGTTCACCGGCTTTGGCGTCGGGTTCGCCTGTGCGTGGACAGCCCGCTCGACCGACAGGAGCCGCGCGCGGACCTGGGTCTTGCCGACCGTGCCCCGCGGCCCCTCGGAGGTCTGCAGCCAGAGCTCGTCGCGTTTGACCTTCGCCGGGCCGTCGAGGGTCGTCTGGTGGCGGCGCACCTCGATGATCTCGTAGAGGAACTTGAAGTCATCGTTCGTCCAGACCTCGGCGATCATCCCCAGCTGCTCGTTCGCGCGCGTCCGCAGGAGCGGCTCGAACATGCCGGGCCGGGCATGCGCGTAGAGGTACGTCGCTCCGCCGTTGCCCGGCTGACTCAGGCGCCCGATGTACATCGCCACGTTGCACAGCGGGTACTCGTCCTCGCCCTCGATGACGGGCAGATCGATGTCGAGCGCTGCGATCCGGACGCGGGTCGCAACGCGGTTCTCGTTCGGCCCGACGGTCGGCGGCGGTACGACCGGCGCCTCCGACTGTGGCGCGGCCGTGCCGAGGGGTGGGAGCGTGATCGCTGGCTCGTCGGACGGCGGCACGTCGCTTGCGATCGCTCCGTCGTCGGGGACCGACGGTGGCGGACCGGCCTCGACCGGCACCGTCCAGGTCAGGAGCCCGGCGGCAAGGAAGGTCACTCCCAGCGCCGTCAGGACGGCCGGGAGGATCCGGTCCTGGACTCGATCGCGGCGCGGCTCCATTGGGCGGGCATCGTAGCAGTGGCATGTCCGGGACGCCGCGCGCCGGTGGTACTGGTACGCTCCGACCTCATGTGGCCCCGCGTGGCGATCGTCATCGGCCTGCTGGCCGGCGTCGCGACGGCGGCACTGATCCTGGGGGGCATCCTCGCCTTCGCTCCGGATCCGGTGCCGACGCCGACGTCGGTGCCGACGTTCGTGCCCAGCGCAGGCCCGACGCCGACCTCGACGCCCCTGCCGAGCACGTCCCCGCCGCCGTCCGGGCCGGCGGCCAGCCCGTCCGAGGTGCCGGTCGGTGGTGAGGCACGGATCGATAGCAGCACGCTCCGCGCCGGCGCATCGTGACGAACGGCCGCGTGCGTCGCGGCCTGGACCCGGCGGTCGAGGCCTCGGTCCGCCAGCTCGTCGCGGCCCGCAGGCCGCTGCTGATCGTGACCGACTTCGACGGCACGCTCTCGCCGATCGTCCTCGAGCCGACCGCCGCGCGGATCGTTCCGGCGGGCCGTTCCGCCCTCCGCCGCCTCGCGCGGATTGCCGAGGCGCAGCCGGATCGGCTGCGCGTTGTCGTCCTGTCCGGGCGCGCCGCGCGCGACGTTGCAGCCCGGGTGCGCGTCGGGGGCGTGGCCTACCACGGGAACCACGGGATCGAAGCCGGGACGCTGGCCCGCGGCATGCCCGCCGAGCGGCTCGAGGTGGTGTCAGACGACGGCCTTGCCCCGTACGTGCCGGGCGCCGCCGCCCTCGGCCGCGCGGTCGCCCGCCAGCTCGGGGACCCGAGCTGGCTGTTCGTCGAGGACAAGGGGCCGAGCGTGGCATTCCACTTCCGCCAGGCACCTGACCCCGATCAGGCTCGGGCCGCCGTGCTCGAAGCGATCGACGCGGTCGAATCGGAGATCGGAGACCATGGGCTGGCCGTGTTCGAGGGTCGCCGCGTGATCGAGTTCCGCCCGCATGAGGCCGGTGGCAAGGGCACGTCCGTGGATCGCCTCATCGAACGCGAGCGGCCCGGCTCCGTGCTCGTGATGGGCGACGACCGGACCGACGCCGAGGCCTTCGCGGTCGTCCGCGCCGCGCGCGAGGCGGACCGGCTCGACGGACTCGCCCTGGCGGTTCTCGGTGCCCGAGAGACGCCGCCCGAGATCCATGAGACCGCCGACGCCGTGCTGCCCGATCCTGTCGCTGCCGCGCGGGTCCTGGCCCTCGTCGCGCGGCTGCTCGAGGACGAGCCGCCGCCGCGCCCTTAGGCGGGTTCCGCCTCCACCCGGCGGACGGTGTCGCGCAGCCGGCGGGATGGCGCGAGGGCGCCGCTGCGCACGGCCGCGATGTCGCGCAGCTGGCGACGCAGCCACCACGCCAGGTCCTGCTCGCGCACGGCCGCTCGCAACCGGCGCTGGCGCACGCGCCGCTCCTCTGCCGGCATCGCGAGCGCACGCTCGAGCATGTCGGCGGTGCCGGCCACGTCGGCCGGAGCGATCAACAGCGAATCCGCCGCGAGCTGCTCCGCGGCCCCGGCCGTCTCCGACAGCACGAGAACCGGCAGACGCTCCCCGACGAGCACCGCCTCCTTGGCCACGAGGTTCATGCCGTCGACGATCGGGTTCACGAGAACGACGTCGGCCCGCCGCATCGCCGCGATCGCCATCGCGTAGTCCGAGCCGTCGTAGATCCAGATCGGCTGGTCGTCCGGCTCGGCCAGCCCGTTGACGCGGGCGACGACCTCGCGGACGGCCGCGGCGTACTCGGCGTACTCGCGGATGGAGGTCCGCGTCGGGGCATGGACGGCGACGAAGCGGACGTCGCGGCGGAGCTCCGGATGGCGGTGCAGGAGCGCCTCGAACGCGAGGAAGCCGCGCAGCGCGTTCTTCGAAGGCTCGATGCGATCGGCGCGCACGATCACCCGGGGGTTGCCGGCCCGTCGCAGGCGGCGCATTCGAGCCGTTCGAGGCGATCCGCCACGCCCTCCGAGCGCGCGAACTTGGCGAGGCCGTCGGGATCGATCGAGATCGGATACGTCGCGACGCGGATCCGCCGGTCGCGCCATCGGATCGAGCGACCGTCGCGGTCGACCCGCGCGTCGCGCACGAAGCTCGTCACGGTGTCCAGGAACTGGTCGGCGTAACGGTCGGTCTGGAGGCCGATGATGTCGCTGCCCAGCAGCCCTTCGCAGATCGCTCGGCGGATGCCCTGGGGCAGCATCTGCCAGATGCTCGCCGGCGGCCACGGGATGTGGTTGAAGTGCAGGATCGTGGCGTCCGGCCGCAGCTCACGAAGCTGCGCGGCGGCCAGGTACAGGTGGTAGTCCTGGAGGAGCACGATCGGGCGCTCGACGCCCTTTGCCGCCTCGACGACGGCCTCCGCGAGCGCCTGGTTGGCGGGCCGGTAGCCGTTTCGCCACGCGTCGATCAGTGCACTGTCGATGTTCGGGCCGTAGGGCAGCGCGTACATCTGGTGCTGCAGGAACCACAGGAACGGGTTCGATACGGTCTCGTAGAAGGCGTTGTACATGTCGCGCGGCAGGTCCACGTAATCGAGCCGCAGATCCTGGCCGGGCAGCAGCTCGTCGAGCAGTTCGCGCACGCGCCGCGCGACCGGCCGCTCGCGCGGCGGGATCGAGCCGGGCGGGAGATGGCTCCGCCGCAATTCGGGCGCAGCGATCCGGTCGCCGTCCGTGGAGGCGGTCGCGACCCAGGTGATCGGCGCGTAGCGCCCCACCTCGGCGAGGGCCGTGACCAGGCCGCCCGAGCCGCGCGACGCCGTCAGGCCGCGCCCGTCGAACGGCACGCGCTCGCCGTCGTCGAGGTCGTTCGCCTGGCGGAACCGCGCTGCGTTCTCGAACGTGACGGGGCCGCGGTTCGAGACGACGAACAGGCGCGCGCCGTCGGGAAGGAGCTCGTCGAGCAGCGTCGGCCGGGGGTTGGGCATGTGCCCAACTCTAGTCGGCCGCTCCGCCCGCCGCCTCGCAGGCGCGATCACGCGTCAGTTCGATGCCTGGGTGACCTCGATCGGGGGCAGCGACTGCGCTGCCTTCCCCACCGGCTTCGAAGACGGTCGTTGGGAACAGGCCGAGCACGATCACGAGCACGGTCGTGACCGCCAGACCGGACCACAGCAGGCGACCGTGGCGGAGCGGCTCGGCCTCGGTGCGCGGCTCGCGCATGTACATGTACACGACAACCCGCAGGTAGTAGAAGGCGGCAATCGCGGCGTTGATGACCATGATCACGGCCAGGATCGTGAGCGGGCCGCCCACCTCGACCGCCGCGATGATCACATAGGCCTTGGCGAAGAAGCCGGCCGTCGGCGGGATGCCGATCAGCGACAACAGGAACAGGACCATCAGCCCGCCAAGCAGCGGTTCGCGCCGGCCCAGACCGGCGAACGTCTCCAGCTGCGAGGTCACGCCCGCCCGCTTCTGGAGCGCGCCGACCACCGCGAACGCGCCGAGGTTCATCGCGGCATACGCCACGGTGTAGTAGAGCAGCCCCTCGAGGCCCTGCAGCTCACCCGCCGCGTAGGCCGCCAGCCCGACCAGCATGTAGCCGGTGTGCGCGATCGAGCTGTACCCGAGCATCCGCTTGACGTTGTTCTGGGTGAGCGCGACGAGGTTGCCGAGCGTCATCGTCAGCGTCGAGAGCACGAGCACGACAGGGAGCCACCACTCGGCCAGCGGATAGAGTCCGTCGGCGAAAAGCCGCAGGATCAACGCGAACGCGCCGAGCTTGGGACCGACCGACAGGTAGCCGGTGACGGGTGTCGGCGAGCCCTGGTACGCGTCCGGCGTCCAGTAGTGGAACGGGACGGCCGCGATCTTGAATGCCACCCCGGTCGTCAACAGCGCAAGGCCCATCGCCAGGCCCGGCGACAGCTCACTCGACCCGGCCACGATGGCGCTGAGTGCCTCGGCCACACCTGCCGTGCTGGTCGTGCCCGTCATGCCCCATACGAACGCAAGGCCGAACAGGAAGATCGCCGAGCTGAACGAGCCCAGCAGGAAGTACTTGATCGCTCCCTCGGTCGAGTAGGCGTCGGTCTTGTGGTAGGCCGCCAGCAGGTAGCCGGGCAGCACCATCAGCTCGAGGGCGATGAACAGGATCAACAGATCGGCAGAGGCGGCGATCAGCATCGCGCCCGTGAGCGCGAACACGAGCACCGTGGCGAACTCGGCCGTGGGCAGGTTACGCGGCGCCAGGTAATCGGGCCCGAACACGATCGACAGCGCGACCACGCCGATCAGCAGTAACTGAAGGAACGTCGTGAGGGCGTCGACCTCGTATGTGCCACCGAAGGCGAACTGGGTGGTGGTGCCGGAGCCGCCGACGAGGATGACCAGCCAGGCGGTGATGGCCAGCCCGATGAGTGAGGTCGCAACCGCGAGGCCGGACCGGTTCGGCCAGGCGAGGTCCACGAGCATGATCGCGATCGCGGTCAGGATCGCGGCGACGAATGGTGCGACGGTGGAGACCTCCTGGAACGTCATCCGGCCCCTCCCGCGCCCGGAGCCGGCTCGGCCGCCGGCTCGTGGTCGAGGACCGCGACGTACACGATCCGGCCGACGACGAAGGCCAGCAGCAGGCCGAGGGCGATGAGCACGATCTCGGTTGGGATCGCGATCACCTGGCCGGCGTCCGCGCTCTCGACGGTGGCGAAGACGGTCAGCGGGATCAGGTCGAGGAGCAGACCCGGGAACAGGCCGAAGGCCACGACGAGGGCCGCGAGCGGGACGAGGGTCAGGACCTCGACGGGGCTCATGTCCGTCAGGTGCTGGCCGAGGTCACGCAGGAACGGTGAGACCTCGCCGAACGCGATGCGCTGGAACATCCACAGCAGGTACGCGGCCCCCAGGATCATCACGAAGGCTGCGATCGCCGCGACCCACGGGCTGGCGACAAACGCCCCGACGAGCGTCAGGAACTCCCCGACGAAGCCGCTCAGACCGGGCAGCCCGGCGGACGCGAACGCGAAGAACCCGAACGTCAACACGTAGACGGGCATCAGCGCGGCGAGCCCGCCCATCTTCGCGATCGTCCGGTCGTGGGTCCGCTCGTAGATCACGCCGACGAGCAGGAAGAGGGCGCCCGTGATCAGGCCGTGGTTGATCATCTGGAGGATCGCCCCCTGCACGCCCTGTTCGTTGAACACGAACAGGCCGAGCGTGACGAATCCCATGTGGCTGACCGACGAGTACGCGACGAGCCGCTTCAGGTCGGGCTGGACGAGAGCCACGATCGCACCATAGATGATCCCGATCAGCGACAGGACGATGATCACCGGCGCGAACGTCTGCGCCGCGTCGGGGAACAGCGGGATGGCGAAGCGCAGCAGGCCGTAGCCGCCGAGCTTGAGCATCACCCCCGCGAGGATCACCGAACCGGCCGTCGGCGCCTCGGTGTGCGCGTCGGGCAGCCACGTGTGGAACGGGAACATCGGGACCTTGATCGCGAATGCGAGGAAGAAGGCGATGAATGCGGCGACCTGGAGCTCCGGCGCGAACCCGCCGCCCGGGTCAAGGGCAAAGGCACGCAGCGTCTCGTAGTCGAAGGCGTTCGCCCAGCTGCCCGTCGTTGATTGGTAGGCGAAGGCAGTGGCGAGGATCGCCACGAGCATAAGGAGCGACCCGACGAGGGTGTAGAGGACGAACTTGATCGTCGCGTAGATCCGGTTCGACCCGCCCCAGATCCCGATGATCAGGTACATCGGGACGAGGACGACCTCCCAGAAGATATAGAACAGGAACAGGTCCAGCGCCAGGAAGACGCCGAGCATCCCGAGCTCGAGCACCAGGAACGAGACCATGTACTCCTTGATCCGGGTCTGGATCGGGCCGAAGCTCGCGAGAATCGAGATCCAGGTGAGGGTGGTCGTGAGCACGACGAGCGCCGCCGACACCCCGTCCACGCCGAGCTTGTACTGGATGCCGAACAGCGGGATCCAGTCGAGCGTCTCCGTGTACTGGAAGCCCGGCGACATGGGCGCGTAGCCGACGAGCAGCATCAGCGACACCACCCAGGTCAGCAGTGCCGTGCCGAGCGCCACGGGGCGGGTCATCGTCGTCGGCAGGACGGCCAGCACGATCGAGCCGAGCAGCGGCAGGAAGATCAGGATCGACAGGATCGGGACGTCGGTGACATTCATCGTCAACGGCCCGCCAGGATGAGGTAGGAGCCGGCCATCACGATCAGCCCGAAGGCGATGCCGAGCGCGTAGTTCTGGACCCGCCCGGTCTGGACCTGGCGCAACTCACGCCCGGCGCCGACGGTCAGCCCGCCGATGCCGTTCACGGTCCCGTCGACGACTACCCGGTCGAACCACCAGAGGAACGCGGCGATTCGCCCGCCGATCACGATGAACAGCAGGTGATACAGGTCGTCGAACCACCACTTGTTCAGCGATGCGCGGTACAGGAACGGCATCCGGGCGGTCATGCTCCGGACGGCCTCGGGGCGGCCGGGCAGTCGCACAGGGCCGATGTCGGTGCCGAAGAACCGCCAGGCAAGCGCAACGCCGACTGACGCCACGGCCACGCTCGCGACGATGAGCACGCCGTCGACGCCGAGGAACTGGTATTGGGTCTCCGGTCGGGCGAGCAGCTCCTCGGCCTCGTGGAACACCGGCGCGAGCCACTGGCTGATCAGGCTGTTGCCGAGGGGCAAGCCGAGCACCAGACCGAGCAGCACGGACGGGATGGCGAGCAGGATCAGCGGGATCGTCATGATCCGCGGCGACTCGTGGATCCGGTCCCACAGCTCCCTGGGGCCACGGTAGTCGCCCCAGAACGTCAGGCCCATGAGCCGGAACATGTAGAACGCCGTCAGCAGCGCCACGAACAGGCCGATGCCCCAGACCCAGTAGAAGCCGAACTTGAACGCCTCGGCGAGGACCTCGTCCTTCGAGAAGAACCCGGCCAGCGGCGGGATACCCGCAATGGCGAACGACCCGATCAGCATGGTCACGTACGTGATGGGGATCTTTTTGGACAGCCCGCCCATGTGGCGCATGTCCTGCTCGTCCTCGACGGCGTGGATGACCGAGCCGGATCCGAGGAACAGCAGGCCCTTGAAGAAGCCGTGCGTCATCAGGTGGAAGATCGCCGCGGTGAACGCACCGACACCGAGCGCCGCGAACATGTAGCCGAGCTGGCTCAGGGTCGAATACGCGAGCACGCGCTTGATATCGGTCTGGGTCATCGCGATGCTCGCCGCGAGGATTGCCGTGAAGATGCCGATGGCTGCCACGATGACCATCGCCTGCGGAGCGCTGGCAAACAGCAGGTTCGAGCGGGCGACGAGATAGACGCCGGCGTTGACCATCGTCGCCGCGTGGATCAGCGCGGAGACGGGCGTCGGGCCCTCCATCGCGTCGGGCAGCCAGACATGGAGCGGGAACTGGGCGCTCTTGCCCATGGCCCCGGCAAGCACGAGCAGGGCAATGACCGTGATCGGGATCGTCAGCTCGGCTGCGTGCACGGTCAGGAGCTCGATGGACGCCCGAATGTTGAGCGTGGGCTCGCCGAGCGCGAGGGTGGTCGCGAAGATCGCCATGATCCCGAGCGCGAACCCGACGTCGCCGACGCGGTTGACAAGGAACGCCTTCTTGGCGGCCAGGGCCGCCGAGTTCTTTCGGAACCAGAACCCGATGAGCAGGTAGCTGCACAGGCCGACCAGCTCCCAGGCGACGAACACGACCAGCCAGCTGTCTGCGAGGACGAGCAGGAGCATCGAGAACATGAACAGGTTCAGGTAGGCGAAGAAGCGCCAGTACCCCGGGTCGTGGCCCATGTACCCGATCGAATAGACGTGCACCAGCAGGCCGATGGTCGTGACGACGATCAGAAGGCAGGCGGTCAGCGGGTCGACGAAGAACCCGACCTCGACCTGGAACGCGCCGGCCGGGATCCACTCGTAGATGGGCACCACGTAGGCATGGAGGTCCTCGGAGCCCGGGGCCAGCGGGGCCGCCCCGCTGAGCACGTTGTACGACGCGAGCATCGCGATGACCCACGCCCCGAAGACGGCGAGAATCGGGATCCAGTGCGCCTGCTTGCCCAATCGACGGCCGATCAGCGCCGTGATCGCGAACCCGGCAAACGGCAGGACCGGGATGAAGGGGATCAACGTGTCCAACGTCATTCAGCCTTGCGTGGCGGCACGCCGGCGAATGCGCCTCGCTCGCTCATTGGCGCATGGCGTCGTATTCGTCAACGAGGGGAGTCCGACGGTTCCGGTAGATCGCGATGATGATCGCGAGGCCGACCGTCGCCTCGGCCGCAGCGACCGAGATGACCATCAGCGCGATCACGGAGCCACGCGAGACACCCTCGGCCGTCTGCCCGAACGCCCCGAACGCGGCGAAGGCGACGATCGCCAGGTTGACCGCGTTGAGCATGAGCTCGATCGACATCAGCATGCTGATCGCGTTGCGCCGCGCGAGGAACCCGAAGGTCCCGATCGAGAACAGGAGCGTCGACAGGATCAGGTAGGCGTCGAGCGAGTTGCTCACGGCGGCCCGCCCGGCTCGCGCTTGGCGAGGAACACGCCGCCGATCACGGCCGCCAGCAGCAGCACCCCGATCACTTCGAACGGGAGCAGGTTGCCTCCCTCGGTGAACAGCAGGCGCGACAGCTCGTTGGTCGCGAGCCGGACCCTCGCCGGCAGCTCACCCCAATCGGTTGCGGTTATCGAGAGCGAAATGACGACCGCGATGATGATCGAGGCAACAGCGGCCGCTGCCGACTGGGTCTGGAAGACCAGCACGCGCGGCGCGTCCTTGGTCTGGGTGAGCATGATCGCGAACAGGATCAGGACGCTGATCGCGCCGATGTACACGATCACCTGTGCGGCGCCGATGAGCGGCGCTCCGAGGAGCACATAGATCCCGGCGAGGGCCCCGAAGCACACGATCATCGCCAGGCCGCAGCGGATGATGTCGCGCATCGTCACGACGAGCAGCGCCGAGCCGATCATCACCGCCGACAGGAGCCACAGGAGGGCGTCCTCCCAGTCCTGCCCCAGCAGCACGATCATCAACGCGGCGATGCCGGTGACGAGGCCGAGGATCGCTGCCGCGATCAGGATCGGCACGAGCTTGCGGAGCATGGCTACTTCGGGTGGGCGTGGCCGCCGCCGGCGCCATGCCCGCCGTGTCCGTTTCCGCTGCCCAGCGCTGCGTGGCCGTTGCCATCGGCACCGTGTCCGTTGCCCGACGGGAGGCCGGTGGTCGTCGTCGGCAGAACCGGCAGCAGCCGCCCGGCGTCGATCAGGCGGCCCTCGGCTGCGGCCCGCGTCGCCCAGTCCGCCTCGCGCCGGATGTAGGTCACCTCGGTCTCGCGTTCGATCGCCGAGATCGCCATGAGGTCGATCATTGGCTGCTCGCGGCTCGTCTGGGCCAGCTCGATGTCCGCGCCGTCGCGGAGTGCGTCGTACGGGCACGCGTCGACGCAGATCCCGCACAGGATGCAGCGACTTTCGTCGACCTCGTACTTCTCGAGCACGCGCGGCTTCGGCATCAGGGCCCCGGTCGGGCACGTCTCGGCACACCGCCCGCATGACACGCACGGGGTGTCGTTGAGGCTCATGTCCAGCGGCGTCGTGACGAGCGTGTCGAAGCCGATCCGCATGAAGTCGTAGCAGGCGGCCCCGACGACTTCGGCGCAGACGTTGGCGCAGCGCCCGCAGTCGATGCAGCGCGACGGCTCGCGCAGGATGAACGCGTGGGAGTCGTCGCGGATGTAGTCGTGGTTCGTGCCGGTGAAGCGGTTCTCCGTGACTGAGCGATAGCCGGCGCCCTGGTGGAACTGCGGCTCGAGCGTCTTGAGCGTCGTGCCGTACTCGATGCCGAGCCGACGCAGGTCGCAGAAGCCGATCGCCTCGCACGTGCACTGCAGGCAACGCGTCGATTCGGCCATCGCATCTTCGGGCGTGTACGGCAACTCGTACTCGACATAGCTCCGGTTGCGGACCTCGGCTGGCATCGCCGTCATCCGGTAGCGCGGCTCCTTCGCCTCGCTCGTGAACGGCACGATCGACAGGAACTCGGGCTGCGGTTCGGCAAGCGTCTGGCGAGTACGGATCGCCTCGAGGTCCATTCCCTTGAGATATGCGTCGACGGCATAGGCCGCGCGGCGGCCCTCGGCGATGGCCTCGACCACGGTCGCGGCGCCAATGCGCACGTCGCCGGTGCCGAACACGCCTGCCCGGCCCGTCGAGAACGTGACGGCATCTGCGGCCAGCCGCGAACGCTTCGCGGTCACACCCTCGTTGCCGGGCTGCTCGATCCAGTCGAGCTCCGGCCCCTGGCCGATCGCGAGCAGGACCCGGTCGCAGGGGATCGTGAACTCCGTCCCCGGCGCGGGCTCCGGCCGGCGCCGGCCCGACGCATCGGGTTCGCCGAGCTTCATCCGGATGAACTCGACGCCAGTCACGTTGCCGGCCCTGTCGGTGACCACGCGTACCGGGCCCGCCTGGAAGATCGCGCTCACACCTTCCTCGATTGCCTCGTGCACCTCGTTCGCCGCGGGCATGTCCTTCATGTCGCGGCGGTACACGAGCGTCACCTCGGCGGCGCCCTGGCGAACGGAGGTGCGCGAGCAGTCCATCGAGGTGAACCCGCCGCCGATGACGACGACGCGCTTCCCCGCGTGATCCGGGTACGGCAGCCCGAGCGTCGCGGTCCGCAGGTACTCGAGACCGTCGAGCACCTCGGCCGCGTCCTCGCCGGGGATGCCCAGCTTGTTCGTGTCGTAGCAGCCGATCGCGACGAGCACTGCGCCGAACCCCTGGTTGGTCAGGTCGTCGAGCGTGAAGTCACGACCGAGCGCCGCGTCGCACACCATCGTCCCGCCCAGCCGCGTCACCGACTCGTACTCGGCCTCGAGGACCTCGACTTTCGGCAAGCGGTACTGCGGGATCCCGTAGCGGAGCATCCCGCCGGGCGCCGGGTCGCGCTCGTAGATCGTGACGTCGTGGCCCGCGATCAGGAGGTAGTAGGCCGCGGCCATGCCGGCCGGCCCGGATCCGATCACCGCCGCCCTGCGGCCGGTCGGCGCCTGGCGCTCGAACGGAACCGGCGGGTCGACGTCCTCGTCGAGCATCGACTTGAGCACCTGGTCGCCCGCGTAGCGGTGGCTGTCGCGGATCGCGATCGCCTCGTCGACTTCGTCGCGCCGGCAGTGCTCCTCGCACGGGGCGGGGCACACCCGGCCGAGCACGCTCGGGAACGGGATCGTTCGCTTGAAGATGCGGGTCGACTCGCGCCAGTCCGCCTCGGCGTTCGCCTTGAGGAAGCCCGGGATGTCGATGTGGCTCGGGCACTTGTTCTGGCACGGCGGCAGGCAGTACGCGTTGTGGTCGCTGAAGATCAGCTCGAGGTTCGTGCGGCGCAGACGGCGGATCTCGTCCGTCTGCGTCTGGACCTTCATCTCGGGTTCGCACGTCCGGGAGCAGCTGATCGGCGGGTGCTCCTCCCCTTCGACCTCGACGACGCACATCCGGCATGCCCCGAAACCCGGCAGCTTGGGCTCGTAGCACAGGGTCGGGATCTCGATGCCGTTGTCGCGGCAGACCTCGAGGATCGTCTGGCCCTCGAAGCCCTCCACGACCCGCCCGTCCACCTCGATCCGGATCCGCGGCGTCGACTGCGGCCGCTGCGGCGCCTGCGTGTCGAGCAGGCGCTCGGCAAGCGATTCGGGCGACGCCGCCGGGGCGCGGTCGGAGCGGCTGTCAGGGCGCGTGATCAGGTCGGCCATGCGGATGCCTTCACTGGGTGGTACCGGCGGCAACCGCGATGGGCTGGCACACACCGGCCGGGCAGGAGCTGCGGAGGAGATGATCGTCGAGCTCTGCCCTGAAGTATCGCATTCCGCTCCCCCACGGAAGCGTTGCAAGACGCTCGTGGTCGCACAGGGCGGAGCCGACGATGTCGGCCGAGAGGTCGGCGAGGATGCCGAGGTCGTTCTGGCGTGGGCGCCCCTCGACGATCCGGTCGCCGATCTCCGCGATCCGGCGCGTGCCGATGCGGCACGGGATCGACTTGCCGCACGCTTCGCTCGAGCAGAACCTGGTCAGCAGGCGAGCGAGGTCGACGACGCACGCGCGGTCGTCGGCGATCACGACCGAGCCTGAGCCGACGTGCGCCCCCGCCGCGCGCAGGGACTCGAAGTCGTAGGGCGTGTCAAGCACATCCGGCGGGAGCAGCCCGCCGGACGGCCCGCCGACGAGCAGTGCCTTGACCTTGCGGCCCTTCGGCAGCTTGCCGGCCAGCTTCACGATCTCGCGAAGCGGGGTGGCCAGCGGAACCTCGGCGATGCCCTCGGCACCGGGCCCGCGGACCTGGACGAGGATCGTGCCCGGGCTGCCCTTGCCGCCGACGGCGGTGAACGCGGCGGGCCCGTTCCGCACGATCCACGGCGTCGCGGCCAGCGTCTGCACGTTCTGGACGACGGTCGGCATGTCGAACAGGCCGCGCTCGGCCGGGTACGGCGGACGCTGCTCCGGCTGGCCCCGCCGCCCCTCGAGGGCCTTCAGCAGGACCGTCTCCTCGCCGAGCATGTAGGCGCCCTGGACCGGCCGGACCCGCACGTCGATGTCGTGGCCCGAGCCGTGCACGTCGGCGCCGAGAAAGCCGGCCTCCTCGGCGGCCGCGATAGCCGCCTCGAGACGCCGGATGGCTTCGGGCTGTTCCGCACGGACCGCGATGAACGCCTCCGTCGCGCCGATCGCGTAGGCCGCGATCGCCGTCCCCTCGACCACCGCGAACGGGTCGAGCTCGAGCAGCGCGCGGTCGGTGAACGTGGCGGGATCTGCGCCGTAGCCGTTAGCGACAACGTAGCGGCGTGGTGCCTCGACCGACGAGGCGGCGCGCCACTTCTCGCCCGTTGGGAAGCCCGCGCCACCGCGGCCGCGCAACCCGGACGCCGCAACAGAGGCGATCGTGCCGGTCGGGCCGAGGTCGCGGATCGCACGGCGCATACCCTCGAACGCGCCCGCGGCGACGGCCGCATCGAGATCGGTGGGATCCGCGGCGCCGGCGCGCTCCAGAAGGATCGCCGGCCAGCCGGACGGCGTGGACAACCGGTTGACCATGGTCAGGCCGCCGGCGGGGCGCCGCGCGGGACGCCTGCAAGGGAGGCTCCGAGCGCCGCGACGTACGACGCCTCGGGCGGCCGGTTCCGGTCGATCGCCGCGGCCTGTTCAGCGTCCTCGGCCGGTTCGAAGCGAAGGTGCCCGTAGTACGTCGCGGTGCCGTAGATCATCGCGTACCACGCCCCGGTCTTCTGGCTGATGCGCTTCAGCGCCGCGACCGGCAGGTAGCCGTAGACACCCTGCGTGGCCTCGAGGATCTCGAGCATCCGCTTCGGGTCGTAGTCCACTTCGTCCAGGATCTCGTCGACCGGCGCAAGGTCCACGGCCTGGAAGTGGCGGTAGGCCGTATCGGGGACGGGACGTCCCGATCGGCGCAGCGCAGAATTCCTCGCGCCGCTCCCCGTACGTCTCGGGCGGACCCCAGTGCACGTGGTAGCGGCCGCGCGAGTCGACGCCGCCCATGTCGATGCACTCGATCGGACACGCCTGGGCGCACTGGAAGCAGGTCTCGCACTTGAGCGTGCCCCACTCGTCGTACAGCAGCTGCAGGCGTCCGCGAAACTTCGGGGCGACCTCGTACCGCTCCTCGGGGTACTTGACGGTCACCTTCGGCTCGAAGAAGCGGCGCAGGGTCAGCGCCATGCCCTTCACGATGCCGAGACCGGGTACGAAGCTCACGGGCGCCTCAGGTACTCGATGAGGATGATCGCCCCAGCCGTTACAAAGATGTTGATGAAGGCGAGCTCCATCAACCACTTCCACGCGAAGTTCATCAGCTGGTCGATGCGAACCCGGGGCAGGGTCCCACGCATCCACACGAAGGTGAACACGAACAGGTAGGTCTTGAGCATAAACCAGAGGAGGCCGGCCACCCAGGCGAGGCCGATGTAGCCGATGCCGAAGATGATCCCGATCACGAACATGTTGGCGAGCACGAAGCCGCCGAGCAGCGCCTGCCACGTCTTGACACGGGAGCTGATGAGCCACAGCGGCGCCGCAAACAGGAGCGTCAGGACGAGCGGGACGATCAGCACGATCAGGAGCAGGGCGATCCCGAGCGACCCGGGATTGATCGACAGGTTGATCGCCCACTCGGCGGGCCACGCGATCGGTGCGTTCCAGCCGCCGAAGAACAGCGTCACGGTCAGCGCCGAGATGATGAACACGTTCACGTACTCGGCGAAGAAGAAGAACCCGAAGCGCATCCCCGAGTACTCGGTTGCGAAGCCGGCGACGATCTCGGAGTCGGCCTCGGTCAGGTCGAATGGGGTCCGGTTCGCTTCGGCGGTCGCAGCGATGAAGAAGATCAGGAAGCCGAGGGGCTGCTGGAAGACGTACCAGTCGGTGAACCAGCCTGCCTGGTTCTGGACGATGGTGGTCATGTTCATCGTCCCCGCGATCATGATCACGCCCACGACGGACAGGACGAGCGGGATCTCGTAGCTCACGACCTGCGCCGCGGAGCGCAGCCCGCCGAGCAGCGAGTACTTGTTGAAGCTCGACCAGCCGCCCATCAGCAGGCCGACGACCGACAGCCCGCTGATCGCGAAGAAGTACAGGAGCCCCAGGTTGAAGCTCGCGCCCACGACGCCATCCGGGGCGAACGGGATGACCAGCAACGTCATCACGCTGGTCAGGTAGACCACGACGGGCGCCCACGTGAAGACGACCGAATCGGCGCCGGTCGGGGTGAAGTCCTCCTTCATGAGGACCTTGAGCCCGTGCACCACCGACAGCAGCGACCCGTACGGGCCGACCCGCTCGGGGCCGATCCGCAGGTTCATCAGCGCGATGATCTTCATCTCCATGTAGATGATCAGGAACGCCGTGGGCACGGTCATGAGCAGGATGATCGTGGCGGCCACCACGAACCGGGCGATCGCCAGGTTCGCCACGATGATGTCGATGATCGGTTGGGCGACGAGCGCGATGGTGACGGCACCGGCGACGGTCAGGACCGCGAGCAGCGGGACGACCGTGAAGACGACCTTCCCCGGCAGGGTCAGCCGGTTCCAGGTCCTTCCAACGACTGTCATACCGAGCCGACCTGGCTATCACGCCGCTCCGAACCGCCTTGCGCGAAGCCGGCATTCGGGCGTCCAGCGATGCGCCGTCGGCAGCGGCTCACTTGTCGACTCCACCCATGATCGGGTCGAGTGAGGCCATGATCGCCATGGTGTCCGCGATCAGGTTGCCCTTCATCAGCAGCCCGACCGACTGCAGGTGGATGTATGACGGATCGTGGATCCTCATACGGAAGGGCTGGTCGGTGCCATCGCTGACGACGTACGTCGCGTACTGGCCGCGCGGGCTCTCGACCGCCGCATAGGCACGGCCGGGGCGCGGCCGCAGCAGCCGCGGCAGCTTCGCGATCACCGGCCCGTCCGGCATCTGGTGCAGGCACTGGTCGATGATCCGCAGGCTCTGCTTGACCTCTTCCATCCGAAGCAGGTAACGCGCGAGGCAGTCGCCCTCGGTGCGGGTCGGGATGTCGAAGTCGAGCTCCGGGTAAACCGAGTACGGATGCGCGCGGCGGATGTCGAACGGGACGCCGGTGGCGCGCAGGTTCGGCCCCGTGAAGCACATCCGCAGCGCCGTCGCCGTGTCGATCGGCCCGAGGCCGCGCATCCGCCGGACGAAGATCTCGTTCTCGTTGAGGAGGCCCTGGCCGGCCTCGATCTGCTCGGTCGCGCGGCTCATCCAGGTGCCGAGCCGGCTCATGAAGTCGTGGTTGAGGTCGCCGTTGACGCCGCCGATGCGGAAGTAGTTGAAGAGCATCCGCTGGCCGGTCAGCGAGGCGAGCATCTCGACGATCTCGTCCCGCTCGATGAACGACCACAGGATCGGTGTCAGGCCGCCGAGATCGAGCGCCATCCAGCCCAGGAACAGGGAGTGGCTGGCGATCCGGTTGAGCTCTGCGGAGAGCACCCGGATGTACTCGGCGCGGCGCGGGACCTCGACGTCGAGCAGCTTCTCGAAGCTCAGGACCGCGCCCCACTCGTTGAACAGCGAACTGACGTATTCGAGCGGGTCGACCTGGCTGATGACCTGGTGGTAGTCGGCGTTCTCGGCGAGCTTCTCGACGCCGCGGTGGAGGTAGCCGAGGACCGGGTCGAGGTCGACGACATTCTCGCCCTGGATCTTGAGCACCACCCGGAGGACGCCGTGCGTCGACGGATGCTGGGGCCCCATGTTGAGGAACATCTCACCGTCGCCGAGCGTGTAGAACTCGGCTTCGCGTTCGGTCCGCGGGGGGTATGGCGGGACGGGCTCGAAGACGCCGGCCTCCTGGTCGAGCAGGATGCGCGGATCGTCGGCAGAGGGTCGTTGGGCCGTCGTCATGGCTTCGCCGGCAGCTGCCGCGAGCCGGGCAGGCGGCGGACGGTCGCACTCGGGTTGTTGGTGGGCAGGTGCGCCTGCTCCATGTGGCGCGAACCGGCGCCCGGCGAGCGGGCTGCGTCGTCCGGCAGGTGGAAGTCCTTGCGCAGCGGGAAGCTCGTGTACTCGGGCGGCATGTAGATCCGGCGGAGGTCGCGGTTGCCCTCGAAGGTCATGCCGAACATGTCGTACGCCTCGCGCTCCATCCACTCGGCGCCCGGCCAGAGGAAGGTCAGCGACGGGACCCGCGGATCGTCGCGCGACAGGCCGTCGACGATCACGCGAAGCCAGTCCGCCGTGGTGTCGCTCCACAGGTGGTAGACGGCCTGCATGGTCTCGCCCGTATCGACACCGCACAGGTCGGCGAGGAACTCGAAGCGGAACTCAGGGTCATCGTGGAGCTCGGTCATCACCGGCACGACATCGCCGGGCCGGATGCGGATCTCGGTCTCGTCATGGCGCTGCCGGACCGGGCCGGTCAGGCGATCCTCGAAGCGCGCTTCGAGTCGCGCCTTGAAACGTCGATCCACTAGACGTCCTGCGGAACCGTGGGGCCGATCGCCCGCTCCGGCCAGTGGCCTCGGCGCTGCTTGACCAGCTGCTGGAGCTTCATCATCCCGTACATCAGCCCCTCGGGTCGCGGCGGGCAGCCAGGGATGTAGACGTCGACCGGCATGACCCGGTCGATGCCCTCCACGGTCGAGTAGCTGCGCTTGTAGCGGCCCCCCGAGCACGTGCAGTCGCCCAGCGCGACGCACCACTTGGGCTCCGGCATCTGCTCCCAGAGCCGGATCAGCGGGCCGGCCATCTTCGTCGTCAGCGTCCCGGCCACGATCAGGACGTCCGCCTGGCGAGGGCTCGCGCGGAAGGGAAAGTGGCCCCACCGGTCCAGGTCGTTGCGCGATGTGGCCGTCGACATCATCTCGATCGCGCAGCACGCCAACCCGGACAGCAGCGGCCACAGCGAGTTCATCCGGATCAGGTCGAGGACGAAGTCGGCCTTGGTCGGGATGATCTCGAGCGGTCCGCTCCAGCGCGCGTTGTCGCGCCGCGAAGCCTCGTCCGCCTCGAGCGCGGCGAGGTGCGTGTGGTCGGGCTCGTGCCCGCCGACGTACGCGCCGGGCGAGGTCGAGGTCCAGAAGGTGTTGGGGACGACGAGCGGCTCGACGATGTCGGCCGGCTCGGGGACGACGAGGGCGCTAGCGGCGCCCGGCGCCTTGTCGCTCAGTGCCATGTCAGGGCACCCTTGCGAACCGCGTAGAACAGGCCGAGCAGAAGAACGACGACGAAGATCAGCATGCTGACGAACCCACCGAGGAGCAGCTCCTTGAACGTGAGCGCCCACACGAAGAGGAAGACCACCTCGATGTCGAACGCCACGAAGAGCAGCGCGTAGATGTAGAAGGAGAGGCCGAAGCGGCCGTGGGTGTCACCGTACGTGTCGATGCCCGACTCGTACGGGAGTCCCTTGTGGACGTCGCCCCGGTTGCGGTGCGAAACCAGCCAGGCCGCGGCGATCGTCAGGAACACGAAGGAAACCCCGGCGAAGGCGAAGCCCAAGATGTACCAGAGCGCTTCCAACTGAACTCCCCTGGAGCGACGTGGGACTCAGCCGGGTCGGAACGCCGTCGCGCGGGCAGGCACGCCCCGATCGAGAGGCACCACGAAACACGTTCATTCTAGCAGTGGGCCGCGGGTGGGCTGCTCGCCTGCGACGGGCGCCCGGAAGCCGGGCGGGCAGGTGGCCGCGGGCGCTTCTGACGCAGTGGGAAAAGGCTGCGGGAGCGGAGCGCGTCGAGCGCGCGTGCCGGGATCGCACTCCGCTCCTCGAGCCGTGGTCGCAGCGACCGAGGGGAGCGTCGCAACATCGGATAGGCTCCGCAATAGGGCAGGTGCCGTAGTGCGGTCCGGATGGTTGCGGTGGCGGCCAGGCGTACCCATCAGCGGCGCGGTCCGCGGTAGGCGAACCCGGCGAGTGGCGGCGCCGGCAGGCCAGGCACGACCGAAGGCCGTCACGCGGAACCCGCCCATCCC
This sequence comes from uncultured Chloroflexia bacterium, assembly GCA_963750125.1. Classification (GTDB taxonomy): domain Bacteria; phylum Chloroflexota; class Limnocylindria; order Limnocylindrales; family CSP1-4; genus DASTYU01. The sequence goes on along the minus strand of CAVVPT010000005.1, from coordinate 187,893 downwards.
TGCCGGGTCGATGAGGCGCATCAGCGCAGATCGCAGGTCGACGTAGCCGGCCAGCGTCGTCGCCGGATCGGCCTGGACCTCCCGGAGCAGGGCCTCGACGCCGTTGCCAATCAGGAACTCAGCCTGCGACGTGTCCCCGATCGGCGCCAGCCCGACATCCCTCGCGGCTGCGTCGAGCGCCGTCAGGTCGACATGCGCGGTCAGGTCCTGGCGCCCGACGTGGCCGTAGAGGTCGTCGGTGACCCGGTGCCTGACGAATGCGCGAACCGTGCCGTCCGGCCGGCGCACGGCGTCGTACAGATCCCCGGCAAGGGCGCCGTAGTCGATCAGCAGCAGCAGGCCGCTCTCCAGTGACCGCGCCGCATCCGCGACCCAGCGGCCGAGCGCGAGGCACACCTCGGCCGACTGGCCTTCCGCAAGCTGCACGCCGTCGGCCCGCAGCCGCTCCCCGAGCGCGAGCGACGACGGCGGTCCCCAGGCGTCGACAAGACCGCCGTCGACGCCCAGTGCCACGAAGGCTTCGACGAGGGAGCCGTGCCGAAGGCCGATGCGGTGGACGGGCAGCGCGTCGAGGACCTCATTGGCGAGCACCACGCCTGTGAACGGTCGGTCCTCGCCGCCTGGCGTCACCTGGTCCGCGAAGCCCGCCGCGCCCAGCCGCTCGCCGAATGTCTCGACGCGCCGCTCATCGATCTCGACGGGCACGTAGCGCAGCACCGCAAGCAGGTCCGGCCGCGCCCGCTCGAGCCGGCGCAGGATGGCCTCGGCGAGGGTCCCTGTACCGGCTCCGTGCTCCTGGACGACGAACGGCGACGGCCGCTCAAGACGTTCCCAGACCTCGACCAGCTGGTTTGCCACCGCCTGCCCGAAGATCGGGTGCGCCTCGGGTGCGGTCAGGAAGTCGCCGCTCCGGCCCGGTCGCGCCTCCGCTGCGCGGTAGTAGCCGCCAACCGGGTCGTACAGGGCGAGCTCCATGAAACGCGCGAACGTCATCGGGCCGGCCGCGTCGATCTCCGCGCGGATCCGGGCAGCCAGGGCGTCGTTCTCGCCAACCTCCTCGAGGTCGATCGGCGGCTCGCGTCGCAGGCCGGCGCTCAGGTCCATTGACTCGCTCGGAGCAGCAGGCGAAGTCCCGGCCCAACCAGGGTGTGCCCGCCGAGCGCGACCGGGATGTTCGCGCCCGTGGCAGACCCGGTCAGGTCGCGCAGCCACGGATCGGCGATGCGGTCGGTGAGCAGCAGGTCCGACGCGAAGCGGTCCTCCGCTGGAGGCCAGGCACGCTCGTCGATACCGAACCGGTGGGCGAGGAGCACGCGCGCGTCGACCACCGCGGCATCGCCCAGCTGCTCCAGGTGGCCGGCGAGAGACGCCGGTCCGTCTCGATCGAGAAGCAGACCGATCACCGATGCGGGCCTGCGCCCGGAGCCTTCGCGTTCGCCGGCCTGGGCAAGGACGCTGGCTGCCCGCATGCCGCGTTCCTCGACAAGCGCCCGGATGCGAGCGTGGGCAGCGCTCTCAAGCCAGCGCAGGGTCGCGGCCGACGTGCGCCCCGCCACGAGCAATTCGGCCCGTCGATCGGCGGCGACCGCCACCACGGCGTCGAGCCGTTCCCGTGCCGTGCGGACATCGCCGGCCGAGGGACCCCGCGCGCGACCCATGACCAGCAGATCGAGCGGCCCGTCGATGTCGAATGCAAGCCGCCACCGGTGCCGCAGGTCCTCGACCTGGTATCCGGCCACCTCCTCCAGCCAGCGCGGGAGTGCGTTGTCGGCTGGCAGGTCGGGCAGCTCGAGGAGCGTCTCGGCGCAGGCGATCGCGACGACATCGGCCGAGTAGCGGTTGTTCGCGAGCGCCGTGGGCCTCGCCGCGGCCGCCGCCGCAACGAAGGATCGGCGATCGCGGCTCGTCGCCAGCGGAATGGCTCCCGAGCCCAGCACGATCACGCCACTTGGGCGGGGTCGCGCCTGCTCGAACAGTCTGCGGAGGCGCGCGCCGAACGATGTATCGTCGGACGGACCGGAGACGATCCGCGCGGTCGCCGCGCCCGCGCGCAGGAAGCCGTCCCGGTGGCGTAGCGCGATCCGGGAACGCTCGGCGGCGACCCACCGCTCGAGCGGGCCCGCGCCGGCACCGGGTTCCGGGTGGACGATCCAGACTACGACGTCGCGCATCGCCACCGAGTCTATCGGCGCATCATGGAGGGCTCGTGAGCGCGAGTACCGTTCGAGCCTACGTCGGGCTCGGGGCGAACGTCGGCGACGCCGAACGAACCCTGGGCGAGGCCATCGAAGCCCTTGCCGCGCTCCCCGACGTACGGCTGCGGGCAGTTTCCAGGCTGTACGCGACCGCCCCGGTGGGCGTCACCGATCAGCCCGAGTTCCGTAACGCGGTTGTGGCGCTCGACGTTCCTGCCGGCCCGGATCCGGCGACCGGCGCGATTGAACTCCTCGCGGCGCTCAAGGACCTCGAGCGAGCGTTCGGGCGCCGCCGCCGGCGACGCTGGGGTCCGCGCGAGCTCGACCTCGACCTGCTCGTCTTCGGTCGGGCCAGGCTCGCGATCGATCGCCCACCGGGGGCCCGCTCCGTCGAGGCCGAGACCGATCCCGCGAAGGCGGCACGGCTGCTCGAGGTCCCGCATCGGGACGCCCGGGAGCGGCTGTTCGTACTCGCGCCGCTGGCCGATCTCGCGCCGGGACTCGTTCCTCCCGGCTGGCACCAGACGATCGAGACGCGCCAGCGCGAGCGGGCCGCCGTCGAACGTCCGGACGCGGTCCGGCCGATCGCTCGGTGGGACGATGATGGTCGCCGTTGGCTCCGACTTCAGCCGATGACCCGGGTATAGCTCTCGGTGGGGCCGTCCCGGCCGGTCATCGCGCCGGTGATGCTACGCTCGCGGCATCGCCGCCTGCCCAACGGAGATCACGCGAATGACCAAGATCGGCTACGCCGCGATGCTCGAGCAGTTCCACCCCACCGTGCTTCTCGACTGGTGTGCGCAGGCCGAGGAGGCCGGCTTCGAGGCCGGGTTCATGGTCAGCGAGCATTTCCACCCGTGGCTGCCGCAGCAGGGACAGAGCGCATTCGCGTGGTCGTTCATGGGCGCGCTGGGGACGCGCACGAGCCTCCCATTCGGGGTGGGCGTGACGTGCCCGGGGTTCCGCTACCACCCAGCGGTCATCGCCCACGCCGCGGCAACCCTCGGGGCGATGTTTCCCGGCCGGTTCTGGCTGGGACTCGGGGCAGGCGAGGCGCTCAACGAGCACGTCGTCGGCGGACTCTGGCCGGAGATCGGCGTTCGAAGCGCGATGATGTTCGAAGCCATCGAGCTCATGTCGAAGCTGTTCAGCGGCGAGGTGGTCAAGCACCAGGGGAAGTACTTCACGCTCGAGAGCGCCAAGCTCTACACGCGTCCCGATGAGCCGGTCCCCATCTACGTCGCCACGGCCGGTCCATTCAACGCGAAGCGGACCGGCAGGTACGCCGACGGCATGATCACGGTCGGTGCCGCCGACGAGAAGATCGTGATGCTCTGGGACAAGTTCGACGAGGGAGCCCGCGAGGCCGGCAAGAACCCGACCGGAAAACCGAAGCTGCTGCAACTGCATGTTTCGTGGGCGCGGAGCGACCGGGACGCGATCCACAACGCGCTCCTGGAATGGCCGAACGGCGGGATGCCCTTCCCCAAGCAGGACATCAGGAACCCCGAGGACTTTGCCGCCATGGCAAAGATGGTCCAGCCCGAGGACTTCGCGAACCGCGTCCTGATGACCGCCGATCTCGAGATGCACGCCGCCCTCATCCAGCACTACATCAACATGGGCTTCGACGAGATCCACCTGCATAACGTCGGCCGTAACCAGGCCGAGTTCATCGAGGTGTTCGGGCGCGATGTGCTGCCGAAGTTGCGCCCGGCACGGGCGCCGGCCACGGCGACCACGTAGCAGGCAACGCCGCGATACGGCCGACATCAGCGCCGATCTAGAGGCGGACGCTGGGTGGGCGGTCGCGGTCGAACATGTGGACCGTGTCGATGAAGCGGACCTGCTTCGTCTGGTAGGCCATCGACAGCGAGTGGGTCCTGGCGCCACCGCCGAAATAGCGCACTCCCTGGAGCAGGTCGCCGGTGGTCACGCCGGTTGCGGCAAAGACGAGATTCTCCCCGGACGCGAGCTCTTCGGTCGTGTAGACACGGTCCTCGTCGCCGTGGCCCATGCGCGCGCCGCGGGCGCGCTCCTCGTCGCTTCGATAGCGGAAACGGGCCTGGATCTCGCCGCCGAGGCAGCGGAGCGCTGCCGCCGTGAGCACACCCTCCGGCGCACCGCCGATGCCCATGACGGCGTGCACGCCGGTACCCATGACCGCGCACGAGATCGCCGCGGACAGGTCGCCGTCGCCGATCAACTTGATCCGGGCGCCGGCGCCGCGGACCTCGTCGATCAATGCGTCGTGACGCGGCCGCTCGAGGATCACGACCGTGATGTCGTTGACCTGGCGGCCGAGCGCCTCGGCAATCCGACCGAGGTTCTCCCTCGGACGCTCGCGGATGTCGACCTTTCCGGCGGCGACGGGTCCGACGCACAGCTTCTCCATGTACGTGTCGGGCGCGTGGACCAGCCCGCCGGCCTCCGACGCCGCGAGGACGGTGATCGCGCCCGCCTGACCGTGGGCCACCAGGTTCGTGCCTTCGAGCGGATCGACCGCGATGTCGATCGACTGCACCTCGGCGTCCGGTTCGTGGCGGCCGACGGCCTCGCCGATGAACAGCATCGGCGCCTCGTCCCGCTCACCCTCGCCGATCACGATGCGACCGGCGAACTCGATCTCGTCCATCGTCCGGCGCATCGCCTCGGTGGCGGCCGCGTCGGCCTCGTCCTTCTCGCCGCGCCCCATGAACCGGGCGGACGCGAGCGCGGCCGCCTCGGTGACCCGAACCATCTCGAGTGCGAGCAGCTCTTCCACAAATCCTCCGGCGGATGGCTTGCAAGGAGCGTCGCCTCCGCCGTCGGAGCGCTCCGTGCCGCCACTAGTGTCTGAAGTGGCGTCTCCCAGTGAAGACCATCGCCAGGTGATGGCGATCTGCTACCTCGATCGCCATTTCGTCACGGATCGAGCCGCCCGGCTGGATGATCGCGGTGATGCCGGCCACCGCCGCCGCCTGGATGCCGTCCGGGAAGGGAAAGTAGGCGTCCGACGCCATGACCGCTGTCTTCGCCCGATCGCCGGCACGGCGCAACGCGATCTCGACCGACACCTGGCGGCTGCCCTGTGCCGGTCCGATGCCGATCGTCATCCCGCTCCGGGCGAGGACAATCGCGTTCGAGCGCACGTGGCGGACCGCCCGCCACGCGAAGAGCAGGTCGGTCAGCTCCTCGAGCGTGGGCCGGCGCTTGGTCACGACCTGGAGCCGGCTTCGGTCGAGCGCCGGATCGTCGAGGGTTTCGACGAGAAGGCCGCCGGCGACGCGCTTGAAATCGAGGTTCGCGATGCCGTAGTCGCGCATGCCCTCGGTTGGATCGGGTGGGACGGAGAACAGCTCAAGGCCGGCCTTCGGCCGGAGGATGCCGATTGCGGCCTCGCTGTAGCCCGGCGCGATGACCGCCTCATAGGAGTTCGCGGCGATCTCGCGCGCGGTCGCCCCATCGAGCTCGCGGTTCACCCCCACGATCCCGCCGAACGACGCGACCGGGTCGGTCTCGAGCGCATGGCGGTAGGCCTCGACGAGCTCGTCATGCGACGCCAGCCCGACCGGGTCGGTGTGCTTGACGATCGCGACGGTCGGCGCCGTGTAGTCCGACGCGATGCGGTAGGCGGCGTCAAGGTCGAGCAGGTTGTTGAACGAGGGGCGACTGCCCTGCAGCTGGACCGCGTCAGCGAGGGTGGCGGAACGATGGGTCGTCTCGCGATAGAACGCCGCACGCTGGTGCGGGTTCTCGCCGTAGCCGAGGTCGGCGACCTTTTCGAGGACCATCGCGAGGCGCGGCGGGAAGGTGGTTCCGGCGAGCTGGTTGAGGTATGCGGCGATCTCGGCGTGGTAGGCGGCGACGGCCCCGAACGCTTCGGCCGCGAGCTGGGCGCGGAACTCGGCAGACACCATGCCGAGCTCGCGCAATTCGGCAATGACCTGGGGGTAGTGCGCCGGTTTGGCGACGGCCGCGACACCGGCCGCGTTTCGGGCGGCCGCGCCGAGCAGCGCCGCCCCTCCGACGTCGATCAGCTCGATGGCCTCGTCGATCCCGACATGTCGCCGGCCCACCTCCGGGGCGAATGGCTTCACGTTGACGACGACCAGGTCGATCGTGCCGATGCCCTGCTCGTTCAACTCGTCGAGCTGGGCCTGGACGTCGCGCCTGGCGAGGATCCCCGCATAGACAGCGGGGTGGAAGGTCTTGACCTGGCCGCCGATCAGCGGCGGGACGTGCGTCAGGTCGGAGACAGGGGCAACCTCGATGCCTTCGCCGGCGAGGTACTCGCGCGTGCCGTCGGTGGCGTAGACCTCGACGTCCAGCTCGCGGAGCTGGCGGGCGAATGCCGAGATCCCATCACGGTCGGCGACTGACAGCAGGGCTCGCAATCGCGTCCACCTCCCGTTTCCCGTTGTGGGTCGCCAGGATTCGGTCTGTTCGGTGAGTGTTTGCTGGGCGCCGAACGACTGACTCGCGGCAGCAGCGCACCACGACCGGGTTCTGGGGGCCGAGTATAGCGGCTGGCGTGGCATACTCCGAGAACGCTGGAGCCGGCGCGGCCATCGTCGCGGGCTCCGGGACAAGGCTCCCCGATCCTTAACCGACCTCGAGGTTCTCCGTGACGCGAGCCCCCTGGGAATACCTGTTCGAGTCCTTCAACGCCTTCTTCTTTCCGGACCTCTTCTACCAGACGGTGGTCGCGTCCATCGTTGGGCTCGTGGTGCTCCTCGTCCTCTACAACGTCCGGACGCGGCAGCTCCACCGGCACCGGCCGTACCTGGACCTCTGGGAGTGGCTGCTCTGGACCGGCTTGATCAGCTTCTCGCTGGTGCTCGTCGGTGCGGTCTTCGCGTTCGACTTCTTCCTGGTCCTCGCCACAGTGGTCGGCGGCGTGGCCACGCTGGTCTGGATCAGGTTCCGGCGCTTTCCGCCAATCATCCTCGCCTATGAGCGCCAGCTCGCACGGCAGCGCTACGTGAGCCGCCAGAAGGCGAGCGATCCCGAGGCGACGATCCGGCGGCGGGGCGGCGGCCGGCGCCAGCGCCGACGTCGCTGACGCCGGCGTCGTCGAACCCGGTCGCCGCTGACGCGCCGATGCCGATCGAGATCCGCCGGTTCGGCGTCGGCAATCGCCGACCGGGGAGCCCGCCCGGCACGAGTGGCGTCCAGTCCCAGGTGATCCACAGCGACGCCCGCGGAACGATCTCGGAGCTGGCGCTGGCGCGGGGTGCCCGCATCGAGCCGCATTCGAACCCGAACTCGGCCTGGTTCATCGTGATCGAGGGCGGCGGCTGGGTGCTCGTCGGTGAGGAGAAGACGCGGATTGCGGCTGGGGAGGCGGCCGTCTGGCCGGCCGACGAGATCCATGCCGCGTGGACCGAGCACGGGACAATGCGCGCGTTCGTCGTCGAGCTGACCGGCGCCGATGACAGCCAGGTCCGGGGGATCCTCGACGGCATCGCCGAGGAACCGCGACCCGGTCTGCCGGCGGTGGCAGCGGGCCAGGGTGCGCTTGCCGAGCCGGACCGCCCGGCTGCCCACGACCCCGAAGCGGGCGAGCCCCTCTAGCGCTCCTCCGCGACGAGTGTCCCGAGCTGGCTGAGGATCCGTGCGGTCGCGCCCCATACGGCCAGACCGTCCACCGGGAACGCGCCGAACCGGATCGGCCAGTCGCCGATCTGCCGCTCGTGCATCTCGACCGGCGCTCCGGGCACGAACGCGTCGAGCGGCGCGTGAATGATCCGCGCGACTTCCGCCTCGGACGGGCGAAGCGCCGGCATCCGGTCGACGAGCGCGACGATCGGCGTGATGTCGAAGTTGCTGACCGGGATCCACACCCGGTCGAGCTGGCCAATGACGCGCACGCCGGCCGCGGCAGCATCCAGTGCCACTTCCTCCTCGGCCTCGCGCAGCGCCGTCTCGGCCGGACCGCGATCCGTGTCCTCGGCGCGACCGCCGGGGAAGCTCACCTCGCCGCTGTGATGGCCGTCGCGCGTCGCCCGTTCGGTGAGGACGACACGCGCCTCGCCGTCGTCGTCGGGGTGGATCAGGACCAGCACGGCCGCCGATCGAGGAACGACCCCGGCCGGCGGCTCGACGTTCCGACGCACCCGCTCGTCGAGGAGCACGGCGATCAGCTCGCTGGCCGGTGGCGGGAGGCTGGTCGGGAACGGCGCCAGGCGTTGGGCGACGCGCTCGAACCTCACGTCGCCGAGCCGGCCTAGTTGATGAGGTCGCCGCTGCCGCCCCGCTTCGTGGGCGGCAGGTCGAGGGGCGATTCCGGTGCCGTGCCACCGGCGGGCACGCGCTCACGGGAGCGCGCGTCGCGGCGACCCGTGTCGGCGACGACCGTCTGACCCTCCGTGGAGAACACGAGCGTGCCCGAAGCGATGTCCGCATCGGCCGTCACGCGATCGCCTGGCTTGAACTGACCCTGGAGCAGCGCCCGCGCGAACGGGTTCTCCACGAGGCGCTGGATCGTGCGCTTGAGCGGTCGGGCGCCGTAGGCCGGATCCGTGCCCTCGCGGACGATCAGCGCTCGTGCCGTCGGGGTGAGCTCGAGCGTCAGCTCCTGGTCGGCGATCCGCCCCTGCAGGTCGGTGATCAGCAGGTCGACGATCCGGGCCAGGTTATCGTCGGTCAGCGGGTGGAACACGATGACCTCGTCGACGCGGTTGAGGAACTCCGGGCGGAACTGGCCGCGCAGCAGCTCGGTGACCTGGCGCTTCATGTCCTCGTAGGCCTCGTCACCGGACCGGCCGCTGGCCGCGGCGATCGCCGAGGAGCCCACGTTGCTGGTCATGATCACGACCGTGTTGCGGAAGTCGACCGTGCGGCCCTGGCCGTCGGTCAGGCGCCCGTCATCGAGGACCTGGAGGAGCACGTTGAAGACGTCCGGGTGCGCCTTCTCGATCTCATCGAGCAGCACCACCTGGTATGGCCGGCGGCGGACCGCCTCGGTCAGCTGGCCGCCTTCCTCGTAGCCGACGTAGCCGGGTGGCGCCCCGACCAGGCGGGACACCGCGAACTTCTCCATGTACTCGCTCATGTCGATGCGAACCAGCGCCTGTTCGTCATCGAACAGGAACTGGGCGAGCGCCCTGGCGAGCTCGGTCTTGCCGACGCCGGTCGGGCCGAGGAACAGGAACGAGCCGATCGGCCGACGCGGATCCTTGAGCCCGGCGCGCGCGCGGCGGACCGCGTCGGACACGGCCTCGATGGCCTCGTCCTGGCCGACGACCCGCTCGTGGAGGCGATCCTCCATCTGGATCAGCTTCGCCTGCTCGCCTTCCATCAGCCGGGTCACCGGGATGCCGGTCCACGACGCCACGATCGCGGCGACGTCGTCGGCGGTGACCTCCTCCTTGAGCATCGAGCCCGTGCCCTGCAGCGTGGTCAGCGCCCCCTCCTCCTCCTGGAGCTGTGCCTGGAGCTCGGGGAGCGTCGCGTAGCGCAGCTTCGCCGCGGTCTCGTAGTCGGTCTCGCGCTGGGCCTGGTCGATGCGCAGCTGGGTCTGCTCCAGCTCGCTCTTGGTCTCGCGGATGGCCGCGATCGCGGCCTTCTCGGCCTCCCAGCGCTGCTTCATCCCGCCGGACTGCTCCTCGAGGTCGGCGAGCTCCTTCTCGAGCGCCTCGAGCCGGGCCTTCGATGCGTCATCCGTCTCCTTGCGCAGCGCCTCGCGCTCGATCTCCAGCTGGATTCGCCGCCGCTCGAGCTCGTCGAGCTCGACCGGCATGGAGTCGATCTCCATGCGCAGCCGCGACGCTGCCTCGTCGACGAGGTCGATTGCCTTGTCGGGCAGGAAGCGCTCGGTGATGTAGCGGTTCGACAGGGTCGCCGCCGCGACGAGCGCCGAGTCGGTGATGCGGACGCCGTGGTGGACTTCGTAGCGCTCGCGCAGGCCGCGCAGGATCGAGATCGTCTCCTCGACCGTCGGCTGATCGACGACCACCGGCTGGAACCGCCGCTCGAGCGCGGCGTCCTTCTCGACGTGCTTGCGGTACTCGTCGAGCGTGGTCGCTCCGATCGTGTGCAGCTCGCCGCGGGCGAGCATCGGCTTGAGAAGGTTGGACGCGTCCATCGCGCCCTCGGCGGCGCCCGCGCCGACCACCGTGTGCAGCTCGTCGATGAACAGCACGACCTGGCCGTCCGAGTCCTTGATCTCCTTGAGGACGGCCTTGAGACGCTCCTCGAACTCGCCGCGGTACTTGGCGCCGGCGATGAGCGCGCCCAGATCCAGCGCGACGACGCGCTTGTCCTTGAGGCCCTCGGGCACGTCACCGCGGACGATGCGCTGGGCGAGGCCCTCGGCAATGGCCGTCTTGCCTACGCCGGGTTCGCCGATCAGAACCGGGTTGTTCTTCGTCCGCCTGCTGAGGACCTGGATGACGCGGCGAATCTCGTCGTCGCGGCCGATGACCGGGTCGAGCTTGCCGGCACGCGCTTCCGTCGTGAGGTCCCTGCCGTACTTCTCGAGCGCCTGGTACGTGCCCTCCGGCGTGGGCGAGGTCACGCGCTGGCCGCCACGGACGCTCTGCAGCGCCTGGAGGATCGCCTCGCGCCCGGCGGCATGCTGCTCGAGCAGCTGCTGCGCCTCGCCCCCGGCCTCGGCCACGCCGAGCAGCAGGTGCTCGGTCGAGGTGTATTCGTCTCCGAGCCGCCGTGCCTCGGCCTCGGCACGCTCGACGACGCGCTTGGCGCGGGGGTCGAGCGTGAGGGAGCCGCCTTCGATCCGGGCGCGCTTGGCAAGGATCGCGGCGAGCTCGCCCCGGAAGCCGGGCAGGTCCACGCCGAGCCGGCGCAGTGTCTCGGCAGGGATGCCGTCGTCGGGCTCGACGAGCGCGCTGAGCAGGTGCTCGGCATCGAGCAACGGACTATGCAGCCGCTCGGCGGTTTGCTGGGCGGCGATCACGGCCTCCTGGGCCTTCTGGGTGAAGCGATCGAGTTGCATCTGCGGTCTCTCTGGGTTCTTCGATCAGCGAGGATCGGGTTGGTCGACGGTATCGAGGAAGCGGCCGGCTGCGTCTTTGGCCTTGTCGGTCAGATCTGTCGGAAGCACGACCCTGGCGCGGACGTACAGGTCGCCGTAGCCTTCGGCGCGGAATTTCGGCATGCCGCGGCCGCGAAGTCGGAACTGTCGTCCGGGCTGCGTTCCCGGCGGGATCCGCAGGAGCACCGTCCCCTTCGGTGAACGAACGGGCACCTCGGCGCCGAGCAAGGCCTCCTTCAGGGTGATGGGCAGCTCACGCTCGAGGTCTGCGCCCTTGCGCGTGAACGTCGCGTCCGCTTGCTGGCGGACGACCACGTGGAGATCGCCACCGCCGGCTCCCTTGCCGGTCAGGCGAATCCGTGTGCCGGTGTCTGCTCCCTGCGGAATCGTGATCTCGAGGCGCTTGCCGTCGACGTCGACGAGGCGTGTCGTCCCGTGGAATGCCTCATCGAGGGTGATCTCGGCGTGCGCTTCGCTGCGCGGTGCTGCAGGGCGAGCCTGGCTCGTCGTCGCGCGGCCGCGACCGGATTGCACGCCAGCCCCCATCCCGGCGAGGAATTCCTCGAGGTCGATCGTTCCGGGGTTGCCCCCTGCGCGGCCGCCGCCGGAGCGGGCGTTGGCCACGTCTGGAAACCCGCTTTCGCCACCGAAGAACATCCGGAAGAAGTCGGAGAATTCGCCGGGGTCGCCGCTCGAGCGGAACTCGTAGCGGACGTTGCCGGTCTGGCCACCTTCGCCCTGTCCGCCAAAGCCGGCGAACCCGGCGAAGGGGTTGCCCGCTCCGCCGGCACCCGCGCCGGCACGGCTGAACGCTTCCCAGTTCGCACCAAGCGCGTCGTACTGCTTGCGCTTCTGAGGGTCGCTCAGCACCGCGTTCGCCTCGTTGACGTCCTTGAACCGGCGCTCCGACGCGCTGTCACCGGGCTTGGCGTCGGGATGGTGCTCCCGTGCCAGCTTCCGATACGCCTTCTTGATCTCGGTCTGTGACGCCGTCCTCGGGACTCCGAGGACGGCGTAGTAGTCCTTGTATTCCATGGCGACGGCCGTTCTATCGACTTGGTGCGGCCGCAGTTGGAGCGGCCTCGGCGCCCATGGTCAATGGCTCTCAACCACGACCGGGGGCTGATCTGCGGGCGGGAACGTCGTTCGCCGCACGCGGCTCTGCGTCGCGGGCTCCTTGTCGAGCTCGTCGTCGCCCTTGACGATCTTGGGCGGCTCGGCCTGGAGGGGCTTCGGCTTGCGCCGGAGGGCCGCCTCCAGGACCTGGTCCATCGACTCGACGAGGACCAGCTTGATCTGCTTGCGGATCTCGTCCGGGATGTCGCGCAGGTCCTTCTCGTTCTTGCGCGGCAGGATCACCATCTTGGCCCCCGACAGGTGGGCGGCGAGGATCTTGCTTTTCAGCCCGCCGATCGGGAGGACCCGCCCGCGGAGCGTGATCTCGCCCGTCATCGCCGCGTCCTTGCGGACCGGGATGCCGGTGAGGGCACTGACCACGGCGGTCGCCATCGTGATCCCCGCGGACGGCCCGTCCTTCGGGATCGCCCCGGCGGGAACGTGGATGTGGAGGGTGTTCTTCTCAAACGTCTCGCGCGGGATGCCCAGCTCTGCAGCATGGGCCCGCGTCCACGACAGGCCGGCGCGGGCGGACTCGCGCATGACCTCACCGAGCTGGCCGGTGAGGATGAAGTCCTCCTTGCCCTCCATCTTCGTGACCTCGATGGCAACGACGTCGCCACCGACCTCGGTCACGACGAGACCCGTCGCGGAGCCGGTCTGGTCCTCGGCCTCGAGCTCGCCGTAGTCGAACCGCTGCGGGCCGAGGAACTCGGCGAGCTTCTTCTCGTCGACGACGGTCTTGCGCTTGCGGCCTTCGGCGACCTGCCGGGCGACCTTGCGCATGACATTGGCGATCTCACGCTCGAGGTTCCGGACGCCGGCCTCGTGGGTGTACGAGCGCACGAGCTCGGTCATCGCCCCATCGGTGATCTCGATGCGCTTGTCGGTCAGGCCGTGGTTCGTCATCTGCTTGGGGATGAGGAACCGGCGGCCGATCTGGATCTTCTCCGTCTCGGTGTAGCCCGGCAGCTGGACGATCTCCATCCGATCGCGCAACGGCGCCGGGATGGGGTCGAGCAGGTTTGCCGTCGCGATGAAGAGCACCTTGCTCAGGTCGAACGGCACCTCCAGGTAGTTGTCCTGGAAGCTGAAGTTCTGCTCCGGATCGAGCACCTCGAGCAGGGCCGAGCTCGGGTCGCCCCGGAAGTCCATGCCGATCTTGTCGACCTCGTCGAGCATGAACACCGGGTTGTTCGAGCCGCCCGTCTTGATGTTCTGGATGATCCGGCCGGGCAGCGCGCCGATGTAGGTGCGCCGGTGGCCGCGGATCTCGGCCTCGTCGTGGATGCCGCCGAGGCTCATCCGCACGAACTTGCGGCCCATCGCGCGGGCGATGCTCTTCCCGAGCGACGTCTTGCCGACGCCGGGCGGGCCGACGAACGCGAGAATCGGGCTGCGGATCGTGTCCGCCAGCGTGCGGACCGCGAGGTACTCGAGGATCCGCTCCTTGATCTTCTCGAGGCCGTAGTGGTCCTCGTCGAGGATCTCGGCGGCCTTCTTGATGTCGAGCTGATCGTCGGTCGCGACGTTCCACGGCAGGCTGATGAGCCAGTCCACGTACGTGCGGATCACGCCGACCTCGGGCGAGGCGGACGGGATCCGGCTCATCCGGTCGACTTCCTTGATGGCCCGGGTCTTGATCTCCTCGGGCATGCCGGCCTGCTCGACCTTGTCGCGCAGCTCGTTGATCTCAGCCTGCTGCGGGTCGTCCTCACCGAGCTCGCGCTGGATGGCCTTCAGCTGCTCGCGGAGGATGTACTCGCGCTGGGTCTTGTCCATCTCGGACTTGACCTCGGACTGGATCTTGCCCTTCAGCTCGAGGATCTCGATCTGCTCGGCGAGGAAGTTCGAGACAAGCTTCAGCCGCTCGGTGACATCGATCGTCTCGAGCAGCTCCTGGCGCTGCTCGGTCGACATGTCGGGGCTGTACGCGACCATGTCGGCGAGCAGCCCTGGCTCCGTGATATTGCGTGCGGCCACTGCCGCCTCCGGCGGAACCGGCGCCCCGCTGGCGACGTACTGCTCGATCTGGGTCTGGACCGAGCGCATGAGCGCCTGGACCTCGACCCCGCTCGGGCTTTCGTCGGCGAGTTCCGAAACGCTCGCCTTGAGATATGGCGCTGTCTGGGTGAAGCCGTGCACGCGCAGGCGCGACTGGCCCTGGACGATCGCGCGGACGGTGCCGTCCTGGAGTTGGACGACCTGCGCGATCTTGGCCAGCGTGCCGATCGGGTAGAGCTCGGACGGGTCGGTGATGTCCTCCTGCTCGGCCTGGCGCTGGGTGACGAGGGCGATTGGTCCGCCATCGGCGACCGCGGCATTGAGCGCTGCGACGCTTTTGTCGCGGCCAACCTGGAGCGGGACGATCATCTCCGGGAAGATGACCGTTTCCCGGAGTGCGACGAGAGGGAGCTCGCGCACGGCGTCGGCCGCGATCTCGATCTCGACCGGGGTGGACGGTCGGTTGGCCATCAGGTTCTCCTATCGGGGGTCGGGTCGGGGGCGAGCGTCTCGTCGACCTTGTCGTCGGCAGATTGCTCACCTGGCTCGGGTGCAGTGCCGCGGGAACGGGCCCGGCTCTTGGAGCCGTTTCCGGTTCCCTCGGCGTAGAGCGCTTCGAGGATTCGGGTTCCGAGCCGCTCCTCAAGTTCGAAGAGGATCCGGACCCCGGCGAGGTTGACGCCTCGCTCGCGGGTGAGGTGACGGATCCACGAGATCCGTCGGATATCGCTTTCGCTATAAAGCCGGATGTTCGTCGGCGTCCGGGCCGGACAGATCAGGCCCTCGTCCTCGTAGATCCGGAGCGTGCGGGGGTGCGCGCTGACGAGCGTCGCCGCAACACTGATCACGTAGACCGGCTGGGTCGGATCGCGGTCAGGACGCCGATACGCCATGTCGTCAGTCGTCCCGCGTGGTTCCGGCGTTGTCCGCCGGCTCGCTGCCGGCCGAAAGCGGCTCGGCCTGTCCATTGGTCGTCGGGGTGATGCGGATCTGGCGTGGCTTCACGGTCTCCGCGATCGGGATATCGAGGCTGAGCACACCGTTCTCGAAGGTGGCGTTCGCCTTGTCCGGCTCGAGGCCGGTCGGCAGCGTGACCGACCGACTGACCGAACCACGGCGGATCTCCTGGACGAGGATGTCGCCCTGGTCGTTCTTTCTGGTGTTCTCCGCGCGGCTCTCGGCCGAGATCGTCAGCGTCCCGTTCTCGACGGTGATCTGGACGTCCTCGGGCTTGACGCCGGGGAGTGCAGCTTCGACGTGCACGGCGTTCTCGTCCCGGCGCACGTCGAGCGGCAGGGAAGCGCCTTCGCCGAACGCCCAGCCGCGGGCAGTCCAGGTCGGGCGGACATAGCTATCGTCGAACAGGCGGTCCATCGCCTGGCGGAGCGAAAGAAACTCGCCGAAGGGCGAGTGACGGCGCACGAGCGTCATGGTCGTGTCACCTCCGTAATACTGAAATTCGTCGGTCCCCACGGCCCCGCCGCGGACACATCCGGATGCTAGAACCCTGACAATACCGTTGTCAAGAGTCATGTCAGCGAAACTTCATTGAGAATTGTCAACGCGCCCTTTGACGGCGGCGCAACGGCCGCGATTGCCGTGTGGCGGCAGCAGGGACGAATCACGAGTCCGCAGCGCCGTCAATTGCCGTCCTACGGAACGAAAACGCCTGATCGACGCCGCCTTTTCTCGTGGGACGGCAAGAAACGTTCAGGGGAACGTGGTTCGTTCGTCCCTGCTGTCGTGAGGCGGCAACGGCTCCCGTTGCGAGGCTAGCCGCGGACCGTCTCTCCGCCGATCAGCTGCTCGTGGAGCATCTCCTCGCACTCGGTCTTGCCGATCGCGATGACCTTGTCGCCGACCTGCATGATCGTGTCGGGACGGAGCGGCGTCGCGACCCCGTCGCGGATCACCGCGAACAGGGAGCAGCCGTCCGGGATGTCGAGGTCCTTGCGGAGCGCGCCCGACCGCCGGGGAGCCGTCCTGCAGGTGCGCTTCGATCAGCTCCAGTTCGTTCTCGCCGAGCGCCGCCAGGTGGAGCAGCTCGTGGACCGGGATGTCCTGCTCGATCGAGCCCAGGATCATCCGCGTCGGGCTGATGAGCTCGTCGACGCCGAGGTGCCGGAACAGCTCCTCGTTCTTCGGGTTGTTGACCCGTGCGATCGTGCGCGGCACGTCGAAGTGGTGCTTCGCCATCTGGCAGATCACGAGGTTGTCCTCGTCGTCACCGGTCACCGCCGCCACGACGTCGGCCCGGTTGCAGCCGGCTTCGGCAAGGTACTTGCCCTCGCAGCCGTCGTGCGGGATCACGATGGACCCGATCTCGTCGGCGATCTGACCCGCCCGGTCGCGGTCTTTCTCCATGAGCGCGACTTCGTGGCCGGACTCGATCAGCTCCTTGGTGAGGTAGTAGCCGACCTTGCCGCCACCGACAACCAGCACGAACATCGCTCAGTTCTCCTGCATCGCGCTGGATGCGGCCGTCGGCTGGACGGTCGCGGCAGTGACCGCCGGTTCCGGGGCGTCATGCCGGTGGTGCTCGCCGCCCGGATGCTGGCCGGTCGGCTCGAGCATCCCGGCAACGCCGGACGCTGGCAGGCCGAGATACGCGTTGATGGCATCCATCATCAGGCCGGTCCGGCAGATCGTGGCGATGCCGAGCTCGGCGTAGGCGGTGGCCCGAACCGGGTCGTTGATCTTGGCGACGACCCGCTGGGCGGACAGTGCCTCCACGGCGAGCTGCGCGGCCATGATGTTGCGGTTGTCACCCTCGGTCAGGGCGATGAACAGGTCGGCGTCCTCGGCGCCGGCGCGGCGCAGGACGTCCTCGTCGGTTCCGTCGCCACGGATGGCTTCTCCGCCGAAGGAGCTCGGCAGCTTTTCGAAGGCCCGAGTCGACAGGTCCAGGATCACGACCCGGTTGCCGGCGCGGTCGAAGGTCTCGGCCAGCGCGGCCCCGACCCGGCCACAGCCGACGATCACGATGTTCACAGCTGCTCCTCGGTCATGGGGTCGCGCACGACCCACACGGAGCATGGCGCGTTCTTGAGCACATACGGGATCGTACGCCCGATCGCAAAGTCGCCCCCGAAGCGCTTGCGGTAGGGAAGTCCGAGGATCAGCAGGTCCGCCTCCCGTTCGGTGGCCTCGTCGACGAGTGCCGCGCCGACGTCCCGTGCCTGGAGGAGCACCGACTCGAGCGTCACCTTGGCCGTCTCTGCGGCGGCCTCCGCGACGTCGAGAATCCGCTGGACCTCCTCGGATCGCCCAGCGATGTCGGCATCGAGCGGCAGGGTCCAGTCGATCTCGACGACGTGCACGGCCACGAGCTCCGCTTTCGTGGAGCGTCCATATTCGGCCGCAAGCCGGACGATGCGCGCGTCGCTCGGTCCGCCGTTCAGGGCGAGGACCGCGCGGCGGTACGGAGGTTTCGAGGCCTCAGACACGGTTGGTAGACAGTGGCTCCCGTTGGGCGCCGGACGCAGCGGTCCGCGAGCGCCGCGTCACGATACCAAAGCCGCAGGTGCGGGCGGCGGTCCCGGCGCTCAGTGCTCCCGGCGGTACGGGACGTCGGCGATGACAGTGTGCTCGCGGCCAACCAGGGCCGCCTTCAGACGGCGCGCAGCCTGGTTGTAGAGCAGCCGGTCCCACCAGTGGCGGGCGACGAATTCGGGCAGCACGACGATGGTGATCGGCGCCGGCTTGTCCGGCGGCCACGCCTTGTCGAGCACGTCGAGGTAGGCGACGATCGGGCCGATCAGGGCCCGATACGGCGACTCGACGATCACCAGCGGCACGCCCGGCAGCTGGCGCTCCCAGCGCCGGCGCAGCGCCTCACCTTCCTCGTCGTCCTCGGTGACGTACACCGCCCGGATGTCGGAACTGATCGTCCGTGCGAAGTTGACCGCCTGGATCACGGCGCGGTTGATGCCGTTGACCGGGACGACGACGCGCTGCTCGCGGCGTGGCCCCTCGACGACGAGCTCGTCCGCGACCTCGAGCTCATGCGCCTGCGCGTCGTATTCGCGGCGGATGAACAGCATTCCCGCGACGAGGATCGGGATCAACAACAGGACGAACCACGCACCGTCCGCGAACTTCACGCTGGTGACGACGATCGCCACGATCCCTGTCGCGACACAGCCGAACGCATTGATCGCCTGGCGCCGTCGCCAGCCGGGTGACTTGACCCGCTGCCAGTGCCGCACCATACCCGCCTGCGAGATCGTGAAGTCGATGAAGACGCCGACCGCGTACAGCGGAATGAGCGCGTGCGTCTTGCCGTTGGCGGCAATCACCAGCGTCGCCGCCACGAGCCCCAACGCGACGATGCCCATCGAGAACGCGAGGCGGTCGCCGCGGAAGCTGAACTGGCGGGGAAAGAAGCCGTCGATCGCCAGCACTGCCGCGAGGCGCGGGAAGGCCGCGAAGGACGTGTTCGCGGCGAGGAACAGCAGGAGCGCGGTGAACGCCTGGAACGTGTAAAAGCCGAACGAATCGGCCCCGAACACCGTCGACGAGACCTGCGCGATCACCGTCTGCTTGACCGGCTCATCGAGCGGGACGATCCCGAAGTTCACTGCCAGGAACGTGATCCCGATGAACAACACGGCGAGGATCATGGCCATCGCCACCAGGGTCGCAGCGGCGTTCTTGGCCTCGGGCGGCTTGAACGCGGGCACTCCGGTCGCGATCGCCTCGGTGCCGGTCAGCGCCACGGCGCCGGCGGCGAATGCCCGTAGCAGGAGCAGCACGCTCACCGCCTGCGCGGTGTTCACCACTGCGGCCTGCGCTTCCGGCGGGGGCGGCTGTGACTCGCCGAGCACGATGATCCGGTAGGCGCCGATCGCGATCATCAGCAACGCGCTGAACAGGAACAGGTACGTCGGGAGCGCGAAGATGTTGCCGGCCTCACGGATTCCGCGCAGGTTGCCGATGGTGATCAGGCCGATCGCTCCAACCCCGATCCCCACCGCAATCGGCGCAAGGCCCGGAAGCGCCGACGTGATCTGCTCCACCGCGGACGACGTGGAGACCGCGACCGTCAGGTTGTAGTCGATCAGCAGCGCCGAGGCTGCTACGAGTGAGGCGAGGCGTCCGAAGTTCGCCTTCGAGACCGAATACGAGCCACCGCCCGTCGGGTAGGCGATGCAGATCTGGCGGTAGCTGAAGGCGACGATCGCGAGGAGGATCGCGATCGCGATCGCGACCTGGGTCGCGTACTGAAAGGCGAGCAGGGCGGCGCCGGCCAGAATGAATGCGCGGATGATCTCCTCGGTCGCGTAGGCCGACGACGAGATCGCGTCCGAGCTGAAGATCGCCAGGGCCTTGACCTTCGAGAGCCGTTCCTCGCTCTCGGACTCCGACGACAGCGGCTTGCCAAGCACGACCTTCCTGATCCGGGCGAACGCCCGCCCTGTCCGCGTCGTCGGGACGTTGGCAGCCTCCTTGGCCGTCATCTGCCCGGGGCCGGTGTAGCGGAAATAGGGCGAATGAGGGCGCTCGACCCGAAGTCGCCGATCGCCGGGCTTGCGGCCCTGGATCGGGCGCCGACCGCCGATCACGGCTCAGATGCCATAAGACAGCCGTTCGACGAGCCGGGATGGCAGGCCGACCTTGCGCATGTGCTCCTGGACGGCCTCGATGTCGTAGGGGACGCGATGCCACGTGACGCGAGCCGCCTCGGTGTCGATCAGCATGTAGCCCGCATCCGGGATGCCATCTCGTGGTTGACCAACGCTGCCCGGATTCAGCAGTGCGCGACCATGAAGGGCGAACGTCGAGCCGTCACCCGGGGAGATCAACTCGATACGGCCGTCGTCCTCGGCCCACACGATCGGCAGGTGGGTGTGACCGTGCAGCCCGAAGCGGGCAGTGATGAACGACAGGTTCGCCCGGGCCACCGGGCTCGACGTGATGTACTCCCAGAGCGGCTCGCGCGGGGAGCCGTGGACGAGCGTGTAGTCGGCCTCATCCAGCCGCTCGGGGAGCGCCGTCAGCCACGAACGCGTCGTGTTCGAGATCCGGGTTCGCGTCCACTCGACGGCCGCGCGCGCCTCCGGGTTGAACCACTCGATCTCCGATCCGCCGATCGCCGCGGCGTCGTGGTTGCCCCGGACGCCCACCGCGCCACGCTCTGCCAGGCGGGCGACGACGCCATCTGGATCCGGCCCGTAGCCGACCACGTCCCCGAGCTGCCAGATGGCGTCGACCGAACCGAGATGGGCGAGCACGGCGTCAAGGGCGACGAGGTTGCTGTGGATGTCCGAAAGGACCGCGATCCGCATCCGGGCGAAGGGTAGCAGCCGGTCCAGCTCAACACGGGGTCCGCCGGCGCACCGCGGGACCGCGCGGGAAGCCGTCGGGCGTTGGACCGCTCTTGGTGACGACCACCAGCCGGTGCCCGCTCAGTCCGGTGACTGATACGTCGATGGTCTGGACGGTGCCGCCGCCCAATGCATCCGTGGCTCGCGCCGCGGCGGTCACCTCACTGGACAGGTCGCCCCGCTTCCAGGCGACGAGCACGCCGCCCGGAACGAGGAGCGGGAATGCGAGCTCGACGAGCTCGGGCAGGGCGGCGATGGCACGTGCCAGGACCGCCGGCCAGCCCTCGCGGTGTTCCGGGTCTTCCGCGAGACGCTCCGCCCGACCTGTGAACGTCGCGATGGTGCCCGCCATCCGGACCGCCGTCGCGGCGGCATCGAGGAAGCGGACCTTCTTCGCGATGGACTCGACCAGCAGGGCGCGGTCGGCCCGCAGTGCGGCGGCCACGGGCAGCCCCGGGAAACCGCCCCCGCTGCCCAGGTCGACAAAACGCCGGATCCCGCGCTCGCGCAGCACGGGGAGCGCGGTGAGGCTGTCGACGACATGCCCGATCGCAGCGTGCTCCGGATCGCGGATGGCGGTCAGGTTGATCGCCCGGTTCCAGGCGAGGAGGAGCCGCACGTGCCCGTCGATCGCGCCCCGTTCCGCGGTGTTCAGCTCGACCCCGATTTCCCGCAGCCCGGCATCCAGCGCGCGGTCATACGCGGCGGGAAGCGGTGGGGTGGCGTCGACGCGCGTCGGGAGCGGCTCGCGCTGACGATCCAGTGCACGCCTCCTGTCTCGCGTGCGGTTCGGACCTGCGCGGCGCCACTCCCGGCGGCGACTCGAATCGCAGGTGGTGGTCGGTCTTCCCCGGTCCGTCCGGTTCCCGGCTCGAGTTTCCCCGATCGCCTCGCGGACCGCGTTACCCTTCCGCCACAGTGCGGATGCCGGACGCTACGGTCGTCGCCCGTGAGCGTCAACGGGGTTATCCACCAACCGCCGCGCGGACGGTGGATTCGTGGATAACTGCAACCCGAAAACCGTGGTCGGTGGGGACGCCCGGCGGGCCCTCGGCGGCGACCGTCAGGTCGAGCGCGCGGTGCTGCGAACGGGCCGCCCGAGCGTCCGGCGGACCACGTCGATCACCTCGTCGACGTACTGGTCTGCCTCGCCGCGCGCGGCTGCGGTTCGGACGCAGCCCTGGACGTGGTCCTCGAGCAGCATGATCGACAGCGAGTCGACGGCGGCGCGCAGGGCCGACGTCTGCTGGAGGATGTCGATGCAGTACTCCTCCCGCTCGATCATCCGCGCGATGCCGCGGACCTGCCCCTCCATTCGCGACAGGCGCCGGATCAGCTGGGATCGGTCCTTCGAGTAGCTGTGGCGGAAGTGATCGGGTTCGGGGTTGGCGCTCGCGCGACGCGCCTCGGCGGAGCTCATCGGCAGTCGTCCCTCGGGGTCGTGGCGCCTGCGCGGCGCCGTTCAATCGAATCATACCCCCAGGGGGTATGTGGAAACAACCGGTCCGACGCCCGCTCGGCTAAACTGCACCGCGCATGGATCCGCGCGACCAGCTCCGCCCGCTCCTCGACGGTGTCGGCTGCACCGTTTGCGGGAGTGCCGTCCCGGGCGAGCGGATCCGCATCCTGGCCCATCGCGACGATCTTGCGTTCGTCGAGCTCAGCTGTCCGGCCTGCCGCAGTACGACGCTCGGGATGCTCCTGGCAGCGGACGATCCGGAGCGTGGGCCGGTGCTCGACGTGGCCCCGTTCGGCGAACTCAGCCCGACCGACGAGGCACGGCGCGCCGGGGTGGGACCCATCACGACCGCCGACGTGCGGGCCGCGCGAGCCTTCCTCGCGGACTGGCAAGGGGATCTCGTCGGCCTCCTCGACCGGGGTGACGAACCCGGCCTGCACGACCCGCCCTCCTCACGGTGACCGACCTGCCGCGCGAGACCGTTCCGCAGTTCGCACATGCGAGCGAGGCGGAGATGGCCCGCATCCTCGACTTCTACGGGATTGCCTGGGAGTACGAGCCCCACACCTTCCCGATCCTGTGGAACCTCGAGGGCGATGTTGTCGAGAGCTTCTCGCCGGACTTCTACCTGGGCGAGCTCGACCTGTACCTGGAGATGACCACGCTCCGCCAGAAGCTGGTCCGCAAGAAGAACCGCAAGCTGCGCCGCCTCCGCGAGCTGTATCCCGGCGTCAACATCAAGCTGTTCTACGCGCGCGACTTCCGGGCCCTCATGTTGAAGTACGGGAAGCTTGCGCTGGCCGACACGCTCACCGGCACGGCGGGCCAGGCCGGAGTCCCGGGAGCGTCCCGGGCAACCGAGCCGATCGGACCGCTCGAGCTGGGGCTGTCGGCCGCGGTCATCGTCCTGGACCCCACCGACGACGGGTCCGCCCCGTCCACGAGTCCGAGCCGCCCGACCGCGGCCAGGCGTCGCAGACGGCGCCGCGCCGCCGCCTCGGTGCCGGTCACGATCACCCAACCTGATCGATCCGAGAACGCCTGATGCAGACGAAGCCGGACCTCAACGCCGACGTCGGCGAGATCCTCCTCTCCGAGGACGAGATCCAGGCCAAGGTTGCGGAGCTCGGCGTGCGGATCAGCGCCGACTACGCCGGCAAGAGCCTGACGCTCGTCTCGGTGCTCAAGGGCTCGCTGCCGTTCATGGCCGACCTGATGCGGGCGATCACGATCCCGGTCCGCATCGACCTCATGGAGGTCAGCTCGTACGGCGGCACCACAACCGAATCGTCGGGCCTCGTGCGCATCCTCAAGGACCTGTCGACGAGCATCGCCGGCGAGGACGTGCTCATCGTCGAGGACATCATCGACACGGGGCTGACGCTCAACTACCTGATCCGCTACCTGCGCGGCAAGAACCCCGCCACCCTGCGGATCTGCACCCTGCTCGACAAGCCCGCCCGCCGCCTCGTCGACATCCCCGTCGATTATCGCGGCTTCACGATCCCGGACCAGTTCGTCGTCGGCTATGGGCTCGATTACGGCGAGATCTATCGGAACCTGCGCTTCGTGGGCGTGCTGCGCCGCGAGGTGTACGCGGGCGGTGCCGAGGGGTGAGCCTGCACCGCCGGCCCGTCGGGCGCGGCCGGCTTCTCGCGGGGTTTTCGGCGCTCATCCTCATCATCGCGTGCGTTCCGGCGTGGTGGACCGCCGGCTCCGCCGCCGAGGGCCTGCCGCAGATCTCGGGGAATGCGTTCGACGGGCCGAGCATCGCGGTCTTCCTGGTCGCCCTGGCGACGCTCGCCCTGATCACGCTGCCGTACGCCAGTGACCGGCCGGTCAGCTTCGATCGGTGGTGGGCATACGCCACCTTCGCGATCCTCGGCTGGGTGGGCCTGGGACTGCGCGTCATCGACCTGGCGCTCACCCCGGGCGGTCCCGGCACGATGACCCCCGATCGCGCACCGGGCCTGTGGCTGGCCGTGATCGGCCTCACCGCGCTGTCACGTGCCGCCTACCTGATCTCGCGCGAGCCGGAATACCGCTAAGGCAGCGCCCAGCGCAGCGCTCAGGCGATGCCGAGATAGGAGTTGCGGACCTCCTCGTTCTCGCGCAGGTTGTCGGCGCTGTCCGTGAGCAGGATGCGGCCGCTCTCGATGACGTAGCCGCGGTCGGCGACCTGGAGCGCCATCCGCGCGTTCTGCTCGATCAGCAGGATCGTGGTGCCCCCGGCATGGAGCGCGCGGATGGTGTCGAAGATGGCGTCGACGAGCACCGGTGCGAGCCCCATCGACGGCTCGTCGAGGAGGAGTACCTTCGGCTTCGACATCAGGGCCCGGCCCATCGCCAGCATCTGCTGCTCACCGCCGCTGAGCGTGCCGGCGATCTGGGTTCGCCGCTCGAGCAGCCGCGGGAACATCTCGAATGCCCGCGCGACGCCGTCCTTGACCTCCTGGTCGGACACGGTGAACCCGCCCATCCGCAGGTTCTCCTCGACGGTCAGGCGCGCGAACGTCCGGCGGCCCTCGGGCACCTGGACGACGCCCGCGGAGACGATCCTGTGCGGGGCGACGGAACCGAGGTCCCGTCCGTCGAGGTGTACGGACCCGGTGCGCGGGCGGATGATCCCGGAGATCGTGTTGAGCGTGGTCGTCTTGCCCGCGCCGTTGGCGCCGATGAGCGTGACGATCTCACCCTCCTCGACCGCCAGGGACACGCCCTTGAGGGCGTGGATGTTGCCGTAGTAGGTGTGGATGTCGTTGACTTCGAGCAGCGCCATCGTCAGACCACCGGCGTCCCGGGCTCGCCGGGGTTCGTGGCGCTCGCCGTGCTTGCAGCGCTGGCGGCGATCCCGAGGTCTGCCGCACCGCCACGCCCGAGGTAGGCCTCGATGACGCGTGGGTTGGACTGGATCTCGGCCGGGTTGCCTTCGGCGATCTTCTCGCCGTAGTCGAGCACCGTGATGCGCTCCGAGATACCCATGACCACCCGCATCTCGTGCTCGATGAGGAGGATCGTGATCCCCAGCTCGTCGCGCAGGTTGCGGATGAAGTCGGTCAGCTGGGCCGTTTCCGCCGGGTTCATGCCCGCCGTCGGCTCGTCGAGAAGGAGCAGGCGCGGCTTGTTGGCGAGCGCCCGCCCGATCTCGAGGCGGCGCTGGTCGCCATATGGCAGCTTGCTTGCGAGCATGTCGCCTTTGCCACGCAGACCCACGTAGCGCAGCAGGCGGCCGGCCTCGTCCTGTGCCTTCTTCTCGTCCTCCTTGACCGCCTTTGTGCCGAGCACCGTGCCGATCCACGTCGACCGGAGGTGGTGGTGCTGGCCGACCAGGATGTTCTCCATCGCGGTCATGTTCGCGAACAGCCGGATGTTCTGGTACGTCCGGGAAACGCCGAGGTGGGCGATCTGGTCACGACGGAGCTTGTGGATGGGCTGACCGTCGAGCTCGATCTCGCCCGACGTGATCTCGTAGAACCCAGCGATGCAGTTGAAGAAGGTTGTCTTCCCGGCGCCATTCGGTCCGATGACGCTGACGATGGCGCCCCCGTCGACCTCGAAGTCGAGCTTGTTGACGGCAAGGAGCCCACCAAACCGCTTGACGACACCGCGGGTGACAAGGAGCGTCATGACATCGTTCCCCGGGTAATCGGTGTCGTGTCGCCCGCGACCATGGCCGGCGCCTCGTCGCCAACGTGCAACTCGCGCCGCGCGATGCCGGACGGCCACAGCCCTTCCGGGCGGTACAGCATCATGCCGATGAGCGCGAATCCGTAGAACAGGAAGCGGTAGTCCTGGAGCTCGCGGAACAGCTCGGGGATGCCGATGAGGAACAGGGCGCCGAGGACGATGCCCGGGATGCTGCCCATGCCGCCGACGATGACGATGGCGGCCACGTTGATCGACACGAACAGGTTGATGCTGCTTGGGAAGATCGAACCGACAAGACCGGCGAAGATCGCGCCGCCGAGGCCGGCGAACGCTGCCCCGAGGATGTACGCCAGCAGCTTTGTCTGGATCAGGTTCACGCCGACCGCCTCGGCGACGTCCTCGTCCTCGCGGATCGCGACCCATGCCCGCCCGATGCGGCCGGCACGCAGCCGCAACGCCACGAACGCGACGAGCCCCGCGAAGATGAGCGCGATGTAGTAGATCTGGACGGGACCGGCCAGGAAGTTCGTCGACCCCACCTCGACCGGCTTCGGAATATTGATGATCCCGCGCGGACCGCCAAGCAGCGGGAGAAGCAGGTTCGAGCCGGCCAGAATCCTGATGATCTCGCCGAAGCCCAGTGTTGCGATCGCCAGGTAGTCGCCCCGGATGCTGAGGATCGGCAGGCCGAGGATGGCACCGAAGATTGACGCGAACAGCATGGCGAACGGCAGCGCCACCCAGAACGGCACGTCGAGCAGGCCGTATTCCGCGAGCGACGTGAACAGGCCGACCGTGTACGCGCCGACGGCGAAGAAGGCCACGAAGCCAAGGTCGAGCAAGCCGGCGAGACCCAGCGTGATGTTCAGGCCGAAGCCCATCAGGATGTAGAGGGCGACCAGCGCAATCACCTGGGCGAAGAACGGCCCAAGCAGCATCGGCAGGATCAGGATGAGTGCCACCAGGGCTGCGATCGCCGGGATGCGGAGCTGCTCACGCCGCTCTGTCGGAAGCGCCGCGACGCGCGCGGCGACCCCGACGCGTTGGCGGACGATCCGGCCAAGCACGACGACGGTGAAGACGATGACCGCGCCTGCCACGGTCAGGCCGTCGCCGGTGAACAGCAGCCGTGCGATATCGAACAGTCCGGCGGACATCAGCGGCGCTCGCAGGAGTCCTGCGAACAGCCCGACGATGAGCACGGCGACAAGGCCACGCGCCACCGGCGAGCGCACGCGGTCGGGTAGCTGCCCGAATGCAGCAGCTCCGGCGCCCAGGACGAGCCCTTCCACGGCCGGAATCCACGCCCCGGCGACGCCGAGGCCCATCGTGAGCATGGAATACAGCTCGGGCGACGCGTTGAGGAACATGGCGCGCAGGTTGACGACGCTGCCAACAACGACCAGCAACGTGAGGGCGCCACCGGTGATCAACCCGGCCGCCCCGCCGGCAAGCACGGCTTCGCGGGTGGTCCGCGCCCTTCGAGCTGCGAACGCGCCCGGGATCGCCATCGACCCGAACAGGGCAACCTGGCCAAGCGTGATCACGCCCGCAATCAGCTGGCGCGAATGGAACACCGGGATGATCCCGACCAGGCACAGGTAGAGCGCGACTGCCCCGCCGATGAGCCCGATCTTCGCTACCTCGCGCCAGCTGATCGCCGCCTCGGCCGGCGCGACGTTCGTTGTGGCTTCGACCGGTGCGGCGACGGCGTCGGCGGTCATGCCCGATCCCTCGTGACCCGCTCACCGAGCAGGCCCTGCGGCCGGAAGACGAGGACGAGCACCAGCATGGTGAATGCGATCACGTCCTTGAGCTGGTTGGGGGCCGGAACGCCAAGTCCGTCAAGGAAGAGCACCGGCCCGATGGACTCGATCTCGCCAAGGAAGAGGCCGCCGAGCATGGCTCCCGGGATGTTGCCGATCCCGCCGAGGACCGCCGCGGTGAACGCCTTGATCCCGGGGGTGAAGCCGACCGTGAACGTGAACTGCTGGTACATCTGCGCGTAGAGGACACCGGCCGCGCCGGCAAGCGCAGCGCCGATCGCGAACGTCGTCACGATCGTGCGGTTCACGTCGATGCCCATCAGGGCCGCGGTGCTCTTGTCCTCTGAGACGGCGCGGATGGCGGTGCCCATCTTCGAGCGCATGACGAACAGGTAGAGCCCGGCCATCATCGCGACAGCGGTGCCGATGACGAGCACCTCGACCCACTGGATGTTGAGGAACGGGATGGGGGCCTTCCCCTCGAGGAAGTCGATCGACGGGTAGGCGTAGATGCCGGGGCCGAAAAAGCCCCGGAACGAGTACTGGAGCACGAACGACGCCCCGATCGCGGAGATCAGCGGCACGAGCCGCGGGGCGTTCCGGAGGGGCCGGTACGCGATGCGCTCGACAAGGAGCGCAATCGCGGTCGCAACGACGGCGGCGACGGCGCACATGATCGCGATCGACAGCAGCGCTCCCAGCGGGCCTGCATCGAGGATGCCGGTGCTCGCCAGGCCGACCGCGGTGAAGTATCCGGCGAACGTGCCGGCCATGAAGATCTCGCCGTGGGCGAAGTTGATCATGCGCAGGATGCCGTAGACCATCGTGTAGCCCAGGGCGATCAGCGCGTAGACGCTGCCGAGCGCAGCACCCGTGATCGCAAGATCGATCCAGGTCTGGGCGTTGTAACGGCCCCCGACGAGCGTCAGGATCGACCCGACGACCACCACCAGGACCACCGCGATCCGGAAGACCCACAGGAACGTCTGGATCGCGATTTCCGTGAACCGCTCGACCAACCGCGGGCTCGCCGTCTGTGGAACGTTCATCCGGCTCCGTCAGCTTTCTCGGGACCTGGATGCGGATGCGAACCGAGCCCGGGGGTCCCCGGGCTCGGTTCGAAGGTTCAGGGGTAGCCGATCGCTACTCGGTCGGCCAGATGGGTGCCTCCGGCGGCCACTCGCCGCCGGCCTCACGAGCCGTGAGCTCGTAGATGGCGATCAGCGGCGCGCCGCAGTCACCGGTCGGCGAGCAGCTCAGCACGCCGGTCAAGCCCGGGAAGTCCTTCGTCGCGAAGACCGCATCGCGAAGGGCCTTCTTCGGAATGAACAGCGAGCCGTCGGCGTTCTTTACCGCGACCTTCTCGATCGCGTTGAACAACATGTTGGTCGCGTCGTACGCATGGGCGTGGAACGCTGCCACCGGCGCTTCGCCGAACTTCGCCTGGTACTTCTCGAGGAACGACGCATAGCCTTCCTGGAACGCCGAGAAGTTAGGGCTGGAGAGGAACATCCCCTCGGCGCCGGCTCCGGCGGCCGTCACGAAGTCGGGCGTGAACATGCCGTCGGAGCCAATGCGGATGACGTCCTCGAGGCCCGGGGTGTCGAGCGCCTGGGCGGCGATGAAGCCACCCTCTGCCACGAAGATCGGGAAGTACAGGAGCTCCGGCTTCGCCGCGGCGACTGCTGTGAGCGCCGGACTCATGTCGGTCTGACCCTTGGAGACGGCCTCCTGGGCGACGATCTCACCGCCGAGGGCCGTGAACTCGTCCGCGAAGACCTGCTGGAGCGCCTCGGCGTACGCGCTGCCATCGTGGATGGTGGCGGCAGTCTTGACGCCCTTTTCATTGAATGCCCACTCGGCAACGGCCTTGCCCTGGAACGCATCACTGTGGGCGGTCCGTGCGTAGCCGGCGTATTCCGGGCCCCGATCCTCGGCGGTCAGCGCAGGCCGGGTATTCGAGGACGAGATGGTCGTGAGACCCGCGTCGGAAATCGTCTTGATGCCGCCGACGGTCTCGTCGGAGCAGCTCGACCCGATGAGGCCGACGATCGTGGTGTCGGATGCCAGCTTCTGGGCGGCCGTCGCGCCGCCTTCCGGCGTGCACAGGCCGTCCTCCGTGGTCAGCGAGATGTCGTGGTCGAGAAGCTTGCCGCCCTTGTCGTCGATCGCGATCTCGACGCCGCGCTTCGAGTCCTCACCAAGGGTCGAGTCGGCGCCCGAGAGGACGCCCCAGAATGCCGTGTGGATTGGGTCCCCGGCCGGGACCGTAATGACGCCGAGCTCGTCGGACGGCGCCGCTGCCCCGCCGCTGCAGGCACCGAGCGCAAGGAGCGCGGCAACGCCGAGCGCTCCCACTCGAATAAAACGCTTCAAAGTCTTTCCTCCTCGTGATCCGATCGGTCCAAACACGCGGCCGATCATGATCAAATGCACCGTGGGCCCGTCCCAGGCGCACGCCCGGTCAGACACCGGATCGCCCTTCGAGTCGTTCGATCGCGATCCCCTCCAGGATCGCGCTCCACGTGTACTGGTCTCGACGGTGCGGCCGGATCTCTTTCTCCGGGCGGCGCGCAGGTAGCCGCCGAAGCGATGCCGTATCATATCCGTCGGCGAACCGAATGCAACACCGTTCGGCCGCGCCCAGGTACCGTCGTCGAGCTGTGCTCGCCGGTCCTGGCGCTCGTGGCCCCGGTTGGATGAGCAACGGCTCCGTTCCGCAGATCGATCGCCGACCCGTTTGAGGTGGACCCGAAGGCGTGGAATATCTGGTCCGAGCGGCCCGTGTCATGGACATCGATCGGCTCGTCGCCCTGAGCGACGGCGGGCTTGGCGGTGCACCGGGCACGAGTTCGCTCGCCGCAGGGGATCTCTTCCGCCAGCTCGTATACCTCCCTCAGGCGAGCATTTTCGTTGCGGAGGCGCAACGCGCCGTGGTCGGAGGTGCGGTCCTCGCGCTCCGGCCGTCAGTCCGGGCCGGCGGCTTCGTCGGCTCGGTGGACCTCCTGGTCGTCGACCAGGAGTACGACGTGGACCGCATCACCTCCGCCCTCCTCGAGGAGGTCGTTCGATCGGCCAGCAACAAGGGGTGCACCGTCGTCGAAGCATTGGGCTCCGACGATCCCGCGGAGTCGGCGCGCTGGGAAGCCCTGGGCTTCAAGGCAGCCGAACCGCGTGTTCAACGAATCGTGGCCGCAGCGGGATCCGCCGCGCGCCGCGCCACATGATCGGCTCCGCCGTGCAGCGATCCGCGCCGGCGGAGACCAGTAGACCCAAGGAGTAACCGTGGGCAAGAACGTCGCCGTCTTCGTGGACGTCGCGAACATCTTTTATGCGGCCAAGGCGGCGGGTGTCGACATCGACTACGTCACGCTGCTGCGGTCGGCAAGCGCTGGACGCGATCTCGTCCGGGCATATGCCTACACCGGGCTCGACCCGGACAACGAGAATCAGCGCAACTTCCATTCCTTCCTCGCGCGGAACGGCTACAAGGTCGTCAGCAAGGACATCCGCAAGTACGGCGACGGGAAGGTCAAGGCCAACCTCGACATCGAGCTGGTCGTCGACATGATGAAGACGGCCCGCAACCTCGACATCGCGATCGTGGTGTCCGGCGATGGCGACTTTGCGCCGGCGATCCGGGCGGTCCAGGAGATGGGCGTCCGTTGCGAGGTCATCAGCTTCCGCGGCAACACCAGCTCGGACCTGATCGAGGTCGCCGACCTGTTCACCGACATTACCCAGCTGGCGAAGGTCGAGAAGGGCTCCCGCTCCGGACGGCGCGTGGCCGAGGACGATCAGGACCTGTCGATGACAGAGGTGCCCGACAAGCAGACCGAGGGCACCGGCCGTGGCCGTGGCCGTGGCCGAGGCCGGGATCGCGATCGCGAGCCGGCCGTCGCGGCCGCCGCGTCACGCGGCCGTGGGCGCCGCAAGCCGGCCGACGAAGCAGCCGGGAACGGTTCGACGACACTCGTCGCGCTTCCCGGGGAGCGGCTCTCGAAGACGCTCGTCGGCGGGTTGACCGAGGCCGATCTCGCCGCCGCCGAGCTGTTCACGCTCGACGAGGAGGACCAGGAGCTCGTTCGCGAGGGTCCGGCCGAGGTCGAAGCGGGCGCCGGCGCCGAACTGGGTGATGGCGAGGCCGGGGATGGACCCCGCCGCCGCCGCCGGCGAGGTGGCCGAGGTCGTGGCCGGGGCCGTGGGCGGTCCGAGGGCGAGTACGAGGCCGAGCCCACCGAGGCTTCCCTTGCCGCCCCGCCGCGTGCGGAGCGCCCGGCGTCCCCGGAGCGCCCGGCGCGCCCCGAGCGCCCGGCGCGCCCCGAGCGCCCGGCGCGCCCCGAGCGCCCGGCGGACGAGGAGGAGGAGGACCTGCCGGTCGCGCCGCGACCGCGGTCCACACCGTTCGGGTCCGTCTGGGACTCGCAGCTCGGGACGAGCTCGGTGGCACCGAGCGGACTCGCGCCGCTCCCCGATGAGGAGTTCGACGACGAGCCCGAGATCCCCGAGTACCTCATCGCGGAGCGCAACCGCGGGCGAAATGCCGGTGCGCGGGGGCGCGGCGGCGGCGGCGCGCGCGGCGGTCGCGCCGCGTACCAGTCGGCGATCGCCCGCGAGCGGTTCGGCCGCGGCGGCGGGGGCGGCATCAACCGCTACCCGGACGTCAGCGAGCGAACGTCGCGCAGCGGTGGCAGCCAGGGCCCCGCGCCGCGTCGGGAGCAGCGTGGCGGACGTGACGACCGAGCAGCTGTCGGGGCTCCTGCGCCCCGACCTGGCTCCGAGTGGAGCGAGGTTCCGCCCGAGCTCGAGGAGTTGCTGCGGGCCCAGCTCGGCCAGAAGGCGCCGACGGCCGGCGAGCCCGCGTCGCTTGCGACCGAGGCAGCCGTCGATGAGGCAGAGGCACCCGTGACCGCCGAGGCGGCCACCCCCACGCGGCGACGCACGACGCGCAAGCCCGCTGCGACTGCGACGACCGAGGAGGCAGCCGCCGAGGCGCCGACTGCGGCCGCAACAACGCGCAAGCGGAGCACGCGCAAGCCGGCGGCATCCGAGACGGCGGAGCCGGCCACGACCGACGCAGTCGCCGAGGCCGAGGCCCCCGCGCCGGCCAGGAAGCCGCGTGGAACGAAGGCCGCCACCACGGCAGCGTCCGGCACGGATGAGGCTCCGAAGCCTCGCCGACGGACGACAAAGACCGCCGCTGCCGGTGACGGCGAGGAGGCCGCAGCCAAGGCGACCACCACCCGCCGGCGCACGACGAAGAAGGCAACGACCGCGACCAGCGACCCGGCCTGACCGGGGATCTGCCGTTGAGCGGGGCGTGAAGCGCGCGTGCACCCGCGGCCAGCCAGCCGCCCTCGAGGCGGTCGGCGCGATGGTCGCGGGCGCAACGCCGCACGCCATCCTGCTGGCAGGGCCCGAGGGCGTCGGCAAGACGACGCTCGCGCTCGATCTGACGGCGGGCCTCCTGTGCACCGCGAGCGATCCAGCGGATCGACCATGTCGCGAATGTCGGGCCTGCCGGATGGTCGAGCACGGGAACCACCCCGACGTCCACTGGCTGCGACCGGAGGGCCCCGGCGGTCAGGTCGTGATCGGCGGACCGGAGGCTCGCTTTCGTGGCGTCCGTGACCTGATCGCCGAGCTCGCGCTGCTGCCCGTCGAGGGTGGGGCTCGCGTGGCGATCATCGAACGCGCGGACCGGATGAACGAGGACGCCCAGTCGGCGCTGCTCAAGACCCTCGAGGAACCGCCGGTCGGGGTCACGATCGTGCTCTCCGCGAACGACGAGGAGCGCCTGCTGCCCACGGTCCGCTCGCGCTGTGCGCGCGTCCGGCTCGGACCGGTGGGGCCGCGGGCGATCGAGGAGATCCTCGCCGAGCATGATCTGGCGGACGCCCCGGCTGCGGCCCGGCTGGGACGATTGGCCGGCGGCAGGCCAGGGGTGGCGATCGCCTATGCACGAGCGCCGGAGGCCGCGGCGATCCGCGCCGAGCTCGCGCGGGAGCTGCTCGATCTCGTCGATGCGCGGGCTTCCGCACGGTTGGCCGCGGCCCGGGCCCTCGTCGCGCGCGCGAGCGACCTGGTGGCAATCCTCGACCGGGGCGCGCCCGCGGGGGACCCGGAGCCCGCTCCGGAGGTGACTCCGGACGCACTGCCCGAGCCCGGCCTGGACGGTGCCTCGGACGGCGGCCCGAAACGTGCCCCGGCAGCCGAGCGCCGGCGCGGCGCCGCGATGCTCCTCTCGGCCTGGGTCGACCTGACGCGCGACCTCGCGCTGGTGAGCGCCGGCGAGCGGTCCTCGCTACGCGACCCGGGGCTGTTGGAGGAACTCGAGGACGTCGCCGGCGACGTCCCCGCGAGCGACCTCGCCGCGTTCCTCGAGCGGCTTGCCCGAGCCGGTGAGCTGCTCGACGTGAACGTTGCTCCGGAGCTTCTGGTCGATTCGCTGGTTCTCGCATGGCCGGCGCGCACCCGGGCTGCCTGACGTGACCGACGCCGCGGGAGATGCCTCGAGCGAGGCCACGGCGCGTCTCGACGCGCTCGTCATGGGCAGGGTCCAGGGGGTCGGCTTCCGCTACTTCGTCGTGCGCGAGGCGCGCCGGCTCGGCCTCGACGGCTGGACCGCGAACGAAGTCGATGGGAGCGTTCGAGTGGTTGCCGATGGGCAGCGCCAGAGGCTCGAACTGTTGCTGGACGCGCTCCGCGAAGGACCGCCCGCGAGCATCGTCGAGCGCGTCGTCGTCAACTGGCCGCCCGTCTCGGCCGGGAGCTGGTTCCTCGGGCGGGGATTCGAGATCCGGAGCGGTTCGCACCCCGGCGACTGACCCGATCGGCGGCCGCTCGTGGGACTCATAAGCCATTCCCATCCGGAGCGGCGAACCTCACCATCCCGACCGTGGAGCACGAATCTGTGGGGGATCGTTCACCCGCGGAGCTGTTGCCCGCGCTCTACCGCGCGGTCCTCGACGAGGTAGCCGCACTCGAGCGTCGCGGCGAGCGCATTCAAGCCGCCCAGTTCCGCACTGACGCCATCAGCGTGTACTCGCGCTCGTGGGACGCAGCCGGCCGCCGCCGCCTCGAGGCCATCCTGCGCCGGGCCGAGCGTGCACTCGCGGACGCACCCGAGCCCGCACAGCCGGAGGCGGTCCAGCCCGTTTCCGAGGCGACGCCGAAGCACCCGGTAGCTTCGACCATCTGACCACCGCCGGGGATCGCGCCCGGGGGCTAACCTGTCGCCATGCCCGACACCGTCCGGTCCGCGCTGGACCGCGCCCTCGACGCGCTCGACGGCCTGCAGCAGCTCGGCGAGGACGTCGAGGACGAGTGGACCTACGTCACCGATCTGGGCGCCGCCTGGCAGAGCCGCCTCGAAGCGGTCGCAGCCGCACGCGGTGACGAGGCGCTCCCCGAGTCGCGCTCGGCCGCGGTCGATCGCTCAATCGAAGAAGTCGCCCTGATCAGCGACCCGCACCGCGCGATCGACTGGCTGTCGACGTTTCCGCAGGTCGTTCTTGTCGCCGTGGGGGAGCGACCGTGAGGTTCCAGGACGCGGCGCCGGACGCCCGCGCGATCGTCTACGCCACGATCCAGGCGGACCCATTGGTGGCCCGGGCGGCCGCACTCCTTGCCGATGCCACCGACGAGCAGCGCCTGCTGGCTCGCGCCGTGATGAACGGTGAGACAACCGACGGGGCGGCGTGGCGGACGATGTTCCCGTCCCTGTTCGACGCGGCCGTCGATCCGGAAGCGCGCGGCCGGTCCGAGGCGATCCTCGCCGCCGCCCTGGAGGTCGCCGACCGCGGCGAGCAGGTCCGCAGCCAGTTCCGCGGCGCCATCGTGGAGTCGGTGACCGCGCTGCTCCTCGGGCGACGAGCCGGGGAGGGGTCAGTGCGGCGCGAGCGTCGCCTCCTCTTCGACGGGGTTCGGGCGGAGATTCATCCGTACGACGTGACCGTCGAGCGGCCGGGCCGCGCGGAGGCCTACGACTGCAAGTGGGGTGCGCGCGGCATCGGTCCGGACGTGCTGCACCAGCTCGACGACGCGCGGACGCACGCCGCCGACGAGGACGAGCCGCTGGTGGTCGCGCTGGTCGTGTTCGACGCGCGCCTGTCCTGTGACGTCAGGCTCGACCGGCAGACGGCCCCGACCGGGGGGATCGGCCTGGTCACGATCGAGACCCTGGGCGAGCTCGCGACGGGACCGGCCGCCCCGCTCTCATGACCGATGTGGCCGGTTCGAGCGCCGCTTTCGAAGCGGACTACCGCGTCCGCTTCGACGAGGCGGGACCGGACGGCCGCCTGCGCACGTCGGGGCTGCTGCGCTACACGCAGGACCTCGCAGCACAGCATTCCGCGGCGCTCGGCTACGACCGTGCCTGGTACGCCGCACGCGGCCTGACCTGGCTGGTCCGTGCCGCGGAGCTCGACATCCTTGGGCCGATGCCGTACGGCGTCGAGGTGCGCGGGACGACCCGCGTCATCGGGTTCCGACGCGTGTGGTCGCGTCGCGAGTCGACGTTCCGGGTGGGGACCGAGGCGGCGGCGGTCGTCCGGATCGACTGGGTGCTCCTCGACGAGCGGGGCGCGCCGACCCGGATCCCGTCCGAGTTCGAGGTCTTCGTCCCGGGCTCCAAGCCGTCGGCCGGGCTCCAGCTCGGGCGCGTGGCGCTCGACGAGCCACCGACGGGTGCCCTGCGGCACACGATCGCGGTGCGTCCGCAGGAGCTGGATCCGCTCGACCACGTGAACAACGCGGTCTACGCGGACTGGCTCGACGAGGCGGTCCTGGCTGCCTCGGAGAACGGCACGACTATCGTGCGCGGGCTCCCGCGACGCGTCCGGCTGGAGTACGCGCTGGCTGCCGAGCCGGGCGAGCGGCTGGAAATCGTCACGTGGCACACCGAGGGCGGCTGGTCGTGCCGAGTGGTCCGAGCTGCCGACGGAGCGGACCTCCTCCGCGCGCGGCTGGAGAGCGGCAAGGTGAAGACGGCACTCGGCGCGAGACTCGTCGCCGTCGCACTTTTCGCGGCGCTTGCAGGCTGCGGCGGTGCGACCGAGTCGGCGACGCTGGAGACGATCTCCGAGACCCCGGCACCATCCTCCGCTCCACCGGCCGTGAGCCCGGAGCCCATCGGGACGGCATCGGCCGCGGGCGACACGGGATGGGACCTCGTCGAATACCCGGTCCCGGCGGGCAGCCATCCGCACGATGTCGCGCCCGCAACCGACGGTGGCGTCTGGTACACGGGCCAGCGCAACGGCACCCTCGGCCACCTCGACCCGGCCACCGGCGACGTACGCGAGATCGACCTCGGCCCGGGTTCGGCACCGCACGGCGTGATCGTCGGTCCCGACGGCGCCCCGTGGATCACCGACGGCGGCCTGAACGCGATCGTGCGCGTCGACCCCGCTACCGAAGAGGTCCAGGTGTTCGAACTGCCGGCCAGCCACCCCGACGCGAACCTCAACACCGCCGCGTTCGACGACGATGGTGTGCTCTGGTTCACCGGACAGTCCGGGATGTATGGACGGCTCGACCCCGAGGAGGGCCAGGTCGAGGCGTTCGACGCCCCTCGGGGACGCGGACCGTACGGCATCACGGCGACGCCCGACGGGGAGATCTGGTACGCGTCGCTCGCCGGCAGCCACATCGCACGCATCGACCGCGCGAGCCCGGAGGCGACGATCGTCGAACCGCCGACGGCCGGGCAAGGCGCCCGCCGCATCTGGGCCGATTCGAACGGCCGGCTGTGGGTGGCGGAATGGAACGCCGGCCAGGTCGCCGTCCACGACCCATCGGACGGTTCCTGGCAGGAGTGGCCGCTCCCCGGCGATGGGGCGCAGGCCTACGCCGTCTACGTCGACGACCGCGACCGCGTCTGGCTGACCGACTTCACGGCAAACGCCATCGTCCGCTTCGACCCGCAGACCGAGACGTTCGAATCGTTCGATTTGCCGGACGCCGACGCAGCGGTGCGGCAACTGCTCGGTCGGCCGGGCGAGGTCTGGGGCGCCGAGTCGGGCCTCGACCGTCTCGTCGTCATTCGGGAGCGCTGAACGTCCCGGCCCGAGCCCGCTTTTCGAGGAAGAGCACGGCCACGAACACCGCGATGATCGCGAGCAGCTGGGCCATGCCGGATACGCCGGATCCAAGCGGAGCCGTTGCCACGAGGAGCGGGATTGACGCTGCGCGGTAGCGCATTGGCTCGATCCCCAGCTTCCACCGGAAGAGGACGTCACCGGCCACGTAGACGGCCGCGCCGCCGCCGAGCAGCACGGCGGTCTCCACCGACGTGCGGATGTCGACCGCCGCGATCGTGAGTGCGAGTCCTGCGGCGAGGATCACCAATCCCAGGAGCATCACAACGAAGGCATAGAAGAACGCACCGATCGCCATCCCGAGCTGCTCCCGGGCCGGCGCCGCCTGGAGCACCTCGAGGGCACGCTCGTCGTCCCGCGCGAAATACGTCCACCACAAGGCCGACACGAGCAGCAGCCCGAGTACCGCGGCCACGTACATCCGGAGTTCCAGCTCCACCGCGGCGAGCCCGATGCCGATCGCCACGATCGACTCGCCGAAGGCGACGAGGAGCAGCAGGCCGTGCCGTTCGACCAGGTGTCCCCCTCGGAAGGAGAATCCCGACTCGGCCAGACCGCGGTCGCGCTGGGTCAGTGACGAGGAGACGAACGTCAGGACGATCGGGACCAGCCAGAGTGCGTAGGCCGCGGCCCCGCCGATCAACCCGGCGGCCAGGATCGAT
Organism: uncultured Chloroflexia bacterium; assembly: GCA_963750125.1. Taxonomy (GTDB): domain Bacteria; phylum Chloroflexota; class Limnocylindria; order Limnocylindrales; family CSP1-4; genus DASTYU01. The sequence goes on along the minus strand of CAVVPT010000005.1, from coordinate 149,640 downwards.
GTGGCGCCGACGAAGTTCAGCGGGACGAAACCGAGCGTGCCCCGCCCGTACGCGCTGGCGAACATCCCACTGTGTACGACGATCACGATGAAGAACCCGATGGCAAACGCGACGCCGTCCGTGCCGAATGCGTGCGGGACGGCGAGCGCGCACACGAGGAACCCGGCCATCCCGGCGATCAGCAGCAGGCGGGACGCCGTCGTGACCGGAGGCACCTGGTTGGTCAGCCACACGTAGCCGCTGTACATCCAGAAGAGCACGACCAGGATGAGGACGACCTGGGCGAGCGTCTCGATGGACAGGCCATGCTCGAGCATCGACGTGAGCTGGGTCATGGTGAACACGAACACGAGGTCGAAAAAGAGCTCGAGCGTTGTGACGCTGGGTCCTTCGTCCTCGCGCGCGGGCGCCGCCGCGGCCGTCACGTAGCGTCCTCCGCGTGCCACGCCGCAAGCCGCTCGGCCTCCTCGTCGACCGATCGCCGCTGGCGCGCCGGAAGGTCCTCGAATGGGTCCAGCATCACCCGACCCTCCTCGTACCGCCAGGTTCCGGCGACTGCGCCGTCCACCAGGAAGGTCGGGAAAGAGTGCGGCGTCTTCGAGCTGAAGATGCGCGGCCTGTAGGCCTCGGGCAGGATTCCGGTCCGGCGCGCGTGGACGAGCAGGTTCGCATCCCAGGTCGGGAGGAAGCGGACGGGTGCCGGGACACCGCCGTCGGGCAGCGGCGCATCGGGCAGGTCGATCAGCCCGCGGCCGTCCACGTCGCGGAACCGCCGCAGATCGAGCGCCTCGAGTGCCGGTTTCAGGGCGGTTGTCTGGAGCCCGGTCCAGCTCGCGACATCGGCCCGACTCGCCGGTCCGAACCCGGCGAGGTAGCGCCGCACGAGGTGGACGATCGCGGCCGGCTCGTCGATCGCCGGCTGGCCCAGCCAGTGCTCGGCGAGCGCGTAGCGATTGGCCCGGCGTTGCTCCCACGTTCCCGACGGCGGCGCGCGGACGAGATGGATGAGCTGCGCAAGGCCGTTCCACGCCGTGCGCGGGATGCCCTCCCCGGCCAGCCCCGCGAGGAGCTCGTCGTGGCGGCGCGGTCCATCCCTGAGGTCCTCCCGGACGCGCCGCACCGCCCGATCCATGTCAACCCCGCGCAACTGGGTCGCGGCCGCTCGCAGGTACCACTGCTCACGGCTCGGACGTGTCGCGATCGCGAACGGCCAGTAATCGGGCGCCGAGACCAGGTGGATCGTGGCCCGCATCACCGTTGCCTGGATCACCGAACGATCCTCGAGCGCGGCCGTCAATGCCGGCCGGCTGAAATCCTCGAGGCGGTTCCATAGGCCGATGTAGCCGGCCGGGGCGTACTGGGTCTGGAGGCCGGCGACCCTTTCGAGTGCTTCGGCCAGGGGCAGGCGGGACCGCTCGAGGAGGAGCTGTCGGGCGAGGACTGCGCGGTTGAGCTGGCGCTGGTCGAGGACGGGGTCGGGCATGTGCTCGCAGCGTTCCCGAGCGGCGGCGTCCGCGTCAAGCCGGCCGACATCCGGGGTTCAGCGCGGACCGGGGATCGGCGCCTCCAGGTACCCGCGGTAGCGATCCGGGTCGACGTTCCCGCCGCTCACCAGCGCCACCACCGAGCCGTCGATCCCGGTCAGGCCTGCGTCCCCGGCACGGAACGTCGCCGCGGCCACGGCCAGCGCCCCGGTCGGCTCGACGACGAGCCGAGCTCCTTCGGCCAGGAGCCGGATGGCTGCCGCGATCTCGGCCTCGTCGACCGTGACGATGTCGTCGACCAGCCGCTCGATGTGGGCGAAGGTCCGTGGCGCGAGGTTCGTTCGGGCTCCATCGGCGATCGTGCGACGGCTCCGCTCGCGTGGCCACGCAACGAGCTGCCCGCCACGGAACGATTCCTGGGCGTCGGCCGCCAGCGCGGGTTCGACGCCGACGATCCGGGCGCCCGGGTGCAGCGCCCGCACGGCGGTGGCCATCCCGCTGATCAGCCCGCCGCCGCCGACCGGCACGAGCAGCGCGCCCAGGTCGTCGACCGCCTCGGCGATCTCGAGCCCGGCTGTCCCCTGGCCCGCGATCACGTCGTTGTTGTCGTACGAGTGGATGAACGGGATCCCGTGCGTCTCCGCGTACGCGCGCGCGGCCTCCTGGTTCGTCACGGGTCCCAGTGGGTCGACGGTGACGACCTCCGCGCCGTCGGCGCGGACCCGCTCGAGCTTCACTGCCGTTGCATCGGCCGGCATGAACACGGTCGCCGGTACCCCGAGCAGGCGCGCGGCGCGGGCCACCCCCTGGCCGTGGTTGCCGCTCGACGACGCGACGACGCCCCGACCTCGCACCGTCTCGTCGAGCCGGGCGATCGCGTTGTATGCGCCGCGGATCTTGAACGCGCCGATCGGCTGGAGCGACTCGGCCTTGAGCAGGATCGACCGGCCATCGGTCGTCGTGAACGGGATGAGCGGCGTGGCCAGTGCGACGCCGTGGAGGCGCTCCGCTGCTGCGCGAATGTCGTCGATGGTGACGGGGCGGTCCGTGTCGCTCATGCACCCCCGAGCCTACGCAACTCGGGCGCCGATGCGTCAACCTGTTCGCAGATGGGCTGGTACGAGAACTCGCTGTTCGGTCCGATCGCCGACGACATCGTCCTCGTCGCGCCGCCCGGAACGGCGATCCTCGAAGTGGGATGCGGCTCAGGCGCGTTGTCCCTGCGCCTGGCGGCCCTCCACGGCCTGGCAGTCACCGCCGTGGACGTGGATCCCGACGAGATCCGGCGCGCAAGGGAGAAGGCCGCCCGCGGCGAGATCGCCGGCGCGGCCCGTCCCGAGTTCCTCGTGGCCGACGTCGCCCGGATGCCCTTCGATGACGCGTCATTCGACCTCGTCGTCAGCACCTTCTCGATGCATCACTGGGACGACAAGGATGCCGGACTCGCGGAGGTCTGTCGGGTGCTCCGGCCGGGTTCGCTGGCGCTGATCTGGGACACGCGTGGCGGGTTCTCTCTGTTCCACCTGCGGACGCCCGACCCGCTCGATGGACTCGAGGAGGCGCCGCTCGAGCTGCGGGACGTCAGGGAGTGGGCGTGGCCGTTCGGCTTCACGTTCTTCCGTCGGCTCGAGCTCGCCCGGCCGCTCGAACCGACACTCCTCGAACCGGTATCCCTCGAGCCCGCCTGAGATGCCGCGCCGCTTCGCCCAGGTCGACGTCTTCTCGGCCACGCCGTACGGCGGCAATCCGCTCGCGGTCGTGCTCGATGGCGACGGTCTCACGAGCGACCGCATGCAGCGGTTCGCCGCCTGGACCAACCTGTCGGAGACGACCTTCGTCGTGGCCCCGACCGATCCGGCCGCCGACTACGCCGTGCGCATCTTCGACACATCGAATGAGCTGCCGTTCGCCGGCCACCCGACGCTCGGGACGTGCCACGCCTGGCTGGCCGCCGGGGGCCGCCCTCGAAACGGCGAACGGATCGTCCAGGAGTGTGGGGCCGGGCTGGTAAGGGTTCGGCGGACGGCCGACGGCCTGGCATTCCAGTCGCCTGACCCGTTCCGCAGCGGACCGGTGGACGAGTCGCTCATCCGGCGGATCGCGGAGGTCCTGCGGATCGAGCGCGAGGCGATCGTGGACACACAATGGGCCGCGAACGGCCCGAACTGGGTGGTCGCCCTGCTCGAGAGCGCCGATGTGGTGCTCGCCCTCGAGCCCGGCTTCGTGGACTTCGACCTCGGGGTGGTCGGAGCGTATCCAGCGGGATCGCCGGCGGCGTTCGAGGTCCGGGCGTTCTTCCCGAAGGACGGTCGGACCGCGGAGGACCCCGTCACCGGCAGCCTCAACGGGGCGCTCGCGCAATGGCTGGTGCGAAGCGGCCGCGCCAGCGTGCCGTACATTGCGAGCCAGGGCAGCGCGCTCGGTCGCGCCGGCCGCGTCCACCTTTCGGCCGACGAGGACGGCGCGATCTGGGTCGCGGGTGCGACCGCGACGTGCGTGACCGGCGAAGTCGAGCTCTAGCCCGACCTCGCCGGCAATGCCAAGGAGGCCCGCTCAGCCGCCAGTCACCGCGAACCAGGATCCGCCACCGCTCGTTACGAAGACGATCGGCGCGATGCACGGGCTCGGGCAGGACGAGGTCGGCCTCGATGTCGGCGTTGCCGCCGCCCGCGCTGGCCGGTCCCGTGGTGGCCGCGAATTCGCCGGTCGGCGTGTTGACGACGACCGGGATCGCATCGTCGGTCAGACAACTGACGAGGCCCTTGAACACGCCGACCGGGTTGCTCCCCGCGCTCGCACCCGACGCGAGGACGAGCCCGCGAACCTTGATCTCGAGGTGGCCGTTGACGGAGAGCTCGCCCTTGCCGAGGTCGAGCCGCCAGGGGATGCCGCCGCCCGGGACGTCACGGATGAGGGCCTTGTTGGTCTGCCCGGTGAACCCCTGCGGGACGCCGACCATCGTCTGCCATTCGAGGATCGTCGGCCCCCCTTTCGCGGCGACGAACGACGACTGAAGGAGCAGGAGCACGCCCGCCAGGGCGAGGACGAGCGTGACCGAGATCGAGCGGCGAGTGGCCATGGGTTTTGTCTCCTCCAGCTTCCGGGTCGTGTCCGTCGGTACGTCCCGGCCGGGAAGCCGGTTTCCGCTCTTCCGGGAGGCGGTCACGCCCGCTACTGTGCGGGCATGCCGAAAGCGACGAACGAGGAAGTGGTCAGGCGGTACGGCACCGCCTCGGCCGAGTTCGACATCCCGACCCTCCACGAACTGCGTCACCCGGAATGGGAGGTCGTCTGGCCGCAGTCGGGCGAGCACGTCCACAGCAGCGAGGGCTGGGCAGAGATCGCGCAGAACTACCCGGGCGGCATGCCCAGCACCGAGCTGACGCGGGTGGTCGGCGCGGAGGATCGCTGGGTCGTCTCGCCCGGGAACACCGTGATGCGCGTCATCGGCAGCGGCGACTTCTGGTGGGCCGAATGGCGGATGACGTACCCCGACGGCAAGACCTGGATCTGCGTGGACCTGATGGAGCTCCGCGACGGCCGGGTCTACCGGGAAGTCGTCTACTGGGCCGTGCCGTTCGAGGCGCCGTCATGGCGCGCACCGTGGGTCGAATCCGACGCATCCCACCCTCGCGCCGGTTAGCCGGCCAGCGTCATCGCCCTCCCGGGGGCGAGCAGGAACGGCGGCAGGTACGCCGGGATGTTCGAGAAGGGCAGCACGTCCGGGTGGAGCTCGATCCCGAGCGCGTCGGCCATGAACTGCCGCCGCGCCTCGATCCGTGCCCACGCAGCCGGGTATGCCGCCGCGAACGCATCACGGAGCGACGCGTCGGCAAGGGCGATCCCGTCCTCGATATTCGTCGTGAAGTAGTCCGTTCCGGTCGCCGGGATGACGTCGACCTGGAAGGCCATGCCCGAGCGCAGCTCCACCTGCGATCCGGGTGAGATCGGCGAGTTGATCCACTCGTCGAGATGGATCTGATGCCCGGGGTTCAGGAAGATCCCAAAGAACGGGTCGCCGAGCCGGCGGTCGATGATCTCCTGGAGCGCCCCGCCCGTCTGCCCGATGCGAATCGCGCCGTACCACTCGGCGATCGCCTCGAAGTACGGTCCCACGAGCTTCCCGACGTAATCGCCGATGCCGGCCGGCAACTGGCCGGCATCCGCGACGACGAACCCCGCCCGGCAGTTCAACGCACCCCACACGCCGAACGCCACGGTGAACCGATCCCCGCGCTCGATCCGGCGTGTGCCCGGGCTGAGCAGGCCGAACGTGGCGCGCGGTCCGGCTGTCAGCATGAGGTGGCACGACAGCGGCATGCCGTTCCACTCGAGCAGGCGGACCGCCTCGGCCTCCGTCAGCCCCGGTTGCAGCCCGAACAGCAGGTTCCGTACACCTTGCGATGTCTGGCACGCGGCGTACTCGAACGCGGCCAGCTGCTCCACCTCGTTGACGACCCGCAGTCCATCGCCGGGGTCGATCAGGAGGCCCGTCGCGTTGCGCACCGAACCTCCGGAACCGACCAGCCGCCGCAGCTCGTCCACGAGGAACGCCGGCGCCTCGATGGCGTCCGGTGAGGCGTACGTCTTCCAGCCGATCACGCCGACCCGCGTTCCGCCGCCGATGCCCTCTTCGCCCAACAGCTCCGCCAGCGGTCGCGACCGGTCCCGTGGCTGGCCCGGCAGGCTCAGGTCCTGGAAGCGGTGGCGGCGCATCTGGAGCGGCGCCGCTCCGGCCGTCCCCCAGTTCTCGTTGCCGACGAGGATCGCCGGTTCGCCGGCCTCGCCGACGACGAGGATCGCCTCCTCGAAGCGCGGGTCGAAGCCCGTCAGGTACGACAGGTTCGCGCTGTGCTCGCGATCCGCATACACGACCAGGCGGTCGAAGCCGGCTTCCGACGCGCGGGCCCGCAGGCGCTCGAGCCGCTCGGCGTAGAGCGATTCGGGCAGCTCCGGCGCCTCGTCGGGCATGCCGAAGTCGGGCAGGTCGATCGTGGCAAGCCGCGCCCCGGTCACGGCAGGCTCCACGGCGTGGCGTCGCCCGTTGCTCGATCGAGCGTGACGTACTGGTCGGCCGCGACCGGGATCCACGGCCCCTGTTCGCCGTCCGGCCAGGTGACGCGGACCTCGGCCCGGTCCGCTGTCCCGAGCCCGAAGTGCGTCGGCCCCAGCCGCCCGCTGACGTGGCCGCCACCGACGGTCACCTCCCGTTCGGTCGTCGTGGCACCGGCCTTGACCTCGATCCACGAGCCGATCGCGTCGCGATTCACCCCGGGGTCGCTGAGCTGCACGCCGAGCCAGTGGCCCATCGAGCGGACTCTGGGCGTTGCCAGTTCCGACGTTCCGATACACGTGGACCGGATCCCCGTAGTTGACCTCGACCAGATCGAGCAGCCCGTCGCGATTGAGGTCGGCGACGGCAGCGCCTCGACCGCGGTCGAACGTTGCGATGCCTGCCTCTTCCGCGCCTTCGACGAACGTTCCGTCGGCCTGGCCAAGCAGCAGGTTGCTCGGGTCGCGCCTGGCGTAATCGGGCATCTCGTAGACGTTGCCCTTCGCGACAAAGAGGTCCATGAAGCCGTCATTGTTGACGTCTTCGAACTGTGGGTGCCACGCCGTCGAGGGGAGGGCCGTGTCGCCGGCATACGGCCGGTGGGCTGTCGCGCCGCGCTCGAGCGCGATGTCCCGGTAGCGCGGGTGCGCGGACCCATCGGCCAGGGTCTGGAGCTTGTTGTCGCCCTGGCTCGTGAGGTAGACCTCCGGATAGCGGTCGCCGGTGAGATCCTGGCTCGCGATCCCCATGCCCCAGAGCTCCATGTGCTGCCAGCCGTCGGCCTCCGTGTACTCTCGCGGCGGCTGCCCGGGCTCGATGCGCCAGAGCTGCTCGCGGCCGTCCCGGTAGTAGTGGCGGTCGTTGCTGACCCGGAGGTCCCGGCGCCCCGAGCGGTCCCAGTCGCTGAACAGCATCGACAGCGTGCAGAAGCCCGGCTGCAGCTCGATCGGCGGGGCATACATCCCGTCGGCGGCGGGCCGGATCAGCTCGTTGCCGTCGCAGACGTAGGTGCTTTCCGTGGTGGCGTCGAGGTCGAGGTAGCGGCCGAGGGCAAGTGTCGGCAGGGCCGAGGCACCCTCCCAGGTCGCGCTGAACGCCGTCGTCCACGCGTCGCCGCCGTCGAATGACCACCGCTCGTTGGCTCGCTCGAACCGACAGCTGCCGAGACCCCGGAGGAGGACAGTCTCACCGCGGCGCAGGACGGCCAGGTCGCTCACCGCGTCGCCATCGATGTCCAGCGGGTACGCACCGGTCACATCGGTCAGGTCCGTTGCCGGATCGTCGACCGGTGTGAAGCTGAGGCTCCCGCCGACCGGACTCGCATTGCGAGCGAGGAGCGCAGGCATCGCGCCGCCGGCGAGATAGAGGTCCGGGCGGTGATCGTCGTCGCAATCGAACACGGCAACGCCACCGCCGACGAACCACTGGTCTTCTCCGCCGAACGTTTGATCGATTCCGGCTGCCGACGCCTCCTCGACGAACCGTGGAGCCGTCGGTGCCCCGCTCGACGTTCCGCCGCGCAAAACAGTCGATCCAACGATCGCGACGCCAGCCACGGCGACGAGCACGACCAGCGCGACGACCACGCGCCGTCCGATCGAGCGGTTCATGCGCTCACCGCGTCGATCGGTCGTCCTCCTCGTGGTATGCGCCTGCCCTCCGCCGGGAGGCGCGGATGGTAGCACTCACGGTCCTCTCGCCCTGTTAGTAACGTGGCGGAAATACCTTGACAGGGTCAGCGGCATGTCCGAATTTGGCATCGCCGCTATTGGAAGAGAGGACACAGATCCCGTGACCCGCGCGGGCGCTCCGGCGTCCGCCACGCTCGTCAGGATCGTCCAAGCGACTATGGGGGTCGATGCATCACTCCTCGGCGCCGCCGAGTTGGCCTTCGAGCCGCTGCTTCCCGATCCCGTGCTGTGGGTCGGCCGGCGCGACGCCGTGCCGGAACTCCTGTCTGCCAGGCCACATCGACGCGCCGTTGGCGCGAAACAATCTGGAATCTGCTTGGAGGAGGATGCTAGCGTAGCGAATTCGAGGGAGGAGACACGGCGGTGACCGTGATCAACGGGGGGTGCGGAAACCGGAGGAGAAGGAGTCAGTTATGGTAAATCGTCGAATCGGGTTGCTCGTTGCGACCCTGGCGATCGTCGCCTCTGCGTGCTCATCTGGTGGCGCGACAACGGCGCCACAGAGTGCTGCGCCGGCGGCGAGCGAGGCCCCGGCCAGTGCCGCTGCGCCAAGCGCCGGAGCGTCGGCGGGAGCGTCCGCCGCAGCAGGCGCATGCACGGTAGGCGTGTCGTGGAACAACTTCCAGCAGCCACGCTGGGCCGCGCATGACCAGCCGAACATGAAGAAGACCGTCGAGGACGGCGGTGGCACGTTCATCGAGGCCGACGCGAACCTGAGCACGGAGCAGCAGCTCACCGACGTGGACAACCTGCTGTCGCAGGGTGCCAACGTCCTGGTGGTGCTCGCCCAGGACCCGTCGGTCATCGGGCCGGCAATTCAGAAAGCCAAGGATGCAGGCGTCCCGGTCATCGGGTATGACCGCCTGATCGAAGACGCCGAGGTCCTGTACGTCTCGTTCGACAACATCGGGTCGGCAAGCTCGAGGCCGAGGCCATCCTCGCCAAGGTCCCCGAGGGCAACTACGTCCTGATCAAGGGCGACCCGGGCGACCCGAATGCCTCGACGTTCCTTCCCGAGGGCTGGGACGACGCCGGCCTCAAGGAGGCAGTGGACGCGGGCAAGATCACGATCCTGAACGGGCCCGAGGGCGGCACCGGTGGGCGAGACGTACACACAACTGGGACACGACGACTGCCACGAACCAGATGGAGACGATCATCGACGCGGCTGTCGCCGACGGCAAGACGATCGACGCTGTCCTGGCTGAGAACGACAGCACGGCGCTCGGCGTCGTCGAGGCGCTCCCCGGCCAAGAGCTTCGACCCGTACCCGCCCGTCAGCGGCCAGGACGGCGATCCCGCCAACCTGAACAACGTCGCGAAGGGTCTGCAGTACGTGGATGTCTGGAAGAACGCCAATGAGCTCGGCAAGGCCACCGGGGCGGCCGCGCTTGCGCTGTGTGCAAACCCGGACATGACCCGGCGCTGCCGGAGGGATCGACGCAGTCAATCCGCAGTAGCCACTCCGGGTGGCAACACCGTGAACTCCTTCATCCTCAAGCCGACGCCACTGACCGCAGAGAACCTGCAGCTGGCGTCGACGGAGGGTGGATCACCAAGGAAGACCTGTGCGCTGGCGTGGATGCCGCGACAGCGCCCGCGGCCTGCCAGTGACGGTCCCGACCGCTGAGCGCCCTGCGCCCTCGGGTCCCCGGGGCGCAGGTCGCTTCGATCCACGACCAGGAGGCCCATCGTGGCGAACGTGGCCGACGCGGACCCGTATCCGGTCAGGTCGAACCGCCCGCCCGTCGGTCGATGCGCGGAATGCTCGCGCAGACGGAGATCGACCTCCGCTTGTTCGGCATGCTGATCGCCCTGGCGGCGATCCTGCTCGTGTTCCACATCCTGAGCGGCGGCAAGATCATTGCCCCGGGCAACATGACCACGCTGGCCGTGCAGGCCGCCGGGATCGCAATCATCGCGACCGGCATGGTGCTGATCATCGTCTCGCGCAACATCGACCTGTCGGTGGGATCGCTGGTCGGCATCATCGCGATGACCTACGCCCTGCTGATGACCGACTGGTTGCCGGCGTTGGGCATCACCAACGTTTCCGTTCGGCTGGGCCATCGCCCTCGCGTTCGGTGTCCTCATGGGCGCCGTCATCGGCGGCATCCAGGGCTTCATCATCGCCTACATCGGCGTGCCCTCGTTCATCGTCACGCTCGGCGGGCTGCTGTCGATCCGCGGCGCCGTCTGGTACCTGTCAAGCGGCGCGTCAGTGTCCGGACTCGATCCGACTTTCCAGCTCCTCGGCGGAAGCGCGAAGGGATCCATCGGCGGAACGTTGACCTGGGCGCTCGCCCTGATCGGGGCCGTTGCGATCGTCGCCTTGCTCATCAATTCCCGGCGCCAGCGCCGCCGGTACGGGTTCCCGGTCCGCCCGATGTGGGCCGAGATCCTGATCGGCGTCGTGGGCATCCTGGCAGTCCTCGGGATCGCCTGGTTCGCCAACAACAACTTCTGGCCGAAGGGCCTCGCCGACCGCTACGCGCAGCAGAACAACATCCCGATCCCTGCGGGCGGCCTGTTGATCCCGACCGGCTTCCCGTTCCCGATCATCCTGTTGGTCGGCGTCACGCTCGTCATGACCTGGCTGGCGACCCGGCGGCGCTTCGGCCGCTACGTGTACGCGTACGGCGGCAATCCCGACGCCGCCGAGCTGGCCGGCATCAACACGCGCTGGACGATCCTCAAGACGTACGTGCTCATGGGCATCCTGTGCGCGATCGCTGCGGCAATCGTGTCCGCTCGGCTCAACGGCGCCACCCTTGATGTCGGCAACAGTTACGAGCTGTACGTCATCGCGGCAGCCGTCGTCGGCGGAACATCCTTTGCCGGCGGCATCGGCACCATCCCGGGTGCCGTGCTTGGTGCTTTCGTCCTGGCGTCCTTGGCGTACGGCCTGAGCTTCATCGGCGTCAACTCGCCCGGCCAGAACGTCGTCGCCGGCATCGTGCTGGTCGTTGCGGTCGGCCTCGACACCATCAACCGCCGGCGCGGTTCCTGAGCGGCAAGGAGGGACGACCCGTGACCGTCGCGGAGCAAACGCCGCTCGTCGAGATGCGCAGGGATCAACGTCGCCTTCGGCGGCGTCCACGCCGTGCGTGACGTGACCATCGACCTGAAGGCCGGCGAGGTCATCGGCCTGGTCGGCGGCAACGGCGCTGGCAAGTCGACGCTGATGCGCGTGTTGTCCGGAGCCCGTCCCGCAGACAGCGGGGAGATCCTGGTCAACGGCCAGGCGGTCAGCATCAAGAACCCCCGGGATGCCAAGGCCTACAACATCGAGACGATCTACCAGACCCTTGCTCTGGCGGACAACGTGGATGCGCCCGCCAACGTCTTCCTCGGGCGGGAGCTGACGACGCGCTTTGGAACGCTCGACGACTCGTCCATGGAGGACGCGACCCGCAAGGTCATGAAGCGGTTGAACCCGAACTTCAAGAATTTCGCGCAGCCGGTCCGATCGCTGTCCGGCGGCCAGCGGCAGGCGGTGGCGATCGCCCGAGCCGTGCACTTCAACGCGCAGGTCCTGATCATGGACGAGCCCACGGCTGCCCTCGGCCCGCAGAGACCGCCCAGGTGCGCGACCTCGTCCGCCAGCTCAAGACGGAGGGCATTGGGATCTTCCTGATCAGCCACGACATCCACGACGTCTTCGATCTGTCCGATCGGGTCAGCGTCATGTACCACGGCCGGATTGTCGCGACGGTCAACAAGTCGGACGTCACCACGGACGACATCCTCGGCATGATCATCCTGGGCAAGCGACCGGGGGAGGTCACGAGCCAGGAGCTGGCCGAACTCGAGCTCCGCGGCTGACCCGCCGGCGCGCAGATCGAGGAAGGACACCCGGTGCCAGACGACTTCTTCTCGGACGTTCCCGGCCGTATCGGCTTCGGCGGTGTCGGCTCGACCGACCCGCTGACCTACGCGGTCTACGAGCCTGACCGGCTCGTCCTCGGCAAGCGGATGGAGGATCACCTTCGCATCGGCGTCTGCCTGTGGCACTCGTTTGCCTGGGACGGCCGGGACATGTTCGGCATTGGGACGCTCGACCGGCCGTGGCTCGATCCCGCCGCCGAACCGATGCCGGCCGCCCGCCAGAAGATGGCCGTTGCGTTCGAGTTCATCGAGAAGCTCGGCGTCCCGTTCTACTGCTTCCACGACCGCGACGTCGCGCCGGAGGGCGCCTCGTTCGCCGAATTCCGGGACAACCTCGACGCGCTCACCGACGATGCCCTCGGGTACCAGGAGCGAACCGGCGCGCAGCTGCTCTGGGGCACGGCCAACCTGTTCACGCACCCCCGCTACCAGGCCGGCGCCTCGACCAATCCCGATCCCGAGGTCTTCGCCTACGCAGCCGCCCAGGTCAAGCACATGCTCGAGGTCACGAAGCGCCTCGGCGGCACGAACTACGTCCTGTGGGGCGGCCGCGAGGGCTACGACACCCTGCTCAACACGGACCTCAAGCGCGAGGGCAGCCAACTCGCCCGGTTCCTGCACCTCGTCGCCGAGCACAAGCACCAGATCGGCTTCGAGGGGACGCTCCTCATCGAGCCCAAGCCGATGGAACCAACGAAGCACCAATACGACTACGACTCGGCGACGATCCATGGCTTCCTGGTCCGGAACGGGCTGGAGGACGAGTACCGCGCTGAACATCGAGGCGAACCACGCGACGCTCGCTGGGCACTCGTTCCATCACGAGGTCGCCTACGCAGTCGCCCACGGCATCCTCGGCAGCATCGACGCGAACCGCGGCGACCCCCAGAACGGATGGGACACCGACCAGTTCCCGAATTCCGTCGAGGACCTGGCGCTGCCGCTATACGAGATCCTCCGGGGCGGCGGGTTCACCACCGGCGGCTTCAACTTCGACGCGAAGCTCCGCCGTCAGAGCAGCGCCCGGACCGACCTGTTCCATGCCCACGTCGGCGGCATCGACACGCTGGCCCGGGCACTCCTCGTCGCCGCCGAGCTGCTCGAGAACGCGACCCTGTCGCGGCCGCTCGAGGAGCGCTACGCGGGCTGGAGCGGGCCGCTCGGCCAGGCGATCCTCGACGGCCACGAGTCGCTCGCCTCGCTCGAGGCGAAAGTGGCCTCCGGGGAGGTCGACCCGCGGCCTGTCACCGGGCGACAGGAGGAGCTCGAGAACCGGGTCAACCGGGCAATCTGGACCGTCGACCGCTAGTTGGCGTCCCGATCCCACCCGCGGTCCACCGCGGTTTCTGCCAGATATTCATCCCAGGACTACGAGGCAGGCTTTTCGTGCCTCACGTGCCGTTTTGGGCGGTGGAATTAGCCGAGAACGGCTACTTCGACCAACCGAAGACCGCGATTCGGCCTCGAGAAGCCACCTCCCAGTCGCACGAGGAATATTTGGCACGATCCACCACGGCACCGCCTGGCCACGCGTATCGCCACGCATGCGGTCTGTCGGCTTAGCGACACTGGAGGATTTGAGCGAAACAGGATTCGTGGCGGCGCGTCTCATCGCAAAACCGAATGCTCACCCGAGGGAACTCGATGCGCCCCGTCACCCTGTTTCGAGTCCGACTACCCGTCGTCATGGCCGTCAGTCTCGCGCTCGCGGCGTGCACGTCGGCCACGCCGTCTCTCGTGCCAGTGTCCGCACCGGCAAGCGAGGCACCAGTGACGCCGCGCCCATCGCCGATGCCGGCGTCGGCGAGCCCTGCGCCCATGCCTTCGCCGACGGTGACGGCGGTCGAAGACCCAGCCACCGTGGACGATCCGTTCTACCGCGAGATGCCCATCAACCTCGAGATGACGGCGACTTGTGGTCTGTGTGGACCCGAGTCATGGCTGCTGGAACTCCCGCGCTTCCGGCTGTACGCCGACGGGCTCGCCGTTTTCCGCGCACAGGGCGACGACGCGTCGACAGCCCCCTATCGCGTTGTCCAACTAGGAGTGGAGGGTCACGCGGAGCTCGTCCGCTACGCCCTCGACGAGGGCGGCCTGCGCGGAGCCGGCGCGCGCTACCCCGGCAATGCCGATGACGCCGGAACGATCAGGTTCGCCCTCCATGCCCAGTTCGTTGACGACGACGCTGACGTCGACGTCGAGGTGTGGCCGGTGATCGGGAGGGGCACCACTGACACATCGGGCAACCCGATCGAGGACATGGGTCGCCGCGAGCAGTTTGAGGCGTTCGCCCAATTGCTCACCAACTTCGACGGGTGGCTTGCCGACCATGGAGCCAAGAGCCGACCGTTCGTGCCCGCCAACTACGTCGGCGCCCTCACGGAGCGGTTCGCAGGTGACGGCCAGGGACCATGGCCGTGGCAGGACATCGGGCCGGATGCATTTGCCGAGGCACGATGGGGAATGGCCCTCGCGCGACTGACGCCTGCACACGCTGAAGACAGCGGAATCGGTGCAGGTGGGGGCTCCCTCGGCGTGCGATCCGTCGGGGACGGGCGCATCGCCACGATCCTCGTGCGCCCGCTGCTGCCGGGCGACGATCGACCGGGCGCGTTCGGGCTGCGACCGGACACGGTTGCGGTCACGATCGAGCCGGGGCTCCGCGTTCGAAGTCGGCCCGAGGTGTCCGAGGCATCGGTCATGTACGAGCCGCTACTCGCGCAGGGCGACGCCCTGTACGTGATCAGTGGCCCGGTCGAAGGCTCCGGGTACGACTGGTACGAGGTCCACGCCCCGCGGGCTGGACACACCGGATGGGTTGCTGCAGCCGCAAAGACCGGGGAAGACTGGATCGTCCCGGCACCCTTGCCCTGCACGCTTGGGGCCAGCCCGGATGAGATCGTGGACAAGGTCGGCTACGACCTCATGCACCTCGCGTGCTACTCGGGCGTTGAGTTCAGTGGCACGTACCGGCTGGCTCCGCTCGCCCGATCCGACGACGATGAGCTGACATGCCCTGACATGGATTTGATTCGCGAGCCCGATTGGCTCAATGCGCCGTTCTGGTGCCTGTACGAATTCGGGCCCGAGGAACCCTCGACTGGTGGGTATGACCTGCCTGCGGGCGGCGTCCTCCATCCCTCGCTCGCCGACGTGCCATCCGGCCTCCTCGAATCCTCGCCCAAGGGCCTCCTCGTCGAGGTCACCGGACAACTCGATCACCCGGATACCCGCGGTTGCGAGTACTTCGGCGACGACCCGGCGGAGTTGAGCCTTGGACGGCTAAAGTGCCGGACGACGTTCGTGATCACTGGGATGCGGCCCGCCGACTGAGATTGGTGAGCCGCTAGACTCCCGGCCATGCGCCGCATCAGCCGCAAGGCCGAGAGCTTCACCGAGTCCGTCATCCGCGAGATGAACCGCCTTGCGGTCCAGGCCGGTGCCGTGAGCCTGGCCCAGGGCTTCCCGGACTTCCCGGCACCCACCGAGCTCAAGGAAGCGGCCGCGGCCGCGTTGTTCGCCGACGTCAACCAGTACGCGATCGTTGCCGGGGCGCCGCCGCTGCGCCGGGCGATCGCCGCCAAGACCGCCCGCTTCTACCCGGGCTGGCAGCCGAACCCGGACACCGAGATCACGGTCGTGTGTGGCGCGACGGAGGGAATGATCGCGGCGATGCTCGGCCTGCTCGACCCGGGCGACGAGGTCATCGTGTTCGAGCCGTTCTACGAGAACTACGGACCCGACGCGATCCTCACCGGCGCCACGCCACGCTACGTGACGCTCCACGAACCGGACTGGGCGATCGATCCCGATGAGCTGCGGGCAGCCGTGACGCCACGGACCCGGGCGATCGTGGTCAATTCGCCGCACAACCCGACCGGCAAGGTCTTCCGTCGCGACGAGCTCGAGCTCATTTCGCAGCTCTGCCTGGAGCACGACCTGCTCGCGTTCACCGATGACATCTACGAGCACATCGTGTTCGAGGGCGAGCACATCCCGCTCGCCACGCTGCCCGGCATGGCCGACCGAACGGTGGCGATCAATTCGATGTCGAAGACGTACTCGGTGACGGGTTGGCGCGTGGGCTGGGTGATCGCATCGCCCGAGCTGAGCGTCGGCGTACGACGAGCGCACGACTTCCTGACCGTCGGCGCCGCCGCACCGCTGCAGGAGGCGGCGACGCTCGCGATGACGTTCCCGGACGGCTACTACGCCCAACTGGTCGCCGACTATCGAGAGCGCCGCGCCGCGCTCCTCCCGGCCCTCGCCACCGCCGGGTTCCGGATCCACGAACCCGCTGGCGCGTACTACGTGATGACCGATATCCGCAATCTCACCTCCGATGACGACGTCACGTTCGCCACGAGGCTGATCGGAGACCCGGGCATCGCTGCAGTCCCTGGCTCATCGTTCTACTCGCGTCCTGAGCTCGGGCGGACGAAGCTCCGCTTCGCCTTTCCCAAGCGGCTCGAGACGCTCCACGCTGCAGCCGAACGGATCAGCCGGATCGCGACGCCCGCATAGGCGGGGCCGTTTCACCGGGCGAACGACACTCGGCCCGTCCACGCCGTCGAGCGGCCGTTTGTTTCGCGGGATGAACGAAATCGCCCGCGACACGTGGTCGGCGGGCGATTCCTTGCGCGGGACGAAACGATCGGGCCGGGATGTCCCCGCGGTAACCCAGTTTCGTGCGTGGGACGAAACAAGCGGGAAGCGGGGAGACTCAGCGCACCGGCTCGGCGACGTTCGAGTCTTCATCGACCTCGATGTCATAGCGCTTGGCGGCCGCGAGGATCTTCCTGCGCGCCTCTTCCTTCGCGGACTGGCTCTCGAAGTCGGTCTGATTGAAGCGCGCCATCGCGTTGCGCACGTGCGCTGCGTCGTTGATCGGCAGGTGCTCCCCGCCGTCCTTGTCGACGTAAGCGAACTGGTTGCTGCGCAGATCGTCTCGGTCCTTGGCGTCGAGCTCAGGCATGGCTTTGTTCCTCCGTGCTGCGGTTCGAAAACCCTCGCCCTCAGCGTGGCCCGGCGCACAACAGAGCGACGCCGTTCGGCGCCGCTCCGACCTTGCAGGGCTGTTTCGGGTGCGATCCGCGATGCGGAACGGAACCTCAGCAGGGTTCTGCGAGCGCCCCGTCCAGCGAGGTGCGAGACGGCTCCGGATCCATGGCCTCCGACTCGGTGCCGCCGGCCCGCACGTTCCGGAGGACCGCCACGGCGAACAGCGCGACGCCCACCGCAAGAACCGCGCTGATCGCAGCCGCGACCTGCATGCCCTGGACGAACGCGTCCTGGGCGACGTCGAGGACCGTCGCCGCAAGCTGCGCCGGCATGTCGGATGCGATTCCAACCGCGCCACCGAGCGTGTCCTGGGCAACCACGGCCGCCTCGGCGGGGATGCCGGCGGGCAGCGCGTCGACCACGTCGCGCCGGTAGATCGCGATCCCGATGCTGCCGAGGATCGAGATGCCCAGGGCACCGCCGAGCTCGAACGCGCTCTCGGAGATCCCCGAGGCTGCCCCGGCCCGCTCCGGCGGGGCCGAGCCGACGACCAGCTCGGTGGTCAGACCGAAGACCGGCGCCAGGCCGAGCGAGATGATGACCGAGGAGCCAACCACGATCGCCAGCCCGTCACTGCCCGCGCCACCGACCCGGCTCAGGATGCCCAGCCCGACCGCGGCAACGCCCAGCGCGATCCCGATGAGGAACGCCGGCCGGATGTAGCGGAGGAGCCGGGGGGCCGCGTTCGAGCCGATGATGAACGCGATCGCTGAGGGCACCGACCAGACCCCCGCCTCGAGCGGCGAGAGGCCGAGGACCAGCTGCAGGTATTGAGCGACGAAGATGAAGTAGCCGATCGCGACGAAGATCGTCAGGAAGTTCACGGCGAGCGACGCGCTGAAGGAGGGAACGCGGAAGAGGCGGACGTCGATCATCGGGTCCGCCAGCGTCAGCTGGCGTCGGACGAACAGCGTTCCCACGACGAGACCGACGAGGACGAACGCTGCGGGCATGGCGCCGAACCCGTCCTGGGCGAACTGCTTGAGCCCGAAGATGACCGTCAGCACGGCCACCAGCGACATCGCGACGCTCAGCAGGTCGAGCCGGCCGGCGTTCGGATCCTTGTACTCGGGAAGCGTGATCGGGCCGAGGATCAGCAGAAGCGCCATCACCGGCAGGGCCAGCAGGAACACCGAACCCCACCAGAAGTATTCGAGCATCAGGCCGCCGAGCAGCGGGCCGATCGCGCTGCCGGCCGAGAAGGCCGAGATCCAGACAGCGATCGCACGCGAGCGCTGGCCGGGATCCTGGAACATCGTGAAGATCAGCGAGAGGGTCGACGGTGCGAGCGTCGCGCCGGCGATCCCGAGCAGCGCCCGGCTCAGGATGAGCATCTCGGCGCTCACGGCAAACGCGGCGAGCAGCGACAGCGCGCCGAACGCGCCGGCGCCGATGAACAGCAGCTTGCGGCGGCCGATGCGGTCGCCGAGCGTGCCCATCGTCACGAGGAAGCCCGCGACCATGAAGCCGTAGATGTCGATGATCCAGAGGAGCTGTGCGCTGCTCGGCTGCAGGTCGGCCGAGAGCGATGGCACCGCCAGGTGCAGGACGGTCAGGTCCATCACGTACATCAGGCAGGCCAGCGCCAGCACGGACAGGCCGATCCATTCGCGGCGGCCCGCTCGGGGTGGGGCAGGGTTCTGGATCATTTCGGGACGCTCCTTCGAGACGCGGAACTCGGTGATGTGGTCTCACCGTTTCAGACCGCCCCGACGGCCCGGATTCATCGGTCCGGGCGGCGCCCTTCGGTCAGCGTCCCGTGATCGAGGGCTCTCCCTGGCGCGTATAGACCGCGGCCGTGAAGCTGCAGAAGCGTGTGTCGCTGTTGGTGCGCCACGCCAGCGCGCCGTTCTTCTCGAGCGGCACGGTCAACGGCACGGCGGCGATGTCCTGGCGCGGCAGCGTCACGCCGTCGACGACCGGCTCGGCATCCACCTCGAGCAGCCAGTCGCCCGGCGGGTAGTCGCAGCGCTCGTCGCCGCGGACGAGGTCTGCGTGCAGCACGACCGGCGAACCGGCACGAAGCGTGACGTGACCGTCGGCATCGGCCGGCATCGAGTCGGCCAGCAGCGCCGCGAGATCGGGATCTCCCCAGCAGCGGTCGTCCAGTCCTGCGTCCAGCGGGTTCCAGAACGGTCCGGTGAGGCAGAGCCGCGGGGCGCCGGCCAGCGTGATGTCCCTGGGCGTCTCCAGGCGCACCTCGAGCCCCAGGTCTTCGACGATCCGGACGGGGACCATCTTGATGCCCTCCTCCAGCCCGAAGTCGGCGATCGCCTGCGTGGCGCCGAGCGACGACTCGTCCAGGCTCGAGGTGACGGTAATGCCGTCGATCAGTTCGTCAGGCGTCGCTGGCCGCAGCGCCGACCAGGCCCACAGGGCAACGCCTGCGAGCGCGACGACGGCAAGCCCGGCCACGACCGCGGTGATGGCCGTGCGCCGGTTCAGCGGATGCTCCACATGCGCTCGGCATTCTCCATCAGCCGCACCGATGAGTTTGGGCGCCGGCCCCCGTCATAGTTGGTGGCGCCAGCGAAAGGGCAAAGCCCTCTCACCGGCGCCTCCGCTTGTCCAGTTGAACCAGCGGCGGGAGCGCTTACGTGGCGGCGGGCGCCACGTTCTGGTTCAGGTGGAACAGGTTGTCCGGGTCGTACTCGGCCTTGATCCGCGCCAGCCGATCCCAGGTTGCGCCCGGGTACGCGGCACGGGTTCGCGCCTCGCCTTCATCGCCGACGAAGTTGACGTAGGCCGCGTCGACCCCCTGGTAGAGGGCCTCGCTGAAGCCTCTGACCCACTCGACCTTCCGCGCCCGGTCCTCCTCGCCCTCGTAGAATGCGGCGACGTTGACCATGATCCGGCCCGAGCGGTGGGCGTAGGCGGTCGCGTCGGACGGCACCCTCCCCATCGCACCGCCGAGCACCCGCAGCTGGGCCACGCGGATCGGCGCCTCGATCGCGTTGAGCCGTTCGACGATCAGCTCCGCCGTCGCACGATCCACGTGATCGATGAACATCGTGCGCGCCTCCGCCGTCGGGTGGTACTCCGGGTCGTCGGGCGGGTACATCGTCGTGTACGGGTTTGCCGCCACGAAGTCCGCGAGCGGAGTGGCCAGGGCCCGGAACGGGGCAAGGACGCGCTCGGCCGACTCCGGGTCACCGGTGTAGGCCAGCATGCCCATCAGGACGATCGAGCCGACCGCCTCCTCCGGGAGGAACGGCATGGGCGGCGCCGACATGATATTGGCGATCGTCGAGAGCTCGTCCGGCGCCGCATCGGCCGCGGCGACGAAGCCTTCGATCACCTCGGGCGTCCCCGGCAGCACGAGCATGCCACCGGTGAACTGGCTGACGTCCGCCAGCCGGTACTGGAAGCGGGTCACGACGCCGAAATTGCCGCCGCCTCCACGGATCCCCCAGAACAGGTCCGGCTCGTGCCCGGCGTCGACGCGTCGGAGCTGTCCATCGGCCGTCACGACATCGGCGGCGAGGACGTTGTCAATCGTCAGGCCATGGAGGCGGCCGAGATAGCCGACGCCGCCGCCGGTGGTGAGGCCGCCGATCCCGACCGAGCCGGTGTCCCCGAAGCCTGTCGCGAGACCCTGCTCGACGGTCGCGGTCGAGTACTCGATCGCGGTCAGGCCCGTCTCCGCCCAGGCGGTCCGGTTCGCGGCGTCGATCTCGAGGCCCTTCATATCGTGGAGATCGAGCACGATGCCGCCGTCGACCGTGCTGTGTCCGGATGCACTGTGACCGCCGCTGCGAACTGCAAGCTCGACGCCGTGGTCGCGCGCGTAGTTCACGACGACCGCAACATCGTTGGCGTTCGCCACGCGGACGATCGCCGCGGGACGGCGTTCGGCCGCAATTGGGACGAGGACGGTTCTGGCCGTGTCGTAATCGGCGTCTTCCGGCCCGATCACCCTGCCGCTGAGCGCGGCACGCAGGTCCGGGATGGAGATGGATGTTGTCGCTTGGGGCACAGGACGTCTCCTCTGCGTTCAGGTGGCAATGGGGCTTGTAGTGCCAAGGGTATGACTGGCCGAACGGCCGCGATTCATCGGAACCTGCCTGCGGCCGCCGATGAGTTCCGGACCTCGAGTTGGTCTGATGGGTGAAGGAGGTCGCCGGTCGGTGGCACAGCCGAGCATGTCCCCACAACCCAAGACGATCCTGCTCGCCGTTGATTCGCTCGACCCGGACGACGTCGCGAACCTCATGGAACGCATGGGTCCCGGCATCGTCCACGGCGACGCGACGTTGATCCTGTGCGACCTCGCGGGCCTGGCCGATGCGGACATGGCAACCGTCGATGCGCTCGCGCGGCTCGCGCTTCGGGCGCGCCGGATGGGCTGTGGGGTCAACCTGCGATATCCGTCCACCGAACTCCTCGAGCTTCTCGGGCTCGCCGGGCTTGGCGAGGTCCTGCCGTGCGCGCCCGCCTCAGGCCTCGAGATGCTCGGGCAACCCGAAGAGCGGGAAGAACCGCTCGGTGTCGAGGAAGAACGTGATGCCGGCGACCCGGCCGTCCCGCAGCTCGAGCACCTGGATTGACCATGGGTCGAGGCCGCCGTCCGGCGCCGGCTTGTACTGCCCGAACCCCGGCGCGCCGTTCGCCATGATCGGGATGAGGCGTGAACCCTGACAGCCGATGCCCGGGCCGAGACACCATTTGACGATGTCGTCGTGGGTCTGCAGCCAGAGATCGTACGGCGGCATGTTCCAGGTCGCGTCCTCGCGCAGGAGCGAGGTCAGCGAGTCCATGTCGTAGCGCTCGAACGCGTCGACGTAGCGGGCAAGCAGCGCCTGGTCGTCGGCGTTGAGCGGCTCGATCGCGCTGTCAGCGTGACCGTCCTCGTCCTTGGCCGCGTCGAGCGTGGCGCGCGCCCGCTGGAGCGCGCTGTTCACCGATGCGATGCTCGTATCGAGCAGCTCCGCGACCTCGCTTGCCTGCCAGCGGAGCACCTCGCGCAGGATCAGGACGGCGCGCTGCTTCGGCGGCAGCCGCTGGAGTGCGGAGACGAACGCGAGGCGGATCGATTCGCGCGCGATCGCGACCTCGGCCGGATCGCCGCCGGCCGGAACCACGACCGAATCGGGGATCGGCTCGACCCAGGCCGTCTCCTCGAGCGGCGGCCCGAGCGTGGCCTCGGCGACCGACGCCGGACCCATGTCCATCGGTCGGGCGCGCCGCTTGCGGCCGTTGAGCATGTCGAGGCAGACGTTGGTGGCGATCCGGTACAGCCACGAGCGGAGGGCCGCCCGGCCCTCGAAACGCTCGAGGCTCTTCCATGCGCGGACCAGGGTCTCCTGGACTGCGTCCTCGGCATCGAATGTCGATCCGAGCATCCGGTAGGCATAGCCGGTGAGCTCGGTCCGATAGTCCTCGAGCTGGCGCTCCAGGTCCGCAACCGCGGAGCCTGCCGGGGCGCCGGCTCGATCGAGCGCGACCTCGGTCATGTGTGGGGATCCTCCCGCCCTCGGGCACTGAACGTGGGGGACGGCCATGGTACGGCGCTGATCCGATCCTGTCCGGGCCGCCTGACGAACAGCAACATGACCGCTTGACCGGCAACGTGTCGCGATATATCGTGAGCGCACACGATCCACTCGCAACTCGAGGACACGCACTGATGTACGACCGGGCTCACCGCCGAGGTGGCCACCGCACGAGAACCGACGACGAGGGACACGATTCCTTCGTCCGCGAATTCCTCCACGACCTGCGACGAGGCAGCCGTTCGGCGGTGCGCCGTGGCGACGTCCGGCCGGCGATCCTCGCCGTGCTCGAGGAAGAGCCGATGCACGGCTACCAGGTCATCCGCGTGCTCGAGGAGCGCAGCCGGGGTCGCTGGCGCCCGAGCGCAGGGTCCGTCTATCCGACCCTCCAGCAGCTCCAGGACGAGGGACTGGTGCGCAGCGAGGAGGTCGACGGTCGCCGGACGTACAGCCTGACCGACGACGGCCGCACACTCGTCGCGACCTTCGAGGCCGGCCGATCGCCACTGGTGATCGTCAAGGTCGGCGATCCGGACGAGTCGCCCGACGTGCGGCGGGAGGCCATGCAACTGGTACGGGCGGCCCTCCAGGTGTCGAAGGTCGGATCGCCCGCCGCTCAGCAGGAAGCGCGTCGCACACTGATCGACGCCCGCCGGGAGCTGTACCGCCTGCTCGCCGACGACGCGCCGGCGGAGGTCGACGCATGACGGACACGGCAGCACCGGTCATCCACGCCGCCGGCCTGACCAAGAAGTTCGGTGACCTCGAAGCGGTGAAGGGGATCGACCTCGACGTCAGAGCCGGGCGAGATCTTCGGCTTCCTCGGGCCCAACGGCGCGGGCAAGTCCACCACGATCAACATGCTGTGCACGCTGATGCGCCCGACCGGCGGCTCGGCAACCGTCGCCGGCTTCGACGTCGATCGCCAGCAGGCCGACGTGCGTGCCCGGATCGGGCTCGTCTTCCAGGACCCGTCGCTCGACGGTCAGCTCACCGCACGCGAGAACCTGCAGTTCCACGCCTTCGTCTATTCCGTGCCCGCCGCCGAGCGCAAGCAACGGATCGCGGAGGTGCTCGAGATGGTCGAGCTCACCGATCGTGCCAGTTCGCGCGTGATGACGTTCTCGGGCGGAATGAAGCGGCGGCTCGAGATCGCGCGCGGGATGCTCCACACGCCCGAGGTGCTGTTCCTCGACGAACCCACGATCGGGCTCGATCCGCAGACCCGGCGTCACATCTGGGCGTACCTCCGCCGCCTCCGCGACGAGGCCGGCGTGACCCTGTTCATGACCACCCATTACATGGACGAGGCCGAGGAATGCGACCGGATCGCGATCATCGACGGGGGGCGGATCGTCGCCGTGGGCACGCCGGCGGAGCTCAAAGCGCTGGTGGGCGGCGACATCGTGACCGTGCAGACCGACGACAACGAGGCGGCCGCCACGGACATCCGTGAGCGATTCGGCCTCGAGCCGATCGTCGCCGATGGTTCGGTCAGGGTCGAGGTCGAGGACGCAGCCGCATTCATGCCACGGCTCGTCCGCGAGCTCAGTGTCCCCGTGACCTCCGTCTCGTTCCACCGGCCGAGCCTGGACGACGTCTTCCTCAAGCTCACCGGTCACGCGATCCGTGACGAAGCCGCCGGAGCGACCGACATGATGCGGATGTTCGGACGGGCATGGGGAGGTCGAAATTGACCAGCGAGAGCCTCAACCAGGAGGTAACCCTTCAGCCCACGCGGCGCGCCGTCGGGCGGCCCTCGACCGGGATCGCCGGCACCCTCCGCGCCATTTACATCATCTGGTACCGCGACCTGCTGCGGTTCTGGCGCGATCGCGCCCGGATCGTGGCCTCGCTCGCCCAGCCGCTGCTGTTCCTGCTGATCTTCGGGACCGGCCTGTCGTCGGCCATCGCAGCTTCAGGCCAGGCGACCGGACCGGTCGACTACATCCAGTTCATGTTCCCCGGGATCATCGGGATGGCCGTCCTGTTCGCCGCGGTGTTCGGCGCGATGTCAATCGTGTGGGACCGTGAATTCGGCTTCCTCAAGGAGGTCCTCGTCGCGCCGATCGATCGCTCGGCGGTGGCGATCGGGAAGTCGCTCGGCGGCGCTACCCAGGCGATGATCCAGGGTCTGATCCTGCTCGTCCTCGCGCCGCTCGTCGGCGTCAAGCTGACGATCGAATTGGTGCTGCTGCTCGTACCGTTCGTGTTCCTGCTGGCGTTCGCGCTGTCCGCCATGGGCGTTGCGCTCGCTTCGCGGATGAAGTCGATGCAGGGCTTCCAGATCGTCATGAACTTCCTGATGATGCCGATGTTCTTCCTGTCGGGCGCCCTCTTCCCGCTGGCGAACCTGCCGGCGTGGCTGACGGTCCTGACGCGCCTGAACCCGGCGACCTACGGCATCGACCCGATCCGCCGGATCGTGCTCGCGCCGACGCTGCCGCCCGGCACGTCCGACCAGTTCGGGCTGACGATCATGGGCCAGATCGTGCCGATGTGGTTCGAGGCGCTCGTGCTGGTCGGGTTCGGCATCGCGATGCTCGCTGTGGCCGTGCGCAACTTCAGGCACCGCGACTGAGGGCGTGCCGTTCGCCGGAGCGCCCCGGGTCCGGGCGGGGTAGCCTGTACGCGCCGCACCCGCAGGCGTCTCGGAGAACCCGTCATGGCCCAACGACGCACGCGATTCCCACTTCCCGCACGACCGTTCTCCCGAACCCGCACGCCGCGCCCGCGGCCAAGCGACGAGCCGGCCCCCGAGGTCTCGATGGAGGCCCGCCCGGAAGATGTCGTCGCCCCGGTCGAGAAGTCCGTCGTCGACGCGGCGATCTATCGCGACGGCGTGCGCATCGCCAGTCCGTCGACAGTCGCCGAGGTAACCGGTCAGCTTCGCGAGGAACCCGGGTCCTTCGCCTGGATCGGGATGCTGCGGCCGACCGAAGCCCAGCTCCTGCCGGTCGCCGACGAGTTCGGCTTCCACGAGATCGCGGTCGAGGACGCGATTGTCGCCCACCAGCGGCCGAAGCTCGAGCGCTACGGCGACACCCTGTTCGTCGTCCTTCGGGCGGCGACCTACCTGGACAAGGAGGAGGAGGTCGAGTTCGGCGAGATCCACATCTTCGTCGGACCGAACTTCGTGCTCACGGTCCGCCACAGCCGGACGCCCGACCTGGGTCGCGTCCGGGAACGCATGGAGAACGATCCCGAGCTGCTCGCTCGGGGTCCGGAGGCGGTCCTCTACGCGATTCTCGACGGCGTCGTCGACGGCTACGCCCCGGTCGTGGCGGGGCTCCAGAAGGACATCGACGAGATCGAGATCCAGGTGTTCAGCAACGATCCCAAGGTGTCGAGACGCATCTACGAGCTGTCGGGCGAGGTCATCGAATTCCAGCGCTCGACGCGGCCGTTGATGGCGATGCTCGACGGGCTGACCGCCGGTTTCGACAAGTACGGCACGGACGACGAGCTGCAGCGCTACCTGCGTGACGTCGCAGACCACGCGACGACGGTCGTCGAGCGCGTCGACAACTTCCGCCAGATGCTGTCCGACGTATTGACGCTCAACGCGACCCTCGTCAACCAGGCGCAGACCGAGGAGATGAAGCGGTTGACCGAGGCGAGCTACGACCAGAACGAGGAGATCAAACGCATCTCTGCATGGGCCGCGATCATCTTCGCGCCAACGTTGATCGGCACGATCTACGGAATGAATTTCGACAACATCCCGGAGCTCCATTGGGGGTACGGCTACGCGTTCGCCCTGAGTCTCATGGTCCTCATCAGTGTCGGGCTGTGGCTCATCTTCCGGAAACGCGGGTGGCTGTGATCCCTCGGCGTTGACGGTGCGTTAACGGAGCGCCTCTACCGTCGCGCAGTCAGCACGCCGCACCCGAGAGGCATTGATGAGCGCCGTCATCGACCACCTGACGCAGGTTCCGCTCTTCCGCGGCATGACGCAGAGCGCGCTGGAGGCGGTCGCCGGCCTCGCGACCGAGACGCAGTTCGCCGACGGCGACGAAATGACGCGCGAGGGCGACGAGGGCGACGCCTTCTACGTGGTGGTCGACGGACAGCTCGTCATCTCGCAGAACGGGATGACGGTCCGGAACATGGGCCCAGGCGACTTTCTCGGCGAGATCAGCCTGATCGACGGCCGGCCGCGCACGGCGACCGCCACGGCTGCAGGCCCGGTCACGGCGCTCGTGATCCGCCGGCCCGAGTTCCTCGAGCTGATGGACCGCTTCGGGGCAGTGCGCCTCGGCGTCCTCATGGCCCTGACCGACCGGGTCCGCAGCGACGAGAACGCCCCGTTCGACTGATGGCGCCGCCCAGAGCCTCGATCGTCGCGCTCGACGCGCTGCCGCATACCCGCCACAGCCACGAATTCGTCGGCGAGGACCACGGCGACGTCCCGTTTTCGATCATCCTCGTCCACTCGGGCCCTGGCGCCGGGCCGGCCGTCCATACGCACCCGTACGCCGAGGTGTTCATCGTCGACGCCGGGCAGGCCACGTTCGTGCTCGGCGTCGAGACGCTGGTCGTCGAGGCGGGCCACCTCGTCGTCGGACCGCCTGATCTGCCGCACGGGTTCACCAACACCGGGACGGGCGAGCTACGCCTGACGGCGATCCACGGCAACCCCCGGTTCATCACACGCTGGCTGGCGGATCGCGACGAGGAGTGGGCGTCGCCGCCGGAGAAGCCCGGAACGTAGCGCTCGTCAGGCCAGGCGGCGCGTGTCCAGGGCCCGGCCCCAGTGCAGGATGCGGACAGCAATCAGGACGCCGAACGCTGCAAGCACGAGGATGGCGGCCGCCGCAATCGATGCGTCGAGGTCGCCGCCCTGGAACTCCCCGTAAACGACGAGGGGGAGGGTCTGGGTCCGCCCTTCGATACTGCCGGCGAACATGATCGTCGCGCCGAACTCGCCGAGTGCGCGTGCCCACGCCATGACGAGGCCGGCCGCGAGGGCGGTTGTCGCCAGGGGTGCCGTGATACGCCGGAACACCTGGAGTTCCGACGCGCCGTCGACGCGCGCCGCGGCCTCGAGGTCGAGGTCGACGTTCGAGATGCCGGTTCGCGCAGAGCGGATGAAGAACGGTGCCGAGACGAATGTCTGGGCGAGGATCACGGCGAGGATCGTGAACGGAATGCTGAGCCCGAGCGCATCGCCGAGCAGGCCGCGACGGCCGAACACGAGGAGCAGGCCCAGGCCGGCGACGGCCGGCGGCAGGACAATCGGCAGGTCGACGATCGTCTCCACGAGCCACGAGCCTCGGAAGGTCCGACGTGCGAGCAGCCAGGCGACGGGAAGCCCGAAGACGGCGGTCAGCACGAGGCTGACGCTCGTTGTTGTCAGGCTGAGCAGCAGGGCATCGAGCACGACCGGCGTCGTGATCGCATCCGTCAACGACCCGTCAAGGATGGAGCGAGCAACCAGGACAACGACGGGCAAGCCCAGGAACAGCAGCGTGAGGCCGGCGACGAGCCGGACGGTCCACCCCCCAACCACGGAGGCGCTCGGCCCGTCGTCGGGTCGCACCGCACCCCCCTGGCGTGCGACCCCTGTGGATGCGCCGGCGTCGGCGCCGGATGTCATGGGGGCGGCAGGAAGCCGAACGAGGACAGGATCGCCTGGCCCTCGAGGCCTGCCAGCCAGTCGAGGAACGCGGCCGCTGCGTCCTGGTTCGGAGACTCGCCGACGACGACCCCCGCATAGGTCGCCGGCACGTTGGCCGCATCGGCGACCTCGATCGACGTCACCTCATCGGACGTGGCAGCGTCGGTGACATAGACGATCCCGGCGTCGCCTTCGCCGAGTTCGATCTTGGACACGATTGCGCTGACGTTGTCCTCCTTCGACGCGACGTTTGCGGCGTATGCGGCCGCGAAGCCTTCCGGATCGTCCGCCTCGGCCGCGAGGTTCTCGACCAGCCGGGTCGCGTACTTCGTGATCGGCACCTCGTCGCCCGCGGCGATGATCCGAAGCCCCGGTTTCGCGAGATCCGTCGGCGAACGGATTCCCGCAGGGTTGTCGGTCGGAACAATCACGGTCAGCTTGTTGCCAGCGAACGGAATGGCCTCACCGCTTGCGAGCCCGCCATCGACAAGCTTCTGCGGGTTCGTCGTGTCGGCCGACAGGAAGACGTCTGCGGGCGCGCCCTGCTCGATCTGCGTCTCGAGCGCTGCCGACGAGTCGGTGGAGACCGTGAGAGTGGTCCCCGGGTTCGCCGCCTCGTAGGCGGTTTCTGCCTCGGCGAGCATGTTCCTCAACGATGCCGCGGCGAAGATCGTGAGGTCGACGGGAGCAGCGCCGGGCGCTACCGATTGCGCTGCGCTGGTTGACGCCGGTGGCGTGATCGACGCGCCTGCGCTCGTACATGCGGCGATGAGCACGGCCATGGCCATCGCCACGACGGTCACCCGCATCGTCACGAGCGGGGCTCCCGTGCGGACGGAATCTCGACGACGACGTTCGTTGCCTTCACCGTGCAGATCGCCTCGTCGCCGACCTTCAGGTCGAGGTCGTCCACCGCCTCGGCCGTCATCAGGCTGACGAGCCTGTGGGGTCCCGCCTGGACCTCGACGACGGCCGCGACGCGATCGCGCTCGATCCGGGTCACGATGCCCGGGAAGTGATTGCGCGCGGACTGGGCGACGATCGGCCGCGCGGCCGACGCGCGTCGACGCTCCCCGAGGAGCCGCGAGATCTCCTCGACCTCGACGAGCCGCTGACCGCCCTCGGAGCGCTCCATCCTGAGGCGGCCTTCGGTCTCCCAGCGCCGGAGCGTCTCGACGCTGACGCCGAGCATCTCGGCCGCCTGGCCGACCCGGATCCTGGTTGGCGCATCTGCGCGCACTTCCGACATACCACGGAGTATTGCCGCAAGCTGCGCGCGATGTCTAGAAGTTTCGGCACCGGCATCCAGAAACGAACGCCGGTGCCAGGTAAGCTTAGCTGGCGCCGCCGCCCGCTTCGAGACGGGCCTTGAGGTCCGTCAGCCTCGCCCGCCAGAACGCCCGCAGCTCCTCGACCGCCGCCGCGTCAGCGAGCGGCTCCTGCTGGAGCGCGACCTGCGACTTTGACGGGCTCTGCTCCGTGAAGCGCGCGGCGACCCGCGAGCCGTTCCCCCAGTCGAGATTGACGGTCCGCGGTGCCGTCGTCGACCGAACGCGGGCCGAATGCTCCAGCCAGCGGTTGCGCTCGCGCGTGTTGGCGAACGCCTCGTAAAGCCGTTCGACGGGGACGTTCACGGTCTTCGTCGCGCTAAGCGAGTAGCCCGACGGCCGCTCGTGCTCTGCGCGCAGCCCCCGCGACCGTTCGAACCCGACCGTGACGCTCTGTGCCCACCAGCCCGAGATCCCGTGCTCGGCGACAACCCAGCGGGCGATCTCCGGGTGCTTCCAGCCCACCGCGCCGGCGTCATCGAGGATGGCGAACCACTCGTCCCAGCCCCGTCCCGTCGCCTTGCGGACCGACTCGTCGGAGACCGGGGGCGGCGCGCTCGGCGCAGGTTTCGCCGCGGCCGTCGGGCTTGTGGCATTGGCCGCTGCCGTGACATTGCGGCGCGCGGCCGTGTAGCGCTCGCCGGTCTTCTCCATGCGCGCGCGCACGCGATGCTTGAGGGTCTTGTGCGTGGTCATCGTGCTGCTCCGTTCCACGGCGCGGCGGCGGACCCACGCTCCTGCTCGCCCGCCGGAAGGGCGCACGACCGGCATCCCGAGGATACGAATCCCCTTTACCGCTCCCGTATTCGGCCGGTGGCGTGAGCACCGGAGTGAGCGGTCAGGCGCGAGACGGGCGCCGCGATCAGCCTAGCCCTCGCGTCCGCGCGTGGCAACGTTGCGATTTCGGGTCGGACCGATGATTCCTGTCGAATTTCGACGTCCCACCTACGACAATGGAATAACTACGGCGCTGGCTGCCCGCCGCCGGACGGGTTTGCCAGCGTCCGGCCTGCCCAAGAGGTTTCCCTGTCATGACCGCGTTGAACCCACCCGCCCAGGACCGCGCCCCGATCGAGCTGCCCCATCGCGTACGGATGGAGATCCTGTTTGCGGTTCTCCTCGGCATCCTGCTCGCCGCCCTCGACCAGACGATCGTCGGGACAGCGCTGCCGGTGATCGTGACCGATCTCAACGGCAACGACGTCTACGTGTGGGCGTTCACCGCGTACCTGCTGACCGCGACGGTCAGCGGCCCGATCTACGGCAAGCTGTCCGACCTCTACGGGCGGCGGCCAATCTTCCTCATCGGCGTCTCGATCTTCCTCTTCGGCTCGCTGCTGTGCGGGCTGTCGCAGGAGATGTGGCAGTTCATTCTGTTCCGCGGGATCCAGGGCCTCGGCGCGGGCGCGCTGTTCCCGGTGGCACTCGCGATCATTGGCGACATCTTCGCGCCGTCCGAGCGGGGCAAGTACCAGGGCTTCTTCGGAGCGGTGTTCGGCCTGAGCTCGGTCATCGGACCAGCCATCGGCGGGATCATCACCGACACGATCGGCTGGCACTGGATCTTCTTCGTCAACCTGCCGCTTGGCGCGGTCGTCCTCGTCGTGATCTGGCGGACCCTGCCGCTCCATACCGAGGATGTCGCGGACCGCTCACTCGACTACGCCGGGGCCGCACTCCTGACCGGCGCGCTTGTCCCGATCCTTGTCGGGTTCACGAACAAGCAGACCGGCGAGTGGACCGACCCGACGGTGGGCGGGCTGATCGTCCTCGGGTTCGTCGTTCTGGCCGCGTTCATCTTCGCCGAAAGCCGCGCCCACGAGCCGCTCGTGCCGCTGAAGCTCTTCCGCATCCCCGCGTTCACCGGGAGCGTGACCGCGATGTTCCTCGCGGCCATGGGCTTCTTTGCCGCGGTCGTCTTCCTGCCGCGCTGGTTCCAGGTCGTCAACGGAAGCTCCGCGCTCGAGTCGGGCTACCAGATCCTGCCGCTCCTGGCCGGCCTGATCTTCTCCGCGATCGTCAGTGGCCAGATCGTCGCACGCACGCGGCAGTACAAGATCATCGTCGTCGGCGGGATGATCCTGCTGTCTCTCGGCCTGTACCTGTCCACCAACATCCGGCCCGACACGCCGCTGCCGCTGCTGTGGCTGTGGATGGCGATCATCGGCTTCGGCATCGGCCCAGCGTTCGCGGTGTTCACGCTGGTCGTCCAGAACAACGTCCCGGTCCGTGACCTCGGGACGGGCACCAGCAGCCTGACGCTGTTCCAGCAGGTCGGCGGCACAGTCGGGCTCGCACTCACTGGCACGATCTTCACGGAGACCCTCCTCAAGGAGGTCCCGGAGCAGTTGACCGCGGCGGGGGTTCCGCCCCAGATCACGGAGGGCTTCGCCAGCGGGGGTGGCAACACGCTCAATCAGCTGACCGGTGTCGGCGACCTCGGCGCCAGGATCCTGGCTGCGGTGCCGGAGGCGTTCCGGGCCCAGGTCGAGCCGTTCATCCCGGGGATCGTCGACGCGATCCACCAGGCGTTCTCGATCGCGACCGGCGCGGCCTTCATGATCGGCATCGCCTCGGCCGCGATCGCCGCGGTCGTCGCGGTCGTCACGATCCCCGGGCCCGGCGCGACGGTCCCCGTCGAGGAACCAGTGTCGTTCCGCGGCGGAGCCCCGGCGCCGTCGACCGACTGAGGGCTCGCCGGCCGGCCAAGCTCCCGTGGGGCGGCAGCAGGGACGAACGAAACGTCGCAATTCGCTCGTTCGTTGCGTCCCACGAGAAATCCTCGGCTCGCTGGGCCGATTCTTGCGCGGGACGGCACGTTCAGCGAACGGCTGCCCTCGGAATTCGTCGCTGCTGCCGTGGGGCGAGAATCCGGCGCTCCTTCCCCCGCGGACCAGCAACCTTTCCCCGGATGCGACTTCCCGACATCAGGCAGCCGTGGCGTTTCCGCGCAACCCTTGTGATGCCGGGAATTCGCATCACCGACAGGAGTGGTCGTCCAGCGGAGCAGCGCGCCTCACCCCAGCGCGAACCAGATCGTCTTCTTCTCGGTGTACTGCTCGAACGCCTCGAGGCCCTTGTCGCGGCCGCCGAAGCCCGACTCCTTGTAGCCACCGAACGGCGTCGTGATGTCACCCTCGGAATAGGCGTTCACGCCGACCGTACCGGCGCGGATTGCCCGCGCGAAACGGATCGCACGGTCGAGGTTCGTCGTATAGACCGAGGCCGCAAGCCCGTAGCTGGTCTGGTTCGCGAGCGCGATCGCCTCGTCCTCGTCGTCGAACGGCACGAGTGAGATGACCGGGCCGAAGATTTCCTCGCGCGCGATCGTCATCGTGTTGCGGACGTCGTCGAAGATCGTCGGCGCCACGAAGTGACCGCCGGTCTCGATGAGGGTCCGCTCGCCACCGGTCACGATCCGCGCGCCCTCGGCCCGACCCTTCTCGATGTAGCCGAGAACCTTGTCGAGATGCGGCTTCTCGACCATCGGGCCGAGGCGAGTCTCCGGCTCCAGCGGGTCGCCGACCGGCCAGGCCTTGAGGCCTTCCGACCAGATGCTCGACGAGGTCGTCGCGCACCGAGCGGTGGACGAGGAGGCGGGATCCGGCCGAGCAGTTCTCGCCCATGTTCATCAGTCCCGCGAGCAGGACCTGCTCGGCAACGCGGTCCAGTTCGGGTGGATCGGCGAGCACGACCTGCGGGCTCTTGCCGCCCATCTCAAGCGCGATCTCCTTGAGGTTGCTCTCCGCCGAGTAGTGCAGGAACTGGCGGCCGGTCTCCGTCGAGCCGGTGAACGTCACCATGTCGACGTCCATGTGGCGCCCGAGTGCCTGGCCGGCCTCGGAGCCAGAGCCCGGCACGACGTTGAAGACGCCATCCGGTAGCCCGGCCTCGGACGCCAGCTCGGCCATCCGAAGCGCCGACATCGACGTCAGCCGCGCGGGCTTGATGATCAGGCTGTTGCCGGCCGCGAGGGCCGGGGCGGCCTTCCAGGTCGCCATCAGCAGGGGGAAGTTCCAGGGCACCACCGCGCCCACCACGCCGATCGGCTC
Organism: uncultured Chloroflexia bacterium; assembly: GCA_963750125.1. Taxonomy (GTDB): domain Bacteria; phylum Chloroflexota; class Limnocylindria; order Limnocylindrales; family CSP1-4; genus DASTYU01. The sequence continues at coordinate 115,971 of CAVVPT010000005.1, read as the reverse complement.
GCGGACGATCAGGCCGAGGGCGTCCGGACCGGTCGGCGCGACGGCGTCGAAGACCTTGTCGATCGCCTCTGCGAACCAGCGGAAGGTCTGGACGGCATCCGGGACGTCGACCTCGCGGGTGTCGGTGATCGGCTTGCCGCCCTCCAGCGAGTCGAGGAGCGCGAGTTCCTCGAGGTTCGCCTCGAGCAGGTCGGCGAAGCGGAGGAGGACCCCCTTGCGCTCGGCCGGGGCCCGCCGCGACCAGCGCCCGTCGTCGAATGCCCGGCGCGCGGCGCGGACCGCCGCGTCGATGTCGGCTGCGCCGCCCGATGCGATCGTCGCGATCGGCTGGCCCGTGGCCGGGTTCTCGGTCACGAACGTCTCGCCGGACGCCGCGTCCTGGAACTGCCCGTCGATGAACGCCTTCGTACGGAAGGCCGGAAGTGCCGCGACCGCCATTGAACCCTCTCCTGCCGCTGGTCCCCTCGGTCCGCGGAGTATCGCGCAGTGCCGTCTCGGCGGGTAGAGGCCAGCGGATGGCTGCGACGATCTTGTGGTGTACAGCGGCCGAGGTCGGGAGCATGATGACGCTGTCCGCCGGCGGCGGGTTCGCGGATCTCGGGACCGCAACGCCGGCATGACAACGCGGGGAGGTCCACCATGGACGACAAGACGGAGAAGGAGCTCCACGGCGACTTCGCTGCCGGCGAGCGCACTAAGCCGTTGACACCGGAAGCCGACGAGTCAGCCCTCCTCGAAGGAGATTTCGCGGGCGGCGAGCGAACCAAGCCGTTGACGGACGAGGAGAAGCTCGAGGCTGAACTTCACGGCGACTTCGCCGCCGGCGAGCGCAGCAAACCGCTCACGCCTGACTCCGCGGAGGAAGGCAGCTTCGCCCCGCACGAGAAGTAACCGACGCTGAAGGAGAGCCCGGTCTCGGAGGGAGATCGAGGCCTTCAGCTGCGCGGAGCCGCATCAACCGGAAGGCCGGCTCCAGCTCACCGATCCCCGAGACGTCGAGCGCCAGCGAGCCGTGGCGCCCGGCAGCCGGGGCCAATGTCGCGGCTGCGACTAGGGAGCCGCCCCACGGTCGACCGAGTCGGTGAAACAGGGGCGCATGGCGGAGGTGAATCGGCTCGATATCACTCAGAACGGGTGATGTCGTCGAACTGGCCCCGGCTTAGTGTCGCTGCGTCCACGCAACGGGAGGTCCTGGCAATGACTGACAACACCAACCCAAACGAGAAGCCGGTTGTCGCACGAGCGGCGCCCTCATCGATGAGCAGGGCGTCGTCGCCGAGGGCGGCATCGCCGTCCAGGGCACGCAGGCGCTCCTGGTCGCGCGTTTCCGCGACATGGATGCGGCGTCGGTCGCCTACGAGGCGCTACGCGACGCTGAGTCCCGCCGCGCTATCGACATCCAGGGCGTTCTGGTCGTCGATGCCGACTACCAGGGCAACATCAAGGTCCGGAAGCTGACCGACCACCACACCCGCCGAGGGTTCGCATGGGGGGCTGTCGCAGGCGTGGCGTTGGCGATCATCTTCCCGCCCTCGCTCCTGGCTGGCGCGGCTCTCGGCGGTGTCGTCGGCGCTGCTGTCGGTAAGGCCGGCAACATCGCGACGAAGTCCGACGTCGCCAAGGATCTTGCGGACGTGATCACGCCAGGAACTTCTGGGATCGTCGCCGTCGTGGACATCACCGCGATCGACGCCGTCAAGAACACCATCCCGGATGCGGCGGCAGTCAAGTCCGTTCCGATCGACGACGAGACTGCCGCGGCGGTCACGAGTGCGGCCAATGCCGCCACGAGCGAGGCCAAGGCCGGCTGATTCGAAGCCGTGGCGGCCGCCTCCGCCCCAGCAGCCGGCTTAGAGCGTCCGCGATCAGCCGCGGGTCGTTCTAAGGCGTCGGCGGTGCCGATCGACAAGCGCGGTTGCCTCGCCGAGGAAGTCGAGCACCTTCCCGAGTTCCGCGTCGGTGAACCGCGACAGGCCCTGGCTGCCGTCGCGCGCCAGTGGCCCGTACAGGCCGCCGACCAGCTCCCGTCCGGTGGGCGTCATTGCGACGCGACCTTGCGCCGATCGACGGTGTCGCGCTCCCGCTGGACGAACCCCTTCCGCTCGAGCCGGTCGAGCAACGTCGTCGTTGCCGCGCTCGACAGGCCCGTCGCTTCCGCGAGCTCCCCGGCCGACATCGCGGCTTCGCTCAGCCAGTCGAGGCAGCGGAGATCAGTCGCGTTCAGGCCGAGCTTCCGCCCGACCTCGTCGTCGAAGCCGTCCGTCGCCCGCTGGTAGGCCTGTGTTGCCCTCCCGACCGCGGCAATGAGGTCTTGACGCTTGCTCGGCCACCGGCATATCCTTCGATATACGAGAGATCACCAAGAACGAAATACATCGAAACGGTACGAAGGATACACCAGATGAAGGCACTGATTGTGGGTGGCGGCGTTGCAGGCACCGTGACCGCGATGGCTCTCCAGCAGGTCGGCATCGAAGCCACGATCTTCGAGTCGCACCCGCCGTCCGATGGGGAGCTCGGGTCCTACTTCACCGTGACGGCGAACGGACTCGAGGCGCTCGGCGCGATCGGCGCACGCGAGCTCGCGATCGACGCCGGCTTTCCGACGCGGCGCAACGTCATGTGGAACGAAGCAGGTCGTCGGCTGGCTTCGCTGCCGCTCGACTCGTCGCTGCCGGGCAGCCCGGCTGCCCACACGATGAAGCGATCGCGACTGACGCGCATCCTCCAGGAGGAGGCCGGTCGACGTGGGATTCGGATCGACTACGGTCGCCGACTGAAGACCGCGGTGGCAGTCGCCGGACGGGGTCCTCGCGAGGTTCGACGACGACAGCACCGCGTCCGGCGACCTGCTCATCGGGGCAGACGGTGTGCACTCCGTCGTTCGCCGCGCCATCGATCCTGCGGCCCCCGAGGGGCCGCTACGTCGGTCTGACGAACTTTGGCGGTGTGACCCGCGGTGCCGCGAAGGACATCGAGCCCGAGGCATGGCATCTCGTCTTCGGGCGGCAGGCCTTCTTCGGCTATCAGGCAACCCCGGACGGCGATGTCGTGTGGTTCGCCAATGTGCCGCGGCCACAGATCACGCCGGAGGAGCGGGCCGCCGACCAGCGAGGACGGCTGGCGGCGACAGCTCGCCCGCCACTTCGCAGGAGATGCCGGCCGTGCGGTCGAGCTGATCGAAGCCGGCGAGCTCGAGCTTGCGGCCGATAACACGCACGACCTGGGCCATGTCCCCGTCTGGCACCGGGGTCCGATGATCGTCATCGGCGACGCCGCCCACGCTCCCGCACCGACCTCGGGACAAGGTGCCTCGATGGCGATCGAGGACGCGATCGTCCTGGCCGGGGAGCTCGAACAGACGTCGTCCATCGAGGTGGCGTTTGCCACCTACGAGCAGTGTCGCCGCGAGCGCGTCGAGAAGATCGTCGCCTGGGGCGCCCGCGGCAGCAGCGACAAGGTGCCCGGACGGTTCGGGCGGGTGGCCCGCGACGCGATGCTGCGGATCCTCTTCCGGTGGGTGATCACCGAGAAGTCTCTTGGCTGGATGTACGACTACCGGATCGGACTGGCGAGGCCACCTCGTGCCGACGCCGTCGAGTTGCACGCCAGTACAGCGCCACGTCTCACCCGGACGGGGTGATGCGATCGCCAAGAGTCGCCACGACATTGGGTCGGCAGACTACACAACGACGGCCCTGACCCCCGGCGTCCCCACCCGCATCTGCCTGGCGGGCTACCGGAGGTGCATCTCGTCGTGGGGGATCGCGAATGCCAGACCCAACAGCGGCGTTCTTTGCGCGGCTCGCAGAGCGCGGACAGGAACCGGCCCTGCAGCGGACCACCGGGTCCGCCCGCATTGACATCGACCGTGACGGGAAGGTCACGCACTGGCGGTTGGACATCCGCGGTGGCGCGGTCGAGGTGTCCAATTCGGACGACGCGGCCGATTGCATCATCGGGACGTCGGCGAAGCTGTTCGACGAGCTCGCCAGCGGCAAGGCCAACGCCATGGCCGCCGCCCTTCGAAACGAGCTGACGATGGAGGGTGACCCCGGCTTCCTCGTTCGGTTTCAGCGCCTGTTTCCCGCGCCAACGGGTCGCAAGATGCCGTCGTCCGCGCGAACCGTCGGCAAGCGGAGGGGTTGACGATGGCCGGCCAGACGGTTCGGATTCTCGACGGCAACACGTTTGTCGTCTGCGACGAACGCGGCGACATCGAGTCGCTGCCCTCGGAGCCGACGGGCCTGTTCTCGTTCGACACTCGTTTCCTGTCGACGTGGGTCCTGACGATCAACGGTCAGAAGCTCAACCCGTTGTCCATCGACGACCTGCAGTACTTCGAGTCGCGCTTCTTCCTGGTCCCGGGCACCGGGACGGTCTATATCGACGCCAAGCTGTCCGTCATTCGTCAGCGTGCGGTGGGGCACGGTTTCCACGAGGAGCTGACGATCCTCAATCACGAGGACCAGCCGGTCGACCTCGTGGTGCGGATCGACGCTGGCAGCGATTTCGCCGACCTGTTCGAGATCAAGGACAAGCTCAAGAAATTGGGCTCGTACGCGACGTTCGTGGACGACGGCAGCCTGCGGCTCACCTACGGCCGGGACTCGTTCCAGCGTGAGACGCGCATCTCGGCGTCGGCTCCGGCGGCGATCGACGAGAAGGGCCTGACGTTCACGATCCGGCTCGATGCGCACGAGCGCTGGACGACCGATCTCGAGGTCGTGACCGCGCTCGCCGGCCCGGGCGGGTCGTATGTGCGTCCGAAGTACGGCCGCGGCCGCAAGGAGGCGCGCCCGAACATGGAGCGCAGCCTGGATCGCTGGATCGCTGACGCCCCGACCCTGCAGAGCGACTGGGAACCGCTCCGGATGATCTACCGGCGCAGCCTCGTCGACCTCGCCGCGCTGCGCTTCTCGCCGCCCGTCGCCGGCGGCAAGAGCCTGCCGGCCGCCGGGCTCCCGTGGTTCATGACGATGTTCGGCCGCGACAGCATCTTCACGAGCCTTCAGGCGCTGCCGTTCACGCCGGAGCTGGCGGCGACCACGCTGCAGGTGCTCGGCGACTGGCAGGGGAGCCGGCGGGACGATTTCCGCGACGAGGATCCCGGCCGGATCCTCCATGAGATGCGCTATGGCGAGATGGCGGCGTTCGAAGAGCGGCCGCACTCGCCGTACTACGGGTCCGTCGACGCGACCCCGCTTTTCGTGATCCTGCTCGACGAGTACGAGCGCTGGACCGGCGACCGCAGGCTGGTCCGGGAGTTGGAATTCGAGGCCCGCGCCGCCCTCAACTGGATCGACGAGTACGCCGACCTGATGGGCAACGGCTACATCTCGTACAAGCGTCGCAACGAGCAGTCCGGCCTCGAGAACCAGGCCTGGAAGGATTCCTGGAACTCGATCGCCTACAGCGACGGGCGCTTGCCGGACTTTCCGCGCGCTACCTGCGAGCTCCAGGGGTACGCGTACGACGCGAAGATGCGTGGAGCCCGGCTCGCCCGACTGGTCTGGAAGGACCCGGCGTACGCCGAAACCCTCGAGCGCCAGGCGGCAGACCTCAAGCGCCGCTTCAACCGCGATTTCTGGATCCCGGACAAGGAGCACTTCGCGCTCGCGCTCGACGCCGACGGCAGCCAGGTCGACTCGCTCGCGTCGAACATCGGGCACCTCCTGTGGAGCGGCATCGTCGACGCCTCCAAGGCGAAGGCCGTGGTCGGCCACCTGATGGGTCCGCGCATGTTCAGCGGCTGGGGCATTCGGACCATGGCCACGGGCGAGGGCCGCTACAACCCGATCGGCTATCACCTGGGCACGGTCTGGCCGTTCGACAACTCATTCATCGCCTGGGGCCTCCGGCGCTACGGATTCAAGGAGGAGGCAGCCCGGGTCGCGTCGGGCATCCTCGACGCGGCCGTCGTGTTCGAGGGCCGCCTTCCGGAGGCGTTCGGTGGCTATGAGCGGTCGGTCACCAAGTACCCGGTCCGCTATCCCACCGCCTGCAGCCCGCAGGCGTGGTCGACCGGCGCCCCTTTGCTGCTCCTGCGGACGATGCTCGGGCTCGAGCCGACCGGCGACCACCTGGTCGTCGACCCCGTCCTGCCGGAATCGATCGGACACCTGGAGTTGCTGGACATTCCTGGCCGCTGGGGGCGGATGGACGCCTTCGGGCGCGGCAGGGTCCAGGTCGAGGACTGGCGCCGCAGCCGGGGACGCACGGGGAGGAGGGCCTGATGACCACTGAAGACCGCAAGCGAGCCCGCGTCGTGGTGGTCGGCGGCGGTTTCGCCGGCGTCAACTGCGCACGGGCGCTCGTCAAGCACTCGGATCGGGTCGAGGTCACCCTCCTCGATCGCAACGACTACCACCAGTTCCAGCCGTTGCTGTACCAGGTGGCCACGTCGATGCTCGCGCCGGGCGACATCGCCTACCCGCTCCGCAAGATCGCCGCGGAGCATGACAACCTCACCGCGCACCGCCGTGACGTCGTGGCGGTCGACCCGGTCGCCCGCAGCGTCACGACGGCCAGCGGCGAGACCTTCACTGGGGATTACCTGGTCCTTGCGGCCGGATCCCAGCCGAGTTTCTTCGGGACACCCGGGGCCGAGCACGCCTTCCCGCTCTACTCGCTCGACGACGCCGAGCGTCTGCGAACCCGGATCATCCAGGCCTTCGAGGAGGCGGACTGGGACGCCGGACGGGCGGACGACGGCGCGATCACGTTCGTGATCGTCGGCGGCGGCCCGACGGGTGTCGAGGTCGCCGGTGCCCTGTCCGAGATGATCAAGACCACGATGGTCCACGAGTTCCCGAAGCTCGCCCCCAAGGCGAAGGTGTATCTCGTCAATCACGGCGATGCGCTCCTCGCGATGTTCGCCGACAAGGGTCACAAGTACACCGCCGACAGGCTGACCAAGGACGGCGTCGAGCTGCTCATGGGCCTGAAGGTGACCGAGATCGGGCCCGGTCACGTGAAGCTGTCCGACGACCGGGTCATCCGAACGCGCACCGTGATCTGGGGTGGCGGCCTGATGGCTGCCCCGGTCGCCGGGGCCAGCGGCCTGCCGCAGGGCCGCGGTGGACGGATTGACGTCCAGCCGGACTTCACCGTCGCGGGCTTTCCGGGCGTCCTCGCCATTGGCGACTTCGCGAACATCCCGCACAAGGACGGCAAGACGTATCCGCAGCTCGGGTCGGTCGCGCTACAGAGTGGCGGGTCGGCCGCGAAGACGATCCTCGCCGACCTCGAAGGCAAATCAGCCAAGCCGTTCCACTACCTCGACAAGGGCACGATGGCGATGATCGGGCGCGGTGCAGCGATTGCCCAGGTGCCGCCCGGGGTCGAGCTCCACGGGAAGCTCGCCTTCGCGGCCTGGCTCGGTGTCCATGCGGCGCTCATGACCGGCGGCAGCAACCGGGTGGACGCGTTCAAGAGCTGGGCCGTGGACTTCTTCGGAAAGGAACGAGCGCCGCAGGCGCTCGATCGCAGCGGCGAACCCCGCATGAAATGGGAAGACGACGACATGGCGGTAGCCGCGCCAGCAGCCAGAGGAGATGGGTCATGACGGACGATCGCGCGTACGACGTGATCATCATCGGCACCGGAGCCGGCGGCGGCACGCTTGCCGGGCACCTCGCGCCGTCCGGGAAGCGGATCCTTCTGCTCGAACGCGGCGATTGGCTCCCGCGCGAGATCGAGAACTGGGACGCCGGGGAGGTCTTTGTCAAGAACCGTTACGTGTCTAAGGACACGTGGTACGACGACAAGGGCAAGGGCTTCCAGCCCGGGATCCACTATTACGTCGGCGGTCAGACCAAGTTCTATGGCGCGGCCCTCTATCGACTCCGGCAGGAGGACTTCGGGGAGCTCAAACACCACGACGGCATCTCGCCCGCGTGGCCCATCTCGTACGACGACATCGAGCCCTACTACTCTAAGGCGGAGCAGCTCTACGAGGTCCACGGTAGTCACGACGAGGATCCGACCGAGCCGCCGTCGAGCACGGCCTACCCCTTCCCGCCCGTGTCGCACGAGCCGCGGATCCAGCAGCTTTCCGATGACCTCGAGCGCGCCGGCTTCCACCCCTTCCACGCGCCGTGCGGCATCCGGCTCCACGAGAACAACATGCCGTTCAGCCCGTGTATCCGCTGCGCGACCTGCGACGGTTTCCCGTCCCTCGTACAGGCCAAGTCCGACGCCGAGATTTTCGGTGTACGCCCGGCCCTCGAGCATCCGAACGTCACGCTCGTCACCAACGCCAACGTGGTGAAGCTGACGACCGACGCGGCGGGTTCCACGGTGACGGGCGTCGAGGTCGACCTCGCGGGCCAGCCGGCCACGTTCCGTGGCGACATCGTCGTCGTATCGGCCGGCGCTGCGAACTCCGCCAAGCTGCTGCTGGCGTCGGCCAACGACCGGCATCCCAACGGCCTCGCGAACGGCTCCGACCAGGTCGGCCGCAACTACATGTTCCACAACAGCACGGCCGTCCTGGCGGTCTCGAAGGAGCCCAACCCGACGAAGTTCCAGAAGACGCTCGGCGTCAACGACTTCTACTTCGGGATGCCCGGATTCGAATACCCGATGGGCAACATCCAGATGGTCGGCAAGTCGTCGGCGCCGATGTTCCGCGGCGAGAAGCCGCTCGAAACGAAGCTGGCGCCCACGTTCTCGCTCGACGAAGTCGCCAAGCACGCCGTCGACTTCTGGCTCTCGACCGAGGATCTCCCGCGCCCAGAGAACCGCGTCACGCTCGCGCGCGACGGCAACATCACGCTCAGCTACACCTACACCAACCAGGAATCGAAGAAGCAGCTCTACGGCAAGCTCAAGTCGATGCTCGGCCACCTGGGCATGCATCCCGACCACCTGCTGCCGCGCACGACGTATCTCAAGAACGAGATCCCGATTGCCGGGGTCGCCCACCAGGTGGGCACAGCGCGGTTCGGGGCGGACCCGGCCACGTCGGTCCTCGATGTCAACTGCAAGGCGCACGAGCTCGACAACCTGTACGTCGTCGATACGAGCTTCTTCCCGAGCATCGGCGCGGTGAACCCCGCCCTGACGGCGATGGCCAACGCAATCCGCGTTGGTGACCATCTTCTTGAGCGCCTCGGTGCGTCGTCCGGGCGGGAGGCCGTCGCGGCCGGCGCCGGGTCGCGCCGTTAGCTCACCCGGTTTCGATGCCCCACGCCCATGGCTCGTCGAAGCGAGATTGTCGCGGTCTACTCGGCTGGACTCGTCCAGGGGGTAGCGCTCGTCACATTCCCGGCGGCCAGCTCGATCCTCACGAGCCCGGACTACTACGGCCTGACCAGCACGGCGTACGGCGGGCTGTTCCTGCCACAGGCGATCGCCGCCATCTCGGCGGCGCTCGCCGGCTCGAGACTGACGAAACAACTCGGCGTGAAGCGGATGTTCGTGGCTGGTCTCGTTGGGCGACCTGGCGGCAATGTTGCTGCTCGTCGCGAGCCAGTTCTTCATCGGCGACGGAGCGCTGCCCTACGCGATGCTCCTGCTGGCGACGACCAGCCTGGGCATTGGCTTCGGGCTGACCGTGCCGGCGATCAACACGTTCGCCGCGGCGTTCTTTGCATCGGCAGCGGACCGCGCGGTCCTCTATCCTGAACGCGTTGCTAGGTCTCGGGACGGCGCTGGCGCCGGTCCTGGTGGCGATCTTCCTCGGTCTCGGTCTGTGGTGGGGGTTGCCGGTCATCGTCGCCGTCCTGATCGCGGTGCTGATCGCAGTCAGCCTGGGCATGCCGCTGATCGTCGCAGGCTCAACCGGCGAAGAGGCCGGGAGCGCCCGCGCTGCCTTGCCCTCGCGGTTCTGGGTCTTCGCCGCCTTCGCCCTGCTTTACGGGATCGTCGAGACGACGAACGGCAACTGGTCGACGCTGTACATGACCACAGATCTGGGCGCCTCGACGACGCAGGCGTCCATCGCGCTGACGGCGTTCTGGGGGATGGTCACCGTCGGCCGCATCCTGTTCGCGGCGATCGAGCGGACGTTCCCGGCGGCGAACGCGTACCGACTGCTTCCGTTCGTGGCCGCCGTCGCCATGGGGTTGCTGGCGATCCTGCCCTCGGGCGCTCCGGCGTCGGCGATCCTCGTCTTCGGGCTGGCGGGCCTGGGCTGCTCGGCGCTCCTGCCGTTGACGATCAGCTTCGGCCAGCGCGAGCTGGTCGCCGTCGGAGCATCACTTGCCGGGCTCCTGATCGCCTTCTACCAGATGGGGTATGGGCTCGCGGCGTTCGGGATCGGTCCGCTGGAGGAGCACGGCGGGTTGTGCCTGACCGCGATCTATCGGAGCCGTGTCGATCGTCGCGCTCGTCATGGGCGTGCTGGCGTTTGTCGTGGTGCGAAACCGCGGCCCGGCAACCTGAAGCAATCCATCAATTCGTGAGGAGGGATCGAGATGTCACTGGAGAACAAGGCCGCCATCGTCACCGGAGGTGACAGCGGGATCGGCCACGCGATAAGCCTGGAACTGGGCCGGCAGGGGGCTCAGTCACCGTCAACTACCACAAGAACCAGGAAGCCGCGGAAGCGACGGTCAAGGCGATCGAGGCTGCCGGAGGTAAGGCACAGGCGGTCATGGGCGACGTGTCGTCGGTTGCCGACCTGCAGGCCCTCGTCGACAAGACGGTCGCGGCGTTTGGGCGCCTCGACATCATGGTCAACAACGCCGGCATGGAGACGCGGACTGGGGTGCTCGATACCACCGAGCGTCAGTTCGACCTGGTGATCGACATCGACCTCAAGAGCGCCTTCTTCGGCGTACAGCTGGCGGCGAAGCAGATGATCGCGCAGGGTGGCGGCGGCCGGATCATCAACATCTCGTCGATCCACGAGGACTGGCCGATGCCGGGCAACGCACCGTACTGCGCGGCGAAGGGCGGCGTCCGAATGCTCACCCGGACAGCCGGCGTGGAGCTCGCCCCACATGGGATCACGGTCGTCGGTGTGGCGCCCGGGGCGGTTCACACGCCGATCGACGAAGTCACCCTGGCCGATCCTGTCGCGCGGGCGAAGCTCGAGGGCGCGATCCCGATCGGCCGGGTCGCCGAACCCGGAGGAGATCGCCAACCTCGTGGCGTTCCTCGCCTCCGATCGCGCGTCGTACGGCACCGCCGCGACGTACACCGTGGACGGCGGGATGATGCAGGCGAGCGTCGGGCTCTGAGCGACGTGGTGGCGACGTTCGCACCGGAAGGCGTCCGGGTCGCTTCGGCGGCTGTCACGCCCGGCAGCTCTGCGCCAATCGGCCCGACCGTGACGGCCGACGGGGTGAACTTCTCCGTGTTCAGCCAGCGCGCCACGGGGATGGACCTGCTGCTGTTCGATGCCCAGGCCGATGAGGCACCGAGCAGGGTCCTCGCGCTGGAACGCGCGACGAACCGGACGGGCGGCTACTGGCACGGGTTCGTGCCTGGAATCGGGGCCGGCCAGGCGTACGCCTTCCGGGCCCGCGGTCCGTGGGCCCCGGCCGCGGGCGTGCGGTTCGACGATCGGCTCATCCTCCTGGACCCGTACGGGCGTGGCGTTGCCGTTCCGCCGGGATACGCCCGCGACGTGTCGCCGGCGGCTCCGGATGCGATCAGTCGGGCGATGAAGAGCGTGGTCGTCGACCTGTCGGCCTACGACTGGGAGGGCGACCGCCCGCTCAACCGGCCGCTCCACGACACGGTCGTCTACGAGGCGCACGTGCGCGGCTTCACGGCGCACCCGAACTCGAGCGTCGCCGACGGCCGGCGTGGCACCTACGCCGGGTTCATCGAGAAGATCCCGTACCTCGTCGACCTCGGTGTCAGCGCGATCGAACTGCTGCCCGTGTTCCAGTTCGATCGGCTCGCTGCGCCCGCCGGGCGGCCGAACTACTGGGGCTACCAGCCGGTCTCGTACTTCGCGCCCCACGCTCCGTACAGCAGCCGACCCGACCCGCTCGGCGCTGCCGACGAGTTCCGTGATCTCGTCAAGGCGCTCCACCGGGCCGGGCTCGAGGTCATCCTCGACGTCGTCTACAACCACACGGCCGAAGCCGGCCTCGACGGACCGACGTTCTGCTTCCGCGGGCTCGCCAACGAGGAGTACTACCTGCTCGACGGCCGCGGCGGCTACGCCGACTACAGCGGGACCGGCAACAGCCTCGACGCCAACGCCTCGGTCGTGCGCCGGCTCATCGTCGACAGCCTTCGCTTCTGGGTCGCGGAGATGCACGTGGACGGCTTCCGCTTCGACCTCGCCTCTGTCCTGTCACGCGACGAGGACGGCCGGCCGCTGGCGCGGCCGCCAATCCTGTGGGACATCGACAGCGACCCGGTGCTGTCCGGGACGAAGCTGATCGCCGAGGCATGGGACGCTGCGGGCCTATATCAGGTCGGTTCCTTCGTGGGCGACCGCTGGGTGGAGTGGAACGGCCGTTTCCGGGATGACGTGCGCGCGTTCGTGCGCGGCGATCCGGGCCGCGTATGGGCCGTAAGCCAGCGGCTGATCGGCAGCCCTGACCTGTATGCCCACGCCAATCGCGAGGCGCAGAAGACGGTCAATTTCGTCACCTGTCATGACGGGTTCACCCTCGCCGACCTCGTGAGCTACGACGGCAAGCACAACGAGGCGAACGGCGAGGACAACCGCGACGGGACCAACGACAACCTCAGCTGGAACTGCGGCGCCGAGGGCGCGACCGACGATCCCGCCATCGTCGACCTGCGCCGCCGGCAGGCGAAGAACCTGCTGGCGCTGACCCTGCTCGCCGTCGGCGTGCCCATGGTGACCATGGGCGACGAGGTTCTGCGCACCCAGGGCGGGAACAACAACGCCTACTGCCAGGACAGCGAACTCAGCTGGTTCGACTGGTCGGCCGTCGAACGTGAGGCCGGGGTGCTGCGCTTCACCGCGTCGCTCATCGCGGCCCGGCGGCGCGCCCAGGAGCTCCTCGATCTCCCGATCGACGTGACGCTGGAGGAGCTGCTGGCGACGGCGCGGATCGACTGGCACGGGGTCGAGCTCGGCCGGCCGGATCGCTCGGACCACTCGCGAAGCCTGGCCGCCACGATCAGGGGCCGATCGGTGGCGCTCCACATCATCGCCAACGCCTACTGGGAGCCACTCGATTTCGCGCTCCCGCCGCCCGACCCGACGCTGAGCGACGCCGCGGGCTGGCGGCGCCTCGTCGACACGACGCTCCACTCGCCCGATGACATCCGCTTCGGCGAAGAAGCCCCGGCGGTCGAGACATCCACCTATCGGGTGGGTCCGCGCTCCGTCGTTGTCCTTGCCGCCCGACCCGACGCCGCCCACGGGGCCGACGCGTGACCACCCCGGCGACGCCGCTCGATCCCGAGCGCGAGCGGATGGCCGAGCCCGGCCACCTCGAGGAAGGCCTCGATACCGCGAGCCCGTGGTACCAGTGGGGTCCGTACGTGGCCGAGCGGGCGTGGGGCACGGTGCGCGAGGACTACAGCGCCGATGGCGACGCGTGGTCGTACTTCCCGCACGATCACGCCCGTTCGCGAGCCTACCGCTGGAACGAGGACGGGATGGCCGGGCTGTCCGACGTGTTCGGGCGGTTGTGCCTCGGGCTGGCGCTGTGGAACGGCCGCGACCCAATCCTCAAGGAGCGGATGTTCGGCCTCACGAACAGCGAGGGCAACCATGGCGAGGACGCCAAGGACTACTGGTGGTACCTCGACGCGCTGCCCACGAGCGCCTGGTTGCGCTGGCGCTATCACTATCCGCAGGCCGAATTCCCGTACGACGAACTCATCCGCGTCAATCGCGAACGCTCGAAGGTCGAGGGCGAGTACGAGCTGCTCGACACCGGCGTGTTCGATGCGGGCTACTGGGTTGTCGAGGTCGACTACGCGAAGGCGGACCCGACCGACATCCTGATGCGGGTCACGATCAAGAACGCGGGCCCGGCTGCGGACACGCTCCATGTCCTGCCGACGCTCTGGTTCCGCAACACCTGGTCGTGGGGCGATGGCACGCCACGGCCGTCGATCATCGCGACCGACCAGGGTCGCTCACTGTTCGCGACGCACGCCGATCTCGGGGATTACCAGCTCAACGTCGGTTCCGGACCTGCCGGAGAGCTTCCGAAGCTCCTGTTCTGCGAGAACGAGACGAACATCGGGCGGCTGTATGGCCAGCCGTTGGCCACGCCGTTCGCCAAGGATGGGATCAACGACCACGTGGTCAGTGGCGCCGACACGGTCGGCCACGGCGCAGGAACGAAGGCGGCCGCGTGGTATCAGGTCACGCTCGAGCCCGGCGCGACGGCGGAGCTCCGACTCCGCCTCCGACCGGCCGGCGGTCATGCCGCTGCAGACCCGCTCGGGGCGTCGTTCGGCGAGGTGATGCAGACGCGGCAAATCGAGGCCGACGCGTTCTATGCCGGGCTGGCCCGGCCCGGCATGACGGCTGACGAGGCGCTGATCATGCGCCAGGCGTTCGCCGGGATGCTCTGGTGCAAGCAGTTCTACGCGTACAACGTGGGGCGCTGGCTGGCCGGCGACACGGAAGCCCCGCCCGCCGAGCGCCGCCATGGCCGAAACGCCGGGTGGCGCCACGTCGACACCCTCGACATCCTGTCGATGCCCGAATTCGTGGGAGTACCCGTGGTTCGCCGCCTGGGACCTCGCATTCCACGCGATCACGCTCGCGCACGTCGATCCGGCATTCGCCAAGTACCAGCTGCTCGTCCTCTGCCGGGAGTGGTTCCAGAACCCGAACGGAGCGCTCCCCGCGTACGAGTGGTCGTTCGACGACGTCAACCCGCCGGTCCACGCGATCGCCGCAATCCGCGTCTGGGAGATCGACGGCGGGCGGGACACGGCCTTCCTGCAGCGGATCTTCCACAAGCTGCTGCTCAACTTCACCTGGTGGCTGAACCGCCAGGACTCGAGCGGAGACGACCTGTTCTCGGGTGGCTTCCTCGGCCTGGACAACCTCAGTGCGTTCGACCGCTCGAAGCTGCCGTTCCCGGGTCGCCTCGAGCAATCCGATGCGACCGCCTGGATGTTCGCCTACTGCATGTCGATGCTGCGCATGGCGTCGATCCTGACCGAGCATGACCCGTCCTATCGCGACCTGATGATCACGTTCCTCGAGCATGCGGTGCGGATCGCCGGCGCCATCAACCAGCAGGGCCTGTGGGACGAGTCGGACGCCTTCTACTACGACGCGCTGCACCTGCCGGACGGCACCAGCATGCCGCTGCGCATCCACTCGATGATCGGGCTTCTGCCGGTCCTGCCAGCCACCTCGGTTCCACGTGGCGCTGCCCAGCTCGGCGCGGCCTTCGGCAAGCACTTCGCACGTTTCCTGGCGAACGCCGGCGTCACCGACGAGTCGATCCGGGCACGCGGATCGGTCACCACGACGCCCGACGGGGATCGCTTCCTCCTGAGCCTGCTGCCGCCCGTATCGCTCGAACGCGTACTCCGCGAGGTTCTCGACGAGGAAGCGTTCCTCTCGCCTCACGGCCTGCGGGCGCTGTCGCGCCGCCACCGCGACCAGCCCTTCAGCGTTACCGTCGGAGGCGTCACCGCGACTGTCGACTACGAGCCCGGCGAGTCGACGACCGGCCTGTTTGGCGGGAATTCCAACTGGCGGGGACCGGTGTGGTTCCCCGTCAACTACCTGGTCATCGAGTCGCTGCTGCGCTGGGACGACGGCCTCGGCGAGGCGTTCACCGTCGAGTACCCGACCGGGTCCGGTCAGCGGCTTCGCCTGCGCGACGTCGCGCGCGACCTGGCCATGCGGCTGGTCGCGATCTGGATACCCGATGCCGAGGGACGGCGGCCCGTGTATAGCGCTTACGATCGCTACGCGACCGACCCGGAATGGCGGGACCTCCTGCAATTTCACGAGTATTTCCACGGCGACACCGGTGCCGGGATCGGAGCCTCGCATCAGACCGGCTGGACGGGACTGGTGGCCCACCTCCTGTGCCGTGGCGGGATCCTGGATTCGGCGACGTCCGGCCTCCGGCAAGACGGCTTCGAGAGCCCACTGGAGGAACCGCAACCGAGCGAGGTTGCACGATGACGCGAGCGCGCGATCAGGTGGCGACCCGGGCGTCAGGTAGCCCGACGTCAGCACACCCGATCCCTGCGCCCGCGGCCGATCAGCCAGTCGAAGCATCGAAAGGGATGGCTCATGGACGCTGAGCTGCTTTCGCGAATCCAGTTTGCGTTCACGGCGAGCTTCCACTTCATTTTCCCGCCGCTCTCGATGGGCCTCGGGATCATGCTGCTCGTCGTCTCGGGCGCGTACCTGCGCACGAAGAACGCCAAGTGGCGTCAGCTGGCCTTTTTCTGGACGAAGGTCTACGGCCTGATCTTCGCCGTTGGGGTGGCGACCGGCATCGTCCAGGAGTTCGAGTTCGGGATGAACTGGGCGGACTACTCGCGCTTCGTCGGCAACGTTTTCGGCAGCCTGCTGGCGGCAGAGGGCGTGTTTGCCTTCTTCCTCGAGGGTGGCTTTCTCGGCCTGATGCTGTTCGGCGGCAACCGCCTCGGCCCGAAGTTGTGGTTTTTCGCGACGTTCATGGTCGTATTCGGGGCCCACTTCAGCGCCTTGTGGATCCTGATGGCGAACTCGTGGATGCAGACGCCACAGGGCTACGAGGTCGTCAGCGATCCCGCGCCGACGCGAGCGGTCATGACGTCGTTCGTCGATGTCGTGTTCACGCCATCGTTCATCCCGCGCCTGCTCCACGTCTGGGTCGCGTCGTGGACGGCGGGATCGGCGCTCATGCTCAGCGTCAGCGCGTGGTACCTGCTGAAGAAGCGGCACCTCGACCTCGCCCGGGCCAACTTCAGCCTGGCCCTGCCGTTCTTCATCATCTTCGCGATCTCGAACGTCGCCGTCTTCGGTGCCAGCATGGCCGTCGAGGTCACCCACGAGCAGCCCATCAAGCTCGCCTCGATGGAAGGCCTCTGGCAGGGCACGACGTGCGCGCCGCTGTACGTCATCGGCTGGGTCGACGTCGCGACCCAGACGACGAGCGGCATCTCGATCCCGTGCCTGCTCAGCGTGCTGGCGTACTTCAACCCGCAGGCCTATGTCACCGGGCTGAATGATTTCCCGGGCCAGCCGACCCCGCCGATCGCCCTCCTGTTCCAGGTCTATCACCTGATGTTCGGCCTGGGGACGCTGTTCGCAGGCGTTGGGGTGCTGGGTGGCCTCTTCTACCTCCTGAAGAGGGGGAAGAAGGGGGATCCCGATCGGCCGCGCCGGATCTGGGACGCGCGATGGATTCTGCGGTTGTTCGTGATCACGGTGTTCTTCGTCGAAGTGGCGATCATCGCCGGCTGGTGGACGGCCGAGATCGGACGCCAACCGTGGGTCGTCTACGAGGTCCTGTTGACCGCCGACGGCGTATCACCGCTGCTGACCGCCATCGACGTGGTCCTGTCGTTGGGGATGTTCGTCGTCCTCTACGCGCTGCTGTTGGCGCTCTTCCTGTACCTGCTCAACAAGAAGATCCAGCTTGGACCCGAACCCCTCGAGGACGTGGAGGAGGTCGAGGTGTCCAGCCTCCCGGACACGTTCCGTGACGTCTTCCGCCGCCGTGACCGTGCCGATGTGAAGGAGCTGTGATGACGCTCGCCGACATCTGGTTCGTTCTTTTCATCCTGATCGTCTCGGGTTACCTGATCCTCGATGGCTTCGACATGGGGGTCGGCATCCTCCACGTGCCGTTCGCCCGGACCGACATGGAGCGGCGCACGTTCCTGAACAGCATCGGTCCGGTGTGGGACGGCAACGAGGTGTGGCTGGTGCTGGCGGGTGGCGTCCTGTTCGCCTGCTTCCCGCTCGTGTACGCCTCGTTGTTCTCGGGCTTCTACCTCGCGTTCATGCTCGTCCTGCTGGTCATGATCCTGCGGACGGTCGCCCTGGAGTTCCGCAGCAAGGAGCCTTCGCCGCGCTGGCGATCTTCATGGGACGTTGTGTTCGGGGCCGCGTCGGCCGGGCTCGCGCTGCTCCTCGGGGTGGCCTTCGGCAACGTGCTCAGCGGCGTGCCGCTCGACGCCGACGGCAACATCCAGGTGTCCCTCATCGACCTGCTCACGCCCTTCGCGCTGCTCGTCGGCGTGACGACGGTGGCGATGCTCGCCGCACACGGCTCGATCTACCTGGTCATGAAGACCGAAGGGGAGCTCCAGGCGCGCATCGAGCGGGCGGTACCGAGGCTGCTTGGGATCTTCTTCGTCCTGAACACGCTCGTCGTCGTCGCGATGGTCCTGTTCAAGCAGCAGATCACGGAGCGCTACACGACGGACATCTGGCCGGTGATCTTCCCGGCCGCCGCCCTCCTGGCGCTCGTCGCAGCGTTTGTTCTGGTGCGACGAGGAGAGATGTTCCGGGCGTTCATCGGCTCATCGGCCATGATCGCGCTGCTGATCATTTCGGGTGCGATCGGCATCTACCCGAACCTCCTGATCTCGACGACCGACCCGGCCTACAACCTGACGGTCGCGAATGCCGCGTCCGCCGAAAACACGCTGACCGTGACGCTCATCGTCGCCATCATCGGCATGCCGTTCGTGCTGCTCTACACGACCGGCGTGTACTACATCTTCCGCGGCAAGGCGACCGTCGGTTCCGACGGGTACTAGGCACGTCGGCGGCCGGATCGTCGACGTGATGCGCGTCTTTCGACGGCGCGGCGCGTCGGCTGACGGCCGCCTCCTCGCCTACGTTCCGGCTGCTCGCCGCCTGCTCTGGATGGCGGTTGCGTGTGGGTTCGTCGCCGCCTCGACGGTCATCGCGTCGGGCGTGGTGCTCAGCCTGGTGATCGCCGCGGTCTTCGTCGAATCCCGGCCGCCGGACGCGATCGTGCCCCTGATGGCGGCGCTCGTGCTGCTTGGCGCATGCCGGGCGGCCTTCCTGTTCGCGTCCGAGCTGCTCGCGCAACGGGCGGCCAGCCGACTCAAGGACCAGCTCCGGCGGGACGTGACGGCGCGCCTCTTCGAACTGGGACCCGCCCACATCAGCGCCGAACGGACCGGCGACCTGGCGGGCGTCCTCGTCAACGGGCTCGAGAGCCTCGACGCATGGATGACGTCGTACCGGCCTGCCCGGTCGCTCGCCGCGGCAGTACCGCTGCTGGTCCTCGGCGTCGTGCTTGTCATCGATCCGCTTACCGCCCTCGTCCTCGTGTTCACGGGCCCTGTCCTGGTCCTGCTCCTCGCGCTGATCGGGAGCAGGACGCGGGCGATCAGCGAGCGCCGCTTCGCCGAGTTGCGCTGGATGAGCGCCTACTTCGTTGACATGCTGCGCGGCATCGCCACGCTCAAGGCCTTTGGCCGCAGCGCCGAGCAGGTCGGCACCATGCGAGCGATCAGCCGGCAGTTCGGCGAGACAACGCTGGAGGTCCTCCGAAGCGCATTCCAGACCGGCCTCGTGCTCGACTGGGCGGGCGCGGTGGCCATGGCCCTCGTCGCCGTCGAAGTGAGCCTGCGGTTGATGGACGGTGACCTTTCTTTCGAGCGCGCCCTCGCCGTGCTCGTCATCGCACCCGAGTTCTTCCTGCCGTTGCGCGTCCTGGCCCAGCGTTACCACGCGGGATCTGCCGGCCAGGTCGCGGCCGGGCGGCTGTTCGCGATCCTGGATGCACCGGCGCCGTACGTGCCAGTGGCATCGCCGACGACTGGACACGGGCCGATCCCACGCCCGCCCGCCGTCGCTCTCGACGGCGTCAGCTACCGGTACCCGGAGCGGGATCGCGCGGCGCTCGACGACGTGACGTTCTCCATCCCGGCCGGGCAGCCGGCTGACGATTGTCGGCCCAAGCGGTGCCGGCAAGTCGACGCTGGCCGGCCTCCTGCTTCGATTCCTCGAACCCGAGGACGGCCGAATCCTCGTCGGTGGCGTCGACCTCGCGGATCTCGAGCTGGGCGCCTGGCGTGCCGCTATCGGGTACGTGCCGCAGTCGCCGCACCTCTTCCACGGGACGATTGCCGACAACCTCCGCCTCGCTCGCCCAGATGCGACGACGGGCGAGCTGCAGGACGCGCTGCGCCTCGCCGGGGCCGACGAGTTCATCGACGACCTGCCGAACGGCCTCGACACGGGCGTCGGCGAAGGCGGGACAAGGCTCAGCGGTGGCCAACGCCAGCGCCTCGCAATCGCCCGTTCGCTGCTCCGCGACCCTGGCGTCCTGCTCCTCGACGAACCCACGGCGCATCTCGACACGACCGGTGAGGAGACGATCGTGGCGCTGCTCGATGGGTTGGCGGGTGCGCGAACGAGCGTCGTCATCTCGCACCGACCGCGGCTCGCGCTGACATCGGACCTCGTCGCTGTCATGGATGGGGGCCGGATCATCGAGATCGGGCCGCCGGCCGAACTGCAGCGATCCGGCGGTGCGTTCGCCGGGCTCCTCGCGGCGTGGCCGCCGGATGACAGGCCCGTTGGAACGATCGGCTCAACGCCGATCTGGATTCCGGGTCCCGCGGTCGGGGGATCGGCCGGGTGAAGCGCGCACCCATTGCCCGACTGCTCGGCCTCGTGTCGGGACATCGACGCTGGATTGCGGCCGGTGCGCTCCTCGGCTTCCTGGCCATCGCATCCAACGTCGCGCTCGTGGCGATGTCGGCCTACCTCGTGAGCCGGGCCGCTGTGGTGACGAACGTCGCCGACCTGGCCCTTGCCGTCACCGCCGTCCGGGTCCTGGCCATCGGCCGCGCAGCATTCCGCTACCTCGAGCGGTACGCGACGCACGTCGCGACGTTGCGGATCCTGGCGGACGTTCGAGTCTGGTTCTACGCCGCGATCGAGCCGCTTGCGCCGGCGCGTTTGACGACCCGTCGAAGCGGCGACCTGCTGGCCCGGATCGTCGCCGATGTCGAGACGCTCGAGGACTTCTACGTCCGAGTGCTCCTGCCGCCGATCGTCGCGCTCCTCGTGGTCGCGTTCGCCTGCGTGCTGCTCGGCGTGTTCGACGTAACGCTCGGACTCGTCCTCCTCGCGTTCCTCGTGCTCGTCGGCGTTGTGCTTCCGCTGCTGACCCGATGGCTGTCGCGCGAGGTATCGGAACGGTCGGTCAGGACGCGAGGCGAGCTCAGCGCGGCGATCGTCGACGAGGTGCACGGTCTCGCGGACCTCATCGCCCTCGACCGCGCCGACGGTCACCGTGCCAACGTCCTCGCCATCGGAGGGGACCTCGATCGGATAGGGGAGCGGCAGGCCCTGTTCCGGGGAATGAGCGTGGGGCTGGCGGCCCTGCTCACCAGCCTGTGTGCGATTGCCATCCTGGCGCTTTCCGTTCCGCTCGTGGCCGGGGGCAGGCTGGACGGCATCTACCTCGCGCTGCTGCCGCTCGCCGCCATCGCGGCGTTCGAGGCCGTCCAACCTCTGTCGTTGTCGATCCAGCTGCTCGGCTCGAGCCGGGCGGCGGCCGGGCGCCTCTTCGAGGTCGTCGACGCACCGCCGTCCGTGGTGGAGCCGGTCGCACCAGCGGCCCCACCTGAGCCTGGTCCGCTGCGGCCGGGCCTGGCCCTGGACGTCCGGAGCGTCACATTCCGCTACGAGCCCGAAGGCAGGGCAGTCCTGGACAACGTCAGTTTCTCGGTGCCGGCCGGCGGCAGCCTCGCGATCGTCGGCCCGAGCGGTTCAGGTAAGTCGACGCTCGTCAACCTGCTGCTCAGGTTCTGGGACTGACTCGGAGGGGGAGATCCTCGTCGGCGGTTGCGATCTGCGCCAGCTGCGGGCGGACGACACACGGCGCCTGTTCGGGGTCGTGTCCCAGCGGGTCGACCTGTTCGATGCGACGATCCGGGACAACCTGGCACTGGCCGACCCGGACGTGACCGACGAGCAGGTCGAGGCCGCGTGTCGCGTGGCCCAGCTCCACGACTTCGTCACGACGCTCCCGCAGGGCTACGAAACGCTGATCGGCGAGGACGGCATCCGCCTCAGCGGCGGGGAGCGGCGGCGTCTGGCGATCGCGCGGGCGGTCATCCGGGACGCCCCGGTCCTGGTCCTCGACGAGGCGACCGCCGACCTCGACGCCGTGACGGAGCAACACCTGATGACCTCGTTGGGCCCGTTCCTGGCCGGCCGCACAACGATCGTGATCAGCCATCGACCCGCTGTCGCGCAGGAAGCCGATGGCGTCGTCGAGCTGCGGCGCGGCAGCATGTCGGCAGTCCCGCGCCCGGTCGCGGCTGGCCGGCGCGTGCGTCCTCAGGCGGTCGGTGCGACGGGCTCCGGCTGATCGAGTCCGCCGTCGCCGCGATCCTGTTCCTCGGCGATCGCCCTGGGGATCGAGAACGCGAGCAGGTACGGCGCGACGATCGTGGTCGCGATCACTGCGACGAGCACCGCGCTGAACAGGCTGCCGGTCAGGAGTCCGGTCGCCAGTCCGAGGTTGGCGACGACGATGCCGACCTCGCCGCGCGGCACCATCCCGAACCCGACGGTGGTGGCGCCCCAACGGCCGATGGACCAGGAACCGATCACGCCACCGACGGCCTTCGTGATCACGCCGAGCACGACCAGAGCGACCACGAGGGCGAGGATCGACGGGTCGGCCAGCGAGCCGAGGTCGAGCTGGGCCCCGGTGAAGGCGAAGAAGAACGGCGTGAAGATCTGCGCGAGAGGGCGCATCTCGTGCTCGAGCTCTTCCTGAGCCTCGGTCTCGGCGACGATCAGCCCCGCAACGAACGCCCCGATGATGGCCGCGAGCCCGACGTACGCAGAGATGAGCGCCAACGCGAACATGAGCATGAAGGCCGGGACCAGCGGCGTTTCCGCGAACATGCGGCCACGTGAAGACCTCCCGCTTGATGCCGCGGGCGCGACGAGCGGCGGCGAAGCCGAGTCCGATCAACAGGAACGCCGAGACCGCGATCAGCAGTGCGGACTGGGTCTCCTCGCCGGTGGCGGCGCCGGTCACAAGGCCGATCGCGATCAGGGCGAGGATGTCGTCGATCACGGCGGCGCCGAGGACGACCCGCGAGAACGTCCGGTCGAGGACGCCGAGCTCGCCCAGCACCCGGCTCGTGATGCCGATGCTCGTCGCACACAGCGCGAGGCCGACGAACGCGGCGGTCTCGATGTCCGACCCAATGGCAAGGCCTAGCCCGATCCCGGCCGCGATCGGCAGGATCATCGCGATGACCGCGGTCAGGACGGCCGGCCGGCCGACCGCCAGCAGGTCGTCGAGACGGACCTCCAGACCGACCGAGAACAGCAGGATGATCACGCCGAGCTCGGAGAAGACCGCGGCGGTCTCGCCGGGGTTGACGAGCCCGAGCGCATAGGGACCGACGACGAAGCCACCCAGCAGCTCGCCGACGACGGCGGGCTGACCGAGGCGGCGCGCGACCTCCTCGCCGAGCTTCGCCCCGACGAACAGGATGAACAGGCCGAGCAGGACGTCGGTCGGGGCCTCGGAGGCGGCCGGAGGCGGGGCAACGGTCGTGCCGATCTGACCGAGGGAGAGCGCGTACGACATCGTGGAATCCACGATAGCCGACGCGAGACTGGCCCCACGGGAACCACGCTCCCCAGCCCAGGACGGCGAGGACCTGCGAGGCGGCCACGGTGGCGACGGCCCAGGCCAGGGGCGCGATGTAGCCGTGACCGACCCCGGCAAAGAACGCGGTCATCCCCTGCAGCGCGATCGTCAGAAGCGCGGCGAACCCGATCGTCGCGAGCGCCTGGATCGCCGCCGAACCCGACCAGTCCGGGAGGCCGATCAGCCACCCGATCGACGAGGCTGAGGAGCAGCACCCATCCCGAGATCGCCGCGCCCCAGACGGCGATGACGAGGGCCTTGGCGATGACGATCGTGCGCCGCGGCGTCGCGGACGCGAGCAGCCCGCGGACGGTCCGGTCGGCGAACTCGCGACCAAAGACCCACGCGGTCAGGAAGGCGAACAGGACCGAGCCGCCGACGGTCACCGCCTGTCCGAGGAGCGACCAGTAGGTCGGCCAGTCCGCCGTCCCGGCGGTCAGTTGTGCCTTGGCCCCGAGCAGGCCCAGAGCGCGGGCCGCCTCCGGATCCTTGAGGATCACCATGAACAGGCCCATGACCAGCGGCGCGATCGAGAACGCCGACGGCGACGCCCCAGGGCACCCGCGAGCGGCGGCTCTTCAGGAACTCGGTCGCGACCGCCGCCCGCAGGCCTGTCACGCGGCACCGGCTTCGTCGCTGGTGAGTCGCATGAAGTGGTCCTCGAGCGACTCCCGTGCGATCGCCAGGTGCGTCGGTGGCACGCCCGGCCGCGACGAGGATCTCGGCGACCCTCTCCGGCGACTCGAGCGCCATCGGCGTCGCGGAGTTCGAGTCGCCCGTCGCCTCGCCTTTGCGGCGTCAGGCCGGCCGCGCGCAGGGCGGTCTCGGCCGCCTCGAGGTCGCGGGCCTCGACTTCGAGGCGCCGGTCGCGCCGCTGCTCCAGGCGTCGCTGTCGAGTTCCTCGACCAGCCGGCCCCGGTGGACGATGCCGATCCGGTTCGCCAGCAGATCGACCTCGCCCAGGATGTGGCTGGACATGAAGACCGTCACGCCCTCGTGCTCGCGCCAGGTCGCGCAGCAGGTCGCGGATCTCGATGACCCCGGCCGGATCGAGACCGTTCGCCGGCTCGTCGAGGATCAGGAGTTCGGGGCCGTGCAGCAGGGCACGGGCGAGGGCCAGCCGCTGCAGGTTCCCGAGCGACAGCGTCGCCGGCTCGCCGCCGCGCGTACGGCGTTGAGCGCGAGCCGGTCGATCATCAGGTCTACCCGCCGGCGGTCCTCGATGCCGGCCAGTCGCCGGGCGACGTCGAGGTTCTCGACGACCGTCAGTTCGGGGTAGGCGGTGGCGCTCTCGACCAGGTGACCGACGCGACGCCACAGGTCGTTCGCGCCCGGCGCGACGCGCACCCCGAACAGTTCGGCGTGCCCGGCGGTCGGCTTGATCATCCCCAGCAGCATCCGGATCGTCGTGGACTTCCCGGCGCCGTTGAGGCCGAGGAAGGCGTAGATCTCGCCCCGAGCGACCCGCAGGTTCGACCCCGTCGACCGCGAGCACGTCGCCTCGGTAGCGCTTGGTCAGCGCGTCGGTCGCAATGGCTTGATCGCTCATGGCGCAAGGCTAGACCAGCCGATGGCTCGCCCGATCGTCCTTGACGCGGCGGCGCGTCGCGCAGGATCGACGTGTGCCGTCATGACCCGCGTTCGACCGTCGCGCTCGGCTAGGCTTGGGCTCATGACCACCCGTGCCACCGACCTGAGGCATGCCCTGCGGCTCTCGGGCTTCAGCATCGTGTGGAGCGGCGTCGCCGGCTCCATCGCCGTCTATGCCGCCTCGGTGAGCGGCAGCCTGTCGCTGCTGGCTTCGGCGCCGACGCGGTGATCGACTCGGTCGCCTCGATCGTCCTGGTCTGGCGGTTCCGCGTGGAGGCCCGCCAGCCGCAGCGGGCCGAGCGGGTCGAGACCGCCGCCGAGCGGGTCGTCGGCCTGGCCCTGATCGCGCTCGCGCTGTACCTCGCCTTCGGCGCCGTGCGGGCCCTGATCGCCCAGGCCCAGCCGGGGCTGGCGCCGGTTCGAGAACAACGGAAGCGTTCGCCCGCCTGTCTGCGACAGGGCGATCGGCGCGGGCCGTGCCGCCTGCCAGGGTCCGGGATGGGGTGCGGCGCCCAGACCGAGGCTCGAGCTGACGAAGCCGAGCACGATCACGGCATCGAGCAGGAACGACACAGTGACCACGACCACGCGGTCGGTCGCGTGCGCAGGCCGATTGCCGGTGCGATGCGTGGTGTCAGGTCGGCGGTTCGCGAGTGGGCGGTCATCGTTCGGTCCTCCGTGGTGTGAACCGAAGCTACGTGCCGCGGCGCCGCCAGTCGCCAGCGCGGACCCTCGACCCCTGAACGGGCGATTCGAGGGTCTGCACGGTCTTGCATGCGTCCGGGCAGATGGCAGGATTGGCCTGCCTCAACCCGCAGAAGAGCGAGCCGGTCGAGCAATGACCGTCGAAGCTGCGATCCAGCCGGCGACCGCGCCGTCGATCCGACCGACTGCGATCCGCGTGCTGCTCGTCACGGCCGTCTACGTCGTTGCCGTCGTCGCGGCGGCGATCTACCCGCTGGCCTCCCCGCTCCGCTACGCCGGGTCCCTGACGGTCGAAGGCCAGCTGATGTCCATCGTGAACGGCGCCGCGTGGCTGGCCGTGTTGCTGATCACGATGGTGCGCCAGCCGGATGGCCGACTTTGGAAGCTGATCTTCGTCTGGTCGCTGGCAAGCCGCATCTACGCGTTCAGCTACGTTCCGAACTCGTACGTGTGGAGCGTTGCGCGGCCGCTCGAGATCCTGTCGATCGCCGCCTACGTGCACCTTGCGATCGCCTATCCCAGCGGCTACCTGCGCAGCCGGTTCGACCGCGTCGTCGTTGCGTACGTGTACGTGCTCCTGGTCGGCCAGGCGCTGCTTGCTCACCCGTTCTGGGAAGTCACGGTCGCGTGCGTCCCCGACTGCGTGCGCAACATGTTCGCGGTATGGCCCAACGAGCAGATCTTCCGGCTCATCAGCGACGGCTCGATGGTCTTCGCCGTCTTCACGGTGGTGCCGCTCATCCTGACCGCGCTGTGGCGGCACTGGCGCGACGCGAGCCCGGCCGGCCGGCGTGCGCTGCTACCGGTGGTCGTCGCGTTCCCGATCGAGGCGGCGCTGGCCGCCGCCGATGCGCTCGTGCGTGCCGTTGGCTTCGCACCCGGGATCGCCTTCTTCGACGGACCATCCGGCACGGCCCTCCGACTCGTCGTCCCGATGATCCTGCCGATTGGCCTGTTGATCACCTTCCTGCGCCCGCGCCTGAACCGGGGACGGATGGCGGGCCTCGTCGTGGAGCTCGGCCGGGGCGTGCCGCTCGGCGGCCTCCGTGACGTGCTCGCGAGGGCGCTCGGCGACCCCAGCCTGCAGCTCGCGTTCGCGGCCCCGTCCGGTTCGGGGTACGTCGACGCGGCGGGCCAGCCGATCGACCTCCCGGTTGACGACCCGACCCGGACCGTGACGCGGCTGGAGCGCGGCGACGACCTGCTCGGCGTCCTCGTCCACGACCCGCTCCTCGAGGTCGAGGATCCAGGGCTCGTCGAGGCCGTCGGCAACGCGGCCCGGCTCGCGCTGGAGAACGAGCGGCTGGCGGCCGAGGTGCGCGCCCAGCTGGAGGAAGTGCGTGCTTCGCGGGTGCGAATCGTGGAGGCCGCCGATGCCGAACGGCGGCGTGTCGAACGCGATCTCCACGATGGTGCGCAGCAGCGGCTCGTCGCGCTCGCGATGCGCCTCCAGGTCGCCAAGCAATCGACGCCCGAAGCGTCGGCGCTCCTCGACCAGGCCACGACCGAGCTCGAGACGGCGATCGGCGAGGTCCGCGGCCTCGCCCGCGGCGTCCATCCGACGATCCTCACCGAGACCGGTCTCGCGGCCGCGATCGATGCGCTCGCCGAGCGAACCGCGATCCCGGTGGTCGTCGACGTCGTCGAACGGCGCTTCGATGCCACGGTCGAGGCGACCGCGTACTTCGTCGTTGCCGAGGCACTGACGAACGTCGTCCGCTACGCGAAGGCAGACGGCGCTCGCGTGACGGTCCGGGAGACGGACGACCAGCTGGTCGTCGAGGTCGCCGACGACGGCTGGGGTGGTGCCGACCCGTCGGCAGGCTCGGGGCTGCGCGGGCTCGACGACCGGATCGCCGCCATCGGTGGCCGCCTGGGCGTCACGAGCCCGGTCGGGGGCGGCACCACGGTCCGCGCCGAGCTCCCGGTCGAGCCATCCACGGAGGTCGGGCCTGCCGCTGATCGATCGGCGGCGGCGGACAGAGACCGTCCCAGCGTCCCTTGCCGTCCGGGCGGTGCCCGCCACCGGACCAGCCGAGACTCGCGGGCGCGTTGGCGTGCTGAACCCCCTGGTCCTGATTCTGGCCCTGACTGGCGGCCTGGTCGTTCTGGCGGTGGGCGCCGGTGTGCTCGGGAGCCAGGCCTACCCCGTCGACGGTCGCGCCGAGAAGTTCGCGCGCCCGTTCGTCTTCCAGGTTCCCTCGAACAGCCGGATTGTCGTAGACGCCAAGTCGCCGGACCTCCACGTCCTCTCGGCGCAGCCGGCGGGCTTCCAGGGAATCTCGATGTGGAGCGTCGGCAACGTCCTCACCGACAACTGCAACTGGAAGCTGGACAACCCGACGACGTCCCGGGCACCGGGTGTCGAAGGCCTGTTGGCCTACCTCCGCTCGGTTCCACGCCTCCATGTGGAGGACCTGGGAACTGTGACCGTCGACGGCCGGCCGGGCCGCCGCCTCGACCTGACCGTCGAAGGTAGGGACACGCAGTGCGAGGACGACTCGAGCCTCATCCTGTGGCGCGCGCCGGGCCTCGAGCAGGGCGAAGGCAATAGCTACGCGGTCGGGATGCAGGTGCCAGCCGAGGGACGCGTGCCCTTGACCTTGCTCGACGTCGACGGGGCGACGATCGCGATCGAGATCTGGAGCGGCGACCCGCCGACCTTCGACACCTGGTATGCGACTGCGTCGCACGTGGTCGATTCGATCCGCTTCCTCCACGCGCCCTTGGCCAGCGGCAGTCCGGCGCCGTGACCACGACCGTGGAGGCGATCCGGATCGTCCTTGCCGACGACGCGCTCCTGCTCCGCGAGGCGCTGGCGGCGGCGCTCGAGGCGTCGGGCTTCCGGGTCGTCGGCCAGGCAGAGGACGTCCCGGGTCTGCTCGCCCTCGTCGCCGGCGAGCGGCCGGACGTTGCGATCGTAGACGTCCGGATGCCGCCAACGCACACCACCGAAGGTCTCGAGGCGGCTCGCCACATCCGCCGGACGCAGCCCGAGGTCGCCATTCTCGTGCTGTCGCAGTACATCGAGACGCGCTACGCGATCGACCTCATCCGCGAGGACCCGGCCGGGATCGGCTACCTCCTCAAGGAACGCGTGACCCGGCTCGACGATCTGGCCGACGCCGTGCGACGGGTGGCCGCCGGCGGATCCGTGATCGACCCGGAGGTCGTGGCGCGCCTGCTCGGGCGCCCGCGCAGCCACTCGCCGCTCGACGAGCTGACGCCGCGCGAGCGCGAGATCCTCGCACTGATGGCCGAGGGCCGCTCGAATGCCGCCATCGCCAAACGCCTCACCCTCGAGCTCAAGACGGTCGAGGGCCACGTGCGAGCGGTCTTCTCGAAGCTGGGACTCGAGCCTGCGGGCGAGGACCATCGTCGGGTTCTTGCCGTGCTCGCCTGGTTGCGAGACGCCGGACCGACTGTCGTCTAGGAGGTCCGCAGACCGCGACGCGCTCGTGCGCGTGTCACGCACAGGTCGGTGGTTATGCCGACGTTGGCGAGGCCAGGCCATCGCTTCCTGGCCGGTTGGATGTTGCGTCGGTGTTCGATGGTGAAGCAGCGCGCCTCCACACCAGGACAAATAGGACAACGATCGTGATGCCGACAGTGTTAAGGATCGTGATCGACACCGTGACCAGCGGGTCGGCTGCGAAGGGGAAAATCATCATCAGGAGCATCGGAGCGATGTTGCGGACCGCCGTGGTCGACTCGGTCGCATGCCTGATCCCCACGTCTTTGACTCGAAGACCGGAAACCAGAAGGTAGCCACACCCGAGGCCGATGAATGGGCCGGCAAGGGCCGCGATGTAGCTCTCGGTGCCCCAGGTCTGCACGAACAGATCCCAATACGCAACGAGCGTGAAGTTGAGATTGAAGAGCAGACACAGAATGGCAACTCGGACAGCCCACCGTGCCAATGACGGCGTCAAGTCGGGCCACCAGATCCTGAAGCCGCACCCCAGAACCAGCGGCAGGACCAGGAAGAGCAGCAGCGGCCAGGCAACATCCCAGGTGGAGACGCTGAACTGCGCGTCAACCGCATCGATGGCGAGGGGCAGCCCGAGCGGGAGGGCGATCACGGTCCCGGCCGTCAAGACCACTAACAGCGTGGTGGCGATGCTGACATCCGCCTTGGCCAGCCGGGCGAGGATCGGAGCGAAAGGCATGCCTGCACACAGGGCTGCCACACAGAACCCGACCTTGATCTCTCCAGGAATGGACGAGGCGATCGTCAGCACATAGCCGATGAACAGGAGCGGGATGATGACGAAATTGATCACCAACACCCACACGGCGATCTTCCAATGGGCAGAGGCCGACGCCAGCAGCTTGCCGACCTGAAGCCTGAGGCCCAACCCGAACGCGTTGAGTATCACGAACAGCACGCCAAACCCATTGATCAGGTCGGTCAGATTGGACTGAGTGCATATCGCTCCCCCTTCTCACGAGCAAGCGATCCACTCGTTGCCCTGCTCATGCTTCCGGTTCCGCGCGGGTCCTTGCTTCCGCACAAACTCGGAATGGGCATCATCCTCCGGCGCCGTTTCCGCTTGAAGGGGCTTCCTGTTTCGCTGCAGCTTCACGCGACTGCTGGCGGGTGGCGATCAGGTACCTGACACCCTCCACGGTGAGCAACGCGGTGACGACGGCAATCATGATTGGGGCGGTCTGCAGCGCCCCGACCTGCGTCATGAACGCGGCCAGCAGCACGAACGAGAACGGCGCCGCGACAGCGCTGCCCGGCACGGCGGCGAACAGGCAGGTGAACGCAAGTCCCAGTGGCACGCCGGGGAAGATCTCGTGGACGGCGACCCCGGCAGTTCCGCCGATGAACAGGGCCGGGAAGATGGGTCCGCCGATGAACCCGCTCGCCTCGCTGACCGCAAACGTGACCATCTTCGCGATGACGAGGGCGACGATCAGGCCCAGGCCGAGGGTTCCGGCGTCGTTGACCACGGTCTTCAGCTGATCGCTGCCGGTGAACAGGGTCAACGGCAGGGCCACACCGACAAGCCCGAAGATGGCACCGCCGAGCGTCGACTTCACGATGCCCGGCACCTTCAGCCGGCCGAAGAGCCCGGCGGCCAGCTTGCCAAGCACGGCCAGCAGCGTTACCAGGACGGCGGCGAACACGCCAAGGGGCACCCCGACGAGCAGCTGCCAGCTCTCGAACTCGTACGGCGGCACCGTGTAGGCATCGAGAAAGACCGAGCCGGCGATGGCGAAATAGATCCCGAACGACACGCTCGAGGCGACGATCGTCCCGAGCAGGGCCTTGGCGTACCGGTTGCGGGCGAGGTTGGCGACCTCCACGATCAGCGCTACCACGCCGACCGTGACGGAGAACAGCCCGCCGTAGGCACCCGCGAAGCCTGAGAGCGTGTTCAGCTGCGCGTCTTCTTCGCTGAGGCCTCTGCGCTTGGACAGCCAGGTTCCGGCGCCGCCGCCGAGCGAGCCCAGCGGCTTCTCGGGGCCGAGGCTGGCGCCGCCGATCAGCGACACCGCCGACACGACCACGATCCCCGGGACCAGTTTCGCGTCGACCCGCTGCTCCTTGAGGTCCGCGAGCAGGCTGGGAATCGTCTCGGGCAGGTTGGTCAGCTGCCGCAGCAGGCCCACCGCGGCACCCGCCCCCGCGGTCACCGCGATCCACCACCATTCCCCCCCGAACCAGCCCGGATCAGAAGCGGTGTACCAGCTGCCGCCGATCCTGACCACTCCCATGAACACGAGGCTGGCGAATCCGCCGAAGACCCCGAGCACGATCGCGTACGCGATAAGGACCCAGAATTCCCGCGTTTGGGTGAACGGCGGTGACAGGCCCGGCTCGGACGCGGTGGTCATAGCGCGAACCTCCTCGCAGCAGGGCCTCCATGCCCAGCCCTATCCTACGGAGCCATAGGGCGGACGATGGAGTCCAGGCGGAAACTCAGTTCGGCGCGGTACCCGAACAGCAGGCGCAGCCGCCCTCCGCAGAGCTGAGGATGGCATCGGCTGCGTCGCAACACGGCCCGCCGAGATCGACCACCGCGAGCGAGCGGCTTGGCCTGCCCAGGTGTCGCTCAAGGGACGCCAGTCGTCCGTCGAGTGCCTGCAGGCCGGCGATCCGTGACGCCACGTCGGCGCGACGCTCGGCGATCACGTGTGGCAGCTCGGCGCTCGAATCTCCGCAATGGCCCGAATGACACCAGCCCGCGATCTTCGCCGCGTCGTCGAGCGGCACGTCGAGCCGGCGCAGGTCGATCAGGAGCCGCAGGTGCTCGACATCCGCATCGCCGTACTCGCGGTAGGTGTTCTCGCGCCGGCTGGCGCGCGGCAGCCAGCCGGAGCGCTCGTAGAACCGGACCGTGTCCGTCGACACCCCCACCCGTTCTGCCAGCTCGCCGATCCTCATCGGCGCAGCAAACCTTGGAGTGCTTCGAATGTCAAGAGGCCGTGGCGACGGCTGCAGGAGCTTCCTCGACCCGCGCCTTGAGCTGCGCCAGCTCCCGTTTGATGCCGGCGGCGCCTTCCATCGCGAGGAGCGGGGCCAGGAGCCGCCATCGTCCGTGCATCTGCGCCTCGCCGTGGTACCGCGCCCGCACCGATGTCGGCCCGCTCGGTTCCAGGTCGAGCCCGATCTCGAGATCGAAGCGCGCGTCCCGAGAGCGCCAGAGCAATCGGCGTCCGAACTCGGCCTCGGCCACCTCGAACTCGACGTCCCACTTGAACGGCCCGAGAAGCAGGCGTTCTCGCCCACGGGCTCCGACCTGCGTTCCGTCCCCGACCAGCACGTGGGCGTCGGCAACGGACATCCATTCCGTGTGGCGAAGGATGTCCGCCGCGTAGGTCCACACCGCGTCTGCAGAGCGGGCGATGTCCGTCTGCGCCTCGTACGTCGTCATGCCGTTGCCTCCGTTGCTTCCACGACCGGCAGCGCGACCGTCAGCCGTCGGGTCAGGCGCGCGAAGGCCGCTTCTCGCTCCGCACGCACGCGTTGGACCGTGATTGGATCGGCCTCGCCCTCGCCCTGATACGCCCAGCGCACGGTTACCCGCGTGCCGCCCTCGACGGTCTCCAGGTCGGCGGTTGCCCCGATCGGACCCAAGGCAGGAACGGCGATCCGCCAACCGACGTGGTCGTACGGCTGCCAATCGACGATCTCTTCGAGGGTGGCGAGGCGGCCGGTGACGCACTGCGCCTGCGTGCCGATGCCGCGCCGTCCGCTCGGCGAGGTTTCGACGATTTCGAGCGGGCCCTCCCATAGCGTTCGCAGTTCCGGCGAGGTCAGGTGCGCCCACACGTCTGCCGGCTCGGACGGCACGATCGCTTCGAGATCGACGACACGGTCGCCATCGCCCACGTCCATCCGACGCGCCTGGCGTTCGACCGCCCAGCGTGCCTCGAGGTCCAGCGTGAACGTCGTCACGGTGCCGAGGTGGTCGATTGCTTCGGTCGCCTCGGTGAGACCCAGGGCGGCAACGTCGAGGCCGAGTGCGTCGACCGCAGCGGCCGTGAACAGCGCGAAGCCGTTGGCCCGCGAGGATTCGGCCGCCGAACCCTTGAGGAGTCGATGGACGACGATGACGTCCGACCCGGCGAGCTCGTCACGCCCTGCGATCGTCGTTCGGACGTACGACCCGTGGTGGACGAAGAGCTTGAGGTCCAGCCGTGGCGCGAGCGCGCACGAGTTGCAGTCGCAGGTCGTCGCCTGGTCGATGCTGCGGAGCCGCCTGCGGAACGCGAGGTAGGACGCCTCGACTGCGTCGAGCAGCAGCGAGCCGTCCGCCCGGCCGTCCTCGACGGTCAGGAACGCGGCGTCGCCTTCGAATTTCGCGAGACGGAACGGGGGATCGAGTCGCCCGACGATCGTCTCGAGGAGGTCGCCGGCGATCGTCGGCGCGTGCTCGAGCTCGCTCTGCGAGAGGTATGCCGTGTACCCGGTGAGGTCCGCGATGACGAGGAACCCGGTTTCAGGTGTCTGTGCCATGGGGCGACGCTAGACCTTGGAGTCGCTCCAATGTCAATACCCCTGATGAACATCGATTGCGGTCACAGTCGGTATCCTTTGCCGCCCAGAGACGGAACCATGGAGGCGCCCCCAGATGACCCGAGCAATCCTCCTCATCGGCACCGCCAAGGGCGCATTCTTCTTCGAGAGCGATGCGGAGCGTCGGGCCTGGGACATCCGCGGTCCATTGTGCGAGGGCTGGCCGATCCACGACCTCATCGTCGAGCCGGGCAGCGGCGCGATTCTGGCGGGTGGCGGCTCGCCTTGGTACGGGCCGGCGGTCTGGCGGAGCGAGGATCTCGGCGCGAGCTGGACGCACAGCTCGGACGGGCTGACCTACGGCGACGGCGCAGCCGGCGACCCGGTCGCCACCGTGTGGAGTCTCGCGACGGGACCAGACGGCACGATTCTCGCGGGCGTCGAGCCGGCGGGGCTCTTCCGGAGCAACGATCGTGGCGCGACCTGGGAGCACGTCCGCGGCCTGACCGAGCATGAATCCCGCCCGACGTGGGAGCCGGGCGCCGGCGGCCTGATCCTGCACACGATTGTCCCGCATCCGACCGACGCGGCCCGTACCTGGGTCGGCATCTCGGCCGTCGGCGTGTTCGAGTCACGCGACGACGGCGCCACGTGGGAGCCGCGCAACTCAGGGGTCCGGGCGGACTTCAACCCGGACCCGTATCCGGTCACCGGCCAGTGCGTCCACAAGTTCGCGATGGCGGCCGGTGAACCGGAGACGCTCTATCAGCAGAACCACTGCGGGATGTACCGCTCCACCGACGGCGGCCTCACCTGGACCGACCTCAGCGCCAACGGGCTGCCGAGCGACTTCGGCTTCCCGCTGGTCGCCCATCCGCGCGATCCGAAGACGTTCTGGATCATTCCGCTCAACGGCGCCGACCGCGGGAGGTTTGTGCCCGATGCCTCGGCGGCCGTCTGGAAGACCGAAGACCGCGGCGACACCTGGCAGCGTCTCGATGCCGGACTGCCCCACCACGACGCCTACACGACGGTGCTCCGCGAGGCGATGGCCCGTGACACGTTCGACCCGGTCGGGGTCGCGTTCGGCACGAAATCCGGCCAGTTGTGGCACAGCCGCGACGAGGGCCGATCGTGGGAGCGGATCACGGCCGATCTCCCGGAGATCTGGGCGGTCGAATCCCTGGTGGTCGACTGACCGGCCCGGCATGGCCACCGTACTGCTGCCCAGGTCGCTGCTCGACCTCTTCCCGGGCGTGGAACGTCGCCAGCGCGTCGACGGTACGACCGTCGATGCGGTCGTGCGCGACCTCGATGCCCGCGTTCCTGGGATGCGCGACCGCCTGGTCGAAGCGGGGCCGAGTCTGCGGCCTCACATCAACGTCTTCGTCGCTGGTGAGCCGGCCGACCTCGACACGCCGGTCGGCCCGGACGACACCATTCACGTGATCCCAGCCGTCTCGGGCGGCTGAGCCGAACCGCCGCCGAGTCCGTCTGCCCAGCCCGCCCATGGACCTCCTGACCGCTCTCATCATCGATCTGGTCGTCATCGCGGTCCTGTTCGAGGTCGCGCGACGGGCGAACCTCCCATATCCGGCGCTGTTCGTGCTCGGCGGGCTCGCGCTCGGCTTCATCCCGGGCCTGCCGAGCATCCACCTCGAGCCCGACCTGGTGCTCCTCGTGTTCCTGCCACCGCTGTTGTTCGTTGCTGCGTTCGAAACCCCGCAACGCGACCTGCGCCGGAACCTGGGGCCGATCGCCCGGCTGTCGATCGTGCTCGTGATCCTCACCATGGTTGTCGTTGCGGCGGTCGCCCAGGCACTGGTGCCCGGTCTCGGCTGGGCGGCGGCCCTTGCGCTCGGCGCGATCGTCGCCCCGACCGACGCGCTCGCGGCGACTTCGGTCTTCCGCCGCCTCGGCGTGCCGCGGATCGCGATCACGCTGGTCGAGGGCGAATCGCTCTTCAACGATGCCACGGCGCTGATTGCCTATCGAGCGGCAGTAGTCGCCACCGTCACCGGCGTCTTCATCCTCAGCGACACCCTCGTGACGTTCCTCGTGGCGGGGGCCGGCGGGGTCGCGCTGGGCTGGGCGGTTGGCCGCTTGATGACAGAGATCGTGCGCTGGCTCGACGACCCGCCCGTGGAAGTCGTTCTCTCGTTGTTGGTCCCGTATGCGGCATACCTGCTGGCGGTGCAATTCGAACTTTCCGGCGTTCTCGCCGTCGTGACCGCAGGGCTCGTCATCGGCCGCCGGCTGGGCACGATCCTGTCGCCAAACAGCCGCCTCCTGTGGCTCACGTCCTGGAAGATGGTTGGCTTCGTCCTCAACGGGCTGATCTTCGTGCTCATCGGGCTGGCACTGCCGGACATCCTGCAAGGGCTTGGCGACGTGCCGCCGGAACGCGTGCTTGGTCTCGCGCTCCTCGTGTGCGCGGCCGTCATTGGCATCCGTTTTGCCTACGTGTTCCTGGCCAGCCTGCTGCCGAACTCGCCACGCCGGCTCGTGGCGCAGCGGGATCCGACGTTGGCGCGGCGACTGACGTTCCTCGTTGCGTGGAGCGGTCTCCGCGGCGCCGTATCACTGGCGGCGGCCCTCGCCCTGCCCACCGACTTCCCGGAGCGCAGCCTGATCCAGCTGCTCACGTTCGCGGTCATCCTCGCAACGCTCATCGGCCAGGGGTTGACGCTCCCGCTCGTGGTGCGCTGGCTCCGGTGGGACGGGGTGGAAACAGATGGCGACGAGGCAACGTTCGCACGGGCGACGATGTACCGCCTCGGGCTGGACGCCGTGCGACATGCGCGCGATCGATGGCCGGACCACGTGCCGCTGCACGACCGGCTGGAATCGGGCCTCGGCGACCGGATGCAGCATCTCGCCACCGGGGACCCCGACGAGACCGAAGAGCGGCGCCAGGAGCACCTCGAGCACCAGGAGATCCAGATGTACGTCATCAACGCCCAGCGCGCGGCCGCGATCGCGCTGCGCGATGGGGGCGAGATCAACGACGCGACGCTCCGCGAGCTCGAACGCGAGCTGGATCTCGAGGAACTGCGGATGGAGGCCTGACAGCGTCGACCTGTAGGCTGGGGGCGTGTCGTTTGAGGCGCACCCAGTCACCGCGGGGCGCTGGCCGGACCTCGTCGAGCTTTTCGACCGGCCGGTGGCTCGGACCTGCTTCTGCATGTACTACCGCAAGACCGGCGAGGCAACGGGGGTCGGCGCCGTCAACCGGCGATCGATGCAGGCGCTCGTGGATGGGGGAACGGTGCCGGGGCTGATCGGCTACGAGGACGGCATACCCGTCGCGTGGGTCTCGCTCGGTCCACGCGAGGAATACCCGAAGCTTCGCCGCTCGCCGGTGATGAAGCCCGTCGACGAGCGGCCCGTCTGGTCGATCGTCTGCTTCTTCGTGGACCGCGAGGCGCGGGGCCGCGGTCTCGCGGAGCGGATGCTTCGGGCGGCCGTCGACTATGCGCGGTCGCAGGGAGCCCGCCTCCTCGAGGCTTACCCGGTAGACGCGGTCGAGCCGCGCGACCCCGATTCGATGTTTTTCGGTGCCAAGTCGATGTACGACCGTGCGGGGTTCCGCGAGGTCGCCCGGCGCCGGCCGAGCCGGCCGGTCATGCGCAGGGCGCTCCGTCCGGGCCGCACCGGCGGGTGAAGGTGGAGTACACGGCAGCCCAGTTCGTCGAGCGGCTGGAGGCACTTCGCTCGCCAGATGCCACGGGGCCGGACGACTATCACGGCGTCGGCATGGGCAAGATCTTCAGCCTCGCCCGCGAATGCATGGACATGGCCCCCGCGGAGATCGAGCAGCTGCTCGAGAGCCCGGTCCATGCGGTCCGTGTCGGGGCCGTCAGCATCATGGATTTCCAGGCGCGGGACCGAAAGAGGTCGCCCGAACGCAAGCGCGAGCTCTACGAGCTGTACCTGCGGCGCCACGACCGGATCGACACGTGGGATCTCGTGGACCGAAGTGCGATCTGGGTCGTCGGCGAGTACCTGGTCGACAGGCCGCGCGACGTCCTCTACGAGCTGGCCGCGTCCGGCCGGCCGATGGAGCGGCGGACCGCGATCCTCGCCACGTTCGCATTCATCCGCCGCGACCAGCTCGACGACGCGTACCGGATCGCGGAGCTACTCGTCGACGATCCCGAGGACACCGTGCACAAGGCGGTCGGCTGGATGCTCCGCGAAGCGGGCAAGCGGGACCCTGTGCGGCAGGCCACGTTCCTCGAGGCGCACGCGCCGACGATGCCGCGCATCATGCTCCGCTACGCGATCGAGAAGCTGGACAAGCCGACGCGCGACCGTTACCTCGCGATGGGAACACAGCACCGCTGATCCGCCGCTGAACGCTGCGCTTCGGCGCTCCCGAAGTCCGAATTCGCACTCCAGGGAATGGTTTACCGCCCCTCGGCGCCTGTTGAGGTGAGCGCGGCCGAACGGGCGCGCTGGACCGAGGAGTTCCTGAGATGCGGACACAAGATCCTGTTCGCGCTTGCCGTCATCAGTCTCGTGGCCGTGGCATGCGCCCCCGCCGCGACCAGTTCACCAACGCCAATACCCGCAGGATCGTCCGCCCCGACGGCCGCGGCCTCGAGCGTCGCCGTTGCAGCTGCCGCCAGCCCGGCCTTGACCGAGACATTCACGTCGAACCTGCACGGGATCTCCGTCTCGTACCCGGAAGGTTGGGTGCCGAGGGCCGCCACCGAGCCGTGGCCCGCAGACGACTTTGTGCAGATGGGGTCAACATTCGGGGACGTCATCGAGGACGGGTCCACCGGCGACACAGCTTTCCTCGCTCTTGCCTCGCAGCCGCTGGCCGGCAGGTCGCTTGACGAGGTGGCGGCCGGCTACGGGCCGTTCACGGAATGCGGCTCGCCCGAACCGGTCGTCGTCGACGGCGCCCCCGGCATCATGGGCTCCGACTGCCCGATGGCCCTGGTAGCGGAAGGTGACCGGGTCTTCCTCATCTGGCTCTACCGGATCGACGATCCCGAATGGTTCCAGGAGATCCTCGCCACCGTGCAGCTCAACCCGGAGGCCGCCCTCGACACGGCGCCTTGAGGGACAACACATCGTCCACGATGGCCGGCGCCTCTCGGCACCGGCCATCGGTCCGATGTCGAACCCGGGACTAGCCCTTCAATGCCGGCGGACCCCAATCGATCCCGCGCGGCTTGAAGTCCGAGAGCGGCAGGATCGTGCGCAGTCCGTTGCCGTCCGGACGAATCAGACACAGCGCGAACTCCCCGTGATCTTCCAGGCGGAACACGATCCAGTTGCCGTCGGGCGAGTAGCCGCCGACATAGGCTCGGACAACGGGGTCGGTGTAGTGCGTCACGTGAAATGCATCGCCACCCTCGGCCGGGATCGTGACAACGTTCGCCGATTGCTCCGGGATGTTGGCGTTGTCGCTGGTGATCACGCGGCTTCCGTCCGGCGCCCAGTCGCTCTTGCCCGCTGCGTCGAGCGCATAGGGCGTCAGCTGCTGCACGTTGTTCCCCGACATGTCCGCGCTGAACAGGGCCTGCTGGCGTTCGTCGTCGTCCTTCGAGCCGAGCATCACCAGCGTGACGCCATCCGGTGACACGTTGGGATCGCTGAAAGGCAGGTCGCCGATCTCGTGCTGGCCGCTACCGTCGACGTTCATGATCCAGATCCCGAAGTCGCCAGTCTCCTCGATGAACTTGTTGAACACGATGTGCTCGCCGTCGGGCGTGAACGAGGGCTCGAATGCAAAGACGACCTGAGCCTCGAGACCGGTGCCGGCGAGAGCGCGCACGTTGCTGCCGTCGGCGTTCATGAGCTCGACGCGGACGGCCGTTTCTGATCCGTGCTCATACACGATCTGCCGGCCGTCGGGTGACCAGTCGCCGGCCACCGCGTCACCCTCGGCGACGTGCGTGACCTGTTGCATGTCGTGCCCGTTCGCCTTGATCGTGTAGAGCTCGTAGCCCGAGCCGGTGTCCGCCTGGAACACGAGGCGCCCATTCCGGTCGGGATAGGTTGCCATCGATGAACCCGGCAGGATCAACGCGATCAGCAGGGCGAACAACGCCGCCAGCACCGTGTTCCGTCGCATCTCCCCAAGCCTCCTTCGGCTTTAGCGGCACCCCTCGATCGACGACCGGAACCGGTCCGCTGATCATTGGACTACCGCCGCCGGCTAACGGTTTGCGTCGGGGTTGAAAATCTTCTGGCCAACCAATCGCAGGGCCTCGTCGTCTTCTGGATATCGAGGCGTTCGTGGAACCAGGCACGTGCTGAAGACTCTCGCCGTCGACGGGCATGCCGTCGACGAGAAGGGCTTGATCCTGCGTGCTCAGGCTGGCGACGCGGACGCCTTCACGCGGCTGATCGAGCGACGGCAGGACGCGCTCTATCGGACTGCCTGGGCCATCCTTCGTGAGGAGGCCGATGCGCGCGATGGCCTGCAGGAGGCGTGCGTCAGCGCCTGGCGCGAACTACCCCGGCTTCGTGACGCGGAGCGATTTGACGCCTGGCTCACCCGGATCGTCGTGAACCGTTGCCGCACGATGCTGCGCTCTCGACGTCGCCACCGGGTTCGCCAGATCGACGTCGACGTCGTCGACGAAGGCGGTATCGCGTCGCTTCGCCCCACGGAGGGCGACGCGCTTGCCGAGTCCGACGCGATACAGCGCGCCTTCCGACACCTGTCAGCGGACCAGCGGGCGGTCATCGTCCTGTACTACGTCGAGGAGCGATCGATCCGTGAGGTCGGCGCGGTCCTCGGCGTGCCCGAAGGAACCGTCAAGTGGCGACTCTTCCGGGCCCGCGCGGCGCTGGCGAAGGCATTGGCGAGGGAAGACCGATGAGCGGCCGGCTGACGGACGTCGCCATCCGGCGGGCGTTGACCCCTGCGCAGGACATCGTCGCGCCCTCGGACTTCTCCTCGTCCGTGCACGCCTCGATCAGCGGCGTTCGCCAGCGGCCGCGACGCTTGTGGGCCGATCTACCCGGCTTCGGTCAGCTGTCAGGTGCCGGGCGGGCGCTCATCGTTGTCCTGCTCATGCTCGGCCTGCTGCTCGGGATCCTGCTCGTTGGCTCTCTACGGCAGCAGACCGGGCCGAACGGCCTGCTGCTGTTGGCGACCGGCGACCAGTTGCGTGCAATCGACGTCAATTCGGGCACATCCGCGGCTCTCCTCTCGACACCCACCATCTCCCAGGTGACGCGTTCGCCCGATGGCAAGGTTGTCTCCTTCTGGACGGATCACGGCGACGTCGACTGGCTCGAAGTCTTCCGACCCGATGGCGGTGATCGCAGGCGCGTCGCGGCGGACCTTGACATGCAAGGTGCTGGCTGCATCGACCAGTGGTCGCCGGATTCGGCCGAGCTGGCCGTGACGGCCGTGGATGCCGCCACGGCGGCCGTGCGGATTCTCGTGGTCGACCTCTCCGGACGGGCCCGCTACATCACGCCGCCTGAAGCGCGTGCGACATGCCCGATCTGGTCCCCGGACGGTACGTGGCTGGCATTCGCCCAGGACGTCGACGGCTATCGCCATGTGGCGATCGCCCGGCCGGACGGGACCGGGCTGCGTGACGTCAGCGGCGATCTGGATGGTGCTAACGCTTCCGGCGCGAACGCCTGGTCGAGCGATGGCAAATTTGTCTACTTCGACGCGAAGCAGATCTGGGAGCACTCGGGCCAGGGACGCATCTACCGAGCCGACGTCGTCGAGGGCCGCAGCCAGCTGGTCTTCGAACGGGACCGCGTCGGTGACGCACCCCAGCTCTCGCCGGATGGCACGTGGCTCTCGTTCAACGCCGCTGGTGCGTACGGCATCATCGACCTGTGGATTGCCTCGCCAGATGGCACCGGCGCGAGGATCCTGGTTGAAAACGCGGTGAGCGCCGGATGGTCGACAGATGGGCAGTTCGTGCTCGCCGAATCTCACTCAACAGCCGACGGACCGCACGGTGGCCTCGTTGTGGTCCGGCCCGACGGGTCAGCGCGTCAATCAATCCTCCCATTCGAGACGGTCTGCCTCCCGTACACGTGCCTCGAAGGGCTCAGCTGGGGACAACCGCGGCCCTGAGCCCGCAGAGCTGTCGATTCGAAGGGGAGCTACCGCCGCCCCTCGTTCAAGAAATGGCGCGCCGTCATTCGTCGGCGGCCGTCAGATCGGCAGTGCCGCCGCGATCACTCCGGCCGCGAGCCCGATGGCGATGCTGGCCGCGCCGATCTGGAACGAACGCGCACGATCGCGCGCCCGATCTGGTTCGTTCGCGACGTGCTCCATCGGCCCGACCTCGCCGAAATTGAAGACGCCGCGCGAACCGAAGCCGGCACAGAACTTGAGGCGTGCCTGGATGTAGCCCGACGCCGAACCGATCGCCGGGATGGCGATGACCAGGCGGGTCCAGTTCGGCGCATCGATGGCCACGAGCACCGCGAACAGAACGAGTGCAACCGCCAGACCGATGTGCCCTGCGCGCCGTCGGCGGGCGATCTCGGCTGGTCCGATGTTGCACACACCCGGCTGGTAGTCGGCTGGCGCCAGGGACGTCGGCGTTCCGGATGCGGCGAAGGTCGAAACGGTCATCGGGTTCCTCGAGGGTAGATACGCATTATCCGCGTTTTCTGATTCGACACCGTCTATCGTGCCTCCGTGCAGTCGCGCGGCCCGGGGAACTTTGGCGTCGGAACGTGGATCGAACGGCGTGCACGGAGCGCGCCAGACCGTCCGGCCCTCATCACTGCCGATGGCGTGCAGACCTACGCCGCGCTGGCGAAGCGGATCCGTCGGCTCGCCGGCGCATTCCAACGTATGGGCGTCGGGCATGGCGACCGGATCGCCTGGCTCGGCGAGAACCACCCGGCCTTCCTCGAGTCGTTCTTCGCGGCCGGCCGGATCGGCGCCGTCCTGGCCCCGGTCAACCACTACCTCGCGGCGGACGAGCGCGCGCTCGTTGTCGCCGACGCGGATCCGCTGGTCGTCCTCGAGCACGCGGCGCTGCCCGAAACCGCGTTCGAGCCATCAGTCCTCCACCGGATCGCCGTGGGCGGTTCGCGCGCCGGCGCGCTGGACTACGAATTGCTGTTCTCCGAACGGGGCGCCCGCGACTCCGACGTAGCGGTAGACCTCGAGGATCTGCTGTTCCTGCCGCACACGACCGGGACGACAGGCCTGCCGAAGGGCGTGATGCTGACGCACGCCAACGTGACCTGGAACGTCATCAACTTCCTCACGAGCGCCGAGTTCCGCAACGACGACGTGACGATCGCCTTCGCTCCGTTCTTCCGCGTCGGCGGTACCGGGGTCAACGTCCTGCCGGTGCTGTTCATGGGTGGCACCGTCGTCGTGCCCGATAACGTCGAACCTGAGCGGACGCTCGCCCTCATCGAGCGGCACGGAGTTACCGTCGGCTTCGCCGGCCCTGCCCTCCTCGAGGCGCTCGCGGGGACTGACCGGTGGCCGACCGCCGACCTGTCCAGCCTGCGCTTCGTGCTCACCGGCGGCGCCCCGGTGCCCGACCGCCTCGTTCGGGTGTACGCCCAGCGGGGCGTGCCGCTGGTGCAGGGCTACGGCCTGTCGGAGGCGGGCCCGCTTGCGCTGCTGCTCGACGAGCCGAGTGCCCTCCGGAAGGTCGGCTCCGCAGGCCTACCACCAGCGTTCGTGGACGTGCGGATCGTCGATGGCGGCGGCCGGCACGTCGCGTCCGGTGCGACAGGGGAGCTGCATGTTCGCGGCCCGAACGTGATGGCCGGGTACTGGCGCAGCCCCGACGCAACGCGCGAGGTCCTGCTCGACGGCGGATGGCTGCGGACCGGCGATGCGGCACGCATGGACGAGGAGGGCTACATCTGGATCGTCGATCGGTTTGCCGACCGCTTCGAGACGGCGGGCGGGATCGTGTTTCCGGGCGACGTCGAACGCGTGCTCCTGTCCAACCCGGCCGTCGCTGACGCAGGCGTGGTCGGCGTCCCGTCAGCGGACGGCGGCCAGGTCGTGGCCGGATTCGTCGTCCTCGCCCCCGGCGCGGCGACGACGACTGGGGAGCTGATCGCAGGCACCCGCCGAGAGCTCCCTGCCCACGCCGTGCCTGCCTCGATCCGCCTGGTCGGCGAGCTCCCTCGGAACAGCGTCGGAAAGCTCCTGCGTCAGCAGCTGCGCGACTGAGCCCTGGTGAACCTTTTCGCCCTCCCTGCCCCGTGCCTGTCAAATGTCTCGATCGGGGTCGTCAAACGTACGCATTCACGAACCGTGCTGAACCTTTTGGCCGGCCCGGTGATCTGTGGGGCTGAAGGCGTGACCGGATGTCGCGTCCGAGCTATAGCCCAAGGAGTTTCTTGAATGACCACCATGCAGCGGACCGCGGACAGCGCGGTCGGCCACACCACACCCACGTCGCGCACCGCTCGCGTGAGCCTCGCGAACCCGCTTGCAGCCGTGGCGCTCGGTTTGGCGCTCGCCGCCGGCATCGTCGGCGGTGCGGTGACTGCGATCGCCTCGCAGACCGTCTTCCACGACAGCGCGGCCGAGCAGGCCCGCCTCGTCCAGTTCGCCGAGCAGCTCAAGTACGCGCAGCGCTGGGACGATCTCAATCGCCAGATGTACCCGTACGTGCAGTAACTCGATCGATGCCAGGCCCCGTCTCTGCGATGCGGAGGCGGGGCT
The DNA here is from genome assembly GCA_963750125.1 of uncultured Chloroflexia bacterium. Lineage (GTDB taxonomy): Bacteria > Chloroflexota > Limnocylindria > Limnocylindrales > CSP1-4 > DASTYU01. The sequence goes on along the minus strand of CAVVPT010000005.1, from coordinate 71,510 downwards.
TTTCGAATTCCTTCCGGTGAAACGTGTGAGTCCCCTGCGTGTCGGGCGTTGAACCCAGGGCCCGACCCTCGCCACCCACAGCGTCCCAAGGGGCGGCAGCGCCACTCGGGACCTCGCGCGTTGCGCCACCGGTGATACCGTCCCACGATGGCTCGAGAGCTCGAGACGGCGCTTGACGGCGTCCGGCCGTAGCACGGCCGCGGATGGATAACTCCCCCCAGGCGCCACCGTCGGCCGCGGAATACCTGCGCCTCGTCGGAATCGCCGCCCTCATCGGAATCCCGGCCGCGCTGGCTGCGGCGCTCTTCCTCGGCCTGATCCACGGGCTCGAGGACTGGCTGTGGGATGAGCTCCCGGCCTCTCTCGGGTACGCGGCGCCGCCCTGGTTCCTCGTGCTCGGACTGCCCGTCCTGGGAGCCCTGCTCGTCGTCCTCGCGCGCGTGTTCCTGCCCGGTGATGGCGGCCATCGGCCGCTCGAGGGGTTGAGCGCGGCGCCGACGACGCCGTCACATGTCCCCGGTGTCGTGCTGGCGGCGGTCGGGACGCTCGCGTTCGGGGCGGTGCTCGGCCCCGAGATGCCGGTCATCGCGCTCGGGTCCGCTGTCGGGGTCGTGGCGCATCGCATGGTGCGCCTCGGCGGGCAGGAGGGCTTCGTCCTCTCCAGTGCGGGTTCGTTCTCGGCGATCTCGGCGCTGTTCGGCGGCCCGCTTGTCGCCGGCATGCTCCTGGTCGAGAGCGGTCTGAGTGCCGGGTCCCGTCTGATCCCGGCGTTGCTGCCGGGCCTGGTCGCGGCCGCGATCGGCTACGTGATCTTCGTCGGGTTCGGGGACTGGGGAGGTCTCGAGGCGCCGGGACTCATCGTGCCGAACCTGCCGCCGTACGAGGGCCTCCACCCGGGCGACCTGTCGATGGGGATCGCGGTCGGTGTCGCCTCGGTGCTGGTGCTGACCGGGATCCGTCGGCTTGCGGTGGTGATCGATGGACTGGAGGGCAGGCTCGGCATGCCGGCGCTCCTGCTGGCCGGCGGCTTCGCGGTCGGTGCGCTCGCGCTGGCCGCGCGGGCGCTCGGCGATGACAGCCAGGATGTGCTCTTCTCGGGTCAGGCGTCGATCGGCGTCGCCGTCGACGCGAGCTCGATGTCGATCCTCCTTATCCTGCTCGTGGCCAAGGGCCTGGCCTACGCCGTGAGCCTCGGGTCAGGCTTCCGTGGCGGACCGATCTTCCCGGCAATTTTCATCGGTGTGGCCCTCGCATCGCTGCCCGTCGCAGCGTTCGGCACGTCCCCGACGCTTGCCGTCGCGATCGGCGCGGCCGCCGGGATGGCCGCCCAGACCCGCTTGCTGCTTTCGCCGCTCCTGCTGGCCTCGTTGCTCGTCGGACCGACCGCAACGGACACGATCCCCGCTGCGGTCCTTGCCTCGGCGACGGCCTGGATCGTGGCGTCCGCGCTGGAGAAACGGGGGCAAGTCTCGGAGCAGGCCACCGAGTCGTCCAGCGCGGCCTGAACCGCGCGGCGTTACCGAAGCCCGGCGTAGAAGGCGCGGATGTCGCCGATGAGCTCGTCCGGCGCCTTGTGCGCCGCGAAGTGCCCACCACGGTCGAACATCGTCCAGCGAACGATGTTGGCGTGGTCGCGCTCGGCGAACCGGCGGATCCCGCTGAAGTCGCCACCGAAACCTGCGAGCGCCAGCGGAGCCGTTGTCGGGCCGGTGGGCCGTTCCGTGACGTGGGCGTTCTCGTAGTAGAGCCTGGCCGCGGACGTCGCCGTGCCGGTCAGCCAGTACAGCATCACGTTCGAGATCGCAAAGTCCGGGTCGAGGTCCTCGCCCAGAAGCTGGCCGTTCCAGGCGAGAAGGCCAAGCGGCGAGTCGCTGATCGCGTAGCCGAGCGTCTGCGGCTGCTGGGCCATCAGCGTGTTGAACGACATCTTGTTCTCGACGAACCACTGGAGCGTGCCGAGCTCGCGCTGCTCTTCCTCCGTCATGTCCGCGAACTCGGACGGGTCGCCCGACGGGAAGGAGAAGAGCTGCGTCACGTGCACGCCGACGACGTGATCAGGATCGAGCCGGCCCACTTCCGGCGAGATCATCGAGCCGGCGTCGTTGCCGACGGCCCCGTAGCGCTCGTAGCCGAGTCGGCGCATGAGCTCGACCCACGCCGCCGCGATTCGATAGAGGTTCCAGCCCGCCTCGCGGGTCGGACCCGAGAAGCCATAGCCCGGGATCGACGGGATCACGAGATCGAACGCGACGGCGGGGTCGGCGCCGTACGAACGCGGGTCGCTCAGCGGACCGATGACATCGAGGAACTCAACGATCGAGCCCGGCCAGCCGTGCGTAACGATGAGCGGGAAAGCGTTGGGCTCGGGTGAGCGCACGTGGAGAAAATGGACGTTCTGGCCGTCGATCTCCGTCGTGAATTGGGGGTAGGCGTTGAGCCGCGCCTCGAGCGACCGCCAGTCATAGCTCGCGCGCCAGTGGTCGGCGAGGCTGCGGATGTAGGTCTGGCGCACGCCGTAGTCGCCGTCGCCCGGCAGCTCGTCGGGCCAGTGAGCGCGCTCGAGCCGGTCCTTGAGATCGTCGAGCTGGCTCTGCGGGATGTCGATCGTGAACGGTCGGATCGTGGTGTCTGCCTGCTGGGACATCGGGCACACTCCCTGCTGATTCACCCTGTGGAACGGAACGAAGTGTTCCGGTCCATTCTGGCACATATCCGGCTATGCTGTCCAGATGGAAAGCGACACCGGGCGCAAGCTGAGCGGGCGCCAGGGACAGGCGCGGCGCAACGACGCGCGCATCCTCGAGGCGGCCCGCGAGGTCTTCCTTGAGGACCCCGAGGCACCCATTTCAGCAGTGGCCGCGCGCGCCGGCGTCGGGATCGGGGCGCTGTACCGCCGCTACGCGAGCAAGCAGGATCTGCTCCGCCAGTTGGCACGCGACGGCCTCCGCCGGTACCTTGCCGAGGCCGAGGTCGCGGTCGCCGACGAGGGCGACGCGTGGGCAGCATTCGCGGCCTTCATGCAGCGAATCCTCGACTCCGATGTCCTCGCGATCACGATCAACCTCGCCGGGACGTTCACGCCGACTGATGACCTGATGGCAGATTCCATGCGCGCCGAAGACCTCAACACCCGCCTCATCCGGCGGACGAAAGCGGAGGGCGGCCTGCGCGCGGACGTCGAGGTCGACGACCTGTCCCTGATCCTCGAACAGGTCGCGTCGCTCCGTCTTGGCGACGATCGGCGGACCCGCCAGCTTCGACGACGCTACCTCGCCCTGTTCCTGGCCGGCCTCCGAGCCGGCGGCGGGCCGCTCCCAGGCCCGGCGCCGGCGCCGATGGAGCTCGCCTCGCGCTGGTTGCCCGGGAATCGCCGCTGATCAGTCGGGCGCTCAGCAAAGGCAGGCCGCCAACGACGTTGGCCCTCCACTTGCGAGGAGGGGCCACGCCCGGTCGCGACGGATCAGACCGTCAGCGCATGTGCTACGTCTCGAGCTGGCAGCGCAGCGAGCCGCCAGGGAAGCGGGCGTTGTGGACGTTGACGTAGAAGCCGGCCGGATTCGCGACGATCCGCGCGAGCACCGCCGGATCACCCGGCACGCAGTCCTGGAGTCCCCCAGACTCGAGCGCCTCGTTGCGCGGATCCGAGGCGGGGGAGCCGGGATCGGCCGGCGGGATGCGGAGCTCGAAGAAGGGGACCACGATCGGGCCGTTCATGCCGGCAGGAGCTTCATGAATATGGCCGCGGTTCGGCGTCCCGGTGTCGGACAGGGATTTGATGTCGAAGCAGACCTGACCGGCCTCGACGTCGATCTCGACGACGGCTTTGCCACTCCCATCCGGATCGGCGGCCGGCACCTCCTGGGCCCCCGACAACCGCGCCGTCAACGTCACCGTCGTTTGTTTCGCAGTCGCGACGCTGCCGGTCGCGAGGAGTCCAATGGCGGCGATCAGCACGACGAACCACACCAACCGTTTGCGCATCCCGGCCACTCCCTTCCCGTCTGGGTCGCACTACCCCGGTACGGTCGATACGTCCCGGCGTGGGGTGCGGATTGACTCGGCGGCCAACGCGATCTGATCAAATTCGCGAAGCTTCCCGTCCGGCCTTTGTGCTGGCATCCTGTATCCGGTGAGCACCGTTTACGAAGCCGCGGGCGGCGGAGACGGCCTCCTCCGCCTGGCCGCTGCATGGCACGCTCGCGTCCTCGCCGACGAGATCGTGAGCCACGCCTTCAGCCACGGCTTCCATCCCGACCACACCCGACGCCTGGCCGCGTATTGGGCCGAGGCGCTTGGCGGACCGCCGCTTTATTCGAGCTCGTATGGCGACGAGACCTCCGTCGTGCGGCTCCACAGCGGCCATGGAACGCATGAGGAGATGGATCGGCGAGCGATCGCCTGCTTCGATCAGGCGCTTGAAGACACCGACCTCACGTCGGACGAAGCACTCCGGCGGGCGTTGCACGACTATTTCGCCTGGTCAACAACAACGACCATGGCCGGCTACCCTCGATCGGCTGACGATGTCCCTGCGGGCCTTCGGATCGCCCGTTGGTCTTGGGAAGGCCCGCAGCCCGAGTAGCCCCGCAGCCCGAGTAGCCCCGGGCACGCCTCGGGCCGTGAGTACAGGGTGTGCTCGATTCCGAGTACCTCAGGCTCAGCGCGCTGAAACAGGCTCCAGCCGGCGGCGCAGGTGCTCGCCGGTGAGCGAGCCCTTTGCCCGGGCGAGCTCGGCCGGCGGGCCTTCGAAGGTCACTGTCCCGCCGTCATGGCCGGCACCCGGCCCCAGGTCGATCACCCAGTCGGCGCGGGCGACGACATCGAGGTTGTGCTCGATCACGATCACGGTCCGCCCGGACTCGACCAGCCGGTCGAGCAGGCCGACGAGGTTGTCGACGTCCTGCATGTGGAGGCCGGTCGTCGGCTCGTCGAGCACGTACACGTCAGTGGCACCGGACATCTCGATCGCCAGCTTGAGCCGCTGGCGTTCGCCGCCGGACAGCGTGTCGAGCTCCTGACCGAGCGAGATGTAGCCGAGGCCGACATCGGCGAGACGGTCGAGCATGACTCGGACCGGCTTCTCGGTGAAGAAGTCGCGAGCCTCCTCGACCGGCATGGCCAGGGCCTCGACGATGTTCCGGCCCCGCAGGCGGTACTCGAGGACGTCGTCGGTGTAGCGACGGCCTTCGCACACCTCGCACAGGCTGACGACCTCGGCCATGAAGCCGAGGCTGGTGTACGTCTTGCCGAGTCCGTTGCAGTTCGGACAGGCGCCCTCGGAGTTCGCGCTGAACAGCGCTGGCTTGACGCCGTTCGCCTTTGCGAATGCCGTCCGGATCGGGTCGAGGATGCCGGTGTAGGTCGCCGGGTTCGAACGACGCGAGCCACGGATCGCCGACTGGTCGATGAACGTCACCGATGGATCGGTCCGGGGCAGGCAGCCGTGGATCAGTGAGCTCTTGCCCGAGCCCGCGACCCCGGTCACCGCGACGAGCACGCCCAGCGGCACGTCGACCGACACGTCCTTCAGGTTGTGGAGCCGGGCGTTCCTGATCGGGATGGAACCCCGCCGCTCCCGTGGCTCCGGCTTCAGCTCCTGGCGGAGGTCAAGGTGCCGGCCAGTTGCCGTTCCAGAGGCGATGAGGCCATCGACCGTGCCCTCGAACACGACGGACCCGCCGTGGGGCCCGGCGCCTGGCCCCATGTCGACGATGCGGTCGGCGGTCCGGATCACCTCAGGGTCGTGCTCGACGACGAGAACCGTGTTGCCCTTGTCGCGCAGGCGCTCGAGCAACGTGTTCATGCGCTCGACGTCGTGGGCGTGCAGCCCGATCGTCGGCTCATCGAAGACGTACGTGACGTCCGTCAGCGACGATCCGAGGTGGCGGATCATCCTCGTGCGCTGCGCCTCGCCGCCCGACAGCGTGCCGGACGGCCGGTCGAGACTGAGGTAGCCGAGGCCCATCTCGACGAACGAGTCGAGACTCTCGCCCAGCGCCGCCAGGAGAGGCCTCACGGACGGCTCGTCCAGGCCGTGGACCCACTCGGCCAGGTCGCTGATCTGCATCGCGCAGGCATCGGCGATGCTGATCCCCACGATCTTCGATGATCGAGCCGCCTCGTTCAGCCGGGTGCCGCCGCAGTCGGGGCACGAGCTGAACGTGACCGCCCGGTCGACGAACGCTCGGATGTGCGGCTGGAGCGCGTCGACGTCCTTGGACAGCATCGACTTCTGGACCTTTGGGACCAGTCCCTCATAGGTCAGGTTGATGCCATTGATCCTGACCTTGACCGGTTCCTTGTAGAGGAAGTCGTGCAGCTCGGTCTGGGAGTAGTCGCGGATCCGCTTGTCCGGGTCGACGAAGCCGGACTCGCTGTACATCCGTGTCGCCCAGCCGTCGGCGGTGTACCCGGGGACCTTGATCGCGCCTTCGGCGAGCGACTTGCTCTCGTCGTAGAGCTGGGTCAGGTCGATGTCGTTGGCGATGCCCATGCCCTCGCAGCGCGGGCACATTCCGCCTGCGACGCTGAAGGTGCGGCTCTCGGTCTTGCCGTCGCCACGTTCGATCTTGATCGCCCCGCCACCCACGACCGAGGGGACATTGAACGAGTATGCCTGGGGCCCGCCGATGTGTGGCTTCCCGACCCGGCTGAAGACGACCCGGAGCATCGCGTTCGCGTCGGTCACCGTGCCGACGGTGGAGCGGACGTTGGCGCCCATCCGCTCCTGGTCGAGGATGATCGCGGTCGTCAGGCCTTCGAGCGAGTCGACGTCGGGCCTGGCCAGCGTGGGCATGAAGCCCTGCACGAACGCGCTGTACGTCTCGTTGATCAGCCGCTGCGACTCCGCCGCGATCGTGCCGAACACGAGCGAGCTCTTGCCCGAGCCGGAAACGCCGGTGAACACGGTCAACCGGCGTTTCGGGATGTCGAGATTGATGTCCCGGAGGTTGTTCTCGCGGGCGCCGCGGACCTCGATGGCGCCCCAGTCGGACATCCGCACGGTACTCAGCTAACGGCCTTCTTCACGAGTTCGACGATCCGCTTCTCCGCGGCGGGCGTCAGCTCCATCACCGCGAAGGCGATCGGAAAGAGCTCGCCGTCGTCGACCTTTGCATCCGGCTGGAACCCGAACGTCGAGTACCGGACCTTGAACTTCGACTTGGGCTGGAAGAAGCAGATGGTCTTGCCGTCCTTGGCATACGCCGGCATCCCGTAGTAGGTCCTTGGCACGAGATTGGGCGCGGCATCGAGGATGAGCGAGTGGATCCGAGCAGCCATCGACTGATCGGGCTCCGGCATCTCGGCGATCTTCGCCTGGACTTCCTGCTCGCCGGCCTCGCGCTCCTGTTCCGGCGTGAGCTTCGCCTGCCGCTTGCGCTCGCGGGCGCTCTCCTGGATCGCTGCCTGCTCTTCCTTGGTCCAGACCTTGTCGGTCGCGGTTCCCTGCTTGCTGGCGGGCATCTCAGTTCTCCCTGGCTTGTACGGTTGCGCTCACGCCGACGCCGCTGCGGCGTGCTTGCGCTCGAGGATCCGGATCGCGTTGCCGAACGGGTCGCGGAGACCCATGTCGGTCCCGTAGAAGTGGTCGATCGGCTCCTGGGTGAAGTCGGTGACGCCCCGCTCCTGGAGCGTCTCGTAGAGCGCGCGGACGTCGTCGGTGTGGAAGACGAGCCCGCTCAGCGCGCCCTTTGCGATCAGCTCGCGGAGCTGCTCGGTGGTTGCCTCGTCGTGCAGCGGCGGGCCGGGTTGCTCGAGTGAGATCTCGACGTCCTTGTGGCCGGGGACCCGCACGGTCAGCCAGCGGTAGTCGCCCTGGGTGACGTCCGAGCCCTTCTCGAGGCCGAGCTTGTTCACGTAGAAATCGAGCGCCTCGTCCTTGTCGAGGACGTAGATCGAGGCGACATTCAGCCTGGTGATCATGGGTCGCGTTCTCCGTTGGGGTGTCGGTGTGGACATTGATCAGGCTAGGGGCGCGGCCGTCGAGTTGGCTTCTCCAAAACTGCTCGATTGCGCCGGTGGATCCGCGTGCGCTTCCTCATCCGCGCGCGCCATCTCGCTCGCCGACACGCGCGGCCGCATGGCCCACATCTGGATGCAGTTCGGCGGGACCATCGGTCCGTGGCCCTCGCGATAGCTCGACGGCGTCTCGCCGATGATCTCGCGAAATGTGCGGCTGAATGTCCCGAGACTCATGAACCCGACATCGAAGCAGATGTCGGTGATGCTTCGGTCGGTCTCGCGCAGCAGGAACATCGACCGTTCGACCCGGCGCCGCTGGAGATAGCGGTGCGGCGTCTCGCCGAAGGTGGCCCGGAAGCTGCGGATGAAGTGCGCCTCCGACACGTGGGCGATCGCGGCCACGGAACGCACGTCGAGCGGCTCGGCGTAGGCGCGGTCCATGGCGTCGCGGGCGCGCAGGAGGCGTCGGTTGAAGTCCTCGACTTCCCGGCTCACGGGTGCAACGCTACGCCATCGGGACAGGGTCCGCCGCGGATTGAAGATGGCAAGGGTGCGCACGACAGGATTCGAACACGGGGATGCAGAGAATTGATCGGATCTCGATCGAGGGCGCTGACCTCGGCCATGTCGCGGGCGAGTGCCTGATCCCGGGTCCGAGCTGGGTTCCGCGTGAGGGCGTCTTGTGATCGATCGCCAACAGCCATCGCTCATCCGGAATGACCTCGAGCACGTGATCCCGAAACCGACTTCGGTCGTCGAGCTCGGCTGACCCGACGATGCGAATCGCCCAGGTCGCACCGCCTTGGTTGACGATTCCTCCCAGCGGCTACGGCGGCGTCGAAGCCGTTGTCGGGACGCTCACCGAGGGACTCGTCCAGCGCGGCCACGATGTGACGCTCTTCGCCGCCGGGCCTTCGACGACGCCTGCGCGAACGCGCTCGTACTACGACCAGCCGCTCGGAACCACGGCCGCTGCCGACAATCCACTCCTCGCCCTTCCCCATGTCCTCGGGGCATACGCGTGCGCCGACGAATTCGACGTGATCCACGACCACACCTTCCCCATCGGCCCCGCTCTCGGGGCGATGCTGGTCCGGCCGCCCGTGGTGCACACCGTGCACACGCCTCCTGACGACCCGCGGGTGGTCGGGACATACGGGCTCCTGCATCAGCGAATCGCCCTGGTCGCCAGCAGCGATGCCCAACGCCGCTCGTGCCCCGACCTTGTGTTCGCGGCGATGATCCACAACGGGATCGACGTCGACGCGTTCCCGGCCGCATCGGTGAAGGACGATTTCCTGCTCTTCGTCGGACGGATGTCACCGAAGAAGGGCGCCCACCTTGCCGTTGCCGCGGCGGCCCGGCTCGGACGTCGCCTGATCGTGGCCACGAAGATGACGGACCCCGCGGAAGTCGGCTACTTCGAGGAATCCGTCGTGCCGCTCCTCACCGAAGACATGACCGTCCTTCGGGAGGTGGATCGGGCCAGCCTCGCAGCTCTGTACCGTGATGCCGCCTGCCTACTGGCACCATTTCAATGGTCCGAGCCATTCGGGCTGTCGATGATCGAGGCAATGGCTTGCGGAACACCCGTCGTAGCCCTGCGCGTCGGGGCCGCACCCGAGATCGTTGAGCATGGCGTGACGGGCTTCCTGGCCGACGATCTCGAGGAGTTCATCGGGTTCATCCCGAGGATCGCGGAGCTCGACCCCGCCGCGTGCCGCCGGCGGGTCGCGGCCTGCTTCAGCGCGGATCGGATGGTCGACGCCTACGAGACGCTCTATTCGATGATCGTCCAGTGACCGGTCGCGCCCGGACCCGGGCCGCTGCTCCGAGCGACAGGATCCTGCTCGTTCACCACTTTTCCCTCGAGAAGGTGACGGGGGTCCGGGCCCTGATCGCCGAACTGTTGTGGCGGATTCCGATGCAGGCCCCGCGACTTTCCGTCGCATTCGAGCCGTACGAGGCGTCCGCCGATCCCGAGGCGTTCGCCACGCGCCTCGCGACGAAGCACCACCAGGTCACGGCCGTGGTGGGGGTCAATACCCATGTCGACCATCGATTCGACTATACGATCGCGTGGCTCGAGTGGTGTCGGCGAACAGATCGCCGGGCCTACCTATACGTTCACGACTACTGGCCGAAACACGGCCCCCTCTTGGCGTCGCTGGTGGAGCGTTACGGCTGCGGGCTCCTCGCTTCGACGAAGTTCATCCGCGACGCGATGAGAGCTGACGGCCTGCCAGTCGTGCATGTCCCGGTCGGCGTGCCACTCCAAAATCTCGAGCCGTGCGTACCGGTGTCGCGGGATCCGGCCAGGCTCAGGGTCGTCGGCGCTGTCGCTCGAGTCGTCCCGCGGAAGCGCCTGGAGGACGTCGTCGCGGCCTTCTGCTCCTCGGGCTTCGCCAGTCGGGCGAAGCTCCAGCTGCGCCTGCTCCCAAGCCAGGTTTACCCAGTGCAGAGCGACGAACTGATCATCAGATCGATCGAGGCGGTGTCGGAGGCACACCGCAGTCGCGACGGAGCTCGAATCATCCTCGAGCGCTCAGCGACGGATCGGGCGGACTATCGCCACTATGACCTGTACGCCTGCGCGTCGTCTTACGAGGGCTTCAGCATGACGCCCATCGAGGCCGCCTACAGCGGCTGCCCGCCGCTCATGTCCGACATCCCGGCGCATCGGGCAATCGCCGCGGCCCTTTTCCGGGACCGGCAGCACGAGTTCTTGTTCCCGGTCGGAAACGTCCTGGCGCTCGGAGACCTGATGCGAGATGAGATCGAGACTGGCCGGCGTGCTGCGTACGTGCGTTTCCAGCTCCGCGACATCCGGGCGCTGGTCGAGACTCGCTGGTCGCCTGCCGTAACCGCTGCGGCCCTCGTCGGCGTCGCCGTCAACGGCACGACCTCAGCCACGCGTGGTTCCAAGGCCGGCACGGCGGCGGACCAGGATCGCGCTGCAGCACTCGAAGTGGCGGGAGCCTGATGGCAGCGACGAACCCCGAGGGCGGTCAGACGGGCGCCGAGGTTGCTCCGCAGGCCGACTATTTCATCAGCCGGACCGGCTCGGACTCGGCATGGGCGGTCTGGATCGCGTGGCAGCTCGAAGCCACCGGATATTCGGTGATCGTCCAGGACTGGGACTTCAAGCCCGGGTCCAACTTCATCAGCAACATGCGCATGGCCCTCGACAGTGCCCGCACGACCATCGCCGTGTATTCGCCGGACTACTTCAAGGCAGGCAAGTACACGGAGGCCGAGTGGACAGCGGCGCTCGTGCGCCGTGACGATGGCTCGATCCCGCTGCTGCCGGTGCGCGTCGCGATCGCCGACGTCCCGAGGCTGCTCAGGCCATACGTGTACGTGGACTTCGTCGGGGTCGACATGGACACCGCACGCAGCCGCCTCCTGGACGCTGTCAACAAAGACAGGCGTTCGAAGCCGACGCAGGAGCCCGCCTTCCCGGGCGACCGACGCGAGGAGCCGGCTTTCCCGGCCGAAATCGGCGGTGCGGCGTCGGACACGTCAGCTACAGCGGCGACCGGCACGCAGCTCGTGAATCAGGCGCCGCTCGATACCGCCCGGTTTGCCGATCGCACGACGCAGCAGGCCCAGTTGCGCGGGTTCCTTGACGATCGGTCCGTGCGGCTCGTGAGCATCACCGGTCGGCCGGGCATCGGCAAGACGGCACTTGCGAGCCGGGTCCTGACGTCATTCGGGCAGGACACGAACGGCCAGCCGGCGGCTGCCGGGTCGCCTGTGCCGAGCATCGACGTCATCCTCTTTCTGGATGCCCGAACGACCGGCTTGAGCTTCGAGCGCCTGTTCTCCGATGTGAAGGGCGTCCTCGACGAGGGCGCGGCCTCGCGCCTCGCCGAATTCTGGACGCGGCAGGACGTCACGCTGTCACAGAAGGTCGATGTCCTCGTCGCCAGCATGCGGGATCGACACGTCCTGGTGCTGCTGGACGGCCTCGAGGCGGCGCTCGGGCCTGACGGCATGATCATCGATGATGGATTGCGGGCGTTCATCGACGCCTGCCTGAATCGGGCGGGTGCGCCGAAGATCACCGCAACGTCGCGCGTTGCCCTGACCATCGCGCCGGAAGTCCTTCCAGACGTTCGCGCAATCCCGCTCCTCGACGGCCTCGAGACCGCCGACGCAATCGCACTGCTCAAGGAGTTCGACCCGCAGGGCCAGCTTGGCCTGGCCGACGCGCCCGACGACGACCTGTTGCTCGCGGTCCAGCTGACTGGGGGGATCCCGAGGGCACTGGAGTTGCTGGCAGGCATCCTGCGAAACGACCCGGCGGCGTCCCTGGGCCGGCTTCTCGGCGACCCTCAGGTCATCGGCGCGCAGGTCGTCGAGACGCTTGTGGAAGAGGGCTACCGGCGACTCGGCGCCGACGAGCAGCGGGTGATGGAGGCTCTGGCCGCCTTCGATGAGGCGGTCGCTGAGGACGCGATCGCGTTCGTCGTGCATTTTTGGAACCCGACGGTGGACGTCCAGGGGTCGTTGCGGCGGCTGACCGCCAGCTTTTTCGCGACCGCCAACCGGGCGACCGGGTCGTATCTCATCCAATCGGTGGATCGGGGGCATGCCTACGCGCAGATTCCGGAGCCGCCCGTCAACCAGGATGCTCAGCCGGCCGCCGGCGAGGCACCGCCCTACAACCGCGCGTCGGTCGAGTCACGCGTCGCGGACTACTACCTGTCGATCCGCAAGCCACCTGAGGCGTGGTTGTCGATCGAGGACGTCGGCCCCCAGCTCTCGGAGTTCCGACACCGGGTGCTCGCACGCGAATTCGATCCTGCGCTCCACGTGCTGGATCTCATCGACCAGGAACACCTGTTCCTCTGGGGTCACTACACAAAGTTGATCGAGCTGCGGCGGAGCGTGCTTGACGCCCCGGCGTCGCCGAGCCTTTGCGCCGAAAACAGCGCCAGCCTGGCGCTCGCGTCGCAGGTCCTGGGCCTGTACGACGACGCCCTTCAGTATTACGAACGTGCGGTCGAGACGGCCGCCGGCACCGGCGACATGGCAGCCCATGCTCGGTACGTCGGCGATCTGGGTCGGCTGTACCGGAACCTCGGCTACATGGACAAGGCGATCGCCTCGTCTCAGGAAGCGCTTGCAGCGGCGGTCGAGGCAGGTGATCGGGCCGCGCAGGGCCGCTGGAAGGATCGCGTCGGGCTCACCTACGCGTTCGTTGGGCGCCTTGACGAGGGTCTGGCGTTGCTGGACGAGGCGGTTTCCTCCGCGCGCGAGTTCCAGGATCGTCGGAGCGAGGGCGCAGCGACCAGCAACCGCGGCCTGATCCTGCAGATCCAGGGCAGGATCGACGAGGCGGAGCAGGCCTACCGCGACTCGCTCGCGATCACGAACGAGATCGGGGATCGGCGCGGCGATGCGATCATCCTCGGACGACTCGGGTTTATCGCCGAGAGCCGCGGCGATTACGAAGGCGCGGTTCGGCTCCACCGGGAGGCGCTCGACATCAGCCTCGCGCTCGGCGAGCGCCGCGAGCAGAGCTACCAGCTCCTTGGCCTCGGCAAGGCGCGCTCCGGGATGGGCCAGCGCGAAGAGGCCGTGGGCCACCTTCGGGCGAGCCGCGACCTCGACGTGCCGGAGACGAGCTATCTGGCTGCGCTGGCGTTGAGCCTCGTCCTGTCGCGCCACGACCCGGCCGAGACGGAAGTGTCGCTCGCGGACACCATCCGGCGCTGCGACGAGCGCCTGGCCCGCTCGGGCGCTCTGTTCGCGACGCGCTATGCGCGGGCCACGGCGCTCGCCGGGTCGGCGGCGATGGACCCTCGCTGGACGAATTCGGATGCGCGTCCAGGGCTGCTCACCGCCTCGATCGAGGAACTCGATCGAGCGATGGAGATCTGCGCCGCACCCGGTATCGTCGCCGCGACGGTCCAAGACCTTGATCGGCTGGTGCCCGACGACCCGGCAGCCCTGGCCCTGCTGCAAGACCCACTCCGGAAAATCCTCGAGCACGTAGCGCCAGTCGAACCGGTCACCCCGGCACTGGTGCCAAGCGAAGGCCAGGCATGATCCGGGCCGTGCTGATCGACGTCGGGGAGACTCTGGTCGAGCGCATCTCCGACGGCCACATCCCGTTGCGAGACCAATCGATGCGGCCCTTCCCGGACACGGCCGCGGCTCTCGCGGCAGTCAAACAGCGCGGGTACAAGCTGGCGGCGGTCAGCAACACGGAGCAATCCGGCGACGACCAGCTTGACGATGCGCTGATCCGTGCGGGGATCCGGGACGACTTCGACGTTGTCCTGACGTCGACGTCAGTCGGCGAGCGGAAGCCGGCACCAGGCATGTATCTGCGCGCCCTCGAGCTTCTCGGCTGCGCCGCGAGCGAGGCGATCATGGTCGGCGACGACGCCCGGGTTGACCTCGTGGGCGGCGCCGCGCTCGGGATGCCGACGGTCCTTGTCGTTCGTCCCGGCAGCAAGGGACCCGTCGACGACGTGCCTGCAACGTTCACCGTCAGATCGCTGGCGGCGTTGCCGGAGATCCTCGATCAGCTCCGCGAAGGAAATCGGGCAGTGCGGTGACGTTGTGAAATCGGCGCGGCCGGCGATCGCTCAGGCCCTCGGTGGGATGTTGGCGTTCAGGCGGAACAGGTTCGTCGGGTCGTACTTGGTCTTGATGTCAACCAGCCGATCGAAGTTGCTGCCGTAGGCGGCGCGGGCCGCCGCTTCGCCGGTGTCGTCCTCCGCCAGGTAGTTCACGTACCGTCCGCTCCGAAGGTGCGGCTGGAGCGCCTCGTAGCTCTGCCGTGTCCAGCGAATGTTCTCGTCGGTGTCGGCGGGATCAAGCCAGACGGACGGGATCAGGACGTTGATGCCGGGCGCGCGATGCGGGAAGGCCGTGGCCGACTCCGGGACACGCGTCGCCGCACCGTGAACACCCTCGAGCAGGAACGCGGTCATCGGGCCCTTCGTCTGGCCGAAGCGGTCGATGAATACGTCGATCGCTGCGTCCGTCAACTCGTCCATGAAGCTCGACTTCCAGTAGTTGAGCGATCCGTACGGATATGCCGCATCGAGCATCGAGTTGATCGAGGTGTACGGCATCGGCCCGACCTGCGACAGAGCCGGGGATCCGAACGCCAGGAGCGGCGCCAGGTCCCGCTCGGCTTCCTCGAGGGGGCCGACGTGGCAGACCACGATCCCTGCGAGCTTGGTGACACCATCCGGTGCGTGAAGGAGCGCGGAGTACGCCGTGAGATCGTCGGACGCAGCGGAGGTCAGCTCGCGATAGAACCGCAGGACCTCGGTCGCTGCCGAGAACGGGTGTGCGACAAGGCCGCCGTAACACCGTCGGACCGACCGGACGGACTTGGTATTCGAACGAAGCGACGACCCCGAAATTGCCGCCGCCGCCACGCAGCGCCCAGAACAGGTCGGCGTTCTCGTCCTCGCTTGCGCGCACAACCTGGCCGTCCGCGGTCACAACGTCGGCCGAGAGGAGGTTGTCGAGCGCGAGGCCGTCGCGGGCCATGATCCACCCGAGGCCGCCGCCGAGCGTCAGCCCTGAAATGCCAGTCGTCGAGATGACACCGCCAGTGACGGCGAGCCCGTAGACCTGGGTCTCGCGGTTCAGCTCGTTCCAGTTCACGCCGGGCTGTGCGCGCACGGTGTTCTTCTGCGGATCCACGTGGATCCCCTTCATGCGCGACAGGTCGATCGTCAGGCCGCCATCGGTGAGCGCCCGGCCAGCCACGCCGTGTCCACCGCCCCGAACTGACAGCTCCATCTCTTCGTCACGCGCGGTCGCGACGGCCGCCACGATGTCGGCGATGCCCTGACACTGCGCGATCAGCGAGGGGCGCTTGCTGATCAGCGCGTTGTAGATCTTGCGTGCGCCGTCGTAGTCGGCGTCGTCGGGGTTGAGGACCCGCCCCGCGAAACCCTCGAGCGCCGGTGGAACCGTCCCCTCCGCTGCAACCGCCATCGCGACCCCTCCTGCTCTGTTCGTCTTCGTCTCCGCCACCGTACGCCGAGGGGCCCCGGCCGGACAAGGCCCAACGTCGGGAGAGCGCGCCGACCTTCGGGCGATCAGGCCTGCCGCTGTCCGGTCTGCTTCAGGTCAGGTGGGCCCAGGAGCCAATTCGGCGCCTGATCTCCTCGAGGTTGTTGAGACTGGACTCGTGAGCGCGCTCCTCCCAGGCAAACACGCAGACGGTCATGATCCCGTCGAAACGCAGACGCTCGAGCGAGTCGAAGAACGTGTCCCACGGCACCTCGCCCTGCCCGATGTCGAGATGCTGGTGGATCCGTGCCGGCGTCCCGGGCGGGTTGAGGATGTAGCGCAGGCCCGATGAGGCGCGGTGGTCGAAGGAGTCGGCGACATGGACATGCGTCAGGAGGCTGCCTGCGGTCTCGACGATCTCGGCCAGGTTCCCGCCCTGGTGGAACGTGTGCGGTGCGCAGTACAGGAATGACACGTTGGTGGAGTTCATTCCGCGGACCATGTTCACGGCGGTGACCCCGTCCTCGATGAAGTCATCCGGATGCGGCTCGAGCGCGAGGTGGATTCCCTCGCGCTCGAGGATCGGCAACAGCTCCTCCATCGACCGCCAGAACTGGGCTTCGGACAGCGAGGCTTGTTCGGGACGGCCGTTGAACTCCGAGTTCATCACGTCCACGCCGAGCTCGACCGCGATCTGGATCGAGCGCTTCCAGTAGCGGACTGCCGCCTGCCGTTCGTCGTCGTCGGGACCGGACCAGCGGAACAGCGGCAGCAGGCTCGAAACCTCGACCCCGGCGCCTGACAGCGCGCCCTTGAACGCCTTGATCGTCGCGCTGTCCACCCGGGGGTGCTTGAAGAAGGGGATGAAGTCCTCGCGCGGCGACAGCTCGATGTGCTGGTAGCCAAGGTCGGCGACCAGGCCCGGAAGGTCCAGCAATGGAGTACTCCGGAACATGTACGGGTCGAGCGCGATCTTCACCCCGTTCTTTCAGCGGTACAGCGCGGGCTTCTCGATGTAGTCAATCGCGACGCGCTCCGGCGAGCTGACCGCCGCAACCCCCAGCTCGACGACACGAGTGGCCGCATAACCTTCCCACGCACTGGCTCCGACAGTTTCGCCGCGTTGCAGCCCGCTGATCCAGGCCTGCAGCTCGGCCGTGTACGCGGCGCCGAACCGAACGCGCCAGTTGGGCGGCACCGGACTGACGTCGACACCGATCGTCATCTGCCCAGCGACGACCGGGTTCAGCAGCGAGGCCGTGCCGTCGGAGCCCACCAGCTCGCAGCGGACGTCGTACCCGTACTGGCAGTTGGCAAAGAACTCGACCGTGGACAGGATGCCGGACTCGGTCGTGAAGACCGCGAACTGCGGGTCCTGGAGATGCGGGAACGCCTTCGGCGTACGTCTCGGTGCGATGACCTGGACGGCGACGATCTCCTCGCCCAGCAACCATCGCGTGGTGTCGACCTCGTGGATCATCGAGTCCGTCATCGTCATGAAGCTGGTGTACGACTCGGGGACCGAGGAGTTGCGATGGACGTTGTGCAGCATCAGCGGCAGGCCGATGGCGCCGCTCTCGAGCGACGCCTTGACCTGCTGGTATCCGGGGTCGTAGCGGCGCATGTAGCCCACGACCACGAGGCGCTTGCCATGCCGGACCTCAGCGTCCAGGACCCGCTCGCATTCGGGAGTCGTAGGCGCCAGCGGCTTCTCGCATAGCACTGGCTTGCCGGCCGCGATCGAGGCGAGCGTGTACTCGGCGTGGGTCTCGCCGATCGAGGTGATGAGCACCGCGTCCACCTCGTCGGATCGTGATGAGCGCATGCCCGTCGTCGTAGACGCGGGCACCGCCTACCTCGCCCGCCACCTGCTCGGCGCGGCCGCGGTCGATGTCCGTGACCGCGGACACGGTCGAACCCGAAATCAGGTGGGCGAGCTTGTTGGCGTGGTCGGTCCCGATGCCGCCGGTCCCGATGACGCCGACGCGGATCGTCATGCTGGATACCCCTTCGTTGTCTCGGGGGTCGCCATCAGCGGGTCACCATGGTGCGCCCGGCGCCGAGACCGCAGGTCGCGTAGTACTCGCGAGTGCGCCGAGCGATCGGCAGCGGAATCGCGAAGTCGCACGGGTACATGTCCTGCTCGACGATGCAGTAGAGGTCGCGATCGAGCTCCGCGAGCGCGGCCACGAGCGACGGCATGTCCGGCTCACCCCGAGGCGGCTCGGTCATCACGCCCAGCCGGACGGCCGGCGCGAAACCAAGCTGTTCATCGATTGCGCGCTGGCGGATCGCCCGGTCGACCTGCTTGAGGTGGACGTACTGGATGCGCGACGGGTAGTCACGCAGGAGCTTGAGGTTGTCGGCGCCACAGTACGCGACGTGTCCGGAGTCGAGGCACAGCTGCACGGTGTCCGGGTCCGTGCCGTCGAGGAAGCGCTCGATCTCTTCCTGTGTTCCCACGTGGCTGTCCGCGTGGCGTGTGGAACACGAGCACCGCGCTGTGCTCGTCGGCGATGTATCGGCCGAGCTCGGACATTCCGTGTCATGAGGCTCGTCCATTCCTCCGAGGTGAGGGTCGGGCTCGCAGTCAGGTTGCCGTCGAGGTCGGTGTAGCCCTCGGGCAGGATCACGAGGTGCCGGGCGCCATTGGGCCCGATGACCGCCATTTCCGCGTCGACGTCCGCTTTGGCCTTGTCGAGCGCGGCCCTGCCTTGATGGAGGGCGACGAAGACCGTGCCGCCGGTGAGCCTGAGGCCGCGCTTCGCGTACTCCTCACGGACGACGCCCGGATCCGACGGCAGGTACCCGAACGGGCCGAGCTCCGAATACCGGTAGCCGGCCTCGACGATCTCGTCGAGGTAGCGTTGCCATGGGGTCTGGAGCGGGTCGCCACTCGGGTTCCAGACGCCCCATGAGTCGGGTGCCGTTCCCAGGTGCAGTTTCGGATAGTCGACGTCGCCGGTCATGCGCGGACTCCTCGCCGGTTGCAAGCCGTTTCCCGATAACTGTAATCGATTGCACGCGGCCTGGGAAGGGGCCTCAGCCGGTCTCGTTCGCGGGAACCGCGGGCCGCCTGTCCGGTCGCGCCCCGCGATCGGATCAGCGGTTCTTGCGCTCGTCGATGATGATCGCGACGACGATGATCACGCCCTTGACGACCTGCTGGGCGAATGGCGACACGTTCATGATGTCGAGGCCCGTATTGAGCGAGCCGATGATCAAGGCCCCGACAACCGCTCCCCAGACGGTGCCGATGCCGCCGGCGAAGCTCGCGCCCCCGATGACCGCGGCCGTGATCGCATCGAGCTCGATGCCGGTGCCCAGCGTCGGGTTGCCGGAGCCGATCCGGCCCGCGAGGATCAACCCGCCGAGGCCCGCGAGCAGGCCCGAGATCGTGTAGATCCCGATCTTCACCCGGGATATTGCAATGCCCGAGACCCGCGCGGCCTGCTCGTTGCCGCCGATGGCGTACACGTACCGTCCGAAGCGCGTTCGCGTCAGCATGATGTGCGCGGCGACAGCCACCACGATCAGCAGGAAGATCGGGACCGGGATGCCCAGGATGTCGCCCTGGCCGATCCAGTTGAAGGACGGGTCCAGTTTGGAGATCGGCCGTCCATCGCTGTAGATGAGTGCAGCGCCGCGGGCCGCCGTAAACATGCCCAGTGTCGCGATGAACGGAGCGATCCGGAACACCGCGATCAGGGAGCCGTTGATGAACCCGCACAGCGCCCCGATGCCAAGCCCGGCCAGCACCGCCACGATGACGGGGACGTCCAGTCCCGGGTACATCAGGTTGGTCGCATCCGGCTGCTGAGCCAGGCTGGTGGAGACGACGGCGCTGAGGCGCAAGGACCGACCCCACGGACAGGTCGATGCCGGTCGAGATGATGACAATCGTCAGGCCGATCCCGAGCAACGCGATCACGCTGGTCTGGCGGACGACGTTGATCAGGTTCTGGGTCTGCAGGAACATGCCATCGGTGAGCGCCGACAGCAGGGCGATCAGCCCGAAGAGGATGACGACGATCAGGTAGCGGCGGAGGAACTCGCCGACCCGGGGGCGGAGGGTGCCGGTGCCGACGGCTGAGGTCATCGGTCCGCCTCCCTCAGGCCGCGGCCACGTTGCCGGTCGCGGCGTGCATGATCTTCTCCTGCGTGACCTCGTCGCGCGTGAATTCGCCCGTCAGCCGGCCCTCGTGCATCACCAGGACCCGGTCGCTCATGCCCAGGATCTCGGGCAACTCCGAGGACACCATCAGGATCGCCTTGCCCTGTTGCGCGAGCGCGGACATCAGGCGGTGGATCTCGGCCTTGGCCCCGACGTCGATGCCGCGGGTCGGCTCGTCGATCATCAGGACGTCGGGTGTCGTCATCAGCCAGCGTGAGACGAGGACCTTCTGCTGATTGCCACCTGAGAGGAGCTTGATCAGCTGCTGAAGGGTCGGCGTCTTGATCGAGAGCGCCTCGCGCTGGGCCTGGACGTCGGCCCGGATGGCGCCTCCCCGGAGCATGCCCCACTTGCTGTATCGCCCGAGGCTTGCGACCGACATGTTGTCGAGCACCGAGAGCACGCTCATGATCCCGGATTGCTTGCGATCTTCGGTGAGCAGGCCGAGCCCGGCCGCGATGGCGTCGCCCGGGTCGCGGATCTCCACGCGCTTGCCGTTGATCGTGATCGTGCCCGCGCTGATCTTGGCCACACCAAAGACCGCCTCGAGAACCTCCGTCCGGCCCGCACCCATGAGTCCGGCCAAGCCGACGATCTCGCCGCGGTGGATGTCGAACGAGATGTCCCTGACGGCGCCGTCGGCCCGGGTGAGCCCCTGAACGGACATCAGCACGTCCCCGAGGTCGGCATGCTCCTTCGGGAACAAATGGGTCAGCTCGCGGCCGACCATGAGCGCGACGAGCTTGCCGCGATCGAGCTCTGACGCGGGCATCGTCGCAACGTGGCGGCCGTCCCGGAATACGGTCACGTAGTCGGAGATCCGGAACACCTCGTCCATCTTGTGGGTGATGTAGATGACGGCGACACCACTCGCGCGGAGCGAGCGGATCATCCGGTGGAGGTGGTCGACCTCGCGTTCCGTGATCGCCGACGTCGGCTCATCCATGATCACGAGCCGGGAATCGTAGGAGATCGCCTTCGCGATCTCGACCATCTGCGTCTGGGCGACGGAGAGCTTCTTCAACTGGCGCCGCGGGTCGAGGTCGATCTCCCACTTCTTGAACAGCGCCCTCGTGTCGGCCAGCATCTTTCGATAGTCGACCAACCGGATCCGATTTACCGGTTCGCGACCCAGATAGATGTTCTCGGCGACGGTCATCTCGGGAACGGGCGACAGCTCCTGGTGGATCATCGAAATCCCCAGCCCGAGCGCGCGGGCCGTGTCGGCGACCTGGACCTGCTCGCCGCCGAGTTCGATCGTCCCTGCATCGGGCTGGTACATGCCGATGAGGACCTTCATCAGCGTGGACTTGCCGGCGCCGTTCTCACCCATCAAGGCATGGACGGTCCCGGGACGGACCTCGAGGTGGACGTCGTCGAGCGCCTTGACGCCCGGGAAGGCCTTGGAGATGCCTTCCATCCGGAGGAGGTAGTCGTCGCCCATCGCCTAACGAACCCTGCCCACACCGCCGGCCGGTCGCCCGACCCTGAGACCCGCACCATACGCGATTGGAGGCCCGCCGCGCGGACCTCCAATCGCCGTTGTCACAGCTGAGCCGGCCGAGTCCGGCCCATGGCCTGACCTACTGGAAGTCGGCCATGTTCTCCTTCGTGACCAGCTGGTAGGGGATGTCGACGACGCCCTGCTCGGTCTCGACGGTCTCGCCATTGGCCAGCTTGACAGCAGCCTCGACGCCGCCACCGCCCTGACCCACGGCGTCCTGGAACACAGTGACCTCGAGCTCGCCCGCCTCCATCGCGGCAAGCGCGTCCTTGGTCGCGTCCACGCCGCCGACGAGGACACTGTCGAGCTTGTTGGCATTCTTGAGCGCCTGGATCGCACCGAGCGCCATCTCGTCGTTGTTGGCACACACGACGTCGATCTGCTCACCCGACTGCAGCCAGTTCTCCATGATCGAGAGGCCTTCCTCGCGGTACCAGTTGCCGGCCTGCTCCTTGGTGACCTTCATGTCGGGGTTCTCGGCGACGACGTCCTTGCACCCCTTGGTGCGGAGAACGGCCGCCTCGTTGGCCGGGTCGCCGATCAGGATCACGACGTTGCCCTTGCCCTCGGCGAGCTTCGCGAGCTCCTGCATCTCGACCGTGCCTGCGTACAGCGAGTCGGAGCCGACATACGGGATCGAGCCGTCAGTCGGCAGGTCCGACGGTCGGCGGTTCACGTAGACGAGCGGGATGCCCGCCGCCTTTGCGGCCTCGGTCATCGGGCCCGCGGCGTCGGTGTCCACCGGGATCACCACGATGGCATCCACGCCCTGGCTGATGCAGTTCTCGACCTGCCCCAGCTGGACGTCGGTCTTCTCCTGCGCAGCGACGATGTTGAGCTCGACGTTGCCGAGCTCCTCGGCCTTGGCCTCCATGCCGTCGGCGACTGTCTGCAGGAACTGGTCGAGGATCGGGAATGTCACGCAGACCTTGACTGCCCCACCGGCGGCGGCGCTGCCTCCGGGAGCGGCACTCTCGGCCGGGGCGGCGCTCTCCGCTGGAGCCGCGCTCTCCGCCGGAGCCGCGCTCTCCGGAGCTGTGGTTGCCCCTCCGCTACTACATGCGGCCAGCACGACGACGCCAGCGGCCGCCAGGGCCACGAGCCGTCCCTTGAGCTTCACCATGGCTTCGCTCTCCTCCGCGAACTTGGCTTGCCCGATCCGCGACGGCGCCCGATTCCCTGCCACCGCAGTGGTGGGATGCTGCCCATCGGGAAATCGATTACGTCGCGCAATCGATGGCCCACGCTAGCCCATCCCCCATGCCGCGTCAACCCTTTTCGCAACCGCTCTGATGGCCCCTCGTCCGCACCTGGCTGCGTTCGTGGCGCCGGCGCTCAGACCGTCACTTCGTCCACGCGCACCGGCCGGCTCTCGCGCCAGCTGCGCGTTACCGCAACGGCCAGACGCAGCGTCTCGATGGCGTCGTCCGGCCCCGGCGATGGCGTTCGACCCTCGGCCAGGTCGGCGAAGAACGCCTCGAACTGGCGCTGGTATGCCACCTCGAACCGGTCCGGGAAATTCTCATACAGGTCGACCTCGACAGCGAACTGGCGCATGTGGGCAACCGGTGTCTTCTGCCCGCCGTCGACGACGACCTTGCCTGTTGCGCCGGCGACCTCCGTCCGGATGTCGTAGCCCCATGCAGAGTGGCGGGCCGTCTCGACCACCCCAAGCGCCCCGTCGCGGAAACGCAGCATTGTGACGGCAGTGTCGAAGTCGTCCGCTTCGGCGAACCGGTCGTCGAACAGGACAGCGGCCCAGGCATGGACCTCTTCCACCTCGCCTACCAGGAAGCGCGCGAGGTCGAGGTCGTGAATGGCCATGTCCAGGAAGGAGCCGCCGGCAGTGCGCAGATACGCGACCGGTGGCGGGTACGTGTCGCGCGAGGACGCCCGAAATTGCTCGATCCGCCCCAGCTCCCCAGACGCAATGAGCTCGCGCGCGCGCACGTAGCCAGGATCGAACCGGCGCATGAACCCCACCTGGACCGGGAGGCCGGTGTCGCGCCAGAGCTCGACGATGCGAGCCGTCGCCGCCAGGTCCCGGGCGATCGGCTTCTCGGTCCACACCGCCTTGCCGGCGCGCAGGGCAGCCTCGAGAAGCGCCGCGTGGCTGTCCGTCGGAGTAACGATGATGACGGCCTCGACGTTCGGGTCGTGGATCGCGTCGAGGGGATCGGTCGAGGCGCGGCTCGCCTGTGCGAGCTCGCGGCCGCGCTCGGCCGCTTCGGCCATGGGATCCGCGACGACGACGACGCGGGCGTTGGCGATCCCGTCCATGGAGCGGAGGTGGGTGAGGCCCATGCGACCAGCGCCAAGGACCGCGATCCCGATACTGCCCGGGTCTCGCGGACTGAAATCAGTCATGGCGCTGCCCGCGCCTGCCTTGGATCGCCCCTGCCGTCGCCGCGCCCCGGATCACCGCCAGCCGATCGTGCGCCATCTCGCCGCCCTCGTGCGTGACTCCCGTAAGCCGAGTCCGATCAAGACGAGACACGGGGTCAACTCCCCGAAGTTTGACGCACCAGATCAGGGGCCACTAGGCTCTGCAAACGATTACCTGCCGTCGGCAGAGTCGTGGTCACCCAAGGGAGTGGCGATGAGCTGGAGTTGGGCCGGCGGTTTCGTACGGGTGGCCCGCGAGTGACCGGCCCCCCGACGATCCGCGACGTGGCCGATCGGGCGGGGGTCTCGACCGCGACCGTCAGTCGCGTGTTGGCCGGAATCGGCAAGCCCAAGGCCGCGACGGCAGCCGCCGTCATGGCCGCCGTCGACGAGCTCGGTTACCGCCCGTCCGGCGTCGCGCGCTCGTTGCGAATGCGTCGGACACGAACGCTCGGGCTGATCGTCACCGACATCCAGAATCCGTTCTTCCCCGAGCTGGTCCAGGCCGCGGACGACGCCGCGCGCAATATCGGCTATTCGATCCTGCTTGGCAGCGCGGCGTACGACGAGCGTCGCGCGATGCACTACCTCGATCTCATGGTCGACCGCCGGGTCGACGGCATGATCATCGCGTCGAGCCAGCTGTCCGAGGCGAGCTGGCGATGGCTGCTTGCTTCTCCCGTGCCGGTCGTCGTGGTGAATGCAGAGCCTGCGGGCCTGCCGGTCACCGTCATCTCCGCGGACAACCGTGGCGGGGCGGAGCTCGCGACCAATCACCTGGTCGGTCTGGGCCACCAGCGCATCGCGTTCATCGCGGGACCGCCCTCCTACACGCCGGCTGCGGCGCGCGTGGACGGTTTTCGGCAAGCTTGCGCCGCGGCCGGGCTCGCCCCGGAGCTCACGCCGATCGTGGCCGGCGACGGGCTGTTCGAGGGCGGTGAAGCCAGCGTTACCGAGCTCCTCGCCGCGGGGACTGTTTTCACGGCCATCGCCTGCCACAACGATGTCACAGCGATCGGCGCCCTCCGCGCTCTTCGGACCGCGGGCCGCCGCGTACCCGCCGACGTCAGCGTCATCGGCTGCGACGACATCGCCGCCGCGTCCTGGGTGTCGCCGACCCTGACCACCGTCGCGCAGCAAAAGGCAGAGATGGGCAGGCTCGCCGTGGACCGGCTGGCCAGAGCCCTCGACGACCCCGACCACGCCGCGGCCGCCGAGACGATCCGCCTGCCGATGCGGCTGTGCGAGCGGGAATCGACCGGCCCGGCACCAGCGCGCCGCTAGCCCGGCCGCGGACCGTACTCCGGCCGCGGGCCGGGTGCCCCAAGGCCGGCGAGATCGTCTTCTTTCGGGTGCGTACTGCGGGGCGGCAGCTCGGACGAAGCAGGGCTGCCTGATGCACCGATCTTGCCGTGCTGCGGCAGGACACGACGTTCGCTGGGTCATTCGTGCCGTGGCTCGGCACGAAGCACGCGTCGTTCGTCACTGCTGCCGTGGGACGGCAGATCGGCCGTTGGACGCGATCCGGGCTTGATCGACGGGTTCGCTTGTGCCACCATGTAATCGGTTACGCGCAGCTCGGGCGGACGGGTCGCAGACAGGAGGAGTGGGATGACCGCAGGGATCGGCATCGCCGGCCTGCCCCTCGCCGACAGCCCGCTGGGCCGAACCGTGGCGCACACGGCCACGGACATCTGGAACGACTCGTGCGCGATCGACGAGCTCGAATACGCGCTCAGCTACGGTGCGGTCGGGGCGACGGCGAACCCCACGATCGTCGTCGACGTGTGGGCCAAGGATCCCGGCTATTGGCGCCAGCGGGTTGCTGAGCTTGCCCTCGAGCGCCCTGCCTCGAGCGTGTCCGACCTGGCCTGGGCGGTGGTCGAGGACATGTCGATCCGAGGTGCGCGGCTGCTCGAGCCCGTGTTCGAGGCGCAGGCCGGGCGGCAGGGCCGTCTTTCGGTGCAGACCAACCCGATGCTGTTCCAGTCGGCTCCGCAGATGGTCGACCAGGCGGTCCGGTTTTCCGGCATCGCACCCAACGTCATCGTGAAGTTGCCGGCCACGATCGCGGGGATCCGGGCAATCGAGGAGGCGACGTACCGCGGGATCAGCGTCAACGTCACGGTCAGCTTCACCGTGGCCCAGGCGGTTGCCGCCGCCGATGCGATCGAACGGGGCCTGCGCCGACGCGACGCCGAGGGTCTCGACACGCAGCGCATGGGTCCCGTTGTGACGCTCATGATGGGTCGCGTCGAGGACTGGCTGCGCGTGGTTGTCGACCGCGACGGTCTCACGATCGATCCCGACGCACTGCCGTGGAGCGGTGTCGCGGTATTCAAGCGGGCCTACGGCGAGTTCCGAACACGAGGCTTCCGGGCGCGCCTCCTGGGCGCGGCGATGCGGCACCACTACCACTGGTCGGAGCTCATCGGGGGAGATGTCGTGATCACGATGCCCGCCTCGTGGCAGCGACGGTTCAATGCTTCGGACGTCGAGGTCCGGCCGCGGATCGACGACCCGGTGCCGCCGGCGTTCCTCTCGGAGCTGCGGCGTCTGGACGAGTTCACGAAGGCCTACGAGCCGGACGGCCTCGGCATCGATGCGTTCGACGCATACGGCGCGACCGCTCGGACGCTCCGAACCTTCATCGCCTCGTACCAGGCGCTGCTCGCGCACGTCACGGACGCGCTCATTCCCGACCCAGACACGCGTCGATGACGTCCCGGGCCGGCGCTGCCGGCGCACTGCACCGCCCGGCCGGGAGCACGGCTGCGGACGGCTGGGACCTCGTCGTCACGCCCGAGTCCGCGGGTTGGAACCACACCGGTCTTCGCGTCACGACCCTAGCGCCCGGGGAGCGCCGGTCCTTCGTGACGGGAGAGGAAGAGGCGATCGTGCTGCCGCTCAGCGGGTCGCTCGCCGTGACCTGCGACGAGGCGACGGTCGACCTGGCCGGTCGGGCGGACGTGTTCGCAGGCCCGAGCGACTTCGCGTACCTGCCACGAGACGCCACCGCGACGCTCGCGAGCCAGACGGGCGCCCGAATCGCCGTGGCGACCGCCCGGGCGGGCAAACGCCTGCCGTTCCGGCACGTCTCCGCAGCCGACGTGTCGGTCGAGCTCCGGGGAGCCGGGCCGTCGTCGCGGGCCGTTCGCAACTTCGCCGCCCCGGCCGCCTTCGAGGCCGACCGGCTGATCGCGGTCGAGGTCGTGACGCCGGGCGGCAACTGGTCCTCGTATCCGCCCCACAAGCACGACGAGGAGCGCCCTGGCGAGGCGATCCTCGAGGAGATCTACTACTACGAGGTTGCCCCGGGCCCGGCCGGACCCGGGGTCGCCTACCAGCGCGTGTACGGCACGCCCGAGCGGCCGATCGACGTCCTGGTCGAGGTCGGCCACGGCGATGTCGTCCTGATCCCTCACGGCTGGCACGGCCCGTCGATGGCAGCGCCCGGATATGACCTGTACTACCTCAACGTCATGGCCGGCCCGGCAGCGGAGCGTGCCTGGCGGATCACCGACGATCCGGCTCACGCATGGGTGCGCGACGCCTGGGCGAGCCAGGCCATCGACCCGCGGTTGACGACCGCCGTGACTGCCGCCAAGGGGAGAACCGTGTGAGCACCGTGCGTCTGACCGTGGGACAGGCGATCGTCCGCTTCCTCGTCGCGCAGCGTAGCGAGCGTGACGACGTGGAGCACCGGCTGATCGAGGGCATGTTCGGCATCTTCGGGCATGGCAACGTCGCGGGCCTGGGGGAGGCGCTGCTCGAGCTGGAGCTGGCCGACCCACACGCGATGCCGTACTACCAGGGCCGCAATGAGCAGGGGATGGTCCACGCGGCGACAGGCTTTGCGCGGCAGCGGAACCGACTATCGACGATGGCCTGCCTGTCGTCGATTGGCCCGGGCGCGACCAACATGGTGACCGGCGCGGCGACGGCCACGGTCAACCGGCTGCCCGTGCTGCTCCTGCCAAGCGATCTGTTCGCCACGCGCGTCGCCGACCCCGTGCTCCAGCAGCTCGAACATCCGATGGCGAACGACGTCTCGGTCAACGACTGTTTCAGGCCGGTGGCTCGGTTTTTCGACCGTGTGTGGCGTCCGGAGCAGCTGCCGTCCGCGCTGCTCGGTGCGATGCGGGTGCTCACCGACCCCGCCGAGACGGGCGCCGCGGTCATCGCCCTGCCCGAGGACGTCCAGGCGGAGGCCCACGACTGGCCCGAGGAGCTCTTTGCGACCCGCGTGTGGCACGTTGCACGGCCTGCCCCGGAGGGCGCGATGCTCGCCCGCGCCGCAGAGATGATCCGTGGTGCCAGCCGGCCACTGATCGTGAGTGGCGGCGGCACGATCTATTCGGAGGCAACCGACGCGCTTCGCGCGTTTGCCGAGGCGACAGGCATCCCGGTGGCGGAGACGTACATCGGCAAGGGTTCCCTTCCGTATGACCATCCGTCGTCGGTCGGCGCGGTGGGTGCGACCGGCACTACCGCCGCCAACGCCCTGGCCCGCGAGGCAGACGTCGTGATCGGGATCGGCACCCGCTACTCCGATTTCACGACCGCGTCCCGGACTGCATTCGGTGCACCCGGCGTCCGCTTCATCAACGTCAACGTGGCCTCCTTCGACGCCGCGAAGCATGGCGGGCTCATGGTCCAGGCCGACGCGCGCGCGACACTCGTGGCACTCACGGACGCGCTCGCCGGTTGGGCCGTGGATCCGGCCTACCGCGAGGAGGCGACGCAGCGGGCGCGCGAGTGGGACCTCGTCGTCGGTAGCGCCTACGCCATGGGCCACCTCCCGCTCCCAGCGCAGTCCGAGGTCATCGGTGCCGTGAACGAGGTTGCAGATCCGCGTGACCTGGTCGTGTGCGCCGCCGGCTCGCTGCCAGGCGACCTGCACAGGTTGTGGCGGACGCGTGACCCGAAGGGCTTCCACGTCGAGTACGGCTACTCGTGCATGGGCTACGAGATCGCAGGCGGTATGGGCGCCAGGATGGCCGCTCCCGACCGGAACGTGTTCGTCATGGTCGGCGACGGCTCGTACCTGATGCTCGCCCAGGAGCTGGTGACGGCCGTCCAGGAGCGGATCCCGCTGATCGTCGTGCTCATCCAGAACCACGGCTACCAGTCAATCGGAGCACTGTCCGAATTGGTCGGAGCCCAGCGTTTCGGAACGCGCTACCGCTATCGCGCCGAATCCGGCCGCCTCGAGGGGGAAACACTGCCGGTCGATCTGGCCGCCAACGCGGCCAGCCTGGGCGCTCGCGCTGTCCGCGTCGAGGGAGTCGACGAACTACGCGCGGCACTGGCTGATGCGAAGGCAGAAGCTTATCCGGGGCCCGTGGTCATCCACGTGGAAACCGACCCGCTGGTGCCCGCTCCGGAGGGCGGCGGCTGGTGGGATGTCCCCGTTGCCGAGTGGTCGGACCTCGAGTCGGTCCAGGCTGCGATGACCGACTACCAGGAGGGAAAGCGGCGCCAGCGGGCGTACCTGTAGCACTCGATGGCCGCACTCGGCGGTGCACACTGCACGCGTGGAAACGACGCCGCTGCCGCTCGGCGCAACCGCGTTCGAGTACCTCGTCGAGCGCCACGGCCGCGAGATCCGGATCCACTGCTATCGCATGCTTGGTTCGATCCAGGATGCCGAGGACGCCGCCCAGGAGGCCTTGCTCCGGGCGTGGCGCGGACGTCATGCCTTCGAGGGCCGGGCGTCGGCGCGGACGTGGCTGTACCGGATCGCGACGAACGTCTGCCTGCGAACGCTGGAGCGGCGCGCGATTGCCCGCCGACTCATGCCCGAGTCACTCGGTACGAGCGTGCCGTTCGCGCCCCTCGGAGACGCCGATCACGACACGCCGTGGCTGGAGCCGTACCCCGACGCCATGGTCGAAGAGCCGACCGATCCGTCGCTCGGACCGGAAGCCACGGCCGAGGCCCTCGATGCGGTGCGCCTCGCGTTCGTCGTCGCGATCCAGGCCCTTCCACCACGCCAGCGTGCGGTGCTGCTCCTCCGCGACGTCGTCGGACTGTCAGCTGACGAGACGGCGAAGGCGATCGCGTCGTCGACCGCGGCGACGAACTCGGCGCTGCAGCGTGCTCGCGCCCGGCTTGCGGTCGGCTTCCCGGACGGACCTCCGGGCCCGCTCACCCTCGACGACGAGGGACGACGACTTCTCGCGCGGTACGTCGAGACGTGGGAGGCCGGGGACGTCGCGGGTTTCGTGGCCTTGCTCGCCCGGGACGCCGTCTGGGCCATGCCACCGTGGCGCGAATGGTTCATCGGTCGCGAGCCGATCTCGGACTTCCTCTCGTGGGCGTGGCGACGCGCCGGCGATCGGCAACGGCTCGTCCCGACAACCGCGAACGGTCAGCCGGCCTTCGGGTATTACCGGCCCGCTCGGAACGGAGCCGGACTCGAGGCGTTCGCCATCCAGGTCATCGATGTCGACGCCCAGGCGGTCCGGACGATTACAAACTTCGTCGAGCCACGGCTCTTCTCGGCATTCGCTCTTCCGCAACGGCTGGCGTGCCGTGGGCGATGAGTCTCCGGCAGCTCGCGTATCGATACGGGTAGGGCGACCTTCGATCGCTCTCCATCGAGCGAGGCTCTTCCCATGACCGGTTCCGTCGTGACCTCAAGCCCGGGGTTCATCTCGATTGGCGTGACTGACGTCGATCGCTCGGCCGAGTTCTACGAGCGATACCTGGGCGGCACGCGAGATACGTTCGATTTCGGCCCCGGGTCGGCCGTTTTCGTCGGCTGGCCGACATACGCGCTCAGCTCCCAACGGCCACCGCAGCCGAACCAGCCGCCCACGACACCGATCCAGCTGTGGTGGCGCGCCAGCGATGCCCAGGCTCTATTCGAACGAGCTGCTGCGGATGGCGTCCCGATCGTTGTGGAGCCGTTCGATGGACCGTTCGGCCGGACATTCGCGATGGCCGATCCGGATGGCTACCGGATCACGATCTACGAGCGCGACCAACCGCTGTTCTGGCCGCCCAAAACCTGACCTGGGCTCGCCCGTTGGCTTTCGTCAGTTTGTCCCGACCGGTCGGCAGCGCGCGGCTTGAGCAGGTCGAGGCGCCACCGGACTGGCTCCTCGACCTCCGCACGAGGCGGCCGCTCGAGCTCGGCCGGCGTGCGCAGGACCGTCGCCACGACGACCGCGACGTCATCGTCCGCTGGCGGCAGCCGACGCAGAAGGACCAGGAACAGGGCAAATGCGCCAAGCGCGAGGAGCGCTGTAGGGATCGTTTGAACGTCCATGGCGACCCTCCAATGGTTACCATCTATGTCTCTGTAGGCGGTAACCGTACACTTGCGCTCTGGAGCTGTCAACCACTAAAATGCGTTTTGATGGTAGACACGATCGCCGTGGACGAGCTCCCGATCGTTGGCGGCAACCTCGCCCTGGACTTCGCGAACACCCAGTCGGGGCCACCCGGCGGCGAGCCCGACGTCGAGTCGCTCGCCGGATACGAGGACCTCGTGGCGTGGGCGCTTCGGGCCGATGTGGTCGGGCCGCCCGACGCCCAGGACCTCGTTCGGCATGCGCGTCGACACCCGCGCGAGGCGGACGTGGCGTTCGAACGCGCGACAAATCTGCGAGGTTTGATCTTCACAATCTTCGCGTCCATCGCCGCCAACAGACCGCCACCGGCGGAGACGTTGGCGCGCCTGCGCGACGACGAGGCGGAGGCCCTCGCGCACGGGCAACTTGCGGTCGGACCAGGCGGATTCGCATGGACGTGGTCGCGGACCGGGGATCTCGACGGGCTCCTTTGGCCGATCGTCCACGCCGCGGCGATGCTTCTGACCGGGGGCCCGCTCGAGCGGATCAAGGCATGCGGCGGGTGCCGCTACCTGTTCCTGGATGAGACGAAGAACGGCAGCCGGCGCTGGTGCAGCATGGCTGAGTGTGGAACCCGGGCGAAAATGCGCCGCTTCGTCGCGCGCCGGTCGGCTGCGAGGTCTCGGGTGACCTAGCGGAGGCACCCGAAAAGCTGCAACCTTGGCGTGACCGAGCCGGTGCGCCGGTCGTATGCTGGCGCTTCCAAAATGCGAGAGGGATCAGGGGAGAGGATCCGATGTCTGCCCGGTCGATTTGGATGAACCGGCTTCGCCCGGTGCTGATCGCCGCCGTCCTGGTGGTGTCGCTGCTGCCGACCACCAGCGCGATGGCGTCCCACACGTCGGACCCGACGTCGGTGACCGTGGCCGGCTCGCTCCAGGACGAGGCGGGTTGCCCAGGCGAGTGGGATGCAACCTGCGCGACGACCCACCTGGCCTACGACGCGAACGACGACGTCTGGCAGGGGACATTCAACGACCTGCCCGCCGGCCACTACGAGTACAAGGCACCACTCAACGACGCCTGGGACGAGAACTACGGGCTCCACGCCGTCTCGAACGGCGCCAACATCCCACTCGATCTGCCATCCGCCACGAACGTCAAGTTCTACTACGACCACAAGAGCCACTGGATCACCGACAACCGTGGCTCGACCATCGCCGTGGCCCCGGGCAGCTTCCAGTCCGAGCTGGGCTGCTCCGGCGACTGGGACCCGGGCTGCCTCCGGTCCTGGCTGCAGGACATCGACGGCGACGGCATCTACACGTTCGAGACGACCGCGCTGCCGGCCGGCTCGTACGCGAGCAAGGTCGCGATCAACGAAAGCTTGGACGAGAACTACGGCGCCGGCGGCGTCGCGAACGGGTCGAACGTCGCCTTCACCGTCCCCTCCAATGGCACGAAGGTCACCTTCACCTACAACGCGACAACGCACGTCCTGACGATCGAGGTCGCCGTCGATCATGGCGCGCCCGGCGGCCCGGGCGCCCTGTCGCACTTCGACCTTGCGCGCAAGGACTGCCTGGGCACGGCTCGGAACACCGATTCGAAGGTCTGGTACACGGTCGCCGGCGGGATCCTCAGCGACGTCTACTACCCAACCGTCGACAACACCAACGTCGAAACGCTCCAGTACATCGTCACGGACGGCGCGACCTTCACCGACCTTCAGGCCCGCGACATGACGTACACGGTGCAGGCGGTGAACGACACCGGCGGGATGGCCTGCAAGGTGACCGCGTCGGACAAGGATGGCCTGTACAGCATCGAGACGACCTACGTCACCGACCCCAGCCGGAACGCCGTCCTGATGCGGGTCGCCTTCACGCCCAAGCCCAAGCCCAACAGTTCGGGCCTGCAGCTCTTCGTCCGCTTCGATCCGACGGTCAACGGCAACGGCGGGGGCGGCGGCGGCAACGGCGGGGCCGATACGGCGACCGTCGACGACACGAGCGGCCACCCGGTCCTCGTGGCCTCCGACCCGGTCACCGCGACCAACGCCGCCAACCGGGATTACGCCCAGCCGGTCTTCGCCGCGCTCGATGGTCCGTTCGACGTGGCTTCCGTCGGGTTCGCCGGCTCGGAGAGCGACGGCCTCGAGCAGCTCGACGACTCCCACGCGCTGACGCCGATCCACCCCGACGCCCGCGAGGGCAACGTCGTCGCGACGGCGCGGCTGGCGCTCGACGGCAGCGGCAAGACCCTGCTGTCCCTCGGGTTC
Organism: uncultured Chloroflexia bacterium; assembly: GCA_963750125.1. Lineage (GTDB taxonomy): Bacteria > Chloroflexota > Limnocylindria > Limnocylindrales > CSP1-4 > DASTYU01. The sequence continues at coordinate 37,911 of CAVVPT010000005.1, read as the reverse complement.
GGCGCGACCGACGACGAGGCGATCGACACGGCGACAGGCTCGCGTGCGGCCGGTTTCGATGCTGCGTTCGATGCCTACAAGTCCGGCTGGACCGCCTACGACGCGACGCTGACGAATCCGCGCGTCGAGAAGCTGGCGGTCAGTGCCGCCGAGCGGAAGCAGCTGAAGGACGCCTACTACCTGAGCGCCAACGTGATCAAGGCCTCGGAGGACAAGACCTTCCCGGGCGCGATCGTGGCCAGCCTCGCCTCGCCGTGGGGCCAGGCCGTGTCGGCCGGCGACCCGAACAACACCTATTTCGGGTCCTATCGCGAGGTCTTCGCTCGCGACCTCTACGAGTCCTGGACCGGCCTCGTCGCGGCCGGCGACCTCGCGACCGCCCGCGACGCGACGCTCTTCCTGTTCGAGCGCCAGCAGCTGCCCGACGGCTCGTTCCCGCGGAACAGCCTGGTCAATGGCAAGGTCGCGCCCGACTCGTTCGGGACACAGCTCGATGAAGTTGCCTTCCCGATCCTGATGGCCTACCAGCTCGGCCTGACCGACGCCTCCCTGTACGAGGACCACATCAAGCCGGCCGCGAACTACGTGGCGTCCCACGGCCCGGCCTTTGGCGTCGAGCGCTGGGAGGAGCAGAGCGGCTACTCGCCATCGACCATCGCGTCCGAGATCGCCGGCCTCGTCGCGGCTGCCGAGTTGGCGACCGCGAACGGCGACCTCGACTCCGCAGCGGTCTGGCTGGGAATCGCCGACGAGATGCAGCGCTCGATCAAGGAATGGACGGTGACGACGAACGGGCCGCTGTCGGACGAGCCGTACTTCATCCGACTGTCGAAGACCGGCGATCCGAACGCTGCCATCAGCTACAACGTCGGCAACGGCGGCCCGGACCTGGACCAGCGCGAGGTGATCGACGCCGGCTTCCTCGAGCTCGTCCGGCTGGGCGAGTTGCCGGCCGACGATCCCGACGTCCTGCGAACGCTGCCGATCGTCGACGATGAAATCAAGTCGACGACGCCGAGCGGCCCCGGATGGCACCGCTACAACGGCGACGGCTACGGCGACCGAGGCAGCGACGGCCGACCGTGGGCGCCAAGCGGCCAGGGGACCGGCCACCTGTGGCCGGTGCTGTCCGCCGAGCGCGCCGAGCACTCGCTCGCGTCCGGCGACATTCGGCCGAGGCGACCTCGCTGCTGCTCGGGATGCGCGCGTTCGCGTCGGGTGTCGGGCTGATCCCCGAGCAGGACTGGGAGCTCGACCCGATCGATGCGTCGCCCTATGGCACCGATCCGACGATCGCCTCGATCGGGTTCCAGCCCGGCAAGGCGGCCGGGTCGGCGTCACCGCTGACCTGGTCGGCTGCCTCGTTCGTGCGGCTGACGGCCGACCTGGCCGCGAAGCGCAACGTCGTGCTGCCGGCCGCCACGCACGACCGCTACGTCGCCCACAGCCAGGGCACGACGCCGCTCACGGTCACCGCCCCGGCCGACAACAGCTCCGTGACCGTCTCGCCGGTGACGGTCACCGGCACGACGACGGCAGGCAACACCGTCTACGTCTGCGGCGACCAACACCGACGCAAACACGGCGACGACCATCGCCTCGACGGTCGCCGCCGCCGATGGCTCGTTCAACGTCGACGTCGAGATCACCGGCGGGACGAACGTCATCAACATCGTCGCGGTCAGCCCGTCCGGGCGGCACCGCCCAGGAGAAGCGAACGATCCTGTTCGACTTCGTGCCGGGCACGCTGCATCTTCGACGTCGGCGACCCGGACGGCGACGACAACGGCCCCGGCAACTACGCGTATCCGACGTCGGACAACTTCCACGACGGTGCCTTCGACATCCAGCGGTTCCAGGTCTACGACGCCGATACCGACGTCATCTTCAGGCTCCAGACGCGGAACCTGAGCGAGACCTTCGGTAGCCCGCTGGGAGCGCAGCTCGTCGACGTGTACGTCCACGTCCCCGGCGCAACGACGACCTCGACCGCGGCAGCCAACGCGAGCAGGAACTTCCAGATCGCGCCAGCCGTACGCATGGAGCCGGCTGATCCAGGTGCAGGGCTTCGGCCAACGCTACGTGGACGCTTCCGGGACGACAACGCTCGGCACGGTGTCCATCAGCGCCAACGCGATCTCGCGCTTCATCACCTTCCGCGTGCCGAAGGACACGCTCGGCCAGCCGGTCAGCGGCTGGAGCTTCACCGTGGTCCTCACCGGGCAGGACGGCTTCAGCCCCGACAACGCTCGCGGGTTCCAGTCGACGCCGCAGGATTTCCAGTTCGGCGTCTGTGCGACGGCCAGCCAGGATGCGCACTGCACCGTGGACCCGGCCACCGTTCCCAAGCTCATGGACGTGCTCACCCCGCCGGGCGTCGACCAGTCGGACGAGGTCGACTACACGATCCACGACGCCGGTCGTGCTCTCCGGGGTGACCATCCCCTGATCGAAGTTGGTCCTTCGAGGAGGTTCCGCGATGCTGAGAACCGTTGCGCGCACGACCGACGTCGAGCCGGGGCGTCTGCGGGCGTTCGAGGTCCGTGACGACGGCGCCGAAGCGGTCGGCCGGAGCCGGATCCCGCTCCTCAAGGCGATCGGGGTCGGTCGCTCCCGGGAAACGCGGATTACGCTCGCAAACGTGGCAGGGACGCTCTTTGCCATCGACGACACATGCACCCACCGGGGTTGCTCCCTGGGCGATGGAAAGCTCGACGGGTCCACCGTCCAGTGTGCCTGCCACGGAAGCCGCTTCGACGTCACGAGCGGTGCGGTCGTGCGCGGCCCGGCCGAAGACCCCGTGCGCAGCTACCTCGTCCACGTCGCCGAAGGCGAGGTCCAGGTCGACCTGTAGCTGGCCGCCCGTCTACGCTGCCCTGAGCAGGGAGGCATCGCACGTCTCACGGCGTCGATCGGATCGTAGGACGGGAGACTGAGCTCGAGTTGCTCGAGCAGTTCGTCTCGGACGTCCATGCGTGGCCGGGGGCCCTTGTCATCGAGGGGACGGCCGGGATCGGGAAGAGCACCTTGCTTGACGCGGCGGTCGATGCGGCGAGGGAACGATCGATCGGGGTGCTCCGTTGCGGACCCGGGGATCACGAGTCGAGGCTGTCGTTCGCTGCGCTCAGGGACCTCCTCGAAGACGCCTACGACGAGACGGCCGCGAGGCTGCCCGGCGCCTCAGCGGCGCGCCCTGGCCATCGCGCTGCTGCGGGAGGAGCCGGCGGCCCCGCTCGACCGAGGTGCCGTTTCCGCGGCCTTCGTCACGTTCCTGCGCGAGCGCTCGCGCACCGGGCAAGTGCTGGTGGTCGTGGACGATGTCCAATGGCTCGACCGACCGACCGCTTCCGCGCTCACGTTCGCCATCCGCCGTCTACGAGACGAGCCGGTTGGGCTCATCCTCGCACTCCGGTCGGGTGGCAGCGGCCCAGTCCCCCTCGGCTTGGATCGGGCGCTGTCACCGCAACGGCTGCGCCATATCGCCCTGGGGCCGCTGAGTCTCGGCGCGCTCCAGGCGATGTTCCGAGCTCGCCTGGGCCGTTCGTGGCCCCGCCCCCTCCTGCGGCGCATCCACGAGAACTCGGGCGGCAATCCGTTCTTCGCGCTCGAGATCGCAAGGGCGCTTGAGCGCGACTCGGTGAGTCCGGGATCCGCCCTCCCTGTGCCCCGGGACCTCGAGGAGTTGCTCCGGGCGCGCATTGACGTCCTTCCGGCCAGTTCGCGCTCCGCCCTCCTGGTTGCGTCGGTGTCATCGCATCCCACGCCGGACCTTGTCGCGGCCGCAACGGGGTTGGATCGCGCGAAGCACGATGCCCTTGCGGCGGCCGAACGCGCCGGCGTGGTCGAGATCCAGGCCGGACAGGTCCGGTTCACGCACCCGCTGCTGGCCTCGACTGTCTACGCGGGCGCCTCGCCGCTCGAGCGCCGGGTCGCACATCGTGCGCTTGCTGTTAGCGCGATGGACCCTGAGGAGCGAGCCCGACACCTCGCCCTGGCTTCGGAAGGCCCCGACGCATCGATCGCCTCGGCTCTTGACGACGCGGCGCGCCTGGCGCGCGCTCGAGGCGCGCCGGATTCAGCCGCGCAGCTCGCTGCCCTGGCCAAGAGCTCACCCCACCTTCGGATGCTGCGGCGATCGTTCGCCGCGGCGTCGAGACGGCCGGGCACCTCTTCGACGCCGGTGACGCGATCCGCGCGCAAGAGCTGTTCGTGGAGATGGCGGCTGCAACGCCCCGAGGACCCGCGCGGGCCGACATCTTATGGCGCCTCGCGGACGCCTCGTGGATGGAGGTGGATCTCGTCAGGCGATATCTTCGAGAGGCCCTGGACGACGGGTCGGGGGACCTGCGTGTTGAGAGCGGGATCAGGATGGATCTCGCGTGGACATGGGTCTATGGGGGCGATGTCGCCCGGGCTGCGACGGAGGCCCGGAGGTCCCTGGAGATCGCCGAGCGCATCGAGGACCCATCGTTGATCTCCGAGGCGCTCGCGGCGCACGGGATCTGCGAGTTCCTCGCCGGTCATGGCGGAGCGGATTCCATTGCACTCGCCGCGGAGCTCCCCGGGACCGGCTCACTCCCCGAGACCTACACCACTCCGCGCGTGACGATGGGTCTTCGATCCCTGTGGGCAGGCGAGCTCGATGCGGCCCGCTCGATCCTCGAGGCGGTGCTCGAGCACCTTGCGGAACGGGGGCTCTACACGCTCGCGACCGAGCCCTACGAGTTACTCGGCGAGATCGAATGCCGCGCTGGTCGGTACGAGATCGCCGCGCAGCATGCCGCGGCGGGCATCGAGGTGAAGCTCGGCGCGGGGTACGAGGAGCTGCACGGGCTCGACGTCTACCCCCAGGCACTCGTCGATGCGCTCCGCGGAGACGTGACCGCGGCCCGCGAGTACGCGACTCAAGGGCTGGCGTCGTTCCGACGCGGCGACAACCTGTACGCGAACTGCAACCGCGCAGTGCTTGGATTCCTGGAGCTTTCGCTAGGGCGCTTCGCCGAGGCCCGCGAGCACCTCGACCCCGTTGTCCGGTTCCTTCGGGAGATGGGTGTCCGGGAGCCGTGCGTCATCCCGGTTCACGCCGACGCGATCGAGGCGCAGATCAGCATGGGAGACCTTGAGGCCGCCTCCGAGCTGCTGGGGGAGTTCGAGGACCAGGCGCGGGCGACCGGGCGTCCGTGGGCGCTCGCGACCGCGGCGAGATGCCGGGCGCTGCTGCTCGCCGCGAGCGGCGATGCAGCGGCGGCTGCGCTCATGTTCGAGCGCGCCCTCGAGGAGCATCGACGAGTCCCGCAGCCGCTCGAGTTCGCCCGCACGCTGCTCGCGATTGGCCAGGTCGAGCGCAGGGCGAGACAGAAGTCGGCCGCGCGGCGGACGCTTCAGCAGGCACTCGGGATCTTCGAGGAGCTTGGCGCGCCCCTCTGGGCCGCCAGGGCTCGTGCGGAGCTCGGCCGAATTGGCGGCCGGGCGCCGGCCGGTGACGGGCTCACGCCCACCGAGCGACGCATCGCCCAGCTCGTGGCGGAGGGCAAGACGAACAAGGAGGTCGCGGCGATCCTGGTGGTCGCCGACCGGACCGTCGAGTCTGCCCTGACCCAGATCTACCGCAAGCTCGACGTCCGATCGCGCACGGAGCTCGCCCGCAAACTCAGCGGAATAGCCTGAGCAAAGTCCCGGGGTTTCCACGTTTCGCGGCGCGCGGCAGCAGCCCATGGTCTCGGCATGCCGAACTTCGTCGTCGAGCGCTACCGGTCGAGCTCGGACCCTGACAGCCTCTCGGCGGTGGCCCTCAGGCTCACCGCCGGCGCCCGACACACGAGCCCTGACGGCACGCCCGTGCGGTACGTCAGCACGATCTTCCTGCCCGGTGATGAGACCTGTCTGCACTTGTTCGAGGCGGACTCCGTGGCGGACGTGCTGGCTGTTACCCGACAGGCCGGGATCGAAGTGGACCGCATCGTGCCTGCCGAGCAGATCGAATTGCGCGAGGTCGGCTGGAGGGTCCGCGGATCAGAGATGGAGGGACAGTCATGAAGAGGATCACCATCGCCGTCGCCGTGGGTGCGCTCGCGGTCGGCCTGCAGCTTGGCCTGGCGCCGGCGGCTTTGGCGGTACCGGGGACCACCACCCGAGCGGACGCGTCTGTCGAAATCTGGTGCGACTCCGTCGCGACGAACCTCGATGGAACAGGCCCCGCGTCGGTCACGCCCGGCAACAGCGGTCCTGAGGGCGGAGCGGAGGACGACGTACTCGCCAAGCGCGTGGACGCGCGGGCGATCCAACCCGACAAGGACCCGGGCGGCAAGGACACCGCCACCGGGCGCTACAACGCGACCGCCGGCGTTGTGCAGGGATGGTTCTGCGCGGAGGCGTGAGGCGAGTGGCGCGCCCGACAGGATTCGAGCGCGCTGGATGTCAAGCTTCGATGAGTCGGAGCGACCTGTGTAAGCCGATTGCAAGGGCCATTTCTCTCCTCCAGTCAGGCCGCGAGCGGGCTCGCGCGACCATGATGGAGAAGACGAGAGGTGCCCTATGGCGTCGACGACCACGATCACACCACTCGAGCCGAACGATCCAGCGGCTGAAGCAAACCGTCAGGCAGCTGTCGACTTCCTTGAGCGCAGCTCCTCGGGCCGCGCAAAGCATGCGCTGTCGCAATTCGGATCATCGGACTTCGTCCACCACAACCCGTTCTTCCCCGCGGATGGTGCAGCGCTCGCCGAGGCAATGGAGAGGAACGCGCGGCAGAACCCGGCAAAGGTCCTCGAAATCCAGCGGACGGTGGCGGAGGGCCCGCTGGTCGTCGTCCATTCCAAGGTACGCCAACGACCCGAGGATCGGCCGGTAGCGACAGTCCATATCTTCCGATTCGAGAACGGACGGATCGCCGAGCTCTGGGACGTGGCCCAGCCGGAGCCGGCCGACATGCCCAATCGGACCGGAATGTTCTGACCAGCGCTGACGACCGCGCTGATCACCGCGTCGATCGCTTGCTTGCCAACGGCCGACAGGCTCAGAATGCGGACGGGACCCCGGGAATATCCGCCTTCCTTCCAATGCCCCATGACCGACACACGTGTCCCTTACGTCGACGAACGGCGGCAGGTAGCCATCAGGCCGGCCGGCTGTTCGGGCGTGCGGCGGAGTTGGATCTCATTCGCGCCTTCCGCGGCAGTGTGGCGCCCGCAGCGTCGGCCGCGGCTGCCGCCGGCACTCGGGCCGGCGTGGCATTCGAAGCTGGGATGAGCTTCTCGGGTGTGAACCAGGTCCTGCTGCCGCTTCTTGCGGGGAAGGAAGGATCATGAAGATCGTCGTCATCGGTGGCACCGGGCTCGTCGGCTCGAAGGTCGTCGCCGGGCTCACCGAGCACGGCCACGATGCAGTGCCGGCCTCGCCCCGCCTCGGCATCAACACGATTACCGGCGAGGGCCTCGCTGCGGCGCTCGACGGGGCATCAGTCGTCGTCGACGTGTCGAATTCGCCCAACTTCGAGTACGCGACGGCCCTCGCGTTCTTCGAAACGTCGACGCGGACCCTGCTCGCTGCGGCACGGGCCGCAGACGTCGGGCACGTCGTCGCACTATCTGTGGTCGGCACGAGGGACCTGTCCGAGGGCGGTGATCCGACGACGACAACCGCCGGTTACTTCCTCGCCAAGGCCTCCCAGGAGGCGCTGATCCAGGCGTCGGCGATCCCGTACTCGATCGTCCACGCGACCCAGTTCTTCGAGTTCATCACGGGCATTGCCGACCAGGCAACGGTGAGCGAGACGGTTCGCGTCCCGGCGGTCCTGTTCCAGCCGATGGCGGCCGACGACGTCGCATCGGGCGTCCGGCGTGTCGCCGTGAATGCCCCAACGAACGGCGTGGTCGAGATCGGCGGGCCGGAGCAGTTCTGGTTCGAGGAGCCCATTCGGCGGGTGCTCGCTGCCGCGAACGACCCGCGCTTGGTCCTGACCGACCCGGCTGCGGGCTACTACGGGATCACCGTCGCCGAGCGCACGCTCGTACCCGGCGACGGCGCCCGTCTCGGGGAGACCCGACTGGACGACTGGCTCCGCCAGAGGGCGGGCATGAAGACCGCCGTGGCATAGGCACGTCCAAACATTTCGGATGCGGACGTCGAGCCGGCGCCTGCAGCCAGCAAGCACGAAGGAGAGGTGGAATCAATGACCGGGACGACAGCGTCTTCGACGATCACCGATGCCGAGCGTGCACAGGTCGAGCACGCGAATGCGACCACGGCCACACCCGTCGTCTTCATCCATGGGCTGTGGCTGCTGCCCTCGAGCTGGGACCTCTGGGCCGAGCTGTTCGAGGAGGCCGGGTACGTCGCATTGACGCCGGACTGGCCGGACGATCCGGAATTGGTCGAGGTCGCCCGAGCGGAACCTGAGGCCCTCGCCGGCAAGACCCTCAAGCAGGTCGCCGATCACACGACCCAGGTCATCAGCGCCCTGGACAAGAAGCCGATCGTCATCGGGCACTCGACGGGCGGCTTGCTCGCGGAGATGCTCGCGGGGCGGGGCCTCTCGGCTGTCACCGTGGCGATCGACCCCGGCGTCTTCCGCGGCGTCCTGCCGCTGCCGTTGTCGGTGCTCAGGGGCGTCGGCCCGTTCCTGGTCAATCCGCGCACGCGCGGCCGCGCGATCACGCTCACCTTCGACCAATTCAGGTACGGCTGGGCGAACGCGCTGGACGAGCAGGAGGCGATGGAGCTCTACGACAAGTTCCATGTCGCCGCCTCTGGAATCTCGCTCGTGCAGATGGGCAACGCGAACCTCAACCCGTGGACGGAGGCGAAGGTCGACACAAAGAACCCTGATCGCGGTCCGCTGCTGATCATCGACGGCGGGGCGGACCACACGGTGCCGTGGGCGATCGCGGACGCCGCCTACAAGTTGCAGGCGCGCAACCCCGGCGTGACCGAGATCGTGAAAATCCCGGACCGGGGCCACTCCCTCACGATCGACCACGGCTGGCGCGATGTCGCCGAGACGGCGCTCGCGTTCGTCAAGAGGTTCGCGTAGCCGTAGCTAGCCGGACGCGACGAGGCGGCGACAGGAACGGAGCGATCGTGAACACCAACGCCGACGAGCCCCTGCGTTTCGAAACCCACGTCAAGCCACTGTTCCGCGAGCGCGACCGCAAATCGATGGAGTTCGCGTTTGACCTCTGGTCGTACGACGACGTCAGCGAGAACGCCGACGCCATCCTCGCCCGCCTCGAGGCTGGCACGATGCCCTGCGACGGTGCGTGGCCCCAGGCACAGGTCGACCTCTTCCGGCGTTGGACCCACAGCGGAATGCCCGGCTGACCGACCTCCACCATGGCCTGACCGCGGACGCGGGATGACAGGAGCTGCTCGGTAGAGTCTGACCGAGGTCGAACGACTCGAGACGGTCGCCCACGCTTGCGCTGAGCTCGCGTCGCTCGCTGGTAGCATCGCCGAACCGTCCATTCCGCCGAGGGAGCACCGTGTCCGGCTCGGCTGATCCGCGATCGACCCCGTCGGCGGCGCCCGTCGCCACCGTCGAGCGCCTGCCCGGCCTCGCGACGCTGCGCCGCTATGAGCGCACCTGGCTCGTCCCCGACGTGGTCGGTGGCATCGTCCTGACTGCGATTCTCGTCCCGGTGGGCATGGGCTACGCAGAGGCAGCCGGGCTTGAGCCGATCTACGGGCTCTACGCGACGATCGGCGCGCTCGTCGTCTACGCGCTGCTCGGTCCGAGTCGGACCCTGATCCTTGGGCCCGACTCGTCGCTCGCTCCGATCATCGCGGCCACGATCGTGCCGCTTGCCGCCGATCCCGCCAACGCTGCCACGCTTGCGGCCGGTCTGGCTGTGCTGTCCGGTGGCCTGTGCATCGTCGCCGGCGTCGTCCGTGCGGGTTTCGTCACCGACCTGCTCGCAACACCTATCCGGTACGGCTACCTGAACGGGATCGCCTTGACGATCATCGTCGGCCAGCTGCCAAAGCTGTTCGGCTTCTCGGTCGATGCGGAAGGCCTCATCGACGAAGCCGTGGGATTCGCGGATGCGCTGCGCGCCGGTCTGACCAACCCAGCTGCGCTGGCGATCGGCGTCGCCGCGCTCGCGTTCATCGTCGTGGCTGGGCGCGTCGTTCCCAGGCTCCCGGCGATCCTTGTCGCGGTCGTCGTGGGGACGATCGTGTCGGCAGCGGCAGGCCTTGCCACCGTCGCAGGCGTTCCGGTCGTGGGCGCCTTGCCGCCCGGTCTGCCACGGCCGTCGATCCCGTCGATTCCGATTGACGACATCCAGCCGCTGTTGGCTGGAGCCGTCGCCATCGCCCTCGTGTCGATGGCCGACACCTCCGTGCTGTCACGCACCCTTGCGGCTCGCCGCGGGGAACGATCGAATACAAACGCTGAGTTGATGGCACTCGGTGCGGCGAATCTCGGGTCGGCCGTGCTGTCGGGCTTCGCGGTGAGTGCCAGCGCGTCGCGCACGTCGGTCGCGATGTCGTCCGGCGTGCGCACCCAGTTGGCGGGGCTCGTCGGCGCCGGGCTCATCGTCCTGCTGCTCGTCTTCGCGCCTGCGCTGCTTGCCAACCTGCCCTCCTCGGTGCTCGCCGCCATCGTCATCGCCGCGAGCCTGTCGCTGGTCGAGGTCGCCGGTGTGGTCCGCCTGTACCGGATGCGTCGATCCGAGTTCGTCCTGTCGATCGCATGCCTCGCGGCCGTCGCGCTGGTCGGCGTCGTGGCCGGGATCTTCATCTCGGTCGGGATCGCCATCGCCGCGTTCCTCTGGCGAGCGTGGCGGCCCTACAGCGCCGTCCTTGGCCGACTACCCGGGGTGAAGGGCTACCACGACACGAGCCGCCATCCCGAGGCTGACCTCGTGCCCGGGCTCGTCCTCTTCCGCTGGGACGCGCCGCTCTTCTTCGCCAACGCCGAGATGTTCCGGGACGCGGTCGAGGACGCTATCCAGGGCTCGCCGACGCCGGTCCGCCGAGTCGTGATCGCGGCCGAACCCGTCACCGACATCGACACGACAGCGGCTGACGTCCTGTCCGAGCTCCACGACGCGCTTGTAACCGCGGACATCGAGCTCGGGATTGCCGAGCTGAAAGGGCCGGCCAAGGACCGCCTTCGCCGATATGGCCTGTTCGATCGGATCGGCGAAACGCGCTTCTACCCGACGGTGGGCGAAGCGGTCAGCGCCTACGTCACCGAGACCGGCGTGCCGTGGGTCGATTGGCAGGAACGCGGCGGGTCGTGACCGGGTGGCCGCGAGAAAGCTGGCCACTGGCGCGCTCGACTAAGCGGCAAGACCGTGGAGCCGAACTTTTCGCAGGGCGTGAATCGCTTGCCCTTCGCCATGCATCCATGTGATATGGCGGTCATGACTAGCAGCTCGATTGACGAGGCTTCGGCGCTCATCGCGCTGGCGGCCGCCGGCGACGAGGCTGCTTTCGCGTCGATCGTCAGAGCGCATCACGAAGACATGCGCCGCGTCTGTGTTGTCGTTGCGGGCGACGACCGTATTGCCGAGGATGCCGTCGCGGCAGCCTGGTCGATCGCGTGGCGCAAGCTCGGCGGCCTGCGCGATCCGGCGCGGCTGCGGCCATGGCTCGTCTCGGTCGCCGTCAACGAGGCGCGCCAGCTTCTTCGAGCCAGGAAGCGGCGCTCACTCCTCGAGGTATCCGTCATTCAGGTCGACGAGCCGGGCGGTGGCCTCGATCCGGGGTCGACGATCAACTCCATCGACCTCCGCAACGCGCTCGCCCGACTTGACCCGAACGATCGAGCACTCATCGCGATGCGCTACCTGGCCGGCTTCGATGCGACCGAGCTCGCCTTCGCCACAAACCGAAGCCCATCCGGCATGCGTGCGCGCCTCGCGCGGCTCCTCCAGCGACTCGAAAAGGACTTGAGCAATGACTGAGCTGAGCGGATTCGAGCGCCGTTTGACGGCCGGACTCGAGGCCCAGGTGGGTCCGCCGCGACCGGTCGAGGCGTTGGCGATCGTGCGCTCCGCCGCAGCTCGAGAGCCCGTACGGCGCTCCGTCCGGTCGCGCTTCGAAGATCTCGTCGGTGGTCGCACGGCTCGCCCGCTCGCGATCGTCGTGGTCCTCGGGCTGGTCGCGGCCGTGGCCGTTCGGCGCCCTGGCGGTCGGTTCGGGACTCGTGCGACGGTTCCCGATCGTGCCCCTGCCGGCTCCGACGGTTCGACCGGCGATATCGACCGCCGATCCGGCAGCCACACCAAGTGCCGCCAGTTGGACGGCCACCGGAGAGATGACGACCGGGCGCTTCCTTCAGACGGCCACGGTCCTGCCGGATGGCGGCGTCCTGATCGTGGGTGGACGGAACGACGACGCCAGCGGCCCCGGTCGATCCCTGGCTTCCGCGGAGACATTCGACGCCACCACGGAATCCTGGACGGCAATCGCGGACATGGCCAATCGCCGATCAGCGCACACGGCGACGCTGCTCCCGGACGGCAGGGTCCTTGTGGCCGGCGGATACGACGATTTCGAAGCGCTGGACTCGGCCGAGCTCTTCGACCCGGCGACGGGGTCGTGGACTGCCACCGCGAACATGATCGAGGCCCGTGGCTATCACACGGCGACGCTGCTGCCGGACGGCAGGGTGCTCGTGGCTGGTGGCCGATCGAACAACAGCAGTACGGGTGGGGCATTGGCCTCGGCGGAGCTGTACGACCCGGTCACCGGATCCTGGTCGGCGACTGGGAACATGCTCGCGGCGCACATGTTCCATGCCGCAACGCTGATGCCCGATGGCGGGGTGCTCGTGACCGGCGCGGGCTACCGCGGCTATGGACTCGCGGATGGAGCTGGCGCCGAACTGTATGACCCGAGCACCGGGTCGTGGGCCGCGACCGGTCCGATGATCGACGCCGGCGCCTACCAGGTTGCCACGGTGCTGAAGGACGGCAGGGTGCTCGTCGTGGGAGGCGCCGAGGTCGTTCAACTGGGCTGCTGCGCCGCGACCGGCGAGGCTCCGGCTGCTGCTCAGCTGTATGACCCGACCACCGGATCCTGGACCGACACCGGCGCCCCGACGGACGCCCGCACCTACCACACGTCGACCCTCCTCCCGGATGGACAGGTGCTGGTGACAGGCGGCGATCGAGCGGCAGGCGGGGGAACGAGCACCTTCTCCACCGGCGGCGGATCCAGGTCCGCGGAGCTATACGACCCGGCGTCCGGATCGTGGACTGCGGCCGCCGACCTTGCTGGCCGACGAGAACTGCATGTTGCCGTGCTCCTGAGCAATGGCCAGGTTCTCGTAGCGGGTGGCTCGTCGGCCGGACACGCACTTCGTACAGCCGAGCTTTTCGGGACGAGGGAGTGATGCAGCGCGGGGATGAGCGCCCTACCGGCCGGCCCGGACGATGCAGCGAAAACCGGTATGGCCCATCGAGGTCTCGATGGTCTGCGGCGAGCGGGCCGCGGGTCGGTAGCGGTGGCAGTAGTTCGGGGCGCACAAGTGTGAACCGCCCTTGACGACCATCCGCGGGAACTGCTCGTCGGGCGCCCCGACGTTGTAGCTCGACTCCGGCGACGTCACCCGTGGGTTCAGCCTTGGCCCGCTCGGGCCGCAGCACGCATGGATGACCTCGTCGGGGTGCTTCGGCGTGTAGTAGTCGGTGGTCCACTCCCAGACGTTGCCGGCCACGTCGTACAGGCCGTAGCCGTTCGGCGGGAACGACCGGACCGGCGACGTGCGCTCGTACTTGTCGAACAGCAGGTTCTGCCACGGGAACTCGCCCTGCCAGGTGTTCGCCATCTGGCGGCCCTTCGGTGCGAACTCGTCACCCCACGCGTATGTCGCGCCATCGAGCCCGCCGCGGGCCGCGAACTCCCATTCGGCCTCGGTCGGGAGCTCCTTGCCGGCCCACGCGGCGTAGGCGCGCGCGTCGTCGTACGCGACGTGCGTGACGGGATGCCGATCGCGGCCGTCGAGCGTGCTGCCCGGTCCCTCGGGATGGCGCCACTGGGCGCCGGGGACCCAGCTCCACCAGTTCGAGTAGTCGTCGAGGTTGACCGGGCCTCGGGTCCGATGGAAGACGAGCGAGCCGGGGACCAGCAGAGCCGGATCGGCGTCGGGATAGTCGGCCGGTTCGGGTGCCACTTCGGCCAGGGTGACGTGACCGGTCGCCTTCACGAACCGCCGGAACTCGGCGACCGTGACCGGGTGGTCGTCCATCCAGAACCCGTCGACGGAGACCTGGTGGACGGGTGCCTCCTCGGCATAGAAGTCCGCGGATCCCATTCGAAAGGTGCCACCCGGAATCCAGGCCATGTCCCGCGCCGGCGGCGGACCGGGTGAGTCGGCTGGATGGGTCGCTGATGACTGCACTGGCATCGTCGCTCAACCAATCAGGCGATGGCGCTGCCGGGGGGCGGCTCCGCTGCCCGGACCGCGACCGGAGGAGCTTCTTTCTGCTCGACGGCTTCGGGAAGCGGGGGCGGCACCTCGCCGATGGCGGCCAGGATGTGGCGCCAGACAGCACCGACGATCCCGACCAGCGGCACGGCCAGGAACATGCCGAGGACGCCGGCGAGCGCGCCACCAGCCGGGATCACGATCAGCACGATGGCGGGGTGCAGGCTCACCGCTCGGCCGTAGACCAGGGGCGCGATGACGCTGCCCTGGACGACGTTGAACACCGCGGTCCAGATGCCCATGACGATGACGTCCTGGCTGCTGCCGAATGCGACCGCGATCAGGAAGGCGATCAGGCTCGTGACGAACTGCCCGATGTACGGGATGAAGCCACCGAAGAACGAGAGGATCGCGACGGGCAGCGCCAACGGCAGGCCGAGAAGGGTCATGACGATGAACCCGGTCACGGCGTTGAACAGGCCGAGGACGCCCGTGGCGATCATATAGCCGCCGAGCATCGTCACCGCCCGATCGCCCGCGATCGTGACCTGCGTCCGGCGCCAGCCGTCGAGATGCGAAGTGATCCACGCCCATCCCCGGTCGCCGTCGCGCAGCATGAAGTACGCGAGCAGCGCCGTGATGATGAGGAACACGATTGCCGAGGCGATGCTGCTCGCGATCGACGTGACGAGTCCGAGGATCCCGGAGCCCACCAGCTGGGACAGCTGCCCGACGGCGCCCGACACGCCTTCCGGAAGGGATTCGTCCGCGACGGTCCCACCCGTCATCGAGCCTTGCACGGCCTCCTGGAGGGCTCCGCCGAGGGCCGTGATCGACAGCGATGTCACGACCGCCACGATCGCCCACACGAGGATGCTGACCACGAACGATGCTCGCCCTCGGGTCCAGCCCCGCAGCTCGAGCGCCGCGACCGCCGGCAGGAACGTCGCGGCCAGGGTGACCGCCACGACGATCGGACCGATCACGACCGGGAACTGCGACAGAATGGCAACCGCGAGCCCGATAAAGCCGACGGCGACAAGAAGCCGCCAGCTCCACTGCGCCAGACGGTCGAGCCAGACGGGTATGTCGCCCATCGCCGAGACGCTGACGGCGCCTCGAGCCCCGAGCACATCGAGCGCAGCGCCCGCAATGGCCACCACCACGGCGATCGTCGGCACAGCGACGAACATCCCGGCCAGGCCACCAAGCGTGAATCCGACCAGCAGCGCGAGGAGGATGACGGCCGGGTGCAACTCGAGGGTGCGGTCGGACAGGAACCGCGCCAACCGTCGCTTCTCGACGACCTTGAGGACGACCACGATCAGCAGGAGGAAGAGCGCGGTCGGTACGCCACCGAGTGCAAAACCGGCGAGGAGGAGGATCCCGGCCACGAAGAGGCCGCCGATGTACGGGACGAATCCGGCTGCTAGCACGAGCACCGCCAGCGGCCCCGCGAGCGAGACGCCGATCAGGGTCAGGACGACAAAGCTCAGCAGGGCATCCACGGACGCGATCACGGCGGTTCCGCGCACGTAACCGCCCGCGCGGTGCATCGCCTCCTCGCCCGCATCCCTGATCCGGTCGCGCTGCCAGCCGCCGAGCTCGGAGAGGCCGACATCCCAGGTTTTGTCCCCGTCAAGGAGCAGATAGAAGGTCAGGAAGAGCCCGAGCATCACGATGGTTCCGGCCTCGACAAGGGAGTCGACGATCGCCGAGGCCTGCTGGGACAGCCAGGCTTCGAGTTGCTGGACCCCTTCGTTCAGCGTCGCGGCTGCATCGGCGGACACGTTTGCCGAGGCGAGCTCCGTGCTGAATCGCTCGATGCCGACGTGGAGGTACTGCGCCAGCTCGACCAGGAACGGAATCAGCGCGAGTGCGATCAGGAGGAGCACGCCGCCAACGATCAGCACCGCGGCGCCGATCGATCCGCCAGCGGCCTTCGCACCACCCCAGCCGCGCAATCGCAGTCGCTCGTTGAATGGTCGGAGCGTCGCGACGGAGATCACGGCAAACAGGATGGAAAGCGTGACAGTCGACAGGTACATCGCGAACCCGACGACGAACGCTCCGAATGCGACCGTGACCAGCACTCGCCAGCCGATCGCGGCCAGGCGCGTCAGCCAGCTGGGAACCTCCCAGGTCGAATGGGACGGCGGCCCGTTGTTCGCAGTCGTATCCAAGTCGCCATCGTAGTCGGTGTTACCGCCAGGTTGGAAAGGCTGCCCTGTTCGGCGGTGTACGATTTGGCGCCCCGTGGTCGCGACCTCCCCGCATGCCGTTCGACCAGGATGTCTGGGAGCTCTACGACATGCGGACCGACTTCGGCCACGCCAAGGACGTGGCGGCTCTGCACCCGGAGAAGCTCAAGGAGCTGCAGGAACTCTTCGACCGCGAGGCGCCCAAGTACAACGTCTACCCGCTGGCCGACGACCTCTTCCAGCTACTGACCGCCGACCGGCCAAGGCTCGTCTCGGGCAACAAGGCCACCTACGGCCCGGGCACGGTCCGCATCCCGGAGGACGTGGTCATCAACACCAAGAACCGGTCGTACTCGATCACCGCCGAGGTGGACAACCCGGACGGCGATGCCGAGGGCACGCTTGTCACCCTCGGTGGTGAGACCAGGGGTTACGCGTTCCTGGTGCTGGCAGGCAAGCCGACGTTCCAGTCAGCTGGCTCGGCCGGGAGGAGTACGTGATCGCGTCGTCGGAGTCGCTGCCGAGAGGCGCCTCCACGATCCGCTTCGATTTCGCCTATGACGGCGGCGGCATGGGCAAGGGCGGCACGGGCACGCTATCGATCAACGGCCGGAAGGTCGGCGAGGGGCGGATCGAGAAGACCGTGCCCGTCGTCTTCTCGACGGACGACACGTTCGATGTCGGCGAGGACTGGGGAACGCCGATCTCGCCGACGTACCAGCCACCGTTCCGGTTCACGGGAACCCTCAAGTCGGTGACCGTGGAAGCCGGCTGAACCAACCGGCAAGCAGCCGATAGCGGACCGAGCCAGGCGTGGCCACGTCGGCCGCCCGCGTTGCGCCAGCGGGCGAGCCGAAATCAACCCAATCTGGGTGATGCCGACGGCGAACGGCGGAAGGAGGCTGGGACTGACAACACCACCGCAAATGAGGGGATCCATGTCGGACAGATCGATCGATGATCTGGGACCCGTCGACTACCTGATCGTCGAGTTTCCGGTCGGGGCCCAGAACTTCACGGGAGAGGGGGCGGAGGAACTCCTGCGCCTCCACGACGCTGGGATCATCCGGGTGATGGACATCCTCATCCTCCAGAAGGGAGAGGATGGGACGGTCATGGCGCAGGAGCTTGGTGATCTCAACGAGCTAGGCGACCTCGCCCGACTCGAGACCGAGCTCGTGCAAACGCTTGCCGAGGAGGATGTGGACAACCTCGCCGCGGCTATGGATCCAGGAAGCATCGCCGGTGTACTCGTCTACGAGAACCTGTGGGCCGCGCCGTTCGCTTCCGCGATGCGGCGGGCCGGCGGACAGTTGATCGCCAACGGCCGCATCCCGATCCAAGCCATCATCGCCGCCATGGAGGCGGACGAAGCGCAGGAAGCTGCAGGAGTCTGAGATGCCACTCGGTCCACGTCGCGCCGGAAGGGGAGTCATCGGCTCTCCCGTCGCCAAGGCAGCCGTCGTCGGCGCCGCAGTCAGTCCCGGCCCGTCGCCGGTCGCCAAGGCAGCCGTCGTCGGCGCCGCAGTCAGCCCCGGCCCGTCGCCGGTCGCCAAGGCAGCCGTCGTCGGCGCCGTGGTGACACCGGGGCGTCGTCGGTTCTAGCCGTCCGATCGACCCGACGAGGACCTCACACGACCCGGCCAGTAACCGCGGGGTTTCGGGCGACCACAAGGTCAGGCGGCTTTCCGCGCCCAATGAGGTGCGCAGGAGCAAGGCTGTTCCCCGTCGCCTGCACGCCATCCCCCTCGTGGGCCAGATCCGCGCGAAGGTCGGGGCGGCGACCACGGCACAGCTCGTGTGGATTCTCCGCCCCGCGGCTGCCTGAGCCCGATGGCATGGCCCGGACGGACGAATAGTCAGGCGGCCAGGCTTCGCTCGGGAATCGGGTTCATCGCTGGCGACTGGTGGTCGGATGCACGATGGCCTCGTGCCAGGGTAGCCGCCGGTCGGGCCTGGGACCGGCTCGCCACGTCGGATGGCATCGCAGCCAGCGCAAGCCTCCAGGCAATTGAGATCGAGGCACTTGCCGCCTGTCAGCTCACTAGGCTGCGCCGCGAGCGGAAGCGGTTCTCCGGGTCGTAGCGGCGCTTGGTGGCGACGAGCCGGTCGTAGTTCGGTCCGTGGGTCGCGCGGGCCGTCGCGGCCTCGATGACATCCTCGAAGTTCAGGTACGACGCACCGATCGAGTACGGGGTCAGGGCCGTGGCCACGTCCCGCGCCCAGCCGCGGTTCGCCTCGTCGTCGCGCCGGGTCGTCCCAGTTGGCCTCGATGCCGATGAGGTACGCGGCGTCCCGCTGGGCGATCGGTGTCGCGTCGATCGGCACGCGAGCGATCGCCCCGCCCAGCGGCCAGACTCGAGGCTCGACAGGGATGACGGTCGCTGACGCCCGATGCGCGGCCAGGATCCGCGATCACCTCGTCCGGTAGACCGGGCAGGTAGACCGACTTCCAGTAGTAGCGACGGCCGACCGGGTACTCGCCGTCGAACGAGTGCTGCACGGCGAGGTACGGGATCGGCACCGCTACCGTCGAGCAGCGGATCACCCAGCTCCCGCAGCGGCCGATAGACGCGATCGCCCTCCTCGCTGTGCCGATGTACGGGCCCGACGAGCGCGACGAACTGCTTGCCGTGGACCTCCGGTCGGATAGGCGTCGCCATGCGTCGGGAAGGTCCAGAGGACAGCGACGGGACTTGGCCCCGTCGGGCGCCGTGGCCATGAAGCCGTTGAGTGCCGCCAGGATTCGCTCCGCCTCGTCGATCGGGTACGCCACGAACAGGAAGAACACCTCGGGGTCGATGCGTTGCGCGCGGTACTCGAAGGACGTCACGACGCCGAGGTCCCAGCCTCCGCCGCGCAGGGCCCAGAAGAGGTCCTCGTGCTGGGTCGCGCTGGCGGTCAGCAGGCGACCGTCCGCCGTGACGACGTCCGCGGACACGAGGTTGTCGCAGGCCATCCCGGCTGACCGCCGCATCCAGCCTAGCCCGCCGCCGAGGGTGAAGCCGCCGATGCCGGTCTGCGAATACAACCCGAGCGGCGCGAAGAGTCCGAACGCCGAGCCCTCCCGGTCCACGTCGGCGATGAGGGCACCTCCCTCCGCTCGCACGGTCCCCGCGTCCGGGTCGACCCGGACGGAGCGCATCGCCGAGACGTCGATGACGAGCCCACCGTCCAGGACCGCACCCCCGGCCACGTGATGGCCTCCTCCGCGGACGGAGACGCCGAGTCCCTCCCGTTCGGCGAAGCGCATGGCGTCGATCACGTCGGCGACGCCCTGACAGGCGACGATCGCGGCCGGCATCCGATCCACGGTGCCGTTCCAGACGCGGCGCGCCGTGTCGAAGTCCGCCTCCCCGGGCAGGAGCAGCCGTGGCCGCAATAGAAAGAACGACTCTGCTGGCGCGCCCGACAGGAGTTGAGCGCGCGGATGCCATGAAATATCCCAATACCGATCGAGCGGGCCGACGTGCCGCTGGTAAGCGAGAGCGCCTGATCCAGGGTCAGGCGCCTTGCGGTTAGGGCCACTCGCCATTGGTTGGAGCGTGGTCAAACGACGGATCGCCCGCGAATCCCGGGTGAGTCAGGCGCACGTCCTGGTGATAGCCGGTGCATTTGCAGGTCCGGGAGATCAGGCGCCAATCCAACTTCCTGCTCGACGTCCCGCCCTCGCCGAGCAAGCGCAGCCAGACCTCGCTGCCGACCGGAGCTCTCGCCAGGAGATCGCGCGATGGTTCATTAGTGCGCGCAACGGCGTGGCTTGCGTTTCACCGGCCACCGGCAGCGCCGGCCGTCGAGGTGCTTGGTCCGAAGCGCCACCAGCGATGTGCCCCACGCCCGCGCCGCGAGGGTCTGGTAGACCCCTCCGGCAACGGCTCGCAGCCAGCGCGCTCGGGTCCGGGAGGGCAGCACCGGACGATCCGAGGAGCACCCTGTGGTCCGGCTATGCCTTGGAAGCTCAGGTTGGGATGCGATATCGGAGATGCACGACGCCGTTATCGAATCTGAGCTCATCGAGGAGCTCCAGGTCGATTCGCTCGTCACTGGGCAGGGCGGGCTTGCCTCCACCGATGACCACGGGCCAGACGAACAGCTGGCACTCGTCAACCAGCCCGGCCTTGATAGCCTGCGCCGCGAGGTGCGCGCCGCCCACGGTCAGATCACTTGTAGCCGAGGCCTTCATCTCGCGTACCGAGGGAGGGTCGAAGCGATGTTCGAGCCGGGTCTTCGCGGTTGGCGCCGCGGCCAGGGTTGTGGAGTAGACGACCTTGTTCGCCGCTTGCCAGGCGCTCGCGAAGTCGGCCATGAGGTGGGACTGCGCGGCAAGAGCGGCGTTGGTTTCCCAAACGGCCATCAATTCGTATAGGCGCCGCCCGTAGAGGAACGTGTCCACGGACCGCAGGAGGTCGGTGTAGGACGCGAACAGGTCGTCGTCGAGCGGGCCGAAGTCGAAGGCGCCGCGTTCGTCCTCGATGTAGCCGTCGAGAGACACGTTCGTTGCGTAGATCAACTTGGCCATGCCGCTACACCTCGACCATCGGTTCCAACCCAGCCTGAGCGCGCATCAACATGGCATCCAGCTTGGTGAACGCCTCAAGTCAGCACGCGATCCCTACCCGCGGGTGCTCGTGCCGAGCTTGACGAGCAGCTCGTCCAGCTGGTCGAACGTCTCGGAGTTCCAGCCCGTCGCCCCGGACGCGACCGCGGCGTCGAGCGCCTCCTTCGACGGATAGCGGTCGTGGACGACCAGCCGGGTCCCCGCGCCGTGGTCCTCGAACGTCACGGTGGTCACGACCGTGCCCTCGTCACCTTCCTCGTTCGTCCAGACCAGACGCGTCGGCGGGGTCACCTCGAGGTACCGGCCGAAGAACGCCATCGGCTCGGCCGTGCCGTTGTCGAAGGTGAGCCGGTAGCCGCCCCCGACCCGCGCATCGATCTCGCACGACAGCAGCGTCACGCCCAACGACTTCGGGACCCACCACTGCCGGAACAGCTCGGCATCGGTCCAGGCCTCGAACACGACGTCCCGCGGACCGTCGATCGTCCGGGTCACGACCAGTTCCTGCTCGGACGTCCGCTCGATCGTCGTGCGATCCATCGTGGTGGTGGCCTCAGCTGCGCTTCGGGTGTCCATCGTTCCGCTCCTTCCGTCGTCGCTCCGCGACGACCTGCTCCAGCACGTCGAACCGGGCGTCCCACAGCCGGCGCTGCTGCTCGATCCACGCGGTCTCGTCCTCGAGTCGCCGCGGGCCGAGCCGGCACGTCCGCACCCGCCCGACCTTCTCGGTCGTGACGAGCTCCGGCGTGCTCCAGCACCCCGACGTGCTTCCGCATGCCCGTGAGGGTCATGTGGAATGCCTCGGCCAGGTCCGAGATCGACGCGTCGCCTCGTCCGAGCCGCTCCAGGACGCCACGCCGGGTGGCATCGGACAGCGCCGCGAAGGAGGCATCGAGTCGACCATCGGGATACTGAACCATCTGGTTCAGTTTATACGCCTGTCTGGACCGGGATGCAAGTCCGATCTCGTGAGCGGGCGCGGCGACCCCTTGGGACGAGGTGTACCTCGAGCGGCTGCGCGGCCTTCGGGAGGGGAAGGAGAGCCTCGACCGCTCGACGACGGAGGGGATCTCGGCCGAGCGCGCAATCGCATGGCTCGAGGCCTCGTCAGCGACGTGGAGAGAGGCCGACGTCCCCCAGGCGAAGGCAGAGCTGCTCCAATGCCATCTACGAGCGGATCGTCGTCACAGGGAGGACGATCGTGTCGATCAGGCTGACGCCGTCGGCGTATGCCCACGGCCTGGCAGTCGCGCTGCACGACAAGGTTGCTATGGCGCGCCCGACAGGTGTTGGGCGCGCGTTAGCAACCTACGAGATCCCGATCGAGGGACGGGATGAGTGGCTGGCCGCGGCCAGGCGACTGGCGTGAGCGACGGCCGCCTGCGGGGCGAGCTCCCGAAGCACGCGACACGGCGACAGCTGGACGTGCTGGCGGCCTACGTTGAAGCCGGTGGATCCGTGTCGAGTGCCGCTGCTCGTCGGGCATCCGGCCGAGCACCGCGAAACGTCACCTCGCCGACCTGCGTGCGCGGTCGGGCCTGACCACCGAGCAGCTGATCTACGCCGGGCGAGCGGAGGGCTGGCTCGTCGTCCCGGACCTGGAGCCACGATGGTCACCGGGCCTGGTAGTTGCAGGGACGGCACGGGCGGCGGGCGGAGCCGCCGCCCGTCCGATCGCCCAACTTGACGTCACGCTCCGACGGGCGCCAGGTCCGCCACGGGCGCGCGATCGGCCTGCTGACCGGACTTCACGCCCTTCGCCAGCAGGTACAGGACCATCCAGATCTCGCCGACGAGGGGCGCGACGATCAGGAACGGCTTGATCTGCTGCTCGAGGTTGGGAAGCAGGAAGCGCCGTGAGCGAGTCCGCGAGGTACGAGACGGTGGCCAGCACCAGCACGACGCCCAGCGCCTTGGGGAACAGCCCGGACCGGTAGGCGAGATACCCGAGCGGCGCCAGCCACAGGCCGAAGAAGACTTGAGCGGCGAGTGTGCCGTAGTGCTGGATGTCGAGCAGGATCATCACGAGAGCGCTTGATCCGGCCACCCCGAAGGCGGCCACGTACGAGGGGTCGGTCGCGACCTGCATGCCCTCGAACAGGAAGACGGCATTGAGGCAGATCATCCCGACCGCGAGCACAACGAAGATCACCATCGACCCTCGCGGCGTTCTTCTGAACGTGGTTCAGCAAGAGGTAGAGGGCCATCGCCGTCAGGGCGAAGAAGACCCCGTCCACCAGGTGGGCGACGACGCCCATGCGGACGAGTTCGGAGTTCGCAACGACGTTCGCGGCTGTGGCCGTGGCGTTGCCGGCGACGTGCAGCTTGGGGTCGACGAAGCCTTCGGCAAAGCCGCCGAAGATGCCGACCAGGAGATAGAAGACACCCGCGATTCTCGCGAGATGCTTGGGTGAGGACATGCTGTCTCCCTGTGTTAGCGAGGGTGTCGGGCCAGGTCAGGCGCTGGTAGGCAGGCCTCGAACGCTCGCTCCGATGTCATCGAGGCGCGCCACGCTCAGTCGGCCGAAGGGCCCCGGAAGCGAACTCCGGGGCCCTTCTGATCAAGTGGTGGCGCTACCGCCTACGCGGCGACTCCGGCATCGGTGCGAGGCTCGAGCACGACGATCGCGGTCTTCCCGGAACGGAGCGCAGCCCAGCCGTCGTACTGGTCGCCGAACTCGGCCCACCGAGCCCAGAGCCGATCACGCTCGTCGCCTTCCGCAGCGCGACCACGGACGGCACGCGGGCCATCCGGCAACTCCACGACCGTGTCCGGCCGCGCCTGGAGGTTCAGCCACCACGCGGGGTCTGCATCCTCCCAGCCGTTCATGGCCAGCGTGATGAGGTTCGGGCCGTCCTCGTAGTAACCGACGATCGCGACCCGGGACTGTCCCGAACGCCGACCGACCGTCGTGAGGCGCAGCATCCCGAACGCCTTGCCGGGTGGCCGGAGGCCGATCCGCCCGCCGCTGAACCGAAGGAGGGCTCGGTGCAGCAGCCAGGCGCTGCGAACGAACACGCGAGGAGGGACCTTGGCAGTCCGCTCCCGGTCGGCGGTCATGCCGCACCCGATAGCGTCTCGACGACTGTTCGTGAGGGCACCGCCGGGGGAGCGCCGTCTTCGCCCACCGCTCGCCCAGCAGCCGCGACCATGAGCGGTGAAGTGGATTTGAAGCCCTTGATTGCCATGTAGAGGCCGAGCGACAGCTCCCACGCGAAGATCGGCAGAAGTGCGATTAGGGACCACACCGAGATCTTCTCGTTGATGCCGAGGATCTGTCCGATCACGGAAGACGTCATCAAGACGCCGCCGACGAGTCCGATCGCGGGAATGAGTCGCGGCACGAGGCTGGATCGGTACATCAGGTAGCCGAGCAGGAGGGCATTCATCGCGGGCATGAGGGTCCCGCCGATCAGGAACGCCGCGTTGTACGTCCCGACGAACGAGGCGCCACTGGTGAGAAGCGCGGTCGAGTCGGCGCCGACCGCGGCGGCCACCTGGTGCAGGGACGCGAGCGAGAGAAGGCTCACGACACCCGTGAGGAGCATCGCGCCCTCGATGACGCGCGAGGTGACGAATCCGAGCGCGAACGTCTCGTTCTGGCGCCGGACGACCGGGTACAGCGTGATGGCGGTGCCGATGCCGGCGAGCGCGACGATCACGTCGATGAGGGCGCCCCAGCGCAGGCCGGTGTCGCCGCCGGAGCTCAGGATGTAGGCCGGGTCCTTGAGCACCGGGCTGTAGAGGGTCAGTGTCGCGACCGAAATGAAGGTGATCAGGTAGAGGATGCCCGCGACGAGCGCGACCTTCCGATCCGCTTCCATCGGGGGTCGTTTCGTTGCCGCGGTTCGAACGGCGGTTGTCATGTCGGTTTCCCTTTCGTGCGTTCGTATTGGGCTATCGAGGCTCGGTGCCGGGCGTCCCGGTCGGGTCGGCGTCGACGTGCGTCACCGAGACCAGTGGCAATCCGGTGTCGCGCACCTTCTGGAGCAGGCCATGGAGCGCCGCCTGATCGGGTACGCCGCCACGGATGACGGTGACGCCCTCGCTCTCGTGGCTGAGGCTCAGGCCGTCAAACCAGGCAGCCCATCGGCCATCCAGGTGTCCCTTGAGGCGAATCTCGTAGCGGCCGTCCTCGTGGCGGTCGCCGTCGATGCGTGTCGTTCCGCTCATCTGCTCCCTTCCGCCGGTCCTGCGATCTGTCTGCCGGCGTGGTCCCGAGCATCGGAGCGGACGTGGGGAGCGAGCATCCCCACATGTGGGGACTGGACGTGATGAAATCGATCCACGCGCGACCGCCAGTTCCGCGCCGCGCGGCCGGGGCTTCGCGCCTCGCTACCGTCGACGGCCTCGCGACAGGAGGTCGAGTTCCTCGGCCCGGGTCACGGCGGCCCGACGATTGTTCACGCCGAGCTTGGCGTAGATGCTCTTGGTGTGACTCCGCACCGTGCTCAGCGACACCACGAGTTCGCGGGCGATTTCCGGCCCGGCCAGATCGGTCCCAAGCAGCCGCAGCACGTCAAGCTCACGGTCGCTCAGCGGCTCGATGAGCGCCTCCTTGTTCCCGGCGTTGTCCTCGGGGCGGACAGCGGCCGTCAGAAGGCGGCGAACGTAGTCCGGGGCGATTCCCCGGTTCGCGGCGTCCTGCAGCAGGGCCGCCATGGGTGGGCCTTCATCGAGGAAGACGCGAACATAGCCTTCCGGTTCGCCGAGCGTCAGGGCACGTCCGAGGGCGGCAAGAGCGGCAGGCATGTCGCCTCGCACCTGGTGGGCAAGCGCCAGCAGGACAAGGATTTCGATGACGTTGCCCGTCCGCTGACCATCCTCCGCTGCTCGCAGCAGGCGACCCAGTAGCGCGAAGGCGTCACGGGCAGACCCGTCCGAACGGTCCAGCGTGGATTGGGCCAGGAGCACCCTCGCAAGCGTGACGTGCTCGAACTCGTGCAGATACGTCAGGTCGTCGTGAGGCGACAGGCCTCGCGCCCGAGCCCACGCATTCGCTTCGGCCAAGCGCCCCTGCCTGAGCAGGATTCGCGCCTCTTGCGCCGGCAAGGGACGGACGTCCGGGATGAAGTCCGGCATGTACAGGCGCTGTGCCTCGTGGAGTGCATCGAGCGCGCCATCGAGGTCCCCTTCAGCCTGCCGGATGCGGGCCGTGACGACATGGAGGCGATAGCGGTTCTGCGGGTAGCCCATGTGCTCGCCCAGGTCCTTGCTCACCTGGAGATGCCGTCTAGCGGTCTGGAGGTCGCCCTGCTCCCGGGCGAGGTCGGTCGAGTCCAACGTGCAGATCGGCCGTCGCGCGAAGGACTGGCTCGCCATGCTTTGCCGACACCTGCAATGCCTGCTCGTACGTCCGGATCGCGTCACGGAGCCGTCCCTGGGTGATCCGGATGTCGGCCAGGGCGATCGCAGCACCGAGCGCATCAGAGAGGCTGCCAGACCGCTGCACCCGCGCCATCCCAGCGGCGTAGATGCGATGCGCGGTCTCGAGGTCCCCGCTCGCCCATGTGGCCAGACCCAGGAGCGCCTCTGCTGCCCCGCGGAGGAGATCGTCGTCCTCGGGGGCCAGATTCAGTGCCTCGCGAGCGTGCCGGACGGTCGTCGCGACGTCGCCTCGGATCTGGGCAAGCACGGCTCGGTAGACGGCGATCAGCGCAGGAAGCGTTTCGAACTCGCGGCGGTCCACGACAACCATCTCCGGCCGCCCGGCTCCGGGTTCATCTGGCACACCGTCGGTCGCCGTGAGCCAGCGCTCGCCGTCTCGCAGACGGCGCTCGACGTCCTCGAGCTCGCCGATGGACAACAGCGCCCAGGCGTAGGCGACGCTCAGGACCGGTCTTCGCCCCATGACCTCATCCGGCAGCGCCCTGAGCCACACGAGCGCCGTCACCTCGTGATGACCCTGCCGCAGCGCCGGCACCGCCAACTCAATCAGGCTGGCGGAACGGTCGAAGTCCTCGCCCGCCAGTGCGTGCCGGATTGCCTCGGAGCGGTCACCGTTGTGTTCGTACCAGTCGCTGGCACGACGGTGCAGGTCGGGCACCCACGCTGGCTGCTCATCGAAGAGGCGCGTGAGCAGCACGTCGGCAAAGAGCTGGTGGTAGCGATACCAGCGCCGGCGGTCATCGAGCGGGACGAGGAAGAGGTTCCCGCGATCGAGCGCCTCCAGCATCGCCGTGCCGCCCTCGTGACCAGTAACGGCATCGCAGAGAGGGCCACTCAGCCGACCCAGGATCGAGGTCTGCAGTAGGAACTGGCGGACATGTTCGGGCTGACGGTGCAAGACCTCGTCGGCCAAGTAGTCAACGATGTACCGATCGTCGCCAGTAAACCCGGCGATGAAGTCGGCGGGATCGTCACGGCCTTGGATCGAGAGCGCGGCCAGTTGCAGGGCAGCGATCCAGCCCTCCGTGCGCCCCTCCAGCGCCACGACATCCCGCCCCGTCAACTCCAGCTTCATCACCCCGTTCAGGTACGCCGCGGCCTCCTCGGGCGTAAAGCGCAGATCCGCGGCGCGGATCTCGATGAGCTCGCCACGCCCGCGCCAGCGACCGAGCGGCAACGCCGGGTCGGCGCGGGTGGTGACCACCAGGTGCACCTGTGGCGGTAGGTGCTCAATGAGGTATGCCATCCCGTCCTGGATGTCGTTCGCATCGACGACGTGGTAATCGTCGAGCACCAGCACGATGCCGCGCGGCAGCCCGCTGAGGTCGTTGAGCAACGTGGCAAGGACCGATGTGATCGGCGTTTGGGGCGACTCCAGCAGGGAGATCGCGGTCGCGCCTACGTCGGGCACCACCGTCTGCAGCGCAGCGATCACGTAGGGCCAGAAGGATCCGGCCCGATTGTCGCTAGGGTCGAGCGAGAGCCACGCGATCTGCTTCTCGACCGGGGTCGATGCCAGCCACTCGGCCAGCAGCGTGGTCTTTCCGAAGCCGGCGGGCGCGGAGACCAAGGTCAGCTTCGACTCGCCACCGCGGCTCAGCCGATCGCTTAGTCTCGGTCGTGTCACCAGACCGCGCCGCACCCTTGGGATGTAGAGCTTGGTCTCGAGAAGCGGACTTGGAACGACCATCTGACTACCCACGATACGGGTGACGGGCGCCGACCGGTAGGTGCGCGAGTTCCCAGGGCCCTGCGACGAGGCGTCTGTGGACGTCGTCGTTAGCTCCAGAGACGTAGCACCCGAGGCGAATAGACCTCACGACCCTCGCCATCCACGCTCATCACGATGTCGACGGGCGCGCATTCGATCGTCAC
The DNA here is from genome assembly GCA_963750125.1 of uncultured Chloroflexia bacterium. Lineage (GTDB taxonomy): Bacteria > Chloroflexota > Limnocylindria > Limnocylindrales > CSP1-4 > DASTYU01. The sequence goes on along the minus strand of CAVVPT010000005.1, from coordinate 9,511 downwards.
CACCCTTAGGTCCGGCACCGCGCAGGGTCGATGCGAGCTGTGAGGCTGTGCACGGTCTGTGGCGTCCTCACCAGCCGCGCTGGTAGCCGCTGCACTGACCACGCTCGTCAGTCCAACCGCAGCCGGCACAACGCCCTGTACGGCACGCGGGCGTGGCAGCGCCTTAGCTCCCGTGTCTTGCGCTCCTGGCGCGGCGAGCACGGCGACTGGTGTCCGGGCTACGAGCGCGCCGCCCATCGGGCGAGCGACCTGACCGTTGATCACGTCGTGCCGCTCGCTGCTGGTGGTGCCCCGTTCGACATCGCGAACTGCTCGGTGCTCTGCCGATCGTGCAACTCGACCAAGGGTGCATCGACGGACCGGGGTGGGGTAGCCCATGTGGCGACGCCGATGCCCGCAGACCGCCGTCGGCGCCGAGGTGTTCGACACGGTGTGGTGGGCGGGCCGGTTCGCCGAAGCTGCCCATCGGGTCCCGGTCGTCATGCTCCCGCGGCGGGCCGTGAAGCTCGCCCTCTGCGGCGACTCGCGGGCGAAGGACGCCAACATCCGCCAGGCGCTCATCGACCGCTTCGGCGGGTCGACGGCGATCGGCCGCAAGGCGGCACCGGGCCCGCTGTACGGGATCAGCCGCGACGTCTGGTCGGCGCTCGCGATCGCGGTCACATACGCGCTGCAGAGCGCGAGCTGACGAACCGTGACCGAGCAGGCGCAGCGACCGCTGGAGCGCGATCCGCTCGTGGCTGCCCTCGCTCGCTACATCGAGGCGCTCCATCGCAGCTACCCCGGCGGTCCGGACGAGATGCGTCGTGAACGCTTGGCTTCGGCGCCCGACAGCGCGAATGTCATCGTCATGGACACCAAGCGCGACGCCGGGGCGGCATGAGGAGCCCCGCACGATGAGGCGCCCACCTCGGTCGCTCGACGACATCCGGGGGCTGCGCGTGGCGCGCTGGGTCCGTGAGTCCACGGCCGGCCAGTACGACCGGTACGGCGCGGCGAGCCAGCGCGAGCAGCAGGACCGCTTCATCGAGCGCCACGGCCTCGTCGACACCGGGCTCGTGTTCCAGGTCGCCCACAGCGGCACCACCGTCTGGCGGTCGGCGACGATGACCGAGATGCTCGCCGAGGCGCACGACGGGGCGTTCGACCTGCTGCTCGCTGGGTATTCCGACCGGTGGCAGCGCAACCTGCGGCGGACCCTCGAGCTCCTGGAGGATGGGCTGCACCCGGCCGGGGTCGCGCTCGTCATGTGCGACCGCCGGATCCTGTCGTCCGACCCTCACGACTGGGACGAGCTGATCTCGGAGGCGGCCGGCGCGGAGAAATACAGCCGCCGCCTCTCGGAACGGATCACCGACGGCTACGCCGCCAAGTTCGACCGCCGCGACGACCCGGGCGGGCACGCAGGCCTCGGCTTCCGGCGTCTGCCCGAACCGCCGCACACCCTCGAGGTCGACCCGGACACGATCGGCACGGCCGTTGGCCTGTTCGAGCGATACGCGCTGGGCAACGTGAGCGCCAAGGACCTCGCCGCCGAGACGGGGCTCGCCGCCAGCAGGATCCGGATGATCCTCATGAACCCGCTCTACAACGGGTGGGTCCGCCGCCACCGCCGCAGCCGGAGCGAGGTGCGCAAGCCCGCACCCTGGCGCGCGGACCCGCCCGTCTCCGACGCGCTCTGGGCGCGCGTCGAGGACGTGCGCAGGACCAAGACCCGCGCCGGCGGCGCGAGGCGCGCCGACCGGGTCGACCTGCTCAAGGGCCTCGTCGAGTGCGTCTGCGGGCGCAGGGTGCGGAGCGACGGGACGTTTGCCGACGGCCGGCACCGCAAGCTCCACGTCGACCCGTGCCCGGAGTGGGGCACGCGGGCCCGGCTCGGCGACGAGGTGTGGGAGGAGCCGATCCTGGCGCAGCTCGAAGGGATCGAGCTCGACGACGCGACCATCGCCGCCGTCGTTGCCAGCCTTGGCTCAGGGCCGCGCCCGGTCACGCTCGACAAGGCGCGAATCGACCGCCAGATCCGCGACCTCGCGCTGGAGCACGCCGCGGGCCGCCTCGAAGACGAGGTCTATCTCGAGCGGCTGCACGAGTTCCGGGACGCCAAGGACAACCTCGAGCGGACGAGCGCGGACGGGATCACGGCCGAGCGCGCTGTCGCATGGCTCCGGGCGCTGTCGGAGACGTGGAGGGCCGCCGAGGTTCCCGCGGAGAGGGCCGACCTGCTCCACGCCATCTACGATCGGATCACCGTCGCAGGGAGGAGGATCGTGTCAGTGAGGCTCACGCCGTCGGCCTACGCCCATGGGTTCGCGCTCGCGCTGCCCGAAAAGGTTGTACTGGCGCGCCCGACAGGATTCGAACCTGCGACCTTCGGCTCCGGAGGCCGACGCTCTATCCACTGAGCTACAGGCGCGCGGACCCGAATGATACCGCCGAGCGTCGCACACCTTCGGCTTCTGGTTTGACGCTCTACCTGTAGCCACGACCACGCTCAGGGTCATCGGCAGACCAGTGTCGAGTCAGCGTTCGAAGTGGATCGACCCCACGATCTGCCGGAGCTTCGCCGCGCCCTCATCGTCTCCGGGGAGGAGAACGCGTCGATCACCAGAGGAACGCCATCGATGTCGAGAATCCACACCCGGTCGTCCTCGTCGCGGGCGCTTGGCGAGCTCGCCGGCCAGCCGTCGAGCCCTCCCCAGCCACAGTCGATCTCACCGGCAGTCCTCTTGAACTCGAGGTACTTGCCGCGATAGCCGTCGAACGTGACCGCAGTGTTCTTCTGGACCTTGATCAGCGGTAGACGCGCGAGAAACGCAACGACATCGTCGACGTTGGCGAGCCCGTCGATGGCGCCTTCGCGCTGCGCGCAGACGTCCTTGATTGGGGTGTCGACCATTACGAACCGGAGGCCCGTTTCATCGTCCCGGGTCACACCGCCGGCATGGTAGAAACGTGGATCTCCAACGATGGTCCAGCCGGCGGCGACATCCATCGAAAGACCAACCGGGAACGGATCCTTGAGCACGTACGTGCCCCCCGACCAGGTTTCGGAACCCCCCGAACGAGTATTCGTCGAGTTCGATCGACTCTGTCGACTCAGTCGACTCAGTTCCAGGCGTCGGAAGGAGCCACCCCGTGTCCGGTGCGTAATCCGTGGCAACGACCCGGCCATTCACGATCACCGATGCCCAGGTGTAGAAGGGCATGTCCAGCTCGAAGCCCCATTCTTGCGATCCTTGTGTGGTCTCGAAGGCGCCGCCAAACTGGAAGCTCGCATCCACCGGGCCCTGCTCTATCGATCCGTTCGGATACACGGCGTCAGGGCCGCGGCCCAACGCAGTCCCCTCGCCGTAGGCGGACCGCACCTTTTCACTATGCTCTGGGCCGGCATCCGTTTGGCCGGTGTGAAGGTTCGTCCGCCACCCTCGGTTGGGCAGATCATCAGACGCGTCGGCGGGCATGTTATCGGTCCCGTATCGCCAGTCGGGCACGCCGTCGCGATCGTCATCGGTGACGACGCCATACGCGATCCACTGCTCGGCGGGATCCACGACCGGCGGCTGGTTCGAGACGAGCTTGAGGTGCACCTCGCTGGTGTCGGCCATCACCCCGCGGATGTCGACGCAGGGGTATGCATTGGATCCGGTGTCGCCGGTGGGATCGAGGTACGTGGGGGGCATCGGTTGGACGCTCCCGCCTCCAGCGGGCTCGGGGCGGACGGGCGCGGGCCAGTCCTCCTTCAGACTCTCCGGGGTCCAGGCCAGTGGACCGATCGGCTCGCTCGGGTCTCCCGGCGGAACCGCGCAGTCGCTCGGGCCGGGAGGCGCGGTGGGCATCGGAGTCGGCGAGGGCTCGACCGGCGCCTCCGCCTCCTCCGGTGCAGGGCAGTCCGAGATGCCGGGCGCGAGCTCGTTCGGGAGATCCCGAGCGCAGATGTATGCGCTGTACGCGTCCTCCGACACTCGGGTGACGCCCTCCGGCGGTTCGAACAGCGCTGCCGGCTGCTCGCCGAATGCGATCTCCGTGACCTCGGTGGACTCGACCGGGACGGGCTGACCAGCGTCATCGACCGCGGGCCGCTGGGTGCGCAGGATGAGCCGGGTCTCGATGTCGATCCAAAGGTCGCCGACACACGCGACATGGTGCGTGGGGCGCCCTGCGACGTATTCGAGACCAACGTATCGCCAGCCCGCTGCCGCTGTGCCGTTGCCGACCTCACTCGGGTCGCGCTCCATCTCGCAGCCCGGCCCTTCGCCGGGAGAACTGAGAACCGATCGGAGGTACACCCGCGGGTCCTCGCCGATCGCCTCGTGCCCTTGTTCGACCCAGACCGCCTCCGACTCGATGCTCGCCATCCCGCTGATGCGGTGGTTGGGGCTGAGGATCCTGTAGCCCGAGGGCTCCGTCGCATCGGCGGACGCGAACCGGTCGAATCGGACCGCGCCCGACTGATCGACATAGATGCGGCCCTTGGTCGAGTCGCTGTCGTGCCAGGTCAGGGCGAGAGGCGGGAGCTGGGGCAGCCGCTCGTAGCTCGAGAGGACGAATGCCGGGACGTCGGCGGGCGGCTCCAGGCTCAACTTGTCGACAGGGTCCTGCTGGATGAGGCGCCACGCGCCCACCGCCGTCGCACTTGCGACGCCAGCGCAACCAGAAGGGCAGCGGCGATGAGCAGGCTGCGTCGGCGGCCAACCGGGTCCGCGTCGCTCAGGGCACCGAGGAACGAAGGCAGCGCACGCAGCTGGCTGGTGGTCTCCGCCGCCTCGAAGACGCGCTCGCGCAGGCCGGCGGCAGCCGCCTCCGGCAGGTGGGCGCGGAGGGCCTGAGAGATCTGGGCGTCGGTCAAGGGTCGGCCGTTCATGCCTCGGCCTCCATCGCCTTCTCGAGCGCGCGGCGTGCAGCGTGTAATCGCGACTTGGCGGTTCCAACAGGGATCCCCAGCGATCGGGCGATCTCGGCGACCGGTCGCCCCTCGACGTGGTGGAGGACGAGGATCATCCTGTCCTTCGGTCGCAGCCGGTCGAAGGCCCGGCCGATCGCCTCGTTGTCGACGAACTCGTCCATCGCGGTTCGGGCGTGGAGATCCTGCCGCGGTTCGGGTTGCGGAGTTTCGTCGCCCGGGTAGGCCGGACGCACGGACACCTCCCGCAGTCGGACACGATGCCGGCGCACCTTCAACGCGGCGTTCGCGACGATCCGGTTGAGCCAGCCGTCGAACGTCGCGGGATCCCGGAGGCGAGGCACCTGTCGCCAGGCCGACACGAGTGCGTCCTGGGTCGCATCGGCGGCGTCGGCGTCGTTGGCGAGGATCGACCAGGCGAGGCGGTAGCAGCGGTCGATCCGGCTATCGACGAGGACCTCGAAGGCCGCTGCGTCGCCGGTGCGAGCGCGCCGAACAAGCGCGTCGTCGGCCGACGTCGCCGCATTCGCCGCGGTCGTCACTACATCCACGTTAACCCTCGGGCCGTCGATCGTAGCGCGCGCTTGCTGCGCCATTCGCCTTCGATCGCTGCTGTCGGGTGTCCAGATGCCGCCGAGGGGTCGATGGTTTGGTCTCGCGAGAAATTTGCCTGCGCCAAACCCCAGACGTGCTCGAATCTGAGGCTCTGCCCCGTCGCTATCATCCGGCGATGAGCATCGAACCCGCGAGTCGGTGACACGTCCCATCGTCGACGGCGTCATGTCCCAGGACGGCATCCCGATCCGCTTCGACGCGGTCGGGAACGGAGATCGGGCGCTCGTCTTCGTCCATGGCTGGTCGTGCGACAGGACGTATTGGCGTCACCAGGTGGATGCCTTTCCTGCCTACCGAGTCGTCACGGTCGACCTTCCGGGCCATGGCGAATCGGGTGACGGTCGCACTGCATGGACGATGCCGTCCTATGGCGACGACCTTGTGGCCGTTGTGGACCACCTCGGGCTCCAGGACGTTGTCCTGATCGGCCACTCGATGGGTGGCGACGTCGTGGTCGAGGCCGCCCTGAGTCTCGGCGATCGGGTGGCTGGGTTGATCTGGGTCGACACGTATCACAAGATGAGCGTGCCCGAGACCGAGGACCAGATCCAGGCGTTCCTGGAGCCGTTCCGAACAGACTTCGTGCAGGCAACCCGGTCGCTCGTGCGTCGGATGTTTCCGCCAAGCGCGAATCCCGATCTGGTCGAGGCCATCGCGAAGGACATGTCTTCGGCGCCGCCGCGCGTCGCGTTCGACGTCCTGCATCACGCGTTCGCGAACGAGGGGCCGGTGATGGCCGCGCTGCAGCGGCTCGCGATCCCGATCGTGGCCATCAACCCGGATTACCGGCCGACGGACACCGAATCGCTTCGTCAGTTCGGTGTCGAAACGGTGATCGCATTGGGCGTCGGGCACTTCGTGATGCTCGAGGATCCCGACCAATTCAATCGGCTCCTCGTGGACGTGCTCAATACACGGATCCCGCCTTCCCTACGTGCGGAGAACTAGCGGTAGGGGCTCCACCGCGTTTCGCTCGTTCAGGACAGGAATGCTTCAACTCGGCGCGCGACACCTACAGGGCTATCGAGCCACACCACCTGGCCTGCGCCCTCTTCGACCGCTAGCTCGCCCTTTCGTATAGTCCCAATGACCCGCTCCCAGAGCGTCCTGTCGCCCAAACGGTCGGCGGTGCCGTAGATCATCAGCGTCGGCTGCCGAATCGCCCGCAGCTCGTCCTCGGACATGGTCACGCCGGGTCGGTATCTGGCGCCGTCGACGATCGCGCGGTACGCCCGAGCTCGTTGAAGCGCTACCGACCTGGTTCCTCGAAGCGGAGCGATCTGAGGGCCCGGATCGGACTCGACCGCAGGGACACGGGTCGCATGGGGCGCCGGAGGACAGGGCGGCTGACCTTCGTCGGCCGATGCCGCTTGACCGTCAGGTGGCCCGCGCATAGGTCGGGCGAAGCGTTCCCGGAGTTCGGGTGGCTTATGCCTGGGACGTCGGCGATCCGCTGATGAGATCGGCCATTTTCTCGGCGATGGCGATGACCGGGTAGTGGATCGTCGCACGCGGGATCGCCGGGAAGACCGACGCATCCGCGACCCGCAGGCCCTCGATTCCACGGACGCGACCCTCCAGGTTCACCACGCCGCGCGCATCGTCATCGGGCGCCATCCGGCAGGTGCCGGCCGGATGGAACATCGTTCCGACGTTCCGCTTGAGCCACGCCGCCAGCTCGGTGCGCTCCGTACCTGCCTCGTCACTCTGGGGGATTCGATCCAGGATGCGCGCCAGGGGAGGGGCGCTGACGAGTGCATGTACCAACTCGATGCCGTCGCTCAATGCGTCGAGGTCGGCCGGCAAATCGAGGTGCGAGTGGCGGATGTCGAGCGTGGCGTCGGGGTCCCGGCCCGTAAGCCTGACCCGACCCTCGCTACGAGCATCCAATAGGCACAGCAGCGGAAAGACCACCCACGACGCGCTGCGTCGATCGAATTCCTGACCAAGAAGGATCCCGAGATCAATCTCCACGTCGGCCCGAGCGCTCCGGGCCAGCAGCATCAGGGGCAGGAACTGGGCTGTTGCCTCACTCGGTTCACTGCCCGTCTTGATCCGGTAGCTGCCAAGGCCCTCCAGGACGAGCGGATGATCGAGCAGATGGGCACCGACACCGTCGAGATCGCGTGCGACCGGTAGGTCGAACCGTCGCAACTCGTTTGACGGTCCGATCCCCGAACGAAGGAGCACGCCCGGCGATCCATACGCGCCTGACGAAAGAACGATCTCGTCGGCCCGATGCACCTTCCCGGCCGCCGTGCGGATACCGACCGCGCGACCACGATCGAGGACGACCCGATCCACGAGGGCATCGGCGAGGATCGTCAGGTTCGCGCGTTCGCGCGCCGCCGCGAGGTAGGTGAACGCGCCATTCATGCGAACGCCGCCGACCACGTTCTGTGGCCGTGGCCCGATCCGCGGGGCCTGTTCGGGGCGGCCGTTCAGGTCGGCGACGAACGGAAATCCGAGGTGGTTCGCCGCAGCGACGAAGGCCCGATCGAACGGACTGAATCCGTCCTCCACGACCCGGAACACCGGCACCGGACCCGCCGCTCCATGCAGGGCGCCTCCGAGCGGATCTGATTCCGCCCGTCGGAAGTAGGGCAAGAGATCGGCGAACGCCCAGCCAGCGTTGCCGGTGGCCGCCCAACCGTCGAAGTCGCGCGCCGACCCGCGAAGCCACGTGCACGCGTTGATCGTCGTCGAGCCGCCGACCACCCGCGCCCGTGGCAAGTGCAGGGGTCGATCCACGGGACGCCCGGCATCCAGGTAGCCCCACGGGTGGGACTCGGCCGGCACGTCGTTTGGATCCCGGAGCTCGGCAGGCCATGTGCCCGGTTCGGGTCCGTAGTCGGGTCCCGCCTCGACGAGCAGAACGGACCGGCCGGAGTCTGCCGTGAGCCGGTTGGCCAGCACGCATCCGGCCGCGCCGGCACCAACGACGATCACATCGTATCGGCCCACCCGGGCAGCCTCCCCTTGAGGGGCTGCGGTCATGCCGACCGCAGGTGTTCGTCGGATACCCTACAGGCGTTCGGCGGGTTGCTGAGCGACGGGGATCGTGAATTGGCTATGGTCGTCTCGTCCACTCGATCTCGTGAGCCGTGGAGGTTCGGTCAAGTGATGTCGCCTGGCCCTGGCCGCCTGACCTGATGCGAACGCTGACCCGCCAGGAGGCGGCAGAACGGGCCAGCCTGATCGCGGTCGAGGCATACGACGTCGCGCTCGACTTCACGACCGGATCGACGACCTTTCGCTCCACGACAAGGCTCCGTTTTGCCTGCCGGCAACCCGGAGCGACGACTTTCGTGGAGCTGGTGGCGTCAGGAAGACCTTCGATTCGGCTCAATGGCCACACCCTGGACGACGGCGACTACGACGGCGAGCGCATCAGCCTTCGGGATCTCGATGCGACGAACGAGCTTGTCGTCGAAGCGGACTGTGGGTACACGGATACGGGCGAAGGCATGCACCGCTTCGTCGATCCGGAGGACGGCGAAACGTACCTGTACAGCAATGCCTTCCTGTACGAAGCGCAGCGGATCTTTGCCTGCTTCGACCAGCCTGAACTCAAGGCGACGTTCGGGGTCAGGGTCATGGCGCCGACGGGCTGGACCGTCCTGTCCAACGGGGCTGGATCCGAGACGACGCGCGGTCACTGGGCGTTCCAGCCGACTCCGCAGCTGTCGACGTACCTCGTCGCGATCTGCGCGGGACCATATGAATCGGTTGGGAGTGTCCGCGACGGCATCCCGCTTGCGGTGCACTGCCGGCAGTCGATGGCGCGGTACCTCGAGGCCGACGACATGCTCAGCGACGCGCAGGCCGCCCTCGCATTCTTTGGCGATCTGTTCGGCCGGTCGTACCCCTTCTCGAAGTGCGACCTCGTGTTCGTTCCCGAAATGCGCGGCGCCATGGAGAACGCCGCTTGCATCACGTTTGGTGACGACTACATCTTCCGATCGCCGGTCACCGACGTCCGGCGGCGCTTGCGGA
>CAVVPT010000004.1:0-107196 GCA_963750125.1 uncultured Chloroflexia bacterium | reverse complement strand
CACACTACAAGCGGGTCAACGCCGGCCACCAGGTCGACGAGGTTGAGCTCCAGAAGTCGAATGTCCTGCTGGTCGGCCCGACCGGCTCCGGCAAGACGCTGCTCGCCCAGACGCTCGCCCGTGTCCTCGACGTTCCGTTCTGCATCGCCGACGCCACGTCCCTGACCGAGGCGGGCTACGTCGGGGAGGACGTCGAGAACATCCTGCTGCGGCTCATCCAGGCGGCCGACTTTGATGTCGCCCGGGCCCAGCGCGGGATCATCTACATCGACGAGATCGACAAGATCGCCCGCAAGGCCGACAACCCGTCGATCACCCGGGACGTGTCCGGTGAGGGTGTCCAGCAGGCGCTGCTGAAGATCCTCGAGGGGACCGTCGCCAACGTCCCGCCGCAGGGCGGCCGCAAGCACCCTCACCAGGACTTCATCCAGATCGACACCACGAACGTGCTGTTCATCTGCGGCGGCGCGTTCGACGGGCTCGAGAAGATCGTCGAGGAGCGGGTGGGGAAGCGCTCGATCGGGTTCGGGTCGGACGCCGTCATGACCCCGGCCGACCGCGGCAAGATCCTCGAGAAGCTGATGCCCGAGGACCTCCTGAAGTTCGGGCTGATCCCCGAGTTCATCGGGCGCCTGCCGGTCATCGTCACGCTGACCGCGCTGACGGCCGAGGACCTCGTCCGCGTGCTGATCGAGCCGAAGAACGCGGTCACCCGCCAGTTCCAGAAGTTCCTGTCGCTCGACAAGGTCGAGCTGGTGTTCACGCCCGCCGCGCTCAAGGCAGCGGCCGAGGTGGCGCTCGACCGCAAGACCGGTGCGCGCGCGCTGCGCTCCATCGTCGAGGAGTCGCTCCTCGAGGTGATGTACGACATCCCGGAACGGACCGACGTCCGCAAATGCATCATCACCGAGGAGACGATCCGCAACGGCCGGCTGCCGCTGCTCCTCACCAAGTCGGACGTCGACAAGGGTGTCGACGAGACGAACTACGAGGAGTGGCTCGCCACTCGCGGCGAGACGGCGTAACTCCGGTCACCTCTCCCGCCTCCGGTGCTCGGCTGGCGAGCACTGCGGAGGTTCCTCCTCCCGATTGCTCGCGACGGCGAGCAATACTGAGGTTCAGCCGCCAACCTGCTCGCCATGGGCGAGCGGAAATGACGAACCGGGGCGGTCGCAGCCGCTGCAGTGCTCGCCCCGCGAGCAGCACGTCCGACCTGCCCGAACACGTGACGTCGGCGACGCTGACCCTGGGCGTCGGGTCGAACCAGGCAGGATCGCCGTTGCCGCGGCGGTTCCCTACGAGTCCCGGCGAGGTGCACCTAGACTTCGCCGCGGGTCCGCCACATGCCCGGTGCTACACTCGCCGCCTCACGGCGACGACCGAGAGGAGTAGCGCCGGGACGGCCACGAAGCGAGTGCGGGACGGTGCGAGCCGCGCAAGGACCGCCGGCGTGAAGGTTGCTCGCGAGCCGTGCGGGAGGCGCCCGATAACGCGCCAGGAGGACGCCCCGGACCGGGCAACCGGCACGGGACGTCGAACCAGCTGGTGGTACCACGACCCCGTTCGTCCGCTGGACGAGCGGGGCTTGTTGTTCCGAGGAGCCGGAGCCGATCGAATGACCGAACCGTCCGCAACGACGCAGGCACCCCGGACGGCCTTGCCCAAGGCCTACGTCCCGAGCGAGGTCGAGGGCAGGATCTACGAGCGCTGGCTTGCCGCGGACGTCTTCCCGCCGGACGGAGCCGGCTCGACCGCCGATCCGGACCTGCCGCCCTTCACGATCATCCAGCCGCCGCCCAACGTGACCGGATCCCTCCACCTCGGCCACGCCCAGCGGACGTCCGTCGAGGATCTGATGATCCGGCACGCCCGGATGCGCGGGCACCCGACGCTGTTTCTGCCCGGCCTCGATCACGCGTCGATCGCGGCGCAGTTCGTGCTCGATGGGATCCTCGCGACAGAAGGGGAGAGCCGCCAGTCACTGGGCCGGGAGCGCTATCTCGAGCGGATGCGCGAGTTCTCGGACTCGACGAGGCCGGTCATGCTCGGGCAGCAGCGACGGGTGGGAGCGTCCGCCGACTGGGGTCGCCTCCGGTACACGATGGACGACGGCTCGGCAACGTCCGTCCGGGTCGCCTTCGAGCGGCTGTATCGCGACGGCCTCGCCTACCGCACCGAGGCGCTCATCAACTGGTGCCCGGGGTGTCGCACCAGCGTCAGCGACCTCGAGGTCATCCCGACCCCGGAGACGGGAACGCTGTGGTTCGTCCGCTACCACCTGATCGACGAGGCGAGCAGGCAGCCGGACCCGAACGCGTGGGTGACCGTCGCCACGACACGGCCCGAGACGATCCTCGGCGACACCGCAGTCGCGGTGCACCCCGACGATGAGCGCTACCGCGAACTGGTCGGGCGGCGCGTGCGGATCCCGTTCGTCGAGCGCGACGTGCCCGTGATCGCCGACCCGATCGTCGAACGCGAGTTCGGGACCGGGGCGCTCAAGATCACGCCCGCCCACGATCACGACGACTACGCGACCGGCAAGCGTCACGACCTGCCGATGATCTCGGTGCTCAACGACGACGCGACGATCAACGACGCCGGTGCGCCGTTCACCGGCCTGGACCGCTATGCCGCGCGCGAACGGATCCTCGAGGAGCTCCGCGCCAGCGGCGACCTCGAGGGCGAACGGGCCCACGAGATGGTCATCGGTCGTTGCCAGCGCAGCAACGACGTGACCGAGCCGCGCCTAAAGACGCAGTGGTTCATCCGAACCGAGCCGCTCGCCGCGCGGGCGCTGGCCGCCACGCGTGACGGCAGGACGCGGATCCTGCCCGCGCGCTTCGAGAAAACGTGGGAGCACTGGATGACCAGCATCCGTGACTGGAACGTGTCGCGGCAGCTCTGGTGGGGGCACCGGATCCCGGCCTGGTACTGCCCGGACGGGCACGTGACGGTGTCGTCGGAACCGGACGGGCCGCAGGCGTGCGAGGTGTGCGGCCGGGGCGCGAGTCAGCTCGAGCAGGACCCCGACATCTTCGATACGTGGTTCAGCTCCGGGCTGTGGCCGTTCTCGACCCTCGGCTGGCCCGACGCGACGCCCGACTACGAACGCTTCTACCCGACGTCGGTCATGGAGACGGGCTACGACATCATCTTCTTCTGGGTTGCCCGGATGATGATGCTCGGCATCCACTTCACCGGCGAGGCGCCCTTCCACACGGTCTACCTGTCGGGCCTGATCCGCGATCCGGAGGGCCGGAAGATGTCGAAGACGAAGGGCAACGTCGTCGACCCGCTGGCCGTCATCGACGAGACCGGCGCCGATGCGCTGCGCTTCGCAGTGATCCACGGCACGACCCCCGGGCTGGACCAGAAGTTCGGGCGGACCAAGCTCGAGCACGCCCGCAACTTCGCAAACAAGCTGTGGAACGCGACCCGGTTTGTCGCCGGTGCCCGACCCGCATCGATCCCCCGGGATGCGCCGCGCGCAGAGGTCGACGACGGACTGCTCAGCCCGACCGAGCGCTGGCTGCGCTCACGGGTTGCTGCCACGACGACGGCCGTCGATGAGGCGATGGCCGGCTACGCCTTCGGCGAGGTCACGCGGATCCTGTACGACGCGATCTGGAGCGAGTTCTGCGACTGGGGCCTCGAGCTCGCCAAGGTGCGCCTGGCCGATGCGTCACTGCCGGCCGAGGAGCGCGAGGCGACGTGGTGGACGCTCGTTGACGCGCTGGACGCATACCTGCGGCTGCTCCATCCGGTCATGCCGTTCGTGACCGAAGCCCTGTGGGCTGCGATTCCGCACCGCACGTCGGATCCGGAGCTGCTGATCGTCGCCCGCTGGCCGGCAACGGGCAAGCGGGACCCCGCGGTGGAGGCGCGCCTCGACGCCGTATTCGACACGATCACAGCGATTCGCAACGCGCGGGCCACCGCTCGCATCGACGCGACCAGCTGGCTGGAGACACACGTCGCCGTTGGTGGAGGCGGTCACGACCTGTTCACGGCGCTCGCCCCGGCGATCGAGCGGCTTGCCCGCGCCCGTCCGCTCGTTCTGCACGACCGAGCCGGGGACATGCCGCGACCGTCGGGCAGCCTCGAGATCGTGCTCCCGGGCGGCGAGGTCCAGGCGACCGTGATGACTACTGCCTCCGGCGACGCTGCCGTCCTGGAACGGACGCGACTCGAGAAGGAACTCGGCGAGGCCGAAGGCTGGCTGGCCGCGGCGCGGGCGCGGCTTGCCAACGACGCCTTCGTGGGAAAGGCCCCGCCTGCGGTGGTCGAGGGCGCGCGCTCTCGCGAGCGCGAGCTGGCGGAGCAGGTGGATCGGCTTCGGGAGAGGCTCGCGGACTGACCTTCCGATCGGACACGGGTCGTGCGCGCGGACTAGCATGCGCGCGTGACCCTCGCCGTCCCGGTTGGTCCGCCAACCGTCACGATCAATCGCGACGATCGGGTCGTGGTCTGCCAGCCCGATGGGCGGATCGACGGCGCCGAGGAGCAGGGCTTCTTCGCCCGCGATACGCGCTTCATCTCGGGCTACGACTTCTCGATCAACGGCGTCCGGCCGACGCTGCTCAACTCCTCGGCTGTGGAGTTCTTCTCGTCGCGCTTCGAGTTCACCAACCCCGAGCTGTTCGACGAGGACGGCGTGATCCCACGGCACACGGTCTCGTTGCGCCTCGACCGCACCGTGTCGGGCGGCGTGCACGAGGACTACGACCTCATCAACTACTCACGGCGCCCGATCCGGATCACGCTCGAGATCTCGGTCACCTCGGACTTCGCCGACGTGTTCGACGTCAAGCAGCGCCGCCTCGTGCGGCGCGGCGAGATCACCACGCAATGGTCGAGCGCGCGCCGCTCGTTGCGGACGACCTATCGCAATCGGACGTTCCGGCGCGATCTGCTCATCCAGATGGAGAAGGCCGACTCGCGGCCGCAGTTCGCCAACGGCCGGCTCATCTTCGTGGCGACGATCGAGCCCAAAGGCGTCTGGCACACCTGTCTGCGCTGGATCCCACTGACGCAGTCCGGTCGCTACCCGCCGACGCTCGGATGTAGTGCCCTGACGACCCGGCCAGAGGCCAACGCACCGCCGCTCCCGGGTGTGGGTATCGATGCGCCGAACGAGACCGTGGTCCGCACGTGGCGCCGTTCCGTGCGCGACATGGAGGCACTCAGGCTCGAGGACCCGCAGTTCGAACGCGGCGTGTTCATCCCAGCGGCAGGTGTCCCGTGGTTCGTCACGCTGTTCGGGCGCGACGCCCTGGTCGTGTCCATGCAGGGGATCTCCGGGTTTCCCGAATTCGCCGCGGGTGCGCTTCGCCGCCTGTCCAACCTGCAGGCGACCGAGGACGACCCGGAACGCGACATGGAGCCGGGCAAGATCCCGCACGAGATCCGACACGGCGAGCTGGCCCAGCTGGGGATCATCCCGCACACGCCGTACTACGGGACGCACGATGCAACGAGCCTCTTCGTGATTGTCATCTCGTACCTGTACCAGTGGCTCGGCGACGTCGAAGTGCTGCGTCGGTATCTGCCCAACGCGGAAGCCGCGATGACCTGGATCGACACCCATGGCGACCGTGACGGCGACGGGTTCCAGGAGTACAAGACCCGATCGAGCCGCGGCTACTACAACCAGGGCTGGAAAGACGCCGGCGATGGGATCCTCGAGGCCGACGGGTCCCTCTCGGAGCTTCCGATCGGCCCCTGTGAGCTGCAGGGCTATGCGTACGACGCGAAGCTGCGGCTGGGCGACATCTACGAGACGCTTGGCCGGGAGGAAGATGCGCAGCGCCTCCGCAGCGAGGCACGACGCCTCTACGAGCGCTTCAACAACGACTTCTGGTGGGAACGTGAGGGGACCTACTACCTGGGCCTCAATGGGCAGAAGCGACCCATCGAGTCGGTCGCTTCGAATGCGGGTCATTGCCTTGCCAGCGGCATCGTCCCGGCGGATCGCGCCGGACGTGTCGTCGAACGGCTGATGGCACCCGACATGTGGTCGGGGTGGGGGATCCGAACGCTGTCCTCCGACCATGTCGCGTACAACCCGTTCAGCTACCACACGGGCACGGTCTGGCCGCACGACAACGCGATGATCGCCGGGGGCTTCCGGCGCTACGGCTACCCCGATCAGGCCGCGCGCGTCGCCAAGGGCATCTTCGATGCGGCCGAGCGCTTCGTCGCCAACCGGCTGCCAGAGCTGTTCGCCGGCCTGCCGCGCCAGCGGGGCAGCTTTCCGGTCCAGTACCTCGAGGCCAACGTCCCCCAGGCCTGGGCCGCCGCATCCGTCTTCCGGCTGATCGCGATCCTGTGCGGGATCCATGCCTCGGCCGGACCGGACAAGCACCGGCTGTACGTCGACCCTGCCCTCCCCGAATGGCTGCCGCGGGTCACGATCAGCAACCTCCGGGCGGGCCGGGGTGCCTTGACGCTCGCGTTCGACGACGGACAGGTGGAGGTGGTGTCGAACACGAGCGGGTTCGAGGTTGTCCACGGCCGGGCGCCGCGGCCGGAAGCACCGCCGCTTGGGCGGTCGCGACAGAAGGGCGGCCCGTCGGGACGAGCCGCCCAGCCGTGAACGCGGAGCGGTCGGGCGTCAGCCCTTGACCGCGCCGCCGGTGATGCCGCGGACGAAGTACCGCTGCAGGCTGAGGAACACGATGATCGGCACGATCATCGACACGAATGCCGCCGCCGTGAGGTATTGCCAACCGCCACCGAACGAGGTTGTCAGGTTGGCCAGCACCACCGAGAGCGGGAAGTTCTGCGGAACCGGGCCGAGGTAGACGAGGGCCACCAGGAGGTCATTCCAGACCCACAGGAACTGGAAGATGATCAGCGACGCGAGTGCCGGGACGCTCATGGGCAGCGCCAGCCGGAAGAACGCGGTCGCAGGGGCGGCCCCATCGATCGCGGCCGACTCGAAGACCTCTTTCGGGAGGCTCCCGAAGTAGTTGCGCAGCAGGTAGATCGCGAACGGCAGGCCGTAGCCGGTGTGGGCCAGCCACACCGCGAGCATCGTGCCGTTGATCTTGATGCCGGCCGGGGTGAAGTCGCGGAACAGGTTCAGCACTGGAATGAGCGTGACCTGCAGCGGAACGACGAGCAGCCCGACCACGACAACGAACAGGATGTTCCGGCCGGGGAAGTCCATCCACGCGAATGCATAGGCGGCGAACGCGGCGATCATCACCACGAGGACCGTCGCCGGGATGGTGATCACGAAGCTGTTGACGAACGCCTGGTCGATGCCGGCCCGGCCGAGGACGTACTGGTAGTTCTCGATCGTGAACTCCCATGGCGGCGTGAACGCCGTCCACCAGCCGCTCGCGTTGGTTGCCGCCGCGGTCCGGAACGACGCGACAAACAGGCCGAGTGCCGGAATCGCCCAGATGATCATCAGGACGATCAAGACGGTGTTGACGGCGATGCCACCGAGTCGAGGGCGGGCACGGCGCCGGGTCTGGACCTGTGCGCCGATCGCGACCGGCGCCTGAACCTGTGTCATCGGACCGCCTCCTGCGCCTGGAAGCGCCGGATGTTGACAATCATCACCGGCACGATCGCCAGGAACAGGATCACGGCGATCGCCGCCGATCTACCCGGCTGGCCGTTGTTGAACAACATCTGATACATGGTGTTGGCGATTACGTCGGTCTGGAAGTTGCCGTTCGTCATCGTGTACACGACGTCGAAGGTCTTGAGCGCGTAGATGATGATCGTCGTCGCGATGACGGCGATCGTCGGCAGGAGGAGCGGGAAGACGATCTTGCGGAACACCTGCCACTCGTTGGCGCCGTCGACGCGGGCCGCCTCGAGCAGCTCGGTGCTGATGCCCTTGAGACCTGCTGACAGGATCACCATCGCGAACCCGGTCAGCAGCCAGACACCCACGACGATCAGGAAGAAGTTGTTCTGCGGCTGTTCGACGAGCCATGCGTGCGGCTGGCCGCCAACCGCGGTTACCGCGGCGTTCAGCGTGCCGGTCTTCGGGTCCAGCTCGTACATGAAGCGCCAGATGACGCCCGCCGCGACGAAGCTGATCGCCAGTGGCAGGAAGATCACGGTCTTGGCCGCACCCTCGAACCGGACCTTGTCGACGAGGACCGCGACGAGCAGCCCGAGGCCGACCACGAGGAGCGGCAGGAAGATCACCCACAGGACGTTGTTCCGCAGCGCGATGAGGGTGTCCTGCTGGCTGAAGAACCACTGGAAGTTCTCGAGTCCCACGAACGCGTCCCCGCGCCGGTTCTGGAAGCTCCGGATGATCGTCGAGATCGTCGGATAGACAAGGAACACGCCGAGGAACACGAGCGCGGGTGCCAGCCAAAGCCACGGCCGGACACGACCAGCCGTTGTTCGCCGGAACAGGCCGACGACGAACTCGACGACATAGATGTAGCCGACGAGCACGATGGGGACCGCGATCACGACAAGGATCGCGGAGATGATGCGGTTTCCCAACAGCGCATCGAACATCGAAGACCCTCGTCTAGTCCGGCGCCGGCGGTTTCACGCCGCCGGCGCCGCAGGGTGCGTCCTGGTCAGCCCCCGTAAGCGTCTGCCTGGACGTTGTCGAGGTTGGACAGGATGTTGTCGAGATCGCCGGGGTTCTGGACGTACGCGACGATCGCTTCGAAGAACGCCTGGTTCATCGCGTTCGGCATGAGGTCCGAGCCGTCGAACTTCGCAGACGAGGCCTTCGACAGGATCTCGGCCGATCGCTTCGAGGTGTCATCCGGATACGCGTCGAGCGGCACGTTCTTGTTCATCGAAATGAAACCGCCGCGCTCGACCCAGATCTGCTGCGCCTCGGCGGTCAGCAGGTAATTGATCAGCGACTGGGCCTGCGGCGTGTCATTGAACATGCCGAACAGGTCGCCGGCGGTCGTGATGGCACCGGTGTACTCGGGACTGATGTCCGGCATCACGAAGAAGTCAAAGTCGCCGTCCTTTGCACCGGCTTCGTTCTTGAAGAAGTCGGTGATGAACGACGCCTGGTGATGCAACAGGCAGCCCGGCGGGTCCGTGAACATGGGGTTCGCGGCCTTGCCGAAGTTGGTCGTCAAGATGTAGTTCGAGCCGCCGTAGGCATTTGCCACGGCCTCGCCGAACGTCTCGAATGCGGCCTTGACTTCCGCCGAGGTCCATTTCTGGGTGCCCGCCACCCACGCGTCGTAGACGTCGGGGCCGGCCTGGCGAAGCAGGATGTCCTCGATCCAGTCGGTGCCCGGCCAGCCGGATGCTGCGCCGGACTCGACCCCGATGCACCAGGGCTTTTCCTCGCCGCTGACCAGGCCCTGCGCGGCCGTCTTGAGGTCGTCCCACGTGGGGGGAGCGTCCTCCGTCCAATTCTTCTTGGCGTAGTAGATCAGGCCCTTGACAGCGGCCTTGGTGAAGATGCCGAGGAGCTTGCCGTCCGCAGCCTTGCCGGCATCGGCGAAGCCGGGCGGCGTGTTGGCGGCGTACTCGTCGAAGTTCACGAAGTCGAGCGGCTTGAGCGCGCCCTGGTCGTACCACTCCTTCATGAGGCCGGGGCCGGGGAGACCCGCGACGTCAGGGAGGGTGCCGGAAGCGATACCCGTGGTCAGCTGCGCTGCCAGGTCACGCGAGCCCGTGTAGTTGACCGTCGCGCCACTGCACTCTTGCCACGGGGCGACCATCGCCGTGAAGGAATCCTGCTCGGCACCGGTCCACGAGCCAACGACGCTGACCTCGCCGCCGATGTTCTCGCATTCGAAACCGGCCCCCGCGGCGGGGCTGCCCGCCGGCGCCGAGGCGGCCGCCGGGCTCTCGCCGCTTGCCGGTGGTGGTGCCGAGGCAGCCGGGCTTTCGCCCCCCGGAGCTGCCGTCTGACCGCCGCTGCTGCAGGCCGCGACGAGCGCAACCATGCCGAGCAGCGCGCTGAGCCGGCGCATCCGGCCCCTGTGACTCTCCATGCGGTTCTCCTCTCCGGACAGCCGCCCAGCGACTGTCCACTCCTCCGAAAGGCCGGGCTCAGCTGATCGATCGCCGAGTCCCGTGCGACGCTGGTGGTCCGGTCGAACCGCGGACGACGAGCTCCGTGGGGAGCAGCGTCCGCTGCGCGACCGCTCGATCGGAAATTCGGTCGAGCAAGGCACGTCCGGCGGCCTGTCCGAGCTCGAATGCGGGCAGGCGGACGGTGGTCAGGGGCGGATCGAAGTAGGGCGCCAGCGCGATGTCGTCGAAGCCCACGACCGACACGTCGTCGGGCACCCGGCGATTGGCTTCGCGCAGGGCGTTGATGGCGCCGAGGGCGAGCACGTCGCTGGCGACGAACAGTGCGCTGAAGGTGGTCCGCCCGAGCAGGGCATTCGCGGCGCGTTCGCCGCTGGCTGCGTCGAAGGCACCCTCCTCGACGAGCGCCTCGTCGTAGTCGACGCCGGCGGCCTCGATCGCCTGCCGGTAGCCGCGCAGCCGTTCCTCGGCCGCAGTGTAGGACAGCGGCGCATTGGTGATGAGTGCGATCCGGCGATGGCCGAGCGACAGGAGATGGTCGACGGCTGCGGCCGCCGCGGCGACGTTGTCGATGTCGATGCTCGGGACGTCGAGGCCCGGCATGCAGCCCTGGAGCACGACCGGGAACCCGTCGCCGGCCAGGTGGGCCAGTGACGGATCGTCGGTCCGCGGGCCAGACACGATCAGGCCGTCGGCCTGGTGGGAGCGCAGCAGGCGATCGTAGGTGCCCTCCGGTGCGAGCGGTTCGACCATGACCCGCGAGCCCGCGGCGCGGGCCGCCGAGGCCAGGCCGCGCAGCGTCTCCGCGAGGGTCGCGTCCCCGGCGATCTGCTCCGCCGACTGGCGCAAAACCAGTCCGAGCACGTTGCTGCGACCGGCGGCGAGCTGGCGGGCAGGCGTGTGCGGGTGGTAGCCCAGCTCCGACGCTGCGCGGAACACGCGCTGGCGAGTCTCGTCGGGGATCTGCACGTCGGTGCGGTAGTTCAGCACGAAGGAAACCGTGGTTCGCGACACCCCGGCTCGGGCAGCGACATCGGCGCTCGTCGGACGCGATCGAGCCATCGCCACGGCGGCCTCCATCCCCGGCGCTTCGGCCTTCGGCAGCCTCCCGCGGTCCCGTGCGCCTGTGAGACTAACGCGCGTCAGTAACGCGCATTAATTCACACGGGCTCCGGGGCCGTCAAGAGAGTTTCGCGCGGCCGCATTTCAGCGCGCTCGCACTCCGGGGGACTGGACATGACGCCAGCATATCGATCCAAGGTCACCCGTGCGGGGGCCCAACCGTCAGGCGCGTTCAGCACCCGGGCGCCTGCTACCATTTGGCCCGCCGACCCAACCCCGTCCGACGGAGTCGCGAACCCGTGCCACTCGACTTCCTCAAGCGCCGCGGCAACGAGAACGATGACGCCGCACCTGCCGCTCCGCCGGCGACCTCGTCCAACGTCATGCCGGAGGAGATCGTCGCCCAGGAATATCAGCTGAAGCTGTACTTCGCCGGCAAGAGCAGTGAAGGGGTCCGGATGAAGGCCGGCCCGACTGCGATGAACGAGCTGCCGTCGATGCTGGTCGGTCTGGCGAAGAGCGAGATCGAGGTCGTGGAGCCGCTGCCGATCGAGTTCAGCGAGGCGACACCGACGATCGTCCGGCCGTCCGAAGCGATGCAGTGGCTGAACGCGCACCACGCCCTGTCGCCGATCACCCGCCACGCCCTGGTCGTCCTCGAGTCGATCGACGCCGTCGACCTGGCGTTCGACACGTTCGTGTGCGCGATGCTCGATGGCGAGACCGACACGTCGGGCTACCCCGAATACAACGCCATCGTCGGAGGGGTGGCATCCCACTGGGACGAGGCGACCGGCGACATGATCTGTCGTGCGGTCGTCGGGTGGGGCGGTCGCGGGGTCCGCGGCGACACCGATCGGATCGGTGCGAAGCTGCTCGCGGGCCTGCTCACCAACGTCCTGGCAAGCCAGTACTCGCTCGGTATCACGAGCATCGAGCGCCCCGTGCCGGCCGCCGGTCGTGGTGGCCTCGTGTGCGCGCACTGCGGGTTCGCTTCCGCGCACGAGCGGGCGTTCTACTGCCCGAAATGCGGGATGCGCCTGCTGCGCGGCTGACCCTCGACCCACGATGCCGACCTACGACTACACCTGCGCCGCGTGCAGCTACCGGTTCGAGGTCGTCCACGGCGTGCACGGCCACGGTCCCGAAACCTGTCCGAACTGCGGTCGCGGCCCGGTTCGCAAGGCGTTCGCGCCGCCGACCGTCGTGTTCAAGGGCTCTGGCTGGGCGAAGGTCGACCGGCGCGCGAGCAACAGCGCCGCGCCGAAGCGCGACTCGGGCGATGAGAGCTCGAAGCCGAAGCCGTCCGGGGGCGACGCGCCCGCGACTGCATCGACGGGTGGCGAAGGCGGCTCGAGCCCCGCGGCGAAGACGACCGACTGATGCCCGCGGCGTCCGACTGGATCACGCTGGGCGAGGCTGCCGAGATCCTGGCTGCCGCGAACATCCACTTCACGCCGGGCACCATCGGCAGCTGGGCCCGCGCAGGGCGGCTGCAGAGCATCAAGCTTGGCGGCCGGCGCTTCGTTCGGCGCGGCGAGGTTCGCGCGCTGGTCGCCGGGCCGCGCCGGGTGCGCGTCGACGACGTGCAACCAGGCCTGTTCGAGGACCTGCGGGGCTGACCCGCCGCCGATCGGTGGATGTCCGGTCGATCGCCGAACGCGTCCTGGCGCTCCCGCTGGTCCGCTTCGTGATGGCGGTCCTCGACACGTACGGCAAGGCGCCGGGCGGGATCCTCGCCAATGGGCTGGCCTTCGCGGCATTGTTCTCGGCCCTCCCGACGACGCTGCTCCTCCTCGGGATCGGGGGTCTCGTGGCGCAGGACGCGGCGTTCCAGGCCAAGCTCGCCACCGCGCTGGCGGAGGCGTTCCCGCCCCTGGCCGACCTGTTCGACGAAGCCCTCAACGCCGTGTCGGAGGGAGCCGGGATCGCGTCGATCATCGGCCTCCTCGGCCTGCTGTGGGGCGTCAGCCAGTTCTACAGCACCCTTGACCTGGCGTTCTCCCGGATCTTTTCCGACGCGCCCGAGCGTGACTTTGCGCGCCGCACGCTACGTGGCTTCGTCTGGGTGTTGCTGCTCATCGGAGCGGTGCTCGCGGTGATCATCCTCGCAGGGCTGTCGTCGTTCCTCGACACGCTGCTGCCCGATCGCCTCGATTCGATGCGCACGATCCGGAGGCTGGTCACGTCGCCGCTGACGATCCTCGTGTTCGGCGTCCTTGCGGTCACCATCGCGTATCGCGTCCTGCCGCCCAAGGCGCCCAGCTGGCGGTCGATCCTGCCCCCGGCCGTCCTGGTCGGGATCGCGATCACGCTGCTCACCCAGCTGTTCACGGCGCTCGTCCCGTTCCTCGTTGGAGCGGCCGCGATCGCCGGGTCGCTCGCCTCCGCGTTCGTGGCACTCGCCTGGCTGTCGTTCTCGTTCCAGGCGCTGTTATACGGCGCTGCCTGGGTCCGCGTCGCAGAGCTGCGCGCCGCGGCGGCTCAGACGGCCGCCACCTGACGGCGCCGCCTCAGGGCTGGGTCTGGGCGGTCCCGCAGCGCCGGCAGAAGCGGGCCGTCGATGACAGCGAGAGGCCGCAGTTGATACACGGCTGGGCTGCTGCGGGCATCTGCTGCCCGAGCGGCGTCGGCGCTGAGGCCATCGGCGCGACGACGTCGCGGCTCGAGGCGGCCCACAGCGCGTCGATGCCACCGCTCGGGACGACCGGGCGGCCGAGAATCGTGTTCGGACGGGGTGTCGCGCTGCGAGCCGAGGGCCACTGGGGTTGCGCGGGCCACTCGGGCTGGGTCGGCCATTGAGCGTCCGCGCTCGCGGCCGCGGGAAGACCGGCATCCGCGGGAGCCTCGGCCGGCGGCGCGGCAGGAGTTGCATCGGGATCCGGGGCGACCGATAGCCAGACCGGCTGCTCGATTACGTCATGCGGCGGCTGCGCCGCTGCAACGGGCTCAGGCTCAGGTTTGGCGGCCGCTACCGGCTCGGGCTCCGGCTCGAGCTCGACCGGCTCCGGCACGGCGGCCGCGACCGGCTCTGGCTCAGGCTCGAGCGCGACCGGCTCGAGCTCCGGCTCGAGCGCGAGGGGTTCGGGCTCCGGCTCGAGCGCGAGGGGTTCGGGCTCCGGCTGCGCTTCGGCCGCGGTCGGCTCCAGCTCGGCGACCGGCGCCTCCGCCTCGGTCGGACCGTCCGTCACCATGTCGAGGGCCGCGAGGCGCGCGCCGATGTCGATCTCCTCGAAGCCGCCATCCGAAGGCTCCTCCGCCTCCGCCTCGAGGTCGAGCGTCGGCCAGGCCGTCGGTGCCTCGAAGGATGGTGCCTCGGGTGTGCCGTTCAGATGGACGTCGACTGCCTGCGCCGTCACGTCGATCGTCGGGTACGGCGCGGGCATGGTCTCGCGGCCGAGAAGCGGCGAGCAGCTCAGGCACTGGCCCTCGTTCTCGTTCCAGCAGTTCGCGCAGGTGTACTGGCGGCACGACATGCAGAAGTTGAAGGTGCTGTGGAACGCATCGAGCTGGCGCGACGTGACGTCCCGTTCAGCCTCGCTCCGCGCCGCGGCCATCGCTTCGTCCATCGACGAGTCGTCGGACAGGACGAAGTTGCGCAGGCCTTTGCTGAATGTCTTCAGTCCGCGCAGCGGCTTCGCGCGCGAGGCGCTCGATTCGAAGGTGTAGCGGGTGCCACACCGTTCGCAGAAGGACTCTGTGAGGATCTCCGGCATCGGACCCCCGACGGGTACTGAGTCGCGCGGACCGACTACGGAGGGTCCGAACCAAGGGCGAGAGTATAGCGCCCGATGGAAGGCTCCCCCCGGACCACCGTACTGAGCCGCGGCGGGGATGGTCCCGCTCGGCGCCACACGCCCGGGCGCCTCGACCGTCCAACAGGGGCTCACACGCACCCTCTGCTAGAGTCGCCCCCGATCATGCCCCCATTGGCCGCCCTCGAGCGGTTCTTCGAACGCCTCATCGAGCGCCCTACGGCGCGGTTCTTCCGAACCCGGCTCCAGCCGGTCCAGCTTCAGCGACGCATCGAGCGCGCGATGGAGTCGGAGCGCCTCGCCGCGAGCGACCGTACCCTCGTCCCGAACCGGTACACCGTCCATCTGAACCCCGCTGACGTGGCCGCGTTCGGCGAGTTCGGTTCGACGCTCGCCGCGGAGCTGGCCGACGGTGCCCTCGTGTTCGCGCGCGCCCACCACTACACGCTGGTCGACCGGCCGCGCGTGGAGCTCGTGTCGGATCCGGCGATCGATCGCGCCGACATCGTCGTACGTGCCCGGTTCGCCGACCCGATCGTTGAGCGCCCGGCGGGCGCCGGGTTCGTTGTCCCGTCCGGCGGGATCCCGGGAGACGCCAACCACACGATGGTGTTCACGGTCCCGCGACCCGCGGCGCCGAGCGCCCGATTGCGCCTGATCCAGCCCGGCTCGAGCGAGCGCGTCGTGGAGCTCACCGCGCAGACGATGACCCTCGGTCGTGCCACGGACAACGGGCTGACCCTCGTCGACGGACGGGTGTCGCGCCATCACGGTCGGATCAGCGTTCGGCGTGGCACGCTCATTTACACGGACCTCCAGAGCACGAACGGATCGCGCGTCAACGGGACGCCGATCGAGGAGGTCGTGCTGGGCGTCGGGGACCGGATCGAGCTCGGCGACACGCTGCTCGTCGTGGAGGCGGTCGAGACCTTCGAGGGCCCGGGCGTCCACTGATGGATGGCTTCCTGATCGGACTGTGGGTGGTCCGACTGTTGTTCCTTGCCCTGCTGTACCTGTTCCTGTTCCAGATCGTGAGGGCACTGGTACGAGATCTCCGGGCGGCAACCCAGAGCGCAACCGCCGAGCTGGGACGGTTGCACGTCCTCGCCTCGCCTTCGGGCGATCCGCCGGTCGGCGTGGCGTTCTCGCTCGACGCGATCACGTCACTCGGCCGCGACGTGA
The DNA here is from genome assembly GCA_963750125.1 of uncultured Chloroflexia bacterium. Lineage (GTDB taxonomy): Bacteria > Chloroflexota > Limnocylindria > Limnocylindrales > CSP1-4 > DASTYU01. Next base: position 91,198 of record CAVVPT010000004.1, on the reverse strand, counting down.
ACAACTCGATCGTCATCGACGACCCGTTTGCGTCCACGGATCACGCGGTGCTCACGTTCCGCGGCCGTGCCTGGTACGTCGAGGATCTCGGCAGCACGAACGGCACATACATCAACGGAAACAAAGTCGACGGGGTCGCCCCGCTCGGGTTCGGTGACGAGGTGCAGATCGGCCAGGTCCGCATGCGCCTGGAGCGGGCGCGGCCATGAGCGCACCGGCTACCTCGCATCCCACAGTAACGCTGCCGCGCGTGCTCGGTCCCATTCGACCGCGTCCGCGCTGGCTGGAACTCCGGCTGCTCGTGCTTGCATCCGTCGTGGTCGTCGTGGGGAGCGCCTCCCTGGGTGCGACGGTCCGGGGCCACCCGGGTGATGGCGCCGACCCGCTTGATCTGTCGCTCTGGCTGCCTCTGGACGCGGTGGCCCTCGCGATCTATCTGGGCGCGCTGTTCGCGGCGCACCTCGCGTTCGTTGTCACGGGGCGCCGGACGGACCAGGTCCTGCTGCCCGCAGTCGGAATGCTCGGCGGGATCAGCCTGCTGCTGATGGAGCGGCTGCCGCAGAACCTCGTAGGCGCCGGGTTCTTCGGCGCCGAGGGGCTCGGCCAGGTCCAGGTTGTCTGGCTGCTCCTGTCGCTGGCCATCGCGACGACACTCGCGATCGTCGTCCGCTCGGACAGCTGGCTGCGCCAGTACAAGTACACGTGGGCAGCGGCCGGCATCGCGCTACTCATGCTGACATTCGTGTTCGGCTCGGATGTCGGCGGGCAACGGCTCACCCTCGTCATTGGCCCGTTCAGCGGGCAGCCGTCTGAGCTGCTGAAGGTGATCCTCGTCGTATTCCTCGCGGGGTACCTCTCGGAGAACCGCGCGCTGCTCGTCGAGCAGGACACGCGCATCGGGCCGATCCGCCTCCCGCCGATCCCGTACCTCGTGCCGATGGCGGCAATGTGGGCGATCGCCCTCGGCATCGTGGTGGTCCAACGTGACCTCGGCGCCGCGTTGCTGTTCTTCGGCGTGTTCCTGCTCATGCTCTACGCGGCGACGGCCCGGATCAGCCTCGTCATCGGCGGCCTGGTCGCGTTCTTCGTCGGCAGTGCCGTGTTGGCCACGCTGTTCGAGCACATCGGGACGCGGATCGCGATCTGGCTCGACCCCTTCGCCGATCCGCTCGGAGCCGGCTACCAGGTCGTCCAGTCGCTGCACGCGTTCGCCCGGGGCGGGCTGCTCGGGATGGGCCTCGGCAACGGGCTGCCACTGATCGGGGGGCGCGTCACGATCCCTGAGGTCCACACCGACTTCCCCCTCGCGGCGCTCGGCGAGGAGCTCGGCCTGATCGGCGTGCTCGGCGTCCTCGGGATCTACCTCGTGATCATCGAGCGCGGGTTGCGCATCGGCGCGGCGGCCGCAGACGATTTCCGGGCGCTGCTGGCCACGGGCCTTGCGCTGGTGGTCGGGATCCAGGCATTCATCATCGCGGCCGGCAACCTCAAGGTGCTGCCACTCACGGGGGTGACGCTGCCGTTCGTCAGCTACGGCGGCTCATCCTTGCTCGCGAACGGCCTCGTCATCGGGCTGCTGCTGGCCCTGTCCGATCGTGGCGTCGAGCCGCCGCCACCGCCCCGCGAGCGCCGCTGGCGGCGAATGCTCCAGCGGGGGGCCGCCTGATGCTCCCGTCGGAACGCTCGCGCCGCCCGATGGGCATCACGATCCTGCACATCGCGCTCGCCATTGCTCTGGCGTTCGGGTCGCTGGCCGCGGCCGCCGGCTACTGGGGCGTGGTCGTAGCGCCGGATCTCGTCCGATCGCCGTACGACGCGGCGGTCATCGCCGCGTCGCGCACGGTGGAGCGGGGGAGGATCGTTGACCGGCGCGGGGCCGTGCTCGCCCGAAACGAACGGGACGAGAACGGCGAGCTGTACCGGGCATACGCAAACCAGGCGGTCAGCCAGGTCGTCGGCTACTCGTCGCGGCGGTTCGGGTCGGCTGGGCTGGAGCGCGCGTACAGCGCCGAGCTGGCCGGTCTGGCGGTGGACCCGCTGGCGGATGCTCTGCGGAAGTTCGGCGGCGACCCATACGACCCGCAGGACCTCCACCTGTCGCTGTCCTACGACCTGCAGCGCGCGGCGATCCGCGCGCTCGGCGACCGAAAAGGTGCGGTCGTCATGCTCGACCCGACGACCGGCGAGATCCTCGCGCTCGCCTCGACGCCCACGTACAATGCCTCGGCGATTGCCGACCCGGGCACCGCCGAGGAGACGTTCGAGGCGCTCCAGGACGATCCCGACAATCCGCTGCTGCCGCGCGCGACGCTCGGCCGCTACGTGCCGGGCTCAGTGTTCAAGATTGTGACCGCGATCGCCGGCCTGGGCTCGGGCGCGATCACGCCGGAGACGACGTTCCCCGAGCAGGCCGAGGCGGGTGACGACGGCCTGCTGGTCAACGGGTTCCGGATCCGCAACAGCCATTCGCTTCGCCAGGGCCACGCGCTGACGCTCGGCCAGGCGACGGAGATCTCCTCCAACATTTACTTCGCCCTGGTCGGGCTCGCGACCGGTGGCGCGAACATGGCCGAGTTCGCGGAACGGCTCGGGTTCGGGGCACCGCTCCCATTCGACCTGCCGACGGCCGCCTCGCAGGTCACGAATGGGCGTGGCGACGATGCGGGCGGGTTCGTGGACGACGTCGAACTGGCGAACGCCGCCTATGGCCAGGGCGAGACGTTCGTGACGCCGCTCCAGATGGCGCTGGTCGCCTCGACCGTCGCCAACGACGGGGTGCTCATGAAGCCCCGCCTCGTGACGGCGCTCGAAGGCAAGCGCGGGACACGCGAGATCAGCCCAGAGCAGCTCCGACGAGTGATCTCGGCCGACGACGCGCAGGCGATCCAGCGGGCGATGCGGCGCGCGGTCGAAGGAGATCTCGGCAAGCAGTTCACGAGCGGGGCGAAGGTCCCCGGGATCCCGACCGCCGGCAAGTCCGGAACCGCTGAGCTGGGCGGATCGGGAGAGCCGCACTCGTGGTTCATCGGCTTTGCCCCCGTGAACCAGCCGCGGGTGGCGATCGCCGTCGTCGTCGAGCGCGCCGGCCGCGGAGGCGCCGTCGCCAGCCCGATTGCCGGGGAGCTGATGCAGGCGTACTTCGAGGAATTCGGCGAGTGAGCGACGGCCGCCCGCCCGACGAGCCGGAGCGCGGGAAGCGGCCGCTGCTCGAGCGGGTCGGGATGGCCGCGATCGCGCTGGTCATGGCCTCCCTGTTCGGGCTCGTCGGGGCTGCGGCCTGGGTGAGCGGCGAGGTCTTCCTCGCCACGATGGGCGCGATCGGGTGCTTCATGACCCTGTGGGTCGGGGCGATCACCCTGTTGCGCGGATAGGGCCGCAGCATCGACGCGGGGTTTACGGGGCACGGACCGCGGTTCACCCGACGCCAACGTCCCGTTGACGCGGTGATCCCAGGTTGTCGTCATGCGGGGACCACGGGGAGCAGGGTGATCGGGGCGACTCGGGGTCGCGTTCGACGCCTCGCTCCCTCCCTCGCCGCACGTCGAGTGGGCTCGCTCGCGCGTACCCGGCCGATGCTCGTCCGGCGCCGTTGCGGACTGCCGCTCCACCTGCCAGGGGCGCTTTCGAGGGTCTCCGCCGAGGCGCCGTCGAGTCGCCAGAAACTTTGAATGAACAATTCGGCCCTTTTCGGCGTCTATATAGGTAAGCGGCGCGGCCCAACGGGGAGCGGCCCGGTGTCGCCGCAATACAGAACAGACCGCGTGCGGCGCGCTCCACTCTGAAGCTTGGGGTAGAGGGGTGGAGCGCCGACCGCACCCGAGGGAGGGCTGCGGGAACTTTTTCTTGCGCCTCGACGTACTATTCGGCATCACCCCAGGGACGGCACCGCACATCGCCGTCGCCCACCGTCGAAGTCCCGCCGCGTTGCCCCAGGCGACGCGCATCCCGCGTGAGGGGAGCCCCAGGCCCATGACGAAGATCCAGGAGACCGGCGACAAGGTCCTCGCCAATGTCGAGCGTGTCATCGTCGGCAAGCACCACGAGGTGCGCCTGGCGCTGGTCGCGTTGCTGTGTCGCGGGCACCTGCTCATCGAGGACGTTCCGGGAACCGGCAAGACCGTCCTCGCCAAGGCGATCGCCCGCAGCCTCGGCTGCACGTTCAGGCGGATCCAGTTCACGCCGGACCTCCTGCCCTCGGACGTCACCGGCCTGTCGATCTACAACCAGAAGACACGCGAGTTCGAGTTCCGGCCGGGCCCGATCATGAGCCAGGTGGTCCTCGCCGACGAGATCAACCGGGCCACCCCGAAGACGCAGTCCGCGTTGCTCGAGGCGATGGAGGAGCGTCAGGCCACGATCGACGGGCACACCCACCCGATGCCCGACCCGTTCCTCGTGATCGCGACCCAGAACCCGATCGAGTACGAGGGCACCTTCGCACTACCCGAGGCGCAGCTCGACCGGTTCATGATCCGGCTCCGCCTCGGCTATCCGCAGCAGATCGAGGAGATCGTGATCCTCGATGAACAGAAGCGGACGCACCCGCTCGAGGAACTGGCGGAAGTCCTCGCGACGGACGAGCTTCGCGAGCTGCAGTCCGGCGTCCGTGAGGTCTACGTCGACCCGACGGTCGCCGACTACATCGTCCGTCTCGTCAACGGGACGCGGACCCATCCGGACGTCTACCTCGGCGCCTCGCCGCGCGGCTCCATTGCGCTGTACCGCGCCGGCCAGGCGCTCGCCGGGCTGCTCGGTCGCGACTACGTGATCCCCGACGACATCAAGGCGCTTGCCGAGCCCGCGCTGGCCCACCGGCTCATCATCAAGACGAGCTCGTCGATCCACGACGTCCAGGCGGGGCAGGTCATCCGCGAGCTGCTCGAGGCGACCGCGATCGATGGCGTCCGGCCCACCGGCGCGGGCGGCCCGCGCGAGATCCGCTCGTCCAGCGGCGCAGCCGTCGGCCAGCAATCGCCGACCCCGTAGCGCGGAACGGGTCGTGGTCCGACGCCTCCAGCTCCTCGCCATCGGCGCTGTTCTCGTCGTCGCCGCGTTCTCGACCGGCCTGCCGTTCCTCTTCTACCTGCTGTACCTGGCGATCCTGGTGATCGGTGGCTCGTACGTGGTGGTGCGCCTCGGGCTCACCGACCTCGAAGCGGGCTACGCGGTCAGCCAGCTCCACGGCCATGTCGGTGACCCGCTCCGGGTCACATACACACTGCGCAACACGAGCCGGCTCCCAAAGCTGTGGCTCGAGATCCACAACCCGACGACGCTGCCGGGCGGCCTGCCCGGTCGCGCGTTGTCGCTCGGTGGCCGCCAGGAGCGCTCGTGGCTGATCCGCGCCCCGCTCACCCGGCGCGGCCACTTCCGGATCGACCCGCTGGCGATCCGAACCGGCGACCCGTTCGGGTTCTTCGAGGCGTCGGCCGCGGTCGGCCAGGGCGTGTCGGTCGTCGTCTACCCCCGGCTCGAGCCGGTGCCGGCCTGGAAGCTCCCGGCCGCCAACATCGAAGGGAGCCACGCCGCCCCCGAGCGGACGCACCAGACAACGCCGCTGGCCACGTCCGTCCGGCCGTACGCGCCGGGCGACAGCATGAACCGGATCCACTGGAAGTCGACCGCCCGCCATGGCGAGATCCAGGTCAAGGAATTCGACCTTGAGCAGACCGCCGACGCCTGGATCATCCTCGACCTCCAGCGCGCGATCCAGACCGGCCGCGGTGACGAGTCGACGACGGAAGTGGCGATCCGCGCCGCGGCGGCGATCGCGGACAAGGCCTTGATCGAGAACCGCGCGGTCGGCATGACCGTGAACGCGCGCCGGCCGGCGTACCTTCCGCCCGACCGGGGCGGCCGCCAGCACCTCAAGATCATGCAGCTCCTCGCCGCGCTCGAACCGGACGGCGAGGCGCCCCTCGTCGAGGCGCTTGTCCAGAGTGTTGGCCGGTTGCGTCGGGGGATGACCGCGGTGATCGTCACAGCGTCCGTCGATCCGGCCTGGGTCCGGGTCCTCGCGACGCTCCGTGGCCGCGGGGTCGCAGCTGTCGTCGTGCTCCTTGACGCTCCAGCCTTCGACCGCATTGCCCAGCAGACCCGGGCAGCGGTGACCGGCGAGTCATGGACGCCGGACCCTGGGCTCGAGGAGACCGCCGCGAAGCGCATGCGCGCCCTCCGCCACGCGCTCGCCGAGTACGAGCTGAAGACGTACCTGGTGAGTCCGGGCCGGCCGCTGGGCGAGGTGCTGTCCGGATGACCGACCTGCGCGAACGCGTGCGCCGCATGAAAAAGGCCCCGATCGAGGGCTGGATCAGCGTTGTCGGCGTCCTCGTGCTCACCCTCACGCTCGCGTGGTCGATCGACGATGCCGCCTGGGTGCTTGGCCGGGACCACTTCACCGACTTCCTGGCGCTGACGGTCGGGTGGGGGGTCGCGATCGGGTTCATCGGCGCGAAGGTCGGCTGGGGACGCTGGCCAACCTATCTTGTCGGGTCGCTCCTCGCCGCGCTCATCATCCCGCTGTACGTCGGCGACGTCATGCAGCCGGAAGCCAGCTGGTTCACCCAGTACCAGGCGACCGCGACCTCAGTCGTGGAGGCGTGGCGCGACCTGGCGCTCCGGAACCAGGCGGTCACGCAGGAGTACGGTCACTTCCTGCTGACGCTCGGGCTGTTCACGTGGGCAACCGCGATGTACGCCGCGTACACGACGTTCGGCCATCGCCGGCCGCTGAACGCGATCGTTCTGGTCGGGATCATCCTCGTCGCGAACATGGGCTTCACGTATCGCAACCAGCTCACGCTGCTCGTGCTGTTCAGCCTGGCCGCACTCTTCCTGCTTATCCGGTACCACGCCTTCGACGAGGAGTCCGAGTGGCTGCGGCGTCGCATCGGCGACCCATCGGCCGTATCGGCGCTGTACCTGCGCGGCGGCTCCGTGTTCATCGCTGTGGCCGTCATCGGGTCCCTCTTCCTCACCAACACCGCCTCGTCGTCGCCGCTCGCCGGGGCGGTTCGCGGGGTGGGTGACCAGCTCATCGTGTTGGGCCGCGATTTCCAGCGCTTCCTGCCGACGGGTGGCGCGAACCGCCCGCTGGGTATCCAATTCGGGAGCACCACGCAGATCAGCGGCCAATGGACGACCGCGGAGACGGACGCCTTCTCGGTCCAGTTCTCGGAGCCAGAGGACGACAACCTCTACTGGCGGGCGGCGGTGTATGACACCTTTGGCCTGTCCGCATGGAGCCAGTCCGTCGCGGCCGGATACGACGTCCCCGTGGGCGAAGAGGTGCTCGCCGCGAGCGGCGAGGCGGTCGCCGAGGCTGGTCGCCGGGCGGTGACGTTCCGGGTCTTCCCGGCTGACTTCCGCCAGTCGACCATCCTGTCGCCGCAGTCCCCGTCGACGGTCAGCGCGCCGGTCCGCGTCTCATATATCGGCGACGCGAAGTTCGTCGCCAGCGTCGACCGCTCGGGCGGCGATCCGTACACGGTCACCGCGCTGGTCAGGGAGCGCGGCGACGACAAGGATGGGGCGCTCACGATCAACCGTCTCCGTGCGGCCGGCACGGACTACCCGGCGGCAATCCGCACGCAGTACCTGACGGTGCCCGAGGGGGCGATCCCGCCTGGCGGCGACGCCGACAAGCTCCTCAAGGCCATCCTTGCCGAGGTTGCTGACCCGACCAACCCGTACGACGTCGCGAGCACGATGGTTGACTACTTCCAGTCGTCCGTGAACTTCAAGTACGACGCCGACGTCCGCGATCTCCCCTGCGAGGGCCTGTCGACCGTCGAATGCTTCGCCCGGCACCGCCGCGGCTACTGCCTGTACTACGCCTCGACAATGGCGATGCTGCTCCGTCAAGAGGACATCCCGACACGCCTGGCCGCCGGCTTCCTGCCCGGCAAACGCGATGCGCGGCTCTATGAGACCGTGTCGCAGAGTGCGGCGCACGCCTGGGTCGAGGTCTATTTCCCCGATTACGGCTGGGTGGAGTTCGACCCCACTGGTGGCGGCCTTGCCAATGCAGAGCCGCTGCCGACCGGCGAACCGGTCGCGAGCCGACCACCGTCGGGCAGCCTGGCGCCGATCATTCCGCCTGGAGGGCTGGGCGAGCTCGAGGGTGATCCTCTGGCAGGCGGCGGCACCGGTCTCCCCGGGTTCAATGGTGCAGGCGCGGCCTCTGGCGCCGCACTCATCGTCGTTGCGATCCTGCTGTTCGCCATCATCGGTTCCCTTGGGTTCGTCGCCTACCGGCGCGGCCCGCGCGGCGAGGTGACCCCGGACAAGTCGTACGCCATGCTCACGCGCCTCGCCGGACGCCTCGGGTTCGGGCCACGACCGACGCAGACCGTCTACGAGTACGCCGTGGCGTTGGGCGAGGTCCTGCCGCAATCGCGGCCCGAGATCCAGACCGTGGCGCAGGCCAAGGTCGAAGTCGCCTACGGGAAGCGGATGCTCGGCGAGGACCGGATGGCCGCCCTGCGCGAGGCGCACCGCCGGCTGCGGGTCGGGCTGCTTCGGTTGATGCTCCGCCGGACGCCGATGGGGCGCAAGCGCTAAAGCGCTCCGGTTCGCTCGCGTTGCTCGCTGACCTGCTGGGCGCGCTCGTCCAGGACGGGCGCGAGGTGCTCGGTGAGGTTGTGAGCGCGCAGCACAGCCCGGCCCCCGCGGAACTCGATCACGCTGATGCCGCACAGGTCGGACAGCCACATCCAGAAGCGGTCGAGCGGAAGGCCGAAGAGCGTCAGCAGCACCACCTTGAACACGCCGTCATGGGCGACCAGCACCGACCACGGGTGTTCGGGCGTCGTGTCGCGGTAGCCGGCGACCTGTGGCCGGTCGAGCGTTCCCGGTATGCCAGCCCGGGCAAGCGGCGCGAGGAGCGCCCCGAGCGCGGGCCGGACCCGTGCCTGGACTTCGGGGAGTGATTCGCCACCGGGTGCCCACGCGGCGAGAGGATCGCGCCGCCACGTCGCCAGCTCCTCGCCGTAGCGTTCCTGGATCTCGGTGTGGTGGAGGCCTTCCCAGGCTCCCTGGCCGATCTCGAGGAATCCGCGGTCCGGACGAAGCGGGACGTCACGCCCGAAGGCGAGCGGCTGCGCCATCGCGGACGCGACCGCCTCGGCGGTCCGTGCGGCGCGCTGCAACGGCGAATGGACGATCTCGAGCGGTGCTCCTGTCGGGACCGGCAGGCTGGGCGACTCATGTGGCCTGGCAAGGCGTGCTCCGGCCAGCTCGGCCTGGCGACGTCCGGCCGCGGAGAGTGGCGTCTCGGCCTGGCCCTGGAAGCGCCCCTCGACGATGAGCTCCGACTCGCCGTGCCGCAGCAGGACGAGCGTCGCGTCGAGGCCCGCGGGGATCGGCGGGACAGGGCCGGCCGTGTCGCCCGACGCCCGCTGCCCGGAGGCGCTCAGTGCTCGCCCCCGAGACGGATCGTCCACAGGTCGACGATCGCCGGGTGGTCGCGGATCTCGTCCGCGAGCGCCGGCGGCACGTCGTCGTCGAGCGAGAGGACCATCAGCGCGTCCTCGCGTGGGCGCGTGCGGGCGAGGTACATCGCGCTGATGTTGACGTCGGCCTGGCCGAGGAGCACGCCGATCCGGCCGACGGTGCCCGGCCGGTCCATGTGCTTCGTCATGAGCATGATCTCGGCCGGCGCCATGTCGAGCCGGTAATCGTTGAGCAGCGTCAGCCGGGGCTCGCCGGCGGCGACCGTGCCGGCGACGGTGGTGATCTCGCCCTTCGCCTCGCCGGAGACCGTGAGCTGGGCGGCAAACGCGCCGGCGTCCGGCGTCTTCCGCTCGATGACGGTGATCCCGCGGGCCCGCGCCAGGGCACCGGCGTTGACGAGGTTCGACCCGCTCGGTGGTCTGCGTCTCGAGCAGGCCCCGCAGCACGGCCGCGGTGAGCGGCGACGCATCGTGCTCGGCGAGCTCGCCCGCGATCTCGAGCGTGATCGTGCGGACCGCGGAGCGACAGAACTGGGCGAAGAACCGCCCGAGGATCTCGGCGAGTGGCAGGTAGGGCGCGATCGCCCGTGCCGTCTCCGGAGTGAGCAGCGGCGCGTTGACCGCGTAGCGCGCGCTCCGCCCGTCGAGCACGTCGATCACCTGGCTTGCGACCTCCTCGGAGACGAGCACCTGGGCTTCGACGGTCGACGCACCGAGGTGCGGGGTCAGGAGTGCGTTCGGAGCGTCGAGCAGCGGCGAGCCGGTCGGCGGCTCCTGTTCGAAGACGTCGATCCCGGCGCCGGCCAGCTTGCCGTCGCGAAGCGCGTCGGCCACGGCGGCCTCGTCGATCACGCCGCCACGGGCGACGTTGAGCAGGATCGCCCCGGGCTTCATCCGGGCCAGCGCCTCACGGCCGATCAGGTTCTTCGTGGCGCGGCTGAGCGGGACATGGACGGTGATCACGTCGGACCGTTCGAGCAGCTCGGGCATGTCGACGAGCTCGACGCCATGGTTCTCGGCCTGCTCGGGGGTGATGTACGGGTCGGCGGCAAGGACGTCCATCTCCATCGCCCGTGCCCGTGCCGCGATCGCCTGGCCGATCTTGCCGAGCCCGATGATGCCGAGCGTCCGCCCACGCAGCTCGAGGCCGGTGAACTGGGCGCGCTTCCATTCACCACGGCGTAGCGAGGCCTCGGCCGGGACGATGTTGCGGGCGACGCCGTAGAGCAAGGCGAGGGTGTGCTCGGCGGCCGCAATCGTGTTGCCGGTCGGGGCGTTGACGACGGTGATCCCGGCGCGCGTCGCGGAATCGAGATCGACGTTGTCGACGCCGACCCCGGCCCGCCCGATGACGACGAGGCGGGTCCCCGCGGCAATCAGCTCCGCATCGACCTGGACCTGGCTGCGCACGATCAGGGCGTCGTACTCGGGCAGGATCGCGCACAGCTCGTCGCGTGTCAGGCCGATCCGCTCGTCGACCTCGTGATGCGCCCGCAGCCGCTCGAGTCCCTCCTGGGCGACGGACTCGGCAACGAGGACCTTCACGCGCCGACGCCGACCGCTGCCGGGGCGATGTCCATCACCTCGAGGGCCGCGCGCTGGGCAGCGGCCACGGCGGTGCCCGGTTCCACCTGCCGGCCATGGGCGATCGACACGATCTCGAGGGTGCTGATCGCGCCCAGGATCTCGTCGAGCGTCACCGAGCCGAGGTGGCCGAGTCGGAAGATCTTCCCGGTGAGCTTGCCCTGACCGCCGGCCAGGACCACGCCCTGCCGCTTGACCTCGGTGTTGAATGCCTTCCAGTCGAAGCCGTCGGGGACCAGCGCCGCGGTCACCGTCTTCGACGCATGGCGTTGGTCGGCAAGGAGCTCGAAGCCCAGCGCGGCGAGCCCTGCGCGCGATGCGGCGGCGCAGATCTCGTGGCGGGCAAAGACGTTCTCCTTGCCTTCGGCCTGCATGAGCCGCAGGCCCTCGTCGACCTGGAAGACGACCGCGATCGCGGGCGTGAAGGGCGTCTGGCCGTTTGCCGCTGCGTCGCGGTGCGCCCGCAGGTCGAGGTAGAAGCGCGGCATCTTCGCCGTCTCCATCGCGGCCCAGCCGCGCGGGGAGGCGGCGATCATCGCCAGACCTGGGGCTGACATCCACGCCTTCTGGGAGCCGGTCACGACCACGTCGACGCCCCATGCGTCCATCTCGAACGGGACGGCGCCGAGACCGGACACGCTGTCGACGAGGATCAGCGCGTCAGGCGCCTCCTCGTGAATGGCCGCGGCGAGCTCGGGGATCGGATTCATGACCCCGGTCGACGTCTCGTTGTGGGTGAGCAGGACCGCCCTGGTGTCGGACATGCCGCGCAGTCGCTCGCGGATCTCGGCACCGTCCGCGGCATAGCCCCACTCGGCGTCGAGCTTGGTCACGTCCGCGCCGTAGATACCGGCGATCTTGGCGAACCGGTCGCCGAACGAGCCGATGCTCACACCGAGGACCCGGTCGCCGGGCGACAGCGTGTTGACGACCGCCGCCTCGAGCCCGCCGGACCCCGCGGTCGTGATCATCGCCACGTCGGACGTCGTCCCGAAGTATGGCTTCATGCCGTCGAGGATCCGGGTGAGCATCGCCGCGAATTCGGGACCGCGGTGGTTGATCATCTGCCGCGCACCCGCCTCCCGGACGCTGGGTGGCAGCGCGGTCGGGCCCGGGATGCGCAGGTTCGGCTCGAAGCGGGTCACGGGATTCTCCTGGTGGCGGAACGGGCCGCTCATGCTCGCACGACTTGACGGGACGTCGCCACCACGTCATATATGCAGGCATATGACGACTCGACGAACCACGATCCTCCTTGACGCGGACCTCCTGGACCGCCTCGACCGGTTCGCGCACCGCGAGCGCACGACGAAGACCGCGGTGCTGGCGGCCTCGATCGAGGCCTACCTCGCCGAGCACGACGCGCCGGCTGAGCTCGGGTTCATCGCGGTGGGGCGGAGCGGGCACGGACGCCTCTCGCTCGACGCCCGGTCGATCGCCCGGCGCGAGACCGAGCGTCGCGGGCCGTCGCGCTGACGTGCCGATCCTGCTCGATGCGAGCGCGGTGATCGCCGCCGCCGATCGCGACGACCTGAATCACGCCACCGCTGTCGGCTGGTTCCGGCGTGCCGATGAACCGCTCCTGCTGGGGGCCCTGACCCTGGCCGAGCTCGACGTCGTCCTGCAGCGCGACATCGGGCAGGCGGCGACCGTGGCGCTCGTGCAGTCGGTCGTCGATGGGGCGATTCGAATCATTCCACCGACGGAGGCAGACCTGGCGCGGGCCGCGGAGCTGATGGCCGAGGCGTCGGAGCATCGCCCGCGACTCGCGGACGCGTGCCTGGTCGCGTCTGCCGAGCGACTCGGTGTGCGCCGCATCGCGACCTTCGACCGCCGCCCGATCGCGGTCTTCCGCCCGCGCCACGTGCGGTCGTTCGACCTGGAGCCCTGAGCGTCCCGTGCGCGCGTCCCTCGCCGCGAGTTGGCCAGATTTCCACGCACGGAACGTTGGGCCACATTGACGTTAGGTAGTTCGTGCCAGATTCTCACCTGGTGGGATCCTGGCCGCTGAATCGGTCGAATCCGACTGCCTGAGCGACCAAGTAGATGGCCTGATCGCCCACCCGTGGGAATTTGGCCAGGTTCTCCTGCGAAGTCGGCAGATTCTCCCGGAGCGAGAATCAGGCCCGCTCCGAGGCGGCCTCGCCCTCGCCCAGCGACGCGATCGTCTCGCGTAGCACGCGCGCCGACGCGCGCAGGCCGTCGAACTCGGCGACGGACAGGTCGATCCGGAGCACGCGGTCGACGCCCTCCCGATGGATCACCGTCGGCAGCGACAGGTAGACATCGTCGATCCCGTTGTAGTCGCGGATCAACGAGCTGACCGACAGCACCGTCCGCTGGTCGCGCACGATCGCCTCGACGATCCGCAGCAGCCCGGCCGCGACCGCGTAGTAGGTGGCGCCCTTGCGCTGGATGATCTCGTAGGCCGCGTCGCGAACGGAGACGAAGATCGCCTCCATGGCGTCGCGGTCGTAGCGGATGCCGTTGGCCGAGCAGAACTCGGGCAGGCGCATCCCGGCGATGTTCGCCGAGCTCCAGACCGGCACCTCGCTGTCCCCGTGCTCACCGACGATGAATGCGTGGACAGAGCGCGGATCGACGCCGAAGTGGTCCGACAGGGCGGCCCTGAAGCGGGCGGTGTCGAGGATCGTGCCCGACCCGATGACACGTTCGGGCGGCAGACCGGACCGACGCCATGTCTCGTACGTCAGCACGTCAACTGGGTTCGTGGCGACAAGGATGATGCCGGTCGGGTTGGCTTCGGCGACCGGCGGCACGATCTGACCGAAGATCGCCGCGTTCTTGCGGACGAGGTCAAGGCGCGTCTCGCCCGGCTTCTGCCCGGCGCCCGCCGCGATCACGGTCACGGCCGCGCCGGCGCAATCGGCATACGAGCCGGCCCACACGCGAGTCGGTTTCGCGAACGGCACGGCATGCTGCAGATCCATCGCCTCGCCCTCGGCCCGTCGCTCGTTCGCGTCGATCAGCACGATCTCCGCGGCGATTCCCGAAAGCAGCAAGGCATAGGCGAACGACGATCCGACGTTCCCAACCCCGACGATCGCGACACGAGCGGGACGCATGCTCTCCATTGCCCAAGGGTAGCCCGGACGGCGCCGATCGGGCGGGGCCAACTCACCCGCGAGCCAGCCGTCGACATCCTCCTGCGCCCCGGCGTCGTACAGGTCGTTGGAAGCCGAGCGAACAAAGATCGGTCATGATCTGCGCCTTCGGCGGCACATCCCCGCTCGATCGACCGTCGGACTTGGGTCCGACCGCAAAGCAGTACCCAGGTTTTCGACGCCCATGACCCAGCCCGTACCGCCCGCGAGCATCGAGCCCGGCAGCAACGTCTCGCATCCGAGCCGGCGCTGGCGGCGGGTCGCGCTGATCCTCGTCGCGGTGATGCTTGCGGGAGCGATCATGACCGCAGGAGCGGTTTCCACGAATACGTTCGGCGCCGGCGACCGGTTCGCGAGCCTGCTCCACCGGATCGACCTGATCGTCGACCCGCCGCCCGACCGGCCAACGGCCCCGACCATCGACGCGACGCCGCGACCGATCGCCCGGGCGACCGCCAGCCCGGAGCCGTCACCCAGCCCTTCGAGGATCGCAGTCGAGCCGATCGACCCCGCTCCCACGCCGACGCCGAAGCCGACGCCCACACCGACACCCACGCCGAAGCGCAAGCCCGTCACGGTGCGGGTCGTCAAGAAGCCGAACTCAGTGTTCATCACCCAGCTCACCAAGGAATGGTGCGCGCCGGCAGGCGTCCAGATGGTGCTCGCCTCGCTAGGCCTCGCCGACAACACCGAGCGCTTCCAGCAGAAGCTTGTGAACCGCGGGCACGAATGGGAGAGCCGCCGCGACAGCCTCAACGGCGGCTGGGGACCCGGCGCCATGGTCCAGGCGCTCGAGGCGTATGGCGCGCGCGGCTACGAGATCCGGGCATTCAAGCGTCGCCAGGAGGCGCTCCTCGATGCGGCCCGCGCCCTGAGCGAGACGCAGGCGCCGGTCATCCTCATCGCGTGGCGCGGTGCCCATACCTGGGTGATGACCGGCTACAAGGCGACGGCCGATCCGCTCCAGTTCGAGGACGTAAAGATCTCCGGCACGTATGTCCTCGACCCGTGGTACCCGCGGGTTTCGACGATCTGGGGCCCGTCGGATCCGGCCGGCACGTTCCAGGACGAGGCCGAGATGCGGCGCAACTTCCTGCCCTGGAAGCGGCCCGAGGGCCGCTACCCCGACCGCGACGGGCGCTGGCTCATCGTCGCCCCGACGATCCCGGCGTCGGAGATGGGCTGAGGGCCGGTCCAGCCGGTTCGTCGGGTGCGGGCGCCCCGGCAGGGAGGTCCGGCATCCGCCGAACACGCGGCAGGAGGACCGCGACCAGGAGCACGAAGCGCACGACGCTCCCGGCCGTGAACCCGAACGGGATCGCCACGATGTCGAGGGCGTCCACGGTCGCGAGCGTCGCGATGATCGTGACCGCGAACCCGATCAGCGAGGCAACCACCTGCAGCCGGGTATGGCGCGTGGCATAGATCGCCCGGCTGTACAGGTGCCCGAGGCTCTCGAACGGGATCGAGATGGCGAACACGCCCAGGACCAGGGCAGTCCGCTGGACGTCCTCCGCGTCGAACAGACCTCCGCCGAGCAGCACGTCGATCGCGCGCTCGCCAATGACGATCAGCCCGATCGCGGAGCAGATGGTCAGCACGCCGATGGACAGGGTGTTCGCCCGCACGATCCGCGCGAACGTCCGCTTGTCGGCGGCCGTGTAGGCGGTCGCGAGGGCCGGGAAGGCAGCAAGCGAGAACGCGACACCGAACAGGCTGACCGGCACGCTCTGGAAGTTCCGCGCCAGGCTGACCGAGGTGATGCTGCCGGCAACGAGGGTTGACGCGACGTTGGTGAAGAACAGGAACGTGAGCGGCTCGATGGGACTCGACGCGGTCTTCGGGAGCGCCAGCCGGAAGAAGTCGCGCAGCCCGGCGACCTGCAGCGCCAGCCGCGCACGGATGCGGAATGCCGTCCCGCGAATGCCCACGACGCGGATACCGAGATGGAGGCCCGCCCCGATCACCGCCCCGATCGCCGCGCCGAAGATGCCGAACTCGGGACTGAGGACCAGCGCGCCGAACGCGAGGCCCGCGTTGTACAGGATCGGCGCGAGGCCGTAGTACAGGAACCGGCGGTCGGCAACCAGCACCTCGCCGAGCACCAGCGACGCCGCAAAGATGACCGTCGTCACCGACATCACCCGGAACAGCTCGATGTAGAGCTCCTGCTGTGCGGGCCCGAATCCGCTCGCGACGATCGGGACGGTCAGCGGCGCGAAGATGAACAGGAGCAGCGACACGACCCCCATCGCGAGGACGGCGAGAGTCAGGATCGTCTGGCCGAACGTCTGCGCGTCCGGCTCGTTCTCGCGGCGCAGGCCCGTGAACAGCGGCACGAACGGGGCCGCCACGCCACTCGCGACGACGATACCCAGCGACAGCTCCGGGATGACGAATGCGGCGTTGAACGCGTCGAGCTCCTCGCCGGCGCCGAACGTACGCACCAGGACCCGGTCGCGGACCAGGCCCATCACGTAGGAGCCGAAGGTCAGGACCGTCAGGAGGATGGCGCCGCGCGGCACGTAGCGATCGAGCAGGTGTCGGGCGTGCACGTCGCCATGATGACGACCGAAGGTTGCGGTTCGCGACGTCAGCGCGTGGGTCGTGCGAAGCGGGCGCGCTCCTCCTCGACAGTCGGGCGGACGAAGCAGCCCTCGAGGTGGTCGTTGACGACGCCCATCGCCTGCATTGCGGCGTAGACCGTCGTCGGGCCGACGAACGCCCAGCCACGGCGGCGCAGGTCCTTGCTCAGGGCGGTCGATTCGGGCGTGCTGTCCATCGCCATCAGCGCGTCGCGGTCGAGACGTTTCGGCCGGGCGGATGGTTCGGGCTCGAAGTGCCACAGGTAGGCGGCGAGCGAGCCGGTCTCGTCGACCAGGTCGAGGTAGCGCCGGGCGTTGGTGATCGTCGCTGCGATCTTGCCGCGGTGGCGGACGATGCCCGCGTCGCCCAGCAGCCGCTCGACGTCGTGGTCGTCGTAACGCGCGACCTTCCGGGGGTCGAAGTCGTCGAAGGCGCGTCGGAAGTTGTCGCGCTTGCGCAGGATCGTCAGCCACGACAGGCCGGACTGGAAGCCCTCGAGGCACAGCTTCTCGAACAGCCGCCGGTCGTCGTCGACCGGGTGGCCCCACTCCTCGTCGTGGTACGGGCGATACAGCGGCGTCGCCGGCTGCCCACCAGCAGCGCGCCTTGCCGTCGTCGCCGACGACGAGGCCTTCATGAAGCTCCGTCACGCCCTGACGTTACCCGGCCGAGCGGTCAGAACCTGTCGCCTACCGGCGCAGCTATGTCAGCCGCCCGCGTCGCGCTTCTCGGTCTCGGCCAGCTTCTTGCGGTTCGACTCGCGCGTATCCATCAGGTTCCTGCCGGCGCGTGGCTTGACCTGCGGGGTGGGGGAGCGGTCCTTCGGGGTTCGCCCGGCCGCTTTGGCGGCGGCCCGTGCCTCTGCCCGCCCGGCCATCCGCCCGCCGATCGTGGCTTCGTAGCCCTGCTCGGTGGGCAGGTAGTAGCGGCGGTCGACCAGCTCGTCGGGCAGGTACTGCTGCTCGACGTCGGCGCCTTCGAAGTCGTGGCTGTAGCGGTATCCGACGCCGATTCCGTGCTGCTTCATCCGGGCGTACGGTGCCTGGCGCAGGTGGAGCGGGACTGGCAGCGAGCCACGCTCGTCGACGTCGGACACCGCCGCCCAGTACGCCGACCCGGAGCGGTTCGACTTCGGGGCGGTGGCGATGTACGTGGCGGCCTGTGCCAGGGCGTACTGGGCTTCGGGCAGCCCGACCCAGTCCAGCGCCTGGGCCGCCGAGACCGCCACCGTGAGCGCCCGGGGATCGGCGTTCCCGACGTCCTCTGAGGCGGAGATGATCAGTCGCCGGGCGATGAACTTCGGATCCTCGCCGGCCGCGATCATCGATGCCAGCCAGTAGAGCGCGGCGTCGGGGTCGTTTCCGCGAAGGCTCTTGATAAACGCGGAAACGGTGTCGTAGTGGCCGTCGCCTGCGCGGTCGTAGCCGAGGATCCGCTGCTGGGCGGCCGCTTCGACGTCCTCGAGTCGAGGAGTGACGCGGCCCGTCTTGTCCCGGACGCCCTCCGCCTCCGCGAGGGCAACTGCGCCTTCGAGCACGTTGAGCGCCGCACGCGCATCGCCGCCCGCCAGCGACACCAGGTGATCGAAGCCTTCGTCGGCCACGGCGACGCCGCCGTCTGGACCGAGGTCGCCGGCCAGTCCGCGCTCCGCGTCGGCGATCGCGCGACGGACAACGGTCGCAACGTCCTCGTCGGTGAGCTGCTCGAGCCGCCAGACCCGCATCCGCGACAGGAGTGCGGCGTTGACCTCGAAGTAGGGATTCTCGGTCGTCGCCCCGATCAACGTGACCGTGCCGTCCTCGACGTGCGGCAGCAGCGCATCCTGCTGCGCCTTGTTGAAGCGGTGGATCTCGTCGAGGAAGAGAATCGTGCGCCGGCCGTGGAGTGCGAGCCGCTCCTGCGACTCGGCGATCGCGCCGCGGACGTCGGCGACACCGGCCATCACCGCGCTCATGGTCGCGAACTCGGCGCCGATCTCCGCCGCGAGCAACCGGGCCAGGCTGGTCTTGCCGGTGCCCGGCGGCCCCCACAGCAGCAACGACGAGAGGTGACCGCGGGCGATGCTCCGCCGCAGCGGTCCGCGCTCGCCCACGAGGTGTTCCTGCCCGACGAACTCCTCGAGGTTCCGCGGGCGCATCCGGGCCGCGAGCGGCTGGCGCTCGGGAGGTGGTTGGAAGAGCGCCTCGGGCTTGGCTCCGGCGACACGACGTGCTGGCACGCGGCCAGTCTAGGACGATCTATCCCGGCTTCAGCGACATGTACGGCGTGAACAGCTGCGGCTCGGGCCCGGTGAGCTTCGCGCGAAGCTCCGCGTTCGGCTCACCGAGGAGCTCGCCCTCGACGGTCGCCGTCGCGAGGACCGCCGGCGACAAATCGCTCATGTTCGCGCCGTGCTCGAGCAGCGCCTCGGAGCTGGCGAACCGCTCGATCACGACGGCCTCCGATTCGTCCTCGTTGAAGTAGATCGAATACTCCAGCGTGTCGCTCTCCTTCGCTCGGACGATGTCCATTGCCTGCGCGGACAGGCGCTTGTACTCCTCGACCTTGTCGGGATGGAACCGAAATCGAGCGATCCCGAGCAGCTCACCCATGGTCTGGCCTCCAATCTCATGCTGGAGCCAGTGTCGGCCCCGATCGAATTCACGCAGGCGGTGGCAACTCGCGCCGGCCCGGGGCAATCTCGCGCGCACGGAGCCGGGTCGGCGTTTCGTGGGGCGAACGAAACTCGACGCCGCAGATATCACGAGACCCGTGTGGGTAGTCAGCGTTTCGTCGCGGTGAACGAACCCGCCTGTTTCATTCGTGGGACGACACAACATCCGGGTACGCATGGCTTCGGCCCGAGTTTCGTTCGTGGGACGAAACAGCAGTCGGGCTCCGGGTCAGGCGGTCACGCCATTGCCGCGACCTGCTCCTCGTAGCGGCGCTCCAATGGCGCGACGTCTGCGTCGATCAGACGCCCGGCGCTCCCGGTGTCGAGGAGCTCCTCGAGGTTGTTGAGGCAGACGTGGTACCCGGCGGAAGCATTTACGGCGCCGGCAGGATCGTCGGCGAGCCAGGTCGTGAAGCGCAGGTCCGTGCCGCCCTCGTCGGGGGTGAGCTCCCAGCGGAGGACGTCGGTCTCCCAGGTCCACTCGAACACCGATGGTGGGTCCCAGACGCGGATCTCCCCGTGGAGCGCTGCGGCATCGAGGCCGTACGTCTCGACGTGGTCTGGCCAGAACGGCAGCTCGATCCTCGCGCCCGCTCGCCGCTCGCCGACGATGTCGCACGGCATCCAGGACCTGAGGTGTTCGGACTCGGTCAGTGCGCGCCAGACCTTGGCGCGGTCATGGTTGAAGTGCCGCTCGAACTGGACGCGCAGGCGGTATATGTCTGTCAAGGCATATGTCTGGGGTTCAGGTCAGCCGGGTCAGGACCTCCGTCGTCACCGCCGTGATGAGGACGACGGCCCACGGCGGAAACCGGAGCGCGACCAGCAGGAGTGCCGCGCCCGCTGCGATGAGCGCCTCGAGTGGGCCGCTGACCGCGCTCGTCCAGACCGGGGTGATGAGGGCGGCCAGCAGGAGACCGACGACCGCAGCGTTGACCCCGGTCAGTGCCCGCCGCACCTCGCTTCGGCCGCGGAGCACGTCCCAGAACGGGAGCACGCCCCAGACCAGCAGGAAGGACGGGAGGAAGATCGCGACGAGCGCGATCGCTGCGCCGGCGATCCCGGTTGGCGAGATCGTCATCGATGCACCGAGGAAGCCTGCGAACGTGAACAGGGGCCCGGGAACCGCCTGCGCGGCGCCATAGCCGGCGAGGAAGCGGTCCTCGCTGACCCAGCCGTTCTGGACCACGGTCTCGTTGAGCAGTGGCAGGACGACGTGGCCACCGCCAAAGACCAGGGAGCCGGCGCGGTAGAACGCACCGAATAACGCGATTGCCTGGTTCGCAACGGCTTCCCGCAACACCGGCAGGCCGACGAGCAGCACGGCGAACGCCACGAGGCACGCCATCGCCCAGCGCGGACCCGTGAGGCGCGTCCGCGCAACCGGAGCCGCGGCCGACGAATCAGGGAGGAGGACGAAACCGATCAATGCGCCGCCGGCGATGATCGCCACCTGGGCGGCCGGTGAGGCGACGGCCAGCGTCGCAATCGCGGCGGTGACGACCATGATCGAGCGCGCAACGTCGGGCGCGAGTGTCCGCCACATGACGAGCACTGCCTGGGCGACGACCGCGACCGCAGCCAGCTTCAGCCCGCGCACCCAGCCCGAGTCGGCGAGGTCCGCGGATTCGGTCAGGAGCGCCAGGCCGACGAGGATGATCGCCGACGGGAGGGTGAACCCGAGCCAGGCGAGGATGCCGCCGAGCCGTCCGGCCCGAAGGGTGCCGATCGCGATCCCGAGCTGGCTGCTGGCCGGACCGGGGAGCGCCTGGCTCAGCGCGAGCAGGTCGGCGAAGCGCGCCTCGTCCAGCCACCGGCGACGCTCGACATACTCGCGGCGGAAGTAGGCGATGTGGGCGACCGGTCCACCGAACGACGTCAGGCCGAGACGGAGGGATGCGCCGAAGACCTCGGCCACCGACGAACGGTCACCAGCGCCTGATGTCAGATCGCGCCGACCCCCGACACCTGCAGCGCGATCCACAGTCCGATCATGATCGCGAAGAGCCCGGCCGCGATCGTGGCGATCCGGCGTACATCGCGGGCGACGTAGGCGTACTCCTCGGCCTCGCGCACGGACAGTGGGACGGAGCTGCGCACGACCGGATCGCTGGCGGCACGCTGCTGCCGGTCGCGCGCACGGCGCTGCGCCTGCTCGGCCAGCCGTTCCTCGGACACGATCTGCAACTCGAGCTCGGCCGCACGAGCTTCCTCTTCGGGCGTGAGGGTCGTCGGTCGGGGTGCGACCGGGGCCGGCTCGGAAGGCTTGGCGATACGGGTGGATCGCTGGAGCGGGCGGCGCTGCCCGGGGCGGCTGCTGCCGCGGGTTCGTTTGGCCATGGTTTCGCGGGGACCCTCGAACGTGGATGAATGCGGCCGGGGGATGGGCGGTCTCGCCGGCGGCACAGGATAGCACCCGTCGAGGCCCGGGAACGTCCGCGGTGAGGGCTGCCTGCTAGACTCGAACGACCCCTGCGGAGGACGCTCGCATCGACATCGACGCGGTTGTCGGCCCGTACCTTTCGGTGGCCGTTCTTGCCCTGGCGGTCGCCTCGTTCATCCTGCTCCTTCTCGTCTTCTGGCTGTGGCGCCGGACGCGCCGGCTGGGTCGTCGGATCGACGCGCTGACGCGCGGTCAGGAAGGCAATGATCTCGGCGAGGTTCTCGACTCGCACCTCGACAAGGTCTTCACCGTGTCCGCCGAGGTCGACGAGCTGACCGTGCGGACCGCCGTCGCCGAGGCAAACCTGCGACGTTCGCTCCAGCGGATCGGGCTCGTCCGCTTCAACCCCTTCGAGGACACCGGCGGCAACCAGAGCATCGCGCTTGCGCTCCTGGACGCCAACGGCGACGGGATCGTGTTCACCAGCCTCCACTCCCGCACGGGGACCCGGGTCTATGCCAAGGCAGTGAACGGCGGCCGGTCCGAGACCGCACTCTCCGAGGAGGAGACGCAGGCCGTCCGCGACGCGATGGCCGGCGGGACTGCACGAACCTCGGGCGCGGTCTGACAGGCTAGGTGGCACGGCGGCCCCGGATGCTCCGGACATGGCCCCCAACGCCCCGATGACACGACCCCGGGTTCGGCGCGAGCCGCGACCGCTGGACCAGCTCCCGGCATGGGGGGATCTCGTGCCGGTCATGGACGCCCCCGCGCCGGAGGATCCGGTCGGGCTCGATGCCCTGCTCGGCGGCCTCAACCCGGATCAGTTCCGGGCGGTGACCCACGGTGAGGGCCCGCTGCTGATCGTGGCCGGCGCCGGGACGGGCAAGACGCAGGTCATCACCCGCCGCATCGCATGGCTGATTGCCACCCGCCGTGCCCGCCCGTCGGAGATCCTCGCCCTCACGTTCACCGACAAGGCCGCCGAGGAGATGTCCGTTCGTGTCGACCAGCTCGTCCCGTACGGCTACACGGACACCGCGATCTCGACGTTCCATGCTTTCGGTGACGGCCTGATCCGGGAGTTCGCGCTCGAGCTCGGGTTGCCGCCCGACGTGCGGGTCCTGTCCCGCGCCGAGGTGGTCATCTTCCTGCGTGAACATCTTTTCGAGTTCGAGCTCGACCGGTACCGCCCGCTCGGCGACCCGACCCGGTTCCTCGCGGCGCTGGCGGCGCTCTTCAGCCGCTGCAAGGACGAGGACATCGCGCCCTCCGCCTACCTTGCGTTCGCCGAGGGACTCGCGGCCGGAGCGACCACGGCGGTCGAGGCCGGACGGGAGGACGCCGAGGCCATGATGGAAGCGGCGCGCCGGCAGCACGAGCTCGCCCGGGCCTACACTCGCTACCAGGACCTGCTGGCCGCCAGCGGCTTTATCGACTTCGGCGATCAGGTCGCGCTGGCGCTCCGGCTCGTCCGCGAGTCGGCGGAGGCACGCGAGCGGATCCAGGCCCGCTTCCGGTACATCCTCGTCGACGAGTTCCAGGACACGAACCGGGCGCAGGCCGAGCTCGTCGGGTTGCTCGCCGAGCGGCATCGCAACGTGACCGTCGTCGGCGACGACGACCAGGCGATCTACGCCTTCCGGGGTGCCGCGATCGACAACATCCTCGACTTCCAGGCGCGCTACCAGGGTGCGCGGACGGTCGTCCTGCGGCGCAACTACCGATCGCACGCGCCCGTGCTCGACGCCGCATATCGCCTGGTCCGCTTCAACGATCCGGATCGTCTTGAGGTTCGGACCGGCATCTCGAAGCGGCTGCGTCCCGAACGGGTGACGGCCGACCCGGCGCCGGTTCGGTTCGAGGCATTCGCGAGCGGGCCCGAGGAGGCGGACTGGGTGGCGGCAGAGATCGGCCGCCGGATCGCGACCGGCGCACGTCCCCGCGACCATGCGGTCCTGGTGCGCGCGAACAGCCACGCCGACCCGATCCTGCGCTCACTGAACATCGCGGGCATCCCGTGGCGGTTCTCGGGCACCTCCGGGCTGTATTCCCGGCCCGAGGTCCGCCTCTTGATGTCGTTCCTGCGTGCCGTTGCGGACCTGTCCTCGAGCGTCGACGTCTACGCGCTCGCGGCCTCGGAGCTGTACGCGCTCGGTGGCGAGGACATGACCGCGATCGTGACCACGGCCCGGCGCCGCAACCGCTCCGTGTGGGACGTACTCGAGGAGCTCGATCGCCAACCCGGCATCCTGCGCATCGCCCCCGAGAGCCGGGCGAGCGTCACACGGCTCGTCGCGGATCTGCGCGCGTACAGTGCGCTCGCGCACGAGCGGCCGGCAGGCGAGGTGCTCTACGCGTTCCTCCGCGGGACGGGGCTGCTGGCACGTCTGGCCGGCACCGACAGCGTTGCCGCCGAAGAGGCGCTCCAGAACATCGCCCGTTTCTTCGAGATCGTCCGGGCGCAGTCGGCCCTCCTGTCCGACGACCGCGCCGTGTTCGTGGCACGCCACCTGCAGACGCTCATCGAGGCCGGCGACGACCCGGCCACCGCGGAGCTCGATCCGGATACGGACGCCGTCGCCGTGCTGACCGTCCACAAGGCGAAGGGGCTCGAATTCCCGGTCGTGTTCCTGCCCGGACTCGTCGCCGGGCGATTCCCGCTCCCTGGTCGAGGCGAGCCGCTCGCGCTCCCCGCAGGCCTCGGCCGGGGCGAGCCACCGACCGCCGAGACGTTCCTCGCCGAGGAGCGCCGGCTGTTCTACGTGGCCATGACCCGGGCCCGCGACGAGCTGATCCTGTCGCACGCAGCCGACTACGGCGGGGCACGGGCGCGGCGCGTGTCGCCGTTCGTGCTCGAGGCACTCGACCTGCCTTCGACGGCTGGAGCGGCGGGTGCCGGAGCGGCGGAACCGGCGCCGCTGGACCGGCTCGCGACCTTCGCCGGGGCGGCCGAGCCGTCAGAGGCGCTGCGCGGCCCGATCGAGGAGCCGCTGTCGCTGAGCTTCTACCAGGTCGACGACTACCTGACCTGCCCGCTCAAGTACAAGTTCGCGCACGTCCTCCGAGTGCCGCTGGCGCCGCACCACGCAATCGTCTACGGGGCGGCACTCCACAAGGCCGTCCAGTTCTTCCATCAGCGGCACGCCCGCGGGACCGTGATGAGCGAAGACCAACTCATCGAGGTCTTCGAAGCGGCATGGTCGAACGACGGGTTCGTCAGCCGCGCGCATGAGGAGGCCCGCCTCGAGACGGGTCGTGCCGCCCTGCGCCGCTTCCGCGAGGCGCAGCTCGCCCCAGATGCAGTGATCCCGACCTACGTCGAGCGCGAGTTCAGCTTCACACTCGACGGCGACCGCATCCGCGGCCGCTGGGACCGGGTCGACGTCGAGGCGGCCGGGGAGGGGAGCACGACCGCAGAGCCGCCCGCGTCTGCTGCGGAGCCCCACGCCGACGTCGTCACGCCGACGCTCGGGATGCTCGGCCGAGAGCGCGTCACGATCACCGACTACAAGTCGTCCGACGTCCGCGATCCGGCCAAGGCGCGCCAGCGTGCGCGGGATTCGCTCCAGCTGGCGATCTACGCGATGGGCTACGAGGCAATGACGGGCAGGTTGCCCGATGCCGTCCAGCTTCATTTCCTCGAATTCGGGGCTCATCGGCCGCGTGGACGTCGACCCCAAGCGGATGGCCAAGGCGCGCAAGCAGATCGCGCAGGCGGCTGCCGGAATCCGCGCCCGGGACTACACGGCGCGCCCCGACTACCTCTCCTGCACGTACTGCGCGTTCCGCGACATCTGCCCGTCCAGCGCGGCCACCTGACCAGCCCATTGACGGGAGCGCGCCGCCGCTAGACTCGCCCGCGTGGAACAGCGCGATCGCATCGCGAACCTCGCGATCCTCGCGGCAGCCGGCGTCGTCTGGCTGCTGTCGTTGCTCGTGCTGACCACGCGGGACCCGATCGAGGACCCGAGTGCCCGGTTCGTTGGGGCGGCTTTGCTCGGCCTGGCAGTGGGGCTGACCGCGATCCCGCTCGCCTGGCTCATCGTCTTCGCCAGGCACCGGCGCATCGCCTACACGGGTGACTGGACCCGTGCCGTCCGCCGCGGGGCGTGGGCGGGGCTCTTCGTGACTGTCCTCGTGCTGCTCCGTCTCGAGGGGGTTCTCGCGTTGCCGATCGTGCTCTTCATGCTGGCGCTCATCGTTGTCGCCGAGGTGACGCTGTCCGCGGAACGCTGACACAGCCCGCAACCTGCCCGGGGTACGCTGCGGCTGCGCCTGCCTCGAGCAATCGGGAGGTTCCGTGACCCTGACCGTCCACCAGCCGGCTCCGCCGTACGTCGAGATGAAGACCCGGCTCGCCGCTGCCGTCGAAGCGCACCGGGACGAGATCGTCGAGCTGTCGCGGCGGATCCATGCCAACCCGGAGGTTGCGTTCGAGGAGGAGCAGGCCGCCACCTGGGTCGCGGAAGCGGTCGCCGGCCACGGTTACGTGGTCGAGCATCCGGCCGGCCGGCTCCCGACCGCCGTGCGCGGAGTCCTCCGGGGCGGACGTGGTGGGGCCGGCCCGCGGATCGGGATCCTCGCCGAATACGACGCCCTTCCGGGTCTCGGCCATGGCTGCGGACACAACACGATGGCAGCGTCCGGGGTTGGGGCCGCGATCGCGTTGGCTTCGATCGCCGAGGAGCTCCCGGGAGAGATTGTGTTCCTCGGCACGCCGGCCGAGGAACGGGGAAGCGGCAAGGCAATCATGATCGACGACGACCTGTTCGAGGGCATCGACGCGGCCCTCCTGTTCCATCCCTGTGACCGAAGCCACGTCGAGAGCCACCCGCTCGCGTCAGAGGACGTCGAGGTCGTCTTCCACGGCCTGCAGGCCCATGCCGCCTCGGACGCGTGGAAGGGCAAGAATGCGCTCGACGCGATGATCCTGCTGTTCAGCTCGGTTGGCCTGTGGCGCCAGCAGCTCCACCCCGACGCACGCGTTCACGGGATCATCCAGGAAGGCGGGACCGCCGCGAACATCATCCCGGAGCGCACGAAGGCCTGGTTCATGCTGCGCAGTCCCGACCAGCAGGACTACATCCGCATCAAGGCTCGCTTCCGTGAGCTCGTCGAAGGAGCCGCGCTGGCGACGGACACGAAGGCAGCAGTGACGTTCTCGGGCGGCGCCATGACGATGAAGCAGAACCGGACGCTCGAGGAGCGCTGGGTGGCCAACGCAGCCGCCTACGGGATCGCCGACCAGGGCCCGGACCTGAATTCGGGCAGCACCGACATGGGCAACGTCAGCTGGGTCTGCCCGACGATCCACCCCGACCTGTCGATCGCGGCCGAGGGCACGCCCGGGCATTCGATCCTGTTCCGGGACGCCGCCGCGACTCCGCGGGCGGACGAGACGACGCTCCTCGCCGCGACGCTCGTGGCGCAGACGGCCTTTGAGCTGTTCGCCGATCCGGCGCTGGTCGAGGCGGCCTGGGCGGAGTTCCGGGGGAGCTGAGGGGTTCGGCGGCCCCGGCGGAAACGCACACCTTTCCCGTGATGCGACTTCCCGGCATCAACGATGCGCGGAGACGGCATCAGGCGAACCGGGTGGGTTTCCGCCACACGTAACCGATGCCGGGAAGTTGCATCGCGACCAGGAGAGTGACTTCCGTCAGGCTGTCCCAGGACCGCACCCCGCGGTACCATCCCCTCCGGCGCGCCCCGCTGGACGTCCGATGCGAACCGGCGGCGCCCGAACGAGACGGAAGCCGGCCTTCCGCCGCCCGTCTCCGGAGGACACCGTGGCTGAGCGCCCCACCGAGTCCGCGTCCGAGCAGGGCTTTGCCTCACGCAACGGTTGGGACCATGCGTACGAGGTCTATGACGACTTCGACCTGCCGACCTACGTCGGCCCGTCGACCTTCATGAACCTCCCGTGGGTCACCGAGCCGGCCGAGCTGCGCCGGCGGGGCGTCGACGTGGCCATCGTCGGGGCACCGTTCGACGATGCGGTGAGCCACCGCTCGGGTGCCCGGTTCGGACCGCGGGCGATCCGCGAGGCCCAATACACGTCGGGTTCGATCAACTCGCTCCAGCTTGGAGTCGAGCCGTTCGAGGTGCTCACCGTCGTCGACGCCGGTGACGCGAATATCGTGCCGGCCTGGATCGAGCGCTCGCACGCGTTCATCTATCGGAAGGTTCTCGAGGTCGCCGAGACCGGCGCGGTCCCGATCGTATTCGGGGGCGACCACTCGATCACGTGGCCGAGCGCCACCGCCATCGCCGAGGTCCACCGCCCAGGCAGCATCGGGATCGTCCACTTCGACGCCCACGCCGACACCGCGATGGACGATTGGGGCGTCCTGGCCGGCCACGGCACGCCGATGCGCCGCCTTGTCGAGTCGGGCGCGGTGAAGGGCCGCAACTTCGTGCAGGTCGGATTGCGCGGCTACTGGCCGCCGGTAGACACGTTCGAGTGGATGCGCGAACACGGATTGCGCTACCACCTCATGACCGAGATCGAGGAGCGAGGGGCGGAGGCGGTCGTCGCCGACGCGATCGCCGAGGCACTCGACGGGCCCGACCACATCTACCTGTCGGTCGACATCGACGTGCTCGATCCGGGCATGGCGCCGGGGACCGGAACCCCCGAGCCGGGCGGCCTGCTCCCGCGCGAGCTGCTGCGGGCCGTTCGCCAGATCGTCGGCGCAGTCGACCTGGTCGCGATGGACATCGTCGAGGTGTCGCCGCCGTACGACCATGCCGAGACGACCGCGATGGCCGCCAATCGGGTCGCGCTCGAGGCGATCAGCGCGCTCGCTGTCCGGCGCAAGGCCGGGACCTGGGTCCGCCGCTCGTGACCTCCGAGGCGGCCGATCCCGCGACGGCGGCTGCCCTGGCGCGGCTCTACGACCTCGACCTGGTCGACGATCCTGGCGATATCGACCTCTACCGGGCGCTCGCCGATCGCGTCCGCGGCCGCGTCCTGGAGCTGGCCGTCGGGACCGGCCGTGTCGCCATTCCCCTCGCGGCAGCCGGCCATCGCGTGACAGGCGTCGACAACGACCGGCACATGCTCGATCGCGCCCGCGCCCGGGCTGCCGCGGAGATCGCGGGCGGCGGCTCCCTCGAGTTGCTCGAGGCGGATCTCGTCGGGCTCGCGCTTCCCGATGGCGCGGCGTTCGACTTCGGGTTCCTCGCCCTGAACTCGCTGATGGCGCTGGGAACACGCACGGCGCAGCAGGCCGCCATCCATGCCCTCGCCGACCACCTCGTTTCGACAGGGATCGCGGCAGTGGACGTGTGGCTCCCGGACGCCGACGATCTTGCCCGCTACGACGGAAGCCAGATCCTCGAGTGGGCCCGGCCGGACCCAGCCACCGGCGCCATCGTGACGAAGACAGGCTCGGCCGAGTACGACGCCGCGACGGGGACGATCGCGCTCACCACGATCTTCGAGGAGGGGGCCCAGGGGGCTGCACCTGTCCGCTGGGTGCGCCGCGACCGTCTGCGGCTCGTGTCGGCCGACGAGCTCATCGGATTCGCCGAGGCGGCCGGCCTGCGCGTGGAAACGCTCGCAGGGAGCTACGATCTCGAGGTGCACGGGCCCGGTAGCGAGCGGGCGGTCCTCGTCGCGATTCGAACGTAGCCGTCCGTCCCCCGCAGGACCACTCGCGACCCGGACATTCGGCGGGGCGTGTCGTTCGAAGGGAATTTGGTATCGTCGCCGCGATGGCTTCCAGCGACCAGACGCGCCTGTTGATCGTCGAGGACGTGCCCCAGGTGGCCCAGTACATCCGCGGGCTGCTCAACGCGCAGGCGCAGATCAAGCTGCTCGACGTCATCAGTGAGGGGGCCAAGGCCCAGGCGCAGATCCAGCAGCTGCGGCCGGATGTGGTGCTCATCGATGCGCTCCTGCAGGGGCGCGTCAAGGGTCCCCAGCTCGTGCAGCAGATTCGGGATTCGAAGCTGGGCGTGCCGGTCATCGTCCTGACCGTTCCCCAGACGCCGATCAACCCGGACCCCGAGGCGGGCATCCACGGCGTGCTGTCGATGCCGTTCTCAGGGTTCGAGCTCATCACGCGGGTGGCCCAGGTCCGCAAGGACTTCGCCGCGAGCGCCGACCAGGGCGGCTCGCGGATCGTGTCGGTGTTCGCGCCGAAGGGCGGCGTCGGCAAGACGACGCTCGCGTTCAACCTCGCCGTCGCATTCGGTCAGCTCGAACAGCGCACCGTGCTGATCGACGGCAGCCTCCAGTTCGGCGACCTGCGATCGCTCCTCAAAGTGCCCGCCGACGCGCCGTCGATCCTCGATCTGCCGACCGATCGCATCGCCGAGTCGGACCTGGGCGACGTCCTGTGGCGTGACCCGTCGGGCATCGACATCCTGCTGGCACCACCTCGGATCGAGATGGCCGAGATGGTCACCGTCCGCGACGTCGACAAGGTGCTGTCGCTGCTGCGCCGCATCTACGGCGCGATCGTGATCGACCTCACGAGCCACCTCAACGACGTCAGCCTGTCGTTCCTCGACACGAGCGACGTGATCCTCGAGGTGGTCACCTACGACTCGACGACGATCCACAACACGATCGCGATGGCCGACACGTTCCGGGCGATCGGCTACCCGGCCGCGAAGGTCCGCTACCTCGTCAACCGCGCGGATTTGGCGGGTGGCATCGATCCGCACGATCTCGAACGGGCTCTCGGCCGCGTCCCGGAGCACCGGGTCGTTTCGGACGGGCGGCTTGTCGTGCAGTCCAACAACGAGGGCGTGCCGTTCGTGCTCGCGGAGCCGGGCGCGCAGATCAGCCAGGACGTCACCCGCCTCGCCGGCGAGCTGCTCGGCCAGGCGGCGGTCCCGGCAGCCGCGGGGCGAGGCTAGGCCCCCGCGGTGACCGACCCCCGTCCGATCGGCGTCTTCGACTCCGGCGTCGGCGGGCTCACGGTCCTTCGCGAGATCCTCCGCCGGACCCCGACCGAATTGACCATCTATCTCGGTGACAACGGGCGGGCGCCGTACGGCACCCGCCCGGACGACGAGGTCCGCCGCTTCTCGATGCAGGGCCTCGACGAGCTCGTCGACCGCGGGGTCAAGGCCATCGTCGTCGCGTGCAACACGTCAACTGCCGTGGCGATCGGCGATTTCCGGCGACGCTACGACCTGCCGATCCTCGGCGTGATCCGTCCCGGCGCCTCGGCCGCCGCGCTGGCCACCCGGAACCGGCGGGTCGGCGTGATCGCCACGCCCGCGACGGTCCGTTCGCGCGCCTACTTCGCCGCGATCAAGGACGAGAACCCCGCCGTCGAGGTCTATGAGCATGCGACGCCGACGCTGGTTCCGCTCGTCGAAGCGGGCGAGCTGAGCGGGCCGGTCGCGGAGACAGCGGTGGCCGATGCGCTCGCGCCGCTGCTGGGCCAGCGTGACGCGGACGGCGAGTTCATCTTCCCGCTCCCGGCCTCGGGCGCGGTCGACACGCTGCTCCTCGGATGCACCCACTACCCGCTGCTGCGCCCACTCCTTGCGGCCGCGACCGGGGAACGGATCGCGATCGTCGACTCGGCGACGGCCACCGCCTCGTCGCTCGCCGAGCTGCTGAGCATCAACGCTCTCGAGGCGCCCGATACGACGCCTGGCGACGTGAGCCACGTGCAGTTGACGACCGGCGACGCGGACCGCTTCCGTACGATCGCGGCGCGGATGTTTGGCGATGCGTTCCCGGATGTCGAGACCGTGGAGCTCGGGGCCGTGGCGCGATGACGGGATCGGGCGGCGGCCGCGGCGCACCAGGCTGGCGCGACGACCGGGTCTGGCAGGCCGGGTTCATCGTCGGCTCGGCGCTGGGTGCCGCGGCAACGGTCCTCGGCCGGCGGGCAGAGCGGGCCGCTCGCTCGGGTGGCCTGGTGGACTGGGCTGGCGTCGAGCGCACCGCCATCGGGCGGCTGCGGCGCGCTCCGGGCGGCCTCTCGGTCGAGGAACTGCGGGCGTCGGAGCCGCACTACCGGCGGGCAATGGAGCGGATCGTGCCGGCGCTCAGCGCGGCGCTCGAAACGGATCTGCCGGGCGTCGTCGAACGGTCCGAGGTCGTCGATCGCGCCGGCTGGGTTCGCGCCAACACGACGTCGTTCGCCGCGCTCATCGGCCGCCTGGAGGGCGAGCTCCTCGATCAGGTCATGCCGCCGGGAGGCGGGCTGGCCAAGGCGACCATGGCGCTCGCCAACCGCTGGGTGACCACGCGCCAGCTCGGTATCCTGCTGGGGTTCATGGGCCAGCGCGTGCTCGGCCAGTACGACCTCGCGATGCTGTCCGCGGAGATCGCCCCGGGAAGGCTGCTGTTCGTCGAGGAGAACGTGCGCATGACGGCGCGCGCGCTCGACGTGCCGCTGGTTCCGTTCCGGACCTGGATCGCGCTCCACGAAACGACGCACGCCTTCGAGTTCGAGGCGCATCCCTGGTTGCGGCCGTACCTCGCGAGCCGTCTCGAGCGACAGCTGGCGCTGTTCGGGCGCGATGCGCGCGGCCTCGGCCGGGACGCGATGCGCGGGCTCGGCCGCGCACTCCGCGGCGAGGGCGACGGCGGGCATTGGATGGAGCAGCTCATGGGCCAGGAGCAGCGCCGCCTGTTCCGCGAGACGCAGGCCGTGATGAGCCTGCTCGAGGGCTTCAGCGACTACGTGATGGACGACGTCGGGAAGGAGCTCGTGCCGGGCGTCGAGCGGATCTCCGCCCGTTTCCACGAGCGGCGGACGCGGCGGACTCCGTTCGAGCGGGCGATGCTCCGGATCACCGGCATGGATCTCAAGATGGAGCAGTACCGCAAGGGCGAGCAGTTCGTCCGGGCGATCGCGGATCGCGGCGGGCCCGCCGCCCTGCGACGCTTGTGGGAGGGACCCGAGACCCTGCCACAGCCCGCGGAGATCGACGCGCCGGAGCGCTGGATTTCGCGCGTCCTCGCGACCGGGAATGCCACGTGACGACCGCTCCGTTCGCGCGGACGGCGGGACCCGGATCCGGACCCGGCGGTGCTCCGAGCGCCATCGCCCTCAGCCCCATCCTGTCGGCCCGCTACCGGTCCCGCGACCTCGAGCGCATCCGGGCGGCAGCGCCGGGAGCCCGGATCGTCACCGTTTCGGTCGAGGGCCTCGCCGACGGCCCGGTCGACGACGTCGAGGTGATGCTCCGCGGCTGGTTGAGCTCCGACGCATTCGACCGGATCCTCGCCCGTGCCCCGCGACTGAGCTGGGTTCACTCCGCAACCTCGGGCGTGGAGCGTGCCCTGACGACGTCAGCGCTCGACCGCGGCCTCGTCGTCACGAATGCCCGCGGGGTCTTCAGTCGGCCGATCGCCGAGTACGTCCTGATGATGATCCTCTCGGTGAGCCGCCGGCTCCCGCAGCTGCTCGAGTTGCAGCGCGAGCGGACGTGGCAGCCGCTCGAGGGAGCGGAGCTCCGCGACGTGACGGTCGGGATCGTCGGGCTGGGCTCCATCGGGCGGGCGGTCGGCGCGCTCGCGACAGCGTTCGGCTGCCGGGTCGTGGCGGTCCGCAGAAGAAGCCCCGAAGCCACACCCGCCACAGCGCAGCTCGCGACCCCGCCGGCGGACGAGGACGACCCCATGGACAGCGGACACGCTCTCGGCGAGGTCATGCTCGATCGCGTCGGTGGACCGGACAGCCTGCCCGATCTCCTGGCCGAATCCGACTTCATCGTCCTCGCGGCGCCGCTGACACCGGAGACCGAGAACATGATCAACGAGGAGACGCTGCGGCTCGTCAAGCCCGGGGCGTGGCTCATCAACGTCGCCCGCG
Source organism: uncultured Chloroflexia bacterium (assembly GCA_963750125.1). Classification (GTDB taxonomy): domain Bacteria; phylum Chloroflexota; class Limnocylindria; order Limnocylindrales; family CSP1-4; genus DASTYU01. Next base: position 57,620 of record CAVVPT010000004.1, on the reverse strand, counting down.
GACGCCTCGTGGACGAACGTGCGCTCCTGCGTGCGCTGCATGACGGACCCCTCGGGGGCGCGGTGCTCGACACGTTCCGTGACGAGCCGCTGCCGCCGATGTCCTCGTTCTACGACCTGCCGAACGTCATCGTCACGCCGCATACCGCCTGGTCGAGCGGCAGGGTCCTCGATCGCAGCATCGAGCTGTTCTGCGACAACCTTGGCCGCTTCGCGCGCGGGGAGACGCTGCTCAACGTGGTCGACCCCGCCGCGGGGTACTGACCCGTGCAGATCGCGATCGTCGGCCTCGCCGTGTCGGGCAAGACCACGGTCTTCAACACGCTGACGCGAGGCCATGCCGAGACCGGCGGCTACGGCGGGATCACGATGAACGTCGGCGTCGTCAAAGTCCCAGACGAGCGACTTGACCGGCTGGCCGAGATCTTCAAGCCGAAGAAGATCGTCCACGCCGACGTGACCTACGTGGACCTGCCCGCGCCGCCTGCCTCAACCGAGGGCCATGTCGGCACCGAGGAGCTGCCGGCCGAGCACCTGGCGCGGCTTCGCGACTCCGACGCCCTGTTGCACGTGGTCCGCGCGTTCGAGGACGCGTCCCACCCGCATCCCGAAGGAAGCGTCGATCCCCGGCGCGACCTCGAGCGGCTCGATCTCGAGTTCCTGCTGGCCGATCTCGCGATGACCGATCGCCGCATCGAACGGCTGTCGACCAGCGGCCGGCACGGGACGCAGGCGGAGCGCGAGGCGAACGAGCGCGAGGAAGGGGTCTTGCGCCGGCTGAAGGAGGCGCTCGAGGCGGGTACGCCGATCCGCGACGTCGGACTCGAGCCCGACGACGAGAAGCAGATCCGCGGATTCCGCTTCCTCACCCAGAAGCCGGTCCTCGTGCTCCTCAACGTGGGCGAGGGCGACCTTGGCGGAGCCCCGGCGGTGGTCGGTTCGATCGCCGCCGGCTACCCACACCAGCAGGCGCTCATCGAGGCGCTTTCGGCCAGGATCGAGATGGAGCTCGGCGAACTCGAACCGGATGAGGCAGCTGTGTTCATGGAGGAGCTCGGGATCGCCGAGTCGGGGCTGGATCGCGTGATCGCCCTGTCGTACCGACTGCTGGGGCTCGTGTCGTTCCTCACGGCCGGCCCCGACGAGGTGCGGGCGTGGCCGATCCCTGACGGTTCGTCGGCTGTCGACGCGGCCGGGGCGATCCATTCGGACCTTGCGCGGGGCTTCATCCGGGCCGAGACCGTCGCGTACGACGACCTGCTCGAACTCGGGTCGATGGCCGAAGCCCGGAAGCACGGCCGGCTGCGCTCGGAGGGCAAGGCCTACCAGGTCCGCGACGGCGACGTGATCGAGATCCTGTTCAGCAAGTAGGACAGCCGCCCTGGCCGCGGCATCAATCGACGTCTACCTCTTGCATCTTGGCGTCGCGATACAGGTACGAGCGGCATATCCGTGGCTTGGAGTGCCTTTGGTGGACTGCAGCGCGGGCGTCGCGGCCTGAATGCCGCTCCCACCGGCATCGGCCTCCTCGGCCGATGCCTCGGCCGTCGCGCCGTTGCTGAACGTCGGTTTGCACGAGCTGCACACAAACCCGATGACCAGGTCGTGGGATTGCGGATTGCTTGCGTTCCGTGCAATCAGCATGCCCGAACCTGTTCCCGGGAGCGCCCTTCGTGCGTACAGCGCAACCACAACCGCCGATTGGGCTGCCCGTGGCTCGGTTATGTGCACCGGATGCAAAGCCCCGATGCGGTCCGGCTAATTCGGGCGAGAGCCCCCGTCGATGTCGAGGTCGGCGCGGATCGTCACGTAGTCGGCGTCGTCCATGCCGTTCCGGTCCGCGTCGTCCTCGTTGTCGTCCTCGTCATCAAGATCGCTGTCGATCTCGGCCAGGAAGTTGTCGTCCTCCTGTTTCGAGACGTTGACCGAGGCGCTCAGCCGGTCGTCGGAGACGTACAGGAAGCCGTGCTCGCGCTCGAGGACTGTCGCGATTGCCTCGATCAGCGTGTCCTGCGTGTGGCTGTCCTGGATCCGGCGGCGGACCGCCTGGACGAGATCGAAGAACTCGTCGGGCTCCCACTCCGAATCGCTGTACAGGATGACGTCCGAGTAGACCTCGTCGTCACCTTCGTGAAGTTCGTAGAAGAACATTCGGCGAGTATAGGCGCATGCCTCCGCACGACCCGACCCCCGGTTCCGGCCCGCCTGGCGTGGTCGTGGTCGGCGCTGCGTCGCGCGACCGGGTCGCTGGCGACCCTCGCGGCTGGCGACTCGGTGGGGCCGTGTCGTACGGCGCCCTGGCGATCGCCCGGCTCGGGCTGCGGGTCGCCGCGCTCGTTGGGACCGACGCCGAGGCCGCTGACGCCGAGGAGCTCGACACGCTCCGAGAGGCGGGGGTGGACGTGCGGGTCGTGGCGCTCAACAGGGGACCCGTGTTCGACAACATCGAGGAGCCCGGCGGCCGTCGCCAGGTGGCATACGAGGTGGCGGATCCGTTGCCGGTCGAGGCGCTTCCCCCCGAGTGGCGTTCGGCTCCGGCGTGGCTGTTCGGGCCGGTGGCCGGAGAGCTGCGGGATGCATGGGCGGACGTTCCATCGGAGGACGCCTTGGTGGCCATCGGCTGGCAGGGCCTCCTCCGCGACATCCGTGCCGGAGAACCGGTCCGGCACATCGCCCCGGGACCGTCTCCGCTGCTCCGCCGGGCGGACATCGTGGCGGTCAGCGGAACGGACATCGGGCCCGACACGGAGATCGACGACGTATGCGCCTGGCTGCGTCCCGGCGCCATGCTCCTGGTGACGAGCGGGGCGATGGGCGGAATCGCGGCGGAGGTCGGGCCGGATGGCCCGCGCCGCCTGCATCGATACCCCGCGCTGCGGCCCGATGTTCTGGTGGATCCCACGGGAGCGGGCGACGTGTTCCTGGCAGGGGTGCTCGCGGCGCGAGCCAGGCCGGACCTCGTCGGCGGGCGCATTGCCCAGCGCTACGACCTGCTGCTTGCCTCGGCCGCGGCGTCGCTCCTCGTCGAGGGCCCGGGCCTGGCGGGCGTCCCGGGTCGGGACGCCGTTCGGCAACGCATGGCGGAAGCGTCCGCTCGGCGCGTCGGTGGCCCGGTCGTCTGACGGCCCGGTTACAGTCCATTTCATGAACGAGCATATGGACGACGAGACGCGCATCAGGTCGCTGATCGCCGAGACGTACGCGGCGATGTCGAGCGGGGAGCCCGGCACCTCGCGATTCTTCGACCACCCGGACATCGCGATCGCTGGATCGGGTCAGGGCGAGCTCGTCTACGGACCTGAAACGGCCGCACTGATGGCGGAGGGGGTGACCCGCCTCGGATATCGCTGGGCACCGGACGAGGTGACCGTGTGGGTTCGCGGCGAGTTTGCATGGGCCCAGATCCTCGGGACGGTCCACATCGACAGGGAAGGGCGCGCGGAGACGGTGCCGTACTGGACGACTGGCGTCTTCGGCAGGGACGAGCGCGGCTGGACATGGCGCTACTGCGGCGGCTCCGAGCCCCAGGAGAACCCGCGCGTCTGACGCTCACCTGACCCCGCTGGCGCGTCGCCCTTCGAGGCGCTTCCGAAGCCGTGCCAGCCGACGCACGAGGTTCGCCTCGAGGACCGGCTCCGGTCGCCCGATTTGCCGGCGTCGTTCGGCTGCGGCGAGCCCCCGCGTGGCGGCCTCGAATGCGCCGAGCGGATCGCGGAGGCGGTGCTCGCGGACCTTGGACAGCTCGATCGCCGCGACCACCCCGAGCCTCCCCGGCGACGCTGCGAGTGCCGCCCAAGCCGCGCAGGCGTCCTCGGTGCGGCCGAGTCGGCGCAGGACGTGGGCACGGTCCAGGTAGAGCCGCTCCTCGGACCAGGGCGCGGCGAAGGCGGCCGGCCGGTCGTAGGCCGGCAGTGGCTCCGGCTGCCTCGGACGCCCGCCGAAGTCCGGCCGGAAGGCGGGCTGCCACCATTCGGCCGCCGTCTCGCGAGCTGCAACCGGGAACGGGATCGGCGGCGCGGGCTCCGGGCTCGGCGGTCGCTCGTCTTCCGCTGCCACGGCCGCTTCGAGGCAGTCGAGCGCCTCGTCGAACCTGCGCTCGCGAGCGAACGCCCGCGCGAGCCCGGCGAGGTCGCCGCGCGGGGCCGTGCTGCGGGCCTCCGGGTCCGCGTAGCCCCGTTCCACGTGCCCCACGAGGTGTGCCAGCGAGCGAACGTCCTGGTCGTTGTGGCGGACGACCTCGACGAGCGGGTCGGCAGGGCCGCCGCGCAGGAAATCGAGGTAGCGACCGGGTATCTGCCACCCCTCCACGTCGCCGATCCGGCGGAGGCCGAGCAGCTCCGCTTCTGCGGTCCGCAGCCGCGCATCGGCCATGCGGTGGCGGAACAGCCGCCGGACGAGGGGCAGCAGGTCGAGGTGGCCGGCGTGCGGCGGCGCGTCGCGGCGCGCCATGCGGAAGCGCGTCACGAGCAGCGGCCAGTCAAACCCGCGCCCGTTGTACGTCACCAGCCAGGCGGCGGGTGGGATCCGCTCCGCGATCAATGCCAGCAACGCCGGCTCCTCGGCATGATCGGGGAGCAGCAGCTGGACCTGGCGGAACCCGTCGCCCTCCCACCAGCCGAGCCCCACGAGGAACGCGACGGTACCCGCGGCGGTCGCCAGCCCGGTCGTCTCGGTGTCGAGGCAGACGAGCGGGGCATTGGCCGGTGGCTGGCCGGGAAGGTGGGCGAGCCGCTCGCGGTCAATGGGCAGGACGCGGATCGGCGGCTCCCGTCGCACCACCGATCCCAGCGGCGTCCGAACGACCTCGCCGTCCACCGCGTCGGCCATCCGCTCGGCGAGGTCCAGCGTGGCAGCCCGCTGCCACGGCGTATCGAGGGGCCGCGCGCGGGTCGCGGCGCGGAAGCTTGCGAGCCGCCGTTCGAGGGTCGCCCCGCGTTCCACCACTGTCAGGCGGCGACGGCAGGTGCAGTTGCACCGAGCTCGCCGAGCAGGCGCAGCGCCAGTGCCTTCGGGCTCACGTTCGGTTCGAGCCGAGGCCCGGTGCAGGCCGGACAGCCGGCCTCGCACGGGCATGCTGCGACGAGCGCCGCCGCGGCCTCGAGCAGCTCCTCGTGGCGCTGCCACAACCGCTCGGACAGGCCGATCCCGCCGGGCATCGCCTCATAGAGATAGATCGTCGGCTCTTCCGAATGCGGCGAGCGGACCTGCGCCACGAGCCCGAGATCGCGCGGGTCGACCATCAGCAGCACCGACGCGACCGTCTGGATGGCCCGACCGGTGCCCAGTAACGCGACGTCCAGGTCGTCGCGCCGCCACGGTGTCGCCAGCCGCTCCGCCGTGAGCCAGTACGCGGTCGTCTGGAGCTCGAGCTCGGGCAGGTCGATCGGGCCCCAGCCGACGTTCTCGTCGGTCCCGAACTTGAGCTTCTTGAACAGCGTCACGAGGCTCGCGACCATCACCTCGCCGTGGATACGCCGGCCACCCTGCGAGGGCGCCTCGCCGAACACGTCCAGTGGTTTCAGCGTCACCGCCCGGTTTGCATACGTGTAGTGGTCGGCGTCGATCTTGTGGACGTACGCCTTGCGCTCGCCCCACTCGAGCCGGTCGACGTAGTACTGGACCGACTCGTGCATGTAGATCGCCCGTTCGTGAACGAGCACCTGCGCCGAGAACAGGTCGACCTCGCCGAGGACCCGTGGCCGGTCGGGACTCGTGTCGATGATCACGACGTTCTCGGGGGCTGCCGCACGCATCGAGATCTCGGATGCAGGGAAGTTCTCCGAGCTCCAGTACCAGCGGCCGTCGCCAGCCTGGCGGACATGGCCTTCCTCGGCGAGGAACGCGAGGAGGTCGTCGACCGGGCCTGGTCCGAACACCTCGCCGGGCTCGAACGGCAGCTCGAAGGTCGCGGCCCGCAGATGCGCCAGGAGGACGTGCAGGTTGTCCGGGTCGAGGCGGGCCTCCTCCGGCCGGGAGCCGAGCAGGAATTCGGGGTGATGGACGACGTACTGGTCGACCGGGGCGCCTGACGCGATCACGACACCGACGCTGGTGCCGGCCCGCCGCCCGGCCCGGCCGAGCTGCTGCCAGGCACCGGCGATGGACCCCGGATAGCCGGCCAGGACGGCGACGTCGAGGCGTCCGATGTCAACCCCGAGCTCCAGCGCGTTCGTGCTGACGACGCCGAGCACCTCGCCGTCGCGCAGGCCCTGCTCGATCGAGCGGCGTTCGGTCGGCAGGTACCCGCCGCGGTAGCCCCGCACGCGGCTGCGCGGCCCGTAGCTCTCGCGGAGCGCCTCACGCAGGCGGGACAGGATGATCTCGACCGAGGTCCGCGCGCGACCGAAGACGATTGTCTGGCGGCCGGCCCGGAGGAAGGGGAGTGCCCAGCGCTCTGCGAGCGTCAGGGCGGAGCCGCGTGCGCCCGTCGACGGGTCGAGGAGGGGAGGGTCGACGAGCAGCACATGACGTTCGCCGGCCGGCGCCCCGTTCCGGTCGATGAGCCGCATCCCGCGGCCGGTGAGGAGCTCGGCCAGCTCCTGTGGGTTGCCGATCGTCGCGGAGCAGCACACGATCACCGGCCGGCTGCCGTAATGGGCGCAGATTCGCAGGAGGCGCCGGAGGACGTTGGCGACGTGGCTGCCGAAGACCCCCCGGTACGTGTGGAGCTCGTCGACGACGATGACCTTCAGCTGCTCGAACAGCTGGAACCACTTGGTGTGGTGGGGCAGGATCGCCGAATTGAGCATGTCCGGGTTCGTGACGACGACACGGCCCGCGGTCCGGATGGCCGACCGGATCGGCGCCGGGGTGTCGCCGTCGTACGTCGCCGCAGCGACCTCGAGCCCGGCTGCCCTGGTCAGCTCGGTCAGCTCCGCGACCTGGTCCTGGCCGAGCGCCTTGGTCGGGAACAAGAAAAGAGCCCGGGACGCTGCGTCCTCGGTGATCGCCTGCAGCACAGGCACCGCGTAGCACAGGGTCTTGCCGGATGCCGTCGGCGTGACGACGACCACGTCCTCGCCGCCGTGGACGGCGTCGATCGCCGCCGCCTGGTGCGTGTACAGCTCGCTGATGCCACGCGACGCGAGCCCGGCCCGAATCCGGGCATCCACCCAGTCAGGGAACGGCGCGTACTCTGCCTCGCGGGGCGGGAGCACCTCGTGGTGGATGACGCCACGGGCGAGCGACGGTTCCTCGAGCACGCGCTCGAGGACGGCCTCGGTAGTTGCGGGGGCATAGGTGCGCATGCTCAGCTCCGCTCGAATTCGAACAAACGTACGAAATGCGGGCAGTGTAGCCGAACCGTGCGACGCCGTTGCGACAGCTTGGCTGTCACAGGCGCCACGCGAGCGCGCCTCCGACCAACGTTGACAACGTCAGCTGCGCGCAGCTACTGTGCTGGGAATGGCGACCCGGAGCGCGCGACCGCGGAACGACGACCCCGCCGCCCCAGACCCGTCCGAAGCCGGCGACGACGGCGACGATCGCGAGCCGGAGGCACCGCAGAGCGGCGCACCGGATCTGTCCGCGCTTCCGATCGCGGGCATCGGGCGTCGCCAGCTTGCCCTGATCCTCGGGGCCGTCGCCACGGTCTGGATCGTCGTGCTGTTCGCTCGTCAGATCGGCGACGCGTCCGCGGCATCCACCCGCGCCGAGGACCTGGCCGCGGCCAACGAGACGCTCAGCGACGACATCGACGGCTACCGACGCGAGCTCGCGCTGATCCAGCGCCAGGAGTACTTCCTGATCGAGGCCCGCGGCTACGGTCTGGGCAAGGGTCGCGAGATCCCGTTCTCGCTGGCACCGGACGCCCCGTCGCTCCCGCCCGACGCCCCGGGTTCGGCCTCGGTGCGGGTCGGGTCGGACGTCGAGCGGGCGACGCCGTTCGAGCGCTGGATGGAGCTCCTGTTCGGGCCTGGCTGACCAGCGCGTCGCAGCCCTGCATCAGCCCCCGGCGGTGAGGCCCAGGTCGCCGGCCAGGTAGCGCTGCATCGTCGGCCCGACGGCCGCCACGATCGTCTCGTGGTCGGCGCTCGCCAGCGGTTCGACCTTCAGGACATGGCGCGCGATGGCCAGGCCGACGAGCTGCGTGCCCACGAGCTCTGCGCGCAGGTCGGGCTGGTCGGAACCCATCGCTCGGAGGAGCTGCACCGGCCCCTGCCGCGTGAACAGCACGCCGAGCATTCGTCCCGCCTCGGGGTCGGTCACGGCGGAGCGCAGCACGCCGAGCAGGCGCGGCAGCACGTTCGGGTCGTCCCACAGGCGGAGTGCGAACCTGACGAGCCGTTCACCGACATGGTCCGGATCGTCGATCGAGAGTGACTCGATCGAACGCACTGCGTCGATCGGGAAGTCGACCGCTTCGAGGAACAGGCGCTGCTTCGTCCCGAAGTAATGGTGGACGAGGGCCGGATCGACGCCCGCCTCCGCTGCAACGGCCCGGACGGACGTCCGGTCGAAGCCCTGCCTGGCGAACAACCGGCGAGCGGCCTCGGCGATTCGCTCACGGGTACCGGGCTCCCCGGGCCGGCGACCGGTCCGCGGCACTAGGCGACCTCGCGGCGGATCGTCAGGCTGGCCAGCACCGCGAGGAGGACCGCGACCCCGGCGAGCACGAGCAGGTCGATCCGGAGCGCGGCGCTCGAGAGGTCGGCCCCCTTGATGAGGACCTCGCGGAGGCCGTCGATCGCGTAGGTCAGCGGCAGCAGCCTGGCCACGACCTGGAGCACGTCCGGCAGCGACGAAATCGGCCAGAGCAGGCCGCACAGCAGCGCTTGCGGCACGATGACGATCGGGATGAACTGGAGGATCTGGAACTCGGTGCGCGCGAAGGTCGACAGGAAGATCCCGAGGTTGACGGCGCCGAGCGCGAGCAGCAGCGAGACGAGGAACGCCAGCGCCGGCGAGCCCGCATTGGCAATGCCGAGTCCGACCGAAAACGCAGGGAGCGGGCCGATCGCCGGGACGTGCAGCGTGCCGAGTGCGAAGGCCATGATCAGGATGACCTGGAGCGTCGCGAAGAACCCGAACCCGGCGCTGTAGCCGGTGACGATCTCGGACCGGCGGACGGGCGTGGCAAGCAGCCGTTCGAGCGTCCCCCCGATCCGCTCCCGCAGGAAGCTGATCCCGGTGAGGATGAACACGAGGAAGTACGAGAAGAACGCAACGAGCGCCGGCGCGAACGCGTCGAGCTGGTCGCCGCCCGGCGCGCCGTAGATCGTCTCGGGCTCGATCGTCGGGAAGGTGCCGCCGGCCAATGCCGGCAGGAGCGCCGCCTGGAGCCGGGCGATATGGCCTGCGTCGTCGGCGGGGTTGATGCCCGGTGTGATGACCACCAGGGCGGGCGGTCCGGCCTGGTTCCGGAACAGGTCCTCGGGGAGGACGATCACGACGTCGAGCTCCCCGTCGCGAAGCGCGTCGCGGGCGGCCGCCTCGTCCGTCCGCGACGTGTCGACCACGATCCCTTCGCCTGCGAGCGCGCGTTCGATCTCCAGGGCGATCCGCTCTCCGGGTCCGGCGGCCTCGTTCACGACGGCGAGGCGCGTCTCCGGGGTGCCCTGATCGCGGATGACCCAGCCCAGCAGGCCGAGGATCACCAGGGGAGCGACGAACATCAGGGCAAGCGTCCGCTCGTCGCGCCGGAACTGGCTGGCGATGCGGCGGCTGATGGCGAGGGTCCGTCGAAGGTTCACTGCCGTGCCTCGGTGGTGCCGAGCCGGAGGAACGCGCCTTCGAGATCGGGCGTGCCCGCCTGTTCGCGGATCGAGGTTGCGCTGCCCTGGGCGAGCAACCTGCCGCGCAGGATCAGGAGCAGCTCATCGCAACGCTCCGCTTCGTCCATGACGTGGCTCGCGACGAGCAGCGTCGTCCCTGACGCGGCCAGTTCGCGAAAGAACCCCCAGAACTGGACGCGGAGCGCGGGGTCGATCCCGACCGTCGGTTCGTCGAGGAACAGGACGGCGGGGCGATGGACCAGCGCACAGGCCAGCGACAGGCGCCGGCGCATCCCGCCCGACAGCTCATACGCGGGCGTGTCCCGGCGATCGGCGAGGTCGACGACCTCGAGCGCATGGCTCAGGGCCGTCTCGTCGCGGACCCCGAACAGCGCGGCGAAGAAGCGGACGTTCTCCCAGACCGACAGCTCGGCATAGACCCCGTCGGCCTGCGTCATGTAGCCGATCCGCTCGAGGTTGGCCCGCGACGGCATGGCCACCCCGAGCACCTGGACCGAGCCTGACGTCGGGCGGGCGAGCCCGGACAGGAGACGGATCAGGGTGGTCTTGCCGGACCCGTTCGGGCCGAGCAGGCCGTAGATGCGACCGGATGGCAGCGCGAGGTCGATCCCGTCGACCGCGGTCAGGTCCCCGAACCGCTTCGTCAGGTCATTCGTCTCGATGGCGAGCTGGACGCCGCCATGATTCATCAGGTGTTGAATTCTACATCTGATGAATTCCTGGTCAACCGGTGCGCACCGCGCGCCGCAATGGCGGATTCGAACGCGGTGCCGGACGAGCTCATGGCCGGGCTGTCGACCCACTTCAGCGAGCCGGAGCTGGTCGAGCTGTCGTTCCTCATCGGGTACATCAACATGCTCAACCTGTTCAACAACCTGCTCGATGTCCGCTACGGCGGCGAGTACGGTCTGCTCAGGTCGCCCCTGGCGGCCTCGCCGGAATCGAGCTAGCTGCTAACGAACGCATCCCTCGCGGGGCGCGCGGGAACAGGGTCTGCGCTCGCGCATCGGCACATGGCGACGCCGCACGTAAACGTTCTGGTCACCTCGTCGCTGTCTTGATGCGAGGCGCTCATACCGACGCCGAACTGACTCTGCGAGGCGGCTTTGGCTTCCGAGATCGTGGGATCGTATCCCGTCGGGATCGTCGAACGACGATCCGCCGTCGGCGCACAATGGCGCGCGCCCATGCCGATCGACGAGGGGACCGCGCCCCAGGCCGTGGACGAGGTCAGGCTCGACTACACGGCCTTCTTCCTGCGCGAGTTCGCTCCGGTCGTCAGAACCGTGACGCTCATGCTTCGCGACGAAGCCCGCGCCGAAGAGATCGCCCAGGACGCGTTCGTCCAGCTCTATCTCGGCTGGGCGAAAATCTCGCGATACGAGCGTCCTGACGCGTGGGTACGGCGGGTCGCCATCAGACTGGCGATGCGAGCGATTCGCCGGGAGCGGCTCTGGGCGCTCGTTCGCGGCAGCCTGGTACGAGAGGACGCCGCACCGCAGTCCCCCCTGGACGTTCCGGGTGCGGTGCGCCGCCTGCCGACAAAGCAGCGGGTCGCGATCGTCCTCCACTACTACGAGGACCGCCCGGTCGCGGAGATCGCTTCGATTCTGGGTTGCGCCGAGGCCACCGCCCGGGTCCACCTCCACCGCGGCCGCAAGCGCCTCGCCGAACTGCTGGGGGAGGACGACGATGTCGCTTGACCGTCGCCTGCGGGATGAATTGCAACGCGAGGCCGAAGGGATCGACCCTGACGTCGGGCGAGGCTTGATCGTCGTCGAGACCCGGGTGCGGCGCCGGTCGACGGCGGGCCTCGGCACGCTGCTCGCGGCGGCCGCGGCAGTCGTCCTCCTGGTCGTGGGCGTTGCAAGCGCTGGGGTCCACTCTCCCCGAAACCGGACCGGGCGGATCGGCGTCGCCGACTGGGCTCCTCTCGACATCGGCGAGGACCACTGACGTCGTCGGGGCATATCGGACCACGCTGGAGGCGAGCGATGGAGGCGCCGAGTTCGCCGATGTTGCCGGCGAATGGACGATGGAGCTCACTCCTGCCGGGGTCATGCTCATGGCACCCCCAGCGACGTTCCGCGAGGGCGGCGGCGTCCAGTCCGGGGTCGCCTACTCCGCCGACGGGGCGCGCTTCCGAACGAACCTGTTCCAGCAACTGTGCAACTCGGTCGGTGCCTACGGCTGGGTCCTGGATGGCGGAATGCTGACATTGACGCCCGTCGAGGAGGACTGCGCGCTCAGGCGCGCGGTTCTCGCGTCGACGCCGTGGAACCAGCAGTAAACGTTTGGCCCGTGGCTCGTGCTGTGAAGGAGTGCGGGCGCCACGGGTTGGCGCCGACTTCCGAAGGGAGCCCGATGAACGAACGAATGCAGGTCCGGGTCCTCGTACTGGTCCTCGCCGTGGTCGCCGCCTCACTAGGCGCCTGCTCGGCGAGCGCGTCAGTGGCGACGCCCCGGGCAACGCTGTCAGCTGCTGCAACGGCGCCAGCGACCGCTCCGTCCTCGGCCGCGCCGTCACCTTCAGCAACGCCGACCTCGCCGGACCCGCTTCCGGAAGGCGACTACGTGTCGCCACCTCTCACCGCCGGAATGATGGTCGCCGCGGCCGAAGCGCACGGCCTTGATCCCGCCAAAGCTCGCTCGTTCGTCGCTGGGGAGGGTTTCACAGCGAACGAGGTCGTCACGATGCGCCTCGCCGATGGCCAGCTCACGCTGCTCCAGAGCCTGGACGGAGGCACGCCGACAGATGGATGGCACGGTGCGTACGAGTTCGTCGACGACCACACATTCGTCGCCAGCGACGACTATCCGATCACCTACGAGTTTCGCTGGGAAGGGGACAAGCTCCACATGAGCATCCTCAAGGACCTGTTCCCGGACCCGTTTGATCTCATCGCCCAAGCGGCGCTCTACGAGTCGGCGCCCTTCACGCGCGTCCCGTGAGCATCAGACGGCTGCGTGGCGGCCTTTCGCTGGGCCTGGTCGTCACGCTGTCCCTGGCAGCGTGCGCGCCGGAAACTCCCACGCCGTTGCCGGCATCGACCGCCCCGTCCGTACCGGCCTCGGTCCTGCCGGCGACGCCTTCCGCGCCGGCCAGCGCAGTCTCCTTCCAACCGACCTACGAGGTGGCGCCCTGTCCGGAAGACATCCTCGAGGCCGCCTTCAACGGCGTCGAGTGCGGCGACCTGACGGTCCTCGAGGACCGGTCGCGGCCGTCCGGGCGCACGCTGCGCCTCTTCGCGAGCCGATTTGATCCGCCTGGCGAGCCCGCGGTCGGATCCCGGATTCGGTGGCGTTGAAGAGCTCGGCATCAACACGCCTCCGGGTGACGACAACAGCGCCGGTGCCCAACGAATCCATCGCCTTACCTACAAGCTCGACCCCCGCGGTCTCGATCTCTCCGACGCGAACCTCGACTGTCCGGAAGTGAGCGCCGTCGGTCCGGAGCTCGTCGGGCTGCGGCTGCGCGACCCGGAGCATCGTCGGGTGCTCCTCGCGGCGGTGAGCGCCTGTCGAGATCGCCTCCTCGGTCGGGCATCGACCTGACTGCATACGACGTGGCCGCCAACGTGGCCGACCTCGAGGACTTCCGTCGCGCGCTCGACATTCCATTGGTCAATGTCGGCTCGAACGTCAACGGCTCGCGGGTCATGGAGACGTACGTGCGAACGTACCCGGGCCGGGTTCGAACGATCATCATGGACTCGCCCACGCTCGCGACGCCTGATGCTCCTGACCATCGGCCCGGCGGCGCTCGACCTCGCCATCGAGCGCCTGTCGGCCGCCTGCGCGGATCAGCCGGCCTGTAGCAGTCGCGTGCCCGATCTTTCACGAGCGATTCGCGAGGCCACGGAGAAGCTCGACGCCACGCCGGTCGCTATCGACGTCGACGGGACCCTCGAGGCGATTCGCCTCGGGCACCCGATTCGGGTCGTCATCGACGGCGCGGCCTACCTCCGCTATGTCCGGCACACGCTCGCAGCCGCGGGTGGCGCCCTCTCCGCCGATGTCGTCCGCACCACCGAGAAGGTCCTCGCTGGAACGCTCGGGCCGGACGATACGATCGCGACGACGCTCGCGTCCGACCCTGGCGATTGCGTCGGCCTCCTGCCGAGATGCGACCGCGTGAACTTCGGCGCGCTGTACTCGCTCGTGTGCGGAACGCTCGGTCCATCGATCGATCACGCGCGCCTTGAAGGCGGACATCGCGGGCCGCGCCGCGTACGCCGACCTCTTCGACCCGAGTCCGCTGCTGACTGCGTGCGACGTGTGGCCGACCGGCCCAGCGCCGGTACCTCCGGCCGCGTGGCCACTCGACGTGCCGACGCTCGCAATGCGGGGCTGGTTCGACCCGTACAGCACGCCGCCGGACGACATCAAGGCCGCGATCGGCGGCCCGAACACCTACGTCTACGACGTCCCGAACCAGTCGTACAACTCGTTCGGCGAGGTGGACTGCCCGCGCCTGATCCGGAACGCCTGGATCGACGCACCCGACGCACCGCCGGTCGACGTGAGCTGCCTGGCCGACATCGCCCCAATCGACCTCGAACCTAGGCTTAACCGTCACAACGTTGCGAGTTTCGCGGCCGACGCTAGAATCGCTCGCTGTCCGCGGCGGAGTAGCTCAGTGGTAGAGCAGGGGACTCATAAGCCCTTGGTCGGTGGTTCGAATCCGCCCTCCGCTACCAACCCCTTGAATCGACCCTTCGCCGGCGTCGCGTACCCGTCGCGCGGTGCGTCCAACCCACATGAACCGCCTCCTACCGCTCGGGGGCCCGAATGGGTCAGCCGGTCGAAATGGGAGCCGACGCTATACTCGACCCATGGTGACGCGCGGCGTCGCCTGTTCCATCCGGAGGCTTCCTCGTTGAACCCCAAGTTCTTCCGTAACGGCATCGTGATGCTGGTGCTGGTCGTCGGCACCGCAGCGCTGCTGTTCACGTGGTTGACGTCGTCCGCCACACCGAATGACACGTCCTATTCCGAATTCCTGCAGAACGTCGAGGCGGGTCAGGTCGCCAAGGTCGTCCAGGAGGACAACAAGCTGACCGTCACGCCCACCTCCTCGGGCACCACGTACATCGTCTTCGCACCCGGCGTCCCGGGCCTGCCGAACTCTGATGTTTGGGGCGACATGTTGGCCGCCGCCGAGAAGGGCAACGTGACCCTCGACAAGGAGGCGTACACGGTCAAGCCCGTTGCCGACAACTCGTGGTTCGGGCTGCTGCTGACCGGGCTGTTGCCGCTGCTCATCATCGGCGGCTTCATCTTCTTCATGATGCGCCAGGCCCAGGGGACCAATAACCAGGCCCTGTCGTTCGGGAAGAGCCGTGCCCGGATGTTCCTCGGCAACAAGACCGTCGTCACGTTCGCGGATGTCGCGGGCGTCGACGAGGCCAAGACCGAGCTCCAGGAAGTCGTCGAATTCCTGAAGTACCCGGAGAAGTTCAACTCGCTTGGCGCGCGCATCCCGCGCGGTGTCCTGCTGGTTGGGCCCCCTGGCACCGGCAAGACCCTGATGGCGCGTGCAGTGGCCGGTGAGGCCGGCGTCCCGTTCTTCTCGATCTCGGGCTCCGAGTTCGTCGAGATGTTCGTGGGTGTCGGTGCGAGCCGCGTCCGCGACCTGTTCGATCAGGCGAAGCGCAATTCGCCGTGCATCGTGTTCGTCGACGAGATCGACGCGGTCGGCCGCCAGCGCGGTGCCGGCCTCGGCGGATCGCACGACGAGCGCGAGCAGACCCTCAACCAGATCCTCGTCGAGATGGACGGCTTCGACACGAACACGAACGTGATCGTCGTCGCGGCCACGAACCGCCCCGACGTGCTCGACCCGGCGCTGCTGCGCCCGGGCCGCTTCGACCGCCAGGTCATCCTCGACCGGCCCGACATGCGCGGGCGGACGGCGATCCTGAAGGTCCACACCAAGGGCAAGCCGCTCGACAAGGGTGTCGATGTCGAAGGCGTCGCCCGCCAGTCGCCGGGCTTCTCGGGGGCCGATCTCGCGAACCTCGTCAACGAGGCCGCGATCCTGTCGGCGCGGCGGAACAAGAAGGTCATCGGCATGTCCGAGTTCCAGGAGGCGCTCGAACGGATCGTGGCCGGTCCGGAGCGCAAGTCCCGGATCATCTCGGATGCCGAGAAGGCGATCATCGCCTACCACGAGGGCGGCCACGCGGTCGTCCAACGGGTCCTGCCGAAGTGCGACCCGGTCGCCAAGGTCACGATCATCAGCCGCGGCATGGCCCTTGGCTACACGATGGCCCTGCCGACCGAGGACCGCTACCTGCAGTCGAAGTCCGAGTTCGAGGACAAGATCGCCGGCCTGCTCGGCGGGACGGCCTCGGAGCGGTTGATCTTCGGCGACACGACGACCGGTGCCTCGAACGACATCGAGAAGGCGACCGACCTCGCCCGCCGGATGGTCACCGAGTTCGGCATGAGCGAGAAGCTCGGCCCGCTGGCGTTCGGCAAGCGTGACGAGCTCGTGTTCCTGGGTCGCGAGATCGGGGAGCAGCGCAACTACTCCGACGACGTCGCGAAGCAGATCGACGAAGAGGTCCGGGCGATCATCGACCGGGCCTACGAGCGGGCCATCGAGGTCCTGACGACCCACAAGGACAAGCTCGTGGCCCTCGCGGAACGACTCGTGGCCGAAGAGACGGTGGACTCCGAGGAATTCGAGAAGATGTTCATGGACCTGCCCCCGAAGCAGGACCTGCACGGGACGCCGGTCATCGTCGGCCCCACCCAGCCAGTCCCCGAACCGAACCCGGCGCCGGCCTGACCGGCGTTCCTTCCCGGTTCTCCGACACGAGCGGGCCGCCAGCGGCCCGCTCGTTCGATTCCGTCCTGGTGCCGGGCCAAACGCGCCCGCATACCGTCCCACGGCAGCAGTGACGAATGACGCGGCCCCCTTGCCGTCGCACGGTATGAATGCCTGCCGACGTCGTGTCGTGCCGCAGCGCGGCAGGATCGATGCATTTGGGCGCCGTGCTTCTCCCCACCTAGCGCCCTGCGGCACTGACGCGAATGAAGACGATCCCGCCCGCCCGGGCAGGCGGCTCGCGCCGAGAGCGGCGAGGATCTCCGCACCATCGAGCGGAAAGAGCGGCCGGAGCACCTCCCGAGCTGCCGATACGGCATTCCGATTGCCCCTCGTATCCGCGATCCGCGAGGGTTTGGTCCCACGCCTTTGATCGCGTCCGTCAGCGACAGGCACCTCCGTCCGCACGCGGAGGCCAGGGCCGATGCGATGGCTGAACGCGCTGATCAAGCGGACGTGGCCGGCGTCCCGGAGCGGATCCCGCCCGGAAACGCCCGAACCGACAAGTCCAGGCCGACCACCGCGCAGAGTCGTGATGCGACCAGGACATCCAACCACGGGGCGAGCCCGCGCTCAACGCGGCTCAACTCAGTTGGCGAGATGCCGGCTGCCGCCGCTACGGTTGCCAGCGACAGACCCGCAGCGGTGCGGGCCGCACGCACCTCGCTCCCGAGCGCGGCCAACGCAATTCGACCGCGGCGCGTTCCACGAGACGCGTGAGACTCCGGCATCGGCGCATCGTGACCGGGCACGCTCACCAGCCGATCAACTCGCCGCGCCACCGACCGCTACCATCGGACCGTGACCCTGACCGACACGAGCTTCGAGGAGTACCTCGAGGCGACTCGCGACGAGCGCCTCGAGAGCTACAAGGCATTCCTGCGGATTCCGAGCATCTCGGCGATGCCCGAGCATCGTGACGACTGCCGCGCGACCGCAACGTGGCTCGCCGATGCGCTCGAACGTGCGGGCGCTGAGCACGTGGCCGTGCTCGACACGACCAGCCATCCGGTGGTCTACGCGGACTGGCTCCATGCCGGCCCGGACGCGCCCACCGTCCTCGTCTACGGCCACTACGACGTGCAGCCAGTCGACCCACTCGAGCTGTGGACGTCGCCGCCGTTCGAACCCGTCGTCGTCGGGGACCGGATGCTCGCGCGTGGCTCGGCCGACGACAAGGGCCAGATCCACCTCCACGTCATGACTCTGGCAGCGATCCTGGCGACGCGGGGAAGCCTGCCCGTGAACGTGCGCTACCTCTTCGAGGGCAACGAGGAGGACGACTCACGGCACCTGCGGGATTGGCTGACCGCGAACCGCGAGCGAGTGAGCGCGGACGTGGCCGTCATCAGCGACACGAGCTTCTTCGACGGGAACCTGCCCTCGATCACGGTCGGCCTGCGCGGCAACGCGTACGTCGAGATCGACGTCGAGGGCTCGCCGGTCGACCTGCATTCGGGGACATACGGCGGAGCGGTCCAGAACCCGGCCAGCGCCGTCGCCCAGATCATTGCCGCGCTGAAAGGCCCCGACGGGCGGATCCGCATCCCGGGCTTCTACGACGACGTCGTCGGCATGACCGACGCGGAGCGCGCGGCGTTCGGGGCGTTGCCCTTCGACGACGAAGCGTGGCGCACGCACTCGGGCCTGGGATCGCTCGTTGGCGAGGCCGGTTTCACCACGCTCGAGCGGATCGGCGCGCGTCCGACCCTCGACGTCAACGGAATCTGGGGCGGTTTCCAGGGCAAAGGGTCCAAGACGATCATCCCGGCCCACGCCCATGCGAAGGTGAGCTGCCGGCTCGTGCCCAACCAGGACCCGGATCGGATCGTCGCGTTGCTCCGGGACTACGTTGCCGAGGTCGCCCCGCCCGGCGTGACCGTGACGGTCCGCGACCTCCACGGCGGGCGCCCGTTCGCCATGCCGATCGACCACCCCGCGATCCAGGCGGCTGCGGGTGCTCTGGAGGCCACGTTCGGGCGGGAACCGCTGTTCACGCGCGATGGCGGCTCGATCCCCGTGGCAGCCGACTTCAGCACGATCCTGGGGTTGCCGGTCGTGCTGCTCGGTTTCACCCCGCCGGACGACAACGCGCACGCACCGAACGAGTCGATGGACCTCACCAACTACGAGCTGGGCATCCGTTGCGTGGCCCGCCTGTGGGAGGAGCTGGCCGGTACGGTGGGACCCGACGGTACCAGCGTCGGAGGGACCCGTTAGTGTGGGTGTCCCCGGTCAACACGGGTGCTACGATGCGCCGACCGCCACATCCGGGAGGAATTTGACCGCGTGAGCACAGAAGCCGCCGACCTGGCGCCTGGGACCGCCGAGGCATCGACGGGCTGGCGCCTGGATACCGCCAATGGAAGCATGGTCCCGCGCTCGGCACTGGACGTGCTCGTTGACCTCAACGACAAGGTAACGACGGGCAGCGTCGGCGAGTACCAGCCGGTGCCGCTCGGCTTCACCCCGATGGACAAGACGATCGGCACCGGCCTCCGTGCCGGCGAGTTGCTGCTCATCGGCGGCGCGCAGGGCACCGGGAAGACCACGATGGCCCTGCAGATGGCCCGCAACATCGCCTCGGGTGGCCAGGCGAACGTCCTCTACATCTGCTTCGAGCACGATGAGTTGTACCTGCTCAACCGCCTCATCGCAATGGAATCCGCGCTCGCGCACCTCCCGCACAAGACTGGCGCCATCAAGATCCAGGATGTCCGCAAGGAGATCCTCGGCAGCTGGATGGCCGAAGGCGCTGCGGGCCCGCAGCTCGCCAACAACCCGCGCCTTCGCCCGTCGCTCGATCGGATCGCCCGCTACGGACAGAACCTCTTCCTGATGCGCGGATCGCAGACGGCGAGCACGATCGACAACATCCGCGAGCTCGTCCGCCAGCACCGCGGCCTGTCCGGCGATCGGCGGCTGGTCGTGTTCGTGGACTACATGCAGAAGGTGCCGCAGCACCCCGAGCCCGAGAACGAGTCCGAGAAGGTGACGTACATCGTCAACGGGCTCAAGGACATCGCGCTCGCCGAAGACGTCCCGATGATCTCGATCGTGGCGGCGGACAAGGAGGGCTTGAAGGCCTCCCGGCTGCGCAACTTCCACCTGCGCGGCAGCTCGGCCATCAACTACGAAGCCGACATCATCGTGATCCTGAACGAGAAGTACCACATCGTCGCCAAGGTCAACATCGAGTTCAACCCGTACCAGGCACAGCGCTTCCGCGACTGGGTCGTGGTGTCGATCGAGAAGAACCGCGGCGGCCAGGACAACGTCGACCTCGAGTTCGAGAAGCACTTCGAGTTCTCATGCTTCGACCCGAATGGCCGAACCGTGCAGGAGAAATTGATCGAGGAACGCCTCTACAACGACTGACCTCCCACCGGACCGTCCTGCCAAACGCCCCGCCGGGTTCTCGGCGGGGCGTCGTGATTCCGCGGGCTCAGTAGGCTGCTCTTGGCGCGCCGCTACGATGGTGCGCAAGGGCAGGACGGGTCAGAGGGAGGTGGGACACGGATGAGCGCCGAACAGCCGATCGTGCGGGAGCACGGCAACGCATACAACCTCTTCATCCTGCTGCTGACCGTGTTCTCCCTCGCCGTCATGGTCCTCCTGGTGCTTCCCCTCGACCCCCAGACGCACCAGCTCCTGTACGTCTACGACAACGCGGTCTGCGTGATCTTCCTGCTGGACTTCGCCTACAACATCACCGGATCGAGGCCGAAGCGCCAGTACTTCATCCACCAGCGAGGCTGGCTCGACCTGCTGGGCTCGATCCCGGCTTTCGGCCTCTTCCAGCTGTCCGCGTTGCTGCGCCTCGCCCGCCTGAGCCGGCTCGCGCGGATCGCCCACCTGCTGCGCGGCAACAGCCGCCGCGAGCTCGTCCACGACATGGTCGTGAACCGCGGCGAGTACGCGACGTTCATCACGATCCTCGCTGCGGGCACCGTTCTCTGCGTGTCGAGCATCCTCATCCTCCAGTTCGAGGGCCGCTCGCCCGACGCCAACATCGTCACCGGCGGCGACGCCCTGTGGTGGGGATTCGTCACGATCACGACCGTCGGGTACGGCGATTTCTACCCGGTCACGGGCCTCGGCCGGATGGTCGGAGTCCTGGTCATGTTCAGCGGCGTAGGGATCATCGGCGCGCTGGCCAGCATCCTGGCCAGTTACCTCGTGCCTCCGCCGGACAACAAGGAGCCGGCGCCGTCGGCGGCGCCCATTGCGGGTACCGAGGCGATCCTCGGCGAGCTCGCCGAGCTGCGCACCGAAGTCGCCTCGCTTCGGACGGCACTCGGCGTTCCGCGGCAGGATGGTCCGGACCCGACCTATCCGCCCGGCCCCGTGCAATAAGGTCGACCGGCGGGCATTAGCATTCGGAGATGCGCAGTCCCGGACCGTATCCCGAAGTCGTCGAGATCGTGGTCGAGATCCCGCGGGGCAGCCGTAACAAGTACGAGTTCGACGAGGAGGCCGAGGTCTTCCGGCTGGACCGGGTCCTGTCGTCGGCCGTCTACTACAACTTCGAATACGGGTTCATCGAGGGTACCCGCGCCGGCGACGGCGACCATACCGATGCGCTCCTGATCATCGACGAGCCGACGTTCACCGGCTGCCACGTCTGGGCCCGCCCGATCGGCGGACTCGAGATGCGCGACGAGAAGGGCTTCGACTTCAAGGTCCTGTGCGTCGCCATCGGCGATCCCCATCAGCAGCACATCGAGCGGCTGGAGCAGATGCGACCGCACCGGCTCGTCGAGATCGAGCATTTCTTCGATACCTACAAGACGCTCGAGGACAAGACGGTCGAGGTCCTGGGCTGGCGCGATCACGCACGGGCCCTCGAGATCCTGCGGGCGGATCGCGAGGCGTGGGAACTCGAGCTCGGGGCGCACAGCCGGTGACCACGCGCCGCCTGTTCGTGGCGGTGCCACTCGACGCCGGGACGGCGGAGACGATCGCCGCGCTCGTGGAACGGATCCGCGAGGACCGCGCGCGCGCTGCCCCAGACGAACGCGACGTTCGCTGGGTGCGGATGGATGGGCTGCATCTCACGCTGCGCTTCCTCGGTCCCACCCCCGAGGGCGACGTGCCGAAGGTTGCGGAGGCGGTTCGTCGCGCCGCCGCGACGCAGGACCCGTTCGAGGTGCGGATCGATGGCGGCGGGTCGTTCCCCAACCCGCGCCGGCCACGAACCCTGTGGCTGGCCGTGACGCATGGGACCGCCGAGCTCGGCTCGCTCGCCCTCGCGGTGAATCGGGAGCTGGTTGCAGCAGGCTGGCCGTCCGACGAGCGGCCGTTCCGTGCGCATCTGACCGTCGCCCGGTCCGACGGCGTCCCGGCCGGCGCGGACGTCGCGCGCCGGCTCACCGTGGCGGCCGAGGGCATCGATCTTTCGTCTGATGTCGACCGGCTTGTCCTATTCGAGAGCATCACCGGCGGCGGACCGGCCCGCTATGAGCCACTGGAATCGACGCCGCTGTTGCACCAGCCGTCACCCGCGCGCTAGGCTCGCGCTCCCGATTCGCAATCTGGCAGAGGAGGTTCCGATGGCGCCGTCCGATCCGCGGCAGACGAAGTTCGTGCTCGATGAATTGCGGATCCCGAGGTCCTGGTACAACATCGCCGCGGACCTCCCGGTGCCGCCGTCGCCGTATCTCCACCCGGGCACGCTCGGGCCGCTCGGCCCGGACGATCTCGCGCCGCTCTTCCCGATGGCGCTGATCGGCCAGGAGGTGAGTGCCGAGCGCGAGGTCGAGATCCCCGAGCCCGTCCGCGACGCTTACCGGCTCTACCGCCCGAGCCCGCTGTATCGCGCCCACCGCCTCGAGCAGGCCCTCGACACACCGGCCCACATCTACTACAAGTACGAGGGTGTCAGCCCGGCTGGCAGCCACAAGCCGAACACGGCCCTCGCACAGGCCTTCTACAACAAGGAACAGGGCGTTCGCCGCCTGGCAACCGAGACGGGCGCAGGGCAGTGGGGGAGCGCCCTTGCGTTCGCCGGCGCGTACTTTGGCCTCGAGGTCAAGGTCTACATGGTCCGCGCCAGCTACGACCAGAAACCGTACCGGCGGATCCTCATGGAGACGTACGGCGCCGAGGTCGTGCCGAGCCCGTCGAAGGAGACGAACTACGGACGCCAGGTGCTCGCCGAGACTCCGGACAGCCCCGGCTCGTTGGGAATCGCGATCAGCGAGGCGGTCGAGGATGCCGCGGGCCGCGACGATACCAAGTACGCGCTCGGCTCGGTGCTCAACCACGTGCTCCTCCACCAGACCGTCATCGGCCAGGAGGCCCTCGAGCAGATGGGAATGGCCGGTGAGTCGCCCGACATCGTCATCGGCTGCACCGGCGGGGGATCGAACTTCGCGGGGCTGACCTTCCCGTTCCTCGGCCGCAATTTCCGCGAGGGGGCGAAGCACCGGATCATCGCGGTCGAACCGGAGGCGGCCCCGTCACTCACCCGTGGCGTGTACGCCTACGACTTCGGGGACACGGCCAAGATGGCCCCGATCGCCAAGATGTACACGCTCGGCCACGACTTCGTGCCCGAGCCGATTCACGCGGGCGGACTGCGCTACCACGGGATGTCGCCACTGGTGAGTCTCCTGAAGGACCACGGCGCCATCGAGGCGCGCAGCGTCCACCAGCGCACGACGTTCGAGGCCGGCGTCCAGTTCGCGCGGGCGGAGGGGATCCTGCCGGCGCCCGAGCCGACGCACGCAATCCGGGTCGCGATCGATGAGGCGCTCGCCGCCCGAGAGGCCGGCGAGGCACGGGTGATCCTGTTCAACCTGTGTGGGCACGGCCACTTCGATCTCAGCGCCTACGAGCGCTACCTCACGGGTGACCTCGAGGACTACGAGTACCCGCGCGAGAAGGTCGAAGCGGCTTTGGCTTCACTGCCGGCCGTCTGATGCGGCGCCATCGCTGCGTTGTCGCCTACGCTCCTCGCTCACGCACGGCCAAAGTGCGCTCGCTGCGGTGCTCGGCTCCGCCTTGCGCTGACACCGCCTCATCCGGCCGGGTCGTCTGACGCCGCGCACGTCGAAGGGGGTCCTGTTCCACATGCCCGGAATCGTGGAGCGGGTCGCTTCGGGGGGAGCGAAGCGACCCGCTGGCGCGACCACCTGCCCGAGTAGCCGCCCGGTCGCCTCGAGGGCGAACCCGGCGCAGATGATCGCGGGACGCGGTCCGCGGCGCATCATCAAATGAACGTAATCACGCGTCGCTTCTAGGATTGGGGACATGCCGAAACTCGCCTGCTGGTCGTGTGGTCGCCAGATCTACGCCGTCGCTCCGATCGATTCGCTCTTCGCCGAGGAACGGCGCTGCCCGCGCTGTGGGGCATTCCTCAACGTGGACCGGCGCGATACCGAGCGGCGGATGCACAACCGGCGTCAGAACCCGCCGGACGACCCGGGGCCGCCCGATCCGACCAAGGAGCGACGGGTCGAGGACCGCCGCAAGGTACGCCGGCGGGGTTCCCAGAGCCAGCTCGACGACGACAGCTGGATGGAATAGGCGAGAAACCTGGCGCGGCCCCGGGACGGTCAGTAGAGGCTGTCGTCCGGCTTCGGTGGCTCGACGAGCCGATGGCGCAAGGCGAAGGCGACGGCCTCCAGCTTCGAGTGCACCCGCAGCTTGCCCATGATGTTCTGGACGTGTGTCCGCAGCGTGTTCGGGGCGATGAACAGCCGGTCGCAGATCTCGGGCGTCGAGAGACCCTCGGTCAGGGCCTTGAGGACCTCGAGCTCCCGCGGCGTGAGCGGCTCGATCGGCTGACGTTCGGCGGTGCGGTCGCGGGCGGCGGCGACCCGCTGGGCGATACCGACGATGACCGAGCGGGGCAGGAGCGTCTCCCCGGCATTCGCCGAGCGCACCGCAGACACGACGTCCTCGACGACGCGATCCTTGGTCAGGTAGCCGTCGGCGCCGGCCTGGATCGACTCGAGGATCGTCTCGTCATCGTTCAGAGCGGTGAGCATCACCACCCGGGCGGTTGGCCAGCGGGACTTGATCGCGCGGGTCGCGTCGGCCCCGGTGCCGTCGGGCAGGCGGTAGTCCATCAGGACGACATCCATCCGCTCCCGCGACAGCTCCTTGGATTCCTCGACGGTGGCGGCAACACCGGCAACCTCGATGTCCGGCTCCCGGTCGAGGATCTGGGCAAGCGAGCCGGTCAGGAGCTGGTGGTCGTCGACGAGCAACACCCGAATGGGCTTGGCGTCTGGGCTCACGCTTCGGTCGACCTCGCTGGGCAGTGGCGTTTCGACGCTGCGGGTCGTGAGACCAACCGACCCTGCGCCCGATACTAGCACCGGGCGGCCCGCGCTTCGCGCGTGGCCGTGCTGCGATACTCGGCTCATGCGCGTTGCGATCCTCGGTTTCGGACTCATCGGTGGGTCGATCGCCCGCGCCCTCGCTGAGGCACCCGACGGGCCGGCCTGGTCCGTCGCGGCGTGGAGCCGAACGGGCGAGGGTGCGCGACAGGCCGCTTCGGACGGCGTGATCGAGACGGCCGCCGAGAGCCCCGCCGAGGCGATTGACGGGGCGCAGCTCGTCGTCGTCGCGGCGCCCCCGACCGCCACGATCGAGCTCATTGGGCGGCTCGGTGGCGGGCTCCGGCCCGCCCTCGCGCCCGAAACAGTGATCACGGACGTGGCAAGCACGAAGGCGGCTGTCGTAGCGGCCGGCACGGAACACGGCTTGCGCTTCGTCGGCGGCCACCCGATGGCAGGCCGCGAGACGTCGGGCTACGAGGCGGCCTCCGCGGACCTGTTCGTTGACCGGCCCTGGGTCATCGTTCCGACCGACCCCGATGACCTCCCGGCGATCGTGGCCGTCGAGACCTTGGCGGTGGCGTGCCGGGCACGGCCGATGCGCATGGATGCCGCGGCCCACGACCTGGCCGTGGCCTCGATCAGCCACCTGCCGCTGGTCGTGGCGGCGGCGCTCGTCGAGGCGGTCGCCGGGCCCGACGCGGGCGGGGTTTCACCGCCGGGTTGGCCGATCGCGCGGTCGCTCGCCGCCTCTGGCTGGCGTGACATGACGCGGTTGGCTCGCGGCGACGTGGCAATGGGCACTGGGATCGCCGCGACGAACGCACCGGCGATCGCGACACGGCTGCGCGCCTTTCGGGATGTGATCGACGGCTGGTTGGCGGACCTGGAGCGGTCGGGCGGGCCGGACGAAACCGCCCTCGCACGGCGCCTGACTGCCGCCCGCGCGCAGCTCGGCGACCAGTCGTGAGCGATGAGCGGGTCTTCGTCGTTCCCCGCTCGTCGATCGAGAACGATGCGGGGTGGTTCGGCATCCGGACCGACGATCTCGACGCATTCGTCGAGGCGCTCGAGCGGGACGGCCGCTACGAGCCACGACCGCAGATGGAGGCGGACCCCTCGCACAAGCAGGTGATCCCATACCTCGTCCTGCGCGACCGCGAGCGCTACTTCCTGATGCGCCGGACGCGGGCCGGGATGGACGCCCGGCTGCACGATCGCTACTCGATCGGCGTCGGCGGCCACCTCAACCCTGGGGACGGTGGCGTGCTCGGCGGGTTGCGCCGGGAATGGCGCGAGGAGCTGGTCGCCGACTTCGAGCCGGAATTCCAGCTTGTTGGGCTGCTCAACGACGACACGACCGAGGTGGGCGCCGTCCACCTCGGTGCGGTCTTCGTGGCCGAGGCGGGTGGCCGGCCGGTGACGATCCGCGAGACCGACAAGCTCACGGGTTCGTTCGCGGAACCGCACGAGGTCGCCGCGGTCGCCGACAGGCTCGAGACCTGGAGCCGCCTCTGTTTCGAGTTCCTCGACCGAGCCGAAGTACGATAGCGGCACCGGAGGTTACGGTGTCCCGTCGCATCGATCACATCGGTCGCTCCTTCTTCCTGCTTCCGCTCGCCCTTGGGACCCTCCTCATGCTTGCCGGGGCGCCGGTCCGTGCCGCCGACGACGCTCCACGGGTTGCGGTGCTCCCGACGAGCGGCGTCGTCGACGCGATCATGGCCGGCTACCTCGCGGACGGGATCGCGAAGGCGCACCGCGACGGTGCGGACGCCGTCGTCATCACGCTGAACACCCCGGGCGGGGCGCTCGACCAGACGCGTCGGATCGTGATGAGTCTCCTCGATGCTCCGTTGCCGACGATCGTGTGGGTCTCGCCCCCAGGCGCCCACGCCGCGAGCGCCGGAACCTTCATCACGCTCGCCGGTCACGTCGCGCTGATGGCGCCAGGCACGAACATCGGCGCCGCCTCGCCGGTCACGAGTTCCGGCGAGGACGTCCCGGAGACGATGGAGAAGAAGGTCGTCGAGGACACGACTGCGTTGATGCGTTCGATTACGACGGCCCGCGGGCGCAACGCCGAGTGGGCCGAGTCGACGGTTACCGACGCGGAGGCAGCGACCGCCCAGGAGGCTCTCGACCTCGGCGTGATCGACGGCATCGCAAGCACGATGGACCAGGCGCTCGAGCTCGCCGACGGCCTTGTCGTGACCGTGGCCGGCGAGGAGGTCACGATCGACACGGCCGGGGCCGAGACCTACGAGCTCCCGATGAACCCGCTCCAGTCGTTCCTCCATCTCCTGTCCGACCCGAACATCGCGTTCATCCTCATCACGATCGGCTTCTATGGCCTGCTCTACGAGGTGATCAGCCCGAACTTCGTCACGGGCATCGTCGGCGCAATCGCGATCGTGCTGGCGTTCATCGGCTTTGGCAGCCTCCCGCTCAACGTCGCCGGCCTGTTGCTCATCGCGCTCGGGGTCGTGATGTTCCTCCTGGAGTTCCACGTCGTCAGCCACGGCTTGCTCACGGTCGCGGGTATCGTGTGCTTCGCGCTGGGCGCCTCCGCGCTCTACACGGAGCCCGGTAGCCCGACCGCGCCCGACATCGCGGTCGACCCGCGGCTGATCTTCCTGCTGACCGGCCTCACAGCCGCGTACATGGCGTTTGTCCTGTTCATCGTCGTGCGCTGGCGACGGCGCCAGCAGCTCGCCGGCCCGGCGGCAACTGCGCTCGTCCTCGCGGACGGTGCAACCGGTTCGGTCCGCTCGATGCTTGCGCCCATGGGCGTCGTGTACGCGGCCGGCGAGGAGTGGACCGCGCGGTCCAGCGATGAGCGGCCGCTGACCCCCGGCACGCCTGTCCGCGTCGTCGGGCAGGATGGCCTCACACTGATCGTCGAGCCCATCGAAGCGCCGGGCTGAACCCGGCACACCTGGAGGCACCTGCATGCCCGAACTCACCGTCCTGGCGACCGCGCTCGGGGTCGGCCTCCTGCTGATCCTGATCCTGTGGCTGTCGATCCGGATCGTGAACCGCGGTGACAAGCTCGTGGTCTACCGGCTCGGCAACACCGACGATTCGCTGGTCAAAGGGCCGGGTCTCGTGCTGCTGATCCCGTTCATCGATCGCCCGCAGCGGGTCAACCTGCGCGAGCAATACGTGGAGGTCCCGAGCCAGACGGCGATCACGAAGGACAACGTCACGATCCCGATCGACTTCCTGATCTACTGGCGGATCGTGGACCCGCTCAAGAGCGTCGTGAACGTCCAGGACTTCGTCGGCGCGCTCGCCGGCGTGGCAACGACGAACCTGCGCGCGGTCGTCGGCGACTTCCTGCTCGACGATGTGCTCTCGAAGCGCGACCAGATCAACGAGGTGCTCCGGACGAAGCTCGACGAGATCACCGAGAACTGGGGCGGCAAGATCACGCGGGTCGAGATCCGCGAGATCACTCCGCCACGCGACATCCTCGAATTGATGAACCGGATGCTCTCCGCCGAGCGGACCCGGCGCGCCGTCATCACCGAATCCGAGGGCGCACGGCAGTCTGCGATCAACGTCGCGGAGGGCCAGAAGCAGTCCGAGATCCTCAAGGCCGAGGGCGAGCGCCAGGCCGCGATCCTCCGCGCCGAGGGCTTCAGCGAGGCGCTGACCCGCATCTTCAACGCCGCCACCGGCGTCGATCAGAAGACGATGACGCTGCAGTACCTCGAGGCGCTCAAGCAGATCGGGGCAAGCCCGTCGACGAAGTACGTCATCCCGATCGAGTTCACGCGGCTGCTCGAACCGATCCGCGAGTACATCGCGCCAACGGAGGACGGCGGCGGCACGCGGCAGCGCGCGTCCCGGCTCGACGCCAACCCCGGCTCCACGGATCGAGCCGCCGGCGCCGACCGCGGGGTGAGGCGCCAGGGGATCATCGCCGCGGCCGCGGTCGCGGCCGTCACGCTGCCGGTTGCCGGGTACCGCTACGTCACCCGGCGTGGGGCACGGCGCCTGCTGGACGCGCCGCGGACGCAGGCCGGCGAGACGGAACTCGGGCCGGCGATCGACGCGATGGGCGGCGAGGTCGTCCGCCTCCGTGCCCGCGATGGTCTGCGCCTGTCCGGGCGATGGCTGCCGTCCATCCCGCCGAAGGGCCGGCGCACGAAGTCGAAGTGGGTGCCCGATCCGCACGAGGCGATCGTGCTGCTCCACGGCTGGTCCGGGTCGGTGGCGCCGGACATCGTCGAGTACGCCCCGTTCCTGCGCCGGATCGCGGGCGTGCTGGCGCTCGACTTCCGCGGGCACGGCGAATTGGATGACGCTCCGACGACGTTCGGCATGCGCGAAGTCGAGGACGTTGCCGGCGCGCTCGCGTGGCTCGGCGAGCGCGGCATCGAGCGGGTCGCCTTGTTCGGGACGTCGATGGGCGGAATGACTGCGATCGCGGCGGTCGGCGTCCTCGGGGACGGCTCGCTTCCGGGCGCGGACGTGGAGCTCGACACGCCCGCCGGCATCGTGCCGGCGCCGCGGCCGAGGATCGTCGGCGTGGTCGCCGATTCGGTGCCGCCGGAACTGGCGGTCGGCGTCGGGTCGCGGATCAGGGGTCCGCTCGGGCGTGCCCTGGCCGATCGCTTCTTCGCGGCCGCCGCGCGCGACCTCGGCGGCGACCCGCGCGCCACCGAGCCGATCAGGATGGTCGCGCTCGTCGAGCCCGTTCCGCTCCTCCTGATCCACGGAGAAGCCGACCGGACGGTGCCCCTCGCGGACGGTCGACGGCTGGCTGCGGCCGCGGGCCCGTCGGCGCAACATTGGACCGTGGCAGGGGCGGACCACGCCGCTTCCCATGCGACCATGGCCCAGGAGTACGAGGCCTGGGTGACGGACGGGGTACGTTCCGCCTTCCTTCAGGCACGGGACGGCAGCCTATAATCGCGGCGCCGCCGGGCAGGAAACGGAGCCGGCAGCGCGCGTACCGCCACGCTTGATCGCCGGGGAGGACTGATGGCCGCCAAGATCCTCGTGGTCGATGACGACCCCAATGTGCAGCGACTCCTGCAGTACACGCTGAAGCAGGAAGGCTACGAGGTCGTCAGCGCGGTCGACGGAGCCGAGGGGTTCCGGTTGTGGGCCTCGGAGCTGCCCGATCTGATCCTGCTCGACGTGATGCTGCCGAAGCTGGACGGCTACCAGGTTGCCCAGAAGATCCGCGCCGAGGAGGGCGAAGGCAGCCACATCCCGATCATCATGCTCACCGCCGAGCGCGAGGTGGAGCAGAAGGTCCGTGGGCTGCGCGCCGGCGCCGACGACTACCTGATCAAGCCGTTCCACCCGGCGGAGCTGCTGGCGCGGATCAAGAGCCTGCTCGCTCGCTTCGCCCCCAAGGAGCTGATGCTCGCCCGGCCACCGCTGGGGCGCGTCCTCGCGTTCTACGGAGCGAAAGGCGGCGTGGGCACCACGACGATCGCGATCAACGCGGCGATCGCCCTCCACCGGGAGCTCGGCCGCAAGGTCATCCTGATCGACGGCAATCTGCAGTTCGGCGACCACCGGGTGTTCCTCGACCTCGGCCTGGACCGCAAGTCGATCGTGGACGTGGTGACCGCCCCTTCGATGGACCAGGACCTCATCAAGCAGGTGCTGGTCAAGCACGACTCGGGGATCGATCTGCTCCTGGCGCCACCCACGCCCGAGACGGCAGAGCTTGTCACGACCGACCACCTGCCCGTGATCCTCGACCACCTGCGCGATCTGTACGACTACATCCTGGTCGACATCGACAAACGGCTCGACGACATCAACCTCGGCATCCTCGAGTCGGCCGAGACCGTCTTCGTTGTCATGACCGCCGACCTGTCATGCCTCAAGAACGTGCGGCTCGTGCTCGAGACGATCGGCCACCTCGGGTTCGCGGATCGCGTCCAGCTGGTGCTCAATCGCTCGAACGCGTTCACCGGCATCAGCGTCAAGAACGCAGAGGGGGCGCTGCGCAAGCCGATCGAGCACCAGATCGTGAACGAGTATCGCGGCGCGATCAGCGCGCTCAACTCAGGGGCGCCGTTCATGTTCACCAAGTCCGACTCGGCGCTCGGCGGGTCCCTGTTGCAGTTCGCGCGAGCGGTCGACAAGCCGGCTGCGGCTGAGGCGGCGAAGGCCGCCCTGGCGCCGCGCGGCCAGCAGGCACCTGCGCCGCGCTGAACGCACTCCGCAGACGCGAGATAAGCCACAGGTAAGCGCCTCCCGGTAGGGTCCGGGCGTGCTCGCGACCGTTCCATCCGCAACGCTCGTCGGCCTCGCCGGTCGCGTGATCCGCGTCGAGGTCGATGTCGCCCCCGGGCTGCCGGGTTTCACGATCGTCGGCCTTGCCGACGCCGCGCTCCAGGAAGCGCGGGAACGGGTCCGCGGCGCGCTGCGCAATGCGGGCTTCGCACACCCGCCACGCCGCATCACCGTCAACCTCGCCCCGGCCGAGCTGCGCAAGGCGGGCGCCTCGCTCGATCTCGCCATCGCGTTGGGGATCCTGCTGGGCTCGGAGCAGGTCCGGCCCGATGGCGTCCGCTGGGCGATGATCGGCGAGCTCTCGCTCGGCGGCGAGGTCCGCCCGGTGCCCGGGATCCTGCCGATGGTCGACGCCCTCGCGCGGCGAGGGTATCGGCGGGTCGTGGTGCCTGCCGCCGCCGCTGCCGAGGCACGGCTGGTCGATCGTGTCGAATTGGCACCGGTCGACACGATCGGCGACGTGGTGGAGCGGGTGCGCAGCCGGCGATCCCGGCGCGTCGCCGTGAGTCGACCGCGGATCGAGATGGGCGGCGACCGCGCCATCGATGGCAATCCGCCCGAGCCGGTCCCGATGGCCTGGCCGGTGCCTGACCTGTCGGAGGTCCGCGGCCAGCTCGAGGCGCGCCGTGGTCTCGAGATCGCGCTGGCCGGCGGGCACGGCATCGTGTTCGTGGGACCGCCGGGATCGGGCAAGACGCTGCTGGCGCGGACGATCCCCGGGCTGCTGCCGCCGCTCGACGACGCGGCCGCGCTCGAGGCCACGGTGGTCGCCTCGGCCGCAGGCGAGCGGCCCATCACCGGGCTGATCCGGCGGGCGCCGTTCCGTGCGCCTCATCACACGACGTCCTACGCGGCGATGGTCGGCGGCGGTCCGCGCATGTCGCCCGGCGAAGTGACGCTCGCGGATCACGGCTGCCTGTTTCTCGACGAGTTGCCCGAATTCGGGCGGGACGTGCTGGAGGCCCTTCGCCAGCCGCTGGAGGAGGGGCGGGTCGCCATTTCCCGGGTCGGTCGTGCAACCACGTTCCCCGCACGCTTCCAGCTCGTCGCAGCGATGAATCCCTGTCCCTGCGGGTTTGCGGGTGACGACGCCGGGCGCTGCCGTTGCCCGAGCACGATCGTCGAGCGCTACACCGACCGTGTGTCGGGCCCGCTCCGCGACCGGATCGACCTGTGGGTCACGATGCCCCGGGTTCCCGGATCGGCGCTCGTCGGCGGGCCGGAGCCCGAGGGGTCTGTTGCCGTCGCTCGCAGGATCGCGGTGACGCGGGCCCGGCAGATCGACCGCTCGGGCGGGCGGCTCAACGGCCGGCTGTCGGGCCGCACGCTGCGCGCCAGCTGCCGGCTCGACCCGGTCACGGCCCGCCGCGTCGTCCAGCTGTCCGAGCGCGAACGGCTGTCGGGCCGCGGGACCGAACGGCTGCTCCGCGTCGCTCGTACGATCGCCGACCTGGGTGGGGCGCAGGCGGTCGGCATCCCCCAGCTCGAGGAGGCGGCGAGGTTCCGCTCGCCGGCCCTGCGCCTCGCTGAAGCCCTGGCCAGTTGACGTGTTGGGCGTGAGCAGCTCGGGACCGGTCGCCCTCCCGCCTCCAGGTCCAACGATGCCGTCCGCGGTACGGTCGCCGTCGCCCGAACGCGACGCCTGGACGGTCCTCGCCGCCGTCGGCGGGCTTGGACCCGTCGGCCTCGCAGCCCTCCTGATGCGCTATGGGTCCGGCGTCGCGATCCTTGCGGAGGCCACCTCACCGGGCGGGATCACGCGTCTCGCCGCAACCCCCGGGGAGCAGCGCGTCGACGGTCTCGCCCGGCGCCACCCGATCAACGCCGCGCTCGCGGAGGCGATCGCCGAAGCGGCGGTCAACGCGGCTGCGACGCTCGAGCGGATCCGCAGCGAAGGGATCGACGTGGTCACCCTCGAGGAGCCGCTGTATCCCCATCGCCTCGCGGCGATCGCGCTGCCACCGCACCTGCTCTTCGTGAAGGGCGACCTGGCCGCGCTCGACCCGGCCCGAGCCATAGCCGTGGTCGGGACCCGCCACCCGACCATGGGCGGGCGGCGATTGGCGGCGCGGATTGGCGGCGCCCTGGCCCGGGTCGAGGCATCAGTCATCTCTGGCCTGGCGGTCGGCATCGACGGCGAGGCGCACGAGGCCGCGCTCCTGGCCGGCGGCTCGACGATCGCGGTCATCGGCAGCGGTCATGCCCGGCTGTTTCCGCGCGGACACACGCGCCTTGCAGACCGGATCGTGCGGTCCGGCGGGGCGGTCGTGTCGGAGCTCGCCCCGGACGTCGAGGCGACGCCGGGCACCTTCCCACGCCGGAATCGCGTCATCGCCGGCATGTCCGATGCCACGGTCGTGGTCGAGGCACCGGCCCGCAGCGGTGCGTTGATCACCGCCTCGTGGGCGCTCGAGGAGGGCCGCGACGCCTTCCTGGTCCCGGGCGGGATCGGTGAGCCGACGTCCGCCGGGTGCCTGTCGTTCCTGCGCGACAACCATGGCGCGGCGCGCATCGTTGCGGGCGTCCCGCAGCTCCTCGACGACCTCGGCCTGATCGATCACGACGCTCCCGCCGCCGTTGCGACGAGCGCCGACGCCGAGGCCACGCTCGTGGAGCTGGGTGGGACCGCCGGCCGCATCGGTCGGGAGTTGGTCGCCGGCCGGGCCACCGTTGACGAGCTCGTCGCCGTGACCGGGCTGCCCGTCGCGGCCGTCCTCGGGGCGCTCACGCTGCTCGAGGATCGCGGCCTCGTCCGCGACGCGTACGGGCGCTATCGGCCGGTTGGTGCCCTGGCCGTCATCGAGGCTGATCGCCGCCGGCCGGTGACCGCCCGGTGACCCGTGCAGACACGGGGCGTTTGCCCGTCAACCGCCGTCGGTGCTAGCCTTCCGGCAGTCGCGTCCCCCAAGCGCGCAGCCAGCCCGTGCTCTGGCCAGCCCCCCCAGACGACCAGGAGCAACCCCACTATTGCGGAAGCCTGCCGCCCCGGCAGTCGCCTTGCCCACGACCGCCCGCGCCTACCTCGCTGAGCTCGCTCGGCGCCCCCTCGCCGCTCGGATCGCCATCGGCTTCGGCATCGCCACTCTCGTCGGCGCCGGTGCGATCGCCGCAAGCGGCGTAACGTCAACCACGGCGACCCCGCCGTCGTCGCCGGTACCCCTCACTCGGGCTGCGTTCACGTCGGTCGTCAAGACGGGTCTCTCGCTGGACGAGCCGCTGACGGTCAGGTTCAGCACCCCGATGGACGAGGATTCGGTAGCCGCCTCGCTGCGCGTCCGGCCGGCTCAGGACATCGACCTTGCCTGGGACGCGGGGCATCGGACGCTCACGATCCGCCCCGCCGGCGCCTGGCGTCCGGACACGCTTCACTCGGTGACGGTAGCTCCGGGCGCGCTTGCCCAGACCGGCCGGCCGCTGGCGAAGCCCGTCCGGGCCGCCTTCCTGACGCGCACCGCGACTGACGGCCGGATCGAGGCGACACTGCCGCACGGCAAGCGGGTGGCGATCTCCACCGCGTTCACGATCACGTTCTCGAGGCCAGTCATCGCAGCGTCGGTCATCGCCGGCCTGCGAGCCGACCCGGTCATGGACGGTACGCTCGTCGCGACGAGCCTGAACCGTGATAGCGCGAGCTTCACATTCACGCCCCGCCAGCGCCTCTCCGTGAACTCGAAGTTCACATTGTCCCTGTCCGGCGTCCGGACCGTCGACGGCGAGGCCCTCGAACCGGTCGCGTACAAGATCCGCACGGTTTCGGCACCGAAGGTGGTCCGCGTCCACCCGGCCGCCAGGTCCTCGGGCGCCGACCGTACGACCAGGATCTCGGTGCGCTTCAGCCAGCCCATGGACAAGACCGCGACCAAGGCGGCTTTCAGCGTCAAGGTCAACGGCAAGGCGATCAAGGGCAAGGTGTCCTTCAGCAAGAACGCCAAGGTACTCGTCTTCAAGCCGAAGAAGGCCCTCCCGTACCGGGCGAGGGTGACCGTGACGATCGACGCGGCCGCAATGAGCAGCATCGGCACACCGCTCAACAAGAAGACGACCGCGAAATTCCGGGTAGAGCGGAAGCCGCCACCACCTGCGCCGTCAGGCGGGGGCGGAGGCTCGGTCAGGATCAGCGGCGGTGGCTCGGGCGGCGGTGGCAGTTGGGCGGCAGTCGAGCGCTACTACCTGGGGCTCATGAACTGCACCCGCACCGGCGGCTGGGTGACGTCATCCGGCTCGTGCTCCAGCCCGGGTGGGCGCAACGTCGCGCCGCTCAGGCTCGACGCCGGCATCTCGAGCCGGGTGTCCCGACCGTATGCCCGGCTCCTCGCGACGACGGGGCAGTGCAGCCACTACGTGGATGGCGGCCCCGACGACCGGCTGCGGCGCGCTGGCTATTCGAATTCAACGTGGGGCGAGAACATCGGCTGCCGGGGCGGAAACCCCTATGCCGCCGTCCTCGCCACGCACCTCTTCTACCAGAGCGAGCGGTCGACCAACGGTGGCCATTACCGCAACCTGATGGACGCGTCCTTCAGCCGGGTGGGGATCGGCGTGTGGCATTCGGGCGGCCGCGGTAACCTCGTCATCGACTTCTACCACCCCTGACCCCGGACGATCGGGGCAGGTGACGGCGGTCACCGCGCCCGTCACGATGCCGCGGTGATCCGCGACGTCGTTCTCCACATCAGCAACGAGCAACCGCTCAAGGCCGACCTGTTCGAGCTGCCCGAGAGCGACACCGTCCTGCTTCGCTGCACGAACGTTCGCACGCTGAACGGGACGAGGCCGATCTTCATCGACGACCTCAATTCGATGATCTTCCTCCCGATGCTCCATCTGAGGTTCATCGAGATCCTGCCTGCGACGGCGGGCGCCGAGCACCTGGCGCTCGGGCCGGGAGAGGAGCGCGTCCCGGTCGAGGCCGGAATCGCCAAGGTCGATGTCGAGGAAGACATCCAGATCGACGAGGACTTCCTCCGCCGCGTCCGCGAGGCGTAGGCCCGCTCTCGATATCGGCTTGTCGCGCGCGGTCTCGCGCGTGGACCGCAGTCCCCTGGTAGACCGTGCGCGAAGCGAGCGGTGCTAGACTCCCGGCCGTGCCAAAGAACCTCGTGATCGTGGAGTCGCCGGCGAAGGCGCGCACGATCGAGCGCTACCTTGGGTCGGACTACCGCGTGCTCGCGTCGTACGGCCATGTCCGTGACCTGCCCGAGAACCCCGGCAAGGGCAAGTTCGGCGTGGACGTCGACCATGACTTCGAACCCGAGTACGTCGTGTCCGATGACCGGCGCAAGCAGGTGACCGAGATCGAGCGGGCGGCCAAGGGGGCCGACGCCGTCTACCTGGCCACCGATCTCGACCGCGAAGGCGAGGCCATCGCGTGGCATGTCGCCGAGGCCGCCCACGTGCCGAGCGAGAAGGCGCGCCGCGTCACCTTCAGCGAGATCACCGAACCGGCGATCCGGGAGGCGTTCGCGAACCCGCGGAGCATCGACCAGAACCTGGTCGATGCGCAGCAGACGCGGCGCATCGTCGACCGCCTGGTCGGCTATACCCTCAGCCCGCTCCTCTCGCGCAAGGTACGAGGCGGCCTGTCGGCCGGCCGCGTCCAGTCCGTCGCCGTGCGGCTGGTCGTCGAGCGGGAGCGCGAGATCAGCGCGTTCACCGCCCGCGAGTACTGGACGCTCGAGGCGATCCTGTCGACGGAGTCAGGGGAGCGCTTCGCCGCGGAGCTGGTCCGCATCGACGGGGAGCAGTTGAACGTCGGCGATGCCGAGACCGCCGAGCGCCACGCGACAGCGCTCCGTGACACCCGCCCCACGGTCACGAAGACCGGCACGCGCACCCAGAAGCGCTCGCCGGCTCCGCCGTTCACGACCTCGACGCTCCAGCAGGAGGCGAGCCGCAAGCTCGGCTACAGCCCGAAGCGCACCATGTCGATCGCGCAGCGCCTGTACGAGGGCGTCGACACGCCCGACGGCCACGTCGGCCTGATCACCTACATGCGAACCGATTTCGACCGCGATGGCCGGCGTGGCGATGGGCGAGGCACGCGAGGTGATCGCGTCGCGCTACGGCGACCCGTACACGATGCCCAAGGGTCGCGTGTACAAGACGAAGGCCAAGGGCGCCCAGGAAGCGCACGAATCGATCCGCCCGACGAGCTTCCAGCGTGACCCGGACTCGCTCGAGCCGTCCCTCAAGCCCGAGGAGCTGCGCCTGTACAAGCTCATCTGGCAGCGTGCCATCGCCTCGCAGATGGCGGCCAAGGAGCTCGAGACGACGACGGTCGACCTCGCGGACGGGCCGTACGAGTTGCGCGCCAGCGCGACGCGCACCCTGTTCGACGGATTTGCACGCGTCTATACCGAAGGCCGGGACGACGAAACCGAGGACGACGCAGATGCGGACCGCCTGCCGGCGCTCAGCGAGGGCGCTGCAACCTCGGTCATCGATGTCACCCCGACCCAGCACTTCACCGAGCCGCCGCCGCGCTACACGGAGGCGACGTTGATCAAGGCGCTCGAGGAGCACGGGATCGGGCGGCCGTCCACCTATGCGGCCACGATCTCGACGATCCAGGACCGGGGGTATGTCCGCGTCGAGGAACGCCGACTGTGGCCGGAGCTCGTCGGCGAGATCGTGACGGATCTGCTTGTCAGCCACTTCGGCGACTACGTGGACCTCGCGTTCACGGCTCGCATGGAGGAGGAGCTCGACGAGATCGCGCGAGGCGAGCGACCGTGGGTGCCGCTGTTGCGCGCCTTCTACGGCCCGCTGAAGGAGCGCGTCGACGAGAAGCGTCGTGAGCTGCGGCGCAGCGACTTCACGACCGAGGAGACCGACGAGGTCTGCTCGCTCGGTCACCCGATGGTCATCCGGCTCGGGCGCAACGGCCGGTTCCTGGCGTGCTCGATGTACCCCGAGCACAAGGAGTCGCGGCCGTTGCCGGGGGAGGAGCCACCGAAGCTCGAAGGCGAAGGCGAGACCTGCCCGAAATGTGGCGAGGGCACGCTGGTCTCGAGGCGGGGCCGGTTCGGCCCGTTCGTCGGTTGCTCCCGGTACCCCGATTGCGACTTCATCAAGCGTGAGGGCCCGCCGCC
The DNA here is from genome assembly GCA_963750125.1 of uncultured Chloroflexia bacterium. Lineage (GTDB taxonomy): Bacteria > Chloroflexota > Limnocylindria > Limnocylindrales > CSP1-4 > DASTYU01. The sequence goes on along the minus strand of CAVVPT010000004.1, from coordinate 19,406 downwards.
GCCCGATCCGCTTCCGTTCGAGGTCGTCTGCCCGAAGAACGGCGACGGGACGCTCGTCGCGCGTCGCGCCCGGCGCAGCGGGAACGTCTTCTATGGGTGCTCGAATTACCCGAAGTGCGACTACACCACGAACAACCAGCCGCTCGGTGGCCTCCACGACACGGACGAGGGCCCGATCGCCCGCAAGGGCGATGCCGCCATCTGCCTCAAGTGCGGGTCGACGATCGATGTCGCCCCGGACGACATCGAGCCGGGTGTCCGCTACACGGGCGGTCCGCCCGACCCCTCGGCGCTGGCACGTCCGCGCGGCGGCCGGAATGGATCGAACGGCCGCAGCGCCCGGGGATCCGGCGCGTCGGGGCGAGCTCGGGGCGGCTCGTCGCAGAACGGCGGCTCGCGCGGTACCGGTTCGCCGACCAGCGGCTCCGAACCAGCCGCCGAAGGGTGAACGGGTCGGCCGGAAAGGCGACCGACCCAGCGCTCCAGCGTTTCCTCCGCAGCCTCGCCGCGCGCGATGCCTCACTGAACACGCAGCGGTCCTATGCGACGGCAGTCGGCGCATATCTCGGCTGGCTCGCCGATCGCCACGTGGACTGGCGTCGCCCGCCGCGTTCGGAGCTTCGGGCCTACCTTGCCGAGCTGACCGACGGACATGCCCGCAGCTCCGTCGCGCAGCGCCTGGCTGCCATCCGCTCATTCCACCGCTGGGCAGCTCGCACCGAGCTCGCGCCCGGTGATCCGTGGGGTGCGATCGCCACCCCGCGCCTGCCGCGCCGGCTGCCTCGCGTGCTCGAAGTCGAACAGATCGAACGGCTGCTCGCGGTGATCGACGAGGACCTGGCCGCCGCCGGGACGGCCGACGACGCGCGCGGCGGGCTGGCCGTAGCGCTGGCGCTTCGCGACCGGGCGCTCGTCGAGGCCGCGTACGCCGCCGGGCTCCGGATCAGCGAGCTTGCCTCCGCGCAGCTCGGCCTGCTCGACCTGGGCCGCGGGGAGCTGCGGGTCTACGGGAAGGGCCGCAAGGAGCGGATCGGCCTGCTCGGGCGGCCGGCCCGAACTGCGATCGCCGCGTACCTGGAGGACGGCCGCCCGATGCTGCTCGCGCGACGACACGGTGCCGCAGCCGATTCCCCGCCGCCGTCCGAGGTGTTTCTGAATCACCGCGGCGAACCGCTGGGCGTCCGCGGGCTGCGCTACCGGCTCGACCTGCTGTGCCGCCGAGCGGGCCTGCCCGAGGGCGTGTCGCCGCACACGCTGCGCCATTCGTTCGCGACGCATCTGCTCGACGGGGGCGCCGACCTGCGGATCGTGCAGGAGCTGCTCGGTCACGAGAGCCTGGCAACGACCCAGGTCTATACCCACGTTTCGCCGGCCCGGCTCCGGACGGCATACCTCGACGCACACCCACGCGCACGCCGCCAGCCGCCCGCGTGAGCCGCACCGCCGCCCTCGCCCGGGCGGGCCTGATCGTCAGCTCGGCGTTCCTGCTGTCCCGCCTGCTGGGCTATGTCCGCGGCTCGATCATGGCCGCCGTGTTCGGGCTGAGCGCGGAGCTCGACGCGTTCTACGCCGCGTTCCGGCTGCCGGACCTGATGTTCCAGCTCGTCGCCGCAGGCGCCCTGAGCGCGGCCCTCGTGCCGATCATCTCCGGGTTGCTCGCGACGGACGAGCAGCGGCGCGCGTGGCGGGTCGTGTCGACGGTGGCAACGCTCGTCCTTGTCGCCCTGCTCGTTCTCGCGGTCGTGTTCTTCGTGGCCGCGCCAGTGATCGTGCCGCTCTTTACCGAGTTCGAGGGCGATCAGCTGCAGCAGACGATCGAGCTGAGCCGGATCATGCTGCTCAGCCCGATCCTGCTCGCGCTCGGGGCGGTGGCCACGAGCGCGCTCAACGCGCGCGGACGGTTCGCGGCCGCGGCGATCGCACCGAGCGTCTACAACCTCGGGATCATCTTCGGTGCCGCCGTGCTCTCCCCGGCGCTGGGCACGACCGTCGACGGCACCCTCGTGCCGAATCCGGTCGGCCTCGCCATCGGGGTTGTCCTCGGTTCGATCGGGCTTCTCCTCGTCCAGCTTCCCCCGCTGCGGCAGCTCGGGTTCCGCTTCGTGCCGCACTTCGGGCTCGAGGACCCGCTGGCGCGCAAGGCCCTGCTCCTGATGGCGCCACGGGCCGTCGGCCTCGGGGCGAGTCAGATCACCTTCGTCGTGATCACCATCCTCGCCACCGGGCTGCAAACGGGCGCGCTTTCGGCGTTCAACCTCGGCATGCTCCTGCTCCAGATCCCGCTCGGGGTCATCGGCGTGCCGCTCGGCATCGTGCTCCTGCCGGCCCTCGCGACCGAGCTCGCGACCGGGACCGTGGCACGCTTCCTCGGGATGGTCGGGCGGGCGCTGCGCCTGCTCGTGTTCGTGATGCTGCCGATCGCGGCGCTTGGGATGGTCCTGCGCCGGGAGATCGTCGACCTGCTGTTCCAGTACGCGAACTTCGACGAGGCGGCCGTGCAGATGACGGCGGCGGTGCTGTTCGTGCTCCTCATTGGCCTGACAGCCCACTCGATGATCGCCGTCCTGGCCCGCACCTTCTACGCCGAGCAGGACACGCTCACGCCGGTCATCGCTGCCATCAGCGCGGTCGTGGTGAACGTGACCGTGGCCTACATCGCCGTCGGGCCGTACGGACTGGACGGGCTCGCATTCGCGATCGCGGCCGGGGCGTGGCTCGAGGCGACGATCCTGCTCGGGGCGTTGTGGCGACGCCACCGCGAGGTCGACATTGCCGGGCTCGCGCGCACCTTCGCGCGGTCGCTGCCATCGGCAATCGTGGCGGCGGCGCTTGCCATCGGCACACTGATGGTCCTCGACGGGCCATTTCCCGCCGATGCGGGCAAGCTCGTCGTGCTCGTGCGGGCGGTCATCGCCGGGGGGATTGGCGCGCTAGGATACCTCGCGATGAGCCTGCTCCTGCGTGCCCCGGAGCTGCCCGCGCTCGTCGGGGTTGCAACCGATCTCGTGCGGCGCCCGCGCGCCGCATGACGGCCGGGCCGGAGGCACCACAGCCCGATCCGGCCGCCCTGCGCGAGGACCCCGCGGCATGGGACGCGTTCGTCGAGTCCGCTCCGACCGGCGCCTACACCCAGCTGTCGGCCTGGGCCGAGGTCAAGCAACCGAACGGTTGGCGCGCCGAACGCGTCGTCGCCGCTGGCACGGGCGGTCCGATCGGCATGCAGCTCCTCGTCCGCGACCTGCGACCGACGCCGTGGCGCGTGGGTTACGCTCCGCGCGGCCCGGTCGGGGCGTTCGATCGCGCGGCGGTCGCGGCCCTGACGGCCGAGGTCAAACGATTCGCTCGCGATCAGCGCATCGTCCACGTGCTGATCGACCCGGAGGTCGAGACCTCGCACCCGTTGATCGGGGAGCTCGCGGCTGCCGGGTGGACGGAGAGTGCCGGAGTCCAGACGCCGCGAACGCGGCTTGTCGACCTCGGCCGGGCCGAAGAGGAGCTCTGGTCGGACCTCCGCTCGAAGTGGCGGCAGTACGTGAACAAGGCGCGCCGCGAGGGGGTGACGGTCGAGGACATCGGCGGCGCGGGTCTCGACGACTTCTACCGGATCTACGTCGGGACCGCCGAGCGGGCCGGCTTCATCCATCGCGCCCGGTCGGCATACGAGGACGTGTTCCGGGCGTTCGACCGCGGCGGGCGGGCGCGCCTGCTCATGGCCCGCCTGGCCGACGGCACGCCGGTGGCGACGCTCGTGCTGCTGCACTGCGGGGCGCGCGTGATCGAGCCGTACGGCGGAATGACCGAGGCGGGGGCGGATTCCCGAGCCAACTACCTGCTCAAGTGGGAGGCGATCCGGAGTTCCCGGGAGGCCGGCTTCGCGGTGTACGACATGTGGGGCCTGTCGCACGCGGGGATCGAGCAGTTCAAGTCGGGCTTCGGCGGGCGCGAGGTGACGTACGTCGGTGGGCGAGCGCTGGTCGTGGACCGTATTGGATCGATGGCGCTCGGCATGGCCCGCAAGGTGAGCGTGGCCCGGGCGCGCCGCCGTCACGGGCTCGCTGGCGGGGGGACTCGACGTGACCGAGCGCGCCGCTCCCGCCCGAATCGCCAGCGTGCGCCCGACCGCTCCGGACGGCTGGGACGACCGCGCCGTGGAGCCCCTCGGCGGTCACGTCCTGCAGGGCACCGCCTGGGCCGCCCACCGCGCGTCGCTGGGCTGGTCGCCGCAGTTCGTCACCTTCGACGACGACCGCGTGGCGCTCGTGCTCACCCATCCACAGCCTCCGCTCCCCGGGTTCGTCGCATATACGCCGCGCGGCCCGATCGCGGCGGGTGACCCACCGGACGCGGTTGCCGCGAGGGCCGTCGCATTGGCCCGCTGGGCGCGAAACGCCGGCGGGACGATCCTCGCCGTGGATCCTGAGATGGATGCGGATTCTGGCTACGAGTCGGTGCTCGCCGCGGGTGGGTTCGCCGAAACGGAGGAGATCCAGCCCTCGCGGCACCGGCTCGTCCTCGCGTTCGAGCCGGGTGACGACGAGGTCGCGGTCCACGCGCAGTTCAGCAAGAGCACGCGTCAGCGCATCCGCGCGGCGGAGTCCGCCGGAACGACGGTCGTGGAGGATGCCGCGGGCGAGCATCTCGAGGCGCTCGGGGAGCTGATGGGCGCAACCGCCGAACGCAAGCACTTCACCTTCTCCGCGGAGCAGGGGTTCGTGCGCTGGTGGCGGCGGGTGCTCGAGACGCCGTACGGTCGCTTCTGGGTCGCCCTCCACGACGGAGGGCTGGTCGGCGGGCTCATCGCGTACCGCCAGGGCGGACACTTCGCGACCGCGTTCTCGGCCGACCGATCCGAGCTCCGCAAGGAGCTGCCCGGCACGATGCACCTCCTGCGCTGGCACGTGATCCGCGAGGCGCTCCGGGCGGGGTACACGTCGATCGATCTCGGCGGTGTCGACGTCCGTGGCGCGCGCCACAAGCCCGAGAAGGGCGAGCCAACCTACGGCCTGTGGGAGCACAAGGCCTCGTTCGGGGCGGAGTGGGTGGAGTCGGCGCCCGCCCACGAGGTCGTGCTCCGGCCGTGGGTGTATCGGGCAGGGCTGGCGGCGGGCCGGGTCCGCCGCACGATCCGGGGCGGCCGATGACCACGATCGCGGATCGCATTCGGGCCGCCGAACCCGAAGGCGCGAAGGCGCTCGGTGGGCTCATCGAACGGCTGGCCGCACAGGGCCGGCTTCGCGGCGCGCGGCTCGGTGGCAAGGCGATCGGCACGGCGGCGCTCGCCGCGATCCCGATCCGTGGCGTCACCCACGATTCGCGGCGGGTGATCCCCGGAGGGCTATTCGTCGCGATCCCCGGGGCGCACGTCGACGGGCACGACTTCGCAGACACGACGGTCCGCGCCGGGGCGTCGGCGCTCCTCGTGGAACGGCCGCTCGACCTCGACGTGGCCCAGCTCGTCGTTGCTGCCACGCAGCCGGCGCTGGCGACAGCCGCGACCTGGTGGTACGGCGATCCCAGCCGGGAGCTCGGGGTCCTCGGCATCACGGGCACTGACGGCAAGACGACCACCGCATTCCTGGCCGTCGCAGCGCTGGACGCCGCGGGCCTGGCGCCAGGGCTCGTGAGCACGGTGGCGACGCGGGTCGGCGATGAGCAGGAGGACAACGTCGAGCACGCCACGACGCCTGATGCCCCGGAACTGCAGGCAACGATCCACGCGATGGTCGCCGCCGGCAATCGCAGCGCGGTCCTCGAGACGACGTCGCACGGTCTCGCGCTCGAGCGGGTCGGCGGGGTCGCCTATGACGCGGCGATCCTCACCAATGTGACCCACGAGCACCTCGAGTTCCACGGGACCTGGGATCGCTACCGGGATGCAAAGCGGTCGCTGTTCGAGAGGCTGGCAGGCCCACAGAAGTCCGCGGCCGGACTGGCGTGGCCGAAGGTCGCCATCGTCAATCTCGACGACGCGTCCGCCGGCCTCTTTGTCGGGACCGCCCAGGAGGCAGGGGCGCGGGTGCTCACGTACGGAACGGATCCAGCTGCGGATGTGCGAGCGACCGACGTGGAGGAGGATGCGGCGGGCCTCCGCTTCGACTTCACGGGGCCGTTGGGCGCTGGCCGCCTCGAGCTCCAGCTTGCGGGCCGCTTCAACGTCCACAACGCGCTCGCGGTGCTGGCGCTCGCCGACGCCTGGGAGCTCGATGCGGATGCCGTCCAGGAGGGCCTGCGGGCCGTCCATCGCGTGCCCGGCCGGATGGAACGGCTCGACGTCGGGCAGCCGTTCGAGGTCGTCGTGGACTACGCCCACAGCCCGGCCTCGCTCGGCTCGGTGCTCGACCTGCTCGCGCCCCGCGCCGCCGCTCGCGGAGGCGGCCTCATCGCCGTGTTCGGTTCCGCAGGCGAACGGGATCGCGAGAAGCGCCCGCAGATGGGTCGCATCGCCGGTGAGCGCTGCCGGCTCGTCGTCGTCACCGACGAGGACCCCCGCGGCGAGGACCGCGAACGGATTCTCGACGAGATCGCGCAGGGCGCGGAACGCACCGGCCGGCGGCGCGGTCACGACCTGCTGCTCATCGCGGACCGGCGGGCGGCGATCGAGGCGGCCTTCGAGGCGGCGCGCCCGACCGACGTCGTGCTGCTCGCGGGGAAGGGCCACGAACGATCGATCCTCGGCCCCGACGGAGCGGTCCCGTGGGACGAGGCGGCCGTGGCACGCGACGTCCTGACCACGATGGGCTACGTGGCGCCGCGCTGATGGAGGTACGCCTCGGTGGCCTCGCCGATCGCGCCGCCTGGGATGCGTTCGTCGCTGCGCGAACCGAAGCGGACCCGCTGCAGACCTGGGCGTGGGGCGAGGCGAACGCGACGGCGGGGGAGCGGCCGGTGCGCGTGCTCGCGATGGGGGAGGGCGCCACGGTCCGAGGTCTTGCGCAGGTACTCGTCCGGGACGCCGGTCTTGGCCGGTCCGTGGCGTACGTCCCACACGGGCCGCTCTGGGATCGAGATGCAACGGACGCCGACGCTGTGCTCGACGCGCTGATCGGCGGCCTCCGTGAGCAGGCCATGGCGGAACGGGCGATCGTGGTCAAGATCGACCCTCGGGCGTCGGCCCCGCCCGGCCCGGGCGATGTCGCCGAGCTGCTCACCGCACGCGGATGTCGCCTGGCCCGGCACGACCTCCAGGCCCGGACCACCCGCCTCGTCGACCTGCTGGACGGTGGCGACGAGCTCATGGCGACGTGGGACAAGGACGCCCGCAACCTCGTCCGCCGGTCCGCGAAGGAAGGCGTGACGACCGCCGTCGATCGCGCCGGCGACCCTCGGGCGATCGCCGATTTCCACGGCCTGCTCGAGGCAACCTCCAGCCGCGCCGGGTTTCGCATCCGCTCAGCCACCTTTCTTGAGACCCTTTCGCGTGAGCTGACGCCTACGGGTGGGTGGTTCCTCACGCTGGCGACCCTCGGCGACCGGCCGATCGCGGGAGCCGTCGCCCTGCGCATGGGCGACCGGGCCATCTACGCCTACGGCGCGTCGCTCCGCGAGGAGGCGCTCAAGCACGCCCACGGGGCGTACGCCGCTCTCTCCAGCACGATGCGCGAGCTGGCGGCGGACGGCGTCCGCACGTTCGACCTGTGGGGCGTCGTCGAGCCGGGCGACCCCGAAGGGGAGGCCGAATGGGCCGGCTTCAGCGGCTTCAAGCGCCAGTTCGGCGGGGCGCCGCTCCGGCACGCGGGCACGTTTGACCTCGTCATCGATCCGCTCTTCTACCGGCTGCGTGACCTCCGCGAGCGCGTCCGGGGCTGACGTGCGCGTCACCGTCGGTCACGGCCGGCGACGGGACTTCCTGCCCGTGGACGCAACGCACCGCCACGCCAATCCTGTCGGGCATGCGCCGAGCCCGTCGAACCGCCGCGCCCATCGCCGGCGTCCTCCTCCTCGCGTCGCTGCTCGCGTCGTTCGGTGTGGCCCCCGCGTCGGCAGCCGAGCCCGACTTCCCGTCCGGCCAGGAGGCGTTCCACACGTACGCGGAGATGGCCGCCGAGGTCGAAGCGGCGGCCGACGCCTACCCGGCGATCGTCGAGCGCTTCTCGATCGGGAAGAGCTACAAGGGCCGCGACCTGTGGGCAGTCAAGGTTTCGGACAACGTCGGGACCGATGAGCCCGAGCCGGAGGTGATGCTCGACGGCCTTCATCACGCTGACGAGCACATGAGCCTCGAGATGACGCTCGCGATCCTGCGCTGGCTGACCGAGGGTTACGGCTCGTCGACGCGGATCACGAACATCGTCGACAGCCGTGAGATCTGGATCGTCTTTGCGATGAACCCTGACGGTGCCACGTACGACATCAAGGACGGCAGCTACAAGTCCTGGCGCAAGAACCGCCAGCCGACCAGCGGCTCGACCGCCATCGGGACCGACCTCAACCGGAACTACGACTACCGTTGGGGCTGCTGCGGCGGGGCCAGCTCGTCGCCGCGCAGCTCGCGCTACCGCGGCAAGAGCGCGTTCTCCGCGCCCGAGACCAGCGCGTTCCGCGACTTCGTCCGCAGCCGCGTGATCGACGGCCGCCAGCAGATCCGGGCGTCGATGAGCTTCCACACGACCGGCCGCCTGGTGATGTGGCCGTATGGCTATACGCTCACGAACGTGCCGGCCGACATGACCACCGACGACCAGGCTGCGTTTGCGGCGATCGGCCGGACGATGGCAGCGGCGAACGGCTACAAGCCCATCCAGGCCAGCAGCCTGTACATCTCGTCGGGCACGTCCCGGGACTGGCTGTACGGCCGCTATCGCGTCTTCGCGTACACGATCGAGATGTCACCCGACAGCACGCCTTATCCGAAAGCGAGCGCGATCGCGAGCGAGACGGGACGCAACAAGAGCGCCGTGCTGTACCTGCTCGAGCGCGGGGCCTGCCCGTACAGCGCGATCGGCAAGGAGCAGAGCCGCTGTGGTGCCTTCGACGACGACCTCGAGGTGGCGCGCGGCTGGACGGTCAATCCACTGGGCACCGACACCGCGACCGGCGGCAAGTGGATCCGGGCGAACCCCGAGGCGACGTCGAGCAACGGTCCGAAGCAGCTCGGCACGGTGCCGTCGGGGTCGGCGGCGCTCGTCACTGCGTCCAAGGCCGGCTCCTCCGCGAGCGCCTACGACGTGGACGGCGGTACGACGACCGTGCAATCGCCGCCGATCGCCCTCCCGAATGCCGCCGGACAACGCCTGACATTCCGCTACTACCTCGCCCATGCGTCGAATGCGAGCAGCGCGGATGGGTTGCGCGTCTCGATCGTCGAGAACGGTGGGGCAACGACGACCGTGCTCCTCGAGCAGGGCGCCGCCAACGACGACGACGCCGCCTGGGCGAGCGCGTCGATCTCGATGGACGACTGGGCCGGGAGCACCGTCCGGATCCGCATCGAGGCCACGGACGGCGGGCCGTCGAGCACTGTGGAAGCGGCCGTCGACGATGTCCGGATGACGCGCAGCTGAACTCGTTCCGGGCCGGGCGAACGAGGGGCACTGCTATCCTTGCGCTCCCATGACGACACCGCGCGCCCGAACGGAGGAACCGCCAAAGAAGGCGCCCCCGCGCAAGCGGGGCCCGCGCCGGACGCCCGTGCTGGTCGCGCCGAAGGGGAAGGCGCCGAGCACCGATCTCGACAAACTCAAGAAGCGACTCCTGACAACCGCCGCCGAGCACTACCCGCAGGCTGATCTCGAACCGCTCACGCATGCGTTCGATCTCGCGGTCGAGGCGCACGACGGCCAGGGCCGTGCCACCGGCGAGGCCTACGTCACGCACCCGATCGCCACGGCCCAGATCGTCGCGGAGCTCGGCATCGATCCGATCGCGATCCAGGCGGCGCTCCTCCATGACGTCCCCGAAGACACCGAGTTCGCGCTCAGCGACGTCGAGGAGCGCTTCGGGCCGGAGGTCGCCCAGCTCGTCGACGGCGTCACCAAGCTGTCGCGCTTCAGCACCCACAGCCACGAGCAGCAACAGGCCGAAAACATCCGCAAGATGCTGCTCGCGATGGCCCAGGACATCCGGGTCGTCCTCATCAAGCTCGCGGACCGCCTGCACAACATGCGGACGCTCTACGCGCTCCCGTCGGAGAAGCAGATCCGCATCGCCCGCCAGACGATGGAGATCTACGCCCCGCTCGCCGAACGGCTCGGTATCTGGCAGATGAAGTGGGAGCTTGAGGACCTTGCGTTCAAGGTGCTCGAGCCGGAGCGCTTCCGCGAGCTCGCCAAGCTCCTCGATACGCGACGCAAGGGCCGCGAAGGCTACATCGAGCGTGCGATCGCCGAGCTCGAGCCAAAGCTCAAGGCGGCGGGCATCGAGGCGGACTTGCAGGGCCGGCCGAAGCACATCTATTCGATTGCCAAGAAGATGCAGCGCAAGGGCGCCGAGTTCGGGGAGATCTACGACGTCTACGCGATCCGCATCCTCGTCGACGACGTGCGCGACTGTTACGCGGCCCTGGGCATCGTCCATGCGTTGTGGCGTCCCATCCCCGGCCAGTTCGACGACTACATCGCCGTCCCGAAGAACAACCTGTACCAGTCACTCCACACAGCGGTGATCGCGCTCGACGGCAAGCCGCTCGAAATCCAGATCCGGACGCACCAGATGCACCAGGTCAGCGAGGTCGGGATTGCCGCCCACTGGCGCTACAAGGAAGGGTCGAAGTCCGACCGCGAGTACGACGCCAAGCTGGCCTGGCTTCGCCAGCTCATGGACTGGCAGCGCGACGTCAGCGACGCCACCGAGTTTGTCGAAGGCATCAAGCTCGACATCTTCCAGGACCAGGTTTTCGTGTTCACCCCGAAGGGCGACATCAAGGACCTGCCGGCGGGTGCCACCCCGCTCGACTTCGCCTACCGCATCCACACCGACGTCGGCCACCGCACGATCGGGGCGAAGGTCAACAACCGCCTCGTGCCGCTCGATTACCGCCTCAAGAACGGCGACATCGTCGAGATCGTCACGACCAAGGGCGAGCACGGCCCGTCGCGTGACTGGCTGAACGTCGTCCGCACCTCGCACGCTCGCGAAAAGATCCGCCAGTGGTTCAAGCGCAAGGACCGCGACGAGAACATCGTCCACGGCAAGGAGTCGCTGGAGCGCGAGCTGCGCCGCCTCGCGCGGACGTCGATCGCGGGGGTCGGCGTCGACAAGATCGGCGAGGTCGCGAAGCAGTTCAACTACGAGACCGTCGACGACTTCTACGCGGCGATCGGCTACGGCGCGGTGGGCGCCCAGTCGGTCGTCACCCGTCTCGGCGTGGTCGACGACCACAAGCTTGCCCTGCCGCCCGTCACGCCGCCCGCGCCGCAGGAGCGGACCGGCGGCGTCCGGGTCAAGGGTGTCGGCGACCTGCTGGTCCGCTTCGCGAAGTGCTGCCACCCGATCCCCGGCGACCCGATCACCGGCTTCATCACACGCGGCAAGGGTGTCACGGTCCACCTGCGCTCCTGTCCGACCGTGATCAACGAGCGCGAGGTCAGCCGCCTGGTCGAGGTGGAGTGGGAGCGCATGCCGACCCAGACCTACCCGATCGCGATCCGGGTGGAGGCGTACGACCGGACCGGCCTGCTCAACGACATCACGCAGGTCGTCGCCGAGAACAAGGTCAACATCCTGGCGGCGTCAGTGAACGTGTCGCAGGACCACACGGCGATCGTCCAGGCGACGCTGCAGGTCTCGTCGGTCTCGCAGCTGGCCCGCGTCATGAGCCGCATCGAGAACCTCAAGGACGTCATCTCGGTCCAGCGCGACCTCGGCTAAGTCGTGGGGAGGAGGGTCTCCACGGCCAGTGTGGCGTTCATCTCACCCGGAACGGGCGATCCCGCGCGTCCGCTGCGCGGCGACCATTGACCGAACACGAACGGCAGGACCAGGTGGGGGGTTCCGAGTCAATGACAGACGACGTGCACCGAGAAGTGCTCCCGATCCCGGATCCGCAGTGGGTCGGGGTCACCACCTATGACGCCAGGGACCCCGACACGACGTTTCCCCCGATCAACCCTGTGCGGCCGCCAGCGGGCGCCCCGAATGTCCTCGTCATCCTCCTTGACGACGTCGGCTTCGGCGCATCGAGCGCCTTCGGCGGACCGTGCAACACGCCGACGTTCGAGCGACTCGCGGCCGGCGGGCTCAAGTACACGCGGTTCCACACCACGGCCCTGTGCTCGCCGACCCGAGCCGCGCTGCTGAGTGGGCGCAACCACCACAGCGTGGGCATGGGCGGCATCACGGAGATCGCCACGTCTGCCCCCGGCTACAGCTCGCTCCGGCCGAAGGACAAGGCGCCGCTCGCCGAGATCCTCAAGCTCAACGGCTACTCCACCGCGCATTTCGGCAAATGCCACGAGGTGCCGGTCTGGGAGACCAGTCCGATGGGGCCGTTCGATCGCTGGCCATCGCCCGGCAACGGGTTCGAGCATTTCTACGGCTTCATCGGTGGCGAGACGAACCAGTACGCCCCGGCCATCTATCAGGACACCGTGCCGATCGAGCCCGATCGGACGGCCGACGAGGGCTACCACTTCACCGAGGACATGACCGATCGCTCGATCGACTGGATCCGCCAGCAGAAAGCGCTCATGCCCGACAAGCCGTTCTTCGTGTACTGGGCGCCGGGCGCCACGCACGCCCCGCACCATGTCAGACCTGAATGGTCCGCCAGGTACAAGGGTGCATTCGACGACGGCTGGGACGCCCTGCGCGAGCGGACCATCGCTCGCCAGAAGGAGCTCGGCGTGGTCCCGTCGGATGCCGAGCTGACGCAACGGCCCGCCGAGATTCCGGCATGGGACGACATGCCCGACGACCTCAAGCCGGTGCTCGCCCGCCAGATGGAAGTCTATGCCGGGTTCCTCGAGCACACGGACTTCCATGCCGGTCGGCTGATCGATGGCCTCGCCGATCTCGGCATCCTCGACGACACGCTGATCTACTGCATCATCGGCGACAACGGCGCATCGGCCGAGGGCACCCTCCGGGGGACGTTCAACGAGCTTCTCGTCCTCAACGGCGCGAGCCAGTTCGAGACGACCGAGTTCATGGCGTCCAAGATCGACCTGTTCGGGACGCCCGAGGCATTCAACCACTACGCGGTCGGTTGGGCCCACGCGATGGACACCCCGTACCAGTGGACGAAGCAGGTCGCCAGCCACTGGGGCGGGACGCGCAACGGCACGATCGTGTCGTGGCCGAACGGCATCGAGTCCAAGGGCCAGATCCGCGACCAGTTCCACCACGTCATCGACGTCGCGCCGACGGTCCTCGAAGCCGCCCGCCTGCCGGCGCCGACCTTCGTCAACGGTATCCAGCAGGCGCCGCTCGAGGGCGTGTCGATGGCGTACTCGTTCGATGACGCAGAAGCCGCCGACCGGCACACGACGCAGTACTTCGAGATGTTCGTGAACCGCGGCATCTATCACCAGGGATGGACCGCGGTGACGCGTCATTCGACGCCATGGGTCATGACCCCTCAGCTTCCGGCGTTCGATGACGACGTCTGGGAGCTCTATGGACCGGATGACTCGACGCAGGCGCGCAACCTCGCTGCGGAACAGCCCGAGAAGCTGGCCCACCTCCAGCGGCTCTTCCTGATCGAGGCGACGAAGTACAACGTCCTGCCCCTCGACGACCGGCGCGTGGAGCGCTTCAACTCGGACCTTGCCGGCCGGCCGCAGCTCATCCACGGAAATCGCCAGATCCTATACGGGGGCATGGGTCGGCTGTCCGAGAATTCCATCCTCGTCCTCAAGAACAAGTCGCACGCCATCACGGCCGACCTGCTCGTCCCCGACGGCGGTGCGCGTGGTGTGATCGTGTCGCAGGGCGGTGCGTTCGGCGGATGGACGTTGTACGTCCACGAAGGCCGGCCCGCATACTGCTACAACCTGTTCGGGTTGCAGCGCTTCAAGGTGTACGGCGCCGACCCGGTCCCGTCTGGCGACCACCAGGTCCGCGTGGAGTTTGCCTACGACGGCGGCGGGCTGGCCAAGGGCGGCACAGCGACGTTGTTCGTGGACGGGTCGCAGGTTGGCGAAGGCCGGGTTGATGCCACGGTGCCGATGGCCTTCTCGGCCGACGAGACGTGTGACGTTGGAAGCGACACGGCGACGCCGGTCACGGATGACATCCGTGAAGGCGAGACCGCATTCAACGGCCGCATCCGCTGGGTCGAGCTCAGCATCGGGGACGACGCGGATGACGCCGATCACCTGATCTCTCCGGAGGAGCGCTACAGGCTCGCGATGGCCCGCCAATAGCACGTTGACGTCGGCGTGGACTTAGCTAAGCTTAGTCCATGTCACAGATCGTCAACGTCCATGACGCGAAGACCCATCTGTCGAGGTTGCTCGAGCGCGCCGAGGCCGGCGAAGAGATCGTGATCGCTCGGGCCGGTCGTCCGATTGCGCGGCTCGTGCCCTACGGCATCGAACGGCCGAAGCGGGTGTTCGGGCGGCTCCGTGGCCAGGTCGTGATCCACGACGACTTCGACGCTGATGACGAGGAGATCGCTCGCGAATTCGAGGAATCCGAAATCTTTCCGCCGCAGCGATGAGATTGCTGCTCGATACACACATCGCGATCTGGTGGTTGGCCGGTGATCGCCGGTTGGGTCAGTCGGCGCGCACGATAATCGAGACTGCCGACACGGCTTACCTCAGCTCCGTTTCGGTGTGGGAGATTGTCATCAAGCAGGCCCGCGGTCGGCTCGACCTTCCGGTCGGGTTCGTCGACGCGCTGCTGGAGGACTTCACCGAATTGCCGCTGAGGTCCGATCATGCGCTCGAAGGCAGATCACTTCCCCGATTTCATGGTGATCCGTTCGACCGGATGCTGGTCGCCCAGGCGCGGGTCGAAGGGCTTCGGCTCATGACCGCGGATTCGGCGATGGAGGGATACGAGGTACCGGTGGTCCGACCCTGATGCCAAGCTTCAAGGCTCCGCGGGGAACCCGCGACATCCTGCCCGCGGAACGGGTCGCGTGGTCCCGCCTTGAACGGGCGGCCGCGAACGTTGCCGCCCGATACGGCTACCGCGAGATCGAGACCCCGCTCATCGAGCAGACCGAGGTCTTTGAGCGCGGCGTCGGCGACGTGACGGACATCGTCGAGAAGGAATTGTTCCGCATTGCGCCGCGCAGCGAGGAGGCCGAGTCGTGGGCGCTCCGCCCCGAGCCCACCGCGGGGATCGTGCGCGCGTTCGTGCAGCACGGGATGCAGACCTGGCCACAGCCGGTGAAGTTGACGCTCATCGGACCGATGTTCCGCTACGACCGGCCGCAGGCCGGCCGCTACCGCCAGTTCCGGCAGTTCGACATCGAGGCAATCGGCGACCCGGGGCCGGCCGTCGACGCGGAGCTGGTCGAGCTCGGCCTGCGCTTCTACCGGGATGTCGGGCTCGACGGCGTCGAGGTCCTGCTCAACTCGATCGGCGACGCGGCCTGCCGGCCCGCCTATATCGCCGAGCTCACCGACTACTACCGCGCCCATGTCGACCGGCTCCCGCCGCTCGAGCGCGACCGGCTCGAGCGGAACCCGCTGCGCCTGCTCGATTCGAGAGAGCCGCAGATGCAGGAGCTCAATGCGCTGGCGCCGAAGATCACGAACCTGTTGTGTGAGGCATGTGCAGCGCACTTCGATGAGGTCAAGGCCCATCTCGACGCGCTGGGCGTGGGCTACCGGCTCGAGCCCACGCTGGTCCGCGGCCTCGACTACTACACCCGGACGGCGTTCGAGTTCTACCGGCGCGGCGCCGAGGGGCAGCAGCAGGCCCTCGGTGGCGGCGGCCGCTACGACGGGCTTGTCGAGCTGCTCGGCGGCAAGCCGACACCCGGGATCGGCTTCGGGATCGGCCTCGACCGCGTCGTGCTGGCCCTGGAGTCGGCCGGGGTTGCGGCGGTACCCGAACCGCACCCGGTGGCCGTCGTCGTCGGCGCCGACCCGGACGCCACCGTGGACCGCCTCCGTATCGCGACCGACCTTCGCGCGGCGGGCATCGCTGCTCGCGCGGAACTGGGCCGGCGCAAGCTGGGCAAGCAACTGGAGGCCGCGGCCAAGGAGCACGCCCACTTCGCGGTCATCCTCGGGGACGAGCTGGCCGACGGCCAGGTCCAGGTGAAGGATCTCGAGGCAGGCACCCAGCGCGTCGTCGGGCTCGCTGACCTGTCGCGGGAGCTCGCCCGCGCACACGGCGCGCACCGCCACGGGCCCGGCGAGCGGAGGGGAGGCCCTCCTAGCGGAGGAGCAGAAGCACCGCGAGGATCGCGACCGCGATGCCCTCCAGGGTCACGACCCACGTCACGAGGTTCACGCGGCGCTCCACGCTCGCCAGGGCTACGCGGGTTGCCGCCAGCTCCTCCTCGATCCGATCGACCTCCTCGGCCCGAACGCCGCGGGCCGTGGCCTTGAGGCCGTTCTGGGTGGGGTCCTCGTCGTCGGCGAGGCCCATCCGTGCGAGCTGGCGATCGATGCGCGGGTCGGCCGGCTGGCGGACCGCCTCGCGCGCGGCACGCGACAGCTCGGCGGCCTGCAGCTCATCCGGGGTGGAATTGGCTGTCGGGGCGGTCTCGGCCGCCGGGGTTGCCGCGTCATCGGCGAAGGTCATCTGTTCGGGGGTTCCGGGGGTCGTGGTCGTGGTCACGTCCTCGTCTCGCATTCGCGCCACGGTACACCGTCACGACGAGGCAGTCCGGTCGAGATCCGGGCTGGACGAAACATCGTAGATTCGGTCAGCAATGACCGGTCATCACCGCGTCCGCAGGGGCGTGCTCCGTCTGCTCGTCGGCACGGCGCTGGCAGCCGCCGTCGCCCTCGCGGGCGCCGTTCCCATTGCCGCACCGGCCAGCGCCGCGGACCGCTACCAGCGCGATGTCGCCCGCCGTGCAGACTTCGTGCCGCAGACCACGTTCGTCCAATGCGTCGGCGCGAGTCTCCAGATGATGATCAACATGATCGAGCCGGGCCGCGACCGCTCGGCAAAGACCCAGTTGCGCCTCCAGAAGCTCGCCCGGAGGCTGAGCCCTCCGCGTCGCGATGGCACGATCCGGCAGGGCGCCAGCGTGCGTGGCTGGGTCAAGGTCCTGCACCGGGAGGTCGACCAGCCGTATCGCCTCGTGGGCGCGATACGTTGAACCAGGCCGTGAAGCTCGCGGCGCGCGCCATCGAGCGGACAGGTGCGCCGGTCGGGTTGCTCGTGTGGCGCGGCCGCCACGCGTGGGTGATGAGCGGTTTCGAGGCGTCGAAGGACCTCAGCGATGGCGGCAAGGTCACGTCGGTCACGATCTACGACCCGCTGTATCCCTACGGCGACGACTTCTGGGGCCCGAGCCCGAGGCCTGGCGTGCCGATCTCGGTCAGGGAGCTGGGCCGGCAGTTCGTGCGGCGCAGGACCAACAACAACAGCAACCTGTTCCAGACAACGCTGCAACAGGCGTACCCGACGCTGTCGGGCAAATACGTCCTCGTTCTGCCGTACCTGCCGCACGTCCCGGTTCGCCGCCCCGACTGACGCCTCGCCCCGACCCGCTAGGATTGCGGGCCATGCCAGCTGATCTGTCGACTCCGTACCGCAGCCATACCTGCGGCCAACTGCGCGCTGCGGACGCAGGCATCAGCGCGCGCCTGTCCGGCTGGGTCCACCGCCGCCGTGACCACGGCCAGCTCATCTTCCTCGACCTGCGCGACCGGCACGGGATCACCCAGGTCGTCGTCGACGCGACGGAATCGCCCGAAGCGCACGCGGTCGCCTCGCGAATCCGCTCGGAATTCGTGGTCAGCGCCTCGGGGGAAGTCGCGCGACGACTGCCCGGAACGGAGAACTCGAAGCTCCCCACGGGCGACGTCGAGCTCCGGGCGAACGCCATCGAGATCCTGTCCGAGGCCAGGACCCCGCCGTTCTACATCAACGAACCCGATGCCCACGGTCGACGAGAGCGTCCGCCTCGAATACCGCTACCTCGACATCCGGCGCGAGCCGATGCAACGGCGACTCCTGCTCCGGAGCCGGATGGTCCAGGCCATCCGCGGGGTTCACCACGCGCACGGTTTCGTCGAGGTCGAGACGCCGACGTTGATCAAGAGCACGCCGGAAGGCGCTCGCGACTTCATCGTGCCGTCGCGCCTCCAGCCGGGCAGCGTCTACGCGCTCCCGCAGAGCCCGCAACAGCTCAAGCAGCTGCTGATGGTCGCCGGGCTCGACCGCTACTTCCAGATCGCCCGCTGCTACCGCGACGAGGACCTGCGCGGCGACCGCCAGCCGGAGTTCACGCAGCTCGACCTCGAGATGAGCTTCGTGGACGAGGCGACCGTGATGGCCTTCGTCGAGCTGGTCGCCATCGAGGTCAGCAAGGCGACCACACCGGAGCGGCCGATCCTTCAGGTGCCATTCCCGGTGTTCACGTACGACGAGGTCATCGAGCGGTACGGCTCGGACAAGCCGGACCTCCGCTTCGCCATGGAGCTGATCAACCTCGCCCCGGCGCTCCACGGCGGCACAGGATTTCGGGTGTTCGACGAGGCGCTCGCCTCGGGCGGCCGGGTCAAGGCGATCGTGGCGCCGGGCATGGGCGGCGCCACCCGTCGCGAGATCGACGAGCTGACCGAGCGCGCGAAGCGCTTCGGCGCGAAGGGCCTCGCCCACCTGTCGATCGAGGCCGGCGGCGAGGTGAAGGGACCGATTGTCAAGTTCCTCTCGCCGGAGTCGGTGATGGCGATCGGTGAGCGAACCGGCGCCAGTGAGGGAGACCTCATCCTCATCGTCGCCGACACATCCGACGTCACGGCCGAAGCGCTCGGAAGGCTGCGGGCAGAGCTCGGGGAGCGGCTCGGCCTGATCGACGCCCAGGCGCTGGCCTACGTCTGGATCCATCGCTTTCCGATGTACCAGTGGGACACAGAGCTGGCACGCTGGGACGCCACGCACAACCCGTTCAGTGGCGTCCTCCCCGAGGACGAGCCGCTGCTCGTGACGAGCTCCGGCGACCCGGCCCGCCCATCGCCGGACGACCCGGCGGGCCGCGCGCGAGCGCTCCAGTACGACCTCGCGCTCAACGGCTGGGAGCTCGGTGGCGGCTCGATCCGCATCCACCGCCGGGAGCTCCTCGAGCGATCGTTCCTGCTGCAGGGCCACTCGCTCGAGGCGATGCGCGAGAAGTTCGGAGCGGTCCTCCAGGCCTTCGACTACGGGCCGCCGCCGCACGGCGGGATCGCCCTCGGCATCGACCGCTGGGCCGCGCTGCTGGCCCACCAGACGAACATCCGCGAGGTCATGGCCTTCCCCAAGACCGCGTCGGGCACCGACCTCATGCTCGAAGCGCCATCGGCGCCGGACCCGGCGCAGTACGCGGAGCTCGGCCTGCGCTTCGTCGG
>CAVVPT010000003.1:0-262805 GCA_963750125.1 uncultured Chloroflexia bacterium | reverse complement strand
GTAGACCCTCATCCGCCGCCTCCTGCGGCCGCGACAGGCGCCGGCTCACCGATCCTCACTGAAAGCTCCGATCGCGATCAAGGAGCGCGCTGGTGCGATTTGTCAACACTACGCTCGTCGCATACCCGCCATCGCCGAGGGGGGCGTCAGGAAGTACCGGCATCGTTATGCCATTGGTACTGGACGGCCCGACTCGTGGCGGTTATCTTCCTAGTCCGGGGACTGATCCGGTCCACTTTATTTCGGACCGTTCGTCGAGGGGGAAACCCAGGGGGGCACATTGGCCGTCCGGCATTCGGACCGGTGGGCTTGGCGACCCGCGATCCGTTTTGGTCGCGCTGAGCGCGACCCATCCGCAGGGGCTCCGCACCAGCTCCTCGGATTACCGGCATTCGTCGTGCGCGGGCGCTATTTGTTGGCGCTCGACCTTGCTGGCATCGTCGTCGCTTCATATTTCGCGATCTGGCTGCGATTCGACTCGGTCGTCGCGCCTATCTCTCTTCCCGCGCTTCCGATCGCAGTAGCCCTGCTGCTGGCGACTCGTACCGTCGTCTATGTCAAGTTGGGGCTGTACAGCCGCCGCTGGCGGTTCGCCAGTATTCCGGAGCTTGAGCGGATCGCAGCGGCCGTGGTTCTCGGGTCGTTGATCAGCATCATCGGCTTCTACGTGATTTACGACATCAGCAGAGACCCAGCTGTGGACGCCTTTCCGAAGTCCTTCTGGGCCGCAGAGGCTCTCCTGAGCGTGGTCATGGTCGGCGGGGTGCGGTTCGCGATCCGAGCGGCGTACCACCACACGCAGAGCTTCCGATGGCTTGCCGCCAACGGCCCGCGCAACGCTGCTGTATGGAGCCGGTCAGGCTGGCGTCGATGTCGCGCGCTCGGCGCGGCGCGAGCCCGGGCCGGCTTCCGTCCGGTCGGTTTCCTGGACGACGACCCGGGCTCGCCGGACAGATCGTGGCCGACCTCGCGGTATTCGGGGGCTTGGCGTCCCTGGAGGGTGCGCGTCAACACCGGGCGCTAGACACATGCTGATCACGATGCCCGAGCCCCGGGCTGCCGTGCGTCGGGTGTTGAGGCCGCCCTGGCTCAACCTGGACGTGCGCACCGTCCCGTCGCTGGCGGACCTGCTCGATGGCACCGTCGACGCATACCGCGTGCGACGGGTCCGGGTCGAGGATCTTCTCCGTCGGCCGATGGTCACCGAGCGCGCCGCCGGCGTCGAGGAACTGATCCGCGACCGGACGGTCGTGATCACCGGCGGTGGTGGCTCGATCGGTTCTGAGCTGGCTCGTCAGATCTTCGCGATCGGACCACGCCGATTCCTCCTCGTCGATCGTGCAGAGAGTCCGTTGTACCTGGTCCAGAGCGAGTTGGAGTGCTCCCGGCAGCGGCGGCCAGGGTAGCGGCGAGGTCGCGCATTCACCTGGCAAATGTCGCGAATCGGGCTGAGATGGAGCGGCTGATCGCCCAAGTCAGGCGCCCAGCGTCATCATCCACACCGCCGCGTACAAGCACGTTCCACTCATGGAAGACCACCCGTCGGACGCCGTGCATGTGAACATCGGCGGGACGATGGTCATGCTCGACGCCGCCAGATCAGGCGGGCGTCGAGCGGTTCGTCTTTGTCTCCACCGACAAGGCGGTTCGTCCGTCAAGCGTCATGGGTGCGAGCAAACGGATCGGCGAGATGCTCGTGGCGGAGGCTGCGCGCGCACCGGGCGCGCATACGTCTCCGTTCGCTTCGGAAACGTGTTGGGGTCGACGGGCAGCGTCGTCCCGATCTTCCGTGAGCAGCTCGAGAACGGGCAGCCGCTCACCGTGACGCACCCCGAAATGACGCAGGTTCTTCATGACAATTCCCGAAGCCGCCTGGCTGATCCTCGATGCTGCGGCCCTTGGTCGCGGCGCGGATCTCTTCGTGCTCGACATGGGCGAGCCCATTCGGATCGTCGACCTGGCGCGGGATCTGGTGCGGCTGGCCGGTCGAGATCCGGATAGCCAGCCGATCGAAATCATCGGCCTCCGACCGGGAGAAAAGCTCCACGAAGAACTGTTCTACGCCGCGGAGAAGGTGGAGCCTACGACGAGCCCGAAGGTTCTTCGTACCCAGCACCAGCCGTGCGCCTGACACGATTCGCGAGGACATGGCCCGGATGCTCGCGATGGCCACCGGCGCAGACGAGCCGCGTCTACGGACGGCGATCCTTGAATACGCTCGAATGCCCGAACCTCGGCCGTGACGCGAGTGCCGGCCGATTAACTCGTATCGGTGCGCCAGAGATCGCCATGAACCTCGCGGCCAGCGAGGTCCTGGCGACCGGCGAAGCCTCCGACGCCGTGATGTGCCCGCACGGACTGGCGCCGGCAATCGGGCAGGACGACGTCGCAACGACACCTGTAGCGAGGTCCGCTGCGTACCTCGTAAGAAGTCCCTGCGCAGCGCTGCGTTCGTCAGCGCGCGCTGACGTCGAGATTCGCAACGATGCGGATCGGCTGCCCCGGCCGGCCGCAAATCAAGGCTGCGAGCCCGCAGCCGCGCCCACGCAGGGGCGCGCGCCGGAGGTGCCAGCCGCTCCAGTTCGTTGGCGACGGCCGTACGATCAAGCCCGACCACCACCATCCGGCCGGCGGAGTCGTGGACTGCCTCCGTCCATTCGGTCGTCGAGCGGAGCACAAGGCAGGGCGTACCAAGCCAGGCTGCCTCGCGCTGGACGCCGCCGGAATCGGTGATGACGGCCGCGGCGTGAAGCTGGAGTGTCAGTGACGTGCGGTAGCCGAGCGGTTCCACGACCTGGACGGCGGCTGGCAGGACGATGTTGGCGCGCTCGAGCGCCTCCCTCGTGCCGGGATGCAGCGCCAGGATGACGGGACGACCCGGCCTGGCCGCATCGGCCAGGATCGATGGCCAGACGGCCAATGCGGCCGGCTCACGGTTCTCGGCACGATGAATGGTTGCGAACAGAAATTCGCCTGGCCTGAGATGCCCGGCGAGGGCGGGTGCGCCTGCCAGCGCGAGTGCCTCGCGAGCCGTGTCCAGCGCAGCGCGATTGCGAACCTCGGCGCTCACACGACTTGCAAGGTCCTGCATGAGGTCTCCGACGTCGGAGACGCCGGTTGTGATCCCCTCCCGGGCAAGGTTCTCGACCGCGGTCGGAGTCGGCGGCCAAACGCCACGTGGCGAGGTGATCACTGATGACCCGATTGATCTCCTCGGGCATCCGCCGATCGAAGCTCCTGCATGCCCGCCTCGACATGGGCCACGGGAATGCCTTGCCGTACCGCCGCCAGTGTCCCTGCGAGGGTCGAATTCGTGTCACCGAACACGATTACCGCATCGGGTCTCGCACCCTCGAGTACCGACTCGAGTGCCACGAGCATCCGCCCGGTCTGCTCCGCGTGGCTGCCGCCCCCAATCCCCAGCGAGTGGTCCGGCTGCGGCAAGCTCAGCTCGGCGAAGAAGACAGCGGCCATCCGGTCATCCCAATGCTGGCCGGTATCGACGAGGACGTCGTCGTGGTGTGCCCGTAACTCGGGAAGGAGAGCCGCGGCCTTGATCAACTGCGGCCGCGTACCGACGATCGTTACGACTCTCACTCGTCGTCAGGACGACGCGGCCCGTCGGCGATTTCCCCTCGGCGGAACACCAACGCCAAGCACCCGCACATGTCCTGGGAACGATCCGTCTCTCAAGCTGTTGCGGCCGTCGAGAAGGACCTCGAGAACCGGAAACCAGCCCATGTCGAGCTGCCGGAAGATCGGATCCGCCGTCTGGACCACGATGGCGCGCGCATCACTCGACGTGCCCCACGTCCATGGACGAGCCCCACAGCGATCGATCTCTGCGGGTGAGAGCAGCGGATCCCAGGCGGATACGCGTCGCCTGCGCGGACGACAAACGTGCGACCAGTTCGACGCCCCGGGAGTATGCGAGCTCCTTCACCCCTTCGCGATAGGTCAGGCCGAGGACAAGGACGGGGAGCTCGCGGATCCCCGAGAATTCGTCCTCGAGGGTCTTCACGGCAACATCGACCTGGCCATCGTTGATCCGGCGCGAGAGCTCGACCAGCTCCAGGTCGGGCGACTTGGCCAGGAGGAACCGCGGATAGACCGGGATGCAGTGCCCCCCGACTCCGAGGCCCGGCTGGTGGATATGACTGTACGGCTGGCTGTTGGCTGCCTGGATGACCTCCTGGACATCGACGCCGATTCGCCCCGCGTAGCCGGCCAGCTCGTTCGCGAACGCGATATTGACATCCCGATAGGTGGTATCGGCAAGCTTGCTGAGCTCGGCCGCCTCGGCTGAGCTCATCTTCACGATCTCGGCGTCGAGGACGGATGCGTAGAAAGCCGCGGCGCGGTCTGCGGAGTTCGGGCCGATCCCCCCAACGAGCTTCGGATACGTCGCCAGATTCCGGATCACTGCCCCCGTGAACAACCGCTCGGGGGAGAACGCCACGAACAGCTCGCGATCGAGCGAGAACCCGCTCGCGGAGCCGAGGAGTCGCGCATAACGATCGCGGGTGTCCCCGACCGGGAGCGTGGTTTCGATGATGACGGTCGCGCCGCTCCTGACGCCTCCGGAGACTGACGTGGCCGCGGCATCCATGTGACGGTAGTCGGGCTGGAGAGCCGCATCGAGCATGACGGGCACGATCAGGATGATCACGTCCGCTTCGGCTCGCGGCGGCCCGTCCGTCAGTGGTCGCCCGGAGGCGTCCGGCCGCATGCGCTTCCGCGACCAACTCGGCGAGGCCAGGTTCACCCGAAATGTGCGTGCGGCCGTCATTGATCGACGCGACCACGGTCTCATCGATGTCCACGGCGATGACGTCCCAGCCGTGGGAGGCAAACTGTGCGGCCAACGGAAGGCCCATCTTTCCGGCTCCCACGACGGCCACCGTGCCGACCGTCCCGGGCTCGCCAATCCACGGCCTCACGCGGCGGACGTCGCCGTGGAGACACGATCGTTCAGGCAGCGTGATCGCGCCCCCGAGCATGCTTGTCGAGTTCGTCGGACGGTTGGTGATGGTCATGGCGCGGGGATCAGTTGGGCGAACTCTGCGAGATCGACAGGGTGGCCTTCAGCGGCGGCCTGGAGCAAGCACGATGCGATGTGCAATGCCCAAAGGCCATCCTCGCCATCGACCGCCGGGCGTCCCCCATGTCGAGCGACGTCCAGGAACGCTTCGAGTTCGGCTGCAAGTGGCTCGTGGCTCGCGACGTCGATGGTCACGACATTGCCCTCGTAGGTCGTCGCGTAGCCGTCGATGATGGTCGGGCTGCCGACATCGGCGCTCGTGAACGTAAGCCGCTGGGTGAGGTAGTCGAGCTCGAACATCCCCAGTTCGCCGACCACGGAGAGCTGGCGCCGCTTCGCAGGAGTGAGCCAGTTGACATCGAGCATGCCGGTTGCGCCCGACGGAAAGTGAAACAGGCCGAAGAGCAGGTCCTCATTGCTTGCGTGCAGCCGCTGTGCCGTCTCGGCATAGACCCGCGTCGGGCGTTCGCCGGCGACCCACGACAGGATGTCCGCGTCGTGCGTGGCGAGGTCGATGGTTACGCCAACATCGCGGATTCGTGCCGGAAAGGGACCGGCGCGCCGGCTCGTGATGGAGTAGAGGGTACCGATCCATCCATTTCGCAAGACGGCGGCCCAGTTCGAGCACGGCCGGGTTGAAGCGTTCCACGTGGCCGACCTGCAGTGGAATGCCTCGGGCACGCGCAGCAGCCACCAGCTCGATCCCTTCCTGCGACCGTAGCGGCAAGTGGCTTCTCCACGAGGATCGGCAGGCCGCGGGCGATTGCTGCATGCGCAAGCGTGGCGTGCGCCGTCGTGGGAACGGCGATCACGACCGCATCGATGTCGGCCTCGTCGATCATGGCCAGCGCGTCGGTAAAGCCCGCAGCTCCGGTCTTCGCGACTGCATCCTGACGAGGGTCGCCTCCGGGTCCCCGACCGCGGCCAGGATGCAGCCACCACGCGTCGAGAGATGCCGCATGTGGTTACGGCCCATCGCGCCCAAACCGGCGAGCCCGACGCGGAGGCGTGCGGTCACTGGCCTGATCCCGGTGCTTGTGGCAGCCGGCTGCGTCGGAGTGGCGACCTCACGGATGGCGTCGATCACGCGTTCGAGCTCATCCGGCGCGAGGTTCGGTCGAACCGGGATCGACAGCACCTCGTCGGCAAGGCGGTTCGTGACGGGCAGGTCGAGGTCGGCGGCATTCGGCACGAACGCCTGGAGATACGCCTGTCGGTGGACCGGAATGGGGTAGTAGATCAGCGTCCCGATCCCCCGCTTCGCCAAGCCGTCGACGACGGCCTGCCGCTCGCCCGGGAAACGCATCGTGTACTGGTGCCAGACGTGCTCCCGACCGTCGGGGACGAGCGGAGTCAGGTAGCCGTCCAGCCCCTCGCTGAGGCGGGCGGCGTTCCGCTGGCGCTGGGCGGTCCGCTCGTCGAGGCGAGCGAGCTGTGCCAGGCCCAGCGCGGCCGCGATCTCCGTGGACCTGAAGTTGGTCCCCAGCGCCTCGTGCTCGTAGCGCACGCGCATGCCGTGGTTGCGGTACAAGCGCAGCCGGTCGGCCAGTGTGTCGTCGTCGGTCGTGGCAAAGCCGCCCTCGCCGGTCATGAGGTTCTTGGTCGCGTACAGGCTGAACATCGCCGGGCCGAAACCTCCGGCCCGGCGGCCGCGATAGCGGGCTCCGTGGGCCTGGGCGGCATCCTCCACGATCGCGACGTCGTGGCGTTCGGCGATCGCGACCAGCGGGTCCATGTCGGCCATCAACCCGTACAGGTGGACCGGCATGATCGCCTTCGTGCGGGGCGTGATCGCCGCCTCGACGCGCTCGGGATCCATGCAGAAGTCGTCGGCGCGCACGTCCACGAAGACCGGTCGTGCCCCCGTTTGGAGAATGGCGCTCACGGTCGCGTTGAAGGTGAAGCTGACGGTAACCACCTCGTCGCCGGGACCGATGCCGAGCGCCCGCAGGACGGCTTCCAGCGCCACGGTTCCGTTGGCCATGAGCACGGCGTGCCGCGACGCCGCAGTAGGCGGCCCACGCCTCCTCGAACTCGGCGGTTCTCGCGGCCCATCGCGATCATGCCCGAGCGAAGGACATCGAGGACGGCCTGCTCCTCGTCGGACCCGATGTCTGGCCTCGAGATCGGGATCATGCCGAAGGTTCCGTCGCCAAGGCGGTGCAACGGTCGCCGTCAATCTCGTAGCGGGACCCACACGCCCCGCAGTGAGCGGCGCCCGAACGCGTCGCCTCGCAGCGGGATGTCCGGTCCCGATCCAGCAGGCGCTGCCCGCATGCACACACCCATCCCAGCCGTCGCGCCGGGTTACCAACCACGAGCGCGTGGTCCGGGACATCGCGAGTCACGACGGCCCCGGCACCGACGGTGGCGAAGCGCCCGACATCGAGGCCGGCCACGACCACGGCCCCTGCCCCGATCGACGCCCCTGTCCGAAGCCGGATCGGGCTCACCACCCAGTCGTCGCCACGCGCGAGATCGCCGCCCGCCGTGATGGAGCGTGGAAAGCGATCGTTGGTAAGGATCGCATTCGGACCGATGAAGACGCCGTCGTCCACGGTGACGCCGTGATAGATGAGCGCGGCGTTCTGGATCTTCACCCGGTCGCCGATGACCACTCCGACGTCGATGAACGCATCGCGGCCAACGATGCACTCGGCGCCGATCCGAGCGCCACTCCGGACCTGGGCGCGGTTCCAGATGGTGGTCCCTGGGCCGATCGAAACGTCTGGCTCGATGTCCGCGGTCGGATGCACGCGCGCAGATGCGTCAGTCAAGGACGGTGCCCCTCCATACCGCGCGTTATCAGCGCGGGCGGCCATCAACGATAGCAGTCCGCCGCGGAGACGACGATCCACGCGGCGCTCGGCGAGGGGCACACCTTAAGCGACGTTGGATCGTGACGCGCTTGATGGGTGCAGTACGCACTCTGACCGGCCTGCGACGATTCGCGATATTGGTCCCCTCGACGGAAAAGCCAGTACGAATTCTTCGCCGGCGTCGGTACCGATTGCCGGTAGCGGTGAATGCGCGCAATCCATAGCGTGCGCCGTGAGCGCTCCATGCTCTCCGCGGCGCCCCGCCGCTCAAGGGGCGTCCTCGAAATAGCACACCCGTCGCGAGGCGGGGCCGCAAAGCCACGGGACTCACGTAGTCAGCCGGGTTGCCGAAAGGAGCCCTATTGCCCATGTTCTCAATCAGAGAACGCCTGCTTCCCGCCTACGGAAACCCGCCCACCAATCGATCGCCTCGCCGTCGATTGCGCGCGCGGATCTGGCCGGCGGTCGCCGTGCTCGTCCTCATCGGCCTCACCCTCCCGGTCGCCGGTGTGTCAGCGGCCCTGAAATCCAGCGCGACGCTGATGTCGGAGTGGTCAGCCGACGGCGAGACGGTCGTCGTCCAGGAGTCTGATCGAAAGATCAACTTCAAGGGTCGATGGTCGACCGTCGACAATCAAGACTACATGGGCGGCAAGGCGAAGGAGACAGGTGCCGCCAATGCCAAGTCCGGCCTCAAGTTCACGGGCGCCGCGATTGCCTGGATTGGCTCCGTCGGCCCAACGCATGGCACGGCGAATATCTACGTCGATGGCCGACTGTCGAAGACAGTGGACACCTGGGCATCGTCCTTCAATCCCTCGGTCGTGCTCTTCGAGAAGTCGTGGGACGCAGTTGGGTCGCACAACATCTCCATCGTCGCGTCCGGCACCGCCGCCCATCCGGCAATCGCGGTCGACGCGTTTATGGTCCGCGTCAGCCTGTCGAGCACCCCGACGCCGACCCCCAATCCGACACCGACGCCTACACCTGCACCGACCCACCGACGCCGACGCCACACCGCACCGACCCCCAATGCGACGCCGACGCCAACCCCGCGTCCAGCCGACACCGACTCCGACGCCGACGCCGACGCCGACACCGACTCCGACGCCGACGCCGACGCCGACGCCGACGCCGAGTCCCACTCCGACGCCGGCGCCCATTCCCACGCCGGGTCCCTCGCCGACCCCGACCCAGACTCCCACCCCCGGGACAAGCGTCCGGGTGACCTCGATCGGGGCGCTGCTGTCCGCGCTCGATGACAACGCGGTGACCGACATCGTGGTCGCCAACGGCACCTACCGGGTCGCCAACTCCAACAGCCAGGCGGCGACCTCACTGTGGATCGGCGCGCGGTACGCCGACCGGACCAACCCCGTCACGGTCCGGGCCGAGACGCGCGGTGGCGTGACCTTCGACGCTGGCGGCTCATCGTACTTCGGCGGAATCTGCGTTCGAAGCCGGAGCGCATCACCAGACGTGGGACGGCTTCAACTTCGTGAACGGTACGCCGGCCAACATGAGCGGCGGTGGCACGGGCATGGTCATGTTCGGCGGCTATGCCGGTCAGGTCGGCGCTCACCACATCACGCTGCGCAACACCGTGCTGCGGCCGAAGGTGGGCGACACGCCGACCCACGGCCACGCGGTGTACTTCAGTTGGGCAGTCGGCGGAGCGCACGACATCCTCATCGACAACATGTTCGTCGATGATCCCAACGGCTGGGTCACTGCGGCCTGGCACTTCTACCACTCCGACGCGTCCAACCAGAACGCGTGGAACGTGACGATCCGCAACAGCAAGGTCACTGGCACCAACCAGGCGGTCATGCTCTGGGACGCGACCCTCCACGACATCGTGATCGAGGACACCACGTTCTCGGGGGCCAAGCAGTTCGCCATCCGCTACGAGGAGGCCGCTGCGGCGCGCAGGGTCACCCTGCGCCGGGTCACCTCCACCGGATCTGGCCAGCAGGGCTTCTTCAGCTATTCGGGCAGTAACCCGCCCGGCGTCACGTTCATCGACTCCGTCCCTGAACTGATCAACCGGTCGGCGACCCCGGGTTGAGCGGTGGCGGAAGCCGCCGCTCAATACCGGTGTTCCGGGCCGCGATCGCGTCATCTGCGCGGGGCGGCCCATGAGCGGGCTGAGCCACATGCCATGCCGGGCAGGCCTCACCAGTTCGGGCCCGATGCCGCTCGAGCCGGACCTGGGCATCGTCACGCCGAAACGGGTGCCAAGTGGTCCCATCGGGCCCGTCCTCACTGGCCCCAAGGGGTGATGGATCGAGCCCACCGCGCTCATGCACTCTCGCCGAGCCCCCCACGGAGGAACTCCCAGTTGCGCAAGCTCACACTCCACCCCCACCGTGATTTGTCCTTCGGCCTCGTCTTGACGGCGTTTCTGGCCGCGATCCTCCTGTTCACCGTCTCGTCGGTCGCGTCCCCTTCCGACGCCCTTGGGGCGTCAACCCTGTCCACGAGGTGCGACGGCGTCTCGGTCCGGACCAGGCCGAGCACCAGCTCGACGCGCAAGGCGGTCCTGCCGTCCGGCGTCCAGGTCAACGCGGTCAAGAAGGTGACCGGTGGCAGCTGGCGAGTCAGGTGCGCGGGCAGGACCTACACCGGCAACACCTGGTACCGCATCAACAACATCAACGGCCGAAGCGCCTCGTCGCGCTACGGCGTTTCGTACGTCTATTCCGCGACGGCGTTGTTCAGGCCGGTGACTGCATATCCGAAGTACACCGCGTGCGACGGAGTCGCCTTGCGAGCCAAGCCCAGCATCACCTCCACGCGCAAAGCCGTCCTGCCGGTCGCCGTCAAGGTGAGTGCCGTAGCGCGCGTCTCAGGCGGGAGGTGGATCGTCTCGTGCAATGGCAAGTCCACGACGGGGACTTCCTGGTACCGGATTACGATCGTGGGTGGGCGGAACGTCACCAACCGCTACGGCGTGACATACGTCTACGCCGCCACTGCCCTGTTCCGCGCGACTGCGCCAACCTCGCCACCCCCGACGACATCGCCACCACCCCCAACGACATCGAACCCCACCCCCGGGACAAGCGTCCGGGTGACCTCGATCGCGGCGCTGCTGTCCGCGCTCGATGACAACGCGGTGACCGACATCGTGGTCGCCAACGGCACCTACCGGGTCGCCAACTCCAACAGCCAGGCGGCGACCTCACTGTGGATCGGCGCGCGGTACGCCGACCGGACCAACCCCGTCACGGTCCGGGCCGAGACGCGCGGTGGCGTGACCTTCGACGGCTGGCGGCTCATCGTACTTCGGCGGAATCTGCGTTCGAAGCCGGAGCGCATCACCAGACGTGGGACGGCTTCAACTTCGTGAACGGTACGCCGGCCAACATGAGCGGCGGTGGCACGGGCATGGTCATGTTCGGCGGCTATGCCGGTCAGGTCGGCGCTCACCACATCACGCTGCGCAACACCGTGCTGCGGCCGAAGGTGGGCGACACGCCGACCCACGGCCACGCGGTGTACTTCAGTTGGGCAGTCGGCGGAGCGCACGACATCCTCATCGACAACATGTTCGTCGATGATCCCAACGGCTGGGTCACTGCGGCCTGGCACTTCTACCACTCCGACGCGTCCAACCAGAACGCGTGGAACGTGACGATCCGCAACAGCAAGGTCACTGGCACCAACCAGGCGGTCATGCTCTGGGACGCGACCCTCCACGACATCGTGATCGAGGACACCACGTTCTCGGGGGCCAAGCAGTTCGCCATCCGCTACGAGGAGGCCGCTGCGGCGCGCAGGGTCACCCTGCGCCGGGTCACCTCCACCGGATCTGGCCAGCAGGGCTTCTTCAGCTATTCGGGCAGTAACCCGCCCGGCGTCACGTTCATCGACTCCGTCCTGCACTGATAAGGTCAGCCGCGAAGTCGAGGGCTCAGCCTGTGTAACCTCACGTTGTCCAGGAAGCCCCGCTCGACAACGGCCCCGCTGCGCGATGATGTCCGTCATCGCGCAGTTGTGGCACGCCGCTACGAGAAGCGCACACTGCGACGCCGACCGCTTCAGGGAGGGAGGACGAGTCGAAGTCTCGCGCGGCGCTTTACAGGGGCCGGATAGACGGGAGCGCTGGATGACGATTTATCGCCAGTAGAGAGGAACATCGGCTCCTGCTCACACTCCGCGCGCAACGTCGCTCCCGCATCGTCGTCCTGTTGGCGCTTGTGGGCGCCAGCGTCCTGTTCACCGTTACGGCCCTGTTCCGCACGACCACCCCGACCCCACCACCCCCGACCCCACTACCCACGATCCCGCCACTCTCCGAGACAAGCGTGCGGGTGACGTCGATCCCGGCGCTGCTGTCCGCGCTCGATGACAATGCGGTGACCGACATCGTGGTCGCCAACGGAACGTACCGGATCAGCCCGGCGAGCAGCCAACGATCCAATGCACTGTGGATCGGCGAGCGGTTCGCCGACCGGACCAAGCCCGTCACGGTCTGGGCCGAGACGCGCGGTGGCGTGATCTTCGACGGCGGAGGAGCGGCCTACTTCGGTGGGATCAGCTTCCAGGCGGGCGCCCACCACCAGACGTGGGACGGCTTCATCTGGGCGAACGGCACGCCCTCCAACAGCGCTGGCACCGGTGGAACGGGCGTGATCATGTTCGGCGGCTATGCCGGTCAGGTTGCCGCTCACCACATCACCATCCGCAACTCGCTTGTTCGGCCCATCGCGCCCCCAGGTGAACGGCACGGCCACATCGTGTACTTCTCGTACGCCGTCGGTGGGCCGCACGACATCACGTTCGACAACTTCACCGTGGACGATCCCGACGCCAGCGTGATCGCCGCCTTCCACTTTTTCCACTCGAACGCGACGAACCCGAATGCGTGGAACGTCACGATCAAGAACTCGCGGGTCACCGGGACGTACCAGGCATTCATGCTCTGGGACCGGACCCTCCATGACGTCCTCGTCGAGGACACGACGATCACGAACGCCGCGTGGATCGGCGTCCGCTACGAGGAAGGCGACAACATCACCCTGCGCCGAGTCACATCGACAGGCAGCGGCGAGTTCGGCTTCTTCAGTTACAAGGGCAGCAACCCCCCCGAAGTAACGTTCATCGACTCGGTCCTCCACTGATCGGAGCGCCTTCGGACGGCGGTTTCCGCCAGTACGAGAGCCGATGAGTGCGAGGAGCGAATCGCATCGCCCAGTCTGCCAGCCGCGGATGGACTGCTGTAGCGACGGCGACTGCCGGAAGCGCTGGGCTGAGGCGAATACTGCCGGTCGGCGGTCGTCCGAGTTCCGTCAATCTGCCCAGGGGCATGCCAATCACGTCCCGATTGGTTGGCTTCCGGATGACAAAGTCGTAGACCAAGATCAGACCACTAGGGCGCACCACGCGCTCCATCTCGGCGAACAGCGCGGCCCGCACGTCGGCGTCGAGGATGGACGAGAACACGGTGACCGCCGTGGCAACGTCGACACTCTCGTCTGGAAATGGGATCGCGCTGCCTTGACTCAAGCGCAAGTCACAGTCCGGACAAGCCTCGCGTGCAGCCTCGAGCCTGTTCGGGATCAGATCCACGCCGGCGAGCCGATCCGCGGGCCAGCCGGCACTCCGAAATCGGGCCAAATCGCCGCCCCCGCCGCAGCCAACGTCGAGCACGCCTGGGCGTGGATCTGAGATGAGTCTTCCAAGAAGGCGGAGCGTCAGGTCGAGGCGCTCGGCGGCGAGACGACGGCTGGCAGCCTGGATTGCCGCGCCGCGCTGTGGGCTGGCATCCCGCTGCTTGTAGACCGCACGGATGCGATCGGCTTCCTCGGCATCCGACGGGACATTATCCTCTCGCTCGGACTCGAGATCCATCCCCGCATCATCGCACCTCGCCAGTCCTCGGGTTTGCCTCGGCCGGGCCGTTGTCCGCCGCCCGGTACGATAGGTGCTGCGGACGCCTGACGTGAGCCGCCCGTCAATCGGCTCCCCTGAGGAAGATGTTTTGATTGTCGAGGAGCGCCGAACGACCGGGCTGCGCGCCGGTGAGACGAGGGAATCCGTCCCAGGCTACGACCTTGCCTGGAGGGGCGTTGCGTACTATCCAGGGCATCCGCCCGGAGCTCCTTCCATCAGCGTGGCGCTCTCAGGCGCGGGACCCGATGCCATGGTTGACGTCGCCAGGCGGCTGCGAGGCAACTTCTTTCTCAGTATCCGCGACGTGGGCAGTGGCCGGACCGTCGCGTTCACCGATCCGGGTGGGATGTTCGACGCCTACCTGGCTGGGGAACGAGTCGGAACCTCGTTCCTCCAACTCGCGGAGATCATCGGGGCGAAACGCGGTGACGTCGACCCCGCTGCGGTCGTCGAGTTCCTCGACCTCGGCAAGGTGTACGAAGGGCGAACTCTCCATCCGGCGATCCGGCGCTTCCGCCCCGGCACGGTGTACGAATTGCGCCAGGGCCAGGATCCCGTCATGCACGACCTGCAAATGCCGACACTTGACGCAGGCCCTGATCCCGGGTTCACCGTCGAGGGTTTCTTCGAAGACCTCGCGTCCTCGCTCGCCGGGCTGAATGTAAGCGTGGATCTTTCTGGAGGCAGCGACACAAGACTGGTCGCGGCCCTGCTACCTCGTTCATTGCCGTTCGAATGCGCGGTCTCAGGCACGGCCAATTCGAGCGACGTCAGGATCGCGATCGAAGTGGCGCGTGCCCTCAACCGTCCGCTCCACGTGACGATCCACGATGCATCCGACGTGAACAGTGTTGTAACGGAGTTGTTCGAGGCAGCGGACGGCCTCTCCGACGTGTTGTCCGGACATCGGCCACGCCAGCTCGCTCGTGATCGGGCTGATCGGCAGATTGATCTCGCGATCGGAGGTATCGGCGGCGAACTCCTCAAGGACTTCTTCTGGTTGACCGATTTTCCGTTCTATCGATCCCGGACGCCCCGCCTGGAGCGGCTATTCGACACCAGATTCAGGCCCGTCGCGTTTCCGGCCGTATTGCTGTCGGATGAGTTCGCACCACACGCTCCAGGGGTTCGGGCGCGGATGCTCGGCGCCATGCGCCAGCGGACGATGGCGACGAACACGGAGACCTACGACCGCATCTATTACGAAATGCGGATGGCCGCGGGCGTTGCCCACGCGATCTCCCAGAACGACGAGTACCTGCCGTTCGTGGCGCCGCTGCTGGATCCGGCGATCGTTCGGCTGGGCTATTCGCTTCCACGACGGGACCGGTTTTACAACAGATATCACCGACGACTGATCACGCAAGCCTCGCCAGCGGCAGCGCGCGTGGCCTCGAGCGACACGGGCATCACGCGCTTGACACTGTCTGCGCGGCCCTGGGACCAGCTCCGTGACGGACCAGCCTACGTGTTCGACAAGTTTCAGCGTCTCCGCACGAAGCTGGGGCAGCGCCGCGGGGGAAGCGTCGGGTACCCATCCCTCGACGACCCCGCCCTGGTGCCCACGGCACGTTCGGGTGAGGTCTACCTGCGGGCGGTTGCAGTGCTCCAGTCCGCGGGCGTTCTTTCGTCAGCTCCACCGATCCAGCTTCCGGATCGGTACGTGGGCAGGGTTATGACGCTCGGGATGCTTCTCGAGCGGTTCGGGGACTAAGGCCAGACACAGGCAGGGATCATCGGCGGTCCCTGGAGGCCGTCGTACTGGAGAGGGGCCATGGAACTGCTGCTGATCACGTGGAGGTGGCCGCATGGCGAGGTTACCGAATTCCTCGATGACGAGATCCACCATCTGGCCACTGCCTTCGACCGTGTCGTCGTCGCGCCCATGCGACCGAAGGGACGTTTGGCTCCAGTCCTGCCGCATGCAATAGCAGTCGACTACTCATTGGCGGAGCATTTCGAGCACACGTGGCTCACTGGCGGCCATCCGTCGCGCCGATGGACTGCGGCCGTCCGAGCCGCCCTCCCGAACCGCCATGGCTTCGGCTTCACCCGAACGGACTTCGCCCGCGACGCAAGGAGCCGGACCTGGGTACTCGGGAGCCTGCTGGCCCGAGCTGACTCGACGTCTGTGGCCGGGTGGGCTACACGAGCGCACGTCCCCGACATCGCGTACACGTTCTGGCTTGGGGCTCAGACTGTCGGCCTCCGCGATGCATGGCCGGGGGTGCCCCTCGTCAGTCGCGTCCATCGACACGACCTCTATGCCCAGGCACACGGGTGGAGCTCGATTCCCTTTCAGGCAGCCAGTGTCCGGTCTGTTGACCTCCTGGCGCCCGTATCCGAACACGGCCGTACATACCTTGCCAACAGCTACCCCGAGTCGGCCGACAGGATGGTTGTACACAGGCTTGGCGTGCGCGACCTGGGCCTCCCAACTGAGGGCGTGTCGCACAGCGCCCTGCGGATCCTGAGTGCCTCGTCGGTCACGCCTGCGAAGAGGGTTGACCGCATCCTTGAGGTCGCCAAGGCCATCGCCCGAACTGGAACGGAGGTGGAATGGACCCACCTCGGCGACGGACCCGGAAGGCCAGACGTCGAGCGGGCAGCCGCGCAGGCACCCGGCTCTCTCACGGTGTACCTGAAGGGCCACGTTCCCCTGGAGCGTGTCCACCGTGAATTGCAGTCCGGCGACCATGATGTCTTCGTGAATCTGTCTCTCTCGGAGGGCGCGCCTGTATCGCTGATGGAAGCGCAGTGCGTGGGTCTGGTCGTCGTCGCCACAGCAGTTGGTGGCACGCGCGAAGTCGTCGGTGGCGATCTCAACGAACTGGTCGACCCCAACGCCTCGGTTGCGGCGCTGTGTGAGGCGGTCCTGCGGGCTGCCAGACGACCCGCCGAGCAGGCACAGCAACGTCGCAACCATTGGGCCCAGCGCTACGATGCCGCTGCCAACTATGCGGCGTGGGCTGACCAGCTCCTGCAGCTTGCCTCCATCGGAGCACAGCCGCGCTGACAGCCACGGCGACGGCCGCAATCCTTCGGAAGGATCAGCCCTTGCTCTCGCGCTCCTGAGGCGCTCCTGGTCTGAAGCGGCGCTCCAGAACCGACCGGCCGAAGACTGGATAGAACCGTGCCTCCTCCCTGATGGTGGCGCGGATCAACGACGCTTTCACGGGTTCGTCCAGTCTGGTTTCGCGCAGGATGGATCTCAGGTCCGCGTAGTACTCGTGCGCGTGCAGCAACTTCCTCCAGGTACGTGGAATTCTTTCCAACGCAAGGCGTCCGATAATTCCGCCGGAACGTGAACGCGACGGAACCACGTCCCGGCGAAAGTACATCGTCTTGTCTTCGACGTAGAAGCTCCCCTCGAACATCAGACGGAACAGGGTGAGCAAATCGATGGCGTAGTAGCCCCTGTTCCGGTCGCGGATCGGCCCTCGTGGCCGGTAGCCAATCCGCTGGATGATCGGTGTCCTCATCAGTCCATAAATGAGCGTCGCGTGACCGCCGCCGGGAGGGTTGCTGATGAACCGGCGCGCCCTGGCAGCGACCGTCGTAGGCGAGTACACGTTCACGTTGTCGAAGCTACGCCGCCGGGCTCCATGCTGGTCGATCGATCCAGCGTTGCTGCCCGCCAGTACGACGGTGTCTCGACTGTCCAGGATCGAGACCATCCTGGCGATGTACGTCGGATCCCACGAGTCGTCATGGCAAGCCCACATGAAGTATGGGCCGCTCGCCAGGTCGAGGACCTTGGCGAAGTTGGCCTGCACGCCCGTGTTGTGATCGTTCCGCGAATAGCGGATCCGGGAGTCCAGGCGGACGTACTCCTCGCAGATGGCTCGAGTGGCGTCCGTGGACGCATTGTCGGAGATCGCGATCTCGAAGTCGCCGAATGTCTGACCAAGGAGCGAGTCCAATCCGTGGCGGATGAAGTCCTGACCGTTCCAGACCGGCATGCCGATGCTTACCTTCGGCGTGTGCCTGCTCGGCGTACTCATGAACCCCCCCAAACACTTCGTACATCAAGACCGGGCCCTCTCGCCCGATTGACGAGCTCACGCCAACCTGCCCAACCGCGCCTCAGATGATACGCAGCGCTTCCTGCCGCGACCTCTGCGCAGTCACAGGCTGCTCCTGCGGACGTCGGCGTGCCCACGGGCAATCCCATACATGCGTCGCGCCACGCCCCTGCCAATGGCAACAACAAACCGAAGATCGTCAAGGTCCGGGATCCAGAACCGCCACAGCGGCGTGCGGGAGAAGCGGGCCGCGACTGCGGTCAACGCCAGTGACGAGAGCGTATATGAGATGAGCGATGCCGACGCCGCCCCAAGGATCCCGAACCGAGGGATGAGCAGCAGGTTAGCGACCATGTTCACGACGAGTGCGACGACACTGACCAGGGAGTCGATCCCCGGTCGACCGATCCCCGTAACGTAGCCGCCGACGACGTTCGCGCCACTCAGGGCAACCACACCTGGCAACAGCACAAGGAATGGCGGAATGGACGGTGCGAAGGCAGGCAGCAGCGCCCATACGAAGACCACGGCGCATGGGATCAGGAAGACGGCGGCCAGCACGGAAATGAGGAGCGTCACACGGGACACCAGCGCTACCTGCCGGTCAGCGTCTTCGCGAGATGATCCGGCAACGTGAGGAAAGAAGATGGAACCCACAGCCTTCGGAAACAGGAAGATCATCTCTGCGAAAGCGACCGCCATGGTGTAGTAGCCGATCGATTCAGACGGCTCCGCGAGGAGGAGCGCGATCAGATAGACGTCGATCCGATAGCTGAAGAACCCGGAGAGGCTTCCTGGATAAAACCGTAGTCCATAGGTGAGGAGCTGCCCGACGGGTGCGACAGTTGGACGGGGCACGGTACGGGCAACTCGCACCGCGGCGAATGTGAACGCGATGGTGTGGATTGCCATGACAATCGTAAAGACTGCGATCGCGCCGGCCAGGCCCTGCCCGAGTGCTACGAGACTGATGAGCAGGAGAACCGTGGAGAGGACCGCTTGAAGCGACGTCACGGCTGCGTACCAACGGACCGCCTGGCGGCCCATCACCGTCGCCGCCAGGAGCGGCGCCTCGAGCATGAAAGGAAGCGCGAGAAGCGCAATGAGGACAAGCTCGGAAGTGATCCCGTGAAGGATCGCGTCCTGGATCGCGGGGAGAAGGACGAGAACGATTACGAAGCCAAAAGCCGAGAGGGCTGCTGTCAGCACGAAGGACTTGGCGACAAGTCCCATGGTTTGGCCCCGCGCAGCGTAGTACAGGAACGACTGTGGCAGGCCAAGCTGAAGGAAGAGCATCATCGTGCTGGGCAGGAGCAGCAGGAGGTAGTAGTCGCCCTTGCCGGCGGGACCCAGGAGCCGCGCTACGAGGATGCCGTTGACGATGCCGATTGCCGCCACGAAGATCTGGTTCCCGAACATGACGGCCACTCGGCTCGAGAACGTGCCTGCGGGGGCCACCTCCTGGGTTTCCAGCGTCCGGCCGGACACCTAGTCCCCTTTCTCTTTCCCTGAAAGCCTGGGGCGTGGCAGTGGCCCGCTGAGGTCCAGGTTCGAGTAAACGGATAGCAGGGTCCGCTCCTCGCGCTGCCAGGACCACCGCTCTTCGGCTGCCCGACGACAACGAGCACGGAGCTCCTGGTTGTCTGCAGGCCCGAGGCCCAGGATCAACCGAATGGATGTCGCAATCGCCTCGACGTCGTTTGGATCGCAGACCGCGCCCAGCGGACCACCCGGGTTGTCCATGATGATCCGACGAAGTGTGGGGAAGTCGCTCGCCACCACCGGCGTTCCGGCAGCGAGGCATTCAAACAGCTTGTTTGGCGACGAGTAGACGTCGTTGAGCGTCCTCCCGGGATTCACCATCACACCAATGTCCGCACCTGCGACCCAGTCGGTGATTGCGGACGGCGGAACAGGATCCAGGACGTGCATGCGCTCCCCCCACTGCTCGGATCGGGCAAGCGTGATCAGTGCATCGCGCATCGCGCCGTATCCCATCAGGACCAGGTGCACGTCACCCATATGGTCGAGACGCAGCGCGTCCATCAACGGCTCGATGCCCCGGCCTCCAACGAGTGCGCCGTGGTACAGAACAATACGTGTTGCGGCGGAGGTGCCAGTCGCGTCGCGAATGAGGGGCGCAGCGGGCTGCGCCGTCGCGAGCGCCGGGCAATTGTGAACCACCGCGATGACGCGCGGCCGATACCGGCGGGTAAGTTCACCGGCAATCTCGTCATTGACCGTGATGAGCGCCGCAACTCTCGAGACGAGCCGCTTCTCGTAGTAACGGAGGATCCAACGCGCGAGTCGAGGGAGCGCTGCGGCGGTACCCGACTCGAGATACAACTCGTGCGAGTCGTACACCAGCGGGACTCCCCGCGGCAGGCTCGGGACGATCGCGGCGAGAGCGGTCAGGTCGTGTGCGTGCCACGCATCAACGGGACCGGCCGCCTCAACGGCGAGCCGGCCCCAATTCCGGAGACCACGGGCATAGGCGACGAGCCAAGCTGCGCGGCCGCGCACCTTCTCGAGGCGACCCGTCCGGCTGGTGAAGAACGGGTTCGACGATCCCGGGATGACAAGGGCACCGGCGGGAACCCTGACCCGAACCGTCACGTTCGCCGGCAGGTCGTTGCCGGCCTCTCCGGACGCGAGGCAGACGATGGTTACGTCGTAGCCAGCCTCGGCAAGGCTGCGAGCCTCTTTGCGAACGCGGCTGTCGAAGGTGACATCGCCGTACAGCGCCATGGCTACTCGCGGTCGCGCTCGATCGGTGAGGCTCACCGCACGCCGACCTGTGAGGGGCGGCGCAGGGCTGCGATCCGACGCGACCCGGGTGGCGGCGAGACCGGGGTTCCGGGCAACGGCCAGCACACGTCGCGGGACGAACCCGCGAGGTGGTCGCCGTACCCTTTGTTACGGTGGCGGGGCAGCACGTCGACAGCGCTCCGATGTCGGATGGACCGCAAACCCCCCGGCTCTCGCCCGAGTCGTCGACCGGCCCCTGACCGCATAGAATAGGCGTTCCCCCTGGCAAGTGCCTCGCCCACGGTGCGCGCGACTGACATGAGAATGAGCCCGCCACGCGCTAAGGTCGGATCCGCGACCTTTGGACTCATCCTTACGTCGAACCCTAGGCCGATTCAGGTTGCCTCGCCGACAGGAGTCTTGTTGTTGCGCTATCTCGTGGACTACACGGAGACGCATATCCCGAGCACGTGGGGACCCCTGGATATCGATGGCCTCCCTCTGTGGGAGGGCAAGGGTTTCCGGCTTAAGGGTCCGCCGCTCTATCACCCAAGCGTCATCATCCAGTATGGCCTCGCGCATCATGACCGCGCATTGGACGGGCATAGAGACGCGGAGGAAATGTTCTTCAAGTGCGTGCGATGGGTCGAAGAGAATGCCATCGAAGAGCCCCTTGGGCGTTTTGTGGTCTGGCCGTTCACATTCCCGCTTCGGACGCCGCCCGTCGGCCCGAACTGGATCTCCGGCATGACACAGGGTCAGGCCCTCTCTCTCCTGGCGCGCGCGTTCGCGATGACGCAATCAGCCAGGACGGCAGAGGTCGCTCAGCGCGCGGCGCGGTCCTTCTGCTTCTCCGTTGAGGAGGGGGGGGTCGTCTCCCAATCAAGGAGCGGGGCGCTGTTCATCGAGGAAGTTGCCCAAGCCCACACTCCCGCGATCCATATCCTCAATGGGTGCCTGTACGGTCTCTTCGGGCTTTACGAGTACGTGCGTTCTTTCGATGACGCCGCACTGCAACCGGTTCTCGAGAGGTGCCTGAAAGGAGTAGACGAATCGCTACCGTTGTTCGACATGGGCTGGTGGTCTCGCTACTCGGTTGGCCTCCGCTGGAACATAGCGACCGATTACTACCATGACGTCCATATCCGTCAGCTCAGGCGTCTGGCTACCGACCTGAACCGACCAGAGTACGAGCGGTATGCCGAGCGCTGGGAAGCCCAGCGGCGAACTTCGTTGCGACTTCGCCGTAGGGTTCTTGGCGCAATCGAGGTGAATGTCAACAGGGTCCTGACAGTCACCAGGCTGAACAGGATCAAGTACCGTCGCATCGCATCATTGGATCTGTAGGTCAAACGGCGTCGGTGCGCCCGTTGCGCGGAGACTTCGGTCGACGGGACAAGACCGTGGCCCGACCCGGTGGACATTGCCACCACTCGCTTGCCCTTACGTTCGACAGCGACGGTCCGACGCGGAATACTCCACGACTGTGACCGACGTGCCCATCCTCCGGAAGGCCCTTGTCCCCGGCGATCGCCTGCCCGTCGTCGTGCAGGTTGCCGCGCTCGTGTTCGCGCTTGTCGCAGCGTGTGTCGCGGCCACATTGGACGCTCGCGTGACCTTGGCCCTTGCTGCGGGGATCACGCTTCTGGTCTTGAGCATCCGATGGCCACTGCTCGCCCTGTTCGTGTTCGTCGCCCTCGTCCCGATCGAGGACACACTCAACCTCGAAGGCGTCGGAACGCTGAGTCGCCTCGTCGGCATCGTATTCGCCGGAATCTACGCGCTCCCGCGGTTGAGCAAGTTGGTTCCCGGAGCGCTGCCCCTCGCCGGATGGGCCTACGTCGGTTGGGCAGTGCTAAGCGCTGCATGGGCCATCGCTCCCGGCTCGACCGGGGAGAGCGTCCAGACCCTGATCCAGATGGCCGTCATTGGCTTCCTCGTTGCCGACGTCGTGATCCACAATCCGATCACGGTCCGGCAGATCCTGTGGGTCTATTCTGTCTCAGCGACAGCGACAGCCGCGATCGGGATCGCCTCGTACTTCGGGGGCGGAATTGCAGCTGATGCGCGCCTCGCCGCGATCGCCGGCCAGAACCCGGCCCAGTTTGCTTCGCTACTGCTGCCCGCGTTCCTCTTTGGCCTCTACGAGCTCCTTAACCGTCGCCATCTCGCCGCGAGCGGCCTTGTTGCGGGCGTCTCCATGGCGGGCATCGTTCTATCAGGAACTCGGAGTGTCTGGATTGCCGCAGCAATTGTCGTCTTCTTCCTGCTCCTACCCCGGCTCGGGATCCGGAGGGCAGCCGTCGCGCTCGGCGTTGTCTGCGTCCTCGGCGTGCTCACCCTCCAGATTCCCGGTGTCGCCGTTCTGGTCGCCGACCGCTCGGACACGGCGGTATCGACGGGCGGGGACGGGCGGACCGAAATCTGGACTGTTGGCCTAAAGATCGTCGAATCGGCACCCGTCATCGGCGTCGGATATGGGAACTTCCATGTCGCTTTCACGTCGACGATTATCCGCTCGGCTCACGCCAGCCCCCCCGTCACGACAACCGCGCCGCACAATCTGGTCCTCAGCTCCGCTGCAGAACTAGGGGTGGTCGGCCTCGTGCTCCTCGCCCTCTTC
The DNA here is from genome assembly GCA_963750125.1 of uncultured Chloroflexia bacterium. Classification (GTDB taxonomy): domain Bacteria; phylum Chloroflexota; class Limnocylindria; order Limnocylindrales; family CSP1-4; genus DASTYU01. The sequence continues at coordinate 239,651 of CAVVPT010000003.1, read as the reverse complement.
GTCGTCCCCCTCGTCGGGCGCCGCGGCTGGGGGCCCGATGCACTCGTCGTCCAGGCGATTCTCGCCTCCCTGTTGATCGACGCGATGTTCATCGACATCTTCGGCTACAGGAAGCAGGTGTGGATTGTCATCGGACTGGCGTCCGGGCTCGCCTATCTCGCGGATCAGGTGCGCAGACGCGAAGTCCTCGATGCGCGTGCCACGCCGGAGACCGAGGTCGCGCCGGCAACCGCAGCATGGGCACGACCGCCAGGATCCCTCATAGCGAAGTCGCCTACCTCAGACGGATCGCCTGCCCACGAATAGCCAGTGCCCCGCCATGCGACATCACGTCGGCGGGCGGAGGGCATCCTCGTCACGGACGATCGCAGGCTCACGGCCCGGGCCGCGATGCGACGGTGGCGCTCGCCGGGGGCCAATTAGACGGTAGAAGCCCTCCCTGAACCGCCACAGCCCGCGGAGCATCCCGAAACCGTACGCGAAATGCAGCACCGGATACACGACGACCAGGCCCACGGCCGAGCCCGGCGTGGCTCGGTCGCGGTAGCGGATCGACGCGGCGGCGGTTGCCGACCCATAGATGCCGAGCTCGAGCAGTGCAATGGCGCGAGCCCTCCGCGAAATCATCCCGACGAGCGCCGCTCCGCCGAACGACACCACCAGGGCGAGCGGTATGAGCTGGCGAACCCGGGCCTGGCGCGGGTGCGCCTGCAGAACCCGCACCTTCCAGCACCCGTAATCGAAGTACTGGTCCCACAGCGACCTCAGCGACGCCCGGCTCCGATAGCGGCTCTCGATCGCGGGGTCGCAGATGATGCGCCCGCCTCCGTCGAGCAGTCGATAGCTCAGCTCGTCGTCCTGATTTCGAACGAACGACTCGTCGAAGGAATAGCGCAGCCAAGTTCGTCGCCACGCGACCCCCATGAAAACGGTGTCCACCTCGGCTGGTTCTGTGAGGTAATGATGGCGGGCGCTTCCGACGCCGAACGGGGTGCTCGTCGCGAGGGCGACCGCCGACCCAATTCCACCTTCGGCGATGGCCCGGACGGGGCCCCCGACCATGTCGGCACCCGAGCGCATCAGAACGTCAACCGCGCTCCGGACGTAGGCCGGACCGAGCTCCGCATGACCGCTTACGATCCCCAGGATGTCGCCGGATGCGGCGTCGATGCCGGCGTTCCACGCGGCCGCCTGGATCCGACGCGGGTTCGTGAGGACTACCCAGTTCGGCCTTCCCGCCGCGAACGCCAGCGCCACCTCCAGGGAGTCGTCTGTCGACTGCCCGTCATAGACGAGCACCTCGAGCCGATCAACCGGATAGTCCTGGGCCTCGATTGAGGCGAGGCAGCGCCTGATGCTTGCGCGCTCGTTTCGCATCGCGACGACGAGCGTGACTTTTGGCTTCGGGGATTCATCTCGTGATTCGCGGACACCATCGATCGTCGGCGCAATGTCCGCGGCCATCTCGCGTGGGTGGCCGCGCGTCCAGTCGACGTCCGACGCAGACGAGTCCGGCATATTGCTGGTCAGGTCGGACGCGGCAAGTCACCCGGGGGGACAACCTGGTCCCCGGCGATGTGACGATCGACGGACGCGCTTCCGCGCTCGCCGACCACGTCGACAGCGCCAGGACGCAGTCCCGCATCCCCGCGACCGTAGATTCCGCCGTAGCCGAAACGCGTGACCGAGTGAACCCGGTTCAGTACAACGCCGAGTATCTTCGCGCCGGACCTGGACAACGTCTCCCGACCCATGCGGACGAGGCGCCGTCGACCCTTGGCCGCGTCGATCACGAAGAGCGTCCCGTCCACGAACGAGCTCATGACGGCCGCGTCGGTCACCGCCAGGAGCGGTGGGCTGTCGAAGATGACGAGGTCCGCAGCCTCCTGGAGGCGCTGAACCACCGTCCGCATCCGTTTCGAGCCCAGGAGCTCGGCCGGATTGGGCGGGAGCGGCCCCGTCGTGACGACTCGAAGGTTGTCCTGCTCGGTGGGGTTGGCGACGGCATCGACGCTGATCGATTGGTGGCGCAACAGGTCCGTGAGGCCACGGGTATTCGACAGGTCGAAGATCGAATGAACGCCGGGCTTCCGGAGGTCCGCGTCGACCAGGATCACCGTTCGCCCGGACTGAGCAAAGACGATCGCGAGATTCGCCGCCGTGACCGTCTTGCCCTCACCCGGAGCCGAACTTGTCACGAGGAGTGTCCGCACGGGGGCATCGAGCGAGGCGAATTCGATATTCGTGCGCAGCGTCCGGTACGCCTCCGCGAAGCTCGAGCGAGGATAGAGGAGACCAGCGAGCCGGTAGAACTCCTTTCGCCCGCGGCCGCTGGTCATCCGCGCGATGACGCCCAGGGTGCTGAGACCGGCCACGTCCTGGACGGCATCCGGGTCCTGTACGCGATCATCCAACTGTTCCGCCACGAACGCGACGCCGACGACCACGAGCATTCCCAGAGCCGCCGCGAGCAGTGTGTTGAAGAGCATCCGCGGTGCCACCGGCGAGGTCGGTGCGTGCGGCGGGATCGAGCACCGTCAGCAGGTTCGTGGCGCTGCCCGATGAGAACGTCAACAGACGTTGCGAACGTCGAGCGCAGACTCGCGAGCCTGCCCTCGAGGGCCAGCAGCTCCGTCTTCCTCCTGTGGCGTCCGGTTCGCGATCGTCGACAAGGCATCGACTCGTGCCTGCGTCCGATCGATCAGCGCCTGCGTGGCGGTCAGGTCCTGATCGATCGATTGCTGGAACGCAGCCTCGCGACCCTGGATCGTCGGCGAAACAGCGATCAGCTGCTCGGCCAGTACATTCGCGATGGATGCGGCTCGCGCCGGGTCCGAGTCCTGGGCCGAGATGAACAGGAACGTGCTGTCGCGTGGCGCATCTACGCGCACGCGGCTCGAGAGCGTGCCGGGCGACGATGTCGGGCTGGAGCTCGCTTGATCACCGGCCTCGAGTACCGGGCTCGTTTCAGCGACTGACGCATATGTCGCCGACAGGTTCTGCGCGACGAGGAGCTGGCTGTAGTCCGGATTCGCAGCAGAGAGCGCCTGGCCAACGATCAGCGTGGAACGCGCCTCGTAGACCGGCTGCTGGAGGTTGCTCACGACGAACCCGCCAGCACCGGCGAGCGCGGCGCACACCAGCGCGAGCGGCAGCCAGGTCCGAGCGAGGGTAATTAGACGATGGAGATCCACTGGCCCCTCTGTTGTGATTCAGCGTTCCACAAGTTGCTTGCCGTGTGGCCGGAATCATGGACACCGTGTTCGGGACCGTCAATGACCCATCCGCGCTTCCGGCACCCGCCAGGAGAGTGACCCTTGCCAAGACCGGCCCAGCGTTGCAAAGGGTAGTACGTACGCTCCCAGACCGCCTTTCGCGGCGGCGACGGAGCGTGGGCGAGCTTCAGCGCAGGATGGTGCGAACAGTGCGCGCGAGAATTTTGAGATCGAGGACCGTCGTGCGGCGATCCAGGTACTCGGCGTCGAGCCTGAGCTTCGCTGGCAGGATCTCCCGCCGGTATCGCTGATCAGCATCGGGCCCTGCCAGGAGGTCTGCCTCGTCGTGATACGCGAGTTGGGCCAGACCCGTGATGCCTGGCTTGGCCGAGAAGACTCGCCTGTGCAGTGGATCGGCCAGGTCGACGTAGGCTGGATCCTCCGGCCTTGGCCCAACGAGGGACATCTCGCCTCGAATGACGTTGACCAGCTGGGGCAGCTCGTCGAGCCTGTATCGACGCACCGTGCGGCCCACGCGCGTCACCCGTGGGTCGTTCGCCAACGTCACCTTCGATCCTGCAGGACCCGGGGTCATCGTTCGAACCTTCAGCACTACGAAGGTCTGGCCTCTGCCCACCCGCGGGGCGCGGTAGAGGAAGGGCCCTGCGTCACCCGAGAGCCGCATCGCAATGGCGACCAACGCCAGGACCGGCGCCGCAACGACAAGAGCGACTGATCCAAGACTCAGGTCGAGAGCCCGCTTCGAGTCCAGCTTCGTTCTCCTTCGTCGCTATTCACGCAGCCGAAAACGTGCAGCAGCGGCCTCCGCGAGGACGCGGCCAATCGCCAGCGACGCCGTCGCCGCCGGAGATGGGGCGTTGATGACGTGCAACACATTTCCCGTACCGCCGATTGCGAAGTCGTCAACCATCGACCCGTCCGGGGAGACCGCCTGTGCTCGGACGCCGGACGGTCCGAACACCAGCTGGTCGGATCGCAGCTCGGGGACGTACCGTTGGAGGGCCGCGACGAACGCCGGTTTCCACGCGTCACGCCACATCTCGGCCAAGCCAGTCAGGAGGTATGGGCGTGCGAGTCGCCAGAAGCCCGGGTAGGTGACAGTCTCGGCGAGGTCCCGGGCGACGATGTCGCGGCGCCTGTATCCCTCGCGGGCAAATGCGAGCACCGCGTTCGGGCCCGCCCACATCTCGCCGTTCATCCGTCGGGTGAAATGAACGCCGAGGAATGGAAATCGAGGATCGGGCACCGGGTAGACGAGGCCATTGACCAGGTGCTGAGCCTCCGCCACGAGCGTGTAGTAATCGCCTCGGAACGGCACGATTCTCGGCCCATCCAGAACGCCGCTACGCCGGGCAAGCCGATCGGCATGTAGGCCGGCGCACGCGATCACGCCACGAGCGCGGAACCGGCCGGCCGACGAGACCACGACTCGCTCGCTTCGCATATCCCGAACGGCCAGCACGCGTGAGCCCGTGACGATCGTCCCGCCCCGCGCTCGCACCTCGTCCGCGTAAGCGAGCGCGACGCGTCGAAAATCGATGATCCCCGTCCGCGGAGACCACAATCCCCGAATGCCGGCGACGTGCGGCTCGACCTCCCGGATCTGGTCTGGTCCGACTTCCTCGAGGCCGTCGACGCCATTGGCGGCGCCCCGCTCCTTGAGCGCCATCAAGCGAGGGATCTCCTTCTCGTCGAGGGCAACGACCAGCTTTCCGCAATGGCGGTAGGGAATGCCGTGGTCGTCGGCGAAGCGTTCGAGCTCGAGCTTCCCTTCCCGACAAAGTCTTCGCCTTGAGGGATCCAGGGGCGTAGTAGAGTCCCGCATGCAGCACGCCCGAGTTGTGGCCGGTCTGGTGGACGCCGAGCGCGGCCTCCTTCTCAATGACTGCCACGCTCAGGACAGGTTGCGATCGGAGCAACTGGAACGCCGTCGCGAGTCCGAGGATTCCACCACCGATCACGGCAACATCGAAGAGTCGGTCCTCGCTCACCTCGCCATTGTTCCTGTTCACGCCTGTTCGATGGCGCGCCGTAGGACCGGCTATGCTCGCGGGGACGCGCCCGAGGGCTATGCCGCGACGCGACCGAGCTTGCGATCCGGAGGGGCACATGGGAGAGCCAGCATGAGGGCGCTCGTCACGGGCGGCGCGGGCTTCATCGGACACCACCTGGTCGGCAGCTCGTGTCCAGGGGCCACGCCGTCAGTCTCATCGAAGATCGAGCGGACCCGACAGGTCCGACGGTCACAGCGAGCGCCTCGATCCCTTGACCGATCCGGCGCCGCAGCCGTTTCTTCCGTTTGCTCGGCCCTCCATCACCGAGCGCGAGAAGCGTGCCGTCCTCGACGTCCTCGACTCCGGCTGGCTCACGACCGGCCCGCGGACGAAGCAGTTCGAAGAACGTTTTGCGGCGGCGGTGGGCGCCCGCCATGCCGTCGCGCTGAACTCGGCGACGGCAGCGCTGCACCTCGCACTCGAAGCGCTCGGTGTGGGGCCCGGGGACGAGGTGATCGTTCCTACGTGGACGTTCGCGGCGACCGCCGAAGTCGTCATCTACCGGGGTGCGCGACCGGTGCTGGTCGACATCGATCGTCGGACGCTCAACATGACACCCGAGATCGTGCTTGGAGCGGTGACACCGCGCACGAAAGCGGTCGTAGCGGTCCACATCGCCGGCCTGGCGTCGACATCGAACGACTGGTCGCGCTGCTCGAACCTCGTGGCATCGCCGTCGTTGAGGACGCGGCGCACGCGTTTCCGTGCCGGATCGGAGGGCCGGACGGCCGCCATGTGGGCACGTTCGGACGGGCTGGCGCGTTCTCCTTCTATGCCACCAAGACCATCACGACCGGAGAGGGCGGCATGCTGGTCACGGATGACGATGCGATCGCCGATCGGGCCCGTGTCATGTCGCTGCATGGCATCAGTCGAGACGCGTGGAACCGTTACGCGGCAAACGGCTCCTGGTACTACGAGATCGAGGATGCCGGCTACAAGTACAACATGACCGACATCGCTGCGGCGCTGGGACTGGTCCAACTTGAGCGCGCGTCCGAACTACTCGCGGCGCGTCGGTCGATCGCGGCGGCGTATACGAGGCAATTCCGGGCCTCCGCTGCCGCGGACCTGCTGGAACTCCCGGAGGACGCCCCGGACGGGTCGCACGCCTGGCACCTGTACATCGTCCGTCTGGAGCTCGACCGGCTCGCTCTCGATCGTGCTGCCGTGCTCGCAGCGATGGCCGACCGTGGGATTGGTACCAGCGTTCACTTCATTCCGCTCCACCTGCACCCGTACTACCGGCGACAGTGGGGCAGTCGGCCAGAGGATCATCCCGTGGCCACGAAGGAATACGAGCGAGTCATTTCACTTGCCGATCTGGCCGGGCATGACGGGAGACGACGTCGCCCGGGTCGTCGAGACGCTGTGCATCGATCCTCGAGAGCGCACGCTCGGCCTGAACGTGGTCGGCCCGGAACCCTTCACGCTCGCTGAGTACCCAGGATTCCTTCCTGGGCTCGCGGTCTCGGTGCTCCTCGCGACAGCGCTCTACCGGTACCTCGCGCGCCGGCTCGGCATAAGCGAGCCGATTGCCTGGCTGCTCGTGATCAGCTTCGGCGCCATCATCGCCGCGACCCTGACCCCGGGCCTCGAAGCATTCCCGCCGATGCATGGAAAAGCAAGCTGTGACGTCTCGAGAATCGGTCCAGCTCCTCTCGCCGACTACACGGCGCTCGGGACGACGAGCTTGAACGTGATCCTGTTCGTCCCGCTCGGCGTCCTGATCGCACTGTTGCCACGGTCGCGCGCGATGGCTTTCGCGGTCGTCGGTGCCGCCCTCCTGCCGCTCACGATCGAATCGATTCAGCTTGCCGCCACGCCGCTCGATCGCGCCTGCCAGAGCGGGGACGTGGTCGACAACATGCTCGGCCTTGCTCTCGGGCTCGCCGCCGGATGGACCGGTGTGTGGATCAGCCGGAGGGCCGCGAAGCAGCTGCATCGCGGAACGTCACCGTCGGGCTGAGAGCAAATCTGGTCGCCTCGACACTGTCCGCGCGTCGTGACCGTGGTGCGTTTACGCACCAATTTGCCGGACGATGCCCACAAACGGCGGATCGCCCTGCATATATGCGAGTTAAGTGCAGTCGTGACCTCGCGGGACTGCGTCGCACGTCGGGCATCGGCTGAGCAACAGTCGCCGGCGGCATCGGCGGGTTAGAGGTCGAGGAGGGGGGCGTGGCACTGCGCGACCGCGGCGTCTCGGTTTCGGCGACGGCGTTCGATCGCCGCCATCGTCGGCGCGGTTCTCGTCCTTGGCGTGCTCCCGGCCGGCGCGGACGTTTCCGTCGTGGCTCAGGACCCGCCCGCCGAGGCCTGTGTCCTCCGGGATTGTTCGCCGAAGACGCGGCGTCCCCCGCGAGCTGTTCAAGCTCGACCACGACGGCGGATGTGGAGGCGCTGGCGCTCCCATCCGGATTCACCGAGTCCGTCGTTTTCAGCGGGCTGACGAACCCGACCAACATCGAGTTTGCGGCCGACGGGCGGGTCTTCGTCGCCGAGAAGAGCGGGATCATCAAGGTCTACGACAACCTCGACGACACCACGCCCACCAGCTTCAGTGTCCTTCCACCAAACGTCCACAACTACTGGGACCGGGGCCTGCTCGGACTCGCACTCGATCCGAGCCTGACCAACCCCTCGCTGCCATCACGGCCGTGGATCTACGTGCTCTACACGTATGACCACATCCTCGGCAGTCCCACCGCGCCGCCGCGGTGGGGCGACACCTGCCCAAGCCCACCGGGGCCGACGACCGACGGCTGCGTGGTGAGCGGCCGCTTGTCGCGGCTTCACGGTGAGTGGCACGACCATTTCCGGCCCGGAGACCGTCCTCATTGAGGATTGGTGCCAGCAGTTTCCCAGCCATTCGCAGGGCAACTTGGCGTTCGGGCCAGACGGCGCCCTGTACGTCAGCTCCGGCGACGGTGCGAGCTTCAACGTCGTCGATTACGGGCAGCTCGGCGGCACGTCCGGGACTCCGCCCCCCACGTCGCAGAACCCGTGCTCCGATCCGGCGCTGGAAGGCGGTGCCCTGCGGAGCCAGGACCTGCGCACCGAACCAGTCGAGCGGGGGCGTCAGCTTACGCGGATGCCGTCGCCCAGGACGCCCCGATCGCCTGGTACCGGATGGGCGAGCCGTCGGGAGCGGTCGTCGACCAGACCGGCGGATCGAGCGGGACAGCGTTCGGCGGCGTCACCCGCGATGTTCCCGGCCCAATCGGCGCCTCGGACGACGGCGCGATCGACTTCAACGGAACGAGCGGCTACGTGTCTGTGCCTCACCAGGCCAAGCTGTCGCTCGGGAACGGGCCCTGGAGCATCGAGCTCTGGGCACGCCGCGACTCGACCGGCGGCAACTACCGATCGCTGGTCGACAAGGGCCAGGGCTCGCCGAGCGTGTACTTCGACGTCGCGTCCAACAAGTTCCAATCCTGGAGAAGTCGAACGTCGACGTCGTCACGCCGCGAGACGGGTTCGACGACCGACTCGAGCTGGCATCACTGGGTCGTCACCCGCTCCGCCGACGCGTCGACCACGCGGATCTACAAGGATGGCGTCGACGTTACCAACACCGTCGTCGGTTCCCATGACGTTCGACGCAACACGACGACCAGCCTGTTCATCGGCGCCTTCGTCGCTGGTGGCCCTCGATTCTTCTTCGATGGTGCGATCGACGAGGTCGCGATCTACGACTACCGAGCTGTCGGCCGCCCGCGTGCTGGCCCACCACGCCGCGGCCTCGGGCGGCGGCACGACCGAGCCTGTGACCCTCGACGGTGCGATCCTCCGGTCGACCCTGTCACCGGCGCTGCGTTCGCCGGGCAACCCGTTCGCGGCCAGCTCCGACCCCAACAAGCGCCGGATCATCGCCTATGGCCTGCGGAATCCGTTCCGCTTCGATGTCCGCCCCGGGACCAACGAGCTCTGGGTCGGGGACGTGGGCTGGAACACATGGGAGGAGATCAACCGGGTCGCCAGTATCGGCGATGCCACCGTCGAGAACTTCGGCTGGCCGTGCTACGAAGGCACCGGGCGCCAAAGCGGCTACGACGCCGCAAACCTGCCGATCTGCGAGGCGTTGTACCAGGCGAGCGGGGCCGTTACTGCTCCGGCGTACACGTACAACCACTCCGCCAGCGTCGTCTCGGGCGACGGCTGTCCGACCGGTGGCTCATCGACGGCAGGCATCGCGTTCTATCCCGAGTCCGGCGGAACGTTCCCGGCGGCGTACCGGGGCGGACTCTTCTTCGCGGACTACACCCGGAACTGCATCTGGTGGATGGCCAAGGGTGCCAACGGCCAGCCAGATCCCGCCACCCGAGCTGTTTTCGTCAGCCCTGCCGCCGGGCCCGTCGACCTGGAAGTCGGCCTGGACGGCGCCCTGTACTACGTCGACTTCAGTGGATCCGTTCGCCGCGTCCAGTTCTCCTCGGGAAACCAGCCACCGACCGCCATCGCCCAGGCTGCCCCTTCGACCGGTCCCGCACCCCTGACCGTCTCGTTCGACGGTCGCAAGCTCCAGCGACCCTGAGGGTGGGACCCTGACCTATGCCTGGGATCTCGACGGCGATGGCGCGTTCGATGACTCGACCAGTGCCACGCCGACCTTCACGTACTCGTCGCCTGCCACCGTGACGGTCGGCTTGCGCGTCACCGATCCCGGCGGTCTCGACCGATACGGACTCGGTCGTCGTCTCCGCTTCCAACACCCCGCCCGTGCCCGTGATCGACACGCCCGCCGCGGGAACGACCTGGGAGGTCGGGGAGCAAATCTTCTTCAGCGGGTCATGCCTCGGATGCCCAGGACGGGAGTGTACCGGCGAGCCGACTCTCGTGGCAGCTGACGATCCGCCACTGCCCGTCCGACTGTCACAGCCACGTCGCCGAGTCCTTTGCGGGGGTTGCGAGCGGATCCTTCTTCGGCCCGGATCACGAGTACCCCGCACATCTCGAGCTGACGCTCACAGCCACCGATGCCCAGGGCGCCACCGCGTCCACGACGCGCGAACTCCACCCGAAGACCGTGATCCTCTCGTTTGCCACCGCCCCAACCGGCCTCGAGCTCGGCGTGAACGCAACGACGGCGACCGCGCCATTCACGCGCGAGGTCATCAAGGGCTCGTTGAACTCGCTGTCCGCGTCCTCCCCGCAGACGCTCGGATCAACGACGTACCAGTTCACCGGCTGGTCCGATGGCGGTGGCGCTTCACACATCGTCACTGCCAATGCCGCGGGCACCTATACGGCCACCTTCACGGCAACGGGCAGTTCGACGACGCTCGTTCCCGTCGCGGACGCCGAGATCCGATCGAACAAGCCGACCAAGAACTTCGGGACGCTGCCCACGCTCGCGGTTCGAAACGGGGCGCTGCGCAGCTACCTCCGGTTCAACGTCCCGACCCTGAACGGAACCGTTACTGCTGCCGGTTGCGGCTTTTCGTCGTGGAGGCGAGCACCGCCGGCGGGTCGGCCTTCACCGTCGGCAGCAACTGGACCGAGACCGGGATCACCTGGAACAACGCCCCACCGATCTCGGGGAACTCGCTGGGCACCGCCGGTGCGGCAACGGTTGGGACTTGGGTTGAGTTCGACGTCACCTCCGCAATCGCAAGCGGCAATCCCGTCAGTTTCGCTGTGAGCGGTGGCAGCGCCAATTCGGTGGACTACTCCAGCCGATCCGGGTCGCAAGCACCGCAGCTGGTGATCACTACGGCGCCGTAAGCGCAGTCGCTGCTGGACAGCCGACGCCTGAGGTGTGGCTCGCCGCCAGCAACGCCTCGCCTCGTCCAGCCGGCGTCGTCAACCGGACCGGGCGAGGAGCTCGGTCCACGCACGCACTCTGGCCCGCACGAGCTTCCTGTCGGCGGCCGTGGGCTCGAACCACGCGCCGGGGAGGCCGACGGGCGGAGCAGGCAGCTCGTGCCTCAGGTGTCGTCCGAGATAGGCCATCGCGAGCTCCCAGCCGGCGCCTATGCCGACGATCGCGTCGGTGACCCCGTCCGGGGCCAGATCGGCGACCGAGGCGTGCTCCAGCTCGAGAAGCGCCCGATGATCGCCCAGCGGCGAGAGCCGGACCTCGACCTCGTCGGCCCGCCGGGCCCGTACACCCACGTGACGCACAGCGACCGCGGCGCGTCGCAGCGCAGGATCCGGCCGTGTGCGGTGTCCTCGAAGCTGAACGTGCCACCCAGGCGGAGATCGCCGATCGGCTCGATGTACCACACCCGGAGGTGGCCGGGCTCGGTGATCGCCGTCCACAGGTCCTTGACGGTCGTTGGAAATGTTCGGCGAAGCAGCGCCGTGCGTGCCTCTCCGGCCGCGATCAGCTTCTGCCCGATTTGGCGTTTGCTGGTCTCGTGGCTCCGGGGGCGCGAAGCGCGTGCCTCGGTCCTCATCGTCAGATCGCCTCCTCCGGCAGGGACCACGCGCTTGCCGCGTGTCTGCGCTCTCGGACGTGATCGAATTCCACTCGATCGCGCGACAGAGGAACCTTCGAGAGGGCCTCCCGGAGGTGACATCGGGCTCGCACCTCTCATCGTTGGGCGCCAGGCCGCGAACCGGGATGCCGCTGCGGCCGTCCAGGATCAGCGCCGCGTCCCGGGATCGTCGTGATGGTCGCGCCGAAGTCAGTCGCTGCTCCATGCAATCGCCCGCGATCAGCCTAGCCGCAGAGCTGCGATCGGGCTGATCCCGCTCCAAACCTACGCCTCGGCCTCCGAGCGGCTCCACAGGTTCGGTCCGCGCCGGCTCGCCGATCCACACGTGGCCGTCGCGGAACTGCTCGGCCTTCCAGATCGGGGCGCGGGCCTTGGTCTCGTCGATCGCGTAGCGGGCCGCCTGGAACGCGGCATCGCGATGGGGCGCGACCGCCACGATCGCGACCGACGCTTCGCCGAGCGGCACCTCCCCGGTGCGATGCACGATCGCCAGCCGCTCGACGCCGAACCGTTCCAGGACCTCGTCGGCGATCTGCCCGAGAACGCCGACGGCCATCGGTTCGTGCGCCTCGTATTCGAGCAATTCGACGGCGCGTCCCGCGTGCTGCGCGGCCTCCGCCTCCTGGCCGGGGGCCGGCGTGCCGGGCGTCGCCCGGGTTCGACCGATGAACCCGACCACGGCGCCGTCCTCGGGCGTGGCGAGGCGCGCTTCCAGCTCCGCGAGGATGTCCGCCGCGAACGGCTCGGCCCGGAGCTCCAGGATCCGTTGCTCCGCGCCGCCCGACACGGGCGGGATCACCGCCAGCTCGTCCCCGTCGGCGAGGCGCGTGCCGGGCTCGGCGTAGTCCGCGTTCCGCGCGAACCGCACGAAGGACCGTCCGGGCGCGAGCGCCGGATAGCGCTCGACGAGCGCTCGCCACGCGTCCTCCACCGAGCCGCCATCGGCCAGCTCGAGCGGCACCTCGCGTGTCCCGGCGAGCTCGCGCTGGATCGCGAACAGGCGGACCCGGATCCGCATCCCGTCAGCCGCGGTAGGCGGCGATCAGCAGGCCGTCGCCGAGCGGCAGGATCGTCGAATGGAAGCGCGGATCGGCGAGGAGCGCCGTGTCGAACGAGCGGATCGCCATCGTGTTCTCGTCCTCGGGGTCGCTCGGGCGCGAGCCGGATGCGCGGCCGCTCCACAGGACGTTGTCGGCGACGACGAGCGCGTTCGGCGCGAGCCGCGGGACGAGCGCCTCGAGGTAGGCCGAGTACTCGGGCTTGAGCGCGTCGATGAAGGCGAGGTCGAACGGACCCGTCCAGCGCCGGATCGTCCTGGCCGAACGCGGTCAGCGCCCGGGCGTTGATCACCGTGATCCGCTCGTCGGCGATCCCCGCGTGCCGCCAGAACTCGCGGGCGCGGTCCGTCCGCGAGCTGTCCGGGTCGATCGTCACGATCGTGCCGTCGTCCGGCTGGCCGAGCGCCAGCCACAGCGTCGAGTAGCCGATCGCCGTGCCGACCTCGACGATCCGCCGCCGGCCGGCGGCGAGCACCTGCAGCACCCGCCCCGAGTCCCGCGAGACGATCGGAATGCCTTCCGGCTCGCCGGCCTGCTCGATCTCGAGGAGCGCGTCCTTGAGCGGTGTCGACAGCGACTCGATCCAGTCGAGATCGGTCGCATCGGGGATCCAGGTCTCGGTCGTCCTTCATCGCCACACCTTACCCCGGGCACGCCGGCCGCGGCCCGCTCAGACCAGCAGCCCGGCCCCGAAGTAGAGGCCCGCCGCGAGGATCGTCCCGGCAGCGACCGTTCCGACGTTGATGTACAGCAGGCCGGTGGCGGATTCCATGGACCGGGAACGCGCCGTCTGGACCGCCGCCCACGACACGATCAGCGGGAAGATCAGGCCGATGATCAGCCGCATCCAGACGAAGAACGCCCACGATCCGCTGAGGGCGGCGAACGGCGCGACGTCGGCCGGCCCGGCGCCGGTCGCGGTCCAGAACGCGAACAGCACGACCTGGACCGCGAGGACCGCGAGCAACAGGCGCGACACCAGGACGAGCGGCGCCTCGGGCAGCTTCGGCGTCACGAGGTACCAGTGGCCGAGGATCATCGCGGCGAAGACGCCGCCGATCGACGCCGCGAGGAAGGCCAGCTGGAACAGGAGCCCGACGGTCGATCCGCTGCCCCACGCCAGCGCGCCGAAGACCAGCACGAGGAGTCCGGCCGCAAGCGCGACGAGGCCCGCGTAGCGCCCGACCGGACGGCTCCGCAGCACGAAGAGGTCCACCGCGCCGATCAGGACGAACGCGGCGAGCGCGGCCCGCCGGGGAACATCGAACGCCGGGTTCGCGACGACCGGCGAGTCGCCGAGCGTTGCCGGCAGCGATCCGTCCGAGAACCACGCGAGCACGCCGAACAAGAGCGCGCAGATGACCGTGAAGCGCACGAAGCCAGGCGTCGCGGAGGTCCGCCAGCGGGCCAGCTGCGCGATCGCGTATGCGCCGACCGCCAGCCCGGTGAGCACGGTCCAGTTGATGTAGGCGAGGTTGCTGGCGATCTGCTGCGCGGGCACGGCGCGAGTGTAGCCGCGCACTCCGGCGGATAGGATCAGCGCACCAGAGACGCAGCCGGAGGCACGACGGTGGCACTCGATCGCGACACGACCTTCACGTGGAACGGCCATTCCTGCTTCGAGATCCGCTCACCCGGCGGCAAGGCCCTCGTCCTGGACCCGTTCCTGGCGAACCCGAACAGCCCGAAGACCGCCGACCAGGTCGAGGCGTGCGACGTGATGCTCGTGACCCACGGCCACTTCGACCACATGGGCGATGCCGTGGCGATCGCCGCGCGGCACCGGCCGGCGTGGCCGTGCATCCACGAGATGAGCCTGTGGCTCGGTCGTCGGCTGCCCGGCGGGATGGACGCCGCGATCGGCATGAACAAGGGCGGGACCGTCGAGGTCGCCGGGATCAAGGTCACGATGGTCCACGCCGATCACTCGGCCGGCGACTGGAACCCCGGCGGCGAGACCACCCTGTACCTGGGCGACCCGATCGGGTTCATCCTCGAGTTCGAGAACGGGTTCCGGGTCTATGCCGCCGGCGACACCGACGTGTACGGCGACATGCGCTACATCCGCGAGCTGTATGCGCCCGAGCTCGCGCTGCTGCCGATCGGCGGGCACTACACGATGGGGCCGCGCGGCGCGGCGATCGCGGCCGAGCTGCTCGGCGTGCAGCACATCATCCCGATCCACTACGGGACGTTCCCGATCCTCGCCGGGACGCCGGATCAGCTGCGTTCCGAGCTGGCTGCGCGAGGGCTGTCCAACGTTCAGGTCCACGCCCCGGAGCCAGGAGGGACCGTCAACTGACTGACACCGATCGTTCCACGGGCGACGTCCCGGCTCCGCCCGCAGGGGGCCGGGGTCAGCTTCGCTGTCGCTCGTGCGGGGCGCCGCTCGAGCACGTCTTCGTCGATCTCGGCATGTCTCCGCCGTGCGAGGACTTCCTGACCGCCGACCGGCTCGCCGAACCCGAGCGCTACTACCCCCTCGACGTTCGGATCTGCGGGGCGTGCCTGCTCGTCCAGCTTCCCGCGTACATCGCCCCGGAGGACATCTTCGGGGAGTACTTCTACTTCTCCTCGTACTCGGACAGCTGGGTCGACCACGCCCGCCGCTATCGTCGAGGACGGTCGTCGAGCGGTTCGGCGCTCGGACCGTCGTCGCGCGTCATCGAGGTCGCGAGCAACGACGGATATCTCCTTCGTCACGTGATCGCGCGCGGCATCCCGGTGTTGGGGATCGAACCGGCGCGGAACATCGCGGCGGCGGCGGAGGCGGCTGGCGTCCCGACACTCGCCGAGTTCCTCACCACCGGGCTGGCCCAGGACGTCGTCAAGCGTGACGGGCCCGCGGACCTCGTCGTCGCGAACAACGTATTCGCGCATGTTCCCGACCTCAACGACTTCACCGCGGCGCTGGGCATCCTGCTCGCGCCCAGGGGCGTCCTGACGATCGAGGTCGCGCACCTCGTCCGCCTCGTCGAGCAGCAACCAGTTCGATACGATCTACCACGAGCACTTCACGTACTACACGCTGCTGACCGCGGAACGGGTCCTCGCCCGCCATGGACTGCGCGTCTTCGACGTCGAGGAGCTCGCCACGCACGGGGGCTCGCTTCGGTTCTTCGTCGTCCACGATGACGACCCGCGTCCGACGGCCGCCGCGGTCGAGGAGCTGCGGGCGCGCGAGCTTGCCGCCGGGTACGGCACGCTCGAGGGACTACGCGGGCTTCGCGTCGCGCGTCGCGTCAACGAAGCGCGACCTCCTCGCGTTCCTCATCGACGAGAAGCGGCGCGGTTCCCGGATCGCCGGCTACGGCGCGCCGGGCAAGGCGAACACCCTGCTGACTATTGCGGGATCGGGAACGACTTCCTCGACTACCTCGTCGATCGCAATCCGCACAAGCACGGTCGGTTCACGCCGGGCACGCACATCCCCATCCATCCGCCCGAGCGCCTCGCCGAGACCAGGCCCGACGTCATCCTCATCCTGCCGTGGAACCTCCGGAACGAGATCGCCGCCCAGCTGTCCTACGCTCGCGAGGGCTGGGGGGCGCGGCTCGTCGTACCGATCCCCCGCGTCGAAGTGATCGAGCGATGAAGGTCGTGCTGTTCTGCGGCGGGCGGGGGATCCGCCTGCGCGAGCAGAGCGAGGTGATCCCCAAGCCGATGGTGACGATCGGCTACCGGCCGATCCTGTGGCACGTCATGCGCTACTACGCCCACTTCGGGCACCGCGACTTCATCCTCTGCCTGGGCTACCGGGGCGACGCGATCAAGGAGTACTTCCTGCGCTACGAGGAGGCGCTCTCGAACGACTTCGTGCTGTCCGACGGCGGGCGCCAGATCGACCTGCTCGGCAGTGACATCCAGGACTGGCGGATCACCTTCGCCGACACCGGGCTCGATACCACGATCGGCGAGCGGCTCAGCCTGGTCCGCCACCATCTCGAGGGCGAGGAGCTGTTCCTCGCCAACTACGGCGACACGCTGACCGACGCACCGCTCGACCGGATCGTCGCGGAGGCACGCTCGAGCGGGGCCGTGGCGACGCTGTTGAGCGTCCGCCCGCCCTACTCGTTCCATGTCGTGCGCTCCTCACCGGAAGGGCTCGTCGCCTCGGTCCGCGACACCGAGTCGGCCGGGATCAGGATCAACGGCGGCGGCTACGTGCTGCGCCCGGCGATCTTCGACTACCTGGGCTCCGGCCAGGACCTGGTCGACGAGCCGTTCCGCCGGCTCGGCTCCGAGGGTCAGCGTCCGCGCGATCGAGTACGACGGCTTCTGGGTGTCGCTCGACACGCTCAAGGAGCTGCAGACTGCTGCAACGGCTCGAGGAGACGGGCGCGGCGCCTTGGGCGTTCTGGCGGATCGGAACGCCGTCCGGCCCGCCGGCCGCTTGATCAGGTCACCGGGACGGCGAAGCGGAGGTCGGGTCCGAGGGTGCCCGCATCGACCAACCGGCGGATCTGTGCGATCCGCTGGTAGCGCGGGCCCTCGACGTCGTCGAGCGTCAGGCCGACCGAGCGGAACGCCTCGTACAGCTCGGCCGCGCCGCGCTCCACGTCCCACTCGGGCCTGAAGCCGACCGTCCGCGCGAACAGGTCGCAGTCCACCCGGTAGTTGCGAGTGTCGGGCGACGCGTCCGGAGCCAGCTCGACCTCGCAATCCGGCACGACCTCGGCGACGATATCGGGCCAGGTCGCGGATCTGGTGGTTGGCGTCGGTCGAGCCGACGTTGAACGCCTTGCCGTTCACGTCGCCGGCCGGCGCGTCGAGGAGCAGCAGGAAGGCCCGCGGCGATATCGCGGATGTGGACGAGCGGGCGCCACGGCGTGCCGTCGCTCTTGAGCCGCACGCTGCCGGTCGTGAACGCCCACGCGACGAGGTTGTTCACGACAACGTCGCAACGGAGCCGAGGCGAGACGCCGTAGGCGGTCGCGTTGCGAAGTGAAACGACAACGAAGTCGTGAGCCGGCGAGCCCCGCCAGGTCAGCTTCGACTCGTACCTTCGACTCCCCGTACGGCGTCACCGGCCGGAGCGGCGACGTCTCGTCGAGAAGGGCCCCGCCCGCGGCGCCGTAGTTGCTGCATGACGACGAGAAGAGGAAGCGGGACACGCCGGCGTCGCGGGCGGCGCGAGCGAGCGCCACCGATGCCAGGTGGTTGATGTCGTAGGTCAGCTCGCGATCGAGGTCACCGAGCGGGTCGTTCGACAGCGCGGCGAGATGGACGACCGCGTCGATCCCGCGCAGGTCGTCTGCGGTCACGTCGCGCAGGTCGCGCTCGACCGTCGGGACGCTCGGCAGATGCGCCGGGTCGCCGAAGGTGCAGGCGCGGTAGAGATCCGATGTCGAGGCCGACCACCTCGTGACCGGCCGCCAGGAATTCCGGGACCAGAACGGTGCCGATGTAGCCGAGGTGACCGGTGACGAGAACGCGCACGAAGTCCCCCTTGTCAGACGACGAGCTTGCGCGCGACGAAGGCCTCAGCCAGCCCGCTCGGTGAGCGTGACTCGATGCCGCGCAGCCGAAGGATGGCACGAAACGTGTCGGCGGTGAACCAGTCGTGCGCCGCCTGTGACGGGAACGCGGCGAGAAGGTGCCCGATCTTGCGCTCGGACGTCTCGAGGTCGAGCGGGACGTACAGGTTGACCGGGCCTACGTCGCCGTCCCACTTGGGGATCTCGTACTCGAGGATCGTCGACCATCGACACAGCTGCCATGCGAGCTCGGCCGCGAAGCGATGGTCCTGGTGGGCGTCGTCGGAGCGGTGCACGAGCACGAGGTCGGGGCGGGCCGCCGCTGCGGCCGTGACGGCCTCCTTCGTGGCGTACCGCATCGGCGTACGGGAGGTAGCCGTCGCGGCCGTCCAGGATCGCGAACATCGAGACCCGCGCTGGCGCCAGCAAGGGCCGCGCGCTCCGGCGGGCCTCTTCGGCGCGCTCGCCGCGCGGCAGCAGGACCATCCAGCGGATGTTGTGTCGGGCCGCTCCTCGAAACAGCCGGAGCGATGGTTCCCCCGGCGCCGATCTCGATGTCATCGGAATGGGCTCCGATGGCGAGACAGCGGATGGGCTCGGTCGAGCGGGCAGCCCGAGCTGGTCACTGAGATCGCTCATCGCAAGGCGCCTCCTGCCGATCGCCTGGCAGCCACGGCGGGCGGCCGGCGCGGGCCAGAGTCTCGAGTTCCTCCACGTCGCGGAGCGTGTCCATCGGCGCCCAGAAGCCCTCGTGGCGAACGGTCCGCAGGCGACCCACCTCAGCGAGCCGCCGGAACGGAGCGTCGACCAGCTCCTCGCCCGGCTGGAGTGACCTCGAAGACGTCCTGACGGAGGACGAAGTAGCCGCCGTTGATCCAGAGGTCGGCGCGATCCGGGGGCGACGAGGGCGCGGACGCTTCCGCCATCGTCGGTCTCGAGGAGGCGGAACGGATAGACGCTGGCGCGGACCGACAGGAAGCTCGCGACGGCGTCACTTGCCGCGAACGTCCGCGACGATCCGGTCGAGCGGTGCGTCGGTCAGCGTGTCGCCGTAGTTGGCGAGGAACAGCTCCTCGCCCTCGAGATGGTGGCGGACGAGGCTGAGCCGCTCGCCGATCGTCGTATCGAGCCCGGTGTCGGCGAAGGTGATCCGCCAGTCCTGGATGTCACGGCCGAGCAGCTCGATCTGGCGCCCGCCGTCGGACAGCACGAAGTCGTTCGAGAGCGCCTCCTCGTAGCGCAGGAAGTACTCCTTGATCGCGTCGGCCCGGTAGCCCAGGCAGAGGATGAAGTCGCGGTGCCCGAAGTGGGCGTAGTAGCGCATGACGTGCCACAGGATCGGCCGGTAGCCAATCGTCACCATCGGCTTGGGGATCGCCTCGCTCAGCTCGCGCAGGCGGATCCCCCGCCCGCCGCAGAACAGCACGACCTTCATCGCTCTCCCGCTCGCCCCACAAAATGCGATCCACGCCGCGGCCATCGGGCATGACCCTCTTGCCTGTGGCGAGGCATGGTCCGGAGCATACGACCGACTGGACGAGACGCGCGACGATCCAGCGAGCGCGATCGAAGGCTGAGGTCCCGCGTCACGCGCCGATCGGGACGCGAACCCCGGGTCCGACGACCGCTAGCTCCGGCACTGCTACCAACCACCGCCCGCCACCCTCCTCGACCCACGGTATGCCTGCCCGGATCTCGTCGGCGAGATCCCAGGCGAGGACGAGGACATCGGCCGGCAGGTGGCCGCGCAGCTCGTCCGGGGCAACGATCGGCAGTCCCACGCCCGGCACAACGCGTCCCTGTTTGGACGAAGCCCGGTCTGCCGTGACAGACAGGAGATCCGGGCCGATGCCGGCTGCATTGAGGAACGTCACGGCCCGCGCCGGCGCGCCGTAGCCGACCACGCGGCGGCCGCCCGCGCGGCTGTCCTCGAGGTACGTTCTCACGGCGGTGCGCACCCGATCCACGTTCGTCGCGAATCGGGCGAGGCCGACGGCGGTGGCGATGCCCGCCGCCTCTTCGCGCTCCGAAATCGTGGCGACCTGGTCGACCGTATCGCCGACGTCACCTCGCTTCACCCGCCGGGCCCACACGCGGAGCGCTCCGCCGTAGACAGGCTCGATCCGGGCATCGACCACGTGCAGGTCGACTGCCTCGAGCTCGCGGCGCAGCCATGACAGACTCAGGTACGAACGGTGGCCGTGACGGATCGCGTCGAACTGGCAGCCTTCGACGATCGAGAGCAGGTGGTCGGTTTCGAGCACGAGCATGCCGTCCGGTTCCAGCATCCCGGACAGCGTCGCGAGTGCCGCTCGCGGTCGATCCAGGTGCGACAGGAGGTAATGGTCGACGATCAGGTGGAAGCCGTGCGCCCCGTGATCGGCAGTTCCCGCATCAGCCACGGCGCCTCCACCGAAGCCCGCCACCACGAGGACCAGGGCGCCATCGGCAGAAAGCCGGCGCGCCTCGGTCGCGTCGACCGCGAGAACAGTCGTCTCGATCCCGCGCTCGGCGAAGAACGGGCGGAGGTAGCCGCGATGGCTCGCCAGTTCGAGCACCCGGCGATCGCGGGACACCAGATCCCGCGCAACCAACTCGCTGATCATGGCGCGCGCGTGCGCCGCGATCGTCGCCGACGAGGTCGGCGGCGGGGCCGCCGGATCGTCGACCTCGTCCGGCCCATCGCCGTTCAGCTGTGCGAGGCCGCACCGCGAGCACAGCACGAGCGTGAGGGGGAACACCGGCACGTGATTGGCATCCGAGGGCGCGGGATAGAGACCCGCCTGCGGCTGGTTGCCAAGGTCGAGGACAAACGTCGTCGGTGCACCGCAGGCACGACATGGAACGAGCGCGGTCGTCACGCCAGGCGCGCCCTTCACTGCGCTCGCCGAGGACATGCGTTCGTCACCGGTGCCGAACGCCCCAGTCGTACCGGATCCTGTCTCCGAACGGGTCGATCCGCTCCGTCCTGCTCGGGTCATGCGGATGCGTCGCGCAGTTGGCGACGAGCAATTCCTCGGCCATCCCCTTGAAGCCGCTCCACACACCGGGTGGGATCGCGACGAGCGAGTAGTCGTCCGGGCCCAGGAACCGCTCCAACAGCGTCCCGTTCGTCGGCGAATCCGGGCGGTCGTCGTAGAGCACCAGCTTGATCCGTCCGCTGATGCAGGCGTAGTTCAGGGTCATATCCCGATGCCGGTGCCAGCCCTTGACGACGCCTCGGTAGATCGACGTGAAGTAGATCTCGCCGAACGCGATGAAATGGGGATCGGTCGAACGAAGCATGTGGTAGATCGTGCCGCGCTCGTCGGGGATGCGTTGCAAGGGCACGATCTCAACGCCGGCGATGCCGGCAGCCGGCTCCATCATCTGTTCCCAATCCTGCTGTTTCGTATGTTGGTTGCCGCATTAGTCTCGCAGGTGCGTCCCGCTCAGGTTGGCGTTGTGCAGCCGACCCACGGAGTCAGCCCGGTTGCCGAACGCAGCGACGGTCTTCGGCTATGTTCCGGCGAGCCGCGCAACGATTGGCGCCACCGCCTCCAGGTCGCCGCCGAGGTCGAGGTAGCTGAACCCGTACCGTTCCCGCCGCTCGTACAGCGCGTCCACACACGCATCGACGCTGCCCACGAGGACGGCAGGCGAACTACCCAGCAGGGCGGGGTCGGCCGCCAGCAGCCGGGCGAAGGTCGAGCCCTCCGGACGGGGCGGAAGGCGACGGTCACCAACATGCACCAGGTACGTCGAGAATTGGAGCTCGATGTCGTCCGGAGCACGACCTGCCGCGGCCGCTGCCGCCCGGACCCAACCGACCTTCTCGCTGACACGTTCCGCGGACAGATCCGCAACGGCTTCAGCGCCGGGTGCCCCCAGATTCAGACGGCAGTGAACACCCACGATGTCGGCCAAGCGCGCCGCAAGTTCCAGGATCCGACGGCCACCTCCTCCGATCATGATCGGTGGGCGCGGCTGTTGCGCAGGCTTGGGGAGTCCCTCGAGGTCCTTGATGCTGTAGTGGTTACCCGCGTACGTGAGCCGCTCCGCCGTGAACAGCCCGTCGATCACCTCGACCGCCTCGGCCAGCCGGGCAATCCGTGTGGCTGGCGGATCGAACGCGATCCCTGACGCTTCGTAGTCCATGGCAAGCCAACCCGCGCCGATCCCGAGTTCGAGCCGTCCTCCGCTCACGACATCGAGCGTCGCGGCCGCCTTATGAAGGAGGACGGGATGCCGGTAGTCGTTCGATAGGAGGAGCGTCAGAAGCCGCAGCCGTTCCGTCGCACCGGCCGCCGCTGTGAGGGCCGTGAGTGGCTCCATCACCCATCCGCCCGTCAGGTGCTCCGAGATCGAGACGCTGCTGAAGCCAAGGTTCTCGATCCGTCGTATCTGGTCCAGCCAGCGAGTGATGGGTTGCGCGAGACGCGGCATCGGCGCGGTGAACCGGAAGGGTTGCGTCATCGCAATCAACGTATCAGCGTCACCGAGCCCATGATGGTGCGTCTCCGCACCAGCGCATGCCGAAACCGCATTTCAAAAACGAGAACGTGGCGCGGACTGCCCCAAAAGTACTGGACGTGAACGTACCCTCGCCCCACAATCGACACCTGCCCAGGGGGCAGACCCCGGGGGGGTCAGAGGTAACCGCGTCGGTCCGCAGGGGGTGGACGGCGGTGAAGCCATTTGAGGAAGGGGCTGTGGGTTCATGAGGGTTGTTCGCGTATCCATCGTTGTCTCGATGCTGTTGGTCATGCTGGCCGTTCAGACGGTGACTGCGACCCATTGGACGAGTCGCGAGCTCGTCAGCAAGGAAGTCGCAAACGCGTGTGTCGGCGGGACGAAGATCGACCCGCCCCAGAGCGGCGTCGGCTACATCGTCTTCTTCGACGGGGCGCAGGGATCGATCACGTTCACGCTCAATGGAACCCTGTCGTTCGCGACGGACGACGCGAGCCACGTGATCACGTCGATCATCATCAAGGGTGGACCTGACAATGGCGTCCTGTACACGTATGCGTCCGGTGCCAGTTCGGACAGTGGCCTGACGGCACCGTTCAACCCCAACAGCGGCAAGCCATACGGCTTCAGCCACGTCTGCATCTACACTGCGAAGAAGTAGTATCGCGAACCGGACCGAGATGCCCCCGGTGATCAGCCGGGGGCATCTTGCTGTCCCGATGGGACACCGTCGGAGGCCGCAGTGAGGCGCCGTTCCGGCGCCATGCGGCTCGTCCTGGTCGCCGGCGTGGCGCTAGTCGCGGTCGTCGCCATCGGCTACGCCGTGTTGCTCGGGACAGCTCCACCAGCCGATCCGCCACCACTGGCGGCACCCATCGACCCGAAGCTTCCCGATCTCACCGTTGGGGCGTTATCCGAGATCACCGGCGCCCTCAAGGACGACGGCACGCGGTCCGTTCGTTTCGGCGTGATGATCGTCAACCAGGGTGAAGGCGATTTCCTCCTGCGGGCCCGCCGGTCCAACGCGCTGGCCGACGACTGGCAGGTCACCCAGCGCATCGCCGACGAAGGCGGCTACACCGAGCGGCCGAGTCCGGCGACGCTCGTCTATGGCGGTGACGGTCACGACCACTGGCACATCAAGGAGGTCGAGAAGCACGTCATCGAGGACCTCGACGGGAACGTGCTCGGAAGCGTCGTCAAGAGTGGCTTCTGCTTCTTCGACACGGACGCCGTCCGTCCCGACCTCCCTGGAGCGCCCGCGGCGAAGGTCTATTCATCCAAGGACTGCGGCGGCCGGTTCGACAGCGCCAACCTGATGGGACTGTCCGTCGGCTGGGGCGACGAGTATCCGTGGCACCTGTTCGAACAGGAGATCGACATCACGGATCTCCCGGAGGGTCGCTATCGCCTGCGCGCGACGGCCGATCCATTTGGCTGGTTCGATGAACTCGATGAAACCAACAATGAGGTCGTCGTGGACATCCAGCTCGAGCTGGATGGAGAGCAACCCGTGGTCACCGTTCTAAGCGAGCCGTAGGCTGGCCGGATAGAGGCCTGCCCTCAGGGCAGCGTCAGCTGCCAGGTGTCGGCGAACGCGTCGCCGGTGGCGGTGCCGCCGAAGAGCAGGACCCGCTCATTGCCAGGGTCGTCGATGAGTGCCGCGCCGGCGCGGGCCGGTGGCCGAGCGCCATCGGGTCGGAGCTCCTCGAAGGCGAGCGTCGTTCCGTCGACGCGATAGACGTCGCGCAGATAGCCGCCGTCGAGCCCGAGCCCGCCGAACACCACCGTGTCGTCGCCATGGCGCGTCGCGGCAGGGAGATTGCGCTCCGGCGGCAGCTGGCCGTCGGCCATGGCCCATTGCCCTTCATCCAGTGTCCACAGATCGCCCAGCGCGCGGACGCCGGTCGTCTGGCCCGCGTAGAGCGCGAACCGGCCATCCGCGGTCAGCCAGCACGCGTGCAGGCAGCGCACCACGGGCTGGGTGCCGTCGGGCGTCTCGTCGGTCCACCGGCCGGCATCGAAGTCGTACGCGCGCGTGTCGGAGAACCGCACCCCCTCCGACGTGAAGCCGTGGCTGATCCATAGCCGCCCATCGGTCCCGACCGCCGAACACGAGCCGTAGCGGGCGACGGGCTTCGGCCCGTCGTTCGGGAGGCGCGACCAGTCGTTCGCTGCGGGATCGTAGGCCCAGAGGTCGTCGAAGAAGGACGTCGGGCCCGCCTGGCCGGCCCACACGACGAGGCCCACGCCATCTACCCAGACCGCCTCATGCCCGAAACGCGCCGCGGGTCCCTCGGCCGCCCGGGTCGAGCTCCCGCCATGTGTCGGACGCGAGGTCGAATGCCCAGATGTCGTCGTACACCGTGGAGCCGTCTCGGCCGCCGAACAGGTACGCCGTGCGCGTCGAGGGGTCGAGCGTCCACGTGTGGTCTTCTCGAGCGTCGGGGCCGTCGCCTGGCTCGAGCTTCCGCCAGGCCGTCGCGACGGGCGGCTCGGACGCGAGCGAGGAGGGCGTCGAGGCTTGGCGACTGCTCGGTGTTTCGGCGGGGAGCGGCAGATGCTGTCGTCGGACGGCGGCTCGGTGCTCGGTCGACGTCGGCGTAACCGGCGACTGCGTCGTCCCGCCACAGGCCGAAATCGCCAGCCAGGACCGCTCCGATCACTGCTTGTCGCATCGCGCCGATCGTAGGTCACGCCGTGTGACGGATGAATGACCGGTGCGCCTCGACACCATCCGACGGTGCCCAATCGCAACGTCGGCCGTTATGACAGGGGCCGTCTTGCGCTGGTAGGGTGAAGTCACATAAGCACTCCGGCGCCCCAACGCCGGACCATCTCGTCATGGGCTCCCCAGCGCCCTGCGAGTACGTTTTCCCCACGTGTCGCGGTGTCAGGAACCGCGCGCACACCTCGCGGCGCCCATTGCCGGGGGGTACGACAAAGGCAAACCCGAGGTGACTCGGGGACGCAAAGCCACGGGACTGGGTGCAGCACTCAGTCAGCCGGGTTGCCGAACGTAGCGACGGTCTTCAGGGGAACGCACGCGCGCCGGGACCCAAGGAGGTCTCGATAGCATGCTCAAGCGATTCACCACCCACACCTTGATGGCGCTCGCCGAGGCGTCGCTCATCGCACTGCTGGTCGTCGGCCTGATCGCCGGTACCGCGTTCGCCGGCCGCAGCGGCGGCGGCAAGCCGGGAGGCGGCGGATCCGCCTACTCCGGCTCGATCCGTCTCGCGCCGACCGTCGCCGACAGCGACGGTGACGGCGTGCTCAGTCGTGGCGATGTCGTGACCTTCGACATCTCCACGAGCGACCCCGCTCCTTTCGTCCAGGTCGAGTGCTACCAGGGTGGCACCATGGTCCTGATGGGGCGAAAGGGCTACTTCGAGAGCTCGCTGGACTCCAACTGGAACTTCGGTTTGAGCTCCGGCGCCTGGCCGGTCGGATCGGGCGCCGATTGCACCGGATCGCTCGTCGCCTATTCGAAGCGCGGCTGGTCGAAGTACGCCTCGACGAGCTTCCACGTCGACGCGTAGCGGCCGGCTGCAAGCACAAGAGTGAGGCCCCGCCGGTGGCGGGGCCTCTTCTGTTCGCAGTATCGCTGCGATCAATCAGTGATGGTGATCAGGGTCGACTCGCACCGATCCGCAGGGTCGTCGAGCTGGGTATCGACGTGGACCTTCCACGAATAGCTCGGCGCTGTGCCTCCAGCGGTACCGTTGGGATTCGTACCGACGAAGAACGTAGTGTTGCTCGTCTGGTAGACCGACCCGGTGGCATCACCCGCGAGTGGGAAGGTGTACGTCTGGTTGGGAACGGCGGTTCCGGTGCAGTTGGCGGTCGGATACAACGTGACCGTCAGGGTGCCGGTCATCGTCGGGCCGTTCGTGCTGAGGACGATCCGGTCGTTCGGGAGCCACCGCTGCTGTGACGCACTTGTGACCGAGCCGGTGACCGTCACGGTCTCATTGGCGCCAGGAGCGGCACAGGTGACCGTCGCGGCGGCGTTGGTGTTGGGTCCGTTGCCGCCGTAGTTGGCGACGAACGTGTACGTCCCGACTGGGTCGGTTGACAACGTCGTGTAGGTGACCGAGTACGCGCCGTTGCCGTTGACCGCGCGGGACGTCGGCGTTGTCGTCCGCGTCGTGGTGCAGTTGCCTGCGAAGAGCTGCCAAGTGATGGTGCCACCGGCCGCAGCCCCATTGGTCGCGTTGATTGTTGGGAAGTCCGTGTCCGCGCCGTTCGTGCCGGGCTGAGACGCGGCGCCAGTCAGGGTCGCCGTGTCCGTCAGCGTGCTTCCGAGGACGCACGGGTTCGCGGAACACGTAGCGCTCGTCGGCAGCGTCGGGGTCACCGGCGCGACGGTGAAGCACTCGTTCTCGCCGTCGTCATCGGCCGGATCCACGCCGGCCGCGAGTGTAGCGGCGTCGGGTTCGAAATGAGCCGTCCAGCAGTACCGTCCGGCCGAGGTCAAGGTTGCGGTCCCGGACACGAAGGCCGCGGGGAGGGAGTCCTGGTTGACGTTGCTGGTCGTGACGAGGACGCCGGTGTTATCGCAGCCGTCCGTGGTGACGGGGCCGCAGAGGTAGAACGTCAGCGTCCCACCCCAGGTGTCGGTTCCGTCGATGGTGAGGGTCGCGGTGTCGGTGCCGGAGCTGACGCTGCCGGACCCGATGCTGCCGCTCGCCGTGCCGGCGGCAGATGTCGTCAGGGTGCTCTCGCAGCCGCCAAGCTGGCCGGCCGCAAAGTCGAACAGTGTCGATCCCAGCGAGGGCGACGAGCGCGTGTCGGCGAGGAAGGTGCTGAAGCACGATGGCACCTCGCTGATGCCCTCGAACGCCTCGGTCAGGTTGATGCCGCCCTCGAAGAAGTCGGGTGGCACGACGGTGTGACCGACGCTTGTGCCATTCGCGGTGAGCCACGCCGTCGTGATGGCGTCGTTCTCCTCGATCGGGCCCGAGTTCGTCGTAGCACAGATTTCGTCGCCACCGGAGTTGGCCTTGCAGTCGCCACCGCTGCCGATCGGCGCACCGTCGCACGTGGCGGGGTTATCCGGGTTGTCGATGCAGTCGTCGGTGCCGTCCCAGCGGTAGGCGTCGATGTTGCTGACGCCGCCGCCGTTGGTAAAGGCCGATACGACGAGGACGTCGCCGTCGGCATGTGCGCCCTCGAAATCGACCGCGCCGCCGGTCGACGAGCAGCTCGCCGGGTTCTGGACGAACCAGAAGGCGACGTTGTTGCTGCCGTTGTCCACGTTCTTCTCAAGACCGAAGTACAGGATCTGGTCGCCGTCATCAGCGATGAACTGCGCGGCGTACGCGTTCACGATGTCGATCTTGTTGTTGACGTTGTTGTCCCGGTTGCACTGCCAATCGGGGATGTCCAGGGTGTCCTTGGACCCCGTCGCGAACGTGCTGAAGTCGACGGTGCAGAATGTCGTCGCGGTACTCGTGAGTGAACAGGTGCCGTTCTTGCCCTGCTTGCTCTGGAAGTCGCGGACGAATGCGCCGTCATTGAAGCCGGTCGTCGCGTCAAAGTCGATGTGGTCGGTCGGCGTGCCGGTAGCGCTGAACAGGGTCTCCCAGTCCTCCGCGGGCGCTGGATCCGGATCATTCGGATTGTTCTGCGCAACGCTCGACGTGTCGCCGTCGAGCTGGAAGTCCTCATCGTGGACCGCCAATGCGGTTCCGGCCGCGACCATCAGTCCGGTGACGACGGTTAGCACGGCAATCGCAGCCAGCGGGCGCCGGCCGCGTCGCTTTGGGGTTATCGCTCGACTCAACACGATGGCGTCCTCCCCTTACATGAACAGATCATTGCCAATGTCTCCTGGCCCTTGGGCCGTTGCGGTCCGGTGCCGCCCCTGACGGCCGGATCCATTCCCGAATTGGCTCGCCTGTCTAGACGTAACGCGCTCGATCCCGGTCTGTGCGGTCGCCTCCTCTCCCCCATTCCCTCTAGGGCCTGGTCATTGATGTCGAATTCGCGGCCGGGCTCGAGTACGAGCCGAGCCCCTCGTGTTCAGGGCACGAGGGGCTCAGGTCCGGCCGCGTGGACCGGTGGAAGGCATGGAGGCACGACGGGCCGATGACTGCGATGCAGTCGCGGCATTCCGCGCGAACGAGCGCCAATCATGTCCTCCCCCCCGGAAGCACATGAACATGGAAAAGACACGCCCGGTTTGGGTGACGGGCCCTCTCCCCAACATCCCGGTTCGAGGCGCGCCCCCCGGCGCGGCGACTCGATCTGAGGGGGTAGTACTAGCAGTCGAAAAGTACTAAGTCAAGGTTTTGAAGGCCTTGTCGCGTGCGTTGTCAAAAAGTTGACTCGAACGGTGCACAGGCGCACCGAACCGTTACCCATCGCCGCGCATCAGCGACCCGAGCCGCTCCGTGAGCCGGAGGTTTTCGCGGTAGTCGATCGGCACCTCGACGACCGCCGGTCCTGGCACGTCGAGGGCACGCATCAACGTCGGGTAGAGGTCGTCCGCTGTTGCCGGCCGGAAGCCGGCCAGCCCGAAGCGATTCGGCGTAGGCGACGAAGTCCGGGTTGCCGAATTCGACCGCGAACGGCCGCCCGAATTCGTTGCGCTGCTTCCAGTCGATCAGCCCGTAGCCGTCGTCGCGCCAGATCACCACCGTGACGTTCGCGCCGATCCGCTTGGCCGTCTCCAGCTCCTGGCTGTTCATCAGGAAGCCGCCGTCGCCGCACAGGGCGACGACCTTGCGTTCCGGGTGAACCAGCTTCGCCGCGATCGCACCGGGAAGCGAGATGCCCATCGCCGCGAAGCCGTTCGAGATGATCACGGTGTTCGGCTCGTAGGCCTGGTAGAGACGGGCGACCCACACCTTGTGGGCGCCGACGTCGGACACGACGATGTCCGACGGCCCGAGCGCGCGGCGCAGATCGGCGATCGCCCGCTGCGGCTTGATCGGGTAGCCCTGGTCGGCTTCGTTCGCCCCCAACTCGGCGAGGAGGTCGGTGCGCAGGTCGGCGTGGACGAGGATCTCCCGCGCCTCGTGCCGCTCCCCGGCGTCGCGGCCACCGATCCCATGGGGTAGCACCGCGGCCAGCAGCCGGTGGAGCGTCCCGTCGATGTCGCCGACCAGCTCGACCTCCGGCCGGTACGCGGCGTCCACTTCGGACGGTGTCGTATCGATATGGATGATGCGCTTCGTCCGCTCCGGGTTCCACCACGACGGCGCGTACTCGACGGGGTCGTAGCCGACCGACACGACCAGGTCGGCGCGGTCGAAGCCCGACAGGACGTGGTCGCGCGTCTGCAGCCCGACCGCCATGAGCGAGAGGTGCGACCGGTCGTCGACGGCGCCCTTGCCCATGAACGTCACGGCGACCGGGACGTGCAGGCCGCGCGCGAACGCGCGCAGCTCTGGCGCGGCGCCGCGGCGGAGCACGCCGTTGCCGGCCAGCACGATCGGGCGCTCCGAGGCGGCGATCAACCGCGCGGCATGGGCGATGGCCTCGTCGGTCGGCTCCGGGAAATAGGCCTTGTTCGGCTGCAAGGGTCCGATCTCGTCACCGCCCTCGGGTGGCGAAGCGGCCAGGTTCTCGGGCAGCTCGATGTGGGTGGGGCCGGGCTTCTCGAGGGTCGCGACACGGAACGCCTTGCGGACGATCTCGGGGATCGCCTCGACCCGCTCCACGCGCGTGTTCCATTTCGTGACGGGGGCGAACATGTCGACGATGTCGACGACCTGGTGGGCCTCCTTGTGGAGCTTGTCCGATGAGGCCTGGCCGGTGATCGCGACCATCGGGGCTCGGTCGAGGTACGCGTCGGCGATGCCCGTGACGAGGTTCGTCGCGCCGGGCCCGAGCGTCCCCATCGCGACGGCTGCTCGACCCGTGAGGCGCCCATGGACGTCGGCCATGAACGCGGCGCCCTGCTCGTGGCGCGTGGTGACGTGCCGGACGGATTCGGTTCTCGACAGCGCGTCGAGGATGTCCATCGTCTCCTCGCCGGGCACCGAGAAGACCCACTCGCAGCTCTCGGCGGCGAGGCAGTCGACAAGCAGGTCCGCGGCTGTGCGAGCCGGGCGGGCAGGCGCGCTCATGCGCCGAGTGTAGCCGCGGGGCTAGCGGCCCTCCGCGTCATGCCGGCCGCTGTCGGCGAGGCGTTCGTCATAGCGCCGATCCCGCCAGGCGAGCGCGGCGCGAAGCCCCTCGCGCCGCACGATCTCGTCCCACTCGCGTTGCTCGGGCGTGTCGGCGGCGTTGATGATCGCGCCGAGGTCGATGCCGGCTTCGACCGCCTCGCGAAAGCCCATCGCGTCCATTGCCCGGTTGAGCAAGCGCTTCGTCGGGGCCATGACCTCCGGCGGGGTGCGCGCGATCCGGTCGGCCAGGGCGTCGACGTCTGCCGCGAGCGCGTCCGCCGGAACCACCCGGTTCACGAGCCCCAACCGCTCGGCCTCAACGGCGTCCACGAGGTCGCCGGTGAACAGCAGCTCGCGGGTCTTCTTCTGGCCGACGAGATACGGCATGAGCAGCGCGACCGGCGCCGAGCCGTAACGGATCTCGGGCTCGCCGAGCTTCGTGCCCTCGGCCGCGACGACCAGGTCGCACGCCATCGCGAGCTCGAGTCCGCCGGCGAGCGCGTAGCCGTGGACCTGGGCGATGACCGGCTTCGGGCAGTCGAGCAGCTTGAGGGTCGCGGCCACGTCCGCGGCAAGCAGGTCGCGCCACGCCACAGGACCGCCGATGTCCCCGCTCGCCTCCTCCTCGAGATCGTAGCCGGCGCAGAACGCGCGGCCCGCGCCGGCGAGGGCGATGACGCGGACGTTGGGCTCGGCCGCGGCATCGTCGATGGCGCGCGCCAGCGCGGCGACGAGCTCGCCGGAGAGGGCGTTGAGCTTGTCGGGCCGGTTGAGGATGAGCCGCACACCCCACGCCGTCGGCTCGGTGAGGAGGACCGGCTCAGCCATCGAGCACGACCAGCGCGTCCACGATCGTCGCGCCATCGGGGCCCGCGATGACCGGGTTGAGGTCGATCTCCGCGATGTCCGTTCGGTCGACGGCCAGCTGCCCGATCGCGACGATCAACCGGCGGACGCCGTCGAGATCGACGGCCGGCTCGCCGCGGTATCCATAGAGCAACGGCGAGGCGCGGAGCTCGTCGAGCATCTCGCGGGCTGCCGGTCCCGGCACCGGGGCGAGGCGGATCGCAACGTCGTCGAGCACCTCGGCGAGGACGCCACCGAGGCCGACGAGCACAGCCGGCCCGAACTGCTCGTCACGCTCCATGCCGACGATGAGCTGCACACCGTCGGAGATCATCGGCGCAACGAGGAGGCCGCTGCGCGTCGCTTCGGCCGGCAGCGGCAGCGCGAGGAGTTCACGAGCCGCCTCATCCACGGCGGAAGCATCCGCCAGCCGGACCCGAACGCCGCCGATCTCCGACTTGTGCGCGAGCCCGGTCGCGTCGGCCTTCAGCACGACCGGATAGCCGAGGGTGGCGGCGGCGGCGACGGCCGCTTCCGCGGTCTCGACGCGGATCGTCTGCACGATCGGCAGACCCGCCGTGCCGAGCAGCTCGAGGCTGTCGATCTCGGACAGGACGCTCCGCTGGATCGTGCGAGTCGCCGGCGGCTCCGGCGCCAGACCGCCTAGGTCGTGCGGTCGGCGGCGAGCGCGGGCCACCCGGGCCGCCACGGACCGGTGTGCTGCCGCTCCCCGTGTCGGCGCTCCCAGCGCGCCAGCGAGGCGATCGCCGTGAACGCTTCGACGGCTCCCCGCAGGAGCGGCGCTCCCCCGCCCTCCGTGTCGAGCACGAGCTTCGTCTCGGGCGACGGTTCGCCCGAGGTCAGCGACACGTACACGGGGAGGATCTCGGGGTGGTCCGCGGTCGCGGCCAGGAGCTCACGGGTGACCTCGTTCGCGGTGTTGACCTCGGACGGCAGCGAGCGGTACGGGAAGTCATGGACGATGGCGAGCACGTCATACACGCCACTTGCCGCGAGTGCCCGGAAGCATGCCCCGTACGCGATCGACGCCTCTGCCGCGCCCCACGGATCAAGCGGGTTCCCGACATACCCCATCGTCGGCAGCTCGGCAAGGATCGCGTCGCGAGCGGACGCGGGGATGGGCGGCAGATCAACGCCCGTGCGCGGGACCAGGTCGGCGATCAGCGAAGCCTCTCCGGTCGACACCGTCACGACGCCCGCCCGCCCGCGACCAACGCTGCGCCCGGTGCGACGTGTCCCTTCGACGAGCTCCGCCGTCTCGAGCAGCTCGTCGAGGTCGTGACAGCGAATCACGCCGGCCGCGTCGAGCGCGGTGTCGGTGACACGGGCCTCGCCGGCAAGCGACCCGGAATGTGCGACCGCGGCAGCCTGGGCCTGCTCGGAGCGGCCGACCTTGAGGACCATGATCGGCTTGCCGAGCTCGAGCGCCTGGTCGGCCAGGGCCAGGAACCGCTCGGGCCGCTTGAACCCCTCGACGAACAGGATGACCGAGTGCGTCTCCGGATCGTCCAGGCAATAGGCGAGGTAATCGCAGATGTCGAGGACGACCTCGCTGCCGCAGGACACGATCCGACTGAACCCCACGCGCGAGCCCGCATGGATGAACGCATCGGTGACCGAACCGGACTGGGCGATGCCCGCCACGCCGCCGCGCGGCTGGTACGGCGAGACATCGCCGATGTACGTCGCGCTGTTCGCGGTGAGGTCGACGACGCCCATGCAATTCGGGCCGACGAGTGCGATCCCGTGCTCGCGCGCGATCCGAGCGACTTCGACCTGCATCGCCCCGGCGGCCTCGCCGCCCTCGACGACGCCGCCGCCGGGGATGATCACGGCCGGGACGCCGGCCGCTGCCGCGGCCTCTGTCACCACCGCGGCCCGGAGCGGGTTGAGCGCCACCACCGCAATGTCCGGGCGCTCTGGCAGCGCCTCGAGTGACGGGTAGCAGGGCTGCCCGTGGAGCTCCTCGTATTTGGGATTGACGAAATGGCAGCGGGTCGCGCTGCCCATCACCCGGAGGTTGTCGCGCACCGTCTCTGCGATCCACGAGCGCGGAGAGGCGCCCACCACCGCGACCGAGCGCGGCGCGAACAGCGGCCGCAGGTCGATCGTGGAGGTTCGCGTACCTGGCTCGGCGGTCACCCGACCACCCGCCTGACCCCCCGCTTCTCGAGCGCGCGGGCGACGATGAGCCGCTGGATCTCGGACGTGCCTTCCCAGATACGGTCGACGCGCAGCTCGCGCAGGAACCGCTCCGGGGCGAACTCGCGCATGTAGCCGCGCCCGCCGAACACCTGCACGACGCGATCGGCACAGCGCCAGGCGGCCTCCGACGCGAACAGCTTCGCGAGCGACGCTTTCGCATGGATCACCTTCGGGTCGGCGCCCGTGTCAGCGAGCCAGGCGCACTCGCGCGTGAGCAGCCGCGCCGCCGAGGCGTCTGCCGCCGAATCGGCAAGCGGGAACGACACGCCCTGGAAGTCGTAGATGCGCTGCGCCAAACTGGACCCGACTCGTCGCCCATTCGACGGCGAGTGACAGCAACCGCTCCATTGCCCCGCTGCAGCGGGCCCCGATGTGGATCCGCTCCTCGACGAACCACTCGTTCGTCAGCTCGTCGGCCTCGCCCACCGCCCCAAGGCGCTGCGTGTCCGGAACGCGCACGTCCTCGAGCACGAACTGCGGATGCCGGTCTGCGAACGTGTGCGTGTAGTCGGGGTCGTGCAGGACTCGCATGCCGGGGGTGTCATAGTCGACGAGGAAGAGCGTCGGCAGCCGCTCCCCGCCCTCCAGGACAACGCAGTGGAAGATCATGAAGTCGGTGTCGTCGGGGCCGGTGACGAACCACTTCTCGCCGTTGAGCACCCACTCCCCGGTGGCACCGTCAAGGATCGCCGTCGCGGCGAGGTTCCGGGCGTCGGAGCCGGCAAGGTCCTCCGTGATC
Organism: uncultured Chloroflexia bacterium; assembly: GCA_963750125.1. Lineage (GTDB taxonomy): Bacteria > Chloroflexota > Limnocylindria > Limnocylindrales > CSP1-4 > DASTYU01. The sequence goes on along the minus strand of CAVVPT010000003.1, from coordinate 205,000 downwards.
GCGTAGCTGCCGGACCGCTCGCCCCGCAGACTCGGGTCGAGATACCGTCGCCGCTGATCTGCGTCGCAATGGATCAGCGCGTTGTAGCCACCCGGAACGTACGACCACAGACCGCCCGTCACCTGCCCGAACTGTTCGTGGACGAGCACCTGCTCGAGCACGTTCCAGCCCTGCCCGCCAACCTCCTTCGGGAACGAGCCGCCGTGGAGGTTCGCCTCGATCGCTGCGCGCCGGAGGTCGTTGCCCCAGTCGCGGGCAACGCGCCCGTTGGCCCGCTCGAACTCGACTTCGCGTGGCTGCAGGACATCACTGACGAAGCGCCGAGCACGGTCCTGGAGCTCGAGCTGGGCCGGCGACAGCGTCAGGTCCATGGCGCCGCTGAGGATGGCCCGCCCGTTGCGACGTGCGAGCCGGCGTCCCGTTGACCGGGACGGGCGCGCCAGCCCACCGGAACACCACCCTCTTCTGTGATGCGACTTCCCGGCATCGCTCGGGGTGGCTGGCTGCGGTGTGCGGACCCGACTCCCGGCCCGTGATGCCGGGAAGTTGCATACGGAACCGAAGTGACGCTTCCCGCCCGAGCGCGGCGAGGGCCTCAGCCAGGCTGGGCCAGCACCATGATCCTGACTTCGGTCATGTCCTCGATGGCCCAGCGCAGACCCTCGCGACCGAGCCCGGAGTCCTTCACGCCGCCGTACGGCATGTGGTCGATCCGGTAGGTCGGGACGTCGTTGACGATCACGCCGCCGACCTCGAGCCGGTCGAACGCGGACCAGGCGTTCGCCAGGTCGTTCGTGAAGACGCCGGTCTGGAGGCCGAACATCGAGTCATTGACGGCACGCACGGCCTCGCCGAAGTCGGTGAAGCGCTCGACCACCACGAGCGGCGCGAACGCCTCGTTCGAGCAGACCTGGGCGGTCACCGGGACTCCGCTCAGGATCGTCGGCGGGAAGAACAGGCCGTTCGGCTCGCCGCCCAGCAGCAGCTCACCGCCGAGCCCGACCGCCTCGTCGACCCAGCGCTTCGTGCGGCCGACGGCGTTGGCGTCGACCATCGGGCCGATATCGGTCGCCGGATCGAGCGGGTCGCCGAGCTTGAGCGCCGTCGCGGCCGCGACGAACCGATCCATGAAGGGCTCGTACACCGAGTCGTGCACGAACAGGCGTTGGACGCTGATGCAGATCTGGCCGGCATACGCGAAGGCACCGACGACCATGCGCTTGGCGGCCCAGTCGAGATCGGCGGTCGCATCGACGATTGCCCCGGCGTTGCCGCCGAGCTCGAGCACGACCTTCTTCTTACCGGCCCGCTCCTTCATCCGCCAGCCGACGGACGGGCTTCCGGTGAAGGTGAGCAGCTTGAAGCGGTCGTCGGCGACCATCCGGTCACCGAGCTCGCGGGTCATGGGCAGGATCGAGACCATCCCGGCGGGCACGCCGGCAGACTCAATGATCTCGGCCACCGTCAGCATCGTCAGCGGGTCCTTCGACGGCGGCTTCAGCACGATCGGGTTGCCCGACGCGATCGCCGGCGCGACCTTGTGCGCAGCCAGGTTCAACGGGAAGTTGAACGGGCTGATCCCGGCGATCGGACCGATCGGGAAGCGCCGCGTGATGCCGACCCGGCCGCGCGACGCGGGCATCAGGTCCAGCGGGATCGTCTCGCCGAAGATCCGCTCCGCCTCCTCGGCACCCAAGCGGAAGGTCAGTGTTGCCCGGTCGACCTCGACCAGCGCGTCGCGAACGGGCTTGCCGGACTCGAGCGCGATGAGCCGGCCCAGTTCCTCCCGGCGTGTCTTGAGCCCGCCGCTGATCTCGCGCAGGATGCGTCCGCGCTCGTAGGCGGGCAACTCGCGGGTGACCTCGAACGCGGCGACGGCCGCCTGGACGGCCTCCTCGTACTGCTCCGGCGTCGCATTGAAGGTGGATCCGGCGGGCGCGGAATCGTCGGCCGGGTTGGCGACCACCAGGGGATCTGGCGACTCGACCCAGCGCCCGGCGAGGAAAATCGGATGCGGCTTCGAACCGACTTCTACGGACATCACGCTCCTTGGACTCTGGCGGATGGTTCGATGGTACTGCGCAAGGCGATCCACCACGGCTGCACGAATCGAAGCGGGCCGCCCGGTGGACGGCCCGCATTCGGTCTCCTCGCGGCCATGGCGTCTGCGTGGCTGCCGCTCAGTCGAGTGGACAGCCCATCTGGTTGGCTTCGGCCAGGAGGTTCTTGAGCGCGCTGTAGTTCCCACCCGGGTACACCAGGTTGAACGCCGTGATGATCTCGGTGGTCGTATACGGATAGTTCGGACTGACATCCGGATTTGCCGAGTTCAGCAAAGCCGCGACCGTGTGGCGGCCCAGGGCATTGAGCCCACCGCCTTTCAGTTTCAGCACGTCGCGGAGCGTCAAGCCGTTGAAGGCATCGTCGAAGCCCGCCGAGACGAATGAGTCGGTCGGGTCGTACGGATCGCTCCACGAGTCGAAGTGTTGGCTCTGCTTCCAGTAACCCGGCGTGCAGCCCTCCCCTGCAGGGGTCGGAGTTGGTGTCGGGGTCGGAGTTGGTGTCGGGGTCGGAGTTGCTGTCGGGGTCGGAGTTGGGGTCGGGGTCGGAGTTGGTGTCGGGGTCGGAGTTGCGGTCGGAGTTGGGGTTGGGGTTGGGGTCGCCGTGGGGGTCGGCGTCGGTGAGGGTGTCTCGTTTGGCGTAGGTGTCGGCGTCGGGGTCGGGGTTGGTGTCGGCGTCGGCGTCGGCGTCGGAGCTGGTGTCGCGCCGCGGACACAGTCTGTCGCGACGTTTGCGACGGTGAGCAACCGGACATTGTCGATGAACGCAGCCGAGTCGAGGATGTGGTCACCCTGGTCGAACATGGACACGATCAGGCTATGGGCGCCCGATGGAATCGGGCTGGCTGCCTGCAGCAGCGCCGTCGCACCGTCGTAGGTCGTCCCGGCCGCGTTGCCCGCGTTCATGCTCGTGGCGCCCGTGCTGTTGATGCTGACGACGTCGCCCGTGCTGTCGAATGCGAAGTTGTTCGGGGCACTGATGGTGCTCCCGCTCGTCGTCCAGTTCGACGTGTCGATCTCGGCGATGAACGCGTCGTTGTACGGCGAGCCCACGAACTCGGGGAACTCCTCCGAGTAGAACGCGAAGTCGAGGATCAGGCAGTTCGCGCCCGTTGGCACGTTGAGGTCGAGCTTCAGGACCGTAACGTCGAAGTCCGTGTCTCCTCGAACGTTGGGCCCACCCAGGTTGGCACCCGATCCCCCAGAGGAATTGGCGTCGTCCGCGAGGTTTACATCCCCGGGCGTCAGGATTTCGAACGTCCCTCCGTTCGTTGGAAAGAAGCTGAGCGCGTCCGAGGTGCCATTCGGCGTGCCCGACGGCGGAAAGGCTGTGAACGACGCCGAGGTCAGCACAGCCGGGTTGGCCAGCATGGCGTTGGCGAGCGATGCGGCACCGGTGGCGTCACCGGTGACAGGCACGATGGTTGCAGCGAATACCGCTCTGGGCACCAGGAAGGTGCCCACGAGAAGGACCGCGGTGACGACGGCCGCCGTGCCCTTTCGGTGACGATTCGATCGCATACGTGGACTCATGATCACCCTCAATGCAGCGAGTCGGAACACGTCGAAATCGAACGCTTCGCCGGGTCCACCTCCCCCCTGGCTGCGCGTTACGACGGATGGCGTGATGGTGCCATCTCGGTGCCGCGGGACCGTTCCCCCGTCCCGACGGCGATGTCGCTCGCGAATGCGGTCGTATTGGGCTACGGGTGGTGTAACAGCGGGGCGCTTCCGCGTCAACGATCAAATTCGTCGCATGATTGCAGCGCATTCTCGGCGATCAGCCTCTGGGGGACCTTGCTCGCTCCCCAGCTAATGGAGGACGAATGTCCCTGGCACCGAACCTGCAGGCCGCCTTGCGCGTCGCACCCGGCCGGCGTGTCGACCTCGGCGACGTCGACCCGGGCGCCACGTTCGGCTTCGAGAAGGAAGGGGCCAAGCTCGTCACCGACGGCCTGCTCGACCGCCTGACCGAGCTCCAGGAGCGGCTGTGGGCTGAACAGCGGCGGTCGGTGCTGATTGTCCTCCAGGGCATCGACGCGGCGGGCAAGGACGGCACGATCCGCAAGGTCATGACCGCTTTCAACCCGCAGGGCTGCCCCGTCGCGAGCTTCAAGGTTCCGTCGACCGACGAGCTCGCCCACGACTTCCTGTGGCGAATCCACAAGCGGGTCCCGGCCAAGGGCGAGGTCGCCATCTTCAACCGCTCGCACTACGAGGACGTGCTCGTCGTGCGGGTCCACGACCTCGTTCCGAAGGACGTCTGGAAGGCTCGTTACGACCAGATCGTCGCATTCGAGGACCACTTGACCGCGAGCGGCACGACCGTCATTAAGTTCTTCCTGTACATCGACAAGGACGAGCAGCGCGCACGGTTCCAGGCGCGCCTTGACGATCCCACCAAGCGCTGGAAGTTCGCGCTCGGCGACCTCGAGGAGCGCAAGCGCTGGGACGACTACATCGCCGCCTACGAGGACGCGCTCTCGAAGACGTCGACGGAGCGTGCACCGTGGTACGTGATCCCAGCCAACAGGAAGTGGTTCCGCGACCTCGCGGTCGCGTCGATCGTCGCCGACACCCTCCAGGAGCTCGACCCGCAGTACCCGGCACCCGAGGACCTGCCGGAGGGACTGGTCATCGAATAGCGGCGAACGGCCTCGGGCGGCTGGGGGCGGGGCCGGACACCGTCAGCGAGACTTGCCGCCGCCGAAGATCGTGCCGAAAATCCCGCGCAGCACCGACTGGCCGGTTCGCGAGGTCAGGATCTCGCCACCGGTCCGGATCGCCGTCTGCACCGTATCCTGCCGCTCACGCTCGACCCGAGCCTGCTCCTTGGCCTGCTCCCGTCGTTGTCGATCGGCGGCCTTCTGGGCCTCGCGGAGCTCGCGCGCCTGGCGCTGCATCTCGCGCCGCTGCTGAGCGGGCGTCATCGTGTTGAGCCCGGTGTTGGTCGTCGGCGATACCTGCTCGCGCATCGTGTCGTCCGCCACCGCCGCGCGCGCGGCCTGGAGGCGCGCGGTGATCAGCTCGTGCGCACTCTCCGGATCAACGGGCGTGCCGTAGGTCGCCGTCAGGGGACTCTCGGCGAGGCGGGCCGCGAAGGCGTCCTCGGAGATCGGCGCCATCAGTGAATCCGGCGGGAGCAGCCGCGTCGCTGCCAGCGGTGTGGGGACGCCGTTCGGGGAGAGCACCGTGACCAGCGCCTCGCCGGTGCCGAGCGAGGTGATCGTCCGCTCGACGTCATAGAAGTCGGTCATCGGGAACGTACGGGCGGTCTTGCGCAGCGCGTCGGCGTCGTCGGGCGTGAACGCCCGCAGGGCGTGCTGGATCCGGTTACCAAGCTGCGCGAGCACGGATGACGGCACGTCGGTGGGCGCCTGGGTCACGAAGTACACGCCCACACCCTTCGAACGAATCAGCCGCGCGGTCCGCTCGATCTGCTCCATCAGCGCCTCGTTCGCATCGTCGAACAGCAGGTGCGCCTCGTCGAAGAAGAAGCACAGCTTCGGCTTCGGCAGGTCCCCGGCTTCCGGCAGGTGTTCGTAGAGCTGCGCCAGCAGCCAGAGGGTGAACGTCGAGAACAGGCGCGGCTTGTCCATGACGTCGCGCAGCTCGAGGATGCTGATCACGCCCGATCCGTCTGGCGCCGTCCGAAGCAGGTCGGCCACGTCGAACTCGAGCTCACCGAAGAAGGTGTCCGCGCCCTCCTGCTCGAGGACGACCATCGACCGGACCAACACGCCAACGGACGCGGTCGACATCCCGCCGTACTCGGCGAGGATCGGCTTGCCCTCATCAGACGCGAGGAACTTGAGGGTCGTCGCTAGGTCCTTCAGATCGAGCAGTGGCAGGTCGTTGTCGTCGCAGTACTTGAAGACCAGCGCGAGGATCGATGTCTGGGTCTCGTTGAGGTCGAGGACCTTGCCGAGGAGCAGCGGGCCGAACGAGCTGACCGTGGCCCGCACCTGCGCCCCGAGCTGGCCGCTGAGCGACAGGAACTCGACCGGATGGCCGGACGCCTCGAACGTCCGGTCGAGCGACTCGGCGCGTTCGACGACCTTCGGGTTCGTCGCATCGCCGGGCGCGGCCAGACCCGTGAGGTCGCCCTTGACGTCCAGCACGAACACGGCGACGCCGGCCTTCGACAGTTGACCGGCGAGGAGTTGCAGCGTCTTGGTCTTGCCGGTGCCCGTTGCGCCCGCCACCAGCCCGTGGCGGTTCATCATCGACAGCGCGACCTGGACCGGCGTCCCGTTGCTGAGCTCGCCTTCGTGCATCGGGCTGCCGATGACGATCGACGGCTCATCGAGGGCGTAGCCGGTCTTCATGGCCTCGACGAAGGCGTCGTTCATCGCTCGAATCTACCGTGGTCGGGGATCGCGGGCTGGGCGGCCAAGGGTATCATCGGCCCTCCCCACGATGGCTCCTGGAGGTGACCGTGCCGTCCGACTTCCGCGCGTTCCTCGTCAAGTCCAACGCCCTGGCCCTGGCGATCGGCGTGATCATCGGCGCCGCGCTCGGGACCGTGGTCGCCTCGCTCGTCGAGGACATCATCATGCCGCCGATTGGGCTGCTACTCGGCGGCGTGAACTTTTCGGAGCTTAAGATCGTGCTCCAGGCGGCGCAGGCCGGTGACCCGGCGACCGAGGTCGCGATTCGCTGGGGCGAGTTCCTCAACGCCGTGATCACGTTCGTTGTGATCGCCTTCGTGGTTTGGCTGATCAGCAAGGCGTTCATCCGCGAGGAAGCGCTAACCACGCCGCCCGCAGAGGAAGTGCTGCTGGCCGAGATCCGCGACGAGCTCCGGGCGGCGAACCGGCGAATCGTCGGGGCGTAGTGGTGGCGACTCAGCCCCCCTCGCCGCGCGCGTAACTGCCCAGGACGCGCAGCATCGTCGTGACGGCCTCGAGATTGCCGAGTGCTGCCAGCGTGGCAGGGTCGCTACCGTCGGCGTCGAGGTCGACCCAGAAGACGTATTCCCAGGCGCGCTCGCGGCTCGGCCGGGACTCGAGCTTGCTCATGTTCAGACCGTGGCGCGCGAACACCTCGAGCACGGCGAGCAGCGTGCCCGGCTCGTTGCGAACCGCAAGTGCGAGCGTGGTCCGAGGTGCGCCGCCTCCGGGTGGCATCGTGGAGTCCGTGCCAGGCGGCGCAAGGATGAGGAACCGCGTCCGGTTGTCAGCGACGTCCTGGATGTCGTTCGCGAGGATCTCGAGTCCAAACAGGGCCGCAGCCCGCGGCGAGAGCACGGCCGCCGCTCCCCGCTCGCCCTTCTCGACGATGGATTTGCCGGCTCCTGCGGTGTTGTAGGTCGTGAGCAGCTGCCACGGCCGCGTCCGGAGGAACGCCTCGGCCTGGCCGAGAGCCTGGATGTGCGAGTAGACCCGCTCGATGTCGTCAACCGCCTGGCCAGGCAGTGCCGCGAACGACAGCCGGACGGGCACGACGACCTCGCCGACGATCGTCAGGTCGTGCTCGAGCAGGAGGTCGTAGTTCTCGCGGACGGTGCCGTTGACCACGTTCTCGATCGGCACGACACCGGCCGCGACTCCGGACTCAGCCGTCAGGGCTTCGAACACGGCACGGAAGCTGCCGACGGCTCGTCGGTCCACGTCGCCGAAGGCCGCGAGGACCGCGTCCTCCGCGAACGCGCCGGGCTCGCCGGCGTAGACGACTGGGCCGCGCGCTGGCTGGTGTTCCATGGCTGGAGAGTCTATGGCTCGCGCGGCGCCGATAGTGCCGATCTCGCCTGCCGTATGTCGACCGCGCTCTCCTCGATGAGGATTGCGATCTCGTCGAGCGTCATCGCGGCCCCCATGCTGCGCAGCGCCTCGTACGTATCCGACCCCAACGTCTTCCGGATCGCCTCCGGCCCGGGCCACATCCGCCGGGTGTACTCGGAGAAGGCGGGCGGGGTGCTGATCCCGTATCGGTTGGACAGGAATTCGAAGGCTCCCTCGAGGATCGCCGCCGGCCGGACGCCACCGAGCAGGTGAAACACGATCTGCACCTCGCGCACCGCGATCGTGGCCGCGCCGATGTCCCCTGCCTCACGGGCCAGCTCGACCGTCCGCAGCGCGTGGTCGAGAGCGGGCTCGTACTGGCCGGTCCCGATGAGACTCCACGAGAGCGTGCCGCTCGCCATCGCGATGTAGAACCTGTCGTCGAGCTCGACGTACCGAGCCAGCAGGCCCTCCAGCATCGTGGTTGCGGCGGCCGGGTCGGTCATCGTGAGGACGTTCGCGGCGATCCAGCCGACCCGCGCCGCACCGCGCGCATCGCCGATCTCCTCGTACAGCTGGATCGCCTCGGCGCGGATCGCCTCGCTGCCGGCCGGGTCGCTTCCCACGACCCTCGAATGGCTGAGGTTGAACAGCCCCTGGGCGAGGCCGCGCTGGTCACCGAGGCTGCGAGCCAGCTCAACCTGCTCTTCATAGAAGCCATCAGCGGCCGCGATGTTCCCCTTCCACCAGGCAATACCTCCCGCTCCGTCGAGCAGCGCGAGCCGGGCCGGCGTCGGCGCGTCGGCGCCGGGCATCGCGAGGACGCGCTGCACAGTGGCCCAGCCTTCCTCAACATGGCCGCGGCCTTGCCAGAAGCGCCACACCGCACCGGTGTACCGCTGCGCGAGCTGCACCTCTCCTTGCCTGATCGACCATTCCAGCGCGGCGCGTAGGTTGTCCTGTTCCTCGGCCAGGCGGTCGAGCCGGAAAGCCTGACCCGGCCCGGGGAGATGTGGGGCGATCTCCTCGGCGATCGCCAGGTAGGTCTCGGCATGGCGCCGGCCGAGTTCCGCGGCTTCGCCTCGCTCATCGAGACGATCCGCGGCGAACATGCGCATCGTGGCCAACAACCGGAACCGGGCCCCGAGGGTGGACGGAGCTGGCTGGACGAGGCTCTGTTCCACCAGCGTGGAGACGCCCTCCAGGACCTCGACACCAAGTTCTTCGGGTGGGCCTGCGACTGCCTCGGCTTCGGGCACGCCGAAGCTCCCGCCAAAGACCGACAGCCGCTCGAGCAGCCTCCGTTCGGGATCGCGCAGGAGGTCGTAACTCCAGGCGATTGCGCCCTGCAGCGTCCGCTGGCGCTCAGGTGCATCGCGTGACCCGGCGCCGGGCAGGTCGAGGCGGCGGCCGAGCCGCTCGGCGATGTCACTCGCGGGGAGTAGCGCCATCCGCGATGCCGCGATCTCGATCCCCAGCGGGAGACCGTCGAGGCGGCGGCAGACCTCCGCCACGGCATCCACGTCGTCGGCGGTCAGGCGATAGCCAGGCCGAACGCGTGCTGCCCGATCCTCGAATAGGCGGATCGCGTCGATCGCCCGCGCGTCGTCGACCGTCAGCCCGGGTGGCGGCACGCCGAGCGGCGGCACCGGGAACTCCTGTTCGCCGGCGACCCGCAGCGGCGTGCGGCTGGTGACGACGATCGTCACGTCGGGCGCCGCGCGGAGCAGGCCGGGGAGCAGTGGCGCCGCGTCGAGGACCTGCTCGAAGTTGTCGATGACGACGGCGAGCGAGCGCGACGCCAGGAAACGGGTCAGCCGGTCGTCGACCGTTTCCGAGCCACTTCCTGACACGAGCCCGAAGGTCGCAGCCAGGACGCCCGAAACGAGCTCGGCATCACGGACCGACTCGAGTGCGACGAACCAGGTGCCGTCCCGGAATTGACCGGACTCCCGTCGCAAGAGTTCGATGGCAAGGCTCGTCTTTCCCGTCCCGCCCGGCCCGACGAGGGTGAGCAGCCGGTTCGATGCGAGGAGCGCGGCGAGGGCGTCGAGCTCCTGGTCCCGGCCGATGAAGCTGGTCAGGCGCGGCGGGAGGTTGCCACGGCCGGAGCTGGCAGCCGACTTGAGTGGCGGGAACTCGGACCGCAGACCCTCGCCAAGGACCTGGTAGATCGGTTCCGCCCGATCGACGTCGCGTAACTCGTGCTCGCCGAGGGAAAGCAGCTCCACGCCGTCGGGGAGATGGCCCTCGACGAGGGATCGCGTCGCGTCCGACACGACCACCTGCCCGCCGTGCGCCGCGGCGGCCATCCGGGCCGCCCGATGGATGTCGAGACCCACGTAGTCGTCGCCGCCCAGCGCGCCGAGCCCAGAGTGAATGCCCATCCGGACGCGTACTTCTGCGCCGTCGGGCCATGTGGCCGCGTCCAGGGCGCGCTGGGCGTCGACGGCCGCCGCAACCGCGGCAGGTGCCTCGGTGAACAGCTCGAGGAACGAATCACCCTGCGTCCCCCGCTCGATCCCCGCGTGCTGCGCGAACGCGTCGCGGAGGATGCTGTGGTGCCGCGCGAGGAGTTCGGCATAGGCGCCTGGCCCGAGGTCCTGGACGAGCCTTGTCGAACCTTCGATGTCCGTGAACAGGAAGGTGACCGTGCCGGTCGGGAGTGGGCGCTCGCGCATGGCCCGAGCAGGATACGGGTGCTGGTCACTGGTCGCGAGTCCTGGGCCGGCTGGACGCCCGGACCGGCACGAGCCGGCTCGCCCTGAGGTCGAGCCAGGCGAGGCCAGGGGCGTTCGGGAACAGGCCCACCGTTGGTCAACGCGTCGACCCACTTCAACGACGAGCCCGGGAACCGGGCGGCGAAGACCCCGGGAAAGCGGCGCACCATCTGTCGATTGCTCTCGTTGTCGACGAGTAGCCAGCACGATGCGATCCGATATGGATCGTCGCCGCCGATCAACGCCGCAATCGCGGCTGCCTCGGCGACCTTGCGATCCGTGGAGCGGACCGCTCGACCGAAGTCGTCGAAGCGGTTCCAGATTTCATGCAGGATCAGCGCCCGGCTCGCGTCATCACGCACACAGACATCGACGGCGAGTGACGGGTTTTCGGCACGCGTCGGGAGCTCGAAGGTGCCGGCCCGGCCCGCCTCGCGCAAGTCGCAGCACCAGCTCCTGGCCGTCGAGGTGACCCGCATCGGACGGAGTCATCGCCTCGAGATCTCGCGAGAAATCGATTGCAATCGGGCGTCGCAGCGCAATACCGAGGCGGACCCACACGATCAGTGGCGTACCGGTCGCCTCGCCTCGCTCAATGTCGCCGATCCGCGTCCTCTTCAGACCGACCTTCGACGCGAGATGCGCCTGACTCCAGCGCAATCGCCGTCGACCGTCCCGCACGCCTCGACCAAGAGACTGAGTGCGAGGCTTCGGGCCTCCCGGATCCCCGTCCATGTCGAACCGCGTCCTGCGGCGTCGCTCCATCGGAGACCTCCGCCGGCGGCCTTGGATGGGCGTCTACCGGTGGGAGCGTCTCATGTGGCACTTGCCTGGCGCTAAACCGGGCGCGGGCGAGGCCTGCGAGGGAGTTTGTCGCGGTTTCAGCGTCCGATTGCCTGTCGGACCGGCAGAGTTGGCCTTAGGCAGGTGCCTCGGTAGGCGTATGCCCGCGCATGTCCAGAATTTGCCGCTCGCACCGGCAGACGGTCTGCTTGGGCGGAGGCGCGACTCGCTCCCTGGCGGCGTGATGCCCTTACTGGTTGAACCACTCCGTGGTGTCGATGTGGCCTGCATCCGGGTCCAGTTCGGCGCGCTGCTCCTGCGCGTCGCCCGCCGTCACACGGACCCGGCGGCTGTTGCCCGCCTCGTCCGCCGCGCCGACCCAGTGCTCCTCGGCGAGGAGCGCATTGAGGGCCTGGAGGTAGGCCTCGATGGACGCCGCCACGACCGAATCGCCGCGCGCCTGCCCGAGGTACTCGCCGCTTCCGCGGGCGCCCTCTCGTTCTGGCGGCGCGATGCGGACCTTGACCTCGCCGACCGTGTCGCTGCCCTCGCCCAGCGCGTGGATGTCGAAGGCCAGCAAGCGTGGGTTGCCACTGAGCACGCCGGCAACCGCCCGATCGACGGCCTTATAGAGGGCGTCGATGGCGCCGTTGCCCTCGGCTGATGCCTGCCACTCGTGGTCGCCCGAGACGATCACGACCGCGGCGCGACTCCGGATGTTGCTGCCCGCGTTGACCGTCCAGCGGGACAGGTGGAGCGTGTCGGCCATGGTGCTACCTCCGGGGTGCCGCGCGGGCAGGACTGGGGGCCGCGCCGGTCCCGCCGGCACCGACCTCGGGACGGGTGGTCGTGAAGTGACGCTCATCGCGGCGCAGGATCACGGCGCCGGACTTCCAGATCGTGTATTCGAGGGAATCGGCGAGGGCCGTCGCCGACGCCGCGATGATGTTGGTGTCGCTGCCCATCGTCGACCAGGCCGTGGTCCCGTCCGACGAATCGATGATCACCCGGGTCCGTGCAGCCGTGGCCGATTGACCGTCGAGGATGCGCACCTTGTAGTCGACCAGGTGGACGTCGTCGAGGCCCGGATAGAACGCCCGGAGCGCCTTGCGCAGCGCGGCATCGAGGGCGTTGACTGGGCCGTTGCCATCGGCCGCCGTGTGGAGCACCTCGCCGGCCACCTCGACCTTGACGGTCGCCTCGGCGAGCAACTCACGGCCGTCGCGTTGCTCGACGAGCACGGTGAAGTCGACGATCCGGAACGGGGCCACGTAGTCGGCCGCGTGGCGGCGGATGAGCAGCTCGAACGAGGCTTCGGCGCCTTCGAATGCCAGCCCCTCGTTCTCCAGCTCCTTGATGAGCTTCGAGAGCTCGCGCGGATCGATGACACCCTCGAGCTCGTGCCCGAGCTGGCGGGCACGGATCGACGTGTTGGCGCGGCCGCCGAGCTCCGACACGACCAACCGCCCGGCATTGCCCACGAGCGACGGATCGACGTGCTGGTAGCTCCGCTCGACCTTGGCGACGGCGGCGCCATGCACGCCGCCCTTGTGGGCGAACGCCGATCGACCGACGTACGGCTGGTAGTCGTTCGGGGCGATGTTGGCGATCTCGGCGACGGCCCGCGACAGGTCGGTCAGCCCGCCCAGCTCACCGCCGCCCGCCGGGACGAGCTGGTGCGGCGTCTTCAGCGCGAGGTTCGCGAGAATCGACACCATGTTCGCGTTGCCGGCGCGTTCGCCGTAGCCATTGATCGTGGCCTGCACGTGGCGAATGCCGGCGCTCACCGCGGCCAGCGAATTGGCGACGGCCAGCTCCGCGTCGTTGTGCGTGTGGATCCCCCACGTCACGGGCGGCGCGTCCCTGTCGGCTTCGAGGGCCCCACGAACGTCGCCGACAATCGCGAGCAGCTCGTCGGTGAGGGTCCCGCCGTTCGTGTCACACAGGACCAGCGCCCCCGCGCCTGCCTGGCGCGCGGCCCGGAGTGTCGAGAGCGCGTACTCACGGTCTGTTTTGAAGCCGTCGAAGAAGTGCTCGGCGTCGTAGACCGCCTCGCGGCCGCGATCGACGACGAAGCCGACCGAGTCCGCGATCATGTCGAGGTTCTCCTGCGGCGTTGCGCCGAGCACCTCGATGACGTGGAGCAGCCAGCTCTTGCCGAAGATCGTCACGACCGGGGTCTCGGCCGCGACCAGCTCGCGCAGATTCGGGTCGTCATCGGGGCGGTTCGAACGGTGGCGCGTCGAGCCGAAGGCCGCCAGCTTCGCCCGCTCCCAGCGGACGTCGCGCGCCACCTTGAAGAACTCGATGTCCTTCGGGTTCGAACCCGGCCAGCCGCCCTCGATGTAGGGCATCCCGAACTCGTCGAGCATCCTCGCGATGCGCAGCTTGTCGGCGAGCGACAGTGTGATGTTCTCGCCCTGTGTGCCGTCGCGGAGCGTCGTGTCGTACAGGATCACGGGAGGGTCGGTCACGCCGGCACCTCCGCTGGCGCGGCAAGGCGTTCGATCACGGCGGTCGCGAACGCCGTTGTCCCGACGACGACCAGCCCGTCGGTCGTGTCGGACTCGCGCGCCAGGTCCGGCGTCCGCCAACCCGCGTCGAGTGCCGCGTGGACGGCGCCCTCGATCGCCCCGGCGACGTCCGCACGGCCGAGCGACCAGCGGGCGAGCATCGCGGCCGACAGGATCGTGCCGATCGGGTTGGCGCGGTCCTGGCCGGCGAGATGCGGAGCAGAGCCGTGGATCGGCTCGTACATCCCGAGCGTGCCGTGTTCCGTCTTCCGCTCACCGAGCGACGCCGAGGGCAGCAACCCGAGGGAGCCGGCAAGGACGCTCGCCTCATCCGACAGGATGTCGCCAAACAGGTTCTCGGTCACGAGCACGTCGAACTCGGCAGGTCGCTTCACGAGGAGCATCGCGCACGAGTCGACCAGCTGGTGGTTGAGCTCGACATCCGGGAAGTCGGCGGCGACCTCCTCGGCAACCTGCCGCCAGAGTCGCGACGTGGCGAGCACATTCGCCTTGTCGACGCTGGTGACTCGACCCCGCCGCGTCCGCGCCAGCTCGAACGCAAGCCGAACGATCCGGGCGATTTCGTGCTCGGAGTACGGGAGGGTGTCGCTGGCCGAGCGTTCGCCGCCGGTCTCGGCCGCTTCCAGCCGCGCCCCGAAATAGAGCCCGCCGGTGAGCTCGCGGAGGATCAGGAGATCGACGCCGGCGAGGAGCTCCGGGCGCAACGGCGACGACGGAGCGAGCGCGGGGTGGACGGTGACGGGGCGCAGGTTCGCATACAGCCCGAGCCCGCCGCGGAGCCTGAAGAGCGCCTGCTCCGGTCGGACGGTGGCATTCGGGTCGTCCCACTTCGGGCCGCCGACTGCGCCGAGGAGAATCGCGTCGACCTTCTCGCACGCGGCGAGGTCCTCGTCGCGGAACGGCACGCCGTAGGCATCGATGGCGCTGCCGCCGACAAGGTGTTCGGACCACTCGATCTCGAACCCGAATGCGGGGCCGGCGGCGTCGAGGACCCGCCGGGCGGCGGTCGCTACTTCAGGTCCCACCCCGTCGCCTGGGAGTGCCGCGACACGGTACATGGCCACGCCCGCCGTCACGGCAGCCCCTCTTCGATTCGCGGTGCGACGAACGCTACGGACACGCCGTTGATCTCGGCGCCGTGGAGCTTGTTGACCGCCACGAGGTACGCCTCGATCGAGGCCTCGATGATGTTGGTCGATAAGCCGTGGCCGGTGACGACGAGCGCGCCCGGGCCCTCGTCGGACGAACGCCGGCACCGGACGAGCACCTGCCCCTGGGCGTCCTCGCCGCTCGACACGGCCTTGATCTCGTACTCGGCCAGTGCGGGGTGCCAGGCAAGCACCGGCTGGAGGGCGTCGTCGACCGCCTGGAACAGCGCATCGACCGGCCCGTTGCCGGTGGCCTCGGTGGTTCGCTCGCGGCCGTCCACGATCAAGGTCACGGTCCCGACCGCGTTCCCGCCGTGCGACGAGGTGACACTCCACCCGACGAGCTCCACGGACGCCGGTACCTCCGCGGCGCGCTGCTCCATGAGCGCTCGCAGGTCCGCGTCGGTGACCTCTTTCTTCGCGTCGGCCAGGGCGATCGCCTGGCGGTACACCTCGTCAAGCGCTTCGCCTTCGACCTCGTGGCCGAGATCCCTGAGCTTCTGCTGGAGGCCGCGCCGTCCAGACAGCTTGCCGATCGTCAGCTGGCTGCCCGACAGCCCGATCGACTGCGGGGTCATGATCTCGTAGGTCAGCGGGTTCTTGATCACGCCGTCCTGGTGGATCCCGGACTCGTGGGCGAACGCGTTGCCGCCAACGATCGCCTTGTTCGGCTGGATGGCGAAACCGGTCAGGTAGCTGACCAGGCGGCTGGCCGGGGTGATCTGCTCGGTCTGGACGCGCGAGCCGGACTCGCCGAACTGCGTCGGTCGGGTCCGGAGGGCCATGACGACCTCTTCGAGCGACGCGTTGCCGGCCCGCTCGCCGAGGCCGTTGATCGTGACCTCGACCTGGCGGGCGCCGGCCTGGACCGCGGCGAGAGTGTTGGCCGTGGCCAGCCCGAGGTCGTTGTGGCAGTGGACGCTCACGGTCGCGGTGTCCCCCACGAGGTCGACGACCCGGCCCACGAGCGCGGCGAACTCGGACGGGATCGCATAGCCGACCGTATCGGGGATGTTGACCGTCGACGCGCCGGCCTCGACGACCGCGCCGTAGACCTGGAGCAGGAAGTCGGTGTCGGTCCGCGAGGCGTCCTCGGCGGAGAACTCGATCTCGGCGTCCCGCCCGAGCTGGTTGCGGCCGTAGGCCACCCAGCGCACGGCGTCGGCCAGCGCCTGCTCGCGATCGATGCGCAGCTTGTGCTTGAGGTGGATGTCGCTCGTGGCGATGAACACGTGGAGGTGGGGCCGCTCGGCGACCTTGATCGCCTCGATGGCCCGTTGCGGGTCGCCGTCGCGGCAGCGGGCGAGCGCCGCGACCGCGATCCCGCCCTTCGTCTCCTGGGCGATGCGGCGCACCGCCTCGAAGTCGCCCGGCGACGCGGCCGGGAACCCGGCCTCGATCACGTCGACGTTGAGGCGCGCGAGCTGGCGCGCAACTTCGAGCTTCTCCGCCGCCGTGAGGCCGGCTCCAGGTGCCTGCTCCCCGTCGCGCAAGGTCGTATCGAAGATGCGGACCTGCCCCGGCTCGACGAACGCGCCCGCGGGCCGCGGTACGCCGCCGCTCATCGGGCGGCTCCCGGCGTGGTCGCCGCCGCCTGGGCCTGGCCGGCGCGCACCTCGACCGGGCTGAGGAACGGCATCTGGCCGCGCAATCGGGCCCCGACCTGCTCGATCTGGTGATCGCGGTCAGCAGCGCGGAGGCGTTCGAACTCCTGGCGGCCGGTCTCGTTCTCCTCGATCCAGCGGTTCGCGAACGAGCCGTCCTGGATCTCGGCGAGGACCTGATGCATCGTGTCGCGAACGCGGTCGTCGATGATCCGCGGCCCGGACACGTAATCGCCGTACTCGGCGGTGTCGCTGACGCTGAAGCGCATGAAGTTGAGCCCACCGCGGTACAGCAAGTCGACGATCAACTTCAGCTCGTGCATCGTCTCGAAATACGCGAGCTCAGGCTGGTAGCCGGCCTCGACGAGGGTCTCGAACGCCATTTTCACGAGAGCCGCCGTCCCGCCGCACAGCACCGACTGCTCGCCGAACAGGTCGGTCTCGGTCTCCTCGGCGAACGTCGTCTCGAGGACCCCCGCGCGTGTCGCACCGATCGCTCGCGCGTAAGCCAGGACCCGCCCGCGGGCCGTGCCCGACGCGTCGCGATGGACGGCGAACAGGGCCGGCACCCCGCCTCCAGCCTGGTACACGCTCCGCAGCAGGTGGCCGGGGCCCTTCGGAGCGACCATGCCAACGTCGACGATGCCCGGCGGATCGATGCGCGCGAAGTGGATGTTGAAGCCGTGCGCGAACATCAGGAGCTGGCCGGACCGCAGGTTCGGGGCGATGTCGGCGTCGTAGACCGCCTTCTGCGCGGTGTCCGGCACGAGGATCATCACGACGTCCGCGGCCTTGACCGCGTCCCGGACGTCGGCGACACGCAGGCCAGCCTCCTCCGCGAGGGCACGACTCTTTGACCCCGGCGCGAGCCCGACGACGACGTCCACGCCCGATTCGTGCAGGTTGAGCGCGTGGGCGTGGCCCTGGCTGCCGTAGCCGACGATCGCGACAGTCTGCCCCTGGAGGGCGCCGGGATCGGCGTCGTTGTCGTAGTACATCTTGGCGGTCACCGCTCACCTCCGGTCGAGAAGCCACCGTCGGCCGTGGACCGCGCGGAGCGCTCCGAGGTCCAAGGCGGAGCTCCGCGACGCCATTGGCCCGAGGATTCGGCGTCGTCGTCGTAGTACATCGTTGCCGTCATCGCTTGAGTGCCTCCTCGATCGAAGCGGAACCTCGCGACATGACGACGGCCCCGGTTCTGACCAGTTCCTTGATGCCGTACGTGCGGACGAGCCCGAGGAACGTGTCGACCTCCTGCTCGCTCCCCGTCACCTCCACGACCACGGCCTCCGGTGACAGGTCGACGACGCGGCCCTTCGACAGCTCCACGACCTTGAGGACCTGGTCGCGCGTGGAATTGGTGGCGCGCACCTTGATCAGCGCGAGCTCGTGCTGGATCGTCGGCTCGCTGGTGACGTCCTGGACCTTGAGGACGTCGATGAGCCGGTACAGCTGCTTTGCCGCCTGCTCGACCGCGACGTCGTCGCCATGGAGCGTGATCGTCATACGGCTGACGTCCGGCTGGTCGGTCCTGCTGACGGCCAGCGAATCGATGTTGAAGTTCCGCGCCCGCATGAGGCTCGACACCCGGTTGAG
This sequence comes from uncultured Chloroflexia bacterium, assembly GCA_963750125.1. Classification (GTDB taxonomy): domain Bacteria; phylum Chloroflexota; class Limnocylindria; order Limnocylindrales; family CSP1-4; genus DASTYU01. The sequence continues at coordinate 186,832 of CAVVPT010000003.1, read as the reverse complement.
GACGCCGGGCTTGTCGAGGACCAGCGCCACGAGCACGTGACGGTGGGTGTCACCCGAACCGGGGAGTGCCCGCGGCGGCGGGGTCGCGCGACCGGCGACGGCGTCGGCGGGCACCCGACCATTGGAGTTCGGATCAGTCATTTGGCACGCTTACCCTCCGAGGTCCAAGGCGGAGCTCCGCGACGCCATTGGCCCGAGGACTCATTCGTCCGCTCCGCCCCACTTCTCGATCAGGTCGGACAGGCCCTTGCCGGCCGGCATCATCGGGAAGACGTTCTGCTCCTCGGCGATCTCGAACCAGATGAGTGCTGGACCGTCCACCGCCTGGGCGAAGCGGATCGCGTCATCCACCTCGGCCGGCGTCGAAGCTTTGACCGCCGGGATGCCGAACGCTTCCGCGAGCTTCAGGTAATCCGGGCCGAGCAGGTGCGCCGAGTGGTAGTTGCCCGCGTAGATGATCTCCTGCCACTGGCGGATCATCCCGAGCTTCTTGTTGTCGAACAGCGCGATCTTGACCGGGATACGGTCCTGGACCAGCGTCATCAGCTCCTGAAAGGTCATCTGGAAGCCGCCATCGCCCGTGATCGCCCACGTCTCGCGGTCCGGCCGACCGAGCGCGGCGCCCATCGCGGCCGGGACGCTGAAGCCCATCGTCCCGAGTCCACCCGAACTGACATGACTGTTCGGCTGGCGGAAACCGGCATAGCGGGCGAGCCACATCTGGTTCTGGCCGACGTCGGCGATGTACGACGCCGCGTGGTCGGTCAGCTCGCCGATCCGCGACACCACGTAGTCGGCCGACAGGAGGCCGTCGCGCCAGGCCCCCGAGCCGTGCCAGCTCGACGACTCGGATTCGCTCCGCCACTCGGCCAGCTGGTCGAGGTACTCGCGCCGGTCGTCGGCCTCGACCGCGGGGGCCATCCGCGTCAGCGCTTCGAGGACACGCTTCGCATCGGCCACGATCGGGACCTCGACCGCCACGTTCTTGCCGATCTCGGCCGGGTCGATGTCGACGTGGACGATCCGCGCGTACGGCGCGTAGGTGCGCACATTGCCCGTGACCCGGTCGTCGAAGCGCATCCCGATCGCGAACAGCAGGTCGGCCGTCTGGATCGCACGGTTGACGTGCTTCCAGCCGTGCATGCCCATGTAGCCGTAGGCGAGCGGGTGATCCTCGGTCATCGCACCGATGCCGAGCAGGGTCCAGGCGACCGGGATGTTCGTCTTCTCGGCGAACGCCCGCAGCTCGTCCCAGGCCCCGGCATGGAGCACGCCGTGGCCGGCGAGGATCATCGGGCGCTTGGCGTTGGCCAGCTCCTGGGCGGCCAGCTTGAGCTGGCGGCCGTGTGGCTCGGTGTTGGGACGGAAGCCAGGCAACCCGGCGATGACGTCGGCCTCGGTCGGGTGTTCGGCGCGGGTCTCCTGCTGGAGGGCGTCCTTGGTGATGTCGATGTGCACAGGCCCGGGCCGCCCGGATCGCGCGATGTGGAAGGCCTCGGCGATGACCCGTGGCAGCTCGTCGGCGTCACGCACGAGGTAGTTGTGCTTCGTCATCGGCAAGGTGATGCCGTTGATGTCGATCTCCTGGAACGCGTCCTTGCCGATGAGCGCACCGGGGACGTTGCCGGTGATGGCGACCATCGGCACCGAATCGAGGAGGGCCGTCCCGATCCCGGTGACAAGGTTCGTGGCGCCCGGCCCGGAGGTGCCCATGCACACCCCGACCCGCCCGGTGACGCGGGCGTAACCGTCGGCAGCGTGGGCGCCGCCCTGCTCGTGGCGGACGAGGACGTGGCGCAGCTCGGGATAGTCACCGAGCACGTCGTATAGCGGCAGGATCACGCCGCCCGGGTAACTGAAGAACACATCGACGCCCTGGCGCAGCAGCGCCTCGCAGAGGACATCGGCGCCGATGCGCGTTCGGCGCAGGTCGCGTGCCTCGTGGAGCATGGCCTTGCGGGCGTTCTCGACCGCGGCCGCCGAGGTGGACCCGTCGTTCGGGACGTGGCTGCGCCTGGCCTTGGCGTCCTCGTCAGGACGCGGGCGCGCCTGCGGGTCTCCCTTCGCGATCGTCATTCCTTGGCCCTCCGGTGTCGTTCGTGTTGTTCGTGGCGGACAAACGAAAACCCTCGCCTCCCGGCGAGGGTCCTGGGTTAGTCGGTGGTCGTGGCGCTTAGCGGCGCTCGTCCCTCGTCCCACGGTCCCGCCGGGAGCCGGTAATGAGGCCAAGAAGGCCAGCAAGCCCGAGCCGAAGCGAGTCATGAAGGGAGCGAAGGGCTACGTCGAGCCCGGAATCGACCGGCATCTGGACACGCCGACCATCGGCCGTCACGACGACAGCGACTTTCCGGCGGTCCTGACCATCCAGATCGAACAACACGGCCTCGCGTTGCGCTTCCCCGCAGCCGTCGGGCCGCGGTGGTTCGGGCAGTCTAGCAGGCTTCCTCCGGGCGTCAACCGCACCCGATGGTCCCGTTCCGTTCAGCGATCGTTGCCTGACGGCAGGGTCCAGTGCTCACGATCGCCGCCGGAGTGGGGGCATGAAGCGCCATCCCCTGAACGAGCGTCGCGGTGGGCGGGGCGTTGGCGCCTGGGGCTCAGCCGCCGGACCCGGGTCGGGCTGACCGCTGACGGTCACCCGCCCCGACCGCATCGCGCTCACGATCACGATCGCGACGCCGATCGCGATGAGGACGTCGCCGAGGCTGAAGACGTTCGCGAACGGCAGCCACGGCGGCAGTGAATACACGTCGGTCAACGGCCCGAGGGCGGGGTCGGCCACGATCGAGGAGTTGGTATATCCAGCGTTCAGGCTACGGCCCAGGCCCGCGAAGGCAGCCTCGCTTGCGGGCATGAACCCGCCGTTGGCCACGATCGCCGCGAGGTTGGCGCCGGCACCGACTGCCACGAGCGCCATGCCAGGGATCCGGATGTTGCGGATCACCGCGATCAGGACCGCACCGGTCGACGCGACATAGAGCGGAGGCCCGAGATCGCCCACGACCGAACGAACCGGGTCGGCGAACAGAACGAGCTGGACGGTGAACCCGCCGATGGCCAGCCATGGCCAATGGAAGTCGAACGTCGCGAGGCCGCTCAGGCGTCCGCCCAGCACGAAACCGAGGACGAGGCCGATCAGGACGGCATACAGGATGAACACGACCGGATACGCAGCCTCGGTGGGGCCGTCGCCGGGCCGTGAAGCTGCCCGTCGACGCGCTCCGCGTAGTTGTAGCGGAGGAGCCGCAATCCCGTCGAGAGGCGCGAGCGAAGCGACGATGTGGTTCGGCCCGGAATCCCGACAGCCGCCCGAAGGCGGCTGTCAGAGGTCGCTGCATCGGGGCGCTTGATGGCCCCGCGAGATCAGTGCCAGCGGTGGCCCGCTACAGGGCCGAATGCGGGATCGGTGCGGTGCATCTTCAGTCCCACCAGCGCATCCCGGCGCCGAGGCTCATCGCCGTCATTGCCAGGAGCGCGATTGCGGTGATGAAGTGCGTCAGTCTCGCCTTCATTTGACACCTCGCCAATGTGTTGGCGCTTCGGTGCCGGCAACCGGGCGGTCTCCGATCCGAGATCCCTGGCTTTGCGTCCCCGCCTCGCGACGGGTTTGCCCTGGACGGTATTGGAAGCGGTGGACGCTTGTCGTCCTCGTGATGCAAGCTAGAGGGACTTCCGCGACCTGCCTATGGGAAGGGAGTACTGGTACCTGGCGCGCTCAAACGGGCGCGTTTCCTGTGGGCACCGGGGACGCAGGCTGGGCGGGCTCGGCATCGGCACGGCGTCGCCCGGCGCGCATCGCCGCCGCGATCACCACCACGATCCCGACGGCGATGAGGACGTCGCCGACGGAGACGATGTTCGCGAATGGCAGCCAATGCGGCAACGGGATGACGTCCGTGAGCGGAGCGAGTGCCGCCGACTCGACGATGGCGCTGTTGGAATAGACCTCCGGCGCGCTCCGTCCGAACGCGGCCGCGGCGCCCGGGCTCGTCGGCATGTAGCCGCCGTTCGCCACGATTGCGGCGAGGTTCGAGGCGGCCCCGGCTGCGACGAATGGCATGCCCCGAATCCTGAGGTTGCGCAGGACGGCCACGAACACGAGCGCGGTCGATGCCACGTAGAGCGCCGGGCCGAGATCGCCGACACGGGCCGTGACGGGATCCGAGAAGAGCAGGACCTGGGCGCCGAAACCGACCAGCGCGAGTCCGGCCCACCGGAACTGGATCGTGGCAAGTCCGCCCAGGCCTCCGCCGAGCAACGCACCCACGATGAGCCCCATGGGGATGGCGTACAGGATGAACATCAGGAAACGGCTTTCAGCGGACGCCTTGGCGGCTTGATGGACCTGGCCGGGTCGGCAACACGGAACGCGCCCGGCTGGCTGGCGTCAAGCGGGAGCCCGAGGTGGAAGCCCTGGCCGAACTCGCACCCCAGCTGGAGCAGGCGCTCGACCTGCGCGGCCTCCTCGATGCCCTCGGCGATGATGTGCAGCCCAAGCGTCTGGCCGAGGGCGACGATCGCGTGGGCGAAGGCCCACTCGCTCGGATCGAGGTCCGGCCCGACGACGAAATCGCGGGCGATCTTGAGGATGTCGACCGGGAACCGGCGCAGGTAGCCGAGTGACGAATAGCCGGTTCCGAAGTCGTCGAGCGCGATGCGGACGCCACGCGCACGCAGGGCGCCGAGCTTGACGATTGTTGCCTCGGTGTCCTGGAACATCGCGGTCTCGGTGAGTTCCAGCACCAGCCTGCTGGGATCGAGGCCCGTTGCGCCGAGGATCGCCTCGATCTCGTCGATGAACTCGGGCTGCTGCAGCTGCAGCGGCGAGATGTTGACGCTCACGAAGAAGTCGTCGGCCACGCCGGGTTGCACCTGCCACGCGCCGAAGCGCATGGCCGCCTCGGCGAGGACCCAGCGACCGAGCGCAAGGATCAGGCCCGTCTCTTCGGCCAGGGCGATGAACTCGCCGGGCAGGATCAGCCCTCGCGTCGGGTGCCGCCAGCGGACGAGCGCCTCGACGCCGGCCATCTGCCCGTCGGCGAGCCGCACGATCGGCTGGAAGAAGACGGCCAGCTCGCCGCGCCCCAGGCTCCGCGACAACTCGGCGGACAGCGAATGACGCGCGACGAGGGCGGCGTGCATCGTCGGCTCGAACAACGCGGCGCGACGCTTTCCGGCGGCCTTGGCCGTATACATCGCGACGTCGGCGTTCCGCAGCAGCACGTCGGCGGTGTCGTCCGCCCGGCTCGTGGCCGCGATCCCGATGCTCGCCCCAACGGCGATCTCCTGGCCGCCGATCTGGAACGGAACCTGCAGCGCCTCGATGATCCGCTGGGCAACGGCGAGCGAGCGGTCGAGGTTCGGGGTATCGAGAAGCAGCACGGCGAACTCGTCGCCGCCGAGCCGCGCGGCCAGGTCGTCGGTGCGGACACAGCCGTTAATGCGCTCGGCAACGACGCGGAGCAGGCGGTCGCCGGCCCCGTGGCCCAGCGTGTCGTTCACGATCTTGAAGTCGTCGAGGTCGAGGAACAGGACGACGGGATCGAGCCCGGGCTGACGGGCGCCCAGCTGCGCGTCCACCTGCTCGGCGAACATCGCCCGGTTCGCCAGCCCGGTCAGCGGGTCGTGGTAGGCCTGATGGCGAAGCTGCTCCTTGAGGCGGGACAGCTCGGCGAGTGACTGCTCCAGCTGGCCGTTCTCGAGGGCGACGGCCGCCTGGTTGGCGAGCGTCTCGAGGAGCCGCAGGTCCTCGCCGTCGAAGGTGGTCCCTTCGGTGAGCCGGTTGGCGACAGTCATCGAGCCGATCAGCCCGGACTCGCCGATGAGCGGGCTGACCATCGCCTGGCGGACCGCGCGACCGGACAGCGGTCGTCCGGCGGTCGTCGTGAAGAACGCCCGGCGCTCGGCGGAGATCCGGCCGTGGATTCCCGCCCCGAGCTCGACGCGCTCGGGGACCATGGCCTCGGGCTCGCGATCGTGGACCGACGTCGTGCGTAGAGCGTCGGGGCTGTCGTCGCGCGGGTAGAGGATCACCTCGGCGACCTCGGCCCGGAACATCGTGCGCGCGTGATCCAGTAGAGCGACGAGCGCGGAGTCCAGCTCCGGCGAGTGCTGCAGGATCCGGCTCGACTGGTAGAGCAACTCGAGCTGCTCGTGCTTCTCGCGTTCCGACAGGTATGCCCGGTATGCGAGGAAGATCGTCACCAGCGGGATCAGCAGGAGCAGCACGGCGCTCGGGTTGATCCACATCACCGAGACCGCCAGGAGGGCGAGGCTGGTGTTCGCCGTCGCCACGACCAGCCCGAACTTGAGCATCTCGGGCAGCTTCTGGAACTGCGGGGCCCCGCCCGACAGCGAGATCGCGGTCGCGATCGTCAGCGCGCCGATGACCACCGCTGCGAGCATCGCCGCGAACGCCGCCAGCCAGTCGACTGCGTCGGGCGTCCCAACAGGTGTTGCGATGCGGTGGAATACGGCGAGGGTCACGACCGCGATGAGGGCGAAGTTCGCGAGGTTGAACGCGACTTTGACAATCGACTGGCGGGCCGTCACGAGCAACGCCACACCGGATCCGACCAGGACTGCCAGCAGGTATTCGTTGGGCGTCACGAAGAACAGCCCGATGACCGCTGGGACCTCGCTCAGCGAGAACGAGTGCGTCTCGCGCCGGAAGTGGACGAGGATGACCTTTGTCTCGGCCACCAGGCAGGCGAACGCGAGCACAGGCCACGGGATGTGGACCGGACTCGCCAACGGCTCGAGGTTGCGCACGTACAGGAGGTACCCGGCCAACGCCGCCGCCGCCAGGAGGATCGTGAACAGCCAGACGCGCGTGGCCGGTGACCCGAGCGGACCCCGATCGAGCAGACTGCGGATGCCCTCCCCCCGCCCGATGGAAGCGGTGGTGAGGTCCGGGTCGGCCTTGGCAGGTCTGGTGGGGTAAGCCATCACGACTGGAGACGCCTCGCGGGAACAGAGTCCTGATGCTGTTGTACGCGAGTCAGGGGTCGGATGGGGGGCCCCGATGGTACCGGGCGGGGTAGTACTAGTGGGGTATGACAGCCGTCCGGGGACCCTCGCCAGCCGTTCGCTGCTACCCTGTCGCGGCCATGACCGAACCGCGCACCATCGTCCGGAAGATCTGGGACGACCACGTCGTCACCCAGGATCCCGGCGCCCCGGCCGTCCTCGCGGTCGACCTGCACCTCGTCCACGAGGTGACCAGCCCGCAGGCGTTCTCGGGACTCCGCAATCGCGGCCTCCGCGTACGCCGACCGGGCCAGACGGTCGCGACCGCCGACCACTCGATCCCGACGCACGACCGCAGCCTGCCGATCCTCGACTCGATGGCGGCGGCGCAGGTCAAGCAGCTCGAGACGAACTGCGCCGAGTTCGGGGTCCCGCTCCACGGAATCGGCTCGCCTCACCAGGGGATCGTCCACGTCATCGGCCCGCAGCTCGGGCTGACGCAACCCGGCATGACGATCGTCTGCGGGGACTCGCATACGAGCACGCACGGTGCCTTCGGCGCCCTGGCGTTCGGGATCGGGACGAGCGAGGTCGAGATGGTGCTCGCGACGCAGACGCTCCTGCAGCGGGACCTGAAGACCTACGAGGTGCATGTCGACGGCCGACTGGCGCCCGGGGTGAGCAGCAAGGACATCATCCTCGCCCTCCTCGCGCGCATCGGCGTCGGCGGCGGGACCGGCCACGTCTTCGAATACCGCGGCGAGGCGATCCGCGCGCTGACCATGGAGCAGCGCATGACGATCTGCAACATGAGCATCGAGGGCGGCGCGCGCGCCGGGCTCATCGCCCCCGACGACACCACCTTCGAGTACGTCAACGGCCGGCCGCATGCGCCGCAGGGTGCCGCATGGGACGTGGCGGTCGAGCGCTGGCGCCGGTTGCCAACCGACGAAGGCGCCACCTTCGACAGGTCGATCACGATTGATGCCGATGCTCTCGAGCCGATGGTCACCTACGGCACGAACCCGGGCATGGGCATCCCGATCACGAGCCGGGTCCCGTCGCCCGACGAGCAGGCCGATCCGGGCCAGCGGCGCGCGCTGGAGCGCGCGCTCGAGTACATGGACCTGCAGCCCGGCCAGGCGATCCTCGGCCAGAAGGTCGATGTCGTGTTCATCGGCTCGTGCACGAACGGGCGGATCAGCGACCTGCGGCTCGCCGCCGAAGCGCTCAAGGGCCGCCGCGTCGCCGACGGCGTCCGCCTGATGGTCACGCCGGGCTCGGACGAGGTGAAACGCGAGGCCGAGCGCGACGGCATCGCTGAAATCTTCAAGGCCGCCGGCGCCGACTGGCGCGAGTCCGGGTGCTCGATGTGCATTGCGATGAACGGCGATCAACTGCAGCCCGGGCAGTACGCGGTGAGCACCTCGAACCGCAACTTCGAGGGCCGCCAGGGCAAGGGCGGCCGGACGTTCCTCGCCTCGCCGCTGACCGCGGCCGCGAGCGCGGTGAGCGGGGTCGTGTCCGATCCGCGGACCCTGCCAGGGATCGAATCTCTCGCCGCGGTTGGGGGTCGCTGAGCCGTGGCCGAGCCGTGGAGGACATTCACCAGCAAGGTGATCCCGCTCCCTGCCGAGAATGTCGACACCGACCAGATCGTGCCCGCGCGCTACCTCAAGGTGACCGACAAGAACGGACTCGCCGAAGCGCTCTTCCGCGACTGGCGGTTTGACGAGGACGGGTCGCTCAAGGACCCGCGCTTCGTCCTCGACGAACCAGACATGGCCGGCCGTCAGATCATGCTCGCCGGCGAGAACTTTGGCGCGGGATCGTCCCGCGAACACGCTCCGTGGGCGCTGACGGCGTGGGGGATCCGGACCATCCTCTCGACCTCGTTCGCCGACATCTTCCGGAGCAATTGCCTCAAGAACGGCCTGCTGCCCATCTTCGTCGAGCCCGAGCGGCACCGGCAGCTGTTCGACCTCGTCCACGGGCGACCGGATGCCGAGCTGACGGTCGACCTCGAGGCACAGGTCGTTCACCTGCCCGGCGACGACGACCTGCCGTTCGAGGTGGATCCGTTCGCCAAGCAGATGCTGCTCGCCGGCACCGACGAGCTCGGCTACCTCCTGGGGAAGGAGTCAGAGATCGGTGGCTGGGAACAGGCTCACCCACCGCGCGTCGACACGCTGACAGGCGCCGTTTGAGCGCCTCAGGCGTGTGGAACCGACGAGACCGGGCCTCCGTCAGGCGCGCATGAAGTACGCATTCCGATCCGCGCTCGCGCTCACGATCCTCGGGCTGGTCCTCGGCGCCTGCTCGGCGGGCGGGGCGACTTCCCCGCCAACTGAGGCGGCGCCCAGCGAGCCACCGGCCGTCTCCGCCGACCCGGGCATCGGAAACCCGGAGCCGGGTGGGGTCGAGCTCGTCGAACCGCAACCCGGCCAGCAGAACGTCCATCCCGTCACGCTCGAGCGGCTCGACGCGACCGCGTCCGGCACGACGGTTAGCGTCGACGCGTACTGGACGAGCGGCGTCGACCCCTGCTACGTGCTCGACCAGGTCCAGGTCAACGTCAACGACGACCAGACGGTCGACGTCACGGTGACCGAGGGCACATCGGATCCGAACGCGATCTGCGTGATGATGGCCGTGCCCAAGCACACGATCTTCTCGTTCGAGGTCCCCAACACCGGCACCTGGACGATCCGCGACTCGCAGGGTGGTGCGCCGCCCGTCGAGGTCGAGGTCTCGTAGTCAGGCACACCCGGCCGCTCTCAGGGCGCCCTCATGGTGCCTGTGCGACGATCCGGCGGTGAACCTGTTCGACGCGTTCGCGGTCGTGTTCGTCGTGATCGCGGTCCTGCTCGGGTTGCGCTCGGGTGCCCTGCCCCAGATCGGCGGCTTCATCGGCGCGCTCATCGGCGGCGGCCTGGCCATCGTCGCCGTCCAGCTCCTGGAGGAGCCCCTCACCGGTGTCGAACCGACGATCAGGCCCTTCCTCGTCCTGATCGGCCTGTTCGGAGCGGTCATCGTCGGCGAGTCGATCGGATCGGCGATCGGGGCGTGGCTCGGCTCCGGGGTGCGACGCAGCGCGTTCAGCGGCGTCGACCGCCTTGGCGGCGGGCTGGTCGCCGGCGCCCAGGCCCTCCTGGTGCTGTGGCTGGCCGGTGGCTTGTTCGCGGAGGGGCCGATGCCCCGCCTCGCCGAGGCAGCCCAGACCTCGGCCATTGTCCGGACCCTCAATGCAAGGCTGCCGCCCCCGACCGAGCTGGCGGTCGTCCTCGGCCGGCTGCTCGACGCGTCGGGGCTGACCGACGTGTTCGTCGGGTTCGAGCCGCTTCCCGCGCCGCCCGTCGAGCGGCCGGATGATCCCGAGGCCCTTGCGATCGCGGCTTTGGCCGAAGCGAGCACGATGCGCGTCGCGGCGGGCACCTGTGGCCTCGAGTCGACCGGCAGCGGGTTCGTGGTTGCGCCCGGGTACGTCCTCACCAATGCCCACGTGATCGCCGGCGGCCGGGCGATCGTCGTGAACGGCCCAACCGGGATGTACGACGCCACCCCGGTTCTGTTCGATCCTGAACTCGACGTCGCGCTGCTGCGCGTGCCCGATCTGCTCGCGCCGGCCCTGCAACTCGCCGGAGACGACCCGGAACGAGGGACGCCGGCAGCGGTCCTGGGTTACCCGGGCGGCGGCCCGCTGCGTATCGTCGCCGCGGCCGTCGCCGACTCGTACTCGGCCCGCGGGCGGGACATCTATTCGACCGAATACGTGCTACGCGACATCATCGAGATCCGCTCGGACATCGAGCGCGGCAACAGCGGCGGCCCGCTGATGCTGCCCGATGGCACGGTCGGCGGGGTGGTGTTCGCCGAGGCGCGGACCGACGACGAGGTGGGCTACGCGCTGGCGCCGAGGGCCGTCGCCGAGCGGATCGGGATCGCGGCGGGCCGAACGGAGCGTGTCGCGACCGGGGAGTGCCTGCGGCCCTAGGTGGGCGGCGCCCCTGGCGCTAGACGTCCGAGTCCGGGGTGAGCTGCCGGACGCGGCGGGCGAGCGCCTCGAGGACATGGACCCGGATGTCGGGTTGGGCATCGAGCAGCGAGTGGAACTGGCGATGCGCAAGCACCAGCAACCGGCACGGCGTCTCACAGGTCGCGCTGACGGTGCGCTGGCCGTGGTCCAGCAGCGCGATCTCACCCAGGAAGTCGCCCGACCCGAGGGTCCGGATCGTGGCTCCCGCGCGATGGATCCGCACCTCGCCGTCGAGGATCATGTAGAACTCGTTCCCGAACGTCCCCTCGTGCGTGAGCTCGTGCCCGGCGGGCGCGTCGAGTTCCTCGCACAGCGCTCCGACCGCCTTGAGCTCGTTGTCGTCCAGGCCCACGAACAGCGGGACCGCGCGGAGTGTCGCGACCTTCTCGTCCATGTCTCGGCAGGATACGGGTCCGGACGGCCCTCGGCTATCCTCGCCCCATGGCGTCGCCCTCTGCCCGGCTTGGCCTGACGCCCGAAGTCATCCGAGCTGCCCTCAAGGATCCGGATCTCCGCCGGCTGCAAGCCAGCTGGATGGCCGTCAACGCCGGCATGTGGGCGTACCTCGTCACGAATCTCGTCGTCGCCTATGGCGTGGGCGGCGCGGCGGCCACCGGGCTGCTTGGCGTCGCCTCGTTCCTCGCGCCGACCGTGGTGTCGCCCTTCGCCGGTATCCCGTCGGCGCGCTGGCGACCGGAGCGGGTGCTTGCCGCGGTCACGGGCCTGAGGGTCCTCGCCGTCGCCCTGACCGTCGGTCTCGTCGCCTTCGATGGGCCAATCTACCTGCTGGTGCCGCTTGTCCTGCTCGAATCGGGCGCAGGCGCAATCGGCCGCTCGCTGCAGATCGCACTCCAGCCGTTGCTCGCGCGATCGCCGGCCGAGCTCGTTGCCGCCAACGTTGCGGCCGGCACGGCCGAAGGACTGGGCACCTTCGCCGGTCCGGCAGTGAGCGCCGTGCTGCTGGCAGTGGCAGGACCGGTTGGAGCGTACCTGGGCGTGCTCGCCATCTACGCGCTTGCAGTGGCCTCGATCGCCGGCATGCACGTGCCCCCGACGCGGCCCGGCCAAGTACCGTCCGTTCGCAGGGAGCTGGTCGCTGGCATCCGGGCCGGCCTGCTGCATCGAGGCCCCGCGCTGATCCTGACCGGGTTCTGGGTCCAGGCCGGGGTCCGCGCTGCACTGATCGTCCTGACGGTCGTCGCCTCGATCGAGCTGCTCGGAATGGGCGACTCGGGGGCGGGCCTGCTGAACGCCGCGTTCGGCGCCGGGGGCGTGATCGGTGCGATCGGGGCAGTGGCACTCGCGGGACGGACCCGCATTGCGCCGTGGTTCAGTGCCGCCCTGGCCAGCTGGGGAGTGCCGGTCGTCGTCCTCGGGCTGATCGTTTCGCCGGCTGTGGCGATTGCGCTGATGTTCCTGGTTGGCGCGAGCAACGCCGTCCTCGATGTCGCCGGCTTCACGCTCCTGCAGCGCGCGGTGCCGAACGCCACGCGGGTTGCCGTCATGGGCCTGCTGATCAGCGGGGCGGGCGCCACGATGGCGATCGGCGGGTTCGTCGCGCCGATCCTGGTGGATGGCCTCGGGATCGAGGGTGCACTCGTCGCGACGGGGGCAATCCTGCCCGTGCTGGCGGTGCTCACCTGGCCTGGCATCCGGAACGCCGACAGGGCAGTTGTCGTCGACACCGCGAGGTTGACGCGCATCCGCGCCGACCCGCTGTTCGCGCCACTGTCGATGGCGATGATCGAGCAACTCGCGGGGCAGCTTGTCCCGGTCACCTTCGAAGCCGGGACCGAGCTGATTCGGGAGGGCGAGCGGGGCGACCGCTACTACCTGATCGAGCGGGGTCGCGTCGTCGTCAGCCAGGCGGGGCAGCCCATGCGCGAACAGGGCCCCGGCGAGAGCGTCGGCGAGATCGCCCTGCTGTACGACGTCCCGCGGACCGCCTCGGTGCGGTCGCTCGAGCCTGTGGACGTCCTGACGTTGTCGCGCGACGACTTTCTTGACACGCTGTGCGGCCAGACCACCAGCCGACTGATCGCGGACACGGTTGCGATGGAACGGCTCGCGACCTGGTCGACGGGCGGCGGCTGAGCGAGGTCGGCGCGCACCCTACACTTGGGCGTCGTCACGCTCACCGACCGAGGACTCCATGCCCGAGCCAACGCATCCGTACGACCGTCCGAGTGATCCCGCCAAGCGCCACTCCGCCGCCCTGACGGACGGGCCCGACCGCGCCGGTGCCCGGTCGATGCTAAAGGCGATCGGCTTCACCGACGACGACCTCGCAAAGCCGCTCGTCGGCGTGGCGACGACGTGGATCGAGACGATGCCCTGCAACTACAACCAGCGGCGGCTCGCGGAGTTCGTCAAGGAAGGCATCCGGGCAGCGGGCGGCACGCCGATGGAGTTCAACACGATCGCGGTGAGCGACGGCGTGTCGATGGGCACCGAGGGGATGAAGGCGTCATTGATCAGCCGCGAGGTGATCGCAGACTCGATCGAGCTCGTCGTCCGCGGCCACCTGCTCGATGGCGTCGTGTGCCTCGTGGGCTGTGACAAGACGATCCCTGCGGCCGCGATGGCCCTCGGCCGACTCGACGTGCCGGGCCTCGTGCTCTACAACGGCACGATCTACCCGGGCACCTACCAGGGCGTCCGGAACGCCACGGTCGTCACGGTCTATGAAGCGATCGGTGCGTATCGCGCCGGCAAGATCACGCTCGACGAGCTGTACGAGATCGAGAACGTCTCGTGTCCGGGCCCCGGCGCATGCGGCGGGCAGTACACCGCCAACACCATGAGCACCGTGATGGAGTTCATCGGCCTGTCGCCGGGCGGGCTGAATGCGATCCCTGCGGAGGACCCCGCAAAGGACGAGGCGGCACGCCGGTCCGGTGAGCTGGTAATGGACCTCGTCCGGCGCGATGTTCGGCCGTCGTCCTTCGTCACGCGGCAGGCGCTCGAGAACGGCATCGCCTCGGTCGCGGCGACGGGCGGGTCGACGAACGGCGTCCTGCATCTGCTCGCGATCGCCCATGAGTTCGGGATCCAGCTCGACATCGATGACTTCGCGACGATCGCCGAGCGCACGCCGATCGTGGCCGATATGCGGCCGGGCGGCCGCTACACGGCGTCGGACCTGTACGACGCGGGTGGTGTGGGACTCGTCATGCGGCAACTGCTCAAGCGAGACGGGTTGCTCCATGGCGGCGAGACCACGGTTGACGGCCGGACGATCGCCCAGATCGCCGGCGACACGTCGGAGACCGAGGGCCAGCCCGTCGTCCACCCGATCGAGACCCCGCTGAAGCCGACGGGCGGCCTCGCGATCCTCCGCGGCACGCTCGCCCCTGACGGCTGCGTCGTGAAACTCGCCGGCCACGAGCGGCGCCTCCACCGTGGCCCGGCCCGCGTATTCGACTCGGAGACCGAGTGCTTCGAGGCCGTGAAGAACCGCCAGATCAAGGCCGGCGACGTCGTCGTGATCCGCTACGAAGGCCCGGTCGGTGGCCCGGGCATGCAGGAGATGCTCAGCGTGACCGCCGCGCTCGTCGGCGAGGGGCTTGGCGACAGCGTGGCCCTGATCACCGACGGCCGCTTCTCGGGCGGCACCCACGGCCTGATGATCGGACACATCGCGCCGGAGGCGGCGCTTGGCGGACCGATCGGGCTCGTCGAGGAGGGCGACGAGATCGTGATCGACGTCGACCGGCGCGCCCTCGACCTCGTCGTCGATCCCGACGAGCTCGCGCGCCGGCAGGCCGGCTGGCAGCCGCCGGCGCCGCGTTACGCGGGCGGCGTGCTGGCGAAGTACGCCTCACTGGTCGGATCCGCCTCGCAGGGTGCGGTAACGACCGGCGGGCGCATGCAGGCGCTGCTGACCCGCCGATGACAGGAGGCATTTCGATCGGCATCAAGACCTCCCCGCAGGAGGTCGATTGGCCGACGCTGGAAGCGGCCTGGGCGCGGATCGGCGAGCACGAGGTCTTCGAGTCGGTCTGGATGAACGACCACATCACCAACGCCACCGTCGAGCACGGCGGCCGGAGCTGGGAGTCGCTCACGGCGATGGCCGCCCTGGCCCACCACGTCCCCGGCAAGTGGCTTGGTAACGGCGTGTTGTCGAACACGTTTCGCCATCCGGCCGTGCTGGCCAAGCAGGCAACGCTGCTTGATCACGTCACCGGCGGGCGGTTCATCGTCGGGCTCGGGGCAGGCTGGCATGTCGGCGAACACGTCCCGTTCGGGATCCCGCTGCCCGACATGCCGGAACGGTTCGACCGCTTCGAATTGGCTGTGCACGTGCTGCGCGCGCTCTTTTCGGACGAGGCCACCCGCGAGCCGGGTGTGACACGACCGGACCCGTTCTACCCGCTCGAAGGGGCGACGAATTTGCCCGGACCGCTGACGCCGGGCGGCCCGCCGATGTGGCTCGGCGGCAACAAACGGCGCGGCATCGCACTCGCCGCGACAGTGGCGCAGGGCTGGTACATGCCCGCCGTGGTCCCGCACGAGGGTGCCCGCCCGTCGGACCTCGATTACTTCAGTGATCGGCGTGACGCGGTGTTGCAGGCGATGGACGACATCGGGCGCGACCCAGCCGGGTTCGCGTTCGTGGCCCAGATGCCGACGGGGCGAACGCCGGAGGAGCGTGCGGTCGCGCTCGATCTTGCCCGGGACGCCGTCCGCCGCGGCGCGACCCACGTGGTGCTCGGCATGCCGCCCGCGCTCGGCGCGGAGGGTGTCGAGGCGGTTGCCCGGGAGATCGCCGAGCCGCTGCGCCGAGTGGCCGCATGAGCTTCAGCGTGCGTCCGGCAGCAAGCGACGACGCGGACCTGACGCGCTTCGCGGACGTCGTGAACGAAGTCACACCCGAGAACCCGACCTCGCTCGAGGAGCTGCACTGGCAGGACGCGAACTATCGCGGCGAACGATTTATCGCCGAGGTGGCCGGCCAAACCGTCGGGGTGGCGACTGTCGGTCAGATCCTCAGCTACCGGCCCGACTTCGAACGTTGGTGGGCGACCGTTCTCGTGCGCGCGTCGCACCGCCGTCAGGGCATCGGGTCGGCACTCCTCGTCGCCGGGTCGCGCGCGGCGCGCGCTGTCGGCAAGACCGGCCTCCAGACCTCGGTTTCGGAGCGACACGCCGACGGACTTGCGTTCCTCAAGCACCGCGGCTTCGTCGAGTTCGACCGCTATCGAATGGTCGCGCTCGACCTCGGACAGCTCCTTAAGCCGGCGATCGGCCAGCCATCCGGAATCGAGATCACGACCCTTGGCGCGCGGCCGGACCTGGTGACCGGCGTCCACGCCCTCGCCGAAATTGCGTTCCAGGACATTCCGCACGCCGACGAGCCGATGCAGGCTGGAACGCTCGACGAATTCCGAAAGCGCGACGTCGACCGTCCCGGCATTCCGCCCGATGCCTTTTGCATCGCACTCGACACGGCGACCGGCGACGTGATCGGGTACGCGAGCCTGATGCGCATCCCCGGTCGCCCGGATGCTGCGTGGCACGACATGACGGCGGTCGGGCCGGCGCACCGCGGACGGGGTATCGCCACCGCCCTCAAGCGGGCGACGATCGCGTGGGCGATCGATGCCGGGATCCGCGTGCTGGAGACGGGCAACGACGTCGACAATCTCCCGATGCGCGCGGTCAATGCGAGCCTCGGCTACCGGCCGATCCCCGACGAGGTCGGGCTTCGCGGACCGCTGACAGACGAGGCGACGGCGTGATGGCCGACGTCCCACGCCCGGACGATCTGCCGCCCGACCCCGACAAGTACGACTCGCCGCGAGCCCAGCTGGCGCGAGCGCGCGGTCTTGATGCGCCGTACATCCCGGGTGGCGAGGACCCGGAGCCAGAAGTCGCCGAGCGCGAGGACCGCTACTACGGCCGCTTGCTGGTGATCATGGTCGTCGTGATCGTGACCGCCGGGTTCGTGCTCGGAATCATCGCCAACCTCATGACCGGCTCGGGCAGATGACGACCGCGGCCCGCCCGTCGGACGCACTGCCTGCCCATACCTGGTCCCACGCGGGGGAAGAGGTCGTCGAGACGCTCCGCGACCTGATCCGGATCCCGTCGGTCAATCCGCCTCCGCCGCCCGGCGACGGCGAGCTCCGGGCAGCGCGCTACATCGGCGGCGCCCTGGAGGACGTCGGGCTCCGGCCCGAGGTCGCCGAGCCCGTTCCTGGCCGTGGCTCGGTACACGCCCGGCTCCGGGGTGACGGGACCGGCGGCGAACCGTTCCTCCTGCTGTCGCACCTCGACGTGGTGCCGGCGCCACTCGATCGATGGACGCATGACCCGTTCGACGGACGGGTCGCCGACGGCTACGTCTACGGACGTGGCGCGGTCGACATGAAGGACATGATCGCGCTCGAGCTCGGCGTGGTCCGGCTCCTCGCCGCCGAGGCTCGCGCGGCCGGGCGCGACCCGGCGAGCGACCCGATCCCCGGCCTGCGTCGCGACGTGCTCCTCACGTCGACCGCGGACGAGGAGGCCGGCGGCCACCACGGGGCGGGCTGGATCGTCGAGCATCGGCCCGAGTGGCTGCGGGCGGCCGGGGCGGTCAACGAGTGCGGCGGGGTGGCAACGACGGTCGCGGGACGGCGGCTGTACCCGATCCAGGTCGCGGAGAAGGGCTTCAGCGTCTACCGGATCCGCGTCCGCGGGACATGGGGCCACGGCTCGATGCCGCGCGAGGACAACGCGGCCGTCCTCGCCGCGGCTGCCATTTCCCGCCTCGCTACGCCCGGGCCGGTCCGCCTGACGCCGGTGATGGAGCGGTTTATCAACGCGACCGCCGATACTCTTGGTGAGCCCGCAGCCGGAATGCTCCGCGGATTGCTTGCCGACGATCCGGCGCCGGCCGAAGCCGCGCTCGCCGCTTCCTGCGACCCGATGTACGCCCGCACGTTGCGTGCTCTCGTCCGCGACACGATCAGCCCGGACATCGTGCACGCCGGCATCAAGTACAACGTGATCCCTGGCGAGGCGCTCATCGAGATCGACTGTCGCGTGCTGCCCGGCATGACTGAGGCAGATGCCCGGGCGGTGGTCGAGGATCGCCTCGGGCCGGATCTCATTGCCGTTTGCGAGATCGAACACGTGATCTTCGGGGCGCCAGCCGAGTCGCCGGCTGACCACCCGCTGTTCGAGCTGCTCGCCGCGACGGTCCGCGAGCACGACCCCGATGGCGTCCCGGTCCCGTTCATGGTGCCGTTCGCAACCGACGCCAAGCACACGACGGGCCTCGGCGTCCCGACGTACGGCTTTTCGCCCCTGCGCCTCGAGCCCGGAGAACACTTCCTCGATCGCTTTCACGGGGTCGATGAGCGTGTCGGCGTCGAGGCGCTGCGCTGGGGGTTGCCGGTCCTGTACGACGTTGTGCGCCGCTTCTGCGGCTGACACCCTAGGCGGTGGCGCCGGAGTACGGCTCGTCCGCGGCGTGCGATACGCGCACACCCTCCCCGCACAATTTGCAGACGAAGATCTGTCCGTTGGCCCACTCCCGCTCGGGATCGCTGGATGCCGGGTCGTGCTCAGCCGCCTGCATCTCGGCCCACGAGCCGTCCGCATGGCGGTGCTGCAACTCCAGCTCGAGGAGCCGTCCCTGAATTTGGAACATCTCGTCTCCCGATGTGCGGGCTAGGTGGTGTCGCCCTCGGAGGAGGCCACGGGCGGCTCCATGATGCGAACCTCCTCGCCGCATGACGCGCACACGTAGACGGCGCCATTGACCCAGTCGCGCTCCGGATCGTGAGCGGCCGGGTCGTGGTGGGCCGGCTGAAGCGGGCTCCACACACCATCGTTGTGACGGTGCTGGATTTGCAGTTCGGCTAGGCGTCCCGAAACCTGAAACATGTGATCTCCTCGATGTGCTCGCTCCCGGAGCCTAGCCGGTCGTCTCGCCCCGGACAAGGCGTCCCGGGTGTCAGTCGCTGGGAGTCCGTATCAACCGTCCGCGGCGGCTGATGGCGTGCGTGGCGAGGGCCGCCACGCCCATCGCGACGATCGACCGTTCCGGGCCGGGCAGGGCGCGGACCGCGGTCAGGAACTGATCGGCGCGTGCCCGATCGACCACCCGCAGGATCGCCTGGCCGCGCTGCGTGAGCCGGACCGTCCGCTGGCGGCGATCCTCCGGTTCGGGCTGTCGCTCGACGAGCCGCCGGCGCACCAGGCCGTCGACCAGCCGGCTCGTGGCCGACGGCGACCTGCCGATTGCCTCCGCGACGTCACCGATCGTCATCGTGCCGGCATCGGCAAGGACGTACAGCGCAGCGAGCTGGGTGAAGCCGAGGCGCAGCTCGCCGAGTTGGCCAGCGAAGCCGATCACCAGCTCCCGCCACAGCGCGCGGCCCATCGCCACGCGCTCGCTGATCTGGCGCACGTTCGGCAACCGGTTGCCGGCGGCAACGACCGCCGGCGAGAGGTCTTCCTCGAAGCGGCGGGCGATCGAACGAACAGGTGCGGCCCGGCGGCGGGGCGCGGATTTGGCCATCGCGCTGAGCGTAGGCGCAGCCGCATATCCGTGCAAGCGTGCACGGGAAACGCCTCGTGGGACCCTTCACTGCCCCTAGTCTCAACAGTGATGTCGCACCTTGCCTTCGTCTTCCCCGGCCAGGGGTCGCAGTCGGTCGGTATGGGTCGTGCGCTGGCCGAGCGCTCGCCTGCCGCCGCGGCCGTGTTCGCCGCCGCCGACGCCGCGCTCGGCGAACCGGTCAGCAGCCTCGCCTGGGACGGTCCCGCCGAGTCGCTCGACCGGACCGAGCAGGCGCAACCCGCAATCCTCGCCGCGTCGATCGCAATCCTGGAGGCCCTGCGTGAGGGCTGGAGCGCGGCCGGCATCCCGGCGCCGGTCCCCGCCTTCGCGGCCGGTCATTCGATGGGCCAGTACAGTGCGCTCGTCTCGACCGGGGTCATCCCGCTCGCGGACGGCATTCGATTGGTTCGCGAGCGCGGTCGCTGCATGCAGGCATCCGGTTCGGGCCGCGCCGGCGCGATGGCCGCGATCATCGGCCTCGACGACGAACTGGTTCCGGAGCTCGTCCAGGGTGCCTCGGCGCACGGCACGTTCGTGGTCGCGAACCGCAACGCGCCGGGCCAGGTGGTCGTCTCCGGCGAGCGCCCCGCGATCGAGGCGGGCGCCGAGCTGGCCAGGACCCTGGGCGCGAAGCGTGCGATCGTCCTCCCGGTTTCGGTTGCCGCCCACTCGCCGTTGATGGCGGATGCCGCGGAGCGGATGCGCGACGTGCTCGCGGCCATCACGTTCAGCGATCCGGCCGTCACGCTGCTCGCCAATGCCGATGCCCGGCCGATCACGACCGGGGAAGGCGCCCGTGCCGAGCTCATCGAGCACCTGACCGCCGGCGTCGACTGGGTCGCCGCCGTCGAGCACATGGCCGGGGCCGGCGTCACGATGTTCGTGGAGGTCGGTCCGGGCAAGGTCCTGACCGGTCTCATCAAGCGCATTGCCCCGGACGCCGAGATCCTCCCGGCCGACGACCCGGCCACGTTCGACCGACTCCTGACCCTCTCCCCGACCGCCGTCTGACCTTCGAAAGGAACCGAATCCGAGTGCGCAAACCCGATTACAACCGCCGCGTCGTCGTCACTGGCGTCGGGGTCGTCAGCCCCGTCGGCAACGACAAGGGCACAGCCTGGTCGAACCTGATCCGCGGCCATTCCGGGCTCGACGAGATCACCCACTTCGACGCAAGCCCGTACGAGGCGAAGCTTGCCGGCGAGGTCAGAGACTTCAACGCAGCCGACTGGATGGACGCGAAGGCGGCGCGACGCGGCGAGAAGAGCATGCACTTCGGGGTGGCCGCAGCGAAGCAGGCCCTGCAGGACTCCGGCTTCGAGCTCACCGACGAGAACCGGACCGACGTCGGCGTCGTTTTTGGGTCGGGTGCCGGCGGCCAGCAGCTGATGATCGACAACTACGACCAGCTCAACACGAAGGGCCCACGGACCGTCGCACCGACATTCATCGCCAATGCGCTGACCGACAGCACTTCGGGGATGATCGCGATCGAGACCGGCGCGATCGGCCACAACGTCTGCATCGTTTCGGCCTGCGCCACCGGCACCCATAACGTCGGGGAAGGCGCCGAGGCGATCCGCCGCGGTGACTGCATCGCGGTGATCAGTGGCTCGACCGAGTCGCCGCTGCTGGAGGTCGCCCACGCCGGGTTCTCGAACATGCGCGGCATGGGCATGCCCCGGCCCGGGGAGCCGCCGCAGACCGTGTCGCGACCATTCGATCTGACTCGTGACGGGTTTGTCCTGGGCGAGGGCGCGGGGTCGCTGTTCCTGGAAGACCTCGAGCACGCCAAGGCACGCGGTGCGCGGATCTACGGCGAGGTCGTCGGGTACGGGTCGGCCGCCGACGGCTGGGACATGATCCAGCCGATCGACGCAGGTGTGGGGTCCGCCCGGGCGATGAAGATGGCGCTCGAGCGGCGCGGCGTGCCGGCTGACGAGGTCGACCTCATCAATCCGCACGGAACGTCAACCCCGCTCGGCGACAGGCGCGAGGCGGAGGCCCTGTGGACGGTGTTCGGCGACCGCGCTGCGCGCGATCGCCAGTCGCTGGCGATCAGCGGCACGAAGTCGATGACTGGGCACCTCATGGGTGCCGCCGGCGCATTCGAGGCATTCGCAACGATCATGTCGGTCGCCGAGCAGTGCGTCCCGCCGACCATCAACTACCGCGACTTCGACCCCGAGTGCGACCTGTGGGTCGTGACCGAGCCAACGCCGTTCCCGATCCGCTATGCGCTGTCGAACAACATCGGCCTCGGAGGGCACAACGGCGCGGTCATCTTCGCCCGCTACAACGGGGACTGATCGCTGTCCCCGACTGCGTTCGTCGCGGATGGGCGTCGAGGGCAAGGCGGCGGCGAGGACCGGAGCGAGCGGGCTCGGATGCCCGTGAGCGAGGACCGCAGCCGCCAACGCAGCCATCGGCGTCGAGGCGCGACAGCCAAAGCCACTGACTACAATCGAGCCGTGCCCTCCATGCGTGACGTACGTGCCTGAGCGCGATCCTGCCCGGCGCGCCGTCGTAACCGGCCTCGGCGCGGTCATGCCGATCGGCAACGATTTCCCGACCTACTGGGCCAACCTCCAGGCGGGCGTCAGCGGTACGCGCACGATCTCCAGCTTTGACGCAACGGCGCAGGAAGTCCGCATTGCAGCCGAAGTGCTCGACTTCGTTCCTGCGCAGTTCATGGACGCCAAGATGGCCCGCCGCATGAGCCGCTTCATCCACTTCGCGATGGCCGCCGGCAAGGAGGCCGTCGCCGACTCCGGGATCGACTTCGCGGCAATGAGCACCGAGCAGCGTGACCGCGTCGGCGTCGGTGGTCAACACCGGTGGTGGCGGCATCGAGCAGATCATCGACGGCACCCACGTCCACGACCAGAAAGGCCCGCGCTTTGTTTCGCCGTTCGCGATCCCGGCACTGTCGGGCTCGATGGGCGCGGCGATGCTCTCGATGGAATGGGGGCTGACCGGCCCGGTCATGACCCAGGTCGCCGCGTGCGCCACCTCGGTGATCGCATTCCAGGACGCCCATCGACTGATCCGCGACGGGGAGTGCGACGTGGTCCTCGCCGGCGGCTCGGAGGCCCCGATCTGGCCGATGGGCGTCGCCGCGCTCGGCAACATGACGGCGCTCTCGAAGCGGAACGACTCGCCCGAAACGGCTTCGCGGCCGTTCGATGCGACCCGGGATGGGTTCGTCCTCGGCGAGGGCGGCGGAGTGGTCGTGGTCGAATTGCTTGCCCATGCGCTGGCACGCGGCGCCACCCCGATTGCGGAGATCCTCGGTGCCGCGCTGACGGCCGACGCTTTCCACATCAGCGCGCCCGAACCGACGGGGCGCGGCCAGGCGCGGGCGATGACCCTCGCCCTGCAGCACAGCGAGGTGTCGCCGGACGAGATCGACTACATCGTTGCCCACGGCACAGCGACGCCGCTCAACGACGCCACCGAGACCCGCGCGATCAAAGCCGCCTACGGGGAGCACGCGTACAAGGTCGCGATCAGCTCACCGAAGTCGATGATCGGCCACCTCGTCGGGGCAGCCGGGATCGCCAGTGCATTGGCCGGTATCGGAGCTATCCGGGACCAGGTCATCCCCCCGACGATCAACCTGCACAGCCCGGACCCTGACTGCGACCTGGACTACGTCCCGAACGTCAAGCGCGAGGCGCGCGTCGACACGGTCGCGATCGACGGCTTCGGGTTCGGCGGCCAGAACGCCGTCGCGGTCTTCCGACGCTACACGGCCTGAGCTGGCGGCTCAGGTTTCCGCAGCCGCCGTCCCTCGAACGCCTCGATCGCGTCGACGAAGCGTGCATCGAGCTCCGCTGCCCGGCCCACCGTGTAGTCGAAGCGGACCATCACCGACTCGCTCGACCGCGGCCAGGCGCGAAGACCTACCGGGCTCGCCGGCGGTGAGCCGATGCTCGAGCACGAAGCTCGAGCGGCCGATCCGGCTCGCGCGCGTCTCGACAGTCACCGCGTCGGTGTGGAAGACCTGTGCCCGATAGGTGATGCGTGCCTCGGCCAGGATCAGGCTCTCCGCCCCGTGGTGGCCGGCCGCGAGCGGCTCGCCGGTCACGTCGGACCAGTAGCGGATGCGCGCCATCTCGCAGTACGTCAGGTAGACCGCGTTGTTGACGTGGCCCATGGCGTCCGTGTCGGCGAAGCGGACGTCGATCGCGACTCGGTGGGCGAAGTCGCCCGGCAGGTCGCGGGGATCCTCGGGCGTCGCGATGCGCGATCTCGTGCCACGATCCGATTGATGCATCGACGGATCGTGCCACAGCCCGACGGCCCGGCGAACGGACGACCGGCCGCGATCACCACGCTCGCCTCGCCCTGGGGGCCGCTCCACGTCGCAGTCACCGAGGGTGGCGTGGCGGCTGTCAGCTGGCTCGGACCGATCGATGACGTGCGCGCCTGGCTGGTCCGAAAGCACGGCGCCGGCCCGATCGATCGAAGTGACCTGCCTGGCGACGACCAGCGGCGGCGACTCCTGGACAGGACGGTCCGGGCGCTCGAGCGGTGGATGGCCGGGAAGCGCGAGCCGTTCGATCTCCCCCTCGATTTCAACGGTCTGTCGGCCTGGGACCGGGCGGTCCTCGACGGCGTCAGGCGCATCCCGTGGGGTCGAACCGAGAGCTACGGCGGCGTCGCGCGGATGATCGGCCGGCCTGGTGCGGCGCGGGCCGTCGGCGGCGCCGTGGGACGCAACCCGATCGGCGTGATCATCCCATGCCATCGCGTCATCGCCGGCGATGGCTCGCTCGGCGGCTACGGTGGCGATGCGTGGGGCAGCCATCGGGAGCGGCAGGAATTGAAGCGCTCCCTGCTGCGCGTGGAAGGGGTAGCAGCGCCCAATTCGACCGACTAGACTCCCGCCAACGGGCCGCCGAGCGTCACGCGGCAGCGCCCGACGGTGGCCCGGGGCGACCGGCCGATCCCGTACGCACAGGGAATGGGAGGAGTCCTTGGCCAGCGCTGTTGCGCCGCCTCAGCCGTCGATGTTCGCCGTCTTCAAGAAGCGCGACTTCACGCTCCTCTGGTTCTCCCAACTGATCTCCACGAGCGGCTCGGCGCTCACCGATCTCGCGGCCGGGATCCTGATCTACCGCGCGACGGGTTCAGCGCTGGCCGTCGGCCTCATGCTCGCGGCAACCGCTCTGCCTGCCCTGGTCGTAGGGCTCGTGGCGGGTGTCTTCGTCGACCGCTACGACCGCAAGAAGATCATGATCGTGTCCTGCCTGCTCAGGGCCGTCCTGGTGGCGTCGATCCCGGCCATCGTGGCCATCAACATCAACCTGCTCTACGTCATCGTCTTCATCAATGCGGCCATCGCCCAGTTCTTCGATCCGGCGCAGGAGAGCGTCATCCCCGATATCGCCACCGACGAGGAGCTGGCTGCCGCAAACTCCTTCCTGTCGATCAGCAGCTTCGGCTCGACGGCGATCGGGTTCGCCGCCGCCGGCCTGCTCGCGTCGCTCGCTTCGATCGAGATCGCCTTCTACGCCGACGCGCTGACGTTCGTCGTCTCTGCAGCACTCATCCTGTTCGTCACCGTCCGCCCGATCGTCACCGAGGAGGCCACGAGCGTCCGCGTCGTGATCGCCGGCCTGCGCGAAGGCTTCCGCTATCTCGGGGCGACGCCGATCCTGCGCAACAGCTTCATCAGCGGCGTCCCGGCCTACTTCTCGTTCGGCCTGTGGAACGTCCTGCTGCTGCCATTTGCCATCACCGTCCTGATGGCCACGGAGTTCGAATACGGGCTGCAGGAGGGCCTGACGTCGGTCGGCTTCGTCGTCGGCAGCCTGTTCATGGCCAAGTTCACGGATCGCCTGCGCGAGGGGCAGTGGATCGTCATCGGCATGCTCGGCATGGGCGTCCTCGGGATCCTCTACGGCCTCGCGACGTCGATCCTCGTGGCGATCATCATCGTCACGCTGTCGGGGTTCCTCAACGCGCCTCCGGCGATCGCCCGCCGCCTGATCCTCCAGCGCAACACCCCGCGCGAGATGCGTGGTCGCGTGTTCAGCACGTTCGGCGTCCTGCGCGACGTCATCTTCCTGATCGGCATGTTCGCGGCAGGCCTCGCCGACTACGTCGACATCAGGCTGCTCGTGATCATTTCCGGCGTGATCCTGGTCGGAACGGGAATTCGGACGCAGTTCCTGCCGGGCCTCGGCGAGCCGGCAGCCGAATGGCGACAAGCCGCGCAGCGGCTGCGCACCGCCACCGCGGCCGGCGCGATCCCGAGCCGCCCGCTCGCGGCTGACGACCTGGGCGTCCTGGTCGGCGTCATCCCGGCGTTCGGGGTGCTTGGCGACAACGAGCGCCGGCTGCTGCTCGCTTCGGCCCGGGTCCGCGACGTCCCGGCCGGCACGACGGTCGTGGCCGCCGGAGACAAGGGTGATTCCGCGTACGCGATCCTGTCCGGTCGTGCCGTGGCTGGCACGCCGGTCGAGGGCGGCGAGTACCGTGCGCTGTCGACGATGCTCGAGGGCGACGTGTTCGGCGAGATCGCTGCGCTGACCGGCAGCACGCGAACGGCCAACGTCGTGGCCGACGCTGACTCGTCGCTGGTCGAGATCCCGGGGACCACGCTGCGCTCACTGATGTCAGTGCGCGAGATCAGCGACCTCCTGCTCCCGAAGATGACCGAACGGCTTGCGCGAACGACGACCGCCGACCTGCCGCGCCTGGCCGGCGTCGACCAGGCCGCGTTGCGCGACCTGCGCAAGCCACGGCCGCCGAGCGACACGGCCCCGCCGCTCGCCGAATCCGAGGGTGTGTCGTAGCTGACAATCTCCGGGTCTCGGGCGGCATCGGAGGCGTTGCCAGCGCGACCTACAGTAAGCGCACTTCAACCGCGAACACAGCCGAGGGCAAGGAGGTCGACGTGGACAAGAAGATCAGTCTCCCGAAGGGTCAATTCATCGATGACACGGACGCCGAGGGACAGGGCCTGTTCCCAACGGACGATGACGTCGAAGGACACGCCAAGCTAACCCCTGAGGACTTCACGGTCCTCACACCGCCACCGGGGTTCGGCCCGAACAGATCGCCGGGGCACGGCGGCGAAGTCCACGACTCCAGCGACGACACGGTCTAACCAACTCGTACCGACCCCAGGCCGAGCGGCGACCTCCAGCACCCGGCCCCCGAACCGCCGGCGCCTCCCAGGGGCGCCGGTGGTTCTCTTTGCCCGATGTCAGGCCGTGACGGTCAGGTCGTGACGAGCGTCGCCGTCGCCGCGAGGATCGCCTTGACCTCGAACGGGGTGGCCGTCGGATGGCGGGCCCGGATCAGGGCTGCGTAGCCGGCCAGGTGCGGGGCTGCGAACGAGTTGCCGGTCGCCCGGATGCGCCCACCGCCGCGCCACGCGACGTCCACGTCGACTCCATACGCCCCGAACTCGACCGGCGGCGACGGGTTGTAGAACCAGACCGTCGGATCCGCCACATCGTGGGCGGCCACCGATACCACCGACGCGAAGAGCGACGGATACGACGGGCCCGGGGCGTTGTTCGCGGCGCAAATCAGGAGCGTGTTGGCGAAGTACGCCCGGTCCGCCAGTTCGTGGAACAGCCCGGCAAGCGACTCGCTGCGCGAAGACAGGCTCAGGTTCGCCACGCCGATCCCCTGCCCCACCACCCACTCGATCGAGGCGGCGAACGAATGTCCCTTCGCCCGGTTGTTCGGACCGAGGACGCGGACCGACACGAGCTCGGCACCTGGCGCGATCGAGTGGACGATCCCGGCACAGGCCGTGCCGTGGCCGACGACGTCGGCGGCCGTGGCATCCTCGATCACGGTCGCATCGTCACCGTCGATCTCGACAACCATGCTCGTACGGAGTCGTCCGCCAACCGCCGGGTGCGCTGCCTCCACCCCGGAGTCGATGATGGCCACCCGGACCCCGCTGCCATCGGTGCCACCGAAAGCCGCCTCCCGGTCTACCATCCCGAGCGGCAGCGCTCGCTCGAGAGCCGCCCGCGCCTCGCCGGCAAACGGTTCGCTCCAGGCCGGCAGGGAGTCGAGGCCGGCGGTCATCGCTCGGCCCGCCCGGGCCGCTGGCGCTCTGCGCGGCGGATGAGGACGTCGAGCAGATCCGCCAGCAGCCCGACCTGGCCCGGGTCCGCGGAGCGTAGCCGCCCGATCCGGTCGGCGAGGGTCCACAGCGGGTCGTCGTCGGCGGCCAGCCGAGCCGTCGCCGCCTCGACGAGCTCCTCCACGGCTTCCTCGGAAACCGGGACCGTTTCCTCGGACGCCAGGGCGCGCAACCCGTCGCGCAACAGGGTCGCGGTGTCGCGCTCGAGGCGCGTCGCGCGGATCGCGACCGTCGCCTGGCGGGCGAACACGCCGGCCAGCTCCACGTCACGCAGCGCGAAGCCCTCGCCCGAACGCCGGTCGAGGATCTCGAGCACACCAAGGCTGTCCTCATCGTCGAGGAGCGGCACCGCGAGGATCGAGCGCGGGACGTAGCCGGTCTGCTGAGCCGTGCTCGCACCGAACCGCGGATCTGCCACGACGTCCAGGATCGCGATCGGCTGACCGGTCGAGAAGACGTAACCGGCCACGCCCTCGTGAGGTGCGATCGCTACCCCGACGACGCCCTGCCCCTGCGCTCCCGCCGCGACCCGGAACACGAGCCGATCCGTCGCGGGGTCGTACAACGCGATCGAGGCCGCCTCGGCGTCAAAGAGCACAACCGTGGCATCGACGATGGAGCGCAGCACCGCCGCGCCGCCGGGAGGCTCGAGACGGCCCGCCGCCTCGGCTCGCGCCGCGATCGCAGCAAGGAGCTCGAGCGCAGGCTCTGAGGGCCGGCGCTGCTCCGTCACCGCGAGACGGCGCGCTCGAGTCGGCCGGGGTCTGGGATCACGAGTTCGTTGCCCTCGAACCGGAGGAGGTCCTCCTCGACGAAGTCGGCGAGCATCCGGTTCACCGATTGGCGCGAACCCCCGATCATGCCGGCCAGCTCCGACTGGGTGTACGGCCAGGCAAGCCGTATCGGGCCGCTCGCACTGGACCCAGTCACGCCGTCGCCGTTCTCCATGACCCCGCCCATCCGCAGGAGGTGACGGGCGAGGCGACCCGGCAGGTCGAGGAAGTGGAGGTCGGCGATCTGGCCGGTCAGGCGCCGGATCTCGCCGGTGAGCGAGGCGAACATCGCCCTGCGCAGGGCGGGCTCGGCGTCGACGAGGCGATCGAACGCATCCCTCCGGAGGACCAGCGCTTCGACGACTCGGACGGCGACCGCCGAGGCGGAGCGCGGGTGCCCGTCGAGCAGCGCCAGCTCCCCGAAGAAGCCGCCGCGACCGATGGTCGTCAGGATGACGGGTTCGGCGCCTTCCTCGGAGGGAAGGATGATCTTGACCTCCCCGCTCGTGACCACGAACAGCGCGTCGCCGGGATCCTCGACGTGGAACAAGACCTCGCCGCGGCGGAACCGCCGTCCGCGCATCGCGTCAGCGCACAACATGAGCGTCGCATCATCGAGTCCGGCGAACAGCGGGCAGGAATGGAGCGCCTCACGTGCAAGCGCGAGGTCGGCAGCGGGGCTGACCATGCCATGCATCGTACGCGCTGGATCCAGCCGCGTGGTCGCTAGACTCGATAGGCATGGAACTGGTCGTCTGTCCGAACTGCGGCGAGGAGAACCCGGCCAAGTTCCGGCTGTGCGGATTCTGCGGAACGGCGCTCGCGCCCAGCCTGCCACCGCAGGAGGTGCGCAAGACCGTCACCATCGTCTTCTCGGACCTCAAGGGCTCAACGAACCTCGGCGAGGCGCTCGATCCCGAATCGCTGCGCGAGGTCATGACCCGCTACTTCGACTCCATGAAGGCGATCCTCGACCTCCACGGCGGGACGATCGAGAAGTACATCGGCGATGCGATCATGGCGGTGTTCGGCCTGCCGAAGCTGCACGAGGACGACGCGCTCCGGGCGGTCCGCGCCGCGCACGGGATGCAGGAGGCGCTCCGCCAGCTGAACCTGGATCTCCTTTCGACGTATGGCGTCGAACTCACGAACCGGACCGGGGTTAATACCGGTGAGGTCGTTGCGGGGGATGTCACCAGCGGTCAGCGTCTCGTGACCGGCGATGCGGTGAACACCGCTGCGCGGCTCGAGCAGGCCGCCCCGGCCAACGAGGTGCTGATCGGCGGATTGACGTTTGAGCTGGTTCGCGGCCTCGTCGACGTGGAGGCTGTCGAGCCCCTCGAGCTCAAGGGCAAGGCCGAGCGGGTCCCGGCATACCGGCTCGTCGGACTGATCGAGGGCGCGCAGCGCGAACGCCAGGAGTCCCCGCTCGTCGGCCGCGATCGAGAGCTGGCGATCCTGGAGGAGGCGCTCGCCGACGCCTACGTCACGCAGCGCTGCAGGCTGGTGACGGTGGTGGGCGAACCGGGCGTCGGCAAATCGCGGCTCATCCACGAATTCCTCGAGGAGCACGAATCCGACGCGGTGACACTTCGTGGTCGATGCCTCGCGTACGGCGACGCGATCACGTTCTGGCCGATCGTGGAGGCGGTCCGGATGGCGGCGGAGGTCGCCGAGGACGATTCGGCGGAGACCGCGCAGGCGCGCATCCTCGGGCTGCTCGATCCCGAGGACCCGGAGCGCGACCAGATCGCGGCGCGGGTCGCCGCGGCGATCGGTCTGACATCGGCGCAGGTCCCCGTGTCCGAGCTGTTCTGGGGAATTCGCCGGCTCTTCGAGGCGCTTGCCACGGACCAACCGCTCATCGTCCTGTTCGACGACATCCACGACGCCGCCCCAACGTTCCTCGAGCTTCTCGACCACCTGGTCGAGTCGAGCAAGCGCGTGCCGATCGTGCTGGTCTGTTCCGCTCGGCACGAGCTCCTCGAGGAGAACCCGGAATGGGAAGGCCGGCCGGGAACGGCAACGATCAAGCTCGAGCCACTGACCGCGGAGGATGCGGAGCTGTTCATCGACCGATTGCTCGGCGAGACAGCCGTGCCAGACGAGATCAGGCGTCGGGTGGTCGAGGCCGCCGAGGGCAACCCGCTCTACGTCGAGCAGATGGTCCGGATGCTGGCCGACGAGCGCGTGGGGAGCGCGTCGGACTTGTCCGAATTCGTCGTGCCACCATCGATCCAGGCGTTGATCGCGGCACGTCTCGACCTGCTCAGCCGCGAGGAACGAGCGATCGTCGAGCCGGCCTCGGTGATCGGGCTGGTGTTCCCCGAACCGGCAGTCCACGAGCTCGTTCCCGATACGTTGAAGCCCGCCCTGGGCCAGCACCTGACGACGCTGAGTCGCAAGCAGTTCGTTCGGCCGGCGGATGGTGGGGTAGAAGTCGACGAATCCGAAACGTATCGCTTCCACCACATCCTTATCCGGGACACTGCCTACAACGCCCTGCTCAAGCGGGCGCGCGCGACGCTCCACGAGCGTTTCGTGGCGTGGGCCGAGCAGGTCAACCGCGAGCGCGACCGCGAGCAGGAGTTCGAGGAGATCCTCGGCTACCACCTCGAGCAGGCATTCCGCTACCGGGCAGAGCTCGGCCCGATCGACGCCGAAGGCCGACAGATCGGCACCCGCGCGTCCGAGCGCCTTGGTGCCGCCGGCCGGCGGGCCTTCGCCCGTGGCGACCTTCCGGCGGCAACGAACCTGCTGGAACGCGCTGCCGCGCTTCGCGACGTCGGCGATCCCGAGCGGATCGAGCTGCAGGTACATCTCGGCGAGGCCCAGATGGAGCGAGGCACGTTCGCCGAGGCCACGTCGACACTCGACGAGGCGGCAAGCGCGGCGTCCGCAGGCGGGGATGGCCGACTGGAAGCCCGCGCCATCCTCAACAAGCGGTACGTGGAGATCTATGCCGGCGACGCAGGCGCGAGCCCCCATGCGCTCGAAGCCGCTGCGAACGCGATTCCGATCTTCGAAGCGGCCGGCGATCGCGCAGGACTGGCACGCGCGTGGCGGTTGCGGGTCGTCGTCCATGGGACGGCCGGCAGGTATGACGAGGCGGCGGCGGCGGCCGAGCGCGTGGTCGAGTACGCCGTTGCTGCCGGCGACGCGCGGATGGCGGCGCGCGGCGCCCAGATATATGCGTCGGTCGCCCTGGTGGGCACGCTCCCCGCGTCCGAAGTGCGTGAGCGGTGCGAGCGCCTCAGGGCGCAGGTAGAAGGCGACCGCAAATCGGAAGCGGTCATCCTCGGCGTCCTCGCCCAGATCTATGCCATGCAGGGCGACTTCGGACGCGCTCGCGACGAGTCGGAGCGCCAGCGGCAGATGCTCGACGACCTCGGACCGAGCGTGACCGCGATGGCGACGTCGATTGAGCGGGCGCGCGTGGAGTCCCTTGCCGGGGACCTCGCTGCTGCTGAACGCGAGCTACGCGCGGACGACGCGGCCCTGGCTGTCATCGACGAACGCTACTTCCGGTCGACGGTCGTCGGGATGCTCGCTGGGGTGCTGGTCGAAGCAGGCCGGCTCGAGGATGCCGCGGGCGCCGTCGAGACCGCCCGCGAGCTGGCCGACGAGGACGATGCGCTGTCCCAGATCCTGTGGCGGACGGCGCATGCCCGATTGCTGGCCGAGGCCGACAAGACCGATGAAGCCATCGCCCAGGCCGAAAGCGCCGTAGCGCTCGCCACTGACGGCGACGACATCGACCTGCTGGGCGATGTCAAATCGGCGCTCGGCGAGGTGCTCTGGCGCGTCGGCCACCGGGATTTGGCAGAGCCTCCCTTGCGGGAGGCTCTGGCGCTCTACGAGCGGAAGGAGGACGTCGCCTCCGCGAATCGGGTCCAGCTGCGGCTCGAAGCCCTCGCGAGCGGAGCCGACCCGACCGCGGTCAGCTAGCTCCCCTTGACCCGCCCGTTCGTGTCCGTCCGGAAGACGATGACCGTGGTTCCCGCGTTCTTGTTGACGTCGTAGGACACGATGCAATCGTCCAGCAGCTTCGCCGAGCACGTGTTGGCCTTGGTGAACCGAATGTCGACGATGGTGCCGTCGTCGAGCGTGTGGAGGATGCCGCCCTTGTTGAGCCCGGCACCGAGGCCGATGATCTCGAGCCGCCACTGCACGTACGGGTCGATGTCGGCGCCGTTGCGGACGTTGAGCTCGACCTCTTGGCCGATGCACGGCGTGTTCGGGCAGCCGGTCGGACCGTTCTTCTCGACGATGCTGATGAGCCCACCGAATCCGTCCGGGACCTCGACGGTGGTCGTCATCTTGTCACCGGGGACCGCGCTCTGACCCTTGGTGCCCAGCTTCAGCGCCTGGTTCGAGAGCTTGAACGTGCTGTTGCTGTCGGAGTTCGTCTGCCCGACAGTCACGTCCGAGTCAGCGAAGAACGAGTTGTTGTTGTCGCCGCGGTTGGGGTTGTTCTCCGCGACACGCAGCGATGCGTAGACGTGGGAGGGCCCTGCGGACGGCACTTCCACGGCAAATGTCGCGACCACGTCGGTGCCTTTGACCATGGTCCCGACGTCGCAGTTCGCGCCGTCCTTATTCGCGGTGATGGTGCAGGCGCCGCTGCTCAAGCCATTCACCCAGGTCGCCACGAGGACCTTGGAACCAGCCGGGAGGCTGGGCTGCGGCGTGCTGTTGCCCCAGTCACGAGCCGTCACCTGGCTGCCGAGGCCGATCGAAGGAGTGCGTGAGTGACTGGCTGCCGAGGTTTCGCCCAAGGACGTCGAACGTGAAGACGCCGCCGGCGGTGACGGGCGAAGGTGCGAGCGTGCGGTCGCCGCTTGGATGTCGCGTCGACCTTGGCCGGGTCGCCGAAGTAGACGACGCGGTTGTCCGCGGCGAGGGCCGTGCCTGTGAGGCCGAGCAGAAGCCCGATCAGTGCCATGCCGGTGGTCGCAACCACCAGCGCTCGTTGAGCGCGAGAACGAAACACGAAGAGCCTCCTGGGCACGAGCCCGGCCTAAAAATGCGCGCTACCGTCGTGACCAGAACCGGGGTGACGGACCGGACCTATTTATCCCCTGCCTCCCCCGAGTACCAGGACGATCGTACCGGTTCGATGAGGGTAAAGCGAGCGCCTTTGGTGTCAAGTACGCGGGACGACAGTGGTGCGGACACGCACCGGACGTTTTTTCTGTCAGGCGCGCGGCACCGGACGCATAGGGTACACGCCAACCACGATTGGGGTGCGCGGGTCGAGTGACAGCTCGTAGCCGACCTCACCGCCGCGGACCAGCTCGCCGAGCAGGCGGCACTCGCGCTCAGGCAGACCCACGTAAACGCGCGCGTCGATCGGGAGCGCGCTGACCTCGTCGTCGGCGCCGTTGATCCCGAAGCGACGGCGCAGTTCGTGCATCGGCACGTACGGCCGGCTCTTGATGAAGCGACGGAGCTGGGGCGCCGTGCAACCGGGCCGCGGTCCGCCGTTCATGTCGGTGGCGTCGTGCGGCTGGGGAGCGTGTCCGTTCCCGCTCGGCGGCGGATGCTGGTCTGCGGCGTGCGGAGCCGAGCCGGGCGGAACCATGGCGGGCGGAACCATGGCGGCCGGAGGCCCGTGCGGAGATGCCACCTGGTGACCGCCTACGCCTTCGCCGGGTCCGGAACCGTGCTGGGCTGCAGCGTCCAGGGTGGGGACGTCGGGCCGAGGCTCTGCGGGGGGCTCTGGATGTGTCTCGGGGCGCGGCACGATCTGCGCCTGCAGGCGCGGTCCATCGTCGCTTCGGCCCCGCGCGTGGCGCGAACGGCCGTGATGGCGCCGGCTCACGTTCCGGCACCCCGGGGGTCAGCGGCGCCGATGCGGCGCCGTGTGTTCGGAGTCATGGTGTCTCTGGGCCGATTGACGCATCGCTCGGAGGCGTCTTGCCCGGGATCATACCGCAGGCTCCTCGACCCGACGTCCGTCAGGCTCCGTAGACAGCGCGTCGTTGACGAACTCGAGGCGCCAGACCGGACGGTCCGCTCCGCCGGCGAGCAGGCGCCGGCCCCAGGTCGAACGCGTCGCCCAAACGCCGTCCACGTCGACCCGTCGCATAGCGGTCAGCCGCAGATCAGACCCTCGGGCGACCCCGGCCCGGTCCAGCGACTCGATCTCGCCGAGCCCGTCCCTCGCCGTGACCGATACGATCGCGACCACACGACCGCCCGAGCGGGCGAGGCCCGCGATGCCCCGGGCGACCCGCTCATCCATACCGAGCACGCCGCGCAGCAGTGAACCCCATGGGAACAGGATCCGGACCTCATCTGCGAGCCCCAGGAGCTCAGGCGGCGGGGTCTCGGCCGCGGCGACAACGAACAGGAGGTTCGGACGTCCGCCCCTGGCCGACGGCCGCGCGGCACGGCGGGACGTCTCGGCCATCGACGACACGTCGGCGTCGATACCGATGACGAGTGTTCTCGGCTCCGCTTCGGCGAGCGACAGCGCCGCTCGACCGTCACCGGTACCGAGATCGACGATCACCCGCTCGTGGCGGGCAACCAGATTGGCGACTTACCCGACGTCGACCTCGACGAGGCGGCGTCCAATCACTGTGCGCATTCCGCGA
The DNA here is from genome assembly GCA_963750125.1 of uncultured Chloroflexia bacterium. Taxonomy (GTDB): domain Bacteria; phylum Chloroflexota; class Limnocylindria; order Limnocylindrales; family CSP1-4; genus DASTYU01. The sequence continues at coordinate 151,776 of CAVVPT010000003.1, read as the reverse complement.
TATTACCCGCTGACCACGTACAGCTCGCGCGACGCCTCGTTGAGCACGTCGGGACCCTGGGCGCCGCACACGACGATGTCCTCGATGCGGGCGCCGTACTCGCCTTCGAGATAGATCCCCGGCTCGACGCTGAAGGCATGTCCAACGGCCAGCGGTTCGTCGTTCCCCGCGACGAGGTACGGGTCTTCGTGCGCTTCGAGGCCGATACCGTGACCGGTCCGATGGATGAAGCGCTCGCCGTAGCCCTCCGCCGCGATCCGTTCGCGCGCGGTCGCATCGATCGCCGCACAGGCGATCCCCGGGCGCACGGCCGCGGTCGCCGCTTCCTGGGCGCCCAGCAGCACGGCGTACAGGTGCCGGAACCGTTCGTCCGGTCCACGCGCGGGATCGCCGCCGGTCACCCACAGCGTCCGCGTGATGTCCGACCCGTATCCGCCGAGCGACCCGCCAATGTCGAGCACGATCGGCTCGCCGGCCCGGATCACGCGATCCGACGCGTCATGGTGCGGGGACGCCGAGTTGGGCCCGGATGCGACGATCGCAAACGACGCCTCGTCGTGGCCCGCGTCGATCAGCCGCTCGCGAACCTCGCGCGCGACCTCCGCCTCGGTCCGCCCGATCAGCCGGCCGGCGGCGATTGCCGCAACGACTCGGTCGGCCGCATGTGCCGCCATCCGCAGCAGCGCGATCTCGTCGCCGTCCTTGACCGCGCGCAGCTCCCCCAGCAGTGCGGACGCGAGCCCGAAGGCGTAGGCATCGAAGCGGTCGTCCGCGGCGATGCGGGCCTGGAACGCGAGCAGGTGGCTCGCCCACAGCCGGTCCGACACAGCGAAACGGACCTCGCGACCTCGCGACGGCTCGAGCCCCGACAACGCGGCCGCGTACGGATCCTCGGTCTCCTCCCAGGTCCGGATCGGCACGTCGACCCGGGTCCCGGCCTGTGCCGCCGCCCGTTCGAGACGCGGCACGACGAGGAATGGCGGCGCGTCACGGGCCACGACGAGCATCGTCAAGCGCTCCAACGGCATCGCCCGGTAACCGGTGAGGTAGTCGAGGTCCGGGCCCACGCCGACGAGCACGGCCTCGAACCCGCGCTCCCCGGTGAGGGTTGTGAGACGCTCCAGCCGATCGCGGTAGCCGGCAGGTGGAATCTCGGGCTGCGCGGTCGGAGTCGTCATCGGGGCACCTCCGCCGCAGACACACCAAGCCACGTGGCGAGCGTGCGCGGACCGTCCTCGAACAGCTTCCGATACGCAAAGACGCGATCGGCGCCGGCCGCCAGCGCCCGCCGACGGAGCTCATGGTCGTCGTGCTGGCCCACCGCGAGCACCGGCCTTCCTGCCGCTCGCGCCGCCTCGATCGCAGCCACGCCGTCGTATGCGCGCGCCGTCAGGTCGACGATGACCCGTTCGACGCTGGGCAGGGCTGCCTCCAGTGCGGCGAGCGAGCGGACCGGAGCCGGCTCGGCGCCGGCCGCCTGCAGGGCATCGGTGAGGCGCGTCGACCAGATCAGGTCGTCCGCCAGAACCGCGACGCGCACCTCAGTCGAGCTTTGCCGCGAGGTGGTGGAAGACGTCCCGGGCCGTGACGATCCCGGTCGGCCGCCCTTTGTCGACGATCGGGATGTGCCGGAAGTCGCCGACGGCCATCTTGTGGATGGCGACCGCGATCGGCTCGTCGTGGCGGAGCACGACGGGATCGGGTGTCATGAAGTCGCGAACATGGAACGCGTCAACGCGCTTGCCCGCCACCTTCACGACTGCGTCGCGGTCGGTGAAGATGCCGATCAGCTTGTCGTCGGCAACGACGAGGAGGCAGTCGACTTCATTGGCCTGCATGAGCGCGATGGCCTCGTCGATCGGCGTGTTGGGTGGCACGGTGAGGGGCGGCGGGGCGCCGAGCCGGTCGAGGTGCTCACCGAGGAGCTGACCCTGGAATGCGGGCGCCTGCTGAGGCACGTCGACACCGAAGATGTCGGCGCCGCAGTTGTCGCAGATGTCCGCGCCGGTCAGGTTCTCGAACCCGCACGACGGGCACGGAATCGAACGCACGGTACCTCCTTACTCGACGGTCCAGGTCTCCCCGCTCGCGAGCGCCCGGGCAAGGTCGCCCTTGCCGCTCTTCGCGATCGCGACATCGATCTGGCCGGTGATCAGCTCGTCATGCGTCGGCCGTGGCAACGCCCGGAAAACGCCGACCGGCACCGGGAACGCGGGCCACTGCATGCGGGACAGCATCAGCGCGAGGTAGGGCTCTTCGGCCCGCTCGTCATGGACGAGGAGGTCGGCTTCGGTTACCCCGTTCTCACCGATCGTGACAACCTCCGGGCTGAGACCGTTGAGGCGGATGCCCTTGTCTCGCTCACGACCGAAGATCATCGGCTTGCCGTGCTCGAGCACGAGCATCCGATCCTCGCGGACATCGCGCTCGGTGAACTCGCGCCACGCGCCGTCGTTGAAGATGTTGCAGTTCTGGAGCACCTCCACGAACGCAGAGCCTTTGTGGTAGCCGGCTCGGTTGAGCGTCGCCTGGAGGTGCTCGGTGTGGGTGTCCACTGAGCGGGCGACGAAGCTCGCCTCGGCGGCCAGCGCGACGGTGAGCGGCACGATTGGCGTGTCGACGGTTCCCGCCGGTGTGGACTTCGTCTTCTTCCCAAACTCCGACGTGGGCGACGCCTGGCCCTTGGTCAACCCGTAGATCCGGTTATTGAACATGACCAGCTTCATGTCGACGTTGCGGCGCATCGAGTGGAGGACGTGGTTGCCGCCGATCGACAGCGCGTCACCGTCGCCGGTGATGACCCAGACCATGAGGTCCGGGCGAGCCGCCTTCAGCCCTGTGGCGAGGGTCGGCGCGCGGCCATGGATCGTGTGGAAGCCGTACGTGTTCATGTAGTACGGGAGCCGGCCGGAGCAGCCGATCCCCGAGATGAACACGATGTTCTCTTTCGGGTAGCCGAAGTCCGGCATGACCTTCTGGGTCTGGGCGAGGATCGAGTAGTCGCCGCAGCCCGGGCACCAGCGGACCTCCTGGTCGGACACGAAGTCCTTCCGCGAGAGCTTGATGATCTCGGCATTCTCAGGGCTAAGGGGCGGCTGGTTGGCCACGTCGTGGCCGTTCGTCTCGGTCATGTCAGTTCACCCCGCCGAGAACACGCTCGGCCTCGGACACGATCTCCGCGATGCGGAACGGCTTGCCACGCACTCGGTCGTAGCCGATCGCGTCGACGAGGAACTTCGCGCGGACGAGCATGAGCAGCTGGCCGAGGTTGACCTCCGGGATGAGGACCTTGCGGTAGCTTCGGAGCACCGTCTCGGTGTTCTTCGGGAACGGGTTCAAGTGGCGCAGGTGCGCGTGCGCCACCGAGCGGCCGTCGGCCTGCAGGCGTTCCACGGCGGAACGGATGGCGCCGTAGGTGGAGCCCCAGCCGAGGATCAGCAGGTCGCCCTCCGCCGGCCCGAAGACCTCGAGCAGCGGGATGTCGTCGGCGATTCCCGCGACCTTGGCCTGACGGAGCATCTGCATCCGGTGGTGGTTGTCGGGGTCGTAGCTGACGTTGCCGGTGATATCGGCCTTCTCGAGGCCGCCGATGCGGTGCTCGAGGCCGGGCGTCCCGGGGACGGCCCACTGCCGCGCCAGCGTGTTGGCGTCTCGGGCGTAGGGCCGGAACGACGCGGGGTCGGTCGCGTTCTCGACGCGAATGTCCGGCAGATCGTCGACGCTCGGAATGCGCCACGGCTCGGCGCCGGTCGCGAGGAACGCATCCGACAGGAACACGACCGGCGTCACGTAGCGGAGCGCGATCCGGAACGCCTCGATCGCCATGTCGAAGCACTCGGCCGGCGTGGCCGGGGCAACGATCGGCAGCGGCGAGTCCGAGTTGCGTCCGAACATGATCTGGAGCAGGTCCGCCTGTTCGTTCTTCGTCGGCATCCCGGTCGACGGCCCGGCGCGCTGCACGTCCACCACGACGAGCGGCAGCTCGACCATGACGGCGAGCCCGAGCGCCTCGCTCTTGAGCGCGATCCCCGGTCCCGAGGAGGCCGTCAGGCCGAGCGCGCCTCCGTAGGCGGCCCCGATCGCCGCGCCGATCGCCGCGATCTCGTCCTCGGCCTGGAATGTCCGAACGCCATACGCCTTGTAGCCCGACAGCTGGTGAAGGATGTCGGATGCCGGCGTGATCGGGTAACTGCCGTAGAACAGTGGCCGGTCGGCGAGCTGCGACGCGGCGAGGAACCCGAGAGCGGTGGCCTCATTGCCCGTGATGTTGCGGTACGTCCCGGGTGGCAGATGGGCGGGCTTGACCCGGTAATGGGTGTGGAACAGCTCGGTCGTCTCGCCGAACGCATAGCCGGCTTTCAGTGCCCGCTTGTTCGCGTCCGCGATGACCGGCCGGGCAGCGAACTTCGCGTCGATCCATGCGAGCGTCGGATCCTGGCTGCGCTCGTACAGCCAGAACATGATCCCGAGCGCAAAGAAGTTCTTCGTCAGGTCCTTCTGCTTGCTCGTCATGTCGAGTCCTTCGAGCGAGCGCTCGTTGAGCGTGCTGATCGGGATCTCGAACACGGTGTAGGCCTTGAGCGACCCGTCGGTCAGCGGATTGCTCGCGTAGCTGGCCTTGTTGAGGTTCTGCTGGGTGAACGCGTCGCTGTTGACGATGAGCGCGCCGCCCGGCGGCAGGTCGCCGACGTTCGTCTTGAGGGCGGCCGGGTTCATCGCGACGAGCACGTCAGGCTCGTCGCCCGGCGTGTGGATGTCCTCGGACGAGAAGCTGATCTGGAAGCCCGAGACGCCGGGCAGCGAGCCCGCCGGCGCGCGGATCTCTGCCGGGAAGTCGGGCAGGGTGCTGACGTCGTTACCGAAGACTGCCGCGGTGCGGGTGAACTGTGTCCCGGTGAGCTGCATCCCGTCGCCGGAGTCGCCGGCGAAGCGGATGGTGACCCGTTCGAGCTCCTGGACATCGGGCTCGGGCGGGCGAGTGGTGCTGGTGGTCACGCCCCTTCAGGCTCCTTCATCGATTGGTGCGGTCGCGGTGGAAGGTTGAGCAGCTCCTCGGGGAATGACTCGGCGAGGTAGCGGATGATGTCGTTCTGGCGGACGACGCCGACGAGGTTGCGCGCGTCATCGACCAGCGGGATGTTGCGATAGCGACCGGTCTGCATCAGGTCGATCGCGTCGAGGATCGTCTGGTGGAGCCGGAGCGTCTTCGGCTCCGTGTTCAGCAGCGAATCCACCGGTCGGGCCAGGTCGACCTGACCAGTCACGAGTCGGGAGAAGACGTCCCGCTCGGTCAGCACGCCGACGAGGCGCCCATCAGGATCGCAGACAAAGACTGAATCGCCGACGCCGCCGCGTTGGATCAGTCGAACGCATTCCGCCAGGCTCGTGCCCGGCCGCACGCTGAGCGGTTCGCGCCGCGTCAGCACGGAAAGCGGCTCGTCGGTCATGAACGGCACGCGGCCGCTGACGAGCGGCTCGGTTGGCTGGGGGGTCCCTGTGAGCTCGCGCGTGTCGGTCACGTCCAAAGTGTAGACGGTCGTCCCCTTCGGGACCGCCGCTCGGTCAGGCGCGAGCGTGTTCGAGGGCTGCTTTCAGGCCGTCCACCACGAACGCAGCGTCCGAGCCAAGTCCGACGAACCGGAACCCGAGGTCGCGGTACTCGCCGACATTGAGCGCGTTGCGGAGAAGGATCCCGGCGGTCTTGCCGTGAGCTTCGGTGGCGGCCACGACGCGGCGGAGCGCGTCGATGAACGCGGGGTCGTCGAACTGGCCCGGGACGCCCATGCTGTGCGACAGGTCCGTGGGGCCAACGAACAGAACGTCGACCCCATCGATCGCCGCGATCTCGTCCGCGTTTTCGACGGCCTGCGGCGATTCGACCTGGATGACACCGATCACCCGCTGGTTGAGAGCGCTGATCGATGCGTGGCCGACCTCGCCGAGCTCCGCGCCACGGGTCAGCAGCGCGAGGCCGCGTGCGCCATCCGGCGGCCAGCGCAGGAACGACACGGCCTCGCGTGCCTGGTCGGCGGTGTCGATCCGGGGAACCATGATCCCGTTGGCCCCGAAGTCCAGCGCGCGACCGATCCGCAGGCGCTCGCCGGACGCGGGACGAACAATCGCGGTGGTCTCGGTGGCGCCGACCGCGTAGAGATGCTGGAGCAGATCGGACTCGTTCGCGGCGCCATGCTCGAGATCGATGACGAGCCAGTCGGAGCCGCCCCGCGCACAGAGCTCCGCGGCAAGCGGCGACCCGAGGTTGAGGAACACGCCATACGTCGTCTCGCCAGCGCGGAGGCGGGCGCGCAGGTTTGGCTCAGATGGAGACACGAGGAACTCCTGGGCGGGCGGTTTTCCCAATCATGACGGCCGCCGCCGGCGCCCGTTACGGTCCGTTGACCAGCCCGCTCGTGTCCACGACTTCGAGGTCGCGCCCGGTGATCACGTCGAGCTCGTGCAAGACGTCATCGTCGAACCGTGTGTCGCTCTGCCCCGAGATGTACCAGGGCGATCCGTTGTCGGCGAGGATCATTCCGTAGCGCTTGAGCGCCTCGGCGATGACCCGGGCATGCGGCGAGAGTTCCGACGTGTCGTACGACGTTTTGAGTCGGACCCGCAGGCCCATCGGCGGACGCGCCGGGTCCGTCGAGCTGCTCGCGAAATGACGCGCGGGGTAGATGTAGGCACGTCGCGTGAGGTTTGTCGTAAACCGAAGCGCATGCGCGATTTCGCCCGCGGCAACCTCGTCGTAGCGGACGAGGCCCGGCATGATCGGCAACCCGGCGGCGTCCGCGCTGGTCCAGCCGTCGGGCCGCAAGACGTTCGAGCGCAGGTCCCACATGGCGCCTGAGCCCGCCGACCAGCCGCCGCCCGAGGTCCGCTGCGTTGCGTACAGCTCGTACAGGCGGCACGCGTCGCGGTCGACCATGAGGATGTGCCGGTCGCCGCTCGTCTCGGTGCCGTCGCCGGCACCCTCGATCAGCGGGGTCGACGGGATCGGGTAGCCGACCTGGTCCGACTCGTCGTCGTACTCGAACGCCACAGTGGTCAGCGGCGTGGCCGCCGACACCACATTGATCGGGATGCCGTACCCGGCATACGAGCCGAAGTCCATGTGCAGGCCGCGGTCGAGCCCGATCGTGGCGATCAATGTGGCCGAGTCACCCGCCTTCGGGCGGACGTCGATCCGCTGGTTCCAGACGTTCGACGAGGGGAAGACCGGGCAGCCCGGAGCCCCCGGTAGCGACGGGGCGCCACCGGTGCTGGTCGACGGATGGCTCGCTGGATCGCGCGGATCCGTTCCGGCCAGGATCTCGCCCTTGTCGGTGAATCCGTCGCCGTCGGTGTCGACCTTGTTCGGGTGGGTCCCGCGATTCTGCTCGTTGAGGTTGCTCAGGCCGTCCCTGTCGCGATCCTCCTTCGCGTCGGACAGACCGTCGCCGTCGGTGTCGGCCTTGCGCGGGTGTACCACCGCGCGCGGTTCGCTCCAGTTCCACAGTCCGTCGCGGTCGGGGTCCTCGCGGTCGTCGGTCAGGCCGTCGGCGTCGCTGTCCTTCCTCTGCGGATGCGTCTCGGACAGGTACTCGTCGCGGTTCGTCAGGCCGTCGCCGTCGGGGTCCTCCTTCGCGTCAGAGAGGCCGTCGCGGTCGGTGTCCTTCGAGGTGGTGCTGGTCCGCGAGCGGTAGCGCTCGAACGTGTTGGGAAGACCGTCGCCGTCCGTGTCGGTCGCGGCGGACACGGATGCCGGGAGGACCGCTGCAAGGAGCAGCCCCGCCAGCAGGGCGCGCAGGATCGCGACCCGAATTCGCATGACTGCATCGTCGTCGTCGCGGACCTCGGCAGGTACCTGACGGTGGTCCCGGCGGGCGGGACCAATCGCCGGTTCCGGCGAGCACCGCCGCCCTGCGGCACCATGAGGCCATGCGGCGCTACCGGGCTCGCGCCGAGTTCCGACGACGAACTCGCGGATCGCGCTGGGTGCTGGCCGGCGTGTCGATCGGCGCGCGGTTCCGGCCCGCATGCGATGGCGTCGAGCGGATCAGGGCGAGGCTGCCCGAATCCGGTCTCGTCGCCTGGACCGACCTGTCGGATCCGATCCTCGCGACGAGCGTCGAACAGGCCCTGACAATCGCGCTGGACGTTGCGCGCGGCCGGTGGCCGCGCTACGGAGCCGGCGACGTGCCGTTTCCGTCGGGGATCGATGACCGCCAGTGACGGGCGTCAGTCCGGGAACGCCTCCGGGCCTCGCTCCGCGAGCTCGGACGCTTCCTTTGCGTGGTCCTCGGACGGCAGCCAGGTGAAGGGGTAGTTCGGGTCGTCGAGGTCGAGCGCGGCCTGGGTGATCTTGAGCGGATGGAACGTGTCGACCATGACCGCCAGCTCCTCGGTCGCCTCCTTGCCGATCGATGCCTCGACCGTGCCCGGGTGCGGCCCGTGGGCGATCCCGGCCGGATGGAGCGTGAACGAGGCGATGTCGACCCCGCGCCGGCTCATGAAGTTGCCTGCGACGTAGTAGATGACCTCGTCGCTGTTGATGTTCGAGTGGTTGTACGGCGCCGGGATTGCCAGCGGGTGGTAGTCGAACTTGCGGGGCACGAATGAGCAGACCACGAAGTTGCGCGCCTGGAATGTCTGGTGGACCGGCGGCGGCTGATGGACGCGCCCGGTGATCGGCTGGAAGTCGCCGATGTTGAAGCGGAATGGCCACAGGTAGCCGTCCCAGCCGACGAGGTCGAACGGGTGGTGGCGATAGTGGTACGCCGTGATCCGGTCGGAGCTCCGGAGGTGAATCACGAAGTCGTCGTGCTCGTCGCGCGGGGCGACGGCGTCCGGGGCGTGGATGTCACGCTGAGAGTACGGCGCGTGCTCCAGGAGCTGCCCGTAGTCGTTGCGATAGCGCCGCGGCGGCACGATCTCGGAGGGCGCTTCCAGGTAGAGCATCCGCTGCTCTGAGCCCGCGTCGGGGTCCAGGCGCCAGGTGGTACCGATCGGCAGCACGAGGTAGTCGCCCGGGCCGTACCGCAGCGGGCCGAAGATCGTGTCGCAGACGCCACTGCCCTCATGGACGTAGAGCATCTCGTCGGCGATCCCGTTGCGGTAGAACGTCCCTTCGGGCATCGCCTCGGCCGGGCGGACGATGCCGAAGATCACGTCGCTGTTGAAATACAGCGGGATCCGTCCCGAGATCGCGTCGCCTCGCGCCGGCACCGCACCGGTCTTGGTCAGCCGATGGCGATGGAGCCCGTCGTCGGCGGCCTCGATGGCGACCCGGCTGACCGGTTCGATCCCGTGGGTCTGCGTCGGCGGCGTCACGTGGTAGAGGATCGAGCTGCGGCCGGTGAAGCCCTCCATCCCGAACAACTCCTCGGCGTAGAGGCTGCCGTCGGGCGCGCGGTGCTGCGTGTGGCGCTGCGGCGGGATGCTGCCGTGGGCGACGTAGTACATGGGCGACGTGCCTCCTGGGTCAGCTGTCAGTCTAGTGGGGCACCCGGCTGCGGCGTATCGTCGGGGTATGACGCGGTCGGTGTCGGACGACGAGTTCCGAAGGATCCTGACAGGCGAGGATCCCGGCATGGCTCGCTTCCGAAACGCGATGAAGCACGTGCCCTCCTCGCCGCGCTGCAAGCTGTGCGCTGCTCCGTTCGAGGGCGTCGGTGGCGCCGTCTTTCGGCACATCGGTTTCGGACGCTTCCCGGGCAATCCGGCAATTTGCGCAGCTGCATCAAAGACTTCCGCAAGAAGAATCTGACGGGGGCGGAGATTCCGGTCAGCCTGCTGTTCGCCGACGTCCGCGGTTCGACGGGGATCGCCGAGGGCATGCGACCAGCCGAGTTCCGGCACTTCCTGGACGGCTTCTACCGGATGGGTTCGGAGGTCATCCTCGGCCACGACGGACTCGTCGACAAGCTGGTCGGCGACGAGGTGATTGGATTGTTCTTCGGGGGCGTCACTGGGCCGCGACACGCTACTGCAGCGATCGACGCCGCCATGGAGCTCATCCACAGGACCGCCCAGTCGGATGCGGGGCCGACCGGCGCAATCCCGATCGGCGCCGGCGTCCACATGGGCGAGGCCCACGTGGGGACGACAGGACCTGCCGGCGCCGTCGACGATTTCACCGCGTTGGGCGACGTCGTGAACACGACGGCACGGCTGGCGTCGAGTGCGGCGGCCGGCGAGATCCTGGTCACGATCGCGGCGGCCGAGGCCGCCTACAACACGAACGGGCTCGAGCGGCGGAACCTGGAGGTCCGTGGGCGCCAAGAGCCAATCGACGTCGTGGTGATCCACCCCTGAAAGGGAGGACTGGCCTCCGCGATCGGGAAGCCAGTCCAGTCCGGTTGGTCCGCGAGCCCGATGGCTACGGCGTGAAATCGACGGTGTCGACCGCGCGCGACGCAGCCTCGGAAATGGTTCCACCTTCGGGTGCCCAAACGACGAAGACGACGAGCTGCCCGTTCGCATCCAGGGCAACCCAGCGCTCTTGCTCGCCGGCGCCAATGAAATAGCCTCCCGGCCCAGAGTTCACCTGACTGACGATGCCGCTGTGCAATCGGCCAGAGTCAAAGCAGTCGTCGAGCGTCCCGACAGACACTGTGCGTTCGAGGGCGTCTCGACCATCGATCGACAATGAGGCGACGGGACCGGTCGTCGTCTTCGGGATGGTGTCGAGCCAATCCATGAATTCCCGTGGCGTTCGAAGAGGCTCGGCCTGCAGCTCATTGGAATGGCACGGATCGCTTCCGACCTGTTCGACGTGGAAGATATTCATGCCACCGCCGTCGAACTTGACGTCGACGACATCGGTCTGGACCTGGGACGACTCGATGGGTGCGTCCAACGTCATTCGGAAGGGCACGACGAATTCCGTCGCGTCGACGATCGTCGGCGTGGCTGCGGGCGCGGCAGTGTCGCTCGGCGCGGAACTCGGGGCGCTGCGAGTCGGCGATGGGACGCCGACTGATTGGTCGGACCTTCCGAGCATGAACAGGGTGCCGCCGACCAGCAGCACGCCAATAGCGGCGGCCGCGGCGCCGACAAGGGCAAAACGGGTCATGTTGACGTTCCTCCACGGCAGTCTCGACGGCCGCCGCTGTGTGATCAGGGGGAATGCCGCGACCACCGTTGGAAGCACGGGGCCCGGGGCGCGGTCTGGATCGTCTTCGAGCCAATCCGCAATGCGGACGTCGAAGTCAGGATCCATTGAGGTCCGAGTCATGCGGGTCGCTCCTTGGACGTCGCGAGGGAGCGTCCTTCGTCGTCGAGCGCAGTCCGCAGCTGACGGACGGCGTAATGGAGCCGGGACCGCGCGGTCCCTTCGGGGATGCCCAGGATCTCCGCTATCTCCGTGAGCCGATAGCCCTGGTGGTGATGGAGGACGACGACCGCTCGCTGTTCCGGAGTCAGCTTGCGGAAGGCACCCTCGAGCTCGTCCCTCGTCGCGACGGAGCGCGCGATGTCGGGCTCAAGCTGAATTTCGGTAGGGATCACGCGGACGCGGGCGACCCAGCGACGTTCGCTGCGCGCCTCTGCGTAGCAGGCGTGGACCACGAGGCGACGCAACCAGGCGTCGAATCGAGCGGGATCGCGCAGGGTCGGAAGGTCGCGCCAAGCGCCCAAGAGCGCCTGCTGCGTTGCGTCCTGCGCGCGGTGTTGATCGCGCAGGATGCGGTAAGCGAGGGCGTAGCAGCCGTCGACGCTATCGGCGGCGAGCGACGCGAAGGCGTCGGTGTCGCCGCGACTCGCTCGCTCGACCAGTTCGACCCGCATTGGGTCCCCTCGGACATGCAGCCCGTGTGGCTGCGTCACAAAGTATGGAGCCGCGGGTCCTCGTTTCGTTCACGTGGGTCAGTCGTGCGAAGGCGTCTGACGGCGTATCGTCGCGGCCATGACCGACAACGCGCACGAGGAGGAGCTGCGCGCGATCCTGACCGGTGACCATCCGGGCCTCATCGGTTTCCGCAAGCAATTCCGCCACGTTCCGTCATCGCCGCGGTGCAAGCTGTGCGCGGCACCGTTCGAAGGCGTCGGCGGCGCACTGCTCCGGCACGTCGGCTTCGGCCGCTTCCCCGGCAATCCCGCGATCTGCACGAACTGCATCACGCAGTGGCGCAAGGAAGGGGTCGGAGGAGCGGAGATTCCCGTCAGCCTTGTCTTTGCCGATGTCCGAGGGTCGACCGGCATCGCCGAGCGGATGCGACCGGCCGAGTTCCGGGCATTCCTCGACGCCTTCTACCGGATTGGGACCGAGGTGATCCTTCGGTACGACGGCATCGTCGACAAGCTGGTCGGCGACGAGGTCATCGGACTCTTTTTCGGTGGGGTCAGTGGACCACGCCACGCTATCGCGGCGATCGAGTCGGCCCGTGAGCTTGTGGCGCGGTGCGGGCGCGATGATGCCTCGCCGATAGGGCCAATTCCGATCGGGGCCGGCGTTCACACCGGCGAAGCGTATGTCGGGACGACCGGGCCGCAGGGAGCCGTCGACGACTTCACGGCATTGGGCGATGTCGTCAATACGACGGCCAGATTGGCGTCCAGTGCGGTGGCGGGCGAGATCATGGTCACCGTCGCGGCAGCCGATGCCGCCGAGTACGAGACGAACGGGCTCGAGCGGCGGAACCTGGAGGTCCGTGGCCGCCACGAGCCCATCGATGTCGTGGTGATCCGCCCCTAGGTTGAATCAGCCCCCGTCGTCGTACCGGTTGACCAGCAGCCCTGTGCCGTCGGCCAGCCAGGAAACAGGGTTGAGATCGCTCACGACGCGCATGCCCACGTTGGAGACGTTGCCGGTGGCGACGTCCGCCACGAGGACCCGGAGCAGCGCATTGTCCACGCCGCGCCCGAGCTCCACGGGTAGCCGGGCTCGGTCCGAGTCGTCGTACTCGAGGATGACCAGACGTGTTCCGTCCGGAGACCAGCGCGGGTTGAACTCGCCTGGAACTTCGAGGCGGCGCTGATCTGCGCCATCGAGTCCCATCGTCCAGATGCTATCCCCACGGCTGAACGCGATCGTTCCATCAGGAGCGACGTCCGGCTGCGCATCCATTTCGTCGTTGTTGGTAAGACGAACCGGGTCGCCGCCGGAGGCAGCAATTCGCCAGATCTCCTGGGTGGACGAGAACCCGGAGTCATCGGGTCCTGCTTCCCCGAGGTTGTCATAGACGATCGTTGCACCGTCTGGCGTCCACGCGGGGAACTCGTCGATCGCGGGGTCGCTCGTCAAGCGCCGAATCTCGTCGCTGGTGACCTCACCGGGCTCCGATCCGATGTCCATGACGTAGATGTCCGAATTCCCCGTTCTATCGTCGTTGGTGAACGCCAGCCGGCTGCCGTCCGGGGACCACGCGAAGTCCCGAGCAGCATCGACGTCAGGCCCGAAGAGGTAGCCGCTCGCGCCGGTCTTGGTGTCGACGATGGCGATCCGCTGGTTCCGTCCACACCCGCCGCAGAATCCGAGCTCCTGCGAACGTGTGAGGAACGCAAGACGCCCGTCAGAAGAGAGATCGGCGAACCAGCCGTCGCGCGGCATGCCGAGGTCCTCCCGGACGGTTCCATCGACATCCACGATGGCGAGGCCGAACGGAGGAGTTGGGACCGCCGACGGCGAGGAGTCGGCCGCCGATGACGCGGCGGGTGAAGCCGTTGCCGAGGGAGGTACTCCGACGGCCGGAGCGTTGCCTCCCCTGAACATGATCCATGCGCCGCCGACCAGCAGCACACCGATTGCGGCGGCCCCGGCGACGCGGGCGATGGTAGGCATGGTGATCCTCCGCGGGACGCGGAGGTCCCGCTCCTGTGGTGTCGTGTCGATGCGGCGAAGGGCAGCCTCGACCACGAAGTCAGGCGCCCTGGTCGGACCGGTCTCGATCCACGACCGCGCGGCGCGTTCGAGCGAGCGGTCGTCGGTCATGCCAGCCGTCCTTCCTTGGACACGGGCTCGTACGGCGCAGTGAGCGCCTCACGAAGCCCGGAGGTTGCATAGTGCAGGCGCGATCGGGCAGTCCCGGCGGGGATCTCGAGAAGTTCGGCGATCTCCACGAGAGGCAGCCCGAGGTAGTGATGCAGGACGAAGACCGCCCGCTGTTCGAGCGAAAGCTGGCGGAACGCCCGCTCCAGCTCGTCACGGTTGGCCAGGTCGTCGCTCGAATCCGGCGTGGAGAGCCCGTTCATGGGCAGCACGCGGACGGTCGCGACCCAGGGTCGAGCCCGCTCCGACTCGTCGTAGCAGGCATGGACGAGGATCCGATGGATCCACGCTTCGAACCGGTCAGGATCCCGGAGCCTGGGCAGTCGCCGCCAGGCGAGCACGAGGGCGTTCTGCAGCGCGTCCTCGGCGAGACCCGTGTCGCGCAGGATCCGGTGAGCAACCGCGTAGAGCGTGTCGCTGACCTGGTGCACCAGGACGGCGAACGCCTCGCGATCCCCTTCTCGGGCCCGCTCGACGAGGTCTCGATCCACCCTCGACCTCCGGTCGCCGCAGCCTCGCTGGCCGCGGACTACCCACTATGACGGGCGCCGACAGGCCGAACGTTCAGACCGGCGGCATGAGCCCTCAGCTGCCCGCCGTCTTGCTCCGTCTCTCGAGCAGGACGCGGTCGCGCCAGCGGCCGCGTCCATCGCGCCCGATCCGTTCCTGGATGCCGACGCGGCGGAAGCCGACGCGCTCGTGAAGGGCCAGGCTCGCCTCGTTCTCGACGAGGATCCCCGCCTGCAGCGTCCAGTAACCAACCTTCTCGGAGGCCGGAATGAGCGCCTCCAGCAGCGCGCGGCCGACGCCACGACCGCGCCAGGCGTCGGCGACGTACACGCTCTCCCAGGCGACGCCGGCATAGACCCGCCGCGACGAGGCACGCGACAACGCGGCCCAGCCGACGACCGTCCTCGTCGCTCGGATCCCGCGCGACGAAGCTGCATTTCGGCCGGTGCAGAGCGGTCCCAGTGCGACCAATCCGGGCACCTCGGTCTCGAAGGTCGCGTCGCCCGTCGCGATCCCCTCGGCGTAGATCCGGCGCACCTCGGGCCAGTCCCCTTCGGCCATCGGCTCGATCCGGACGCGCCTCGCCACGGTCTACCCGCTGCGACCCCGCGCGTCGACCGGCCAGCGCTCCGTGCGCCCGTCCGGTGCGACCACCGTGAAGCTCGAGAAAAGGTCCACGACGGGACAGATGTGGTTGGGAACGACGGTCACGACCTCCCCGACCTGCGGTCGCCGCGCGAGTGGTGTGACCCGCGTGACGCCGTGGTAATCGGACAGCTTTTCGATCACCACGTCGGGATAGGCCTCGACCTCGCCGAAGCCCGGAAGCCAGTCCGGCCGGTCCTTGGTCAGTGCCTTGGCGCCCGCGTCCAGGACGAAATGATCCCGCGCCGAAGACACGACCGTGGCGGCGACGACGGCCGCCGTCTCGTCCGGCTCCATTGCACCGAGGGCCACCTGCTGGCGGTCGCCGAGGACGTACGTCCCGGCACGGATCTCGTTGACGCGGCCCGTCCCCGACAGCAACCGCGTCGGCGTCGAGCCGGCGCTGATCGTCTCGATCTCGAAGCCGTCTGCCTCGAGCGCCTCGGCTGCGGCCTCGAGCGTGCTGATCTCGTCGAGCGAGGCCGCGCCGGCACGCCCCGGCGTGTAGCTGTGACCGGCATGGGCGAAGACGCCCTCGACGTGAAGCCCGGCACCCTTCGCCGCGCGCGCGACCGCGACCGCGGCCTCCGCGTCGGCCGACGCCCGTCCGGTGGAGCCCGGGGTCGATCTCGACGAGCACGCGCAGCCGCTGGCTCATGCCCTTCACGGCGGCTCCCAGTCGCTCGGCCCCTGCGGCGGAGTCGACGCCGACCCGCAGGTCCGCCGTCCCGTGGAGCGCGCGCACGCGTTCCGCCTTCGGTCCTTCGGCCCAGACGGGATAGGCGACGAAGATGTCCCGCAGACCGGCGAGGGCGAAGACCTCCGCCTCCCCGAGCGTGCCGACGGTCAATCCGGCCGCACCCGCTTCGAGCTGCAGCCGCCCGATGCGGACGCTCTTGTGCGTCTTGGCGTGGGGCCGGAGCCGGATGCCCCGCTCGTCGAGCGTGCGCTGGAGGCGGAGGACGTTGGCGTACAGGCGGTCGCGATCGACGACGAGCTCCGGGGTGTCGACGCCGGCGGGCAGGACGCGGGCCGTCATCGGGAGCCGTCCGGACGGGCGATCACCGGCGACCGCAGCTCCCCGAGCCGCTCGATCCGGAGCACCACGTCGTCGCCGGGCTCGAGGTAGCGTCCGATCGTCTCCTCGCGGATCTCGAGCAGGCATCCGCCGCCGACCGTCCCGCTGCCGAGCAGGTCGCCGGGGCGGAGCTGGACGTCCGCCGACGCGCGCTCCAGCATCTGCCCGAACGAGAACTGGATGCTTGACCAGGTGCCGCGACTCGTTTCGACGCCGTTGACGGTCGCCGTCATTTCGAGGTCGAAGCCTGTCGCGGATCGCCGGTCCGCGAGCTCGTCGGGCGTGACCAGCCACGGCCCGATCGACGTCGCGAAGTCCTTGCCCTTGGCCGGGCCCAGCCGCACGGTCGTCTCGTCGCGCTGGAGGTCGCGTGCCGACCAGTCGTTGAGGATCAGGTAGCCGCCGATCACCGCTTCTGCTCCGTCCGCAGCGAGGTCCCGGGCCGGGGTGTCCACGAGCGCCGCGACTTCCAGTTCGTAGTCGAGCTCGGCCGAGCCGCGCGGGGCCCAGACAGGGTCGCCGGGTCCGCGGATCTCCGACACGTTGCTGAAGTAGAAGACCGGGAGGCGGAACCACGCCTCGGGGATCTCGCCGCCGCGCCGGGTCCACATCGTCCCGACGTGCCGCTCGAACGCATAGAAGTCCCGCAGAGACGGAGGACGCAGGACCGGGGGTCCGAAGGCGAGGTCGGCGCCGTCGAGGACGGCCTCGTCCGCGTCCGCCTCGCCGCGCGCTTCGAACCGCTCCAGCACCGCCCGCAACGCCTCCACGCGAAGCCCGGCGGCCAAATGATCGTCGAGCGTCCCGATCGGTCGCCGGAACACCGGCTCGTTGTGGGCGAGCTCGGGATCGGACGCGAGGGCGCGCCGCCGCGCGGCCTCGAGGTCCAGCCAGCGCTGCGGCGCGTCACCGGCGTCGATCGTGGCCGCAAGGCGCCATGAGGCACCGGTTGGGCCATTGCGCTCTCGGACGTGGGCGAGCCTCACGTCAGCGACGGTTGCAGGACGAGCTCGGTCCCTCCGGTCAGGTGCAGCAGGCCGTCGGCATCGATCTCCCAGCCGGACACCGCCTCGAGCGCTTCGAGCACCGCAGTCTCCTGGACCATGAGGTCCGCCTCGCAGGCCATGCGGGTCGTCATAAGCGGCCCGAAGGTCAGGGCCGCGCCGTCCGTCGCGTAGTTGCCGGACATGGAGTTGCAGCCCGTCGACCCGCTCGCGTTGCCGTCCGCACCGAAGGTGAGGTGAGGCCCCGACCCCTCGACCACCGGGGTGCCCCCGACGCTGACGAGCGTCCATGACGTGCCGGCGAGGTCCGCCGCCGAGGTCGGCTCGGGGGTCGCGTTCGAGCCTGAGCCGGTCGAATCGCAGGCAGCCACGACGAGGATGGTCAGACCCGCAAGCACGCGGATGCCGGCGTTGATGGTGGGCATGCGCGGATCGTACGACGTCAGAACGGCTTGAGGACCATCAGCCAGAGGATCAGCAGGAAGCCGATGGTGCCGATCGCGAGCAGCACCGTCGGCCGGTTGCTGCCGGCCAGCGCGTCGATCTCGGCCTGGTTGACGACCGGGTTCGGGTCCGCCTTCGGGTCCTTTGCCCGGGCGCCGGCCGCAACGCGGAGCTGCCCGTAGAAGGGCGTCGCCATCGCATACATCGCGACGATGATCACGACGAGCAGCACGAGCGCGGCCCAGATCCAACCGCGGCCGAAGTGCTCGCCGACGATCCCGGCCGCGATCCCGCCGATCAGGAGGAGAAGCAGGCCGATGTACATCACGCCGAGCGCCATCGACGACAGGTCGAGGAGCGTTCGCACCTGGGCGGGGTCACGCGTCGCCCGGATGCGGAACGACGCCAGCGCCGACGCACCGTGCCCGAACACGAAGGCGAACGCACCAAGGATGTGCAGGTAGACCCACCACGAATACAACGCGGACCTCCTCCCTCCCGAGTCTCGGACTCGAGCAGGATGCCGGCGATCCGCGTCTGTAATCGTCCAGCCCCGAGCTCGCCTACCTTGGTCCTCAGTCTCCGACGATGATCGTGCCGACAGCCTCCGTCGAGCCCCTGAACATGCTCGGCGTCGAGCTCACCCGCGTGCCATCGTCGGACCGGCAAGTGTGGAACCCGTCGATCACTGGATGACGGACGGACTCGACCAGCGTGACGCTGTACGTGCCCGCGGGCAGACCGGCGTCGAGCAGGTACGACCAGAAAACTCCCCGGCCGGTCGGGCCGGCACACGTGACGTCGTCGAAGCCGGACGGGAACGACTCCGGGTCCCCCCAGAGCGTAGCGAACCCCGCCTGGTCGATGGTCAGTACGGGATCGCCCTGTTCGTTCAACACGATCAGGGTCGCTGCGTGCGCCCTCAGGAAGATTTCAGCATCAAGCCGGGGCCGCCCTGCACGCCCCATCCGCAGCCGAACGCGATCGGTTGGCCGGGCGCCGCTTCCCATTCCACGCCGTCCGCGCACGGAAACACAAACGCGGGTTCGTCCTGTGCGGATGCAATTGGGGCGAGTGCTCCGCACGAGCAGGAACGCGCAGATCGCCGCCATCCCCCGTCGAATGATCGACCCACTGGAGATCCTCACTGGAATCCCTCCTCTGGCAATCGCGGCGTCCTGCCGCGTGTTAGGGATTAGACGTCTGTTCGCAGGAGAAACCGTCACGACGGATTTCGCGGCCGGCGAACGTCTAAGCTCAAAGGCACGTTCACCCCTGAACGGCCGAGAGGTGATCCGACGTGAGGATGGCCGCGACGGGGGAGGATCGACGGCGGGAGCTCGCCGACGTGTTCGGCGATCCCATCGCGTTCCGGGCCTGGTATGACGACGCCGTCGGTCGGGTCTACGGCTACCTCTACGGACGATGTGGAGGCGACATCGAGGTCGCCGAGGAGATCACCCAGCAGACCTTCCTGCAGGCGATCCGCCATTGGCAGGCCTTCGACGGCCGGTCCGACCCTGTTACGTGGCTGTGCTCGATCGCCCGCAACAAGCTGACCGACCACTATCGCGAGCAAGACCGACAGCGTCGCCGGCACCTCGAGCTGGTCGTTCGCGAAATCGAGTCGGAGGGTCCCGGGCCGGACCGCGAGGTCGACGACCGGGACGCGATCGTGTCGGCGCTCCGCCAGCTACCCGACATCGAGCGAACGGCGCTGGTGCTTCGCTACCTCGACGACCTCAGCGTGCGCGAGGTCGCCGCGCTTCTGCGCCGAAGTATCGACGGAACAGATGCCTTGATCAGGCGCGCCAAGGAGCGGTTCCGCTCCATCTACCCGGAGGCGTTCGATGAGTGACGACGTCCTCCGGCGCAACCTGCGAGCCGTCGACTCCGCCATGCGACCGAACCCCGTTTTCGTCGACGATTTGCACGCTCGGCTGACGGCGGAACTGGGGTTCGAGGCGTTGCCAAGGCCAGCAGCAAAGGTGCGCGTGCCCGCCCGACCTCAGTTCAGGCGTGGAGCTCGGCTCGGATGGTTGGCCGTCGCCGCGCTCCTCGTGCTCGCCCTCCTGGCCTTGCTGCTTGCGCAGGTGGGCCGAACGCCAGACGAGCCGCCCCCGCCGCCGACTGGCTCGCCCTCGTCCCAACCGAGCGCTCCGCCCTCGTCCCAGCCAACTGGGGCGTCCAGCCCTCAAGGTTCGACTGCGCCGGCGATCGCAGACTCGAGCCCAGCGCTGGACAACCTGCGGAGCGACGGATTGGTCCTTTACGAGTCGGGGGCCATGGACGGCATCCCGCGACTGCGGGTGCTGAGGCCAGACCTTTCCAGCGTGGAGCTGTTGCCGGACGTTCCGGGCCTGCAATTCGGTGCGGCCTGGCGTCCGGACGGAGAACGGCTCGCCTTTACCAGTTACGACGCGGTCGAGCTCAGGTCGCATCCGCTGATCTGGGAGACGGATGCGGAGGGAGTGGAGCCCATCCTCCTTTCGGAAGGCTGCGACCTCCCGACCTGCGTGGCCGAGTACGAACCGTCGTACTCGCCCGATGGCACCCGTCTTCTGTTCGTCCGCACCCGGGTTCAGGAAGGGGCCGAAGAGGAGTCGGTCGTCGCGATACGCGACCTGGAGACAGGTGCCGTCACCGAGCTCAACGCCACCAGCCGGCCACGCCTCGAGGCGGAGAATCTCCATCCACGCTGGTCGCCCGACGGTCAGACCATCGCCTATGGAGTCTCGGAGTACGGGGAGTCCGGCTTCCCGGGTGACAGCACGCTCCACCTTGTCGACGCCGACGGTAGCCAACGAGCGGATCATCAGTGCCCCAGAGCTCCACGCCGGGGAACCGGAATGGTCGCCGGATGGCGCGACGATCCTGTTCGCATCCAATCCCTTCCGTCCGAAGCTGAGAGCGGTGGGAGGGCTGGACGCCCCGCATCGCCTGGGGGTCATGGGCGCGGATGGATCGAACGTCACGCAGTTCGACTTTGGCGTGCCTGTCGTCGCGTCGCCGCGTCCTGGACGGCGAGCGGAGAGCAGATCCTGTTCACGCTGATGGAAGGCGGCGGAACCGGCATTCAACGTCCCTCGAATCCTCGTCTCTTCGTCATGGATCCCGATGGGGGAAATGTCCTTCCCCTGACAAGGTCTCCCGGCACCGCCTTGTACGCCGTTCAGCAACCGTCCCCCTGACCGAGCGCTGCCGCTATGGTTCGACGCATGGCGTCCACCGGCGGCTCTCCGCCTCGGCCCGCTCGAGCAGGTCTCGCTGCACGTCCGCGACGTGGGGCGCGCTGAGCGGTTCTACGCGAAACGCTCGGCCTACCTCACCTGTTCACATTCGGTGACCTTGCGTTCTTCGACCTCGGCGGGACGCGCCTCTACCTGCACCGCAAGGACGCCGACGAGTGGCAGCCGGGCTCGATCCTCTACTTCATCGTTGACGACATCGATGCGGCGTACGAGGAGCTCGGGAGCCGCGGGGTCGCGTTGACGGAACCGCCGCACCGCATCTTCGTCCACGAGGACACGGGCATCGAGGAGTGGATGGCCTTCTTCGCCGACGGCGAGGGCAACACCCTCGCGCTCATGGAGAAGCGAGCGCCGTCGGGGCAAGACTGAACATTCGGCAGAGCTGAAACGCCGATTCCCGTTCCGAACGAGCGCGACCGCGGATCCGTCGGGCTCAGCCGCGATTCCAGGTCACGAACGCGGTCGCGAAGCTGTGCGGGCAGAGGTGCCCGGAGTAGCCGATCGAACAGTTGCAACGGGCCAGGAGGCCTTCGGCGGTCGACGCCAGTTCGACCTCGAAGGTCTCGTCTCCGTCGGCGACCGTCGCAATGACGCGCTGCGACTCCGAGACGGTGATCGTGACGCTGCCCTGGCGCGCCAGCGTCCGTCCGGCCGTCGCGACGTATTCGGGTGGCCCTTCCGGTGGTGACGTGACGAGCGGCTCGATCAGGTCCGCGACCGATTGTTCGTTCACGGGTTCGCCCCACGTGCAGCAGAAACTCCGGGTTCCCGACCCGTCGGATGGTACGCCGATGGCGCCTGTCCGCACCCTACTTCCGCGCGATCCGGTAGATGTAGCCGCCCTTGTCGTCCGACACGTAGAGCGCCCCGTCCGCCCCGACGGCGAGGCCCGCCGGGCGGCCGAGGGCGTCCTGTGCGCCTTCAGGCAGGAAACCCGTGGCGAACGGCTCGGCATCGCCGGCAGGCTCGCCATCCCACGGCAGCCACCAGAGCGCGTAGCCGGCCTTGTCCGAGCGGTTCCACGAACCGTGGAGGGCAACGACCAGATGGTCGTCCCATCCTTCGAGCGCCAGGGGAGCCGTGTGCGCTCCGAACGTCACGGCGGGCTCAGCGACTCCGGTGCACGCGCCCTCCCCATCGAATTCCGGGTCCACCAGGTTGCCGGCATGACATCTCGGCCAACCGGCATCGGCTCCGTCGATCACCTCGTAAACGGTCTCCGGCGGCAGGTCGTCGCCAAGCCAGTCACGGCCCATGTTTGTCGCCCACGCGCGCCCGGTCGCCGGATCGACCCACACGCCCACCGCGTTCCGGAGACCGGTCATGTAGACCCGGCTCGAGCCGCCCTCGGGCGGCAAGAGGTTGATCGCCGCGCGGCGCGGATCGTCCTCGACGCAGACGTTGCAGGTCGACCCGGCCGAGAGGAGCACCTGGCCGTCGGGCAGCACGGCGACCGTCCGGGTGGAGTGCCCGCCGGTGGTCAGGCCGTCCAGGACGACGGATCGATCCACCTCCCGAAGATCGGTGTCCAGGTTGAGGCGGAAGAGGCGCGTCTCGCCGGCGACGAGCAGCCCATCATCTGGCTCGAAGGCCACCGAATGCGCAGATTCAAACCCGCTCCCGACCTCGATCGTCTCGTCGGCCCGGCCGTCCGCATTCCGGTCAGGCAGGGCAACGACCCGGTCGGCACCACGTTCTGCGACGAACAGCACTCCCTCCGCCGAAACGTCCATGAATCGCGGCGAGGCGAGCCCCTCGGCGAAGACGGAAACCGCGTAGCCGTCCGGAACGTCGAGTTGCGCGAGGCCTCCCGACCCGACATCGACGTTGACACCCATCGCCCGCTGGACGACCGGGCGCAGGACGACGACCAGTGCGAGCGCGACCAGAGCCGCGATGATCGCGAACAGGCCGAGATTGCGGATCCGCCTCATCTCGTTCGCCCCATGTACCCGGATCGACGAAATTCCAACAAATCGGGCGCACGATATACCGATACGGGTGGACAGACGCCCCCGATGGGCGCCAACCCGAGCGGTGGCAATGGATCGGGATCTCGTCGAGGCGGCGCAACGCGGCGACCAGCAGGCTTTCGTCGACCTGGTTCGGCTGCACGGCGACCGCCTCTTCGCGATCGCGCACCGGATCCTTCGAGACGTCGATCGGGCCGAGGACGCCCTGCAGGACGCGCTGGTGATCGCCTGGCGTGATCTGCCGAGCCTTCGCGATCCGGACCGATTCGGCGGCTGGATTCACCGCGTACTGACGAACGTGTGCATCGGCCAGGCGACGCGCGAGCGTGGCCGGATCGCACACCTCCGCGTCCTGCCCGTGGAAGGGAGCGTCGCGCCGGACGATTTCCTTACGGTGGCGGATCGGGACGAACTCGACCGCGCGTTCCGCCGGCTCACGCCGGACGAACGAGCCCTCCTGGTCCTGCACCACTTCGTGGGTTACCCACCGTCCGAGATTGCCGAGCTCCTCGGCGTGCCGGGCGGAACGGTTCGCTCACGACTCCATCACGCCCATCGCGCGATGCGCGCCGCACTCGAGGCCGAATCACGGGCTGGTGCCGTCGGAGGGTTCAGCGCATGAACGAACGCGGCGACATCTCGGGGACCCTTCGTCACTGGTTCGCCGACGGGCCGGCCACGATGCCGAACCGGGTCGTCGACGTGGTCGCCGACCGGATCGCTCGCGAGCCGCAGCGCCGTGGCTGGCGGCTGCGCCGGGGGCGACAGCCGAAGCTCAACGTCGGACTGGCACTTGCCGTTGTGGTCGGCCTGCTGACCGTCGCCCTGCTCGCAGCGGCCCTGATCGGCGGTTCGCCGCCGTTCACTCCGCCCGTTCGACCAGCCGTCGGACCTGTGACGTTGGCCACGCCGACTCCATCGCCCTCGCCCAGCGCGACTTCGCCGGCCGTCGGACCTGGCCTGATCCTGGTCGAATTCGTCAACACGAAGAAGCAGAACGAGCTTCGGTACATCGCGCCCGACGGGCGCGCACTTCCGTTCCTGCCGGACTTCGGCGGCCACCAGCGGGCTGCCGCGTGGCGGCCTGACGGACAGCGCGTCGCGTTCGCCGGCCGTCCGGATGACCATCCGGACAAATGGATGGACCTGTATGAGACGCTGCCGGACGGATCGTCGCTCCGACTGCTGTCGACCGATTGCGAGCCACCCGCATGCGTCGACGAAAGCGATCCTGCCTATTCGCCGGACGGGGAAAAGATCGTTGCCGTACGGCAGGCGGACCTTCACGACGGATCGCCCACCCGGTTGGTCCTCGTCATCCATGATCTCGCCACCGGCGAGGCGACGGAGATCCCGGAAACCAGCTTTCCGTACGACACCAATGATATCGGCCACCCACGCTGGTCGCCAGACGGCACCCAGATCGCGTTCCATGTCGTGGAGGGTCCGCCGACCAGCCGACGCCAGCTGATCTTCCCGGAGCCGACGTCGCCAGGCCCGAGTTCGATCTACATGGTGGGGACCGATGGTTCCGACCTGCGTCAACTGACAACAGACGGGGTAGCCGCTGGCGACCCGGACTGGTCACCCGACGGGTCGCTCATCGTCTTCGGTCCCACGCCACTCCACCTCTGGCTCTACGGCCAGGACCAGTCCTCCTGGAGCATCCAGGCGATCCGGCCGGACGGCACCGACCTCCACACCGTTGTTCCCGCTCCGGACGCCGCGACGCCGAGCTGGACGGCAGGCGGCAATCAAATCCTGTTCACCCAACAGGACGGCACCAGGCAGGTGATCCGAATCACCAATCCTGACGGCTCCGAGGTCCGCGACGTCGCAGTCTTCCCCGCCACAGGCGACATCGAGATGTACCCAGTTCAGCAACCCATGCCTTGAGCGCGCCGAGTCGCATCCCGGCGTAGCGAATCACCGCAGCTTCGCGCCCGGACCTTGGTTCGGTGCGCCCAGGAAACGGAGGAAGACATGATCCGACATGCCCGAAGGCTCCTCGCTCGCCAATTGGCGATTGCCGTCGCGGTCGTCGCTATCGCCGCACAGCTGACGGTCGCGCCTGCTTCCGGTGCCGCGAGCACCGTCGTCAAGGTGAACGGCACCGACCTGTTCTGCCCCCTTGACACGCCCGAGGCAGGTGGACAGCTGTTCGCGATCACGCGCGACCGAACCGACGGAGAAGGCTTTGCCTTCGTCGATCTGTTCATCGAGCCGACGGATCCCGAAGCCCCGGTACTCGTTGGCGGGATGGACGACCCACCGCTGACGTCGACCGGGCTCCACGTCTCGTTCGACGTCGTCAATGATGCGAACGGCGACGTCATTGGCGCGGCGACGGTCGATGCCAGCTTTACGGGAACCGGCGATTTCCGGGCACGGCGCGTTTACCAGGACTCCGTCCAGATGGGGATCTTCGAGGATCTCCTGGTCGAGGGCAGCCTCACGGTGACGACCCCCGGTGTGACGTACACCTTCGACCTGGCAGGCTGTGAAGCCGGCACCCAGGACCGGGTCGACCAGGTCCACCACCCGAATGGGCCAAAGGTCGGAGGCGCAACGCCTGCGAACGACACGCCAGCCGGAGCAACCGCCCTCGCTCTCGGAGCCGCCGCACAGCAGTGGACCGGCGGTGCCACGGTGGAGTCCGAGGAGCCGTGTGTCATGGGCGTCGGAGATGACGCCTTCGAGTTCGGCATCGGCCGAACCGTCTGGTTCTCAGTGGTCGGAACCGGTGACCCGATCACGATCGACCCGCGTGGCTCCGACTTCGACACGGTCGTTGCAGTCTATGCATCGACCGCCGGAGGCCTCGAGCAGGTCGGCTGTGTTGACGACGACGACGTCGGCCAGGCCCAGGGATTGCTGACGTTCGACAGCACACTCGGAATGACCTACCTCGTGCAGATCGGCGGCGTGATCGGTCAGTTCGGCGGTGACTCGGAGGACCCGCAATGGGGTCGCCTGCGGTTGCACGTGTCGTAGGCGCCTTACTCGCGATGGCCGGCCGATCCTGACCGGCCATCGCGTCCTGTTACGCGTCACCGCCACCACCACCCTAGCCACGATCGCTGCGACGACAGCGATGCCCGAAGACTGAACGCTCGTCGCCCCGGGAGCACCATTGCTCGCGACACGCGCCAGACTGGCGCGCTGAGGGGAGACGGATGGATCGCGATCTCGTGACAGCGGCACGACGCGGCGACCAGGCGGCCTTCATGGACCTGGTCCGCCCGCGCTCGGACTGGCTGTTCGGGATCGCTCTCCAGATCCTGCGCGATATCGATCGAGCCGAGGATGCCCTTCAGGACACGCTGGTGATCGCCTGGCGTGACCTGCGCGGGCTCCGCGATCCGGACCGCTTCGATGCGTGGCTCCGTCGAGTCCTCGTCAACGTCTGTATCCGCGAGGCGTCGCGTCAGCGCCGCCGAGCCATGAATCTTCGGGTGCTGCCGGTCGACGGACCGGCCGCCCCCGACGACCTGCTCTCCCTCGCCGATCGCGACCAGCTCGAACGCGGGTTCCGTCGGCTGCCGCCCGATCAACGGGCGATCCTCGTGCTCCATCACTTCCTGGGCTATGCCCCGACCGAGATCGCCGAGACGCTCGGAATCCCGCCCGGGACCGCCCGCTCCCGACTGTTCAACGCCCATCGCGCCATGCGGGCCGCCCTCGAGGCGGATGCT
Organism: uncultured Chloroflexia bacterium; assembly: GCA_963750125.1. GTDB lineage: Bacteria > Chloroflexota > Limnocylindria > Limnocylindrales > CSP1-4 > DASTYU01. The sequence continues at coordinate 125,207 of CAVVPT010000003.1, read as the reverse complement.
CGAATGACCGTCGTCGGAGGACGCTCGGCATGACCAGCGAACGCGACATCGAACGGATCCTCGACCACTGGTTCAGCGAGCGGCCGACGCAGGTCGCCGATCGCGTCCTCGACGAGGCCGCCGAACGGATCGCGCGTCAACCGCAGCAGCCCGCGTGGCGTGTCTCCTGGAGGGACTCCTACGTGAACACGTACGTCAAGCCGTTGCTTGCCCTCGCGGCGATCGTTGTGGTCGCGGTGGCCGGATTCGCCGTCCTGCGGCCGTCTTCCGCCGGCTTCGGCGGCCCAACCGCGACCGAATCACCGCCACCGACGCCGAGCCCTTCGGTCTCGCCGCCAGCCGTCATCCAATGCGAGGACGACCTTCCCGGTTGTGCCGGCCCCCTGGCAGCCGGGACCCATCAATCAAACCGTTTCGTACCAGGGTTCACGTACGAGACGACGAGCTCGAACCCCGGAGCATGGCTGAACGTCGTCGACATCCCGGCCATCTACAAGATCGACCAACGCAACGCGAACGACCCGTATGTCCTGATGTGGTCGGATGCGGCCATCGTGGACCAGAGCGACGTGTGCGGCACGAACCCCGATCCGGGCCTGGGCCGGAGGGCGGCCGATTGGATCGAGTTCATGACCAGCAATCCAGCGTTCGACGCGACTGAGCCGGTCAGCGTCGACTTCGGCACGGTCACCGGGCAACAGGTCGAGCTCGCAGTCACCGAAGGCTCGACGGCGACCTGCCCGGCCAATGGCGGGTTCTACGTGGGCTTTCTCACGCAGCCGGTCGAAGGTCGCCCCAGTCAGTACGGGCTGCCCGTGGACCAGCGCATGCTCGTCACGGTTGTTGACGTCGGCGATCGGACGGTCGTGATGCTGACCTACGGGCCCGGCGACCCGGATGCATTCGGCTCGGCCATGGAGGTTATCCGCGACCTCATCGCGACGTTCCGCTTCGGCTGAGCGGGCGCCCGAACGACTCCCCATGCGGCCACTGGCCGCTGGCGAAAGGATTGTGATCATGACGTCCATCCAACTCCGAGGTCACGCATGGCTGGCCCTTGCGGCGGCCCTGCTGGTCCTGACAACACTTGTTCCGAGTGCCTCCGCGGAGGACGAGCCCGCTTTCGTGCCTCCATGCGTTGGCGGCCTGGAGTTCACGGCGGAACCCGGTCAACCCATTGCGTTCCTCTGCGGGTGGGGCACACAGGGCGGTCCTGGCTTGATGAACGTCTTTCTAAAGGCATACCAGGCGACCTTGATCGTCGAGGACGAGGCGGGCAGTCCCGTTTTGACCATCGGCCCGGCGGAGTTCGCCGCGCTATGGGGTGACCCGGAGTCCGGTCCATCCGGCTTCGAGGACGTCACGTGTGCCGGCCCAACCGGCCAGAGCGCCGGCTGGTCGTACCTGCTCGAGGCCGGTCTGCCGGAAGGCACCTACACCGTTGTTCTCCAGGAAACCCTGCGACATCCGATCACCGATGGGTTCCACACGTGCCGGTTGCCGGACGGAACCCCAGTGACATCGCCGGGGGTCGTCCGCGGCTCGAGGGACGCGGTCAGCACCCTCATCGTCGCGGACTGAACATCCCCGGCGTTCACCCAGCCAGCCTTGGGAGCAGCGCGGGAGCCTCGCCTAGAGGTTCCCGCGCTTTTCCTGCTCGCGTTCGATCGCCTCGAACAGCGCCTTGAAGTTGCCGACGCCGAAGCCACGCGAGCCGTGGCGCTCGATGATCTCGAAGAAAAACGTCGGGCGGTCCTGGACCGGGCGGGTGAAGATCTGAAGGAGGTAGCCCTCCTCGTCCCGGTCGGCCTCGATGCCCAGCTCCTCGAGCGTGTCGATCGGTACGCCGACGTCCCCGACGCGGTCGGCCAGCGTCGCGTAGTACTCGTGCGGCAAGCCGAGGAATTCGACCCCGTTCTCGCGCAGCTGGCGGACCGTCCCGACGATGTCCTCGGTTCGCAGCGCGATGTGCTGGCAACCCGGCGAGTGATACCAGTCGAGGTATTCCTGGATCTGGCTCTTCTTCTTGCCGGTCGCCGGCTCGTTGATCGGGAACTTGATGCGCCCGTTGCCGTTGGTCATGACCTTCGACATCAGCGCGCTGTAGTCGGTGTGGATGACCTTGTCGTCGTAGTGGATCAGCTGGCTGAAGCCGAGCACGTCCTTGTAGAAGTCGACGAACTGGTCCATCTCGCCGAGCTCCACATTGCCGACGCAGTGGTCGACCTCGAGCAGGCTTAGTCCGTCCGCGGCGCGGGCCGGGTTCTTGACCTTGCGATAGGCGGGCGCGAAAACGCCGCCGTACGAGCGCCGGTCGACGAATGAATGGAGGGTCTCGCCGTACGTCCGGATCGAGGCCTTGCGCAGGATGCCGTCCTCGCCCCCGTCGAGCTCGGTCGGCTCCAGGGCCGACACGGCTCCACGCGACGTGGTCTCGCGCCAGGCCGACTCGACGTCGTCCACCGCGAACGCGATGTCGTGGACACCGTCGCCGTGCTGCCGCACGTGCTCGGCGATCTCGCCGTCGCGCGTGAGCGGCGCCGTGAACACGAAGCGGATGTCGTTCTGGACCATCACGTAGCTCGCCCGGTCGCGGACCTTCGTCTCGAGGCCGCTGAATGCGACCGGGGTGAAGCCCCACAGCGCCCGGTAGTAGGCGCTCGCCTGGCGGGCGTTGCCCACCCAGAACTCGACGTGATCGATGCCGTTCAACGGCAGGAAATCGCCGGCTTCGGCGTAGGCGTCAGGGTTGATCCGGGCACCGGCCTGGTTGGCGGCGCCCTGCGCGATCGTCTCGGTCATCGCTCGACCTCTCCGTGCGTGGCTTCGCGCCCCGGATCGATGACGTCGAACGGCACCGGTCCGGGCGTTGTCGTGGCCTCCAATGCTACGCCGACGTGCGACACTCACGGACATGCCAGCGGACGTCGCAGACCGGCTGCTCGATGCGCGATCCCGCCTGGACGCGCTGCGCGGGGAAGTCGAGGCGCGCGCCCCATGGCCGGCCAGCGAGAACTTTGGCGCTGAGCCCGAGGCGAACTGGTACCCGCCGGAGCTCCTGGCGCATGTAGCCGAGATGGTGCCGTACTGGATGGGCCAGATCGAACGGATCCTCGAAGGCTATCCGGAACCCGTCCCGTTCGGTCGAGTCCAGACCGACGAGGAGCGCATCGCGGCGATCGGTCGCGACCGCGCCCTGCCCGTGGGCGAGCTGTTCGACCAGATCGCTGAGCGGACCGAAGTTGCGGCTCGGCGGCTGGGGGAGTTTTCAGCCGAGCAGATGGAGCGCCGCGGTACCCATCCGACGCGCGGCGAGATGACGGTCGAAGCGATCGTCGAGCGTATGCTCATCAACCATATTGGCGAGCACGTCGAGCAGCTCGGCTCGATCCTGGGGAGCTCGCCCGAACGCGGTTGAACCCTCAGCCCACGCACGGTGCGCCAGCTCTTACCACCGCCCGTACCTGAATAGTACTCATGGGCCATGGTGCATTGGCACTGGCGGCCCGTAGGGTTTCGCTCCTACCGGCTTGATTGATCCCGCATGGGGTCAACCGCATCGAGGACCCTCTCACATGAAGCCCATGCTGCGCTCGCAGGTCTTCCGCGTCGTCATGCTCCTGTCGGCGCTCGCCAGCTCGAGCCTGGTCATCGCGGCCGGCCAGCGCTGGAAGTAAGTCACGATCCGTCCGCCGGGGCCCACCGGCGGGGTCATCCGAACGGCCGTCCTCCGGGACGGCCGTTTTTGATTCGTGCCACTTCGATTGCCGTGCCGGACGGTCATATTCCAGGGAGGGCTACCGAAGCGCCTGGACGCCCGGTCGGCGGCATTCGGACCGTTGCTGTGACGCTCGTCATGCCTCGCATGTCTGCGAGCGGCGATATGCAGGGCTCGATCGGGGTCGGTTGGGCGCGAATGTCATCAGATAGACCTGGCAGGCATGCGGCGCGCCAGCGCGTTCGCCCCGCGGCGATCAGGCCCCGGGCTGCTCGTCGAGGACGTGCGTCCGCAGGAACGCGACGATCCGGTTGAACGCGTCACGGCGGTTCTCGCGTCGTTCCCAGCCGTGGCCCTCGTCGTCGTACCAGTGGACTTCGTGGAACTTGCCCTCGATCCCGAGCGCCTCGACCATCCGCTCGGTCATGAGCGGGACGACGCGCTTGTCCTTCCGACCGTGGAGGATCAGCAGCGGCGCCTCGATCCGCTCGGCGCGGTAGACCGGGGATCCTCGGCGGTACAGCTCGGCCTGCGCCGGATCGTCGGGAGAGCCCATCATCCGCTGGAGGTCCAGCCGCCCGAGCCGGTCGCCATGCCGGTAGCTCTCGGCGATCTCGGAGTCGCCGAACAGGTCGACGCCGGCCTGCCACATCGACGGCTCTTCGACGAGCGCCGACAGCACCAGGTACCCGCCGTACGAGCCACCAAGGACGGCAAGCCGTCCGTCCGACCATGGCTGCTCGCTCGCCCACCGTGCCGCATCGACGACGTCATGGGCGTCGGCATGGCCCCATTCCCCGTGGTTGGCATGCCGGAACGCACGCCCGTATCCGGTCGAGCCGCGATAGTCGACATCGAGGTACGCGAAGCCTTCTCGGACGAGGTGGAGCTTGAGTGGCAGGAACGAGCGGCTGGCCTGTGCAGTCGGGCCGCCGTGAACGCTCACGATGGTCGGAACGCGCTCACCACCACGTTTGCCCGTCGCGTGGGAGGGTCGCCACAGATTGCCTTCGATCCGCAGCCCGTCCCGAGCGGTGAATGCGATGCGCTCGGTCGCGGGCACGCGACCCGGGGCCAGCGCAGCTCCGACGAGGGACGGCAGGGAGTTCGTGATCTGGCGGGGACGCGCGTCGTCCGCCGCGACACCCGGCACCGGTAGCAACCACAAATCCTGCGGGCGCGTCTCGCTCTCACCGATCGCCGCGACCCAGGCACTGTCCGTGAGCCACCCGACATGCCGCCAGACGCCGTCCCATGGATTGAGCCGGGTTCCCACCGTCGCGGTGCTTACGGTTCGGGGCGCCTTCGGTGGCCGGCCTCGGCCGCGCTTCGGCAGCAGGCCCGCGTCGAGCGGGCGGACGACGAGGTCGACGACGCCGTCATGAAACTCGGCATGCATGAAGCGCGCGCCATCGGGGGAGGTGACTGGTCCAAGGCCGGTGGTGGCGCCGAACGAAAACGTCTGGATACCGTGCTCATGCTCGCCCGACGTCAAGACGATCCGGTCGCGGCCGTCAGGGGTGAGGCGGACCACTTGGAACCAGCCGTCGGCGTCCGACAGGTACAGGATCGAACCGTCGGGGAGCCAGCTGGCCGCCGTATCGAAGCTGTTCTCGCCGGCGACCGTTCGCTCGACGCCGGTTGCGACATCAACCACGACGATCTGACCCGTTTCGAGGTCGTCGAGGCGGCGCTGGGCGGTGACGGCAATCCGCGATCCGTCGGGAGACCAGGCCAGGGACGTGACGTCGACGCCGGCCGGGGTGAGGGCACGCGCTTCGGGCGGCCGCGGCTCGTTCGCGGGCCGCCCGCGCCGTGGCACCGGAGCGTCGATGACCCACACCTGCGACCAGCCCCGCCGACGGGAGACGAATGCGAGCCGCTTCCCGTCGGGCGACCAAATGGGCGCGCTCGTCCCCGCCCTGTGTCCGGTGACCTTCGCAAGCCGTGACCCATCCGCCTCGACGACCCAGATCTCCTCGTCGCGCACGAACGCGAGGCGGCGACCGTCGGGCGCCCACTGCGGGTCGCTGACCGGCTGCTCGGACGCGGTCAGCTGGGTCGGATACCCGCCTCGAAGCGGCATCGTGAACAGCTGGCGGGCGCCTGCCACGTCGGCCGTGAAGGCCACGGTCCGGTCGCGCGGATGGAGCCGGTATTCACGGGGCGGCTCGATGGCGACGATCGCCTCGATCGACAGACCGTCCTCGGGCCGGTCGCGGTCGCGACCGCTCGGCATGTCAGGCCGGTCCCGGATCGGGCCAGTCGACGGTGGCACACCAGGGACCGACCAGGGCGAGGTGCTTGCGGACGTGCCCGTACAGGCAGTCGTGGACCCACGACCATCCGTCCGGCGAACGCAGTTCCTCGAGCGTCAGCGAGGACGACGCCGAGCGCATCCGGTCGTACTCCCGGTCGAGGCGGGCGAGGACCTCGGCGTGGGTCGCCGAAGCCGAGGCATCGACGTGGCGCTCGTTCCAGGCGTCGATCCCCTCCTCCGGGTCTGCCGGCCACGATCCGGTTTGACGGTACTCGCCGACGGCGCGAATGCCCTCCTCGGCCCAGTCGGCGAGGTGCGCGACGTGGTCGCGCAGCGTCCAGCCTGGCGTCAGCTCGGTCGTCGTCCAGGCCGCCGGCGGCACCCGCTCGAGCAGGCCGTGGAGGTCGGCCAGGGTCGCGCGATCCGCGGCCCAGAACGCTTCGAAGTCTGTTGGGCGCGGGTCGTCGACGAACGGATCGCCGTCTGCCTGGCGCCGACGCAGCACCTCGACCCATGGCTCGATGACCGCGAGGTGATCGAGCCGATGACCATGGAGGACCATGTACACCCAGCCCCAGCCCTCGTCGCTGCGGATCGTCTCGATCGAAAGGCCCTTGGCTCGCTCAAGGAGGCGCTCGCGACCGATGTCGAGGCGCTCACGGATCGCCGTCGGCAGCATCGACGCCCACGGCTCTCTGCGCCTCTCGTTGTACGTGTCGAAGTCGCCGCTATCGTAGTCGTCGTCAGATGGCCAACGGCCCGTCTCGAGCGCCACGCTGATGTAGTCGATCGCGAGCTCCTGCCAGTCCGCGACGTGCCCGACGTGCTCTGCGAGCGACCAGTCCGGCCCACCCGCATCCGACGGAGCGGCACCAGGGAGGGACCAGGCCTCGTCCGCCAGTCCGGCCCACGCCGCACCGAATCGATCCCGGACCGCGGCCTCGTCCGCCCAGAAGTCCCGCTCCGGGCCGCGGAGGTCGATTGCACGCAGGCTCGTCAGCGACGCGCGCCGGAGGTCCGGCGACGACGGGGGCGAGCCGATCACGAGTCCTGCCGGCGGGTGCCGGACGACCTGGCGACGGACGCCTCGAGCTGCGATCCGAGCTCGTCGGTTCGGCGGTATGCCGCCCAGACCGCCTCCGAGAGCACGGTCCGGAGGCGGCCCGATTCGAGCTCGTGGAGGGCCGCAGCGGACGTGCCGCCGGGCGACGTCACCATGTTGCGGAGCTCTGCCGGGTGCATCCCCGACTGCTTGGCGAAGAGCGTCGAGCCCTCGAGCGTCTCGATCACGAGGTCGTGGGCGACGTGGCGGGGGAATCCGAGATGGACCGCCGCGTCGATGAGCGCCTCCATGACGAGGAAGACGTACGTCGGGCCGGTGCCCGACACGGCCGTGGCCATGGCCACGAACTTCTCGTCGTCGACCTCGATCTCGGCGCCGAGACAACCAAGCAGCGCCGCCGCCTGCGCCCGCTGGTCCTCGGTCGTCTCGGGCGTCGCGTACCAGACCGTCATCCCCTTCCCGAGCCGGGCCGGCGTGTTCGGCATCGAGCGCACCACCTGGTCGTGGCCGAGGATCCCGATCAGGGCCGTGGTGGTCGCCCCGGCCAGCACCGAAAGGACGAGCTGCCCGCGCTTCAGGTGCGGCCCGATCTCGCGGCCGACGCGATTGAGCATCTGGGGCTTGATGCTCAGCAGGATCACGTCCGCGCCGTCGATCGCCTCGACGTTCGACTCGACGGCCTGGATGCCGTACTCGCGGGTGAGCTGCTCGCGACGCTCCGGTCGCGGATGGCTGGCGACCACCTGGCCGGGTTCGACGAGCTGGCCGCGCAGGATCCCGGCGATCATGGCCTCCGCCATGACGCCCGAACCGATGGTCGCGATCGTCCGCTGTTCCAGGGGGGACATCGCGCGGAGTATATGCCGCGTCGCGCGCACCTCGGCCGAGGGTGCGCCCCATGGACGAGGGGCGGTCAGGCCGTTGCCTGCCCGAGGACGAAGAACCTGCCGGTCGTCGTGACCTCCGCCGAGGCGAACCCGGCATCCAGCAGGGCGGTTCGGAGCTCGCCCGGCGGGTAGTAGATCTTGACGATCTCGAACTCGCGGCCGTCATCGAGCCGCCGGATCGAGCGGTCGTCGGCGGGTGTGGGATTGTCCGCCGCCCCCGATTGCGGGTCGGGGAGCGAATCGATGAAGGCGAACGTGCCGCCCGGACGCAGCCAGCGCCGTGCAAGCGCCAGGAACGCGGGCAGCCGCGCGCGCTCGATGTGGCTCAGCCAGAAGCCGGTGAACAGGGCGTCGACCGCCCTGTCGGGCTCTGCCCACGCGTCGCGCGTGTGGATGTGGGCGCGCAGCCCATGGGCCAGCAGCCGGTCCCGAGCGCGGTCCAGCGGCGCCTCGGCCGCATCGTAGATCGACAGCTCGCCCTTGGCGGCGAGCAGCGGCGACCACCAGCCGGTGCCGGCGGCGAGCTCGACGATCTGACCCGAGATCGGCAACCCGTCAAGCCATCGCCCCGCGCTGTCGAGCTCGGCGTTCCAGGCGGTGTCGTGGATCGGGCCACGGGAGTAGCGACCCCGGCGCAGGTACCAGTCGTCGTATTCGGGCGCGCGCGCCTCGTAGTACGCGACCAGATCGTCGTCGCCGACGGCCGTGGCGTCGGCGGCCGCCGGATGCGGGCCGGCCGCGACAGGGACGCCGGCACGGCCCCGTTCCGTGATCGCATCACGGAGGCGGAACCGCAGGAATCCGTTTTCGCCGGCCTTGCCGATGCAGGTCGGGCAGAGCTGTGCCCAACCCTCGATGTCGTCGGAGCCACGGCACGTGTGGGCGGTCCCGCACCACAGACAGTCGAACGTTGCGCGGAACGGCACGCCCGATCAGGCCTCCACCGGCGTCCAGCTGCCGGGCGGGCTGCTTTCGACGAACGCGTCGGGGTCGAAGATCTCGGCAAGCAGCTCGATGCCGTCGATGACCCGCGGCCCCGGCCGGCTGAAGTAGGCCGAGCCATCGACCGCGAACACCTTGCCACGGCGCACCGCCGACAGCTCGCCGAACCAGTCCGGGCGCGGCGTGCGCTCCCACTCGCTCAAGGTCTCCGACAAGTGGTAGCCACAGGGCATCAGCACGAGCGTCTCCGGGTCCACGTCCCGCACCGCATCCCAGGTCGTCGGGACGGCCTTGTCACCGTCGGTGCCGAGGAGGTCCCAGCCACCCGCCCGCCGGATCTGTTCGGGGACCCAGTGGCCGACGCTGAACGGGGGATCCAGCCACTCGACCCCAACGACTCGTGGGCCGCCATGACCGGCGTCGCGCCGCGCGGTCACGACCTCCTCGACCGCCCCGAGTCGTGAGCGCAGCATTTCGACCACGTCGAGCGCGTCGTCCTCGACCTCGGCCATCGCGCCAACAGTGGTGATCGTATTGAGAATTCCCTCGATGGACGTGGGCTCGAGCGAGATGACGGTGATCGATGCGTCGATCGCGCGGGCGACTTCATTGACCTCGCGGTAGCTGACGGCGCAGACGCGACACAACTCCTGGGTCAGGATCAGGTCCGGCTCGAGCGCCTCGAGCTTCTCGTCATCGAGCGCGTAGAGCGAAGAGCCGCCGTGCATGGCTGCCGTCACGAGCGCGTGGATCTCGCCGCTCGGGCGGTCGTGGAGATCCTGGGTGTCGCGAGTAACGACGGGCTTGCCGACCACCTCCGGCGGCCAATCGCACTCGTGCGTCACGCCGACGAGCTCATCTCCCAATCCAAGGGCGCACACGATCTCAGTCGCGGATGGGAGGAGTGAAACGATTCGAATGTCAGCGCCTTCTATGGCGAACGTTGGAATGGTGTACTGACACGCGGCGCCCCGAGGTCTGAGGCAGAGCTCCGCGACGCCATCAGCCCGAGGGTTTGAGGGCGTCGACCTCGGCCCGGGCCGCCGCCTTATCCACGAACCAGGTCGCGTCGATCTGCGTGTAGTTCGCCCATTCGGTCGGCAGCGACTCCTCCGGGAAGATCGCATTCACCGGGCACTCCGGCTCGCACGCGCCGCAGTCGATGCACTCGTTCGGATCGATGAAGAGCTTGCGATCGACTCCTTCCTCGTAGTGGATGCAATCGACCGGGCAGACCGACACGCACGAGATGTCAAGCACGTCGATACACGGCTCGGCGATCACGTAGGTCATGCGTTCCTCCTCGAGGGCTTGCTGGTCGAGACCCATCCTGTACGAGACCGTGAGCGTACCACCCGGACCCCTAGGACGCCGGTTCTCCGGCGGTGGCGCCGGGCGATCGGTTCGGCACCACCCAACGCACCGGAACCTGCATCCCCTTGTCCCAGTGCCCGGCGATGTGGCACCCGACGATCCACGCGGAGGCGGCCGCGTCCGCCGGCACCGTCCACTGGAGGTCGACGCGCTCGCCGGAGCGGACCACAATCCGGACTCCTGCCACGTTCGGTGGCACGCTGACCACTGGCGTCGGGCCTGGCGGCGGGTCGCCGTGCGGCGCCTCGGCTGCCTCCCACGCGTCCTGGACGCGATCGTCGCCGATGATCGCCTCGTGGGTCACCAGCCCGCCATTGATCACGTGGAGGACGACCGTCTCGCCGGGCGCAAGGTCGAGCGTCGGCGGCTGGAACGAGTAGTCGCGCGCGATCAGGTTGACCTCGCGCGGCGCACCGGACGAGCCGGGTATGATCGGCGGGGTCGCTGGTGGGGGCCCGGCCTCGCACGCGGCGGCGAGCAGGGTCGCGGCGACGAAGAGCAGGCGCACGGCGGGAGTGTATGGGCGCTCCAGACGGAACGTGGACCGCCGCGGGGCCATCTCCGCTTGACATCGTCGAGAGTAGCGCCGGATAGTGCCCGCCATCCCCCGCGCCGTCATGCACGCGAGGTCCCAGTTTGGCGCTTCCAACGGAGATCGCGGCGCCGTCGCCATCGGCTGAACCATCCGAGCCGACCATCGCGGTCCGGCTCGAACGAATCGAGAAGCGCTACGGCGAGGTGGTCGCCGTCGCCGGCATCGACCTCGACGTGCGCGATGGCGAGTTCTTCTCGATGCTTGGTCCGTCGGGGTCCGGCAAGACGACGACGCTCCGGATGATCGCCGGGTTCGAGCAGCCGACGAGCGGCCGCGTCGTCCTCCACGGGCGTGATGTGACGGGTGTCCCGCCGTTCGAGCGCGACGTCAACACGGTCTTCCAGGATTACGCGCTGTTCCCGCACATGACGGTCGGCGACAACGTGGGCTACGGGCTGATGGTCCGCAAGGTCGACAAGGCAACACGCCGCGAGCGGGTCGCTGACGCCCTGCGCATGGTGCGCCTGCCGGGCTATGAGCAGCGCAAGCCGAACGAATTGTCGGGCGGCCAGCGGCAGCGGATCGCGCTCGCGCGCGCGCTCGTCAACCGGCCGCGGCTCCTGCTCCTCGACGAGCCCCTTGGCGCGCTCGACCTCAAGCTCCGCGAGGACATGCAGATCGAGCTCAAGCAGATCCAGCAACAGGTCGGGATCACGTTCATCTACGTCACCCACGACCAGGGCGAGGCGCTTACGATGAGCGACCGCCTGGCCGTATTCAACAACGGGCGGATCGAGCAGCTCGGAGCGCCGGCCGAGGTCTACGAGCGACCCACGACCAGGTTCGTCGCCGGCTTCGTCGGGACCTCGAATCTGATCACCGGGGAGGCCGCCCGGCAGGTGCTCGGCAAGGACGGTTCCTTCACGATCCGTCCCGAGAAGATCAACCTTGCCGCGCCCGACACCGCGGTCGGGGCAGACGAACATTCGGCCGGCGGCCGGATCCGGGCCGTGTCGTACCTCGGCCCCGACACGCGCTACTGGGTCGCGCTCGATGCCGGCTCGGAGCTCATCGTCACCCAACAGAACTTCGCGACGACCTCAACCGAGGCGCTCGCCCAGGAAGGCAAGGCTGTCCGCCTCATCTGGAAGCGACAGCACGAGCTCTCCGTCGCAGACGGGAGCGAGGTGGAGGAGGACGACCAGGCATGATGAATCGGAGGCTTCTGGCGCTCGCCGGGATCACGGCGCTCGTCATGGCCGCGTGTAGCAGCAGCGGCGGATCGGCCGCGCCGAGCCCGCAGGCGTCGCTCGGCGACGGAGAGGGCGAGCTGAACCTCGTCATCTGGGCGGGATACGCGGAGCGCGGCGACGTCGACCCGAACTACGACTGGGTCACTCCCTTCGAGGATGAGACCGGCTGCAAGGTCAACACCAAGGAGATGACCGACTCGAACAACGGCGTTTCGCTGATGCAGTCGGGCGAATACGACGGAGGCTCGTTCTCGGGCGATGCGACGAACCGGTTGATGGCCGGCGGGATCGTCGCCCCGGTCAACACGGATTTGATCCCGAACTACGCCAACATCTTCGAGGGCCTCAAGAACAAGGCCCACAACTCGCTCGACGGCGTGCCGTATGGCGTGCCGCACGGTCGTGGCCCGAACCTGCTCATGTACAACACCGACGTCGTGACGGAGCCGCCGACGACGTGGGATCTCGTGTGGGAAGGCGGCGTGGACGGGGCCGGCAAGGTCAGCGTCTACGACTCGTCGATCTACATCGCCGACGCGGCCCTGCGCCTCAAGAAGACGCAGCCCGACCTCGGGATCACCGATCCGTATCAGCTCAACGAGGAGCAGTTCAACGCTGCGATCGACCTGCTCGAGCAGCAGCGCGATGCCGGGGCGTTGTACTGGGGCACCTACAACGACCAGGTCCAGTCGTACGGCGCAGGCGACGTCACCACCGGAACGTCGTGGCAGTTCATGGTGAACCTGATGCAGGCGGACCACCAGCCGATCGCGGGTGTCCTGCCGGATGAGGGTTCGACCGGATGGTCGGACACCTGGATGATCGCAGCGAACGCCAAGCATCCGAACTGCATGTACAAGTGGATGAACCACATGGCGTCGGCAGAGGCCAATGGCCAGGCCACCGTCTGGTTCGGCGAGGCGCCCACCAGCCAGCAGGCCTGTGACTATGCCGAGACCATCTCGAAGGGTCACTGCGAGGTGACGCACGCGACCGACGAGGCCTACTACGACAAGATCTCGTACTGGAGCACACCGCAGGCGAGCTGTGCCGATGAGGACTCGGCCACGACCTGCAAGACCCAGGACGACTGGGTCGCGGCGTGGACGGAGCTCCGCGGCTCCTGATCCGCGAAGCAGGCCAGTGAATTCCCAGGGCTCCCCGGATCTGTTCCGGGGAGCCTTCACGCGACGCGTTCGATGACGACCGCGACCACGGCCGCACCACGGCCCAGCCTGGTTCGCCGGCTGGCGGGATGGCTCTATCCCCGACGCGGCGTGCGGCTGGCCGGCCTCCTGCTGACGCCGCTCGGCTGGCTGGTCATCGCTTACCTCGGCGCCCTCTTCATCCTGCTGCTGAACGCGTTCTGGACCAAGGACGCGTTCACCGGACAGGTCGAGCCGTTCTCCTGGACGCTCGCGTCGTTCCAGGAACTGTTCAGCAACGACGTCTACCGCACGGTGGCGATCCGGACCATCGGCGTCGCGATCGCGGTCACGATCACCGACGCGCTCCTGGCGCTGCCGATCGCCTACTACATGGCGCGGATGGCATCACCGCGTGCACGCGGCTTCCTCGTCGTCGCGATCCTGATGCCACTCTGGGCGTCCTACCTCGTCAAGGTCTACGCCTGGCGGACGATCCTGCAGGGCGGCGGCCTCGTGGATTGGGGCCTGGGCTGGTTCGGCATCCCGGGACCCGGTCTCGACGAGCTCTTCAACAGCTGGCTCGTGTTCAGCTACCTCTGGCTGCCGTACATGATCCTGCCGATCTACGCCGGCCTGGAGCGCATCCCGCGCTCGCTCCTCGAGGCCTCGTCGGACCTCGGTGGTCGCCCCGGCACGACGTTCCGGCGGGTCGTCCTCCCGCTCGTGTTCCCGGCGCTCGTGGCAGGGTCGATCTTCACGTTCTCGCTCACGCTCGGCGACTACATCACGCCCGACCTGGTTTCGGACGCGAAGTTCATCGGCAACGTCATCTACGACAACTCGAGCCTCGGCAACCTGCCCCTCGCGGCGGCCTACTCACTGCTACCGATCGTGATCATGACCGTCTACCTGCTCGCGGCGCGTCGCCTTGGCGCGTTCGATTCGTTGTGAGGCCTCGCCGATGACCGAGTCCAAAGGCACCCGGGTCGCGCTCCGGCTTGCGACGATCGGGGTGCTGGCGTTCCTGTATGTGCCCCTGATCATCCTGGCGATCTACGCCTTCAACACCAGCCGTATCCAGGCGTGGCCGCCGAGCGGTCTCTCGTTCCACTGGTTCGGGGAGGCGCTGAACAATCCGGCAATCCGCACCGCCATTCTCAACTCATTCATCGTGGCGACGATCGCGACCGCGATGGCCCTCGTGCTCGGGACACTTGCCGCGCTCGCGGTCCAGCGCTACTCGTTCTTCGGCCGCGAGTCGATCTCGTTCCTGCTGGTCCTGCCAATTGCGCTGCCTGGCGTCGTGACCGGCATCGCACTGCAGACGAGCTTCGTGACCTTCGGCGTCGACTTCGGGCTGCTGACGATCGTCGTTGGCCACGCGACGTTCTGCATCGTCATCGCCTACAACAACGTCATCGCCCGATTGCGCCGCCTGCCCCGAACACCCGAGGAGGCGTCGGCCGACCTCGGTGCCGACATGTTCACGAGCTTCCGACGAATCACCCTCCCCAGCATGGGGACGGCGCTCCTGTCCGGGGCGCTGCTGGCCTTCGCCCTATCGTTCGACGAGATCATCGTGACGAACTTCACCGCCGGCGCCGCGACACAGACGCTGCCGCTGTGGATCTTCACCGCGATCCAACGCCCGACCGAGCTGCCGGTCGTCAACGTGGTCGCCTTGTTTCTGATGCTGGTATCCGTGGTCCCCGTCTACGTCGCGACGCGGATCAGCGGCGAGTCCGCAGTCAAATAGCAGGCGACCCCGGTCCCTCCGCTACGCCCACCAGCGTTGCCCCGCTTGTGTGGCGAGCGCGACGACGGCGAGCGCTAGCAGGCTCACGAGCGTTCGAAAAGGTAAACCCCAGCGCACGGACATGAGTGACCTCCGTCCGGCCGTCCCGGCTGCCAGACACGTCGGACGGCCGACCCCGTCGAGGAGTGCCCGGTCCTGCGCCGTCGCCTCGGAGTTTGCCAGCAGGCGCTTAGTCCTGCGGCTTATCTCCCGTTCCACGGACCCGTCACATTGAGGGCTTGTAGTCCTGGTCGAGGTACTTCGCCGGGTCGTCCCGGAACTCGAGCATGCAGCCGCGGCTGCAGAACCAGTAGGTCGTGCCGTCGTGCTCGTACTTCAGATCGGTCGTCTCGGTGTCGACCTGCATCCCGCAAACCGGGTCGATCTCGATTGCCATGTGGATCCTCCGGGTACTGCCGGGAGCATATCGGAGACGACGGAGGCGGCTCTGTTCAGTGCCCGGCGGCGCCCGGACCAGCTCCTTCGGCTTGCCGCTCCGCCAGCGCCGCCTCCCGAGCCCGGATCGCGACGCGTTCAGCGTCGGCGCGGCGATCCGCCCGTTCCGAGCCCGCCTCCTCGGCACGCATCCAGCCCCAGACCACCGCCCCGATCGCGGCGATGAACAGGAGGTCGCCACCGACCCACATGATCCCGGCGGCGAGATGCTGGTCGTCCAGCGCTGTCGCCGTCCAGCCCGGCCAAGGGAGCTGGAGCGTCGCGTAGTGCTGGTAGAGCGGGACCGAGGCGCTGAGGATGATCACCGCCAGGAAGGTGTTCTGGGGCATCTGCATGAACGTGTACAGCGAGCGGGTTGGGTGCGCCAGACGCCATGGGATGGGGTCTGCGGCGACGACCGGCCACCAGAACAGCAGCGCGGCGCCAAGGAACAGCGCGTGCTCGAGGTCGTGGGCGAGCGGGTTCTCGAGCGCCGCGTCGAACAGTGGGGAGAAGTGAGCGCCCCACATCACCGAGGCGAACGCGATCCATGCCACCGCCGAAGGGCTTGAAGAGGTCCTCGGGGTCGTAGAGCGCCTTGACGCGGCGCAGGCGCTCCCAGGTGTGGGGGTCGAAGAAGCCGCTCACCGCCACCGGCTTCTCGATGAAGTTCGGGTATTCGCCCACGCGCCGCGGGGCGATGGCGGTCGAGAGCGCTGCCAGCTCGGACAGGACGGCCGGCTCCGCGGCCGCGTCCGGGACGACCCCGAGGCCGAACACGCAGATCTCGCCGGGGAGCGTCGCCCGCGCTCCCGCGCCCGGCTCGCGGCGGGCGAGGGCGCCGCCCATGTGGCGCAACTGCACCATCGTGAGCGACGAGCCCGGGCCGGCGAGCCGGGCCACGTCTTCGACCGCGGCGCCCGACAGCTCGTCGATCAGGGCATGGGTGCTCCGGAAGGGCAGCGGCTCACGGGGATCCATCGCCAGCTCGCTGAGCCCGACCGGCGGCTGGATCGCGAAGGTGTCCATCTCCGGGCGCAGCTCGCGCAGTGGCCGCAGCAGCTCGCGCCCGTCGGCCTCGGAGCCGAGCAACGCGGCCATCACCACCGCGAACGAGCGCCCGCGGATCGCCGCGGGAAGCTCTGGCAGCGGCGGAAGTGCAGGACGTTGGCCCACGAGGTGATCTCCTCGGGCAGGTGCGGCAGCAGCTCGGTCCATGCGTGCAGGACGTCGGCGGTCTGCTCGAGCCCGAAGAACAGCGCGCCCGCGTAGAGCTCGCGCACGGGCTGGACCTCGAACTCGATCGCGGTCACGACGCCGAAATTGCCGCCCCCGCCGCGCAGGGCCCAGAACAGCTCGGGCTCGTGCTGATGGTCGGTGCGGACGAGGCGGCCTTCGGCGGTGACGAGCTCGATCGCGGTCACCGCGTTGGTCTGCATGCCGTGCTCGCGGGCCAACCAGCCGATCCCGCCGCCCAGCGAGTAGCCCACGATGCCCACGTCCGGCGAGGAGCCGTGCAGAGCGGCCAGCCCCAGCTCGGACAGCCGCGGTGTCACCTGCTCCCACCTCGTCGCCGCACCCACGCGCACCCGGCGCGCGGCCTCGTCGATCTCCACGCCGTCGAAGGCGTCCGTCTTGAGCAGCAAGACGTCCTGCAGGTCGCCGAGCGGGCCCGCGTTGTGGCCCGTCCGCTGCGGCGCCACCCGCAGACCGTGACGCGTGGCGAACCGCAGGGCGTTCGCCACGTCCACCGCGTCGGCCGGCATGGCGATCGCCGCCGGTCGCTGATCGATGTCGGTGTTGAAGGCCTGGCGCGCGGCATCCCAGCCGTGCTCGCCGGGTGCGAGGACGGTGCCCTCGAACGCGTCGATGTGGTGTATGGCGATTGCCATCCGGTGCTCCTTGGTCAATGTCGGAGGACCAAGATCGCCGGAGCGGGGCAATCGACGCAACACATAGTGTCTTGATTAGTATTGCGTTTCATAGATGCACGATCTGCGGCGCCTGCGAGCGTTCTATGCCGTGGCCGAGCACGGCTCGTTCTCGGCCGCCGGTCTGGAGCTCGGCTACGCGCAGTCCGTCGTCTCACACCACGTCGCGGCACTGGAGCGGCAGCTGGGCCTGACGCTCATCAACCGCGGCACGCGCCCCGTCAGCGTCACCGACGCCGGCGCGCGGCTGCGCCACCACGCCGAGATCATCTTGGGTCAGGTGAGCGCCGCCGAGGACGACCTTCGGGCGATCGCCGGACTCGAGAGCGGGACCCTCAAAGTCGGCGCCTTCCTGTCCGTGTGCAACACGTTCCTGCCCGCGGCCGTCGCCCGCTTCGAGCGGGCGCATCCCGAGGTCGAGCTCGAGATCGCGCAACTCGAGGAGCCGGCGGCCTTGCGCAAGCTCCGCTCCGGCGACCTCGACGTGGCCGTGGCGCTGTGGCATCCCGGACGTCCCCGGCACGCCTGGCGCCGGCCGCGACGACGGCTTCGACGAGCTGCACCTGGCCGATGACCCCTACTGGATCGTCCTGCCGGCCCGCCATCGACTCGGTCGCCGCCGGGAGGTCCTGCTGGGCGAACTGGCGGATGAGCGCTTCATCGCGCCGCCCGCGCACGAGCACACGCTGTCCTACCGGGCGATGCTCGCACAGCTCTGGTCGCAGGCCGGCATCGAGCCACGCGTCCATGAGGTCCAGGACGTGACCGTCGCGCGGGCGATGATCGCCGCTGGCCTCAGCGTCGGGCTGCTGTCGGAGCTGACGATGTCCGAGCAGCGACCGGACATCGCCGTGCGCCCGATTCGCGGCAGCGACCCACGCCGCCGCCTCTATGCGACGTGGTTGCGCGGACGTCGAGTCCCCGCCGTGGCGCGCATGGTCCGCTACGCGAAGCCGCAGGCGCGGCTCCAGGCGCCCTCGCCGCTCCCGCCGACCGTGGCGCATGCTCGACGCCCTGGGAACGTCCCAGGTTCAGGGACCGCTCAGCGCGACGACGATCAGCTCGGACTCGAACCGGACCCCGATCAGCACCTCGCCGCCCGCGGTCACCGACGAACGACTCGGCGCCTGCACGTCGGCGCCGAGTCGCCCGAACTCGACCCGCCAGTCAGGTGCTCCGTCGAGCCCCACCCGCCCGAGCGTCTGCTCCGCGCGCCCGTAGGCCCGACCCGTGTCGTCGACCCCGATCGGCGCCCCGAGCAGCGGCCACGCCGCGTCGTCGCCGCGAACCTCGAGCGGCTCGGCCCCGACCCGGTTCCACAGGCGGACCTCCGCGTCGGCGTCCCACGCGAAGGCCACGAGCCGGCCCTGCGTGTCGGCGAACACCTCCGGCGACGGGCGCGGCAACGGGATCGGCGCGTCGTCCGCGACGCCGTCGGCGCCGACGCGCGTGACGCTCGAGCCCTCGGGCAGGAACACGCCGTCGGGCGCGGCGAGCAGTCGGTCGGCGGTGGTCGCCCGTTCCCAGCGGACCGCGCCGTCCTCGCCGAGCGCCCGCACGGTTCGCGCGCCGGCGGCGTCCACGAGCACCAGCGCCGCGCCGTCGGGCGACGCCAGCGCGTCGAGCAGGCGCTCCGGGCTGGGCAGGGTGACCGAGATGCGAGCCGCCGTGCGCTCGCCCTCGAGCACGAGCACGACGTAGGCGTCCTCGGTCTCCCCCACCACCTGGACGTGCTCACCGGCGAGCGCGCGGACCGCGACCGGAGCCGACCGCGGTGGCGATGGTCGCGCGCCCAGGCGGCTGGTGAACTCCTCCAGCAACGGCGGCCGCGGAAGGCCGTCCTCGCTCCACGGAAGCCGCGCCGCGACCCGCGTCCGGGTGCCCTCCCCGGGCTCGGTCACCACGGCGGAGCGCCGAACTCGACGTTGCACGGCGGGCCCCACGTGGCCAGCATGTAGTCGGCCAGCTCCTCGATCGTGGTCACCTTGACCACGTCGTAGGTGTGGCGGCGGCTGGGCAGGCCCGGCGGCGGCCAGAAGCTGAGGACCTGGGCGCGGCCGAGGCCGTCGCGGGTGCCGAGCGCCAGGCCGACGTGATCGGCCCCGTTCCAGAAGACGATGTCGCCGCGACCCGGGTTGGGCGAGTGGGCGGCGCGATCGTAGGCGGTGCGCGAGCCCGGGGTAAGCCGGTGGACCAGGTAGTCGAACCAATCGGCCTGTCCCGCCTCGACGTAGGTGTCGTGAATCCATTGCCAGGTCAGCAGCCCCGTGCGATACGCGGCCAGGAGGACCATCTCCCAGCAGTTGATCGTCGTCGCCGCCGTCAGCGGCGGCGCCGCGCCCTCGGAGGCGGCCTCGGCCCAGGCGGCGAAGGTGTTGGCGACATCGCCGGACCCGCGCGTCGCCGCGCCGCCCGACGGGACCCAGGTCGCGCCCTGGCCGACCATCGACTGCATCTCCCAGACGACGCGCCGCTTGCGCAGCTCCTGCTGCTCGGCGGCCGGGAAGCCGGCCTCGGGGCCGAAGCGCTGGAGCTGCTGGGCGAGCCACAGATCGTCGGTGCCGGGACCGAACACCCGCGCCAGCGAAGCCGTCAGCTGCGCGTTGCCCGCCTCGGCGCCGTTCGCCGCGCGCAGGATGTCGAACACGGCGCCCTTGCCGCCGCTGTCACCCCATCCCTTCATCTCGCGCTCGACGCGCAGATGGATCGGCCAGTTGGGCTCCGGCCCGTACTGGATCAGGTTGCGCGCGAGCCAGAGGTCGTCACCGACCAGCGCGGAATCGACCCACGTGGCGAGGTCCTGATCGGACTGGTCCAGGTGCCGGAGCCGTTCGAAGAACGCCCCCTTGCTCGCGGGGTTCCACAGCGTGCTGACCTCGTCGGAGATCGGGCTGCGCTGGAGCACCCGCGCCGAGCGTGAGATCGACCCGTTCGGGCGGCCCGCCGCGAACGCCCGCGCCAGCGCCTGGCGCTGCGCGAGCGAGACGCCGTCACTCGCGAGGACCGCCGGTGCGGGACCCGTCGTCGCGGTGACGGAAGCCGGCGACGAGCCGGCGTGCTCGGGAGCAGCCGACGCCGGGGCTTGGCGCTCCTCGCCACGAATCTCCCACTCGGCCGGCACGCGACCATGTCACCGGGCGGACCACCGCTCGTCAAGGTCAAGCGCCCGCTCAGGCGGTCGTCGACGCCGACGTCACGCGAGGGCGGGGCCCTCGAGCGCACCTTCGCCGGAGTCAGTACGCGGACCGTCACCGCGACATCCGCCAGGACACAGCCCAGCGACTCCCCGAACGGCCAGTGATGAGGGGACGACGTATCAGCGCAGGGGTTCGGCGGCTCGGTGTTGGCATGCGACCCAAAGCCCTCCCCATCGCTCTCTCCGCCCTGCTCACCGCAGCCTCGCTCGCTGCCGGCGTCGGCACGGCCGCTGCCGCCGACCAGGAGAAACCGGCCTCGCGCGAGAGCGCCAAGCTCCCCGCGGTCGACGCCGACATCTCCGCGGCCGCCGCCCGGATCGAGGAGCAGGGCTCGGCCCTCGGCTCCTACTGGGATCCCGACCGCGAGGAGCTGGCCGTCGTCGTCGGGCCCGACAGCACGATCGACGAGGCCGAGGCCGAGAAGCTGGTCGGTGGCCGCGTCCGCCTCGAGCGCCTGGAGATCGCCAAGAAGACCGCCGACGGGATCCGCGAGGAGCTCGCCGGTCGCGAGTTCGCCCCCGACGCCGCGAAGTTCGGCTACTCGAGCCATCTCGACCTGCAGACCGGGCGCGTCGTCGTGCAGACCGACGCCCCCGCCGAGGTGACCGAGCGCCTCCTGAAGGAGCACCCGGACGAGATCGAGCTGCGCGACGGCAAGCCGCTCGAGGACCTGTTCCACCGTCGTGACGACATCCCGGCCTTCTGGGGCGGCGCCGCGATCCAGAGTGGCGGCGCGACGTGCTCCACCGGGTTCACGGTCCGCAAGCCCTCGGGCGCCAGGCTGATCACCACCGCGGCCCACTGCTACGGCGTCGGCGCGACGGTGCGCACCCCGACCAGCACGTTCGTCGGCAGCGTCACCCAGCGCGGCACGCTCGGCTCGATCTTCTTCTGGGACAACCGCGACGTGGAGCTGATCGGCGGCTCGTCCTACGCCCCGCGCGTGTACACGGGCGGCGTCTTCAGCACCTCGTCCCGCGGCGTCGTTGGCGCCGGCGACCCGGTCGCGGGCTTCCGCGGCTACTGCTCCAGCGGCCAGACCAGCGGCGAGCAGTGCAACCAGAAGGTCGAGAGCACCCAGGCGATCGTGTGCACCCAGACCGGCTGCAAGTGGCCGGTGATCGAGTACACCGGCGGCCCGGCGCGGCCCGGTGACTCCGGCGGCTCGTTCTACCTCCCGAGCGGTTCCGGCCAGGCCTTCGCGCGTGGCGCGGTCATCGCCGGCGACGGCACGACCAGCTACGCCGAGAAGTGGAGCCGGATCTCGTCCTCCATGGGCGTGTCGATCGCGACCTGACGGCCGACGGTGAACGTGGCGGGGAGGGCCTCGTCCCTCCCCGCGCGTTTGCCTGGATACTGTCGCCATGCGTGCTCGATGCGGCCGTCCGGCACGCGGACGACTCAAGTCGCGATTTCACCCCATCCGGTCGATGACCGCCCGCTCAGGCGCGTGGACGATGCCCACGACGTCCGAACCGAATCGGCTGGAGAGGAGATGTGCGTGCAGACAGCAGGCTGGTCAGCTCAGCGTGCTGCCCGTCTACCGGCCGGCCGACGGCCCCAGATGGGCCGTGACCTGGCCCAGCGTGGAGCCGATCAGGGCGCCCGCCACCACGTCGCCCGGATAGTGCACCCCGGTGTGGACGCGGGAGTAGGCGACGAGCGCCGCCAGCGCGCGCAGCGGGACGCCGGCCGCCGGCGACACGTGACCGACGCCGGTCGCGAACGCGAACGCGGCAGCGGAGT
Source organism: uncultured Chloroflexia bacterium (assembly GCA_963750125.1). Taxonomy (GTDB): domain Bacteria; phylum Chloroflexota; class Limnocylindria; order Limnocylindrales; family CSP1-4; genus DASTYU01. The sequence goes on along the minus strand of CAVVPT010000003.1, from coordinate 102,923 downwards.
GCCCGGACGGAAACGAGCGCGAAGTCGGCATCCGGATATGGCGGGCGACGGGGACTTCGCTCGCCAGGCGATCTGGACGCCGCCGCCGGGCGACCGGCTTGACGGCCACGTTGACGACCGTCGAGGTCGCCCCGACGGCGAGCAATCCGTGGGCGGCCGCGCGCCGGCCGGTCGCCCGCCCGCCAGCGCGAGCAACGCGGCGGAGGCCAGCGACAGTCGCGAGTAGTTCGCGGCGTGCGACAGGCGGCTCATCGCGACGTCGAGCGCCGGGGTCGGAGTGCGGGCGACCGCGGCATAGACGGCGAGGTCCAGGCGCTCGCAGTCTTCGACCCACCGCCAACGGCGCGGCTGCGAGGTCTCGGATTCGACCGTCGGGGGCATGCAGAGGAGATCCTATGAGACACCAGCAACTCGCGGCCATCGTCGCGGTGCTCGTGGGCGCGGCGACCGTCGTCTTCGCCGCGGTGAACATGGTGAACGTGTTCCCGCGAGGGCTGATCGTGCTCGCCTGTGTGGTGATCGCCGGCGTCTCCGCCTGGTACGGCCTGCTGCGGCGCGGCCTGGCGCGTGTGGTCGGCCTGGCCGTCGCGGGCGTGGCGCTCGCGACTGTCCTGACGGTGATCGTGGTCGATGGGACGCGGTTCGCCGATCTGCTGATCCTCGCCGGGTTCCTGGTGACGCTCGCGGCTTCGCGTGCCGCGTTCTCGATCCACGTCGATCTCCCGCGCGCCGCCGCGCCGCGCCATGCGGTGCTGTTCTTCAACCCGCGCTCCGGCGGCGGCAAGGCCGAGCGCTTCAAGCTCGCCGACGAGGCGCGCGCGCGCGGGATCGAGCCGATCGAGCTCAAGCCCGGCCAGGATCTCGAGACGCTGGTCCGCGGGGCGATCGAGGCCGGCGCCGACGCGCTGGCGATGGCCGGTGGCGACGGGTCGCAGGCGATCGTCGCGGCGCTCGCGGCCGAGCACGGCCTGCCCTACGCGTGCATACCGGCCGGCACGCGCAACCACTTCGCGCTCGACCTCGGCGTCGACCGCGACGATGTCGTCGGCGCGCTCGAGGCGTTCGTCGACGGCGGCGAGCGAACCGTCGACCTCGCCGAGGTCAACGGGCGGGTGTTCGTCAACAACGTGTCGCTGGGCCTCTACGCCGAGGCGGTCCAGCGACAGGGATACCGCGACGCGAAGATCCGTACGCTGCTGGACACCGTGCCAGACCTGCTCGGCCCGGACGGGGGCGAACTCGACCTGCGCTGGACCGGCCCCAGCGGCCACGTCCACGACGCGGGCGCGATGGTCCTGGTCTCGAACAACCGCTACCGGCTCGGCCGCGCGGTCGGCTCCGGCACGCGCCCGCGGATCGACGACGGCCTGCTCGGCATCAGCGTCGTCGGTCGACCCGCCGGCGGCGGACGGCTGCAGCGTCCGCTGCGCGAGTGGTCGGCGCCGGCGTTCGAGGTCGACGCCGATCAGCCATCGCCGCCGGCATCGACGGCGAGGCGCTGCTGCTCGAGCCGCCGCTGAACTTCCAGATCCGCCCCGGGGTCCTGCGCGTGCGGATCGCACGCCGGCACCCGGGCGCGTCGCCGTCCGCGTCGATCCCCGAGGGCCTGCGCGCCAGCCTTGTCGCATTGGCCCGGATCGCGCTCGGACGACCACAGCAACCCACCACCCCTACCCCGAGGAAGCCACAATGGATTTGATCGAGATCAGCGAGAAGGAGCGGCTCAACCGCGAGGCCGTCGCCGCCCGCCTGCGCACGATCGCCGACATGCTCTCCCGCCACAACGACGTCGAATTCGACCGCGGCGGGCTGCGCTTCAACGTGCCGGTGCCCGACGAGGTCGACTTCAAGATCGAGCTCGAGATCGGAGAGGACGAGCGCGAGCTCGAGATCGAGATCACGTGGTGAGAGCGGGCCTGAGCACGTATCTCGGGGCGGTTCCCCGCGCTCTTTGAAGGTGGAGAAACTTCATCCCCGCGGGGCATCCAAACGGGCCCGGCGAGCGCAGATGATGATGACCCGCCCACGGAGAGCGACATGACCACCACCGAGACCGCACAGCGCACCAGCCCTTCCCGCCCGAACCGGCCTGCCGCCGCGGGCCTGTCCCAGCGCGAGCTCGTCGCCCTGTCGCTGCTGCTCTGCAGCAAGTAGCGGCAGGTCGCGACGCTCAGTCGGGGCCGCGCCCGCGCCGGCGCTGATTGACGCTGACCCGGAGCATCTCCCAGCGCGAGCGCGCCTGAGCGGTGACCTGATCCCACTGGCGGCGGACCTCGTCCTCGGCCGGGCGCTCCCCGCGCCGGATGCGGGCGAGCTCGTCGTCGACCTCGCGCCCGGCCGCGGCGGTGCTGACGAGGACGACCATGACGCAGAAGAGCGCCGAGATCATCGCGAAGACCGCGCCGATCACGCCGTAGCGCGTGGCATAGGTGTTGAAGAGGCGCGGAACGTAGACCGTCGCGCCGATCGAGTACAGGCCGAGCACCACCGATCCGAGGACGCCGAACGCCATCAGGTTCGCCCGCGCGATCCGCTTGGCGCTGAGCACGCGTCCGCTCCAGATCAAGAAGACCGCCGTCACCGGCACGCTGAGCAACGCCGCCCCGAGCTCGAGGCGGCTGCGCCCGACCACCCCGTGGATGGCGCCGCTCACACTGAGATAGAGCGCGAGCCCACCGATCCACACCAACCCGTTGAACGTGTTGCGGACGCTCAGCGGACTGAGTTCCCAGGTCTGTTCGAAGAGCCGCTGCACGGCGCGCGAGAAGCTCAGGACCGCGACGAGCAGGAAGAACACTCCGACGATGCCCACGCTCGTGCTCGTGCCCGACGGCGGCGCGAAGATGTCCCGCACGGCCTCGGCGCCACCGCCGGTGAGCTCGTAGCGGTCGATGAGGCGATCCGCCGTCTTCCTGCCACCGAGCTGCGACGCGACGGCGCTCGCGACGATCGTCAGCGGGATCATGGCCGTGAGCGCACCCGAGGCCAGGGCGATCGACCGGTCGAAGCCCGCCACCTTCTGAAACCGGTTCACCACACGCAGGACGAACTCCGGCCGCAACCAGAACGTCAACGTGCGCCTGAGCCGGACGCGGGATGGATCGGTGCTGGCCAACGGCACGACGGTAGGTGGCCCGCTGTCGCGGCGCATCGCCCGCAAGGGATGAAGCCGCCCGAACGTCAGACATCGACCTGCGACCGGACGCGCGAACGCCGGGTTGGCCGGCTAATTCCGCGCTCGGCGGCTGACCGGCATCCGCGGTGGTGGGAGCCGCCACCTGACCACGAGCGCGTCGCCGACCGGCGTGTCGCGCCAGCGGACGCTCGTGTCGCGCAGCGCTCGGCACGTGCGTTCCACGTCGTCGGCACCGATCTCCGCCCGCCACCAGCGCCGGCCCGCGGCCGCCTCGAGCCGGCGTACGTCACGATCTGCGCCCTCGAGTGCGAGGTCACAGACGAATCGCGTGAGCATCTCGGCCTGCGACAGCCGGTCGCCCGCGCCGTCCACGACCGCCTGAGCGCGCTTGGCCGAGTGCGGTGGCCGGCGGCCCGCGATCACTTTGGTGTGCTCGAACCACCCGCCGGCGGCGATCACGCCCCACAGGCCGGCCTCGAGCCCGAGGCTGTCCTCGACGACGAAGTGCGCGAGGTCGTGCGGGATCTCCCGGGCAGGCCCGCCGACCTTGTTGTACCCGCCGCCGTCGAGCTCGACGACGAGCCCGTCACGACGGTGCAGAACCGACCGGTAGCGCCGCCCACTGGGCTTGAAGAACTCGATCGCGATCGGCTCCACACCCGGATTGTGGCGCGCCGTCCCCGGGCAGGAACCGGACGGTCAGCCGTGAATCTCACCCGGACGTGACCGAGCTGTTCGCCGACGTTGCACCGGACGGTCGTGGCGGGACGATCGGGATCGCCGCGCGGCGCGTGCTCATGGCGTCGTTTGCGCTGATCTCGCTGGCGGCGCTGATCGGCTTCTTCGGTCAGCGCTCGACCACCTCCGCGGCGGTGACGCCGTCGGTGCGGATGACGCTCGACGCGCCGGAGACCGTGCGCGGCGGCATCTTCTTCCAGGCGCTGGTGAACATCCGCGCCTTGACGCCGGTCGAGCACCCGCGGCTCGTGCTCGAGCGAGGGCTGGCTCGAAGGCCTGCAGGTGAACTCGATCGAGCCCGCCGCCGAAAGCGAGTCGAGCCGCGACGGGCGCCTGGTGCTCAGCTACGGGGCGCTCGAACCGGGCGACCTCCTGCGCATCTACTTCCAGTTCGAGGTCGATCCGACCAACGTGGGTGAGCGTTCCTTCACGCTCGAGCTCGACGACGAGGACCGCCTGCTCGCCCGCATCCCCCGCACGCTGAGGGTGCTGCCGTAATGGACCTCGTGCTGCGCACGGGCTTCGCGTTCCTGCTGATCCTGCGTGATCACGCGCGCGGTCGGCCGGCGCGAGCTGAGCTCGATGGAGCCGTTCGACCTGATCCTGCTGGTCGTGATCGGCGACCTCGTCCAGCAGGGCGTGACGCAGAGCGACTACTCGCTCACCGGCGCGACCATCGTCCTGGTGACGATGGCCGTGCTCGTCGTCGCCACGGCGTGGCTGAGCTTCCGCTTCGCCCGCCTGCGACCGGTGCTCGAGGGCGAGCCGACGCTGCTGATCTCCGACGGCGAGATCCTGACGCGCAACCTGCGCCGCGAGCGGATGACGGTCGACGAGATCCGCGCCGAGGCGCGCCAGCAGTCGATCGGCTCGCTGCGCGACATCAAGTACGCCGTGCTCGAGACCAACGGGAAGATCAGCTTCATCACCGCGAGCTAGCGGCGCCCTCGGAGAGGCGGCGCAGTCGCTGCAGCGACCGGCTGTTGCGCGCATGCACGAGCGGGTCGGTGAGCGGGTTCAGGACGAGCCGGCTCGGGAGATCGCCCGCGCCTTCGAACATCACGACGCGCGTGCCTGAGCCGTCCGGGACCAGACGCAGCTCGACCCGCGCGGTCGCGAACGGGCGCGTCTTGGCGCGCAGGACGAGCCGCGAGGGGTTCTCGGACTCGAGCACCTCGGTGTGATCGTTGAGCACCAGGGGCGGTACGCCGACCTGGTGATGGAAGCGCGACCCGACCGCCGGGAAGTCCGGATCGGCGTCGCGGATCCGCCGTGAACCGACGACCCAGTCGCCGTAGGCCTCGGCGTCGCTGAGGACGGAGAACACGGCTTCGGGCCGCGCGTCGATATGGATCTCGTTTCGTGCCACGGACCGGTGCCTACCCGGTCGCGGGTGCATTTCAGGCCCTCAGGGGCGCGGGAAGGTGCCGAGTTGCTCGACGTCGTAGCCGTCGGGGTAGATCGCGAACTCGGGGAGATCGCGGACGAAGCGCGGCTCGACGCCGCGGCGGCAGACGGCGCTCGACGACGGCGCGGGCACGGAGCCCTCCGACGGCGAGTGCCCGCGTCACCGGGTCCGGCCGCGGGTAGCGGAACGCCTCGCGCAGCGGCGGATCGAGCAGCGCGAGCGTGAGGCGGCGCATGCAGCGGGCGAAGCGGCCGTGGGGAGAAGCTGGTCAAGAGCGCCAGCGTGGAGTCGCGACACCGCGCGACCGCCGGGCGAGAAGGCGAAGTGCGCGCGCTCGTAGGCGTCCAGGTAGGCGGCGAACTCCTGGTGGGTGGCCGGGCTGTCCTTGATGTTCATGTGGCGGCCCAGCTCGCGGTAGTAGTTCGCGCTCGCGCGGCGCTCGGTCTCGGTCAGCGGCCGCCAGCCGAACCGGTCGAGCCAGCGCATCGGGATCACGACGAAGGTCGACTGCACGTAGCGCATGTCGTCGTTGGAGATCGCGTACGCGCCGTGCATCTGGTTCATCCGGCGGATCGCGCCGCGCCCGCTCGCGCTGCCGAAGCCGTGCTCGAGCACGGCGTCGAGGATCAGCCCGGTGTCCGCGTAGCGCTTGTGGACGCGCTCGGTGAACTCGCCCGTGGCCGCGAGCAGCTCACCGATGCTCGGCACCGCGTAGGTCCGGTAGAGCGCGAGTCCGAGCGCCTGGGTCATGTCCCACGGGAACTCGTGCCCGGCCATGATCCGGTAGATCTCGGCGAAGTCGGTGTCGGGGTCGAGCGCTTCGATGCGGCGCTGCCAATGGTCGCGCGCCCTGCGCGGAGCTCTGCCCGGCATCTAGAACCGTCCCACGTCGAGCGCCCAGGCCGTTTCCGGTCCGTCGAGCGCGCGCGCGAAGATGATCCCCACGAGCCGTCCGCGCGCGTCCGTGACCGGTGCGCCGGAGTCGCCGGGCAGCACCGCGGCCCGCAGCTCGAGCGCCGGGCGCACGTCGGTGCGCCCGCTCTGCGGCTCCCGCACCGCGGCCGAGACGCGGCGCTGGAGGCGGGCGGCGATCCGGACCGGCCGGCCGCGTCGCAGCACGTGCACGACGGCCGGACCGCCTGCCCGCCCGTAGTGCGGCCGCGCCCCGCGCAGCCCGTCGACGTCGAGCACGGCCAGGTCGAGCCGCCGGTCGACGCGCAGCACCCGCGCCGGCCGGCCGGCGACCCGCACCGAGCGCGCGCCGGCGAGGACGTGGGCGACCGTCCACACGCGACCCGCGCCCGCCGGGACCGCCGTCGCGACCTCGTCCTCGAGCCCGGTCGCCGTGACCGTCACGCGCAGCGGCTCCGGAGGCGAGTACGCCTCGCCGCAGGCCAGGCCGCCGAGCGCCGCGAGCGCGAGCACGGCGACGCGGGCGGCGATCATCGCGGCGCCGCCGTCGTCGAGCGCACGACCAGCGCCGGCCGGTGCACGCGGGTGGCGTGGCCGGCACGGCCGCCCGCGCGCTCGAGCAGCAACTGCAGCGCCTCGCTGCCCATCTCCCGCCGCGGCTGGTTGATCGTCGTGAGCTGGATGTGGTTGAGCGCCGCGATGAACGTGTTGTCGTAGCCGACGACGGAGACGTCGCCGGGGATCCGCAGGCCGTCCTGCTCGAGGCGGTCGATCAGCCCGACCGCGACGAGGTCGTTCGCGGCGAACACGGCGGTCGGCAGCGCGGGGCCGCGCAGCAGCCGCTCCGCCGCCTTCACGCCCGCCTCCTCGGTGAAGTCCCCGGCGAGCACCGCGCCGGTCAGGCCGGCCTCGTCCATCGCCTTCAGATAGCCGGCGCGGCGCGGCGCGGCACCCGCGCCCTGGCCGCCGTCGACGTGGACGATGGCCTCGTGGCCGAGCCCGACGAGATGCTCGACCGCGAGGTGCGCGCCCGCCGACTCGTCGGTGACCACGTAGTCGAGCTGCGCGTTGCGGAGGCGGCGCCCGATCAGCACGCACGGCACCTGCCCGACGCACGCCGCGATCTGCGCCGCGGGCATCCGCGGCGACACGAGGATGAGCCCGTCGGTGCGGTACTCGAGCAGCGCCTCGAGCATCGCGAGCTCGCGCCGCTGCTTGCGGCCGCCGGTGATGAACAGGAGCCGGTGACCGAGGTCGGACGCGTCGTCCTCGATGCCGGCGGCGATCTCCGCGAAGAACGGGTTGTGCAGATCGTTGAGCAGGATGCCGACGGTGTTGGACCGCTGGCTGGCGAGGTTGCGCGCGATCGCGTTGGGCCGGTAGCCGAGCCGCAGCGCGGCCGCCCGCACCCGCTCGCGGCGCTCGGGGCCGACCTTGTCGCTGTCGCGCATGACGAGTGACACCAGCGCGCGTGACACCCCCGCCTCGCGCGCGACGTCCTCCATCGTCACGTACGCCCCGCGCCGCCGCGGATCCGCGGTCGTTCGGGTGGCGCGCGACGGGCGACATCCCAGCGAGTATGCCGATTGGAGCGCGCGAAAAATAGCGGTTGCGTTGGAGCGCGCCAATCGCTAGCCTCGCCGATTGGAGCGCTCTAACCGGCGCGTCGGAGAGGAGGAGCGAAGCGTGCAGCGAGAGATCCAGCCCGGTCTCCCCGGCCGGCTTGCGGCCGCCCCCATCTCGTGGGGCGTCTGTGAGGTCCCGGGCTGGGGCCTGCAGCTGACGCCGGACCGCGTGTTCTCCGAGATGGTCGAGCTCGGCATCACCGCGACCGAGCTGGGACCGCTCGGGTGGCTGCCGCTGGACGGCGCCGCGGCGCGAGCGGTGCTCGACCGCCACGGGCTCCAGCTCGTCGGCGGCTTCGTGCCGGTCGTCGTCCACGAAGCCGACCTCGGCCGCGGACGCGCGAGCACGCGCGCGCTGGCCGCCGCCCAGCTCGCGCAGGCCGGCGGCGAGCGTGTTCGTGGCCGCAACCGTGCAGGACGCCGCCTGGGCGGCGCCGGTCGCACTCGATCAGGACGGCTGGAAGCGCGCGGGCGAGCACCTGCAGCGCGCTGGCCGAGATCGCGGCCGCGGAGGGGGTCGAGCTCGTCCTGCACCCGCACGCCGGCACGGTCCTCGAGACGGCGGCCGACGTCGAGCTCGCGCTCGCCCACACCGACGTGCCGTGGTGCCTGGACACCGGTCATCTGCTGATCGGCGGCGTCGACCCGGTCGACTTCGTGACCGCCTACGGCGAGCGCATCGGACACGTGCACTTCAAGGACGTCGCATCCAGCGTCGCCGAGCGCCTGCGCGCGGGAGAGCTGACGCTGATGCAGGCCGTGCAGGCGGGCCTGTTCCAGCCGCTGGGAGACGGGGACGCGCGGATCGACGAGGTCGTCCGTGCCCTCCGCCGCGCGGGCTACGAGCGCTGGCTCGTGCTCGAGCAGGACCTCGCCATCACCGGGTCGGAGCCCCCGGTCGGCACCGGTCCGGCGCTCGATGTCGCCAAGAGCATCGAGTTCCTGTCAATCCTGGTTCCGGAGGAGAAAGAGGTGATCAACCGATGATCAAGCGCGTCGGCAGCGTCGCAGCCCTGGGTCTCGCACTGGTGGTGGCCGCGTGCGGCAGCTCGAGCAACGACGACAAGGGCAACACGTCCTCCTCCGACGGAGGCGACGTCGCGCTCACGCAGGGCTCGGACCTCACGTTCGCGATGGTCACGCATTCAGACGAGGGCTCGTTCTGGTCGGTCGTCAAGAAGGGCGCCGAGCAGGCGGCCAAGGACGAGGGCGTCAAGCTGATCTGGAGCCCGTCGAACAACGACCCGCAGAAGGAGGCGCAGCTGATCGACGCCGCCGTCTCGCAGAAGGTCGACGGCATCGCGGTCTCGGTCCCCAACGCCGACGCGGTCAAGGGCTCGCTGCAGAAGGCGCGCGACGCGGGCATCCCGATCATCACGCTCAACTCCGGCCTGGAGGCCTCCAAGGACCTCGGCGCGATCACCCACGTCGGCCAGACCGAGTCGATCGCCGGCGAGGCGGCCGGCGCCAAGCTCAAGGCCGAAGGCGTCAAGAAGCTGCTGTGCGTGATCCACGAGCAGGGCAACGTCGGCCTCGAGGAGCGCTGCTCGGGCGTCAAGAAGGGCTTCGGCGGCGACGTCACCAACCTGCAGGTCAAGGGCACCGAGGACATCTCGACGACCCAGACCGAGATCAAGTCCAAGCTGCAGGCGGACAAGTCCTTCGACGGGATCATCACGCTCAACCCGGACATCGCCGCGGCGGCCAAGACCGCGATCAAGGGCGCGAGCTCGCAGGCCAAGCTGGCGACGTTCGACCTCAGCCCCGCGATCATCAAGGACATCGCCGCGGGCAACGTGCTGTTCGCCGTCGACCAGCAGCAGTACCTGCAGGGCTACCTGCCGATCGTCTTCCTGAAGCTGTTCAAGACCAACGCCAACACCGTCGGCGGCGGCCAGGCCGTCCTGACCGGCCCGGGCTTCGTCGACAAGACCAACGCGGAGACCGTCGAGAAGCTCGCCGGGCAGGGCACGCGGTGAGCCCGACGACCGCTCCGGCGCCGGCGGGCATCGAGCCGGCGCCGCTGGCCGACGAGCGGCTGGCCGAGATCGGCACGATGGCGCGCATCCTGCGGCGCCCCGAGATCGGGGCGCTGCTGGCCGCCGTCGTCGTGGCGATCTTCTTCTGGACGCAGAACCCGCTGTTCCTCAAGCTCGACGGGATCGCGAACTGGACCGACGTCGCGTCGACGATCGGCATCCCGGCCGTCGTCGGTCGCGCTGCTGATGATCGGCGGCGAGTTCGACCTGTCGGCGGGCGTCATGACCGGCACCGCCGGCCTGATGATGGGCATCCTCGCCACCGAGGTCGGGATGAACATCTGGCTGGCGATCGTCATCACGCTCGCCGCGGCGGCGTCGATCGGCTTCCTCAACGGCTACATGGTCATGCGGACCAAGCTGCCGAGCTTCATCGTCACGCTCGCGACCTTCTTCATCCTGCAGGGCGTCAACCTCGGCGTCACCAAGGCCATCACCGACCAGGTGGCGGTCTCGGGCATCGACCTCGCGGCCGGCTACGAGAGCGCGAACAAGCTCTTCGGCGGCAGCTTCTGGTCGCCGCACGACTTCCGCATCTCGGTGCTGTGGTGGATCGCGATCACGGCGCTGGCGACCTGGACGCTGACGCGCACGCGCGTGGGCAACTGGATCTTCGGCGTCGGCGGCGACGCGAACGCCGCCCGCAACGTCGGCGTCCCGGTCACGCAGGTCAAGATCGGCCTGTTCATGACGACGTCGTTCGTGTGCGCGCTGACGGGCATCATGATCGCGCTGCGGCTCGCCTCCACGCAGGCCAGTCAGGGCGTCGGCGAGGAGTTCCAGTACATCATCGCCGCGGTCGTCGGCGGCTGCGTGCTGACCGGCGGCTTCGGCTCGGCGATCGGCGCCGCGCTCGGCGCGACGATCATCGGGATGGCGTTCATCGGCATCCAGTTCTCGGGCTGGAACACCGACTGGCGCTACCTGTTCCTCGGCGTGATCCTGCTGGTCGCCGTGCTCGTCAACAACTACATCCGCAAGCGTGCGGAGGGGGCACGGCGATGACCGCCACGGCCGTCGCGGGGACGCCGCTGCTCGAGGTCCGCAACGTCTCCAAGTACTTCGGCAACGTCAACGCCCTCAAGGACGTCAGCGTGCAGGTCGGAGCGCACGAGGTGACGTGCGTGCTGGGCGACAACGGCGCCGGCAAGTCGACGTTCATCAAGATCCTCTCGGGCGTGCACCGCCACGACGAGGGCGAGCTGCTCGTCGAGGGCGAGGAGACCCACTTCTCCTCGCCGCGCGAGGCGAAGGAGCGGGGCATCGCCACGGTCTTCCAGGACCTGGCGACCGTGCCGCTGCTGTCGGTCTGGCGCAACTTCTTCCTCGGCTCTGAGCCGACGAAGGGCGGCGGGCCGCTGCGCCGCATCGACGTCAAGTTCGCCAAGGACACGATGCGCGACGAGATGAAGAAGATGGGCATCGACGTGCGCGACCCCGACCAGCCGGTCGGGACGCTGTCGGGCGGTGAGCGTCAGGCGGTCTCGATCGCCCGCGCCGTCTACTTCGGCGCGAAGGTGCTGATCCTCGACGAGCCGACGTCCGCGCTCGGCGTCAAGCAGTCGGGCGTCGTGCTGCGCTACATCGCCCAGGCGCGCGATCGCGGGCTCGGCGTCATCTTCATCACCCACAACCCGCACCATGCCTTCCCGGTCGGCGACCGCTTCGTGATCCTCAATCGCGGGCGCGTGCTCGGCGCGTGGCGCAAGGGCGAGATCACGCGCGACGAGCTGATCAAGAACATGTCCGGCGGGGCCGAGCTCGACGCGCTCGAGCACGAGCTGCGGCGCGCACAACCGGAGGAGTCGCCCGCATGAGCACGACCGCGCAGACGCTCGGCGCCCCCGCCACGACCGGGCGGGCGCGCCGGCGCATCGGGTTCGGGGTGATCGGCTTCGGCTGGCTGGGCCAGGCCCACAGCCGCTCCCTGTTGCGGATCCCGACGCTGTTCCGCGAACGCGACTTCGACCCGGAGCTCGTCGTCTGCGGCGACACCGTGCCCGAGCGCCTCGACGACGCCGTCCGGTCCTTCGGCTTCGGCCGCGGGACCGCCGACTGGCGCGAGGTGGTCGAGGACCCGGCGGTCGACGTCGTCCTGATCGCCGCGCCCAACATGCTCCATCTCGAGCTGATCGAGGCCGCGGCGGCCGCGGGCAAGCACGTGTTCTGCGAGAAGCCGGTCGGCGGCACGCCGGAGCAGACCGTGCGCGCCGAGCAGGTCGCGCGCGCGGCGGGCGTGATCACCGGCGTCGGCTACAACTACCGCGGCGCGCCGCTGGTGCAGTACGCCCGCCGGCTGATCGCGGACGGGCACCTGGGCGAGATCACCAACTATCGCGGCCGCTTCTTCTCGATGTACGGCAGCGACCCGCTCGGCGTCCTGTCGTGGCGGTTCCTCGTCGACCAGGCCGGCCACGGCGTGACGACCGACCTGATGAGCCACTCGGTCGACCTGGCGCACATGCTGCTCGGGCCGATCACGAAGGTGGTCGGGACGACCGCGACGTTCATCCCCGAGCGCCCGCTGCCGGGCGCCGCCGGCACCCACTACGGCCGCGGCCGCCCCGGAGATCCCACGGGCGCGGTCACCAACGAGGACTACGCCGGGATGCTGTGCGAGTTCGCCGGCGGCGCGCGCGGCACGTTCGAGGCGAGCCGTTCGATCGTCGGCCCCGAGAGCCAGATGGCGTTCGAGGTCTACGGCACCAAGGGCGCGCTCGGCTGGAACCTCGAGAAGCTCAACGAGCTGCAGCTCTACCTCGTCGAGGACGAGCTGCACACGGGCTACCGGACCGTGTTCGGCGGCGACCGCTTCCCGTATCACGGGCACTTCGTCCCGGGCAGCGCGAACGGCATCGGGTTCGAGGACCTGGTCGTGATCGAGGACTACGAGTTCTGCCGCGCGGTCGCCGAGGGCCGCGAGTACCGGCCGGGCTTCGAGGCGGCGCTCGAGTGGGTCAGCGTCCAGGCGGCGCTGCTGAAGTCGGTCGGCTCCGGCGGCTGGGAAGACGTCGTCTCGCTGCGGGTCCAGTGATGGAGGCCACGCGGACCACGACGGTGCGGATCGGCGTGATCGGCGTCGGGCGCATCGGCCGGATGCACGCGGAGCTGCTCGCGCGCCGGGTGCCCGGCGCGGCGGTGACGTGGGTGCACGACGCGCATGAAGACAGCGCTCGCGGCGTCGCCGAGCAGCTCGGCGTCAGCGCCGCGAGCGGGCTCGACGAGCTGCTCGGCGCGGCCGACGTCGACGCGGTCGCGATCTGCACGTCGACCGACACCCACGCCGACCTGATCGTGGCGGCCGCGCAGGCCGGCAAGGCGATCTTCTGCGAGAAGCCCGTGTCGCTGGACCTCGTGGAGGTCGACCGCGCGCTGGCCGCGGTCGCCGCCGCCGGCGTGCCGTTCCAGATCGGCTTCAACCGCCGCTTCGATCCCGCCCACGCGGCGGTGGCCGCCGCGGTGGCGGGGGGCGAGCTCGGCGAGCCGCAGCTCGTGCGCATCTCGAGCCGCGACCCCGCGCCGCCGCCGATGGAGTACGTCGCCCGCTCGGGTGGCATCTTCCTGGACATGACCATCCACGACTTCGACATGGCCCGGTTCGTCGCCGGCAGCGAGGTCGTCGAGGTCTACGCCCGCGGCGGCGTGCGCGTCGACCCCGCCTTCACGGCCGCCGGCGACGTCGACACCGCCGTCGTCGTCCTCGAGCACGAGAACGGCTGCCTGACGACGATCGACAACTCGCGCCAGGCCGTCTACGGCTACGACCAGCGCGTCGAGGTGTTCGGCTCGGCGGGCATGGCGGCCTCCGAGAACCCGCTCGCGCACAGCGCGGTCGTCCGCACCGCGGCCGGGATGCGCGCCGCCACGCTGCCGTACTTCTACCTCGAGCGCTACATCCCGAGCTACCTGGGCGAGTGGGAGGCGTTCGTCGCCGCGATCGCGGCGGGCACGACGCCGCTCGTGACCGGGCCGGACGCGCGGGCTCCGCTCGTGATCGGCATGGCGGCCTGGCGCTCGCTGCGCGAGGGCCGCCCGGTCCGCATCGAGGAGGTCGAGAGCGCATGAGCGACCCGTTCGGCGACCTGCGCCTCGACGGCAAGGTGGTCGTCGTCACCGGCGGCACCCAGGGGCTCGGCGCCGCGATCGCGCGCCGCGCCGCCGCCCTGGGAGCGAGCGTGGCGGTCTGCGGGCGCAACCGCCGGCGCGGAGAGGCCGTCGCGGCCGAGCTGGACGGACACTTCGTGCCCGTCGAGCTCTCGGACGCGGAGTCGGTGCTCGCGGTGATGCCGGCGGTCGACGCGCACTTCGGGCGCGTGGACGGGCTCGTCAACGCCGCCGGCCTGAGCACCCGGGGTGGCGTGGACGACACCAGCGTCGAGCTGTGGGACCGGCTGTTCGCGGTCAACGCGCGCGCGCCGTTCCTGCTCACGCAGCAGGCGGCGCGGCTGATGCGCCGGTCCGGCGGCGGCAGCGTGGTGAACATCATCACGATGGCCAGCCACGGGGGCGAGCCCGTGCTGACCGCCTACTCGGCCTCCAAGGGCGCGCTGGTGACGTTCACCCGCAACGCCGGCTACTCGCTCCAGCCCGACCGCATCCGCGTCAACGGCCTCAACATCGGGTGGACGGCCACCGAGGGCGAGCACGGCGTGCAGACCGCCACCGGGCAGGGCAGCCGACTGGCTCGCCGAGGCCGACCGCAGCCGTCCGTTCGGCCGGCTGCTGCGGCCCGCCGACATCGCTCCGATGGTCACCTACCTGCTCAGCGACGCGGCCGCGATGGTGACCGGCTCGGTGATCGACTTCGACCAGACCGTGCACGGACCCTACGGCGAGCACGTCGCGCCCGACCTCGCGGAGGCCGGCGCATGAGCGAGGCGTTCGACGTGATCACGATGGGCCGCATCGGCGTGGACATCTACCCCGAGCAGGTCGGCGTCTCGCTGCGCGAGGTGCGCACGTTCGGCAAGTTCCTCGGCGGCAGCTCCACGAACGTCGCGGTCGCGGCGGCGCGCTACGGCCGCGACGTGGCGACGATCACCCGCACCGGCCGCGATCCGTTCGGCGAGTTCATCCACGACGCGCTGCGCGGCTTCGGCGTCGACGACCGCTGGGTCACGCCGGTCGCGGACCTGCCCACCCCGGTCACGTTCTGCGAGATCTTCCCGCCGGACGACTTCCCGCTGTACTTCTACCGCTTCCCCAAGGCCCCGGACCTCGTGATCCACGAGCACGAGCTGGACCTCGACGCGATCCGCGCGGCCAAGGTCTTCTGGGTCACGGTCACCGGCCTCTCGCAGGAGCCGTCGCGCTCCGCGACGCTCGCGGCGCTGCGGGCGCGCGAGCGGAGGGATCACGGTGCTCGACCTCGACTACCGGCCGATGTTCTGGGACTCGCGCGAGGAGGCGCGGCGCTGGGTCCAGCAGGCGCTGGAGCACGTCGACGTCGCCGTCGGCAACCTCGACGAGTGGGAGACCGCGGGCTACGGCGTCGAGGACGCGCCGGTCGACCTCGCGGTGTTCAAGCGCGGCCCGCGCGGCGTGCTCGCGCGGCGCGGCGACGAGCGCGTGGAGGTCCCGCCGGTGCCGGTCGACGTCGTCAACGGCCTCGGCGCCGGCGACGCGTTCGGCGGCGCGCTCTGCCACGGCCTGCTCGCGGGCTGGGACATCGAGCGCATGATGCGCTTCTGCAACGCCGCGGGCGCGATCGTCGCCTCGCGCCTGTCCTGCGCCGACGCGATGCCGTCCGAGCGCGAGGTCCTGGCCAAGCTCGGGGAGTCGGTCAATGTCTGAGGGCGCCTACCTCCCCCACGGCAGCACCGCCGACGGCGCGCTCTCGACCGTGATCACGCCGGAGTCCGCGGGCTGGGGCTTCAGCGGGCTGCGCGTGCTCGACCTCGCGCCCGGCGCGTCGCACGTCCTCGAGACCGGCGCGGACGAGCTGATCGTGCTGCCGCTGCGCGGCGCCTGCCAGGTGACGGTCGACGGCGAGGCGTTCGAGCTCGAAGGCCGCGACGACGTGTTCGCGGCGGTCACGGACTTCCTCTACGTACCGCGGGATGCGCGCGTGGAGGTGACCTCGCACGACGGCGGTCGGTTCGCCCTTCCCTCCTCCCGAGCCGATCGCCGTCTCGAGGCCCGCCACGTCGCCGCCGCGGACGTACCGGTCGAGCTGCGCGGCGCCGGCCAGGCGAGCCGCCAGGTCAACAACTTCTGCGCGCCGGACGCCTTCGAGGCCGACCGGCTGATCGCCGTCGAGGTGCTCACCCCGGGCGGCAACTGGTCCTCGTATCCGCCGCACAAGCACGACGAGGACCGGCCGGGCGTCGAGACGGTGCTCGAGGAGATCTACTACTACGAGGTCGCGCGCGACGGCTTCGGCTACCAGCGCGTCTACAGCTCCGGCCCGGGGCGCGAGATCGACATCACCGCCGAGGTGCGCTCCGGCGACGCGATCGTCATGCCACACGGCTACCACGGCCCGTCGATGGCCGCGCCCGGCTACGACCTCTACTACCTCAACGTGATGGCGGGACCGGGCGAGCGCGCATGGCGCTTCACCGACGACCCCGCCCACGCCTGGATCCGCGCGACGTGGGCCGAGCAGGACCGCTCGACCCGCGGCTGCCCCTTGACCTCGCCAGCCTCGGAGGCACGCATGAGACTGACGGTCGCCCAAGCCCTGGTGCGCTTCCTCGCCGCGCAGTACACGGAGCGCGACGGCTCCGAGCAGCGCCTGATCGCCGGCTGCTTCGGCATCTTCGGGCACGGCAACGTCGCCGGCGTCGGGCAGGCGCTGCTCGAGGAGACCGAGGCGATGCCCTTCTACCACGCCCGCAACGAGCAGGCGATGGTGCACGCCGCGGTCGGCTACGCGCGCATGAAGAACCGGCTGTCGACGTTCGCCTGCACGTCGTCGATCGGGCCCGGCGCGACCAACCTCGTCACCGGCGCGGCGCTGGCGACGATCAACCGCCTGCCGGTCCTGCTGCTGCCGGGCGACGTGTTCGCCACGCGCGCGCCGGGGACGGTGCTGCAGGAGCTCGAGGATCCGACGACCTACAGCGTCTCCGTCAACGACACGCTCAAGCCGGTCTCGCGGTTCTGGGACCGGGTCGAGCGCCCCGAGCAGCTCGTCCCCTCGCTGCTGGCGGCGATGCGCGTGCTGACCGACCCGGCCGAGACCGGCGCGGTGACGCTGTGCCTGCCGCAGGACGTGCAGGCCGAGGCGTTCGAGTGGCCGGAGGAGCTGTTCGCGCGGCGCGTGTGGCGCGTGCGCCGCCCGCACCCGGAGCCCGACGTGCTGGCGCGCGCGGCCGAGCTGATCCGGCACGCCCGGCGCCCGCTGATCGTCGCGGGCGGCGGCACGATCTACGCCGAGGCGACGGACGCGCTGCGCGCGCTGGCCGAGGCGACCGGGATCGGCGTCGGCGAGACGCAGGCGGGCAAGGGCTCGCTGCCCTACGACCACCCGCAGGCGCTCGGCGCGATCGGCGCCACCGGCACGACCGCCGCCAACGCGGCCGCGCGCGACGCCGACGTGATCCTCGGCGTCGGCACGCGCTGGAGCGACTTCACCACCGCGTCGCGCAGCCTGTTCGCCGAGGACGCGGCGTTCGTCAACCTCAACGTCGCCTCCGTCGACGCGTACAAGCACGCCGGGCTGCCGCTGCTCGCCGACGCGCGCGTCGGGCTGGAGGCGCTCGCCGAGGCGCTGCAGGGCGCGACGTTCGAGACGCCGGTCAACGACTGGGACGCGGTCGTCGAGGAGGCGTACACGACGCGCCACGACCCGCCCGCGCAGTCGGAGGTGATCGGCGTCGTCAACCGCGTCTCCGGCCCGCGCGACGTCGTCGTGTGCGCGGCGGGCTCGATGCCCGGCGACCTGCACAAGCTGTGGCGCACGCGCGACCCGAAGGGCTACCACGTCGAGTACGGCTACTCGACGATGGGCTACGAGATCGCCGGCGGGCTCGGGATCAAGATGGCGGCGCCCGACCGCGAGGTGTTCGTGCTGGTCGGCGACGGGTCGTACCTGATGATGGCCCAGGAGATCGTGACCGCGGTCGCCGAGGGCGTGAAGCTCACGATCGTCCTCGTCCAGAACCACGGCTACGCGTCGATCGGCGCGCTGTCGGACACGGTCGGCTCGCAGCGCTTCGGCACCAAGTACCGCTACCGCGACACCGACGACCTCCTGCCGGTCGACCTGGCCGCCAACGCCGCGTCGCTCGGCGCGCGGGCGCTGAACGCGACCACGATCGACGAGTTCGAGGCCGCGCTGCGCGACGCCGTCGCGAGCGCCGTCACCACGGTCGTGCAGGTCCACACCGACCCGCTGATCTCGGCGCCGTCGTCGGAGGCCTGGTGGGACGTGCCGGTCGCCGAGGTCGCCGCGCTGGAGAGCACCCGCGCCGCCCGCGACACCTACGAACAGGCCAAGCAGGGCCAGCGCCGCCACCTGGCGGGCGCGCAGCGAGTGGAGACGACCGCGTGAGGATCAGCGCGGGTGCGGCGTGCCGTACGTGTGAAAGGACTCGACGGTCTTGACGCCCCAGGCCTGGCCCTTCTTGCGTTCCTCCTCGGTCCAGACGACGCACGGCTCGTCGGGGGCGTAGACGAAGCGCCCGCCTGTGGTGACCTCGACGCGGTTGCCGCCCGGCTCGAGGCCGTAGAGGAAGTAGCCCTGGGCGATCGCGTGCTTGGACGGCGCGGCCTCGATCTCGATGCCGGCGTCGAGCCAGATGTCGGCCGCCCGCAGGCACTCCTCGCGGGTGTCGACCCAGAACGCGAGATGGTGCAGCCGCCCGTGCGCGCCGAGCGCGTCGCGCGTGTAGATCAGCTCGTGCGCGGCGATCGACGCGCTCATCCACGCGCCCGCCTCGCTGCCGTCGTCGAGCTCGATCCGCTCGTAGAGCCGGTAGCCGAGCGCGTCGACGCAGAACTCGCGGTTGGCCCGGACGTCGGCGGCGAGGACGTTGACGTGGTCGAGGCGCTTGACCGCGCAGCCGCGGCCGGTGTAGCGGCCGGGGACGTTCTTGAGCGCGGGGCGCAGGTGCTCGGGCGGCTGCGTAGCGCTCGCACTCGTAGTAGAGCTCGAAGCGATGCCCGTCGGGATCGCGGAAGCGGTACGACGGGCCACGGCCCAGGTCGCCGTCGGTCCAGCCCTCCCCCAGGCCGGTCGCCTCGACCGCCGCCACCCGGCGCTGCAACGCCTCGGGACTCCAGGCGCGCAGGCCGAGCACGCCCATGCCGTTGGTGTCGGACGCGGTCAGCTTGAGCGACCAGCGCTGGTAGTCGCCCCAGCCGCGCAGGTAACTCGACGCGCCGTCCTGCGCCTCGATCTCCATCCCCATGATCTCGACGAAGAACCGCAGGCTCGCCTCGCCCGCGGGCGTGAACAGCTCGACCGGCCCGAGGTGGGCGAGCTCGCTCATTCGACCACCGCGCGCAGCCCGTCGAGGTCGTAGGAGAGCAGCCCCGCCTGCAGCTTCTCGCGCTTGGCGGCCTCCTTGGCCTCGCGCGCCAGCGACGCGTCGAGCACCTCCTCCGCGCGCTCGGCCGCCACCACCGTCACGCCGTCGGCGTCGAGCACGACGAGGTCGCCCGGCCGGATCTGCGCGCCGCCGACCACCACGGGCACGTCGAGCTCGCCGACGACGTCCTTGGTCGCCCCGCGCGAGCGGATCCAGCGGGCCCACACGGGGATGCCCATCGCCGCCAGCTCCTCGCTGTCGCGCACGGCCGCGTCGACGAGCACCGCGGCGGCGCCGCGCACCTGCGCCTGGGTCGCGAGCAGATCGCCGAGCAGCGCGACCGGCGCGGGCTCCGGCATGGCCAGCACGAGCACCTCCCCCGGCTGCAGCGCCGCCATCACCGCGTGGACCATCAGGTTGTCGTCCTGGCCGCAGCGTGCGATCCGCGCCGGCCCGCAGGCCCGCGAACCGGGCACGAGCTGCTTGAGCTCGAGGTCGACGAGGCCCTGGCGGCCCGCCGCCTCGTACACGGTCGCCGCGCCGAGGCGCGCGAGCTCGGCGGTCACGCTCACAGCTCGTCCACCACCTGCGGCACGACGCGCATGAACGACTCGCCGTAGCGCACGCCCTGGTCGCCGGACGCGCGCCGCGCGTGGTTGCCGCGCTGCTCCCCGCGCTGGGCGTAGTAGGTCTGCAGGTACTGCTGGGCCTGCATCTCGGCCATCGCCGCGACCTTGCGCTCCCACACCGCGGTGATGTCGACGTGCACGGTCGGCGTGAAGTTGCACAGCTCGGGCTGGTGGGGCTCGAACAGGAACAGCTGCGGCGGCCTGATCGTCGGGAAGCCGCTCGAGACGCCGGCGCCCGACGCCAGACCGCGCGCGCGGTCGACCGCCGCGTGGGCGACGGGATGGTCGGGGTTGAACGGGTCCGTGTCGGTGTGGGTGATCAGGACGTCGGGCGCGAACGCGCGGATCGCGTCGGCGATCGCGAGCAGCGCCTCGCCGTCGATCTGCAGCGGGTAGTCGCCGAGGTCCAGGCAGCGGAACGAGGCGCCGAGATGCGCCGCCGCGGCCTCGGCCTCGGCGTGGCGCAGGCGCTTGACGTTCTCGATCGTCTGCCCTTCCTGCTTCCACAGCTCGCCGGACTCGCCGCGCTCGCCGTAGGAGAGCGCGATGACCTCGGCGACGCCGCCGGCCGCGACCGCCTTGGCGACCGCGCCGCCCGCGCGCCACACGAAGTCGGCCGAGTGCGCGCCGATCACCTGCACGCGCCTAGGCATCGGCGAGGCGACGCGTGTTCTCGACGGCCATGATCCGGACCTCCTCCTCGCTGAAGCCGGCCTCGAGGAAGCGGTCGGCCATGATGGCCAGCCCGTCCTCGACCGGCGGGTTGAACACCTGCCCGAGGTCCGTGCCCCAGACCGTGTGGCGCGCGCCGACGGCGCGCGTGGCGGCGAAGATCTCGTCCCAGGTGCACTTGCCGGTGTACGGCGTGGTGAACGCGCGCTCCATCAGCGCGCCGCGCGCGGCCAGCGTCTGCCTGCTCGGCGGGCGAGATCCGCTGCGACGGGAACTCGGGGTGGGTGACGACGATCGTCTTCACGCCCGCGTCGACGGCGGCGTCGACGACGGTGAAGATCTCGTCGCGCGACAGGTGACCGGTGGCCAGCACGAGCTCGTGCCGCGCGACGACCGCCAGCACCTCGAGCAGCTCGGGCAGCGGCTCGCCGCGGTCGTCGAGCACCGGCACGGCACGCGGCCGGACGCCGGCCGCGCGCAGGTCGAGCTCGAAGCGCACCCACACCGGCACCTTGCCGTCCGGGTCGGCGTGCTCGACCTCGGCGAACTCGCCCGGCGCGCTGACCGTCGGCAGCCAGACGATCCGCGCCCCCTGCCGGGCCGCGACCTCGACCGCGGTGGCGTTGAGGCCGCCGACGGCGTGGTTGAGCGTGATCGTCCCCAGCGCGCGGACGCCGGGCGACGGCGGCGCTGACGACGGCCGCGCGCTCCGTGGTCGCCGTGTAGTGCGACTTCAGCCCGAAGCCGGCCAGCCCGAGCTCGACGGCAGCGCTCGGCGAGCTCGAGGTCGGTGATGCGCCGCGGCGCGAAGTCCGGCGCGACGTGCACGTGCGGGTCGAACGCGCCGCGCACGAGCTCACGTGCGCGCTCCGAGGGAATCGGGTGATCAGCCATGGCGCCGGACCGAACGGTAACAGAATCGTCAACAATCTTGTCCTGGTAGTGTCCGCGACGTGAGCGAGCCCGACGCCTACGCCGCCCTGCACGGGGCGATCGTGTCGGGCGAGCTGTCTCCGGGCGAGCGCCTGATCGAGGAGGAGCTGGCCGAGCAGCTGGGCCTCAGCCGCGGCGCCGTCCGCAACGCGATCCTCCGCCTCGGCCACGAAGGCCTGGTCGTGCGCGAGCGCAACCGCGGCGCGCGCGTGCGGCGCTTCAGCCCCGAGGAGGCGATCGAGATCCTCGAGGCGCGCGCGGCGCTCGAGTCGCTCGCGGCCGGCTACGCCGCGCTGCGCCGCACCAAGGACGAGGCGCGCGAGCTGCAGTCGCTCGTCAAGGACATGGAGAAGCTGCTGCGCGCGGGCGAGCTGCTCGCGATGTCCGAGCGCAACGCCGTCCTGCACCGCCGCATCCTCGAGATCTCCGCGCCACCAGGTCGCGCTCGACATCTGCTCGCGCCTGCACTCCCAGGTCGTCCGCTTCCAGTTCCGCACCGTGCTCGCGCCCGGCCGCTCGCAGAAGTCGCTCGCCGAGCATCAGAAGCTCGTCACCGCGATCGTCCTCGGGCGACCGCTCGGCCGCCGAGCAGGCGATGCGCAAGCACCTCACGAACGTCGCGTCCACGCTCGCCGACGTCGCCCACCCCGCCTCGCTCTCACGCGCTGAACTACGTCCTGACGGCGATGCGGGCAAGCGCCGGCGCGGACTGGTCCTGAGTCCGGCGGCGAGTGGTCGCTCAGCTCGAGCGACCACTCGCCGATTCGTCACGGGCGGGCGGGGTGCTCGTTTGCGTCGACGACCTTGAAGTCCTTGCTCACCGTGACCTCGAGCGCCTTGCCGTCCGAGGTCTCGATGTGCGACTCGTACGGCGCGCCGGAGTCCGCGTTGGTCTCGGTGCGCACGATCGTCGCGCCCGGGTACCTGGCGAGCACCGCCGCCTCGACCTTGGTCTTGGTGTCACCGGTCAGCGCGGTCTCGCCGTGGCGGCCGCGACCACGGTGACCGCCCCCGCCGCCGCGGCCCTGGTCGGTCTGGACGGCGGTGGCCTTGAAGGAGGAGTCGACCAGGACGACCTGGAGCTTGCCGTCGGAGGTCTTGACGTGGGCGTGGTAGGGCGTGCCGTAGGGGCCGCCGGCCTCGGTCTCGAGGACCGTGGCGCCCGGGACCTTGGCCAGCGCCGCGGCCTTGACCTTGGCGGCGACGTCGCCGGCGAGCGGCTCGCGCTGCGGGCGCTGACCCGCGGTCGCGGCGCCGGAGGAGGCGCTGGGGGCGTTGTCGGCGGCGCCGGCGATCGCGGCGCCGCCGAGCCCGAGAGCACCGACGGCCGTGGCGGTCAGTGCGGTCTTGCGGATGGTGGTGAACATGTCCAGCACGCTGACGTCCGGTGCGTCATGTCCGCATCAGCGGAACCTGGGAGTTCCGCGCGCGTCTGCCTGGGGTGACGACGGCGACGGCCGGCGCAGCCGCCTGGCGTCAGCCGCGGTTGGTGAGAGGCGGGGAGGACGCGGCGCACCGCGTCCTCCCCCCTGACCAGTCTCAGGCGGTGGTGGTGTCGCGCGTCTCGAGCGCCTGGCGCAGCCGCTGCTCGGCCTCGTCGTCGAGCGAGGTCTGGATGATCTCGCCGCCGAAGCCGGCGATCTCGGGCAGGACCTTGTCCGGCGTCGAGCGGTGGACCAGCACGATCACCGCGGCGCCGCCGGGCTGCAGCTTGGCGCCGAGGTCCTTCATGAAGTTGTCGTCCACGCCGACGTCGGTCAGCGCGCCCGTCGCCGCGCCCGTGGCGGCGCCGATCGCCATGCCGAACAGCGGCACGAAGAAGATCAGGCCGATCAGCCCGCCCCACAGCGCGCCGCCGAGTGCGCCACCGGCCGCGAGCTTGTTGGACTGATGCAGCTTGACCTTGCCCTTGTCGTCGCGGGTGACGACGACCGCGTCCTCGAGCTCGATCGCGTGCTCCTTCTGCAGCGTCGCGAGCTTGCCCATCAACTCTTCGGCAGTGGCACGGTCCGGGAACGCGATGGCTACGAGATTGCTCATGAAATGGACTCCTTTCGTTCGGGTCGGCCATCCTCGGCGGGTCGAGGATGGTCCGACATCACCCGGGCCGGGCGAGGCGCGCGACGCGGAGGCCGCTCGCGCAACTCAGGTCACGGGTGGCCGCCGACGATACCGTGCCGCTCGCTCGGGATCGGCGACAAGGTCCTCGCGCGCCGGCCGCTCCGGCTTGTAGGCCGAGCACGAGCACCAGCCCGGCCGCGATCGCGGCGATCAGGAAGATCACGAACGCCGCGCCCCCGGTGAGCGGATCGCGGACGAGCAGCATGATCCCGGCGATGCCGGCGATCGTGAGCAGCAGCGGGGTGCGGTGGTCGGCGATCCAGGAGCGGCGGGAGTCGGTCACGAGCCGGTTCCAGTAGCGCCCGAGCGGCAGGCCGAACAGGAACGACAGGAGCGCGATCGCGACCGCGGCGATGGTCACGATCCGGAGGCCGTTCCGGAGGAATACCGCGAGCGTGTCGAAGATGTCCGAGGCCGCGTCCCGCGGCAGCGCGCCACTGCCGAGCGCGTCGAGATAGGCGGAGCGGGCGACACCCAGCGCCCCCACGACCAGCAGCATCGCCAGCGCGACACCGATCGCCGCGCGCAGCAGCCCGCGGCGGCGTTGGCGCGCGAGCCAGATCGACCCGCCCAGGCACAACAGCGCCAGCAGCGGCAACAGGATCGCGACGGCCTTGAGCACCTTGATGCCGGTCCGCGCGTCGGCGATCGCCGGCGCCTGGACGAGCTTGACGCGCCCGTCGATGCTCTGCGGAATCGCCTCGGCGATCCGCGTCAGCCCGCGTTCCTGCAGGCCGGCCTTGATCCGATTGACCGCGGGTGAGAGGTCGAGGTAGACCGTGTCGTCGTCGAGCACGAGCCGCTTGGAGCGCCCGCCGACGAGCAGTTCAGTGATCCGCGTGTGTGCGCGCCGGTTGGCGTCTACCCAGAGCTCCTGGAAGCGTGGCGAGGCCGTGAACTCGTTGATCCGCGTGCGGATGAAGGACTGCACGCCGGTCTGGATCACGGGCGCGAGGACGTCTGCCCGCTCGGGCAGCACCTCGCGCGCCAGCGAGGCGAAGTCGATGCGCTCGTTGATCGCGGTGTCGAGCCGGTTCGCGACGGCCTGCTGGACCGCGGGCTCCGCGGCGATCGGGGCCACCGTCTTCACATAGCGGTCGGTGTCGAGCAGCGTCACCCGCAGCCAGATCGCCACCACCGACAGCGCCGCGAGCCCGCAGCCGAGGACCAGCAGCCCGACGCTCGACGCACTGCGCAGGCGCGCGCGGGTGAGGGCCCGCTCTCGCAGCTTGGCGTTTTCCGCGCGCAGGCGCTCGACTTCGGAGACCAGTGTTTCGTCGGCCATTGCCGGGACTCTCCCGCGCGGGCGGGTGGCGTGTGCTCATCCGATTCGAGTGATACGCCGTCACCCGGCGTGGCTGGACAGTTCCTGCCATGAGTGGTTATCCGACCCCGAGCCGGAAGGGTGCGGGATGGGCGGGGTTCGCCGCCGTCGTCTTCCTCGTCCTCGGCATCTTCAACCTCGTCGACGGCATCGCTGCCTTGGCCAACGACGACTACTTCCACGTCGACGAGCTGCTCTTCGGCGACCTCGCGATGTGGGGCACAATCTTCCTCGTGGTCGGTGCCGCGCAACTGCTGACAGCGCTCCTGATCTTCCGCGGCAGCCACGTCGGCGCGCTGCTCGGGGTCTCGCTGGCGGCGCTGAACGCCGTGATCGCCCTGCTGTCCGTCGGCGCGTACCCGATCTGGTCGCTCGTCATCCTCGCACTCGACGGGGTGGTGATCTACGCCCTCACCGCCTACGGAGACGCCTTCCGAACGGCCGACTGAGACGCTCGGCGACCGGCTCGAGCACGCGATCGAGCAGCGCACCGATGTCGCCACCGAGATCGAGCGCGCCGAGCCGGGTCGTCGCATCGGGGCAAAGCAGGTCTTCTGGCTGGCCGTCACCGGAGTCTCGATGTACCTGGTCTTCCCGTCGGTGGTCGAGGTGCTCGGGTCGTGGCGCGACATCACGCGCTTCTCGCCCGGCTCGCTGGTCGGGATGCTCGCGCTGCAGTTGTGTTCGTTCGCGTGCCTGTGGGCGCTGCAGTACGTGGCCCTGCAGGCACGCCGCTGGTTTCCGGTGATCACCTCCCAGCTGGCCGGCAACGCGCTCGCGAAGGTCGCGCCCGGCGGCGGGGCGATGGGTTCGGCGCTGCAGTACCGCATGCTCGTCCAGGCCGGGCTGCCGCCCGCCTCCACCGTCTCGGCGCTGACGGCGGTCAACCTGCTCGTGTTCGGCGTCGTGCTCGCGCTGCCCGTGCTGGCGATCCCCGCGCTGCTGCGCGGCGCCGTCGACCGGACCCTGCTGGAGACCGCGGCGATCGGCCTGATCGTCTTCTTCGTGGCCAGCGCGGTCGGCGCCGTCCTGCTCTCGACCGACCGCCCGCTGGCCTGGGTCGGGCGGGCTGATCCAGCGCGTGCGCAACCGCCTCCGGCGCGGCGCGGAGCCGCTGCATCGCCTGCCCGAGCGGCTGCTGCGCGAGCGCGACCGGATCCTGGCGACGCTCGGCCCGCGCTGGAAGCGCGCACTGGCGGCGACCGTCGGGCGCTGGACGTTCGACTATCTGACGCTGCTCGCGGCGCTGGCCGCGATCGGCTCACATCCGCGGCCGGCGCTCGTCCTGCTGGCCTTCTGCGGCGCCCAGGTGCTGGCGCAGATCCCGGTCACCCCGGGCGGGCTCGGCTTCGTCGAGGCCGGCCTGACCGCGATGCTCGCGCTCGCCGGCGTCAAGGCCGGCGACGCGGTCCTGGCCACGTTCGCCTACCGGCTGTTCTCCTACTGGATGCCGCTTCCGCTCGGATTGGCGGCGTTCGCCCTGCACAAGCGCCGGAGCGCGTCAGCGGCGGGGGGCTGAGAGCAGGCGCAGGTCACGCGCGCGGTCGACGGCCTCGCGCCGGCGCGCGACGTCGAGCTTGCGGTAGATGCTGCGCAGGTGGGTCTTGACCGTGTTGGTGGTCACGAACAACTCGGCCGCGATCTCGCGGTTGGAGAGCGTCGTCGGGAGGTAGCGCAGGATCGCCCGCTCGCGCTCGCTCAGCGGCTCCAGCAACGGCGCGACCGTCCGCCGCTCGTCGTCGCGGTCCTCGAACGCCAGCAACAGCTCGCCCGCGATCGAGCGGTGCGCGGTGCCGGTCCGGATCTGCCGGCGCAGCAGCGCCTCCACGCGCCGGCCGCCCTCCAGGAACGTCCATCGATGTCCGGAGCGCTCGGCGATGTCGAGCGCCCGCTCGAGCGCCTCGCCCGCACGCCCGGGCTCGCCGGCGCTTTCGCGCGCGATCGCCTCGAGCACCGCGTGCTCGAGCGTGGAGACGGTGTGCACCGCGTTCGGCTCGACGCGGGCGAGCCGCTCCAGCGCGGCCTCCGGGTTGCCTGCCGCCAGCTCCAGCCGGGCGGCGGTCACCTGGACGTCGAGCCAGCCGGTGTCGCGGTGGGACTCCAGCGCCTTGTGGGCGGCGGCGGTGTCTCCGAGATCGGCGTACAGCCGCGCGCGCATGCTGGCCAGCGCGGGGGCCTCGCACGGGTTGGGCGTCCCGTAGCGGTGCGTGACGGTGTAGGCGTCGAGGATCCGCAGGCCCTCGTCGGCGCGGCCGGCGGCGCCCGCCATGCGCGCGGCCAGGTGGTCGAGCACGAACTCGACGTGCCGGGCGCGGCCGCGGCTGACGGCGTCGCGGGCGCGCGCGAGATGCTCCGCCGCCGCCTCCGGGCGCAGGTCGTAAAACGAGGCGAGCGCGAGCGCCGCGTGTCCGGAGGCCGTCTCGAACGTCATCGACCAGCCGCGCTGTTCGGCCAGTTCGACCGCCTCGCGGGCGCACGTCGCCGCCACCGGGCCGTCTTCCATCACCGTCGAGCAGGCCCAGGGTGCTCTGCGCGGAGATCACCACGTAGTCGAGCCCGGCGGCGCGTGCCTGGGAGAGCCCCTGCTCGAGCTCCGCGCGCGCACGAGCGTGCTTGCGAGCCCACAGCGCGGAACGGCCGAGCTGCGTGCGCACGAGCGCGTGACGGGCGTCGTCGGACCAGCCCCCGTGGACGGCGGCCTCCGCAAGCAGCTCGTCCGCGGCGTCGAGCGCGGTCTCGAAGTCCCCGTCCAGACGGGAGCGGTACAGGCGCGCGAGCGCGAGCGTCTCGAGATAGCGCCGGCGGCGCTCGGGCGGCAGCGCGCTCTCGGCGTCGCGCGCCTGCACGAGGTGCGCCTCGCCCGCATCGGTGTGCCCGACCTCGAACTCCGCGCACGCGAGCGCCGCGCTGAGCTCCGCGTCGGACTCGAGCCGGTCGGGCGGCAGGACGTCGATCAGGGCGCGGATCGCGTCGCCCCGGCCGCGGACGAAGAGGTCGAACCAGTGCTCGGCGACGAGCTCGACCGCGAGGTCCCATTCCTCCGCGGCGACGGCGTGCTCGAGCGCCTCCGAGCCCATCCCGCGGGCCGCGTACCAGCGTGCGGCGCGCGCGTGCAGGACCGGCAGCTCGGCCCCCAGCTCGCGCCGGGCGCGCGTGCGCAGCAGCTTCGCGAACAGACGGTGGTAGCGGTACCACTCGCGGCGCGAGTCGACGCCGATCACGAACCCGTTCGTGCGTTCGAGGTCGGACAGGATGTCCCCACTGGAATTCCGGCCGATCAGGGCATCGGCCAGCTCGCCACTGACGCGGTCGACCAATGAGGTGCGCAGCAGGAACGAACGCAGCCGCGGCGGCTGGCGGTCCAGCACCTCGGCCAGCAGATAATCGCCGACCACGCGGTCGTCGCCCGCGAACTCCTGTCACGAACTGCTCCGGGTCGTCGCGGCCCTGGAGGCTCAGCGCGGCCAGCCGCAGCCCGGCGGCCCAGCCCTCGGTGCGAGAACACAGCGCGGACACGAGCGGGGGTGCCAGTGACAGACCGTGGGCTTCGAGCAGCGCCCCCGCCTCGCTCTCGGTGAAGGCGAGCTCCGCGGCGCGGATCTCGGTCAGCCGTCCGCGCACGCGCAGCACGTGCAGCGGCAGCGCCGGGTCGGCGCGGGCGCTGAGCACGAGCCGCAATTGGCCGGGCGCGTGCAGCACGAGGAAGCTGAGGTCGTTGAGGCACTCGCGCGAGCGCACCATGTGCAGGTCTTCGAGCACGAGGATCACGGGTGCGTCGAGCTCCGCCAGCGCGTTGACGAACAGCGGCATGAAGCTGGCGCGCGAGTCACGCACCGGCGGAGCCAATGCCGCCAGCGCCGAGCCGTCACCGCAGACGCCGGCGATCTCGAGTGAGGCGAGCACGGCGGCCCAGAAGCGCGCCGGATCGTCGTCGCCCGTCTCGAGCGAGACCCACGCGACGCGATGCCCCCGGCCGGGACCGAGCGCCGAGGACAGCAGCGCGGTCTTCCCGCTGCCCGCGGGCCCGCAGATCAGCGTGACCGGCTCGGTCAGCCCTCGTTCGAGGCGATCGACCAGCCGCGATCGCTCCACCAGACCGAACGGTGGCGGCGGTGGCGCAAACTGCGTTATCAGTGATGGTGTCCCGTCGGACTCGCCCCCCGGCATGTCAGCCTGAGACTACTGGGTGTCGAAGGTTTGTCGAGTGTTCGTTCTGGGAACGCTGCTCGCCGTGTCCGCTCCGGCTTCCGGCTCGCTAAGAATTGGAGCGTTCAGCCGCCGGGTGGGAATCTCGGCCGCCGTCCTGCGCGCGTGGGAGACCCGCTACGGGCTCTTCACCCCGGAGCGCACAAGAGGCGGCTTCCGGCTCTACGGCCCGAAGGAGGAGCGGCGCGCCCAGCGCATGCGGGCGCTGATCGCCCGCGGCATGGCTGCGGCGGAGTCCGCGCGGGTCGTGCTCTCCGAGGAAGAGCGCCTCGCGCGACCGGCGCTGGCCGAGGCCTGGCAGGCGCTCGACCCCGACGACGCGCAGCGGGCGCTGGACACGGTGCTCTCCGGACCCGAGCCCGAGGTCGCCGTCGCGCGCCAGATCCTCCCGCCGCTGGCCGAGCTGCCGAGCGAGCGCCGCCACTTCGCGCAGCGCATGGTCGAGGCACGCCTCCTGGCGGAGGGCGCCACGTGGCATACCGGCGGTGGACCGCTGGCGCTGATCGGCTGCGGGCCGGGCGAGCACGACACGATCGAGTTGCTGGTGCTGGCGCTGGCCCTGCGCCGCCACGGCTGGCGCGTGGTCTACCTGGGCGCCGACACGCCGGTCAACGTCTTCGCCACGATCGCCACGGCGTTGGAGCCGGCGCGCATCATCGTCGGCTTCAACGACCCGGAGCGCGCGCGGGACTTCGAGGCGCCGTTCGAGGCGACGATCGTCTGCGGCGACCCACTCGCCACGGCCGCCGCGCTCTCGCGCTCGGTATACGCGATCTCGAACTAGACCGCGGGAAGCTGCCGGATCTCGACGAGCTCGAGGCCCAGGTCCTGCAGCCGCGCGAGGATCACGTGCAGATCCTCCTGATCGGCGACCGGGCCACGCAGCACGGTGTCGGCGGGCTCGACGACCGTGGCCATGCCCAGGGCGTCGGCGAGATGCTCGCCGACGCGGCCCTTGATCCTGATCTCGTACATGAGGGTCATCAGGTCACTCCATATTCAGCGTTCATCGGGTGAGGTCGCGTCCCCCATCCGGGATGACCTCCGGTGCGCCACGTCCGACGCGCGATCGGCGTGAAGCCGCCGAGGTGGTTGATCCGGCAGTGGCCGCCTCGACGCGCGCGAGCCCTCGAAGGGTGAAGCGGGGTCACCCGATCGGGGTGATGAGCCGTCATCCGGCGCGCGGATAGCTTGCGGCGCGATGGCGGCGACGACGCAGACATCGGCTTCCGCTGCATCGTCTGAGCCGTGACGCCGGAGGACGACGAAGGCCCGCCCCCCGCGGACGCCTACGGCGGCGCGGCGCCGTTCCGGTCCGCGACACCCGACCCGCTGCTGCATCGTGCGCTGCCGGTGGCGGCGGAGCTGCCGACCTATCGCGGCAGCGCCGCGCGACGCGACGTCGTCGCCGGGGTCACGGTCGCGGCGCTGGCCATCCCGGCGGCGATGGCCTACGCCGAGGTGGCGGGTCTGGACCCGATCAACGGCCTCTACGCCCTGCTGCTGCCGGCGATCGCGTACGCGCTGCTCGGCTCCTCGCGCCAGGTGAGCGTCGGACCCGAGGGCTCGCTGTCGGCGCTGGTGGGGGTCTCCGTCCTGGCCACCGCCACGGCGGGCAGCGCCGACGCGGCGACGCTGGCGGCGACGCTCGCGCTGCTCGTCGCCGGCTGCTACGTCGTCGCGCGAGCGCTGCGGATCGGCTGGGTCGCCGACTACCTCTCGCGCCCGGTGCTGGTCGGCTACATCCATGGCGTGGCGATCGTGCTGGTGATCGGCCAGCTCGGCAAGCTGCTCGGCCTCCCGATCTCCGCGAGCGAGCCGTTGCCGCAGCTGGCCGAGGTGTTCCGCGAGCTCGGCGACGCCAGCGGCGCGACGGTCGCCGTCGGCGGCGTCGCGCTCGCGGTGCTGCTGGCCATGCGACGGTTCGCCGGGCGCCTGCCCGCGGCGCTGCTCGTCGTCGTGCTCGGGATCGTCGCCTCCGACGTGCTCGACCTGGCCGACGCGGGCGTCGCGGTCGTGGGCGCGCTGCCGTCCGGCCTCCCCCGCCCGACGCTGCCCACGCCGCCGCTGACGGAGGTGCTGGCGCTGGTGCCCGCCGCCGCGGGCCTGTTCCTCGTGTCGTTCGCCGACGAGGTCCTGATCGCACGCTCGTTCGCGGGGCGCCACGACCAGCGGATCCGGGTCGGCTCGGAGTTGCTCGCGATGGGTGCCGCGAACGCGGCCGCGGGCGTCAGCCAGGGCCTGCCGGTCGGCGCCAGCGGGTCGCGCACCGCGGTCAACGACGCGATGGGCGCGCGGTCGCAGATCTCGGGCGTGGTCGCGGCCGTCGCGGTGACGTTGGTGCTGCTGTTCTTCACGGCGCCGATCGCCGACCTCCCGAAGGCGGTGCTCGGCGCCGTGATCGTCAACGCGGCCATCGGGCTCGTCGAACCGGCGGCCTGGCGCTCGCTGTGGGCGACCGACCGCGTGGAGTGGACGATCGCGCTCTTGACCGCCGGCGGCGTGATCGTCGTCGGAGTGCTGAACGCGATCCTGTTCGCGGTCGCGCTCTCGATCGCCGACGTCGTGCGTCGCAGCGCCCGCCCGCACGACGCGGTGCTGGGCTGGGACGAGCGGCTCGGGCGCTGGGCGGACGTCTCGGTGCACCCGTCGGCACGGGTCACGCCGGGGGTCGTCGTCTATCGCCTGGACGACCGCCTGTTCTTCGCCAACGCCGGCTACGTCAAGGGGCGCGTGCGCGAGGCGCTGCACGCCGCACCGTCGGAGCCGCACTCGCTCGTGCTGGACGCCGAGGGCGTCTCGCACGTCGACTCCGCCGGGCGCGACGCGATCGACGACCTCGTCCGGCGGCTGCCGGTCACGGTGTACGCCGCGCGCGTCAAGTCGCCGGTCCGCTCACACCTCCACGGCGCGCTCGCGGCGGACCGTGTGCATCCGACGGTCCGCGCGGCGGTCGCGGCCGCCGTCAGAGCGGCGGAACCTCACCCCGGTTGCGCGCCGCGATGATGAACCACATCGAGATCGCGAAGCCGATGGCGCCGATGATCATCAGGATCGTGCCGACGACCTGGATGTCGATGCCCGCCAGGGTGGCGGTCACGGCGAAGTGCAGGATCGCGCCGACCGCGATCAGGAACAGGCTGGCGCCGAGGCTCACGACGCGTCGTCCTCGCGATCCGGGAGTCGGCGGACGTCGATCAGCTCGAGCCCGTTGCAGCGCAGCCGGTCGAGCACCCCGAGCAGCGCCGGCCGGTCGGCCAGCGGGCCGCGCAGGATCGTGTCCGAGGGTTCGACGGTCGCGGTCAGGCCGAGCCGCTCGGCCGCATGATCCGGGAGCGTGCCCCGGATCCGGATCTCGACGTTACGGGGCATGCGTCGGAGGTTGCGGCCTCGGTGGTGTGATCGCGCCTCGCCCGGCAGGGGTGAAGCGAGGTCATCCCCCACCCGCGCAAGCTTCGCCGGAGACCCGTCATTTCGAAGGAGCGCGCGATGGTCGACGATGTTGCGGAGATCGGCAGGAACTGGTGGCTGTTCGTCGTCCTCGGGCTGATCTGCCTTCTCACCGGCGTGCTGGCGATCGTGTGGCCCGGGAAGACGCTGCTGGTGGTCGGCATCCTCGCCGGCGTCTACCTGCTGGTGACCGCGATCCTCGAGATCATCGACGCGATCATCGGGGAGCCCGGCGGGCGGGCGCTGAGCGCGATCCTCGGCGTCATCTCGCTGATCGCCGGGCTGGTCTTCCTGCGCCGCCCGGGCGAGAGCCTGCTGGCGATCGTGATCGTGGCCGGCATCTTCCTGATCGCCGCGGGCGTGATCCGGATCGTGCGCGCGTTCGGGTCCACGCGGCCGCCGCTGGTGGGGCGTCACCGCCGGCCTGATCGACGCGATCATCGGCATCGTCATCCTCTCCTGGCCGGAGGATCGGCCTCGTCACGCTCGCGGTGTTCTTCGCGATCACGATGCTCGTCGCCGCGGCGTGCTCGCGATCGCCACCGGTCTCAGCGCTGCGGACAGCACTAGGTCCGACCACCCCGACCCGCCGCGCCCAGGTCCAGACGGCGACGCCGAGCCTGAGCGCTCAGCACCGGCATGCCGCGGCTCAGTCGAAGTCTTCCCCGTGCACGGTGACCGCCCACAGCACGAGCGCGTTGCAGACGATCGCGACGATCGACCACACCGGGTAGGCGCCGATCGACAGGAAGTTGACCAGCATCCCGCACATCGTGATCACGATCGCCATGATCACGCCGCCGACCTTGCGCGCGAACAACAGCGCGCCCGCGATGATCTGCACCGCGGCGATCAGGACCGCGACCCAGCCCCACGTGCCCAACGAGGACCACACGAGCCCGCCGTCGATGAAGTAGTCCTTCTTCGCGAGTGCCGTGATGCCCCAGATCAGGTTGAGCAGGCCGGCGATCACCATGTAGGTCCCGGCGAACGCGACCCAGCCGCTGCCGATCCGCGGCGCGTGCTTGAACGCCTCGTGCGCCGGATGCGTCGGCACGTCCTTCGGCGTCTCCTTTCGGGACCGCGCGCCAGCCTCCATCGTGCTCACCTCTCTCGTCTCGGGGTCGAAAGCACACGCTCGCGCGCGTCAGGATGAGCGCACGTCATCCCGCCGGGGTGAGGCCACCTCGCCTCGCCCGCGCGGACGATCCGGTGCGTGAAGCGCATCGTGCCGGTGCGTGCGCAACGGTTCTCGCCGATCCGCGCGCTCATCGACCTCTTCAGCGACTGGATCGAGCGGTTCGTCGCCGTGCAGGGCGTCGACCGGGCGATGGCGATCGGCGCGCAGGCCTACACCGCGCTGTTCCCGCTGCTGATCGTGTACGTGTCGATCTCGCCGCTGGAGAGTGGGCGGAGCATGTCGCAGATGTTGGTCGACCGTCTGCGGCTCGACGGCGGCGCGGCGGACTCGGTCCGCCAGGCGTTCTCGCCGGTCGACCACGTCCAGTCGGGCATCACCGCCCTCAGCGTCGTATTGCTGGTGTTCTCCGGTCTGTCCTTCACGCGCGGGATGCAGCGGCTCTACGAGGGCGCGTTCTCCTTGCCGACGCGCGGCCTGCGCAACACGAAGTGGGGCATCGTCTGGCTGCTGGCAGTGACGCTGCTGGCCACCGTGCGCCCGGTGGTGCTCGGCGGGCTCAGCGGCCGGGTCGAGACGATCGCGTCGCTCTTCATGTCCGGCCTGCTGTGGCTCGTGACGCCGTATTTCCTGCTCGGCCGGCGGCTGCACTGGCTGCGGCTGCTCCCGGTCGCCGTGTTGTCGGTGATCGGCATGACCGGCGTCGGCATCTGGTCGGTCCTGTGGATGCCGCACACGATCGCGTCCTCGGCCGATCAGTTCGGCATCATCGGGATCGGCTTCGCGCTGCTCACGTGGTTCGTCGCGGTCGCGGGGGTGCTGGTGGTCGCGGCGACCGGCGGCGCGATGATCTCCGACCGCGTCATCGCGTGGCGTCGCCCGGCGGAATCCGCCGTGACCGCGTCGAGCATGCGCTCGGCGACCGGGTGCATGCGGGTGACGCCGGTGACGTCGAGCCGGAGCGGAGCGCCGCCGCGCTCGCGGCTCTTGCGCAGCACGAGCTCGGCGGCGGCGAAGTCGATGTCCCCGCGCAGCCGGATCACGTCGCCGTCCTCGAGCACCTTGGCCGCGCGGGCCCCCGACGTCGCGTCGTGCAGCAGGTGCAGGCCGGAGCGTTGCGCCAGCCGCTCGCATGCGAGCACGCCGCGGACGCTGTTGCCGGCCGCGTCGAGCGGCGGGCTGAACAGCCCGATGCCGAACTGCCCCGGGCTGACGGCGAGCACGCCGCCGGACACGCCGCTCTTGGCCGGCAGCCCGACCCGCAGCATCCAGTGGCCGGACCAGTCGTACATGCCGCACATCGCCATCACCGACAGCACGTGCTGTGCGGTCGCCTCGCTCACGACGTGCTCGCCGGTGACGCGGGTCGCGCCCGGCGTTGGCCAGCGTGGCCGCCATCATCGCCAGATCGCCCGCCGTGACCAGCAGGGAGCACTGCCGGAAGTAGATGTCGAGCACGTCGTCGACCGACCCCGGGAGCGAGCCGGCGCCGCGCATCAGATGCGCGATCGCCCGGTTGCGGTGGCCCGTGCGGTGCTCGGACTCGTAGACCGCCTCGTCGACCTCGAGCGGGCGGCGAGCGAACGCCGAGAGGCCGTGCGCGATCCGCTCGAAGCCGCCGTCGACGAGCGCGGTGGTCAGGATCGCCCCGGCGTTGATCATCGGGTTGGCGGGGCGGCCGGTGCCCGCCTCGAGGCTGATCGCGTTGAACGGCTCGCCGCTCGGCTCGGCGCCGACGCGCGCGACGACCGCGTCGAGCCCGAAGTCCTCCAGCGCCAGCGCGTAGACGAACGGCTTGGAGATCGACTGGATCGTGAACTCGGCGGTCGCGTCGCCGGCGGCGTACGCGTCGCCCTCGTGGCTTTCGAGGACGATCCCGAACAGGTCGCGGTCGGCGCGCGCGAGCTCGGGGATGTAGTCGGCGAGCGCACCCTGCGTGGCGTCGGCGGCGCACTCGTGCAGGATGCTCTCCAGCACGGCGGTGATCGGGTCGCTCATCTGCCCTCCACGGTGTCGAACACGTTGCCCTGGCGATAGAAGTCGACGGCGACGATGTTCGCCACCATGTGGCGCTCCGCGCGGCAGCGCTCGAGCCGGGGACCGAGGAAGTCCGGGGCGTTGACCTCGCGGGCGATCGTCTTGCGCGGCGCGGGCGAGGTGTCGACCCAGTGGTTGACCAGCAGCAGCGACCCCGCCGTGCCGCCGCGGTTGGGCTCGCACGTCGTCGGCGCGGCCAGCTCCGCGGCGCTGTTGAACCGGTACGGCGTCTCCTGCGCGACCTCGGCCTGCTCGTGCATCCACGGCGCGCGCCGATGCGTCGTTCTCGGCCAGCACGAGCACCCGTTCGTCGCGGTCGATCAGCTCGCGCAGCGTCGGCCACGGCGGCTTCGCCGGCCCGTGGTAGACCTCGCGGATCAGCCCGCTGTCGACGATCAGCTGCGCCGTGTCGGCGGAGTCCGTGTCGTCCTCGATCGACACGATCAGGACCTCCTCGGGATGGGCGACGAGGAACCGGTGCACGCCCTCGAGCGCCTCGAGCGCGCGGCGTGGCGCCGACCTCGCAGAAGGCGTGGCAGAGGAAGATCTCGCGCGTGCCGCCGCCCGTGTAGCCGATCCGCGTGCGCAGCCGCTCGGCGGTCTCCACGAAGCGCTCGCCGACCTCGGACTCGATCTTCTCGCGGCTCTTGGACGCGCGCGAGAGGTCGGTGGCGACGCCGCGCGGCGTCGCGAACCCGTAGTGGGTGTCGATCAGCAGC
Source organism: uncultured Chloroflexia bacterium (assembly GCA_963750125.1). Classification (GTDB taxonomy): domain Bacteria; phylum Chloroflexota; class Limnocylindria; order Limnocylindrales; family CSP1-4; genus DASTYU01. The sequence goes on along the minus strand of CAVVPT010000003.1, from coordinate 66,360 downwards.
GCGCGGACGCCCTCGCGCAACTGGGCGTCGATGCCGGCGTCCTGGGCGGCGAACAGCCAGCCCGGCTCGCCGTCGGCCGCCATCGAGTTGTGGGTGCCGACGAACGCCACCTGGTCGAGCGTGCGGTCGCACAGCGCGGCCTGCCCGTTGCAGCGCCCGACCCGCACCGGCTCCGGGTCGCCCGCCACGGCGAACGCGGTCACGGCCAGGCCGGCGACGAGCGCGGCGGCCAGCGCCGCGATCCGGGCCGAGCGCCCGAGCGTGGCGGACGCGAACGCGCGGCTCGACCGGCCCGCCCGCGAGCCGCAGCAGCTCGCTCGTCCCCGGCCACGACCAGCAGCAGCCCGGCGGAGACGACGCCGACCTCCAGAACGGTCAGCGGGTCGGCGATCGCCACCACCCCCAGCGCGATCGCGGCGACGGCGCGGGCCGCGCGCGGCCACGGCCGGTCCGGCGGGTGCACCACCGCGTCGCCGGCGCGTCGCAGCAGCGGCAGGAGCACGAGCGGGCGCAGGATCGACGCCGCCGCCGACGCGACCACGAGCCCGGCGCCGAACAGCGCCCAGCACCAGACCGCGAGCGGGTCGAGCCAGGTCTCGAGGACCGCTTGCGCGCCGGCGTCGGCGGTCAGCACCGGCGCCGCGAAGGTCGCCAGCAGCGCGGCGAGCCCCGCCACCACCGCCACCGCACGAGCCGACGCGCACGACGCCGGCGCGGGTCGTCTCGCCCGCGAGCACGGCGCCGAGCGCCAGCAGGAGCCCGGCCGCCAGCGAGCACCACCGCGAGCCTCCGCACGCGCTCGGCCACCTCCAGCGCATCGACGGTCGCCTGCGCGGTCGCGCCGGAGAGCGTCACGTCCAGGCCGCTCGGGAGCCGCCCGGCGAGGTCCGGGCGCAGGTGGCGGATCGCCTCGTTGAGCAGCACGCCCACGTCGGCGATCGCCAGCGTGACCGTGCTCGCGTCCCGGTCGAAGACCGAGCGGTGGACGTCGCGCGCCGCGGCGCGCACCAGCGAGCGGAAGGCGGCGCTGCGCACGACGCCCTCGGCCGCGCTCGTCGCCAGCGGCCGGACGCGCGATCAGGTCCGGGTACGCGCGGATCGCGGTGTCGGTCAGGCGGCGCGCGAGCTCGGCGCTGACGGCGTCGGAGCGCAGCGTCTGCTCGGTCCGGTCCGCGAAGCCGTCCGCGCTGAACACGTTGCGGTCGGCGAAGAGCGCGAGCAGGCTGAGGGTGAGCGCGCCGGCGGCCAGCACGGCGAGCACCCACGACGCCGCGCGCCGCATCACGCGGCAGGCTCGAACGCGAGCGCGCTGACGATCCGCCGCGACTGCGGGGCCGGCTGGTCCTGCGACGAGTACGGGCGGTTGAGGAGATGCCCGTGGTGGACGAGCGTGGTCGAGCCGCCACCGTCGAGGTTGATCGCGCTCTCGGCGCCGAGCTCGATCATCACCTGGGCGAGCTCGATCATCGAGAGCCCGGCGTCGACGCCGGTGCGGCGCCCGTCGCAGGCGACCGCGATCACGTCGCCGGCGCCGATCCCCAGCGCCGCCCGCGGGTGCCGGCCGTCCGTGATGTCGGAGTCGAACTGCCCCGAGCCGCGCGAGAAGCCCTCGCGGTCGTCGGCGCCGTCGAACGCGACCGCGCCACCGGCGACCAGCAGCGGCCCGGCCTGCACGAGGTCGCCGCTCGGAGCCTCCGGCGCGTCGGCGCGCGTCCCGAAGCGCACGCCGTCAGCGCTCGCGATCACGCACGCGCGCACGTCCGCATAGGGGTCGGCGACCGGCTCGAAGCGGGCCGCGCGGCCCTCGACCCACAGCTCGCCCAGCGCGCGGTAGGGGTCGCGGACGAAGAACCCGCCGACGATCGCCTCGCCGACGCCCCGACGGCGGCACCAGACGTCGAGGCGCTGCGGGCGCGGGAAGTGCAACACCCGCACCCGCGTGCGGACGAGCGGATAGCGCACCGCGTACACCGTCGTCTCGTCGCCGTCCCCGAGCGGTCGGCGCCAGAGCGCGTAGCGACCCGCGGGCCGTTCAGACGATGACGACGGGGCGATCGTAGCGTTCACCACGTCCCGCCAGCACGTCATCCCGTCGGGATGAGGCACGGTCGCTCCGTCACGGCGGACGATGCTGCCCGTGAGCGGACTCGATGACACGCCTCGAGCTTGGCCGTGGCCGGGGTGAGCGGGCCTCGCCCGGCGCGGGTGAAGGTCACGTGGGTGGGCCACGCCACCGTCCTGCTCGAGACGCCGGGCGCGCGCGTGATCACCGACCCGGTGCTGCGCCGTCGCGTCGCGCACCTCTCGCGCCAGGTGCAGAACCCCGTGCATCCCGGGCCGGTCGACGTCGTCCTGCTCTCGCACCTGCACCACGACCACTTCGACAAGCCGTCGCTGCGGCGGCTCGCCTCGCCGGACACGACGGTGGTGCTGCCCTCCGGCACGACGCGCTACCTCGGCGGGATCAAGTTCGGCACGGTGCGCGAGATGCGCGTGGGCGAGCAGTTGGAGCTCGCCGACGCGACCGTGCGCGTCGTCCCCGCGTGGCATGACGGGCGCCGGCTCCCCGGCCCCGGCTCGACCGAGCACGACACGCTCGGCTTCTTGATCGACGACGTGTGGTTCGCCGGCGACACCGACATCGACGACGAGATGCGCGCGCTGCGCGGCGCGGTCGACGTCGCGCTGATCCCGATCTGGGGGTGGGGCACGTCGCTCGGCCCCGGCCATCTCGACCCCGAGGCCGCGGCACGGGCGATCGCGCTCGTGGAGCCGCGGATCGCGATCCCGATCCACTGGGGGACGTTCCTGCCGATCGGCCTCGCGCGCCGCAACAGCGCGCTGCTGACCGAGCCGGCGCGCGCGTTCGAGCGTCACATGGCCGAGCTGGCGCCCGCCACCCGCGTCGAGGTGCTCGCCCCCGGCGAGTCGCTGGAGCTGGAGGCCAAGTCGGCGTAGGCCGCGCCCGCGGGTCTAGAACCAGCGGTGCACGCGCCGCGCGGCCAGCGCGCCGACCTCGTCCTTGGTCAGGCTCAAGGTGATCGAGTCGTTCTGCACGCGCTCGACCGCGGCGGCGGGGATGACGATCTCGCGACGGCCCCACAGGTGACCGCGCTCCAGGACGATGTCCGCGGTGTCGCCGGCGCCGACGAGAAAGCCCTCGACGTGCCCGAGGTGATGCCCGTCGGCCGACATGACGCCGCTCGAGCGGCGGATCTCGACCTCGTGCTCGGGGATGCGGTCGTAGTTGAACATCACGTGCGGGTCGGGGTCGATGACGGTCCCCATCCCGTCCATCTCCTGGTAGACGGGAGCGCGAGCACGTCCTGGGTGCCGACCTCCCAGCCGGGATCGGCGACCGGGAACTCGCCCACGCGCAGGTACGCCGACTCGTGAACCGGGTCGAGCGCCTCGACGTCCGCGATCGAGCAGTCCAGCGTGAGCCCCTCGTCGGCGGCGCGCACCCGGTCGATCGGCACCAGCCGCGCCTGGTCGTGGCGGTGATGCGGCTGCACCACGAGATGGGTCACGCGGCGCGAGACCGGGTCGACGACGACGTCCGCGAGTTCGCCGAACGGCCCGTCCGTGCAGGCGACGACACCGCCGAGCTCGAGCTTCATGCCGACGATCAAAGCAGCCGGCGGGACGCCGCGCCATCATGCGCAACGGGTGAAACGGCGGCTCACAGCGACCAGAACACCGGGACGAGCAGCACGGCGACCACGCCGAACAGCACGAGCATCGGCAGCCCGAGCTTCCAGTAGTCGCCGAAGCGGTAGCCGCCCGGCTCCATCACCATCAGGTTCGCGGGCGTCGCGACCGGCGTCAGGAACGAGGCCGCCGCCGACACCGTCACCGCCATCAGCACCGGCTTGGCCGAGACGTCCATGTCCGCCGGCCGCCGACGAGCGCGATCGGGATCACGATCAGCGCCGTCGCCATGTTCGAGATCAGCTGCCCGAGCACGGCGGTGAGCACGAACAGGCCGAGCAGCAGCGCGTACGGCCCGGCGTCGCCGACGACGTCCACGAGCCGGTCGGCGAGCTGCTCGGCCGCGCCGCTGGAGACCATCGCGGTCGACAGCGAGATCATCCCGCCGACGAGCACCACGGTCGTCCAGGAGATGCCGCGCTGGGCCTGCTCGACCGTCAGCACGCCGAGCAGCACCAGCGCGCTCGGCGGCGACCAGCCCGGCGACCGCCGGCGGGCACGACGCCGGTGGCGAGCAGCGACGACCATGCGCCGCCAGCACGACCAGCGCGCGCTTCGCGCCCGCGCCCGAGCGGCACGGCCTGCCGGCGCACGAGCTCCGGCGGGTCGACGACGAGCACCTCGGAGGTCGTCGAGGTTGGCGATCGAGCGCCGCCCACGTGCCCTGCAGCAGCAGCGTGTCGCCCTCCGCGAGCACGGTCTCGCCCGCGCCGACGTCCTCGCCCCGGCGCTGCACGGCGAGCACGACGAGGTCGCCGCTCTCGGTGACCATGCCCGGGAACACCCGGTCGCCGGCCAGCGCCGAGCGCGGCGGGATCACCACCTCGGCCACGCCGGACGCGCCGCGTCAGCAGCGCCTCCTCCGGATGGTCGAGCTCGTACTGCGCGATCAGCGTGCGCGCGTGGTCGCTGAAGTCGGGCGCGATCGAGCGCGGACGGCCGCTCCGGCAGCAGCCGCTCGCCGAAGAGCACGACGATCGCGATCGCGCCGGCGACCAGCGGCACGCCGACCAGCGCGAACGAGAAGAACCCGAAGCGCCGACGCCCGCGTCGGCCGCCGCGTCGGAGACGATCACGTTGACCGGCGTGCCGGTCAGCGCCAGCAGCGACCCCGCGTGCGCGCCGAACGCGAGCGGCAGCATCAGCTGCGAGGGCGAGCGCCCCGTCCGCACGGCCAGCACGACCGCGACCGGGCACGAGCGCCGCGACCGCGCCGTTGACGTTGATCAGCGCCGTCAGCCCGGCCACCAGCGCCATCGTGCAGCACGATCAGCCGCGTGCGGCTCCCGCCGACGCGCGCGACCAGCTCCTGCCCCACCCACGCCGTCACGCCCGACGCGTCGAGCGCCTCGCTGACCACGAACAGCGAGGCGATGAACAGCACGGTCGGGTCGCCGAAGCCGGCCAGCGCGTCGCTCGAGCGACGAGCACGCCGGTCGCCCACAGCGACGAGCGCCACGCCGATCGCCACGATCGCGACCGGCAGCCGGTCCCACACGAACAGCACGACGGCCGCGCCGAGGACGACGAACGTGATCGTGCTGTCGTCCATCTCACGGGTGCACAGGCGACGCCGGGCCCAGGGAATCCCGAGCAGGTACCAGGCCACGAAGAACAGCGTCCAGGCGATCGACAGGATGATCACGTACGGCAGCATCAGCGAGACCACGGTGCCGATCCCGCGCGTGCCGCTGGTAGCGCTTGACGAACACCACGATCAGCGGGAAGTACGCCATCAGCGGCGTCACCACGTTCAGCGGCGAGTCGCCGACGCGGTAGGCGGCGAGCACGGTCTGCGGCGTCACGTCGAGGCGGATCAGCAGCGGGATGAAGATCGGCGCGAGGATCGCCCACTTGGCGATCGCCGCGGGCATGATCAGGTCGACGACCATCGTCACGATGATGAAGCCGATCAGCAGCCAGACGGCGCCGATGTCGATCTGCTCGAGCACGTCGCCGAGCTGGACCGCGGCGACCTGCGGCCATGTTCGAGAAGTTGAAGTAGGCGATGAACTGCGCGATCAGCAGGAACAGGAACAGCAGGCTCGCCAGGCCCGCCCAGGACTTGGTGATCGAGGCCGAGCACCTGCGGCGCTGCCCTTGATCGTCCCCGCGCCGTGGCCGTAGGCCAGGCCGGCGGCGAAGAAGATCAGCGCGATGATCACGATCAGGCTGTCCATGAACGGCGAGTCGCCGATCACGTGGCCGGTCTCGGGGTCCGCAGCGGCGCGCCGGGGATCACGGTCAGCAGCGTCGATCACGACGACCACGCCGAGCGTCGCCCACAGCGCGTAGCGCAGCCCGCGCGCCTCGGCCTCGGCGCTCGACGTCGACCGGCTCGTCGCTCCGCGGCTCGTCGCCCGCGTCGGCCGGGTCGTAGGTCGCCGATCCGGCCCTCGACGAGCTGCGCCGTGACGAACGTCAGCACGATCGTGACGAACAGCGCCGAGACGATCCCGAAGAAGAGGTTCGCGGCGAGGTCGATCTCCGCGTTCGGGTCGACCAGCGCGGACGCGTCGTTGGTGATCTCGGTCAGCACGCCGTCCAGCGGCGTGATCAGGAAGTTCACGCCGAAGCCGGCGGCGACGCCGGCGAACGCGGCCGCGATGCCGGCCAGCGGGTGTCGCCCGACGCTCTTGAACGCCACCGCGCCCGAGGGGTATCAGCACGAGGTAGCCCGCGTCGGAGGCGACGCTGGAGATCATGCCGAGCAGCACGATGATGAACGTCAGCGTGCCGGCCGAGGAGACCGCGACGAGCCTGCGGATCAGCGCGCCGATCAGCCCGGCGGCCTCGGCCAGGCCGACGCCGATCATCACCACGAGGATGATCGTGACGGCCGCGAAGTTGCGGAAGTTGTCGACGAACGACGTGAACAGGAAGCGGACGCCGTCGACGGTCAGCAGGCCCTTGACCTCGCGTCGTCTCGGTCCCGCACCTCGTAGTCGTCGGCCGGCTCCGGCTCGTCGGGCGCGACGTAGACGGGCTCGGTGGAGCCGCCGTAGTAGGTCTCCTCGGCCGGCACCGGCGGCGGCTCGACGACCTCGTAGGTCGCCTTGACGTCGAGCCAGGCGAGCGACCTGCGAGAGCACGATCACGCCGACGCAGAGCCAGAGGAACAGGATCGCCGGGTCGGGCATCTTGTTGCCCGAGCCGCTCGATGCCGTCGAGCACCCGCTCCATGCCGCGTCTGCTCGGCGCCGCCGGGCGCCGGTCGGGCACGATCGTGTCGGCCATCGGCTCAGCTCCAGCGCTTCGCGTACTCGCCGAAGAACGCGGCCTCGGCGCGACGGTCGCCTTCTCGAGCTCGTCGAGCAGCACCCGCTCGTCGGGCGCGTGGATGTTCGCGTAGCCGTCGGTGGCGCCGACCAGCAGCGACCTCGGCCTCCGGCGCGGCGCGCCGGGAGCGCGCTGACGAGCGGGATCGACCCGCCGCCGCGCGGCGTTGACCGCCGGCGTCCCCCAGGCGGCCGACCACGCGGCGCGCGCCGCCTCGTAGGCCGGGCCGGTGGTGTCGGCCGAGAACCCGTTGCCGGTCTCCCCGCGCGTGCACCTCGAGCGCGATCCCGAACGGCCGCACGGCCCGCAGGTGCTCGCACGAGCGCCGCCTGCGCCTCCATGGCGTCCTGCGCGGGGTGCACGCGCAGGTTGAGCTTCGCGCGCGCGTACGGCGACACGGCGTTGAGCGCGTTCGCCACCGACGGCACGTCGATGCCCGTGACCGTGATCGCCGGCCCCGACCAGACGCGCGAGCCGAGCCCGCCCGTCCCCTGCAGCGGCAGCCCGGGCAGCACCTCGGCGAGCTCGCGGAACTCCTCGTCGCTGTAGGACTCGCCCGTCCACTCCTCGCGGTCCAGGCCGGCGACCGCCACGTCGCCGTTGTCGTCGTGCAGCGAGGCGAGCGCGCGCAGGACCACGAGCAGCGCGTCCGGGGCGGCGCCGCCGAACTGCCCGCTGTGCTTGGCCGCCCTTGAGCGTGCGTGACCTCGATCGTCGCCATCGCCATCCCGCGCAGCGCGACCGTGAGCGTCGGCACGCCGGGCGCGCACGCTGCCCATGTCGGCGATCACCATCGCGTCGCACGCGACGGCCTCGGGATGCGCGCCGGGGTACGCGAGCAGGTCGCCGCCGCCGACTTCCTCCTGGCCTTCGATGATGACCTTGATGCCGACCGGCGGCTTGCCGTCCCAGGCGCGCAGCGCGCCGACGTGGCTGATCACGTTCGCCTTGGAGTCCGACGTCCCGCGGCCGTAGAGCGCGCCGTCGCGCACGGTCGGCTCGAATGGCGGCGAGGTCCACAGCGTCTCGTCTCCTGCCGGGACGACGTCGTAGTGGCTGTAGAGCAGGACGGTCGGAGCGCCTGGCGGGCCGGGAATCTCGCCGGTGACCGCGGGCGCGGTCCCCGGCAGCTCGAGCGGCATGACGTTCTGCAAGCCGGCGTCGCGGAGCAGCTCCGCGATGAGCTCATACGCTTCGCCGAGGGCGGCGTGGGTCGACTGCGGATAGCCGGGCGCGGAGATCGACGGGATCGCCGCCAGCCGGACGAGATCCTGCGTCAGCGCCGAGCGCGACGCCGGCGTCTGGGAGCGCGTCATAAAAGGAACGTTCGCGCTCGCGCGGGTGATGCCGCTTCACTCTCCGCGGGTGACTCCACGAACATTCGGGCCCGCAGCGACGATGCCGCTCCGATCAAGCGGAGACGTTGGCGGGCGCCATCGCGCATCGCACCTCACCCGTTCCGGATGACGCGCGGCCACCCAGGGTCCGGCCACCCTGCGAGCACACATGGCCACCCCGCCCACCAGCGAGCCGCAGCCGCCCGCCGGACCCCCGGTCACGCGCGTGGTCGAGACGCGCCGCGTCGAGGTGACGGTCGGGCCGCGCATGCTGCTCGGGCTGCTCGCCGGCGCCGCGCTCGTCGCGCTCGCGCTGCTCTCACTCGGCACGCTGATCTCGATCGTGCTGGCCTCGGTGCTCGCGTTCGGTCTGGACCCGGTCGTCGCTGCGCTGGTCAAGCGCGGCTGGAAGCGCGGAACCGCCTCGCTGGTCGTCTTCGCCGGGCTCTTCGCGTCGGTCTTCGCGCTCGTCCTGGTCACGGCCGGACCGGTGTGGCGCGAGATCGTCGAGTTCGTCCAGGCGCTGCCCGAGTACTGGGAGGAGATCTCCTCCAAGCCGGTGATCGAGGACTTGCTCTCGACCGCGAACGCCGACGATCACATCGCCAACCTGCTCAAGGATCTCGCCGCCGGGCTCCCGGATGCCGCCAGCGCGTTGCTCGGGGTCGCCGGCGGCGTCTTCGGCACGGTGCTGTCGCTCGTCACGCTGACGTTCCTGGCGCTGTTCCTGCTGATGGAGCGCCCGACCATCACCACCTGGCTGTTCGGCTTCACCCGGCCCGAGAGCGAGACCCGCTGGCGCCCGGTGCTCGAGGAATCGATCCGGGCGATCTCGTCCTCGCTGATCGGCAACGTGGCGATCTCGATCGTGGCCGCCACGGTCGCCGGCGTCAGCGCGTGCGCTGCTCGGACTGCCGTTCCCGCTCGTGCTGGCCGTGATCACCGGGCTGCTGGACCTGATCCCGCAGGTCGGCGCGACGGTCGCCGCCGTGATCCTGGTCGCCGTGGCCCTCACCGTCGGGACCACGGAGGCGATCATCATGCTGGTCATCCAGCTCGTCTACCAGCAGCTCGAGAACTACGTCGTCTACCCGATCGTCTACCGCCAGGCCGTCTCGCTCTCGCCGTTCACGACGATCGCCGCGGTCCTGATCGCCGGGTCGCTGCTGGGAGTGGTCGGCGCGATCCTGGCCGTTCCCTTCGCCGCCGTGGTCAAGGTCATGCTGCATGAGGCCACGCGCCCACGGGCCGAGCAGATGGCGGCGCTGCGCGCGGAGCCGACCGAGGCGGCGGCGCCATAGCTTCGGCTCGCCAGGTCGCGGGCCGGGGAATAGATCGCGCCTGAAGAACGTTGTCGGAGGTGCGATGAGCACACGGATGCGGGACCTGCTGGATCAGGCACTCGGTCAACTGCGCTACGAGCCGACCGAGAAGCGGGTGCGGGCCAAGCTCGCCACCGAGACCGTCGTCGACAGCACGCGAGCGTTGCTCGTCTGGGAGCCGCGCCGGGTCGTTCCGACCTACGCCGTCCCGGACGCTGACATCGCCGCCGAACTGCGCCCGGCACCGGAGACCGGCGGCGACGCGGCCGGACTCCTGCACCCGGGCATCCCGTTCGCGGTCCACAGCGCCGCGGGCGAGCCGGTCTCGATCGGCGGCCTGTCCGGCGCCGGGTTCCGGTTCGCGGACGCCGCGCTCGCCGAGCACGTCGCGCTCGACTTCTCCGCCTTCGACGAGTGGTTCGAGGAGGACGAGCCGATCTTCGGCCACCCGCGCGACCCGTTCTCGCGCGTCGACGTCCGCCAGACCTCGCGGCCGATCCGGATCGAGCTCGACGGCGAGCGGCTGGCCGAGACCACCCGCGCGCGGCTGCTGTACGAGACGCAGGTCCCGACGCGCTTCTACCTCCCCCGCGAGGACCTGTGTGTCGCACTCGAGCCCAGCGACCTGCACACGTACTGCCCGTACAAGGGTGAGGCGTCCTACTGGTCGTTCGACGTCCGCGGCCGGCCGCGCGAGAACCTCGCCTGGAGCTACGAGAACCCGCTGCCGGACGCCGTCGCGATCACCGGGCTCGTCGCCTTCTGGGACGAGCGCGTCGATGTCTTCGTCGACGGCGTGCCGCGTCCGCGCCCGGGCGGCGCGGTCTCCGAAGCGATGCAGGACGAGTTCGGCGCCTAGTGCCAGCGCGCTTCGCGGTCGAGCGTCGCCTGGACGCGGCCGGCCTCGAGGCGGTCCCGCGCGTCGGGCTCGTCGGCGATCACCTGGTCGAGCACCGAGAACGCGTCCGCGTCCAGCCGGTCCGGCACGTCGGCGCGGATGATCGCCAGCGCCTCGCCGGACGTCATCGCCCGCCGGTACGGGCGCTCGGACGTGAGCGCCTCGTAGACGTCGGCGATCGCGAGCAACCGCATCGGGAGCGTCAGGTCGTCGCCGGAGAGCCCGCGCGGGTAGCCGCCGCCGTCGAGGCGCTCATGGTGCGCGACGGCGATCTCGGCGACGTGGCCGTGGCCGGGCAGCCGGCGCAGGATCTGCTCGGTGATCAGCGGGTGCTCCTTGACGCGCGCGAACTCGGCGATGCGTGAGCGAGGCGGGCTTGTCCAGGATCCGGTTGGAGATCGCGAGCTTGCCGAGGTCGTGCAGCAGCGCGGCGCGGCGCAGGTGGCGCAGCAGCGCGTCGTCGCTGCCGAAGTGGGCGGCCAGGCCGACCACGATCAGGCAGACGCGAGTCCGAGTGCCGGTACGTCCACGGTGACTTCGCGTCGACGACGACGGCGAAGGCGCCGGCGATCTGATCCAACCGCTCGTCATCGACCGTGAGCAGGCGGTCGCTCGGCTCCCAGGCGCCGATGTCACCGTCGCGCAGGACGTCCCAGAAGTCGGTGTCGCGGAGCAGTGTGCCGAACGCGTCGACGAGCGCCGGGTCGAACCACCCGCCACGGCGCCGGCGCGCGACCCGCCAGGCCGCGCGGACGCCGCCCGCGGCGTGGAAGAGCTCGGCGGTCTGCGCGAGGCAGAGGATGCGTCCCAGCAGCGGGATCTCCTCGCCGCGCAGCCGGCGTGGCGCGCCGCCGCCGTCCCAGTGCTCGTCGAGCGTGCGGATCGCGTCGGCCGTCTCGGGCTCCAGGCCGAGCATCAGCGCGATCTCGGCGCCGCGCTCGCAGCGCGCCTGCATCAGCGCGCGGGTCACCTCGCCCTCGGCCTTGATCGCCAGCAGCCGGTCGAGCCGGTCGCGGACGTTGCCGCCGGGCGCGACGGTCCGCAGCGACCACACGAACGCGGGCAGCTTCCCCGACCAGTTGACGCGCTTGGACGTTCGTTTCGCGACGTGGTCGTCGGCGCCGAACAACGCCGCCATCCGCGCCGAGTTCGCCGAGCAGCCGGCGTCCTTGAGCAGCAGCGCGTAGTACAGGTTCGACTGGGTGGCGGCGTCCAGCCCGAGCACCTGCGCGAGGCGCATCCCGATCTTGCAGGCGCGGATCGCGTGGCCCGGCGGCTTCGCCCTCGGTGACGTCGAGCGCGTACGACATCGCCCCGATCACCGCCGAGAATCGGACCTGCCCGGGACCCGTACTCATGCCCGGGAGTATCCCAGGGCGGCGGATCCGGGGTTCAGGGCTGTGGCATGGCGGCGGTCAGCCGCAGGGCCTTGCCGTCCTTGACGATCGTGCCGTCGGACTGGAGCTTGCGCACGACGCGGTAGAGCGAAGGCGCGTCCACGCTCAGTGCCTCGCTGAGCTCCGGCACCGTGATCCCGGGCGTGTCCCGGATCAGGGCGAGCATGCGCTCGCGGCGTTCGGCGCCGGCCTTCTGGGTGCCGCCGGGCTGACGGCGGACGGCGGCGCCCTTGACCGCGCGGCGCTTGGCCGCGGCCGGGCGCTTGGCCGCGGCGGGCCTGGCCGTCGCCTTGGGCTTCGGCTTCGGCTTCGGCTTGGCCTTCGGCGCGGGCTTCGGCATGGGCTCGAGCTGCGGAGCGGCCGAGGCGACCGGCGGCGCAGCGGCCGCGACGCGCCCGCGATCGATATTGAGCCGCGTGGCGATCTCCTGCAGCTCGTTGTACTCCTGCACGAGCGGTTCCAGCTCCGCCAGCCGAGCGGCGATGCGTTCTTCCACCACCCGCAGATCGTCGAGCACTGTCACGGCCGGGATCGCCTCCCTCGTAAGGATTCGCCTCGAAGTATGGTGCGGATTTCTACCCGCGCGCGGTTGAACCTGCACCGATGTCATCACGCGCGCGGTCAAGTCCGTGCCGGTCGTGCCGATTTCGGTGACGCATGGTGCTACAGACGCGGAGCCTCGAACGCTGGCTGCTGATCGCGGCGGGGATCTGCCTCGCCGCGTGCCTGCTGCGCAATCTCGGCGTCGTCTCGCCGGTGCTGCCGGGCGTCTGGGACAAGGCGTACAACGGCGCGGAGTACCTCGCGATCGCGGTCTGCGGCCTGCGCTCGCTGCGCTCGCACGGAACCGAGCGGGCCGCGTGGGGAATGCTCACGCTCGGGCTGTTCGGGTTCGCGGCCGGCGACATGTACTACACGTTGGCGCTGACGGGTGACCCCGATCCGCCGTATCCGTCGCTCGCCGACGCCGGCTACCTGAGCATCTACCCCGCCGCCTACGTCGGCCTCGTCCTGCTGCTGCGGGCGCGCGCGCCGCGGCTCGGCTCGACGCTCTGGCTCGACGGCCTCGTCTGCGCGCTCGCCGGCGCGGCGATCGGCGCCGCCCTCGTGCTCGACCTCGTCGCGGGCACCGACGGCTCGTTCGCGGCCGTCGCGACCAACCTCGCGTATCCGCTCGGCGACCTCACGACGCTCGCCTTCGCGATCGCGGTGATGGTCATCACCGGCCGCGCGGCGGGCTCGACCTGGCGCATCCTGGTGCTGGCGCTCGCGACTGTGGGCCGCGGCCGACACGATCTACGTGTACCAGGTCGCGGTCGGCACCTACCGCGACTACTCGCTGCTCGACACGGCGTGGCCGGCCGCGTACGTGCTCGTCGCCCTTGCCGCCTGCCGTCCCGCCGAGCGGCTCGATGCGCGCCGGCTGCGCGGCGGCATGCTCGCCGTTCCCGCGACGTTCACGCTGATCGCGCTCGGGCTGCTCGTCTACGACCACTACGACCGGCTGCACGAGGTCGCCCTGTGGTTCGCGACCGCCGCCGATCGCGGCGGCCGTGGTGCGCTTCGCGCTGACCTTCCGCGAGAACCTGCGCACGCTCGAGCGCAGCGAGCACGAGGCCACCACCGACGCGCTGACCGGCCTCGGCAACCGGCGCGCGCTGATCGCCGATCTCGAGCGGCTCGCGGCCGAGGCGACCGCGGAGCGACCCGCTGCTGCTCGCCCTCTTCGACCTCGACGGCTTCAAGGCCTACAACGACACGCTTCGGTCACCCCGCGGGCGACGCGCTGCTGCACCGGCTCGGGCGCGACCTGGCCGCGGCGGTCGGCGACGAACGGCCTCGCCTACCGCGTCGGCGGCGACGAGTTCTGCCTGCTCTCCAGGGCGTCGGACACCGATGCGGTAGCTGCGCGCGCGCGGGCGACGCGCTCAGCGACATCCGGCGAGCGCTTCGTCGATCCGCAGCTCGCTACGGCTCGACGCTGCTGACCGGCGACGGCGAGGACCCGATGGACGCCCTGCGGCGTCGCCGACCAGCGCATGTACGCCAACAAGCGCTGCGGGCGCCGGTCCACCGACGAGACCGTCCACCAGGTGCTGCTGCGCGTCGCGGCCGAGCACGACGGCGACCTGAGCGATCACGTCAACGACGTCGCCGAGCTCGTCGACGCGGTCGGGCGCCAGCTCGGCCTCGGCGCGGCGAGCTCGTCGAGGTCCGCCGCGCCGCCGCGCTGCACGACATCGGCAAGGTCGCGATCCCCGACGCGATCCTGCACGCCCCGCGCCCGCTCGACGCCGACGAGTGGGAATACATGCGCCAGCACACGATCATCGGTGAGCGGATCATCGGCGCGGCGCCCGAGCTGCGCGGCGTCGGCCGATCGTCCGCTCCAGCCATGAGCGCTTCGACGGTGGCGGCTATCCCGACGGGCTCGCCGGCGAGGAGATCCCGCTCGGCGCTCGCATCGTGGCCGTCTGCGACGCCTACCACGCCATGATCACCGACCGCCCCTACCGGCTCGGTCGCTCCCCGCGCGAGGCACTCGAAGAGCTCGAGCGCTGTGCCGGCGGGCAGTTCGACCCGGCCGTCGTGGCCGCGTTCACCGCCGCCATGGCAAACGATTTCGCCTCTCATGAATGCGCGATGGCGCGTAAAGGCTCCATTGAGCGGGCGTTAGACGTGATCAATTAGTACACGTCCGACCGAATCCTTGGTACAAACCCGTTCGCCGCACGAGACGGAGGAGCTGGGTGGCAAACCGGGATCACGAGGGAGACGTGGGTCCGAGGTCGCGCAACGAGAGAGCGTCTTTCAGGCCTGCCCGAGCAGGTCCTCTACGGCGTCGCCTACTACGCCGAGTACCAGCCGTACGACCGGCTGGAGCGCGATCTCGACCTGATGGCCGCGGCCGGGCTGACGGTCATCCGCGTCGGCGAGTCGGTCTGGTCGACGTGGGAGCCCGAGGACGGGCGCTTCGAGCTCGAGTGGCTCGCGCCGGTGCTCGACGGCGCCCACGCGCGCGGCATCAAGGTCATCCTCGGCACGCCGACGTACGCGATGCCGCCCTGGCTGGTGCGCAAGTACCCGGAGGTCACGGCCGAGCGCAGGACCGGCGCGCGCATCCCGTACGGCCACCGCCAGGACGGCGACTACTCGCACGCCGCGTTCCGCTGGCACGCCGACCGGATCACGCGCAAGGTCGTCGGCGCGCTACGCCCAGCACCCGGCCGTGATCGGCTACCAGGTCGACAACGAGCCGGGCATGGAGCTCTTCCACAACCGCGCGGCCTTCGAGGGCTTCGTCGACAGCCTGCGCGCGCCGTACGAGGACGTCGCGAGCGCTCAACCGCGAGTGGGGTCTCGTCTACTGGTCGCACCGCATCGCCCGCTGGGACGAGCTGTGGACGCCGGACGGCAACACGGTCCCCTCCTACGACCTCGCCTGGCGGCGCTACCAGTCGCAGATCACGACGGACTTCATCGCCGCGCAGGCCGACATCGTGCGCGAGCTCGCCCGCCCGGATCAGTTCGTCACCACCTGCATGGCGCTGCAGCGACCCGCCTTCGACCCGCGCGACCTCAACCGCGAGAGCCTCGACGTCGCCGCGGTCAACCCGTACTACCCGATGCAGGACGCGCTGACGATGCCGGAGGCGCCGCCCGACGCCGCCGAAGCTCGACTGGACGCGCCACTCCGGCGCCGTGGGCGATCCACTTCCAGGCCGACCTCGCCTACGCCGCGCTGCGGCAGCCGTTCCTCGTGACCGAGACCAACGCGCTCTCGATCGGCGCGCTCGCACCAGCACTTCCCCGCCTTCGACGGCCAGTGGCGCCAGGCGGCGTGGGCGCTCGTGGCGCGCGGCGCGCGGATGGTCGAGTACTGGCACTGGCACTCGATCCACTACGGCCACGAGCAGTACTGGCTCGGCGTGCTCAACCACGACGGCGAGCCCGGCCGCTGCTACGACGAGGTCACAGCGGATCGCGAGCGACTTCGCCGCGCGCCGGCGACGCCGTCGTCGGCCTCGAGCCGCACGCCGACGTCGCGCTGCTGTACAGCCGCGAGAGCAAGTGGGCGATGGAGTTCCAGCCGCCGCTGGCGACCGACGCCGGCGCCGCCGACCGCGGCTCCTACGAGCGCATCTTCACAGCGCTTCTACGAGGGCCTGTTCGCGCGCCGGCGTGCGAGGCCGAGATCCTCTACGCGCAGGACTTCGACACGACCGAGCATCCGGTGCTGATCGTCCCCGCCCTCTACGTCGCCGACGACGCGCTGCTGGACCGGCTGCGTCGCCTACGCGGCCGACGGCGGGCACCTCGTGCTGGGCTTCCGCGGCGGCTACGCCGACGAGGAGGCGCGCCCGCGCACGGTCACGCAGCCCGCGCGGCTGACCGAGGCCGTCGGCGCGACCTACGACGAGTACACGAACCTCACCGCCCCGGTGCGCGTGAGCGGCGACTTCGGTGGCGCCGCCACCGCCTGGGCCGACGCACTGCAACCAACCACCGCCGAGACGCTCGCGCACTACGAGCACCCGCATCTCGGACGTTGGCCGGCGATCACCACCCACGAGCACGGGAAGGGCCGAGTGACGTACGTCGGCACCCTCCCGGACCGCGAACTCGCGGTCGCGCTCGCGCGCTGGCTGCGTCCGAATCCGGACGTCTGGGCGGACCGACCGAAAACGGTTACGGTCACGAGCGGACGAGGTCCGGAGGGGGAACTCGTGCGTTTTGTGTCGAACTGGTCGTGGGAGCAGGCGCGGCTGGCGATTGCCGGTCGCGGTGACAGATGTGCTGTCCGGATGCGGATCTCGCTTCCGGCGAGGCGCTGCATCTGGGAGCATGGGACGTCCGGGTGCTCTTGGAGAGGCCCCCGGAGAAGGACGACGAGGAGGGGAGAACCTCTTGCGTAACCCGGATCGGCACGACAGCGCCCGCTGGCGCGCCTTGCTGGTCGCGTTGTGTCTCGGCATCGCGGCCCTGGTGGCGGCGTGCGGAGAGCAGCGACGACGGCGGCGGTGGCGGCGGCGGCACCAGCGGCGGCGGTAGCAGCGACGCCAAGAAGGTCGACATGGCGGCCGAGCTCAAGAAGCCGGCCACGATCACGGTGTGGGCGTGGACGCCCGGCACCGACGAGGCCGTCAAGATGTTCGAGGCGGCCCATCCGAACATCAAGGTCAAGCTCCAGAACGTGGGCCAGGGCCCGCCGCACTACCGCAAGCTGCGCACCGTGCTGAAGTCGGGCAAGGGCCTGCCGGACGTGGTGCACATGGAGTTCCAGTACATCCCGAGCTTCACGCTCACCAAGAGCCTGCTCGACATGACGCCGTATCTGCCGGACAACTTCCTCTCGAACTACCCGGAGTGGGTCCAGAAGCAGATCAACGTCGACGGCGGGATCTACGGCGTGCCGTGGGACACCGGCCCGCTCGGCTTCATCTACCGCAAGGACCTGCTCGAGAAGGCCGGCGTCAAGACGCCGATCAACACCTGGGAGGAGTTCGCGACCGCGGCCGAGCAGTACCACAAGGCCAACCCGAAGTCCTACCTGGTCAACATGCCCGGGCGGGCAGACCGGCCAGTGGATGGGCCTGTTCTGGCAGGCCGGGGCGCGCCCGTTCACGTCTGACCCGAACAACATGAAGGTCGACCTGACCGACCCGAAGATCAAGCAGGTCACCGAGTTCTGGGACAAGCTCTACGCCAACGGCTCCATCTCGCACGACGCCGACTTCAACGACGCCTGGTATCAGGGCTTCTCGAAGGGCAAGTACGCGGGCTGGCTCTCAGCCGCGTGGGGCCCGATCTTCCTGCAGGACTACACCAAGAGCTCCAAGGGCGAATGGGTCGCCCAGCAGCTCCCGCAGTGGGAAGAGGGCAAGACCGTCTCCGGCAACTGGGGCGGCTCGACGCTGGCCGTCCTGAAGGACTCGCCCGAACAAGGCCGCGGCGGTCGAGTTCGCGCGCTGGATCCTCTCCGAGAAGCAGCCGGTCGAGATGTTCTCCTATGACCGCTTCCTGTTCCCGCCGCAGAACACGATGCTCTCAGAACGACACCTGGCTGACCAAGAAGTACCCGTTCTACGGCGGCCAGGCGGTCAACAAGACCTACGCCCTGATGGCCAACGCCGTCGACAAGGACTGGCAGTGGCCGCCGATCCTCGAGTACGTCGCCACCCAGGGTGACGACATCAAGAGCAAATCGGTCGACCAGGGCAAGGGCGCCACAGCGGCGCTCCAACCCTGGCAGGACGCCGTCGTCAACTACGCCAAGCAGCAAGGCATCACGGTCGCAGGCCAATAGCGGAATCCCCGGTCCCGCCCGCGACGCTCGCGGGCGGGACCTCCGCCGATATCAGGGACACGACATGGCTCAAGCAACCGTCACGAGCTCGACAGCACGCACGGATCCCGGCGGCCGGCGCAAGCGAAAGCTCAAGCGCCACGGCTTCGCGGGCTTCGTGTTCACGCTGCCCTTCATGGTGCTGTTCGTCGCGCTGTTCATCGCACCACTGATCTACGCGCTCTACCTCAGCCTCTACCGCGAGCAGCTCGTCGGCGGCAACGCGTTCGTCGGGCTGGACAACTACACCGAGGGCCTGAAGGACAAGGCGTTCACGGACGGCGTCAAGCGCGTCGCGCTGTTCATGGTCGTCCAGGTGCCGATCATGCTGATCCTGGCGCTGGTCTTCGCGCTCGATCATCGACTCGGGCAAGGTCGTCTTCGCCCGTCTGTACCGCGTCGGGTTCTTCGTGCCCTACGCCGTGCCGACCGTGATCGCCGCGCTGATGTGGGGCTTCCTCTACGGCGCGTGACTTCGGTCCGTTCGCGGACCTGGCCGACAAGCTCGGCACCACGCCGCCGAACTTCCTCGGCGAGAGCACGATGTTGTGGTCGATCGCCAACGTCTCCACCTGGACGTTCACGGGCTACAACATGATCATCTTCTACGCCGCGCTGCGGGCGATCCCGGCCGAGCTCTACGAGGCGGCCGCGGTCGACGGGGCGGGCGCGTTCCGCACGGCGCTGTACATCAAGCTGCCGCTGCTGCGGCCGGCGATCCTGTTGTGCACGATCTTCTCGGTGATCGGCTCCTTCCAGCTGTTCGCCGAGCCGCGCGTGTTCTACGACATCGCCCCGCAGGTGATCGGCAAGTCCTACACGCCGAACCTCTACGTCTACAACCTCGCGTTCGCCGACCAGCGGCTCAACTACGCCGCCGCGCTGTCGTTCATGCTCGGCCTCGTCGTGTTCGTCGTCTCGTTCGTCGTCATGCGAATCTCCGTCGCGTCAGGAGGCGCGCTCATGAGCGTTCCCGACCGTCGCGCCGGACGTCGGCGCCCCCACCAAGGCCAAGACGCGCGCCGGCGCGCCGCGCGCAGACGCAAGCCCGGTTCCAGCGGCGGGATGGTGTTCCCGACGATCTTCATGCTCGCGTTCCTCGTCTACTTCCTGATGCCGCTGTTCTGGCTGGTGGTGGCATCGACGAAGTCGCTGGATGACCTGTTCGACTCGTTCGGGCTGTGGTTCGCGGACTTCAACCTGATCGACAACATCAAGGACACGTTCAAGCAGGACAACGGCGTCTACGTGGACTGGCTGCGCAACACCATCATGTACTCGGTGGTCAGCGCGGTCGGCGCCGCGCTGCTGGCCGCGGCCGCGGGCTACGGCTTCGCCAAGTTCGCGTTCCGCGGCAAGAACCTGATGTTCTGGTTCGTGCTCGGCTCGGTGATGGTGCCGACGACCGCGCTCGCGATCCCGACCTACCTGATGTTCGCCAAGCTCGGGTTCACCAACAACCCGCTGGCGGTGATCCTGCCCTCGCTGGTGTCGCCGTTCGGCATCTACCTGATGCGCATCTACGCCGAGGCGGCGGTCCCGATCGGACCTGATCGAGGCGGCCCGCATCGACGGCGCGGGCGAGTTCCTGATCTTCCGCAAGATCGCGTTCCGGCTGCTGACTCCGGGCTTCGTGACCGTGCTGTTGTTCAACTTCGTCGCGACGTGGAACAACTACTTCCTGCCGCTGGTGATGCTCTCGGAGCCCAAGTGGTATCCGCTCACCGTCGGCCTGCAGCAGTGGAACAGCCAGGCCACCGCGGGCGGCGGCGCGACGTCGGCGTTCAACATCGTGATCACCGGCTCGCTGATCTCGATCATCCCGCTGATCCTCGCGTTCGTCTTCCTGCAGCGCTACTGGCAGAGCGGCCTCGGTAGCGGCGGCGTCAAGGGGTGAGAGCCCGCGTAGGGCGCGGAGGCGGACGACGTCGCTCGTTCGCCTCCGAGCTCTTCATGCTGGCGTTCCTCGCGTACTTCGCGTTCCCGCTGTTCTGGCTGATCGTCGCGTCGACGAAGGAGACGCAGCGACCTCTTCAGCACGTTCGGCCTGTGGTTCGCCGACGACTTCCACCTCGTCCAGAACGTCCGCGACCTGTTCGCGATCCGCACGCTCGACGGCGGGCACCTACCTCGTCTGGCTGCGCAACTCGTTCCTGTACTCGGTGTCGAGCGCGGTGATCGCGGCGCTGACCGCGGCCGCCGCGGGCTACGGGTTCGCGAAGTTCGCCTTCCGCTGGCGCGAGCCGATGTTCTGGCTGATCCTCGGCTCGCGTGATGGTGCCGACCCAGGCGCTGGCGGTGCCGACGTGGCTGCTGTTCGCCGAGGTCGACCTGACCAACAGCCCGCTGTCGATCATCCTGCCGTGCTCGGTCAGCCCGTTCGGCGTCTTCCTGATGCGGATCTACGCCGACGCGCGCGATCGACTCGTCGCTGATCGAGGCGGCGCGCCTGGACGGCGCGAGCGAGTGGCGCATCTTCCGCTCGATCGTCGTTCCGGCTGCTGGCGCCCGGGATGGTCACCGTGATGCTGTTCGCGTTCGTGCAGACGTGGAACAACTACCTGTTGCCGCTGCTGATGCTCAGCGGAGTCCAAGTGGTATCCGCTGACGATCGGGCTCACCCAGATCGGCTACGAGGCGATCGTCGGCTCGCTGATCGCGATCGTGCCGATGATCCTGGCGTTCGTGCTGCTGCAGCGGTTCTGGCAGAGCGGGCTGGCGGCCGGCGCATCGTAGCTCAGCAGATCCGGCCCTGCTTGGCCTCGAGGCCGTGGCCGATCGGGTGCCTCGCCGATCCAGCGGTCGTCGATCGGCTGGTTCGCGGGCTGGTAGCGGGTGTCGGTCGAGAGGCGCAGCGGGTCGATCTCGTTGTCGGTGCCCGCGTGGACGGTGCGCATCGTGAAGATCAGCACGTCGCCCATCCTGAAGTCGGCGGTCAGCCAGCGCGTGTTCCAGTCTCGCGCGAGCTGCGTGCGGGTCCTCGGTGATCTCGCCGTTCCAGTCGGTCCGGTCGCGCCAGTGCTCCCACTTCATCTCGCCGGTCGTGACCGGCTCGGCGTTGGGGCCGTTCTCGCAGTAGCGTGTCGACGTCCTGCTCGCAGGTAGTCGGCGAGGCGCTGTTGCGAGAGCTGTGGTGCGAGTGCTCGAGCACCATCAGGCCGCCGGCGCGGATCGGGATGTCGCCGAACGGGATCCAGGCCGTCAGGACGTCGGGCGTGCCGCGGCCCATGAAGACGGTGTCGCAGTGCGGCGGGATGCCGTGGCTCGGGTGGCTGATGGCGCAGCCAGATGAAGTCGTAGCTGCGCGCGGGGGTCCCGAACAGCGCGTCGAAGAAGGCCATGATGCGCGGGCCGTGGACGACGCGCCTTCATCGCCTCGCTGCGCATCGGGTAGGTCTGCGTGAGCTCGTGGCTGGGCGAGCAGGTCCTCGCGGCCCGCGCTGCACCGCGTCGCGGTCGAGCAGGCCGCGGATGAAGAGGTAGCCGTCCCGCTCCAGGCGGCGCGCTGCAGGTCGTCGTCGGGCGCGGACTCGTTGAGCCGCCCGAACGTGTCGAGCCGGCGTCCGCGAGCGGCGGGACCTAGGCTGTCGATGACGGCCATGCCGACACCGTACCTCAGCCTGGGCCTGTGCTCGGTGACGCTGCGCGCGCTGCCGATCGACGAGGTGGTCGCGGTGGCGGCCGCGGCCGGGCTGGAGTGCATCGAGTGGGGCGCCGACGTGCACGTCGCGCCGGGCGATCTGGACGCCGCGCGTCGGGCGCGCGCGGCGACGGAGGCCGCCGGGCTGCGCGTCGCGTCCTACGGGTCGTACTGGCGCTGCGCGGGTCCGTTCGACGCCGGTGCTGGCGAGCGCGCGCGAGCTGGGCGCGCCGCGCGTGCGGATCTGGGCCGGCGAGGTCGGCTCGCGCGACGTGACGCCCGCGCAGCGGACGCGATCGTGGCGTCGCGCGCGGCGCCGCCGCGGCGGCCGCGGCCGCGCGCCACTCCGCGACTCGCCGGCCGGATCGACTCGCCTTCGAGTTCCACGGCGGCACGCTGACCGACGACATCGACTCCGCGCTCGCCGCTGTCGCCGCGTACCGGCGTGCCGTGTTACTGGCAGCCGCCGCAGGACATGGCCGACGACGAGGCGCTCGACGGGCTGCGGCGTCTCCCGCCGCGTGCCCGCCGTGCACGTCTTCTCGTGGTGGCCCGGCAGCACGCGGTTGCGGCTGCGCGAGCGGCGAGGCGCTGTGGCGCGCGGTGTTCGCGGCCTTCCGCGACGGCGACGCGCTGCTCGAGTTCGTGCCCGGGCGACGATCCGGCGCTCGTGGTCCCGAGGCGGAGGAGGCTGCGGCATGTCGCGCGTTGCGTCGTCCTGATGATGCGGCGCGGACCTGCCCGCGCGGCTGTTCGACCGCGAGCGGCTGCGAGCGGTCGCCGAGGTCGTCGAGCTCGAGCGCGCCGAGATCGTGCTCAGCGGCTGGGGCTGCCCGCCGCTCGACGCGGCGCTGCTCGCGCGCGCGCCGTCGCTGCGCGCGATCGTCCACGCCGCCGGCGGCGTCAAGGGCCACGTCACCGACGCGTGCTGGGAGCGCGGCCTGCTCGTCTCGACCGCCGCGGGCGCGAACGCCGAGCCGGTCGCCGAGTACACGCTCGCGCGCATCCTGCTCGCGGGCAAGGCGGCCGACCGGCTGGCGCGCGAGTACGCCGCGCGCCGCTCGCGCGATCGACCTGGTCAGCGAGTTCCCGGACATCGGCAACCTCGGCAAGACGGTCGGCATCGTCGGCGCGTCGCGCATCGGCCGGCGCGTGATCGAGCTGCTGGAGCCGTTCGACTTCGCGTCCTCGTCAGCGACCCCTACGTCGAGGGCGGCGTCGCGCTCGACGAGCTGCTGGCGGTCTCGGACATCGTCAGCCTGCACGCGCCGTCGCTGCCGTCGACGCGGCACATGCTCGACGCCCGCCGGCTGGCGCTGCTGCGCGACGGCGCGACGCTGATCAACACCGCCCGCGGCGCGCTGATCGACCAGGACGCGCTCGTCGCCGAGCTGGTGCAGCGGGCGCATCGACGCCGTCATCGACGTCACCGAGCCGGAGGTCCTCCCGCCCGACTCGCCGCTCTACGACCTCCCGAACGTGGTGCTGACGCCGCACATCGCGGGCGCGCTCGGCGTCGAGGTCCGGCGCCTCGGCGACTCGGCGCTGGACGAGCTCGAGCGCTACGCGCGCGGCGAGCCGTTCGCGCACCCGGTCACGCGCGCCGACCTCGACCGCGTCGCCTAGTCAGAGCAGCCGTGCGAGGAGCGCAGGCGTCCCAGCATGAAGCTCATCGGCAAGCCCGCGGGCGAGTTCGCGCACGGCGAGCCGGCGGGCGATGCGAGATCATGGTCGGCGCGTGCCGGCCATGGACGACTCCCTCGATGCCCTGCAGCCCGAGCAGAGGGTCGCGCCAGCACCTGAGCAGCTTCCCGTTCAGCTTAGCGGCGGCCGAAGCCGTGAGGGACCGACTGTACGGCCTCGATCTCGCCACGGCCCGGTCGGATGAGGCGCATCACGTGGCTCGGGCACGCGACCGTGCTGATCGAGGCCGGAGGTGCGCGGTTGCTGACCGACCCCCTGCTGCGCGACCGGATCGCGTACCTGCGCCGGCAGGGGGCGCCGCCGGCGGATCCGGGCCCGCTCGACGGTGTGCTGATCTCGCACGTGCACCACGACCATCTGGACCGGGCTTCGCTGCGACGCGTGGCGGGCCCTGACGTCGCGCTGGTCCTGCCCGCGGGTGCGGCGCGGTTGCTCTCCCGCATCCGGTTCGGCGCCGTTCACGAGGTGGGCCCCGGCGACGCGCAGGACGTGGGCGGAGCGCGGGTCGAGGCGGTGCCGGCCTGGCACGACGGGCGGCGGCTCCGCGGCCCGTGGGCGAAGGAGCAGCCGGCCCTCGGGTTCCTGACCGAGGGGGTGTGGTTCGCCGGCGATACCGAACTGCACCCGGACATGGAGGCGCTCAAGGGCCGCGTCGACGTCGCGCTGCTGCCGATCGGGGGCTGGGGACCGTCGCCCGGCCCCGGCCATCTCGATCCCGAAACGGCCGCGCGCGCCGTCGCGCTGGTGCGCCCACGTATCGCGGTGCCGATCCACTGGGGCACGTTTCTCCCGATCGGCGTCGCGCGGCGCTATCAGAAGCTGCTGACGGCGCCGGGCGAGCAGTTCGCCGCCCACGTGAGCGCGCTCGTCCCGCGCACGCGGACCGAGGTGATCCGCCCGGGGGACACGCTCGACCTCTGAAGGCGCGTCACAGGTAGTACGCGAGCTTGTCGCCGAGCCAGCTCTCGACCCGCGCCCGCCGTCCCCCGGGGGACGTGCCGCGCCGCGAGCGAGCGATGTCCGGCTCGAACAGACGCTCCTGGAACTGCTCGGCCAGCTCGCGGCTACGCGCGATCATCGTGATCTCCGAGTTGCGGTACAACGCCCACGCGTCGAGGTTGACGGTGCCGAAGCTGACGATGTCGTCGGCGACCACGACCTTGGCGTGCACGACGGTGCCGGGCAACTCCCACAGCTCGACCCCCGCCGCGGCGAGTGCTCATAGCGGTGGCGCAGGGCGGCCGTCGCCAGGGTGTTGTTGGACTTCTGCGAGACGACGACCCGGACCCGCACGCCGCGCTGCGCCGCGCCGATGATCCGATCCACGACGTCGCCGTCGGTCAGGTACGGGTTCATCACGTCGAGACGTTCACGCGCGCCTTCGATCTGCTCGACGATCGCCTGCGATGCGGCCACGTGGCCACCGGGAATCACCTGCGCGAGCGCCACCGGCGTCACTGCCGGGGTCGTCCGGCGCCGGGAAGCAGCGTGCGAGCGCGGCCGGCAGCGGGCCGCCATGGCCGCGAAAGCTCGTCAGGAACGCCGCCTGCGCCTGCCGTACGACGTCGCCGGTCACCCGCACCATCACGTCGTGGAAGCCGCCGTCCTGGAAGTGGTCCTCGATCCCGGCCCCGCCGATCCAGGCGACGGCCCCGTCGAGGACGTAGAGCTTGCGATGGTCCGCACGCCCGAACTCGTCGTGGCGCCAGTCGATCCGCTGCCCGTCCGGGAAGAGCCCGTCCCGGTCAGGCGGGAAGACGTCGTTGACGACGATCTGGGCGCCCGCGCCGGCCAGGCGCGTGAACATCGTGCGCGCGTCCGCGTACGGCCGCGAGCCGAACCCGTCGATGATCACCCGTACCTCGACGCCCTCCGCGAGCTTGCGCTGCAGCAGAGCGGCCATCGCCATCCCGATCTCGCCCTCGCGCCACCCGAACATCAGGATGTGCACGGAGGACCGCGCGGCCTCGACGTCGGCGAAGATCCGCGGGAAGAAGTTCACGCCCTCGACCAGCGGCTCGATCGTCGCCGCCGTGGCCCAGGCGAACGGCAGCGCCGCGTCGTGAGGCCGCACGCCGTTCCGGGCGCCGAAGGCCTCGGTCGCGCGCTGCGCGCCGGCGGGCGTCA
This sequence comes from uncultured Chloroflexia bacterium, assembly GCA_963750125.1. Taxonomy (GTDB): domain Bacteria; phylum Chloroflexota; class Limnocylindria; order Limnocylindrales; family CSP1-4; genus DASTYU01. Next base: position 40,599 of record CAVVPT010000003.1, on the reverse strand, counting down.
CGGCATCCGGGGGCGGCGGCCAGCTCTGCCCGCCGTGTGACCCCGAGCACCTTGCGGTGGAGGGCGGCGAAGCTCGCCACGGCGCCCAGCCCGGCGATCGCTCGCCGGCCGTTCACGCTCCTCCCTCATCCCGGTCGTTCAACTGTCCCTCCCTTGCTCGGACACGCCGGGACCCGCGGTTCGGGCCCGGTCACGTCAGTCGACGATCTTCCAGAACGAATCCTTCCGACTGATCTTGCCGTCGGTGAACTCGAGCAGGTCGCACCCGCGCACCTCGATGGGCTCGCCCGATGGCTGCGTACCGCGAATCGTCCATTCAGAGACGCCGCGGTCACCAGAGAGCCAGTGGCGGTCGTCGTCGTAGCGGATATCCGGGATCCCGTCGAACCGGGACTGGATGCCTTCCCGCACCTGCTGCTTGCCCACGAGTCGCCGTCCACCCGGGGCAGGCCCGCGTGGCATTTCCAGGACGCAGTCCTCGGCGAAGAAGGACATGATCGCGTCGACGTCGTGGGCGTTGAACGCGTCGAGGAAGGCCTTCATCAGCGGGACGGTGACCTTCGGATCGGACATGTGGGCGTCTCCTCGTCGGGGAGACTGGAGCCTTCCGCCTCGGCAGGCGCAACGCAACCCTTCACGCCGGACGATCACCGGCGTCGAACGGGTGCGGGGACATATCGTGCCCGTCGCACCGCTCGCGCGATGAGTTTGCGAGCCGCGGCGGGTCTGGTAGGCGACAAGCGGTAGACAAGCAACGGAGATCGAAGACATGCCCGCAAGAATCGTTGTCACTGAGTTCGTGTCGCTCGACGGCGTGATGGAGGCACCGGGAGGCGAGCCCGGGTTCAAGTACCCCGGTTGGACCTTCGAGTTCGACCGCGGTGACGACGGGAACCAGTTCAAGCTCGACGAGACGAGGCAGGCCGATGCGCTGTTGATCGGGCGCCGGACCTACGAGAGCTTCGCCGGGGCGTGGCCGGAGCGCGAGGGCGAGTTCGCCGACAAGTTCAACTCGATGCCCAAGTTCGTCGTCTCGACCACACTCGAGGACGCGGAGTGGAACAACACGACCGTCCTCGACAGCGGCGACGCGACGGCCCAGGTGCGCGAGCTCAAAGAGAAGTTCGACGGCGAATTGCAGGTGCCCGGCAGCCACCGGCTCGTCCAGGAGCTGATCGAGAGCGACCTCGTCGACCAGATCAACCTGATGGTCTTCCCGGTGATCCTCGGGACGGGCAAGAAGGCGTTCACCGAGACACGCGAGCGACGGAAGCTGCGACTCACGGAGTCCAAGGTCGTAGGCGAGGGTATCGCCGTGCTGATCTACGAGCGGGCCGCCTGACCGACATCCCACTCAGAGCCGCTGCAGCCACGGGCGCCCGCGTCTCAGCAGATGGCGGCGACGTCGAAGCTCACGTTGGTCAGGAACGGCGTGATCTTGTTCTCACCGAACGGCAGCAGGCGCGTCGACTCGACGAAGATCCGCGGGCCGCCGAGGCGTTGCACGTCGACGTCAGCCGCGACCTCCTCGGGCGTGGACGCCGTCTCGACCCGCGGCGTGGCGAAGATCGCGCAGTCCTGGAGGTCGAGCGGCAGCTTGCCACCGGTCGGCCCGGCGCTGAACGTGATGTCGTAGATGCCGACGCCGGCCTTCTTGACGGTTCCGTCGTTGTGGTTCCCGATCAGTTTGCCGTCCTTGGTGACTCGCATTCGCAGCACGGTCTCGGGCGTGTCCGGCGCGGCGATCTGGTTGGTGGCGACGGCGGTGCCGCCGAGGGCGACGGCGAGCGCGGCCACGGCGACGCCGAAGGACGGGGTGAAGACGCGTCGAAGCGGGTTCATGGCCCTTTCGACGCCGCCCGCATCTCGATCGTTCCGGGGGTATCCCCCGCCGGCCCCCTCAGGTCTCGACGCCGAGCTCGTCGGCCACGGCGCGCACGTGGGCGACGGCCGCGACGTACTCCTCGTCGGTGTCGAGGTGCTCGACGAGGAAGGGCGTGTCGGGGTCCAGGCGCTGCATCTGGGTGATGAACGCGCGGAAGTCGATGCCGCCGAGGCCCGGGCGGCGCTCGGGCATGTGCAGCGTCAGGTCGCTGGTGATCGTCATGTCCTTGGCGTGCACGGCGCGGACGTGCGGGCCGAGCTTGTCGAAGCACTCGCGGATGAAGCCGGCGTTGTCGTAGTACTTGGCCGGCGTGTTGATCATGTTCACCGGGTCCAGGTGCACGGCGAAGCGCTCGCGGTCGACGGCCTCCAGCAGCGCGAGGTAGCTGTCCGGCGAGTCCGGGCAGCAGGTACGGCATCGGCTCGAGCGAGTAGTAGGTGCGCTGGGGCGACACGGCGTCGAGGATCTCGCGCACGCTGTCGACGATCAGCGCGAACGTGTCCGCGGTCAGGCTGTCCGGGTGCGGGCCGTCCCAGGTGTCGGCGAAGCGACCCGGCGATGTTCACGCAGCAGCGCGCGCCGACGCGGTCGGCGAGCGCGAGCTGGGTCTTGCAGCGGGCGAGGCCCGCCGCCCGCATGGCGTCGTCGCGACTCAGGGGATTGGCCTTCCAGGCGCCGACCTCGGCGATCGAGATGCCGGCCGCCGCCGCCGCGGCCGCGTAGGCGTCGACCTCGTCCAGCGGCGCCGTCGTCGGCCAGCGGCCAGTACGCGGTGCGGAAGCCGCGCTCGCGCAGCAGCGCGATCCAGCCGTCAGGCGAGTCGAAGGTCTTCGGAAGTGGTGAGGCCAGACGCACGATCCGGACGCATCGTCCCATATGCTGCCGCGCATGGTCCGCTACGGAGGAGAGGGCCTTGCGTTTCGCACGCTTGGCCGGACCGGGTTGGAAGTGACGCCGGTGTGCGTCGGCAGCGCGCCGCTCGGCAACACGCCGCTGCCCTACACGCAGGACGTCCCGCTCGAGGACGCCCTGGCCACGGTGCGACGGGTCTTCGAGGGCCCGCTCAACTTCCTCGACACGAGCAACAACTACGGCGACGCCGAGGAACGGATCGGGATCGTGATCCGCGAGCTGGGCGGAATCCCCGAGGGCTTCGTGCTCGAGACGAAGGTCGACCGCGACATGGACACCGGCGACTTCTCCGGCGACCGCGTCAGGAGGTCCGTCGAGGAGTCGCTCGAGCGGCTCGGCCTCGACCGGCTCGGGCTCGTGCACTTCCACGACCCGGAGAACATCAGCTTCGAGGAGGGCGTCGCCAAGGACGGCCCGCTCGAGGCGCTGCAGCAGCTCAAGGACGAGGGCGTGATCGCCCACCTCGGCGTCGCGGGCGGCCCGATCGACCTGATGCAGCAGTACATCCGCACCGGCGCGTTCGACGTCGTCCTCACCCACAACCGCTTCAACCTCGTCGACCAGAGCGCCGAGCCGCTGCTGCGACGAGGCGGAGGAGCTCGGGCGTGGCCGTGCTCAACGCGGCGCCGTTCGGCGGCGGCATCCTGGCCGGCTCGAAGCCCGCGCAGGGCTTCTTCGCCTACCGGGCGGCCGGCGAGGGATCCTGGCCCGGGTCGAGCACCTGCACGCCGCCTGCGAGCGCCACGGCGTCCCGCTCGCGGCCGCCGCCGCTGCAGTTCCCGATGCGCGAGCCGCGCATCACCGCGACGCTCGCCGGCTGCGTCACGCCGGCGGAGGTCGACCGCTTGATCGAGCATGCTCGCTGGGAGATCCCGGACGAGCTCTGGGAGGAGATCGCACCATGAGCTTTCCCGACGGCTTCGCCTGGGGCACCGCGACCGCGAGCTACCAGATCGAGGGCGCCGTCGACGAGGGCGGGCGCTCGAAGTCGATCTGGGACACGTTCTCGCACACGCCCGGGAAGGTCGACAACGGCGACACGGGCGACGTCGCCGACGACCACTACCACCGCTACGAGGAGGACGTGGCGCACATGGCCGACCTCGGCGTCGGCTGGTACCGCTTCTCGCTCGCCTGGCCGCGCCTGCAGCCCGACGGCCGCGGCGCGCTCAACGACGCCGGCGTCGACTTCTACTCGCGGCTGATCGAGGCGCTGCTGGCCAAGGACATCACGCCCTGGGTGACGCTCTATCACTGGGATCTCCCGCAGGTGCTCGAGGACGCGGGCGGGTGGCCGGAGCGCGACACCGCCGAGCGCTTCGCCGAATACGCGGCGGCCGTCTATGACCGGCTCAGCGACCGCGTCGCGCACTGGACGACGCTCAACGAGCCCTGGTGCTCGTCGATCCTCGGCTACTCGATGGGCGCCCACGCGCCCGGCGTGACCGACCCGGGCGACGTCGATCGCCGCGGCGCACCACCTGATGCTGGGCCACGGCCTGGCGATCGACGCCATGCGCGGCCGCGGGAAGCCCGGCCACCAGTTCGGCATAACCCTCAACCTGAGCCCTACAGATGCGGCCTCGGACGCGCCCGAGGACGTCGACGCCGCCCGCCGCGCCGACGGCCTGGCCAACCGCCTCTTCCTCGACCCGCTGCTCAAGGGCGCCTACCCGGCCGACGTGCTCGAGGACGTCCGCACCATCACCGACTGCGACTTCATCCAGGACGGCGACGAGCAGCAGATCGAGGTCGACCTCGACTTCCTCGGCGTCAACTACTACTTCCGCACCGTCGTGCGCAAGGGCGAGGACGCCGGCGGCCCGACGATCTGGCCCGGCAACGGCGACATCGACCCGGTCGAGCGCGGCCTGCCCAAGACCGAGATGGGCTGGGAGATCGACGCCGACGGGCTCTACGACATCCTCACCCGCGTCGCCCGCGACTACCCGGGCGTGCCGCTCTACGTGACCGAGAACGGCGCCGCGTTCGCGGACGTCAAGCAGAACGGCGCCGTGCACGACCCGGACCGCGTCGAGTACCTGCGCACCCACTTCGGCGCCGCGCAGCGCGCGATCGCGGACGGCGTCGACCTGCGCGGCTACTTCGTGTGGTCGCTGCTGGACAACTTCGAGTGGGCGTACGGCTTCAGCAAGCGCTTCGGGCTGATCCACGTCGACTACGAGACGCTCGAGCGCACGCCCAAGGACAGCGCCAGCTTCTACGCCGCAGGTCACGCGGGCGAACGGCGTGCCGGCGTAGTCAGCACGCGGTCGTGGCCGACCTCGCGCTCCTCCCCCACGAGCTGGAGCGTGAGGCGGCCGCGGATGTCCGCCGCGGAGGCGCCGATCGCGACGCCGATCTCCCCCGCCTGCACGATCCGGCGCAGGTCGACGGTGGTGAACGCCGTGCGGTCGGCGTGCAGCGTGAACGTCACGCGCGCAGCGCTCGCCCGGCTCGAGGTCGACGCGCGCGAAGCCCGCCAGCCAGGTCACCGGGCGCGTCACCGGCGCGACGGGGTCCGACAGGTAGAGCTGGACGACCTCGGTTCCCGCCCGCTGGCCGGAGTTGGTCACGACGCACGAGATCTCGACCTCGCCGTCGGTGGCGAGCTCGATCGGCCGACAGCGCGAACTCGTCGTACGCGAACGTCGTGTAGGACAGGCCGTGCCCGAAGGCGAACAGCGGGTCGGTGTCGATGTTGCTGACGCCGCCGCTGGTGCCGCCGAGGACCGGGTGCAGGTAGGTGTTCGGCTGCGCGCCCGGCGTCTTCGGCACCTGCACGGGCAGCTTGCCGGTGGGCATGACGTCGCCGGTCAGCACGCCGGCGATCGCGGCCGCGCCCTCCTCGCCCGGCAGGAACGCCTGGACGATCGCGGCGACGCGGCCCTCGTAGCGCCCGAGCGCGTACGGCCGGCCGGAGATGACGACGAGCACGACCGGCGTGCCGGTCTCGATCACGGCCTCGACGAGCTCGTCCTGGATGCCGGGCAGCGCGAGATCCTCGGCGTCGCAGCCCTCGCCGGAGGTGCCGCGGCCGAACAGCCCGGGGTGGTCGCCGACGGCCAGCACGCACAGCTCGGCGGCTCCGGCGGCTTCGACGCCGGCCGCCAGCAGCGTCGGGTCGTCGTCCATCACGTGGCAGCCGGGCGCGTAGAACGCATGCGGCAGCGCGTCGAGCAGCGTCGGCACCGCGATCCCCGAGCCCCATGTCCGGATGGCCCGCCATCACGCCGTGGTTGGGGTAGGAGTAGCACCCGAGGAACGGGAGCGGGTCGGCGGCGCAGGGGCCGACGAGCGCGACCTGGTCCGCGCGCAGCGGCAGCGTCCCGTCGTTGGCCAGCAGCACGATCGAGCGGTCCGCGAGCTCGCGCGCGAGCGCCCGGTGCTCGGGCGGGTCGATGTCCAGCGGCCCGTCGGGCACGGTCGACGTCCAGCCCGGGTCGAGCAGGCCGAGCTCGGCCTTCTGGCAGCAGCACCCGCCGGGCGGCGCGGTCGACCAGCTCCTCCGGGCAGCGCGCCGGCGCGCACCACCTCGGCCAGCGGCTCGCCGTAGCAGCGCGTGTGCGGCAACTCGACGTCGATGCCCGCGGCCAGCGAGAGCGCACCCGCCTCCCCCGGGCGTCCCCGCGACCCGGTGCATGTTGAGCAGGAACACGATCGACCAGTAGTCGCTGACGACGGTCCCCTCGAAGCCCCACTCGTCGCGCAGGATGCCGGTGAGCAGCCCCGCGTCGGCGGCGACCGGCAGCGCGTCGATCTCCGAATAGGAGTTCATGACCGAGCGCGCGCCGCCCTCGCGGATCGCCATCTCGAACGGGATCAGGATCACGTCGCGCAGCGTGCGCGGGCCCATCGCGACCGGCGCGTGGTTGCGGGCGGCGATCGACGCGCTGTAGCCCGCGAAGTGCTTCAAGGTCGCCACCAGCCCCGTCGACTCGAGCCCGCGCACGTACGCCGTGCCCATCATCCCGACCAGGTACGGGTCCTCGCCGAACGTCTCCTCGACGCGGCCCCAGCGGTAGTCGCGCACGACGTCAAGCACGGGTGACAGGCCCTGGTGCGCCCCGGTCGCGCGCATGCTCTCGCCGATCGCGACGGTCATCCGCTCGACGCCCTCGGGATCGAACGTGGCGGCCAGGCCGAGCGGCGTCGGGAACACCGTCGCGCCGAACGTCGTGAAGCCGGTCAGGCACTCCTCGTGCGCGATCGCGGGGAGCTTGAGCCGGGTGTTCTCGACCAGGGCGCTCTGCAGTTCGGCCAGGCGGCGGGCTCCGTCGACCGGATCGACCGGGCGGGTGCCGAGCGGGCGCGTGATGTGCCCCATCCCGTGCGCGATCGCCTCCTCGAAGGACGCGGGCTCCGCGAACGCCTCCTGCATCGGCGCGACATTGCCCGAGCCGAGCTCGGCGCCGACCCACACGCTGCCCAGCTGAGCCAGCTTCTCGTCGAGCGTCATCTCGCTCAGCAACGACTCCACGCGCTCGGCCGGCGTGCGCTTCGTGTCCGTCCACGGCATCATGGCGGGGAACCTACTCCGGAGGAGACGAGTGCGGATCGTGATCGACCCGGCCTTCGTGGTCGGCGAGGTGGATGAGCGGCTGTTCGGCTCATTCGTCGAACACATGGGCCGGGCGGTCTACGGCGGCATCTACGAGCCCGGGCATGAGACCGCGGATGCCGACGGCTTCCGCGGCGACGTGCTCGAGCTCGTGCGTGAGATGGGCGTGAGCCTCGTCCGCTACCCGGGCGGCAACTTCGTCTCGGCCTACGACTGGGAGGACGGCGTCGGGCCCGAGCGGCCGCAGCGGCTGGACATCGCCTGGCACTCGATCGAGCCCAACACGTTCGGCACCGACGAGTTCATGCGCTGGGCCGACCGCGCCGGCGTGCAGCCGCTGCTGGCCGTCAACCTCGGCACGCGCGGCATCGACGCGGCGCGCGCGCTGCTCGAGTACGTCAACGGGACACGCGGCACCAAGTGGGCCGACCTGCGCCCGCGCGACGAGCCGTACGGCGTCAAGCTGTGGTGCCTGGGCAACGAGATGGACGGGCCGTGGCAGGTCGGCCAGAAGACCGCCGTCGAGTACGGCCGTCTGGCCGCCGAGACGGGCAAGGCGATGCGCTGGGTCGATCCGTCGATCGAGCTGTGCGTCGCCGGCTCCTCGAACTCCTCGATGCCGACGTTCGGGCACTGGGAGGACACCGTGCTCGACCTCGCCTGGGACGTCGCCGACTACGTCTCGCTGCACACCTACTACGACCCGCTGAAGTACGAGACGGTCGACGAGTACCTGCGCTGCTCGCAGGACCTCGACCGCATGATCGACACCGTCGTCGCGACCGCGGACGCCGTCGCCGGCCGAAAGCGCTCGCGGCAAGCGGATGAAGATCAGCGTCGACGAGTGGAACGTGTGGCATCAGACGGCCAACCCGCACCACGTCGGCCACGACGGGCCGTTCAAGCACGCGCCCGCGCTGGCCGAGGACGAGCACACCGTCGCCGACGCGCTCGTCGTCGGCTGCCTGCTGATCACGCTGCTGCGCCACGCCGACCGGGTCAAGATCGGCTGCCTCGCGCAGCTCGTCAACGTGATCCCGCCGATCCGCACCCTCGACGGCGGTCCCGCCTGGCGCCAGACCACGTTTCACCCGTTCGCGCACGCGTCGCGCTTCGGGCGCGGGACGGTGCTGCGGGTGGAGCCGGCCGACGACTCGCTGGAGGCGACGGCGGTGCTCGGCGACGACGGCCTGACGGTGTTCGCGGTCAACCGGGACGAGCACGCGATGGCGATCGACCTCGTCGTGCGCGACCTCGACCTCGCGCTGACCGAGCACCTCGTGCTCGACGGCGAGCTCGGCGCTCTCCAACACGGCGGGCGCCGAGCGGGTGGCGCCGCGCCGGGTCGAGGGCTCGGCCCTGCCCGCGCGATCATGGAACGTGCTGCGCTTGACATGAAGGAGGAGAACGTGCAACCACTGCCAGGAGAAGCGGCGCTCGCCCGGCTCGGGCTGGCCGTCACGCAACCGCGTCCGGCGACCTCGGAGAAGCGGTTCCCGGACGGCGGGGCGTGGCGGGTGGAGATCCCGTCGGTCGAGGGCCCGCACGCGCTGGAGGCCGTGCTCGCGGAGGCGCAGGAGCTCGGCGTCACGATCCACCGCGTGAGCCAGGGCAGCGGCGTGATGATGCTCACGGACGCCGAGATCGCCGAGATGCTCTCGCTCGCGGGGCACATCGAGGTGTCGCTGTTCCTCGGCCCGCGCGGCACGTGGGACGTCGGCGCGGCCACGCGGTCGCTCAGCGGCGGGTCCGGGCCGCGGGCGCGCGGACGTGACCAGCTCGGCCAGTGCCTCGAGGACTGCCGGCGCGCCGCCGACCTCGGCGTGCGCAACGTGCTCGTCGCCGACGAGGGCGTCCTGTGGGCCGCCCACCAGCTGCGCGAAGCGGGCGAGCTGCCGGCCGACATGCGCTTCAAGGTCAGCGTGCTCACCGGGCCGACGAACCCGGCGGCGCTGCGCGTGTGGGCGGGGCTGGGCGCGGACTCGATCAACGTGCCGAGCGATCTGAGCGTGTCGCAGATCGCCGAGCTGCGCGCGGCCAGCGACGTCGCGCTGGACCTCTACGTCGAGTCGCCGGACGACGTCGGCGGCTTCGTGCGGCTCTACGACACCGCCGAGCTGATCCGGGTCGCCGCGCCGGTGTACATCAAGTTCGGGCTGCGCAACGCGCCCGGGATCTATCCGGTCGGCCGCCACCTGCGTGCGCCTGGCCGCCGACACCGGCCGCGAGCGGGTGCGCCGCGCCCGGCTCGCGCTGGACATCGTCGAGCGCGGCGGCGGCGCCTCGCTGCCGATGTCACCGGTCGGCTCGCCCGCGCTGCCGGTCCCGGAGCGGTTCTCGTGAAGATCACCGAGATCACCACGCACGTCCTCGGCACGCCGTGGCGCGATCTGACGTTCGTCGCAGGTGCACACCGACGAGGGCCTGACCGGCGTCGGCGAGACCCGCATGCTCGGCCACACCCAGGCGCTGCTCGGCTACCTGGCCGAGGCCGCGCGCAACCACGTCGTCGGCAGCGACCCGTTCGAGATCGAGTCGCTGGTGCAGCGCATGAAGTACGGCGACTACGGGCGCGCGGGCGAGATCGTCATGTCCGGCATCGGCTGCGTCGAGATGGCGTGCTGGGACATCGTCGGCAAGGCGCTCGGCCAGCCCGTGTACCGGCTGCTGGGCGGCGCGGTCAACGAGCGCGTCAAGGCCTACGCCAACGGCTGGTACACGGTCGAGCGCTCGCCCGAGGAGTTCCACGCGGCGGCGCGGCGCGTGATCGAGCGCGGCTATCGCGCGCTCAAGTTCGACCCCTTCGGCGAGGGCCGCTTCGAGCTCGACCACGACGAGCGGATGCGGTCGGTCGTCGCTGGTCGAGGCGGTGCGCGACGCGGTCGGCCCGGAGGTCGAGATCCTGGTCGAGATGCACGGGCGCTTCGCCCCGCACGAGGCGATCCGGGTCGCGCGGGCTGCTGGAGCAGTTCGAGCCGTCCTGGCTCGAGGAGCCGGTCCCGCCGGAGAACCTCAAGGCGCTGGCGAAGGTCGCCGAGCACACGCCGCTGCCGCTGGCGACCGGCGAGCGCATCCACGACCGGCTCGAGTTCCGCGAGCTGTTCGAGCTGCAGGCGGCGGACATCATCCAGCCCGACATCGGCCACATCGGCGGCATCCTGGAGACGCGCAAGCTGGCGGCGACGGCCGAGACGCACTACGTCCTCGTCGCGCCGCACAACGTCGGCGGGCCGGTGCTGACCGCCGCCAACCTGCACCTCGCGGCGTGCACGCCGAACTTCAAGATCCAGGAGCACTTCAACGACTTCGCCGACCAGGAGGTGCTGCAGGCGGCGCCCGGGCCTGCCGCCGGTCGTCGACGGGTACTTCGCGCTGCCGGAAGGCCCGGGCCTGGGCGTCGAGCTCGACGTAGACTTCGTGGCGGCGCGCCCGAGCTCTGGCGCCCACTTCGACCTCTTCCAGCAGGACTGGCATTTCCGAGGGACCAAGTAGATGGCGGTGCGGATCGACTCGCCGGGCGTGATCGAGCTGGTCGACGAGCCGGTCGGCCGCGCCCGGGCCGGGCGAGGCGCTCGTGCGGGTCGCCTACGCCGGCATCTGCGGGTCCGACCGCGAGCTGCTCGAAGGCGGGCGGCCGGCCGAGTTCGTGCGCTATCCGGTGGTGCCGGGCCACGAGTGGTCGGGCGTCGTGGACTCGGTCGGAGCCGGCGCCGACCCGCGGCTGGTGGGGCGCAAGGTCGTCGGCGAGGGCTTCCGCAACTGCCAGGCGTGCGACGCGTGCCGGCAGGGCCAGACGACGCTGTGCGAGGCGCCGTACGAGGAGACGGGCTTCACGCAGCCGGGCGCGTGGAACGACTTCCTGCGGCTGCCCGCGCGGCTGCTGCACGTGCTGCCGGAGGACGCGGACCTGCGCGCGGCCGCGCTGCTGGAGCCGGCGGCCTGCATCGCCGAGGCGTGCCTGCTGGCGGCGCTCGGTCCCCGGCGAGCGCGCCGCGGTCGTGGGCGGCGGGACGCTCGGGCTGCTCTCGGCGCAGCTGCTGCGGGCGTCGTCGCCGCGCGAGCTGGTGGTCGTCGCGCGCCGGACCGAGCGCGAGGCGCTGGCGCAGCGGATGGGCGCCGACCGGCTGGTCGCGCCCGACGCGGTGCGCCCCGGCTTCGACGTCGTCATCGAGGCGGCCGGGACGCCGGGCTCCGCGCAGCTCGCGGTCGACATCGCGCGCCGCGGCGGGCGGGTGGTGCTGACGGGCATCCCGCCCGATCGCTCCGACGCCGTGTCCGCGCAGGGGCTCGTGACGCAGGCGGTCACGGTGTTCAACGTCTTCGGCGCCCCGTCGCGGGCGTGGGTGCACACGGTGCGGGCGTTCGCCGCCGGCCTGCTCGACCCCACCCCGCTGATCACGCACGAGCTCCCGCTGAGCGAGATCCGCGAGGCGTTCCGGGTCATGACCGAGGACCCGGCCGTCGGCAAGATCCTGCTGCGTCCGTGAGAGCGCTCGTCGACCAGGTGATCCCGCCGGACGCATGGCCGGGCGGGTGGGACGGCGGCGTGCGCGACCTGCTCGAGCGCGAGCCGCTGACGTGGGCGCGCCCGTTGCTCGAACGGGCGGCCGCGCTACGCGGACGTGGACGCGCTCGAGCGCGCCGACCCGGAGGCGTTCGCGGCGCTGCTGCGCGTGTGCTTTGAGGGCTACTACGCGGCCCGCCACGGCTTCATCCCGCCCGCGCTGGAGATGGTCGGCTTCCCGCTCTCGCCGATCACCGAGCCGGAGCCGCTCCCCGTGGTGCCCGAGCCGCGCGACGTCCTACGACGTGGTGGTGGTGGGTGCGGGCGCGGGCGGCGGCGTCAGCGCGCACGTGCTGGCGGCGGCGGGGCTGCGCGTGCTGCTGATCGAGCGCGCGCGCCGGCACACGACCGCCGAGCTGCGCGACGACCACCTGCACGGCAAGCGGATCTCGGCCTACGACCCGGTCGCCGGGCCCGGGGCGGGCCATCCGCGCGTGGTCGACGGCGACGCTCGTGGATCCGGTCGAGGACTCGCTGGCGTGGGGGCTGAACGCGATGGCGCTCGGCGGCGGCACGCGCGTGTGGCAGGGCATGGCCTGGCGCTTCCTGCCCGAGGACTTCGAGATGGCGACCCGCTACGGCGTGCCCGAGGGCAGCTGCCTGGCGGACTGGCCGATCGGCTACGACGACCTCGCGCCCTACTACGACCGGGTCGAGTGGGAGATCGGCGTGGCAGGACGCTCCGACGGGGCGCTGACCGACCGCTTCGCCCGGTCGCGCGGCTATCCGATGCCGGCGCTGCGCGACGACCCGATGCGGGAGGCGTTCGGCGCCGCCGCCGACCGGCTCGGCTGGGGCTGGGGGCCGGTGCCGTTCGCGATCAACAGCGAGCCGCGCGACGGGCGCGCGGCGTGCGTGCACTGCTCGCAGTGCCTCGGCCACGCGTGCGTGGTGGACGCCAAGAACGGGACGCAGAACACCGTCATCCCGCGGGCGCTGGCGAGCGGCAACTGCGACCTGCTGGTGGACGCGCAGGTCGTCGAGATCGTCCAGTCGGGCGGGCGCGCGCGGTCGGTGCGCGTCGTCGGCCGGCGGCGTGCGCACGCGAGGTGCGCTGCGAGCGGGTCGTCGTGTGCGCGGGCGCGGTCGAGACGCCGCGGCTGCTGCTGGTCTCCGGCCTCGGCGGCGCCGGCGGTCGGCACCAACCTGCACAACCACTCGTTCACGATCCTCTACGGCACGGCGACGACGCCGCTCGAGCGCTTCCAGGGCCCGGGGCACTCGGTGGCCACGCTGGACTTCGTGCACCGCGACGGCGAGGCGTGGGGCGGCGGCGTGCTGTTCGATGCCCCGTCGCTGCTGCCGGTCGCGGCCGCCGCGGCCGCCGGGCGCCTCGGCGTCCCCGCCTGGGGCGCGGGCCACAAGGAGTGGATGCGCGACGGGCCTGCGCCACCTGTGCGGCGGCATGGGGATCGGCCAGGAGATCCCGTCGGCGCCGCTCGCGTGTCACGCGCCGACCCGTCGGTGCGCGACGTGCACGGCATGCCGGTCGCACGGATCGCCGGCGATCTGCACCCGGCCACGCTCGAGGTGCGCGCGTACATGGCCGAGCGGGTCGGCGGTCTGGCTGCGACGAGATCGGCATCGAGCGCTTCACCGACTTCGACCACCGGCCGCCGCCCGCCGCCGCCGGCGAGCACTCGGCGGGCACGTGCCGGATGGGCGAGGACCCGGCGACGTCGGCGTGCGACCGCGACGGGCGGCTGCACGGCAGTCGAGAACGTCTACGTCGCCGACGCCTCCCTGCTGCCCACCAACGGCGGCGTCAACCCGTGCGTGACGACGATGGCGAACGCGTGGCGCGTGGCGGAGGGGATCGGCGGCGGGTGATGCTCACTTCCCGAGCGCGACGCGCTGGCGGATGTCGGCGGCCGTGAGCGGGCGGTCGTAGATCGCGATCTCGTCGGCGAGACCGCGGCTGTACTGGCCCACGGTGCTGCCGTTGTGCATCACGCGCCACGGCGCCGCCGCGGTGGCGGTCCCGGGAGCGGTCGGCCGGGCAGCGTGAGCCTGCGGCCGTCGAGGTAGAGCCGCACCTCGTCGCGGTCGCGCGTCAGCGCGAAGTGGTGCCAGCGGCCGTCGCGGACCTCGCTCACCGGCGTCGTCGACACCAGCGCGGTCCCGCCGGCCCGGCACGCGATCCTCCCGCCGCTGTCGTAGGCCAGGATCCAGCCCGTGCCCGCCATCGACGTGCTGTCGCGCAGGACGCGCGGCGCCGGCCTGCCACTGGAACCAGCCCTCGAGCGTCCCGGAGGTGGTCAGCGGCGGCGTGGTCGCTGCCATCTCGCCCGCGACGCCGTCGAACAGCGCGGCCGGTGTCCGGGTCGCCGCGCAGGGCGCCCGCCTGCCCGAGTGTCACCCCGGTGGCGGAGTAGGTGCCAGGCCGTGCGCCGAGCTCGTCGGCCGCGACGGTCGTGGCCGCGTCGCCGAGGCGCCAGTAGCCCAGCAGCCCGGGCGTGGAGCGCACGGCGTCCCGGTAGGTCGGCGGCGCGTCCGCGGTGAAGGCGCGCTCGGCGCCGGCCACGGTCCCGTTCGCGGTCGTCACCACCAGCCGGTACCGGTACGTCGCCCCGGGCGTCAGCCCGCCGATCGCGGCCTCGAGGTCGCCGGCGGCCGCCACGTCGGGCGTGCGCAGCGCGAAGTCGTCGGTCCCGTACTCGAAGTGGGCGGTGCGCGGATTCGCGCGGCGTGACGCTGCCCGTGAGCGTCGCCGAGCCGCCGCCGAGGCCGAGCGCCGGGCCGGTGGCGAGCCCGGCGTCGACGACGATCTCGGTCACGTAGGTGTCGCTGCGGCCGGCGGCGTCCGTCACGGTGAGCTTGGGGAAGTAGCGGCCGGGGCGCGCGTAGACGTGCTCGGCCTGCGCGCCGACCGCGCTCGCGCCGTCGCCGAAGTCCCAGCGATGAGTCGGCGATCGGGCCCTCGGGGTCGCGCGACGCGCGCCCGTCGAAGGCGACCGGCAGCGGCGCGAGCCCCTTGCGCGGGACGGGCGCGGCGTCGGCCACCGGCGGCTCGTCGCCGCCGGTGCGCAGGATGGTCGCGATCGAGGTCTGGTAGGTGAGGTAGTACGGGTAGCTCCCGCGCATCCACAGGACGCTCATGTCACCCGCGAACGGCAGCAGGCCGCGCGGTGACACCGGCCGCACGTTCTTCGTGCCCGAGCCCGCCGTGACCGGCTCCGACGTCCAGGTCTCGCCGCCGTCGGGCGTGCTCCAGGTCTCGACGTCCCAGACCCCCTCGCCGGTCTGGCGCGAGAGGTACACCGTGCGCGGGTCCTCGTGGTCGAGCGTGATGCCGCCGCTGTAGTAGGGCTCGCGCGTGTCGTCGCTGATCGAGCCGCCGGCGGCGGTGATCGGCGTCGTCTGCCAGCGCTCGCCCGTCCAGCGCGCGTACAGGTAGCGATGCACGAACACGCGCGGCGTCGGACGTGCTCTCAAAGGTCGCGAACACGAGCACCGGGCGACCCTGGTCGTCGTGGGCGACGTCGTGGATCCAGGCGTTCTGCGGAGCGTCGAAGACCAGGTCGGCGGCGCCCGGTGAGATCGCGGTCCCCAGCGGGCCGATCACGGTGCCGTCGGCGCGCCGGAGCGCGCCGCCCCGGTAGGCGGCGTAGTAGATGTTCACGTCGCCGGACTCGTTCGGGTGCGCGTTGGTGAACGCGATGTGGATCGTCGACTCGCCGTCGGAGTCGTACTTGACGTAGGGCCGCTCGCCGGGGACGGCGATCAGCCCGCGCACCGGGGCCCAGGCGTCGGACCCGTCGGGCTGGCTCGTGAACGTCGGGTTGAAGTTGCCGCCGCGCCAGAACAGGTACGTCCGGCCCTCCGCGGCCAGGTGGATCGGGTTCGGGTAGGTGAAGCCGAACGAGCCGGTGACGTTCTCCGGCACGGTCTGCGCCGGGCCCCACGCCGAGACGTCCTCGGGCGCCAGCGACGTGCGGTACCACATCCGCGTCCCGCCGTGCGCGGAGTAGTACGCGCGCACGCGGCCGTCGGGGAGGATCTGCACGGCGGGGTTGGCGTGGTCGTCGATCTCGACCCGCGGCGCCACGAGCGCCGTGGTCCGCGTCAGCGTGGCGTGGTCGTACACCGAGAGCTTGATGTCGCCGTCCTGCGCGACCCAGCCGACGTAGGTGCGGCCGCGGTGATGGACCGCGCGCGGGTCGGCGAACCACGACCACGCGCCGTCGCCCAGCGACGTCTGCTCGGGGATCGCCGTCCACTCCACGGTGCTCACCTCGCTCTGGTTGCCCGCCGCGTCGCGCGCGACGACGCGCAGCGTATGGTCGCCGCTCTCGAGGCCGGTGAGCTCGAGCGGGCTCGAGCACGGCGCCGGCGGCGCAGCCGTCCAGCGCGCACGCGAACTCCGACCTCCGGCTCGGAGGCGGAGAACGCGACGCGGCGCGCTCGCCCTCGCTCACCGGCTCGGGCCGCTCGTCGATCGTGGGCGCGGCCGGCGCGGTGACGTCCACGACCCAGTCGAACACGGCTGCGGCGCTCCGGTTGCCGGAGGCGTCGCGCGCGCGCACCGCGAAGCGATGCGCACCCTCGGCCAGCCCTTCGAGTCGCAGCGGGCTCGTGCACGTGGCCGGCGGGCCGCCGTCGACCCGGCAGGTGAATCGCACGCCGGCCTCCTCGCTCGAGAAGGCGAAGCTCGCGCCGGTCTGGTTGCTCGCCTTCGCCGGCTGAGCGTCCAGACGCGGGACCGCGGGCGCGGTCGCGTCGATCACGACCGTCTTCGCCGAGGACCGGCAGTTGTTGCGCTCGTCGCGCTCGCGCACGCGGTCGAAGGCGTCCGCGCACGCCGTCAGGGCGTACGTGCCGTCGCGCACGCTGCGCGGGATCGTGAGCTCGAGCGCGCCCTTCGACCGCGCGCCCGTGCCGAGCGCGGACACCGGCCGCGTCCCCAGCCGCACGCGTCGCCCGAGCGAGTAGGCGGTCGCGGACCCCGCCGCCCGCCCGCGGCCCGTGTTGACGGTGACGTCCCGGACCACGAGCCGGTCACCCGGCCGCGCGAGCGCCGGCGGGCCGGAGATCGCGTCGACCACGAGATCCGGCCGGCTCCGGGTATCGCCCGCCGCGAACGCGAGCGCGGCCATCAGCACCATCCGCATGACGGCACAATGTTGCCGAGGTCAACACGCGCGCAACGCTCAATGTCCCTTTCTGGACAGACTGGTTTGCGGTGCCCTTTCGATCAGTAGAAGAGGAACGGCCACCAGTTCTTCATCGGGCGGCCGTCGTCGTCGCGCGCGGTGTTGTCGAGCCCCGGCATGTTCTGGCGCCAGTAGACGACCCAGCGGCCCATGCAGTCGGCGGCGAGCGTCGCGGTAGGGCTCGAGCACGTCCGGCGTCCACGGGCGCGGCCGCTCGTCCGGCTGGCGCCAGGTCTCGATCGTCGAGAGCACCGGGGCGGGTTGTCGAGGTCGTAGTCCTGGCGGCCGTTGGGCATGAAGTGGACGTTGCCGCCGGCCGGGACGTAGTCCTCGACACGGCGCCGGCGCCACCGTGACCCGTAGCGCAGGGTCGTCGGCGACGGGTAGTCGACGGGGTCGCGGCCCTTGAGGTAGAGCGACTCGAAGGGCAGCCCGTAGCGGCGGTCGAGATCGAGCATCGCGTACTCGCGGAAGTAGCGCTCGTAGTACGGCAGCGCGCCGCACGTCGCCATCCGCTCCAGCGAGTGGCCGAGGCTCTCCATCGCGCAGCCCACGCCGCGGGCGAAGTTGACGAACAGGATGCGCAGGCTGCGGCCGATCCAGGGCGCGCTGTGCTCACCGGAGTTGCCGGCGTGGCGCTCGTAGCCGATCGGCCGGAACGCCTCGTCGTAGGTCTGCTTGACCTCGACCGTCTCCCACGGCGCGCTGTGGTCGGTGTGGTCGGCGAGCAGCCACACCTCGTTCACGAGCCCGCGCTCGGTCAGCTGCTCGAGCTTGAGGCCGTCGTGGAGCCGCATGCTCGTGCAGCGCGCCGTAGTCGAAGCCGATGCCGTCGGCGGCGCGCGGATAGTTCGCCGAGTTGCGGTCGCGCGCGCCCGCCGGCTCGGTCAGGTCGACGATGTCGACGATCTGGTAGTCCAGGAACGGCGGCGCCTGCGGGTCGCGGTAGCCCTGCCAGCGCGAGGCCTCGCGCAGCGCCGCGCACAGCCCGTCCAGCTTGGCCCGGGCCTCGCGCTCGGAGAGGCCGTGGACGAAGTTGACGGCCAGCACGCGCGGCTGCATCAAGCGGATGCGATCGTGGTTGGCGATCAGCCAGGGGTCCGAGTTCGCGCCGCTCTCGGCGTTGGGCCAGACGAGTTCGCCGGTCACGGTTCCCAGGAGGCCTCGACGATGTAGCCGTCGGGGTCGCGGCACTTGACGCTGACGTAGTCGGGCTCGTCGAACTCCTCGACCAGTTCGACGCCGTCGGCGACGAGCCGGTCGCGCAGCGCCAGCACCGCGGCGCGGTCGGGCAGTCCGACGCCGAAGTGCATCCATGGCGGCCGCGTGATCGGGTCGTCCGCCGGGCCGAGCGCGAGCGCGAAGCCGGTCGCGTCGTAGAGCATCAGCACGCCGCCGTCGTAGCGCCGGGCGGGGCGTGCTCCGAACCCGAAGTAGGTCTCGTAGAACCGCCGCGAACGCGCTTGGTCGGCGACCGGGATCGCCAGGTGGTCCATGGCTCCAACGTTACGCCGCGGCGGTCGCTAGGCGACGACCCCGCGCGCCGCCCACGCGACGGCCGGCTTGGCGGCGGGGAGCAGCTCGCGACAGCGCTCGCGCAGCGCCGCGCGCGCGTCCTCGTCGAGCTTGGCCGCATACGCGCCCGCGGGCCCGACACCGAGCGTGAACGGCTCCCACCACTCCTCGAAGGTGGCGTGGGTGAAGGGCACCGCGTGCTCGGCCTGCACGACGTCCGTCAGGCCCGCCTCGCCGAGCAACTCGACCAGCGCGCCCGCGTGCGCGCCCGCCAGGGCGGACTCGTCGCGCACGTCGGGATCGAGCTCGCGCGCCGCGCGCCAGAACACCGCGATCGGGCTGCGCTCGCCCGCGTGGTCCCAGACCGTCGCCGCGACGACGCCGCCGGTCCGCGTCACCCGCGCCATCTCGCGCAGGCCCGCGACCGGGTCGGCCATGAAGTGCACGACCAGCTGCGCGAGCGCGGCGTCGAACGCGTCGTCGCCGAACGGCAGCGCCTCGGCCGAGGCCTGCGCCGCCTCGACGTCCGGCAGCCGCTCACGCAACGCGGCCACGAAGGCCGTCGACGGGTCGACCGCGACGACGGCCGACGCCCCCAGGCGCGCGACCAGCTCGGCCGTCAGCGCGCCCGGGCCGCTGCCGACGTCGAGCACCCGCTGCCCCGCCCGGATGCCGGCGAAGTCCGCCAGCTGGGGGGCGAGCCGGCGCGAGTGGCGCCCCATGAAGCGGTCGTAGTCGGCGCCGGCGACCTCGAAGCCCATGCGCCGACTCTCTCACATGTTCAGGCGGGTGGGGCGTACAGCTGCAGATCGTTGCCGTCGGGGTCCTTGAACGGCACGATGCGACCCCATGGGTGCTCCGAGATCCCGTCGGGGAACTCGACGCCCTCCGCCTTCAGGCGCTCGACCTCGGCCTCGATGTCGCCGTCGGGCTGGAAGGCCACCAGCGCTCCGCCATCACCGCGCGGCGACTCCGGCTCGGAGCCGTTGAGGCCGATCTTGAGGCCGTTGGCGTCGACCTCGCTCCAGTCGTCGTCGTGGCCGGTCACGTCGAGCCCGAGGGTGTCGCCGTAGAACGAGACGGCGCGCTCCATGTCAGTCACTGGCAGCCACACGGCTGCGACTCCTTTGATCATGCGGCGGGACTACCCAGCCGCGGACCCCGGTCGAGGCGCGCGGCCGAAGTTGGCGTCGAAGGCGTCGTCGTCGCGAGCGTGAGCGTCCTAGGCGAGCCGCCCGCCGAGGTCGCTGCACCAGCGGCGGAACTGGCGGTCCATGCCCGGCGCCAGGAGGTCGGCGAACACCGCTTCGCGGGGGCCGATCAGGCAGGCGCCGTCCGCGTCCGCCCCCGCGCCGGCGAGGGCGCGCGCCCGGGCGGGGTGGACGTGAACGCGACGACGTCGACGAAGCCGCTGAGCATGTTGCACTCGAGCGAGTCCGTCGTGGCGACGCCGCTCAGCTCCCGGTCGCCGAACGTCGTGCCGACCGCGTGGCGGTGACCGACGGAGGCGCAGTAACCGTCCAGGCGTGACTCGAAGGCCGCGAGCGTCCCGTGATCGCTCAGCGCGGCCGTGCTCACCCCACCGGCGGTCGCGAGCGCGCAGATCGCTCCCAACCCGATGACGGCACGGCGGCGCATGGCTCCCTAGACGCGACGGTAGCGCAGGTAGACGACCTTCGAGCCGAACGTCCGCGTCTCGATCAGCTCGAGGTCGATGTGGACGCCGGGCGGGAAGTAGCGCGTTCCGCCGCCGACCACGACGGGGTTGATGAACAGCCGGTACTCGTCGATCAGCCCGCGCTGCGCGCACGCGGCGGCCAGCCCCGCGCCGCCCACGCCGACGAGCGTGTCGGGGAGCGCGGCGACCTCCTCCTCCAGGCTGCGCGTCGCCAGCCGCGCGTGGCCCTGCACGGCGTCGAGCGTGGTCGAGAAGACGACCTTGTCGAGCCCGCGCCACGCGCTCGCGAACTCGGCCTCGGTCGGCGACGTCCATTCCTGCAGCTCCCACGGCAGCATCTGCTCGTAGAGCCGGCGGCCGAGCAACTGCACCCCGGTCTCGGCCGCCTGCTGGTTGTGGAACCGGTGCAACTCGTCGTCAGGCACGGCCCAGCCGAACGTGCCGTCCGGCCCGTTGATGTAGCCGTCGGCGGAGATCCCCAGGGCGTAATAGAGCGTTGGCATGTCAGTCCTGACCGGTTCGGGCGCGAATCCTCATCGGGCCTCAGTCGCTCCCGTAGCCGGGAAGGGCGGCTCCGGCCGTGCGGCTGATCCTCTCAGCGTGGTTCGGCGTCAAGCACGGCGGGTTCCACGGGGGGTCGAGCGCCAGTCTCTGAGACGACGCGTCGCAGCTCGTCGACGCCGATCGGGGAGCCGATCCGCGCGAGCGCGTCGAACAGGGCGCGCCCGAGCGCCCGGGGCGGCGTTCCGCCGCACGGTACCGGGCCCGGGGCCGTGAGGGCGAGCGCGACGTGCTCCGCCTCGAGCGTCGGGGAGCCCGCCTGCGCGGCGACGTGGCGTGCCTGCTGCAGGACCGCGAGCGCCTCCGGCGTGGCGACGAGGCGCGGCGGCTCCGACATGAGATGGCGGTAGCGGCGATGCGCGGCCTGGCGGGTGATGCCGAGCGCGCGGGCGACCGCGGCAAAGCTCGCACCGGACTCCAGCGCCAGGCGCACCCGCTCGCGCTCGAAGGCGTCCAGCTCGGCTTGCAGCGCTCGCAGCTCGCGCAACGCGCGCACCGGATCCGAGGCGGTGAGGGTGCGTTCGAGCTGGGTGACGATCCGCATGCCGGGCACTGTGGCGTGCCCCGCGGGCGACGGCCGCGAAGGCGTCGGCGCGGCTACGTACGAGCTCGGACGTAGGCGCCGCAGTCGCCGTTCGGACGTGGCCGGTCGTTGCGCGAGGCCAGTCGCGGAGGCCGAAGGGCCTCCGCGACGACCTTCCGTTGCCGGCATTCCCGGCTCAGCCCTTGCTGTAGGGGTCGACGTAGACATCGTCGATCTGCCACTCGCTGCCCGGGGCGGGCGTGAAGCGGAAGCGCACCTCGTTCGAGAGGAGGTTTCCGAGCAGCAGCAGCGGCGCGCGTCGGCTGCCATTGGGCTCCGCCGACGATCTCGCCGACCGGCAGCTCGGCCGGCAGGCCGAGCAGGGTCTTGAACTGCACCGTCACGGTCAGCGGTGCCAGCGGTGGAACCGGTGTTGCGGGCGAAGAAGCGGATCGTCGGGTGGGCGACCGTGACGCAGATCGGCGCGGTGGTGGCCGACGACCCCACGGGGAGGTCGAGCGACTTGGCACCGGCGAAGTACGGCTGGTTGCCGTCGACGATGGCGGCTCCGTCGCGCAGGCTCCAGCGCCCGCCCACCTCGAAGCCGCTGTCAGGCGCTTCCTGGTAGTAGGCGGGGTCGAGCCAGGGTTGGAACGTGCGATCGAGCGGGAGCTCGGGGCAGGCCGCGTGGGCCTGCGGTACGGCGAGCGCGAGGGCGGCGAGCGCGCCCACGGCGGCGAGGAGGGGCCTCATCATCTCGCCCGCAAGATTCTCCGCTGACGCGGTTATCAAACCTCTTGAATGATCAGGAGATCAACGCATACCGCACGGTCTGGACCGCGATCTCGCCGTCACGGAAGACGAAGGTGTCGATGCCGTCCTCGACGCGCGCGCTCGCCGCGGTATTGCTCCTCCTCGGCGGCGGGATTTACGAGAGCGAGTCGCCGACGAGTTCGCCGCTTCGCTCCCGCGAGGCCGCGCACCCGGGGCCGCTGCTCGAGCACTGGCTGCGCGACTTCCGCGACCGCGCGCGAGCTTCGACCGCGCCGCCGCCGGCATGCGCGCCCGCCTCGGCGCCGCCTAACCCTCGGGTTCGTCGGCGCCGATCAGCCGTTCGAGCCGGACGTCCGGGTTGCGCTGGGCGAAGCGCTCGAGCACGAAGCGGTTCGGGAAGACCGCGAGCTGCGTCCCGTCGCCGCGGACGAACACGTCGGTGTGGCCGGTGTCGGCCAGCACCTTGGAGGCGCCTTCGGCGTCGGTGCGGCGAGCGGCCTTCCACGGGAGCAGCTGCGTGCTGACCTCGGCGCCGAACTCGGTCCGCAGGCGCTCGACGGCGACCTCGAACTGCATCGGGCCGACGCCCGCCAGCACCGGCACGGGGTCCTGGGTGTGCTCGCGCCGCAGCACGTGGACGACGCCCTCCTGGTCGAGCTGCTCGAGACCGCGGCGGAACTGCTTGTGGCGGTTGACGTCGCGGTTGGAGACGGTGACGAAGGACTCCGGCGTGAGCGTCGGGATCGCCGGGAAGCGCACCTGCGGGCCGACGGAGAGCGTGTCGCCGACGCGGACGTCGCCGCCGATGACCACGCCCACGACGTCGCCGGGAAAGGCCTCGTCGAGCACGGCGCGGTCCTGGCCGAACACCTCGTGGGCGAAGCTCAGCGCCAGGCTGCGGCCGGTGCGCGCGTTGTCGACCCGCATCCCGCGCTCGAACCGCCCCGAGCAGATGCGCACGAACGCCACCCGGTCGCGGTGGCGCGGGTCCATGTTGGCCTGCACCTTGAACACGAGCGCCGCGAACGGCGCGTCGACCGGACGCGGGCGTGCCGTCGTCCAGCGGGCGCGGGCGGGCCGAGGGGGCGAGCTCGCGCAGCGTGTCCAGCAGCAGCCCGATGCCGAAGTTCCACGCGGCCGAGCCGAACAGCAGCGGGATGCAGGCGCCGCGCGAGAACGCCTCGGCGTCGAACGCGCTCCCGACCTCGTCGACGAGCTCGAGCTCCTCCTCGGCGACCGCCCACGCGGCCGCGTCCTCGGAGGCGACGTCCTGACCGCGCGCCTGGACGACCTGCTCCAGCGCCATCGCGCTGCCGCCGGTCACGCGCGTGAAGCGGTGGAAGGTGTCGTCGCGCCGGTCGATCACGCCGCGGAAGGCGCCCGGGATGCCCGACCGGCCAGGTCAGCGGCGCGAGCGGCAGCCCGAGCGACTCGGTCAGGTGATCGACCATCTCGAGCGGCTCCATGCCGGGCCGGTCGTACTTGTTCACGAACGCGATCAGCGGGATCCCGCGCGCGCGGGCGACCTGGAAGAGCTGCTCGGTCTGCGGCTCCACGCCGCGCGCGGCGTCGATCAGGATCACGGCCGAGTCGACCGCCGCCAGCACCCGCAGCGTGTCCTCGGAGAAGTCCTTGTGCCCGGGCGTGTCGAGCAGGTTGAACACGATCGTCGCTCGTGCTCGAAGCGCAGGACCGTCGAGGTGACCGAGATCCCGCGGCGGCGCTCGAGCTCCATCCAGTCCGACGTCGCCGCCCGCCGGCCGCGGCGGGCCGTGACCGAGCCGGCCTCCGCGACGGCACCGGCGTACAGCAGCAGCTTCTCGGTGAGCGTCGTCTTGCCGGCGTCCGGGTGCGAGATGATCGCGAACGTGCGGCGTCGCGCCGCCTCTTCGACGACGCGCTCGCTGTCGGCGTCCTCGGTCACGTGCCGCAGAAGGTGCGGTAGGGGCCGAAGCTCGCCGGAGCGGGCGCGGCGTAGCGCTCGCGGCCGGGACGCTCCTCGAAGGGCCGGGCGAGCACGTCGAGCAGCTCGTTCACCGGTTCGAGGTCACCCGCGGTGGCGGCGCTCAGCGCGTCCTCGACCAGGTGGTTGCGGGGGATGTAGACCGGGTTGCAGCGGTCCATCGCGTCGGCGATCGCGCGCGGGTCGTCGTCCAGCTGCGCCCGCCAGTGCCCGCTCCAGGCGTCGAAGGCGGCCGGGTCCGCGAAGAGTCCTCGCACCGGTGCGGCGTCGCCGCGCAGCGAGGCCGACAGCGCGCGGAAGAACGTCGTGAAGTCGACGCCGGCGAGCAGGCCGAGCAGGTCCTCGACCAGCGCGCGGTCGTCGCGGTCGGGCAGCCCGAGCTTGGCGCGCATGCCCCGCGCCCAGGCCCGGCGGTAGCGATCGGGGAACGTGTTCAGGACCTCGGTCGCCTTCGCGATCGCCGCGTCGGTGTCGGGGTCGATCAGCGCGAGCAGCGTCTCGGCCAGGCGCGCCAGGTTCCACTGCGCGATCGCGGGCTGGTTGCCGTAGGCGTAGCGGCCGAACTGGTCGATCGAGCTGAACACGGTGGCCGGGTCGTAGGCGTCCATGAAGGCGCACGGGCCGTAGTCGATCGTCTCGCCGGAGACGGCCATGTTGTCCGTGTTCATGACGCCGTGGATGAAGCCGACGAGCATCCACTGCGCGACGAGCTCGGCCTGGGCGCCCAGGACGCGCTCGAAGAAGGTCAGGTAGGGGTCGTCGCGCCTCGGCGACGTCGGGGTGGTGGCGGGCGATCGCGTAGTCCGCCAGGCGCCGCACGAGCGCCTCACCGCCGTTGGCCGCGGCGTACTGGAACGTCCCGACCCGGATGTGGCCGGCCGCGACGCGGGTGAGCACCGCGCCGGGCAGCAGCCGCTCCCGCGCGACCTGCTCGCCCGTCGCGACCACGGCGAGCGCGCGGCTGGTCGGGATCCCGAGCGCGTGCATCGCCTCGCCGAAGATGTACTCGCGCAGCATCGGCCCGACGACCGCCTTGCCGTCGCCTCCGCGCGCGAACGGCGTGCGGCCGGAGCCCTTGAGGTGCAGGTCGCGCCGGTGGCCGTGCGCGTCGAGGACCTCGCCGAGCAGCAGCGCGCGACCATCGCCCAGCCGCGGCGAGTACGCGCCGAACTGATGGCCGGAGTACGCCATCGCGACCGGCGAGGCCCCGTCGGGCCGCGCGTTGCCGGCGAGCGTCGCGACCCCGTCGGGTGTCCGCAGGGCGCCGGGATCGACGCCGAGCTCGGCCGCCAGCCCCTCGTTGAGCACGAGCAGGCGCGGCGCGGGCGCGGGGACGGCTTGCCACGGCTCGTACAGCCCCTCGAGCTCGCGCACGAAGGAGTTGTCGAACGCGAACAGGGACTGGGCGGCGACGCTCATGGCGAATCAGGGTAGGTGACGCGGCGCAGCATCTCGTCGCAACTAGGCTTCGGCGGATGTTCGCGACTTCGGGACGTGCGCGGCTCGCGTACGACGACACGGGCGGTGAGGGCGGCGCGGACGTGCTGCTGATCCACGCCGGGGTCAACGACCGGCGCAGCTGGAAGCACGTGGTCGAGCGGCTGAGCCCGCCGCACCGGTGCGTCGCCTACGACATGCGCGCCTTCGGCGAGTCGTCGGAGTACGAGCGCGAGGACGGCTGGTCGCCGGTCGCGGACGCCGTCGCCGTGCTCGACGCCGCGGGTCTCCGGCGGCCGCTGGTGGTCGCGTGCTCGATGGGCGGCCAGACCGCGATCGACCTCGCTCTCGCCCACCCCGAGCGTGTGGCCGGGTTGCTGCTGATCGGCACCGCGATCCGCGGCGCACCGTACCCCGAGCTCACCGAAGGGCCCGACACACGATCTCGACGTCCTGATCGAGGCGGCCGAGGAGGCCGGCGACCTCGACGAGCTCGGCCGGCTCGAGGCGTGGATGTGGCTCGACGGCCCGGACGCGCCCGAGGGGCGCGTGAGCGGCCCGGCGCGCGACCTCTTCCTCGCGATGAACGGCATCGCACTACGCGCCGAGGACCCGGGCGAGCAGGCGCAGACGCCCGACGCGTGGCCGCGCCTGGGCGAGATCGCGGTGCCCACGACGCTGCTCGTCGGCCGGCTCGACACCGAGGAGATCCGGACCGTCGACGAGCTCGCCGCCGGCCTGATCCCCGGCGCCGAGTTCAAATGGCTCGACGGCGTCGCCCACGTCCCCCACCTCGAGAACGACCCGGCGACGCTGGACGCGATCGCCGCCTTCGTCGACTAGATCTGGTAGACGCGCAGCAGGCGCTTCTCGTGCTCCGCGTCGATGCGGGCGACGACTTCGATGTGCGGTCTCGAGGCCTGAGCCGCGCAGCTTGTTGGCCAGCAGCGAGTCGACCTGGAAGACGCCCGCGGAGTTGTTCATCTGGACCTCGACGCGGACGGCGCGCTGCTCGCCGGGGACGATCCGGACCTCGTCGATCGCGGCCGAGCTGAGCGAGTGGATGTTGGCCAGCGACGTCTCGACGTTGACGCGCGAGCGGCCGTGCTCCATGTCCAGCGCGTCGGCCACGCGCACCACGCCCGCCTCGAACGTCAGCGGCCGCCCGCCCTTGCGGTGGCCGATGATCGCGTGCAGGACCTCGGACGCGATCACGGTCCGCTCGGGGTCCTCGTAGACGTTCTGCGAGCAGGTCGTCGAGCAGGTCGGCGGCGAGGAAGAGGCTGAACGCCTCGTGGTCGATGCGGTGGATCGACATGCCGAGGTCGTGCAGCAGGCAGCCGCCGGCGATGATCACCTCGGCGTCCTTGTGCGACATCGCGTAGTCGGTCTCGATCGACGACTTCAGCCCGCTGCGGTGCAGCAGCCGGAACAGGTGCAGCGCGCGGTTGAGGACGATCTGGAGGTGGACCCACGAGTGGTCGGACATCTCCAGGCGCTCGGCGGTCACCTGCTGGCCGAGCCAGCGGGCCTTGAGCTTGTCGCTGGCGTTGGCCGCCTCGAGGAAGCGGGCGAGCTTCGGGTTGCGCTCGGTCGGTGCGTGGATGCGCATCGCCGCGACGGACTCGCGCGGCGGGCGCGGGCCGGCGGGCGGCGTCTCGGGAGCGGTCTCGCTCATCGCACCGTCAGTCTCGCACGGCGTGGCGGAGGGCCAAGCGCGCGCAGATGCGCCATGCTGCGAGCGGATAGGTTTGATCGCCGTGATCGAGAACGTGGTGCTCATCGACGAGGCGGACGCCGCCCTGGGCGAGGGCGAGAAGCTGGCCGTCCACCGGCAGGGAGCGCTGCATCGCGCGTTCTCCGTCTTCGCCTTCAACGCGGCGGGAGAACTGCTCCTGCAGCGCCGGGCGCCGACGAAGTATCACTCCGGCGGGCTGTGGACCAACACCTGCTGCGGCCACCCGCGGCCGGGGGAAACGACCGAGGACGCCGCCCGCCGGCGCCTGTTCGAGGAGCTCGGGCTGACCTGCGGCGACCTCGAGCCCGCCGGTGTGTACCGCTACCGCGCCGAGATCGCGGATCTGGTCGAGAACGAGCTCGACCACCTGCTCATGACGACCGTCTCCGCGATCCCGGATCCCAACCCGGACGAGGTCGTCGAATGGCGCTTCATCGGCCTCGACGAGCTGTCAGCGTGGCTTGACGACGAGCCGGACGCGTTCACCGCGTGGTTCCCACCCGCCTGGCGGATCGTGAACGACCGATAGCCGCGCGGGCCCGGAGCTTGCGCGCACTACTCTGCGCCCCATGGGCCTGACTGTGATTGCGCCCGGCGCCGGCGAGGTCGTCGGTGACAAGCCGGGGCGCCGGGTGGAGATCCTGTCCGACCGCGATCCGGTGCACGCGACGCTGTCGCGCTTCGGCCCCGGGCATGGAGGGCGCCGACCTGCACGTGCATCAGCACCACACGGACTTCTTCTACGTGCTGGAGGGCGAGCTGACCGTGCGGCTGGGCGTGCAGGACGAGCAGGTGCGGGTGGGCGCCGGCCACCTCGCCTGGGTGCCGCCGCACGTCGTCCACGGCTTCCGCAACGCCAGCGACGCGGACATGCGCTACCTCAACTTCCACGCGCCCGGGTGCCGGTTCGCGGACTACATGCGCTCGATCCGCGACGGCGATCCGCTCGCCTACGACCAGCACGACCCGCCCGCCGACGGCGGCCGCCCGATCGAGGAGGCGCACGTCGCCGCCGGCGAGGAGATCGCGGACGGCGTCACGCTGCTCGCCGACCTCGCGGTCCTGCGCGTCACCCGCGAACGCGGCGCGACCGAGCCGCGCCGCCTCCACGAGCTGGCCTCCTACTTCGCGCTGGAGGGCGACCTCGTCCTCACCCACGGCGCCGAGGAGGTCTATGCCCCGACCGGGTCCTGGGTGCAGGTCCCGCCCGGCCACGAGCACGCGGTCGACGGGCGGTTCCTGTCCGTCACGGCGCCGTCGTCGACAACGTGAACGTCAACGTGCGCGCGTAGGTTCCGGTGCGCAGCGCGTCGGTGGCGCCGATGTGCTGCGCGAAGGTCACCGTGACGGCGTCGTTGCTCACCGGCCCGCTCCAGCTCGCCTTCGAGAGCGAGACGCGCAACGGGTCCGGCAGCGCGAGCACCCCGTTCATCAGGTGGCCCGGGTCGGAGTACGACAGCAGCGCGTTGCCGGCCGTGCTCGTCACCGTGCCGGCCGAGGTCGCGGTGTAGTCGCGAGCGACGCCGGGGGTGAAGAGCCCGAAGCTCGCCGACCCGAGTTGCAGCGAGAGCACCGCGGGCACGGTCCCGCCGACCGCGCGCCGGATGCGGGTTCACGCCCCAGTCGGGCGACTCGTCGCGGCCGGGATAGGTCGTCAGCTGCCGCGGGTCGGAGCCGTCGACGTTCATGGTCCAGATGTCGAGGTGCAGGTCGTCGGCGCCGCTGGAGAACGCGAGCTTGGTGGCGTCGGGCGACCACGCCGGGCCCTCGTCCCACAGCGTGTTGTGCGTGAGCTGGCGGAGGTTGCGTGCCGTCGGCGTTGATCACGTAGATCTCGCGGTCGCCGTCCATCGTGGACTCGAACGCGATCTGGCGGCCGTCGGGCGACCAGGCGGGCGCCGAGTCATAGCTCGTCGGCGCTCGAGTCGACCAGCGTCGTGACCGACGCCGCTCGCGACGTCGAGCACCTGGATGTTGCGCGCGTTCGAGCCCTTGACCGTCGAGAACAGCAGCTTCTTCATGTCGGGCGAGAAGCTCGGATAGAACTGATCCTCGGGCGCGACGTAGACCGGCCGGCGGTTGCTGCCGTCCACGTTCATCGCCCAGATGTCGCTGCGCGTCGTGCCGGTGCCGTTGGTGCGCCGGTAGAGCAGGCCGCTCATGTCCGGGAACCACGCCGGCTGGCTCGACTGCGTGCCGTCCGGAGCCTTCGGGATGTCGATGATCGCCGGGCGCCCGGCCGCGTCGCGAACCGTGAAGTCGACGATCGAGACCTCGAACTGCATGTTGCGGCGGCTGCGATAGACGATCTTCGTCCCGTCGGGCGCCCAATCGGCCTGCGCGTCATTGTCGGGGTGGAAGACCGCCTGCTGCTTGCCGCCGCCGTCGGGCTCCATGGTCCAGATGTCGCCGGTCGAGCCGTTGGCGCTCGACTCGAAGGTGCTGTACGCGATGCGTCCGTTGACCGGCTCCGCGGCGGCGGAGGGGGCGGCGCACGCGAGCAGGGCGAACCCTGCGATGAGACACGTGCGGGTCATGGCCGCAACGCTACGCGCGGCCCGGCACGGTCACATCGGGCGTTCGCCCGATCTTCAGCGCGCCGAGCACCCGATCTCGATCAGGCTCTGACGTGGCGGATCTTCGCCGGCGTGAGGTGGAACTTCACGCGCACCTCGCCCGCCTGGCGCCAGGGGTAGGTGTCCTGGTTGAGGTACTTCTGGGCGAGCGTGTCCATGTGCTTGTCCGCGTCGCTGCCGGCGTCGACCTCGACCACCGTGCCCTTGAGCTCGGCGTACTCGTAGGGGTTGCTCTCGTTGAGGAGCGTGAGCGTGACGCGCGGGTCGCGCTCGAGGTTGCCCGGCCAGTGCCGTCCGCGCGCGCTGTTGAAGGCAATCGCGTCGCCCTCGACGTTGATCCAGATCATCGTGGTGTGCACGGAGCCGTCCCGATTGAGCGTCGAGAGCACGGCGTGGTTGGGCTTCTCGAGCAGCTCCGAGAGATCACTGAGTTCGGCCATGCGCCCGTCTTATCAGGCCGCGGCGATCTCCGGCGCGGCACGCAGGCGCCGCAGCGCGAGCTCCTCGAGGTGGCGGATGTCGCGCGGCCGCAGCCGCAGCGCCTTGGCCGTCTCCGACGGCGTCGACGGCTTCGCCCCCGCGAGGCCGTAGCGCGTCTCGATCACCCGCCGCTCGCGCGGCGGCAGCTGCGCGAGCGCCTTGTACACGTCCTCGGCGAGCAGCGCGGCGTCCGGGTCATGGGTCGTGCTGTCGGGCAGCAGGTCGCCGAGGCTCGTGCCGTCGTCGTCGCTGCCGACGGGCTCGTCGAGCGAAACGGTCGAACGCCGCAGCTGCTGAAGCTCGACGATCTCCGCGAGCGCGGCGCCGGTGGCCGCCGCGAGCTCTGAGGGCAGCGGGTCGCGGCCGAGCTCCGCCGCCAGCTTGCGCTCCTCGCGCTCGAGCGTGCGCAGGCGCTGACCGACCGTCTCGGGCAGGCGGATCGCGCGGCCCTTGTCGCCGATCGCGCGGCCGATCGCCTGACGGATCCAGATCGTCGCGTAGGTGCTGAAGCGGTAGCCCTTGCGGTGGTCGAACTTCTCGACCGCGCGCACGAGGCCGAGCGTGCCCTCCTGGATCAGGTCGGCGAGCGCGAGTCCGTGGCCGGCGCGCTGGAAGCGCTTGGCGACGTGCACGACGAGCCGCAGGTTGGCCTCGATCATCCGCTCCTTGGCGGCGAGGTCGCCCTTCTCGACCTGACGCGCGAGCCGCAGCTCCTCGGACGGGGTCAACAGCGGCGTGCGCGCGATCTGTTGCAGGAACGGAGTCAGCTCATCGGCCATGCGCTGCACACTGGTTTCGGTTTCTCAAGACTTGGCTGCGCCGCGGCTAAAGCGGGTCTAAGCGGTCGGTCGCGGCTTATGCGGATCTGACGCTGTGCCTTTCAGGCTCGGTGGATATGACCGATCCCCTGCTCTGGCTCGACGGCGATCCGACCGACGGTCGCCGTGCCCGTGCCGTACGAGCCTGCCGCGGAGGCTCGCACGCAGCCGCTGCCGCCGCCGCCTGCGCCGGCCCCGCCGCGCCGCGGCGGTCGCTTCACCGCTGCCCTGGCCGGCGGCCTCGTCTCCGCGGTGCTGGTCAGCGGCGGCGCGTTCGCGCTCGGCTGGGTCGGCGACGAGTCGCCCACGACCGCCTCGGTGGCCCCCGGCCCGGCCCTGGTCGGCGCCAAGCAGACCGGCGACGTCGCCGCGATCTACGCCGCCGCCCGCAACTCGGTCGTGTCGATCAAGACCTCCGACGGGTCCGGGCACGGGCTTCGTCGTCGACGCCGACGGCACGATCGTCACCAACGCCCACGTCGTCGGCTCGGAGTCGACCGTGCAGGTGCAGTTCGCCGACGACGAGACCGTCCAGGGCCGCGTCGAGCGGCGTCGACCGCTCCTCCGACCTCGCGGTCGTGAAGGTCTCGACGCTCGCGCAAGCTGAAGCCGCTCGCGCTGGCGAACTCCTCCTCGGTGCGCACCGGCCAGCTGGCGGTCGCGATCGGCTCGCCGTTCGGGCTCTCGCAGACCACGACCGCCGGCATCGTCTCCGGCACCGGCCGCCACATCCAGGCGCCGGACGGCTTCCAGATCGACTCCGTGATCCAGACCGACGCCCCGATCAACCCGGGCAACTCCGGCGGCCCGCTGCTGGACGCCTCGGGCCGCGTGATCGGCGTCAACTCGCAGATCGCGTCGCAGTCGGGCGGGAGCGTGGGCATCGGCTTCGCGGTGCCGTCGAACACGGTGCGCGACGTGATCCCGCGCCTGGAGCGCGGCGAGTCGATCAAGCGCGCGTACCTGGGCGTCTCGACGTCGGGCGACTCCGGGCGGCACGACCGTCGCCGCCGTCTCGGCCGGTGGGCCGGCGGCGGCCGCCGGGCTGCGCGTCGGTGACGTGATCGTCGTCCGTGGACGGCAAGAAGGTCGCCGACCCGGACGACGTCGCCGCCGCGATCCAGGACCGCCATCCGGGCGAGTCCGTGAAGGTCGAGGTCCAGCGCGACGGGTCGAGCCAGACGCTCGACGTGACGCTGGCCGAGCGCCCGGCGGCCGCGACGCCATGACGTTCCAGTCGCCCTGGCTGCTGCTCGGCCTGGTGCTGCTGCCGCTGCTCGTGTGGGCCTACGTCGGCGCCGAGAAGCGCCGGCGGCGCGCCGCGGCCGCGTTCGCCGCGCCGGCCGTGTCCGCGTCGGTCGTCCCGCGCCGGCCGGGCTGGCGGCGCCACGTGCCGCTCGCCCTGGCCTGGCTGGCGATCGCCGCGATGATCGGCGCGCTGGCCCGGCCGCAGGTGAGCGTCGCGGTGCCGGCCGAGCAGGCGACGATCGTGCTCGCCATGGACCACTCCGGCTCGATGGCGGCGACCGACGTCGCTCCCTCCCGGCTGATCGCGGCGCTCGACGCCGGCGAGGCGTTCCTGGACAAGGTCCCGGGCAAGGTGCGGGTCGGCGGCGTGGTCTTCGACAACGTGCGCCGAGGCCGTCCAGTCGCCCGACGACCGACCGGGCGACCCTGCGCGATGCGCTCAAGGACGCGATGAAGCCGAGCGGCGGCACCGCCACCGGCGACGCGCTGGCCGCATCGCTGCAGATGGTCAAGACGGCGGGCAAGAAGGCGCCGGGCGCGATCGTGCTGCTCTCCGACGGCAAGGCGACGCACGGACGCGATCCGCTGCCGGTCGCCGACGAGGCCAAGCGGCTCCGCATCCCGATCTACACCGTCGCGCTCGGCACCGCCGCGGGCACGCTGCCCAACGGCGACGCCGTCCCGCCGGACACCGCGACGCTCGAGTCGATCGCCCAGCGCTCGGGCGGCCAGGCCTTCACGGCCGCCGACACCGACGCGCTGAGCGCCGTCTACAAGAAGCTCGGCTCCGAGGTCGCGATGAAGAAGGAGCCGCGCGAGGTCACCGCCGGCTTCGCGGGCGGCGCGGCGATCCTGCTGCTGCTCGGCGGCGGCCTTTCCCTTAGGTGGTTCAGGCGGTTGCTTTGAGAAACCTTCAGGTTCGAACGCTTCACTGACGGCCATGTTGCGCCTGCGCCGGTATGGCTTCCTCGCCACGATCGCCATCGGGATCGGCCCTCCTCGGAGCGTCGCTTTCACGGCCTGACCTCCGTCGACCGCGAGCTCAAGATCGCGGCCGCCACGCCGGCGCCCGCATCGGCGCCTGAGCTGGTGCGGGACGAAGGACGCGGGCGCGACTGCGACAAGCCGCGGCGAGGGCGCCATCACCCCGAGGTGTAGTCAGTCGGCGCGCCTGGTCGCCTTCACGACCGTCGCGATCACGTAGTACAGCGAGAGCACGAAGAACGTCCCGCCGATCAGCACCCGCGCGGTGTCGTCCTTGATCGGCACGCGCGGGGCGACGATGTCGGCGACGGTCTTGCGCCAACCGGCCAGGCCGGCGTGGCCGATGTGTTCATGGATCTGCATGCGGGTCACCATTGGGTCAGTGCGCGTCGATGTCGAGTTCCAGGAGCGGTACTGGTATCCCGACGACGGCGGCGAGGTCTGGGTGGCCGGGTACTACCCGATCGACGCCGCCGGTCGCTTCCTCGCGCGCGCCGACCTGCCGCCTGACCTGCGCATCGCCCACGTCGCGGGGGCGATCCACCGGCCCGCGGCGCTCTCGTCCGACGACGCGGGCCCCGGGCGGCCGCTGATCCTGCGCGCCGAGCCCGACAACCCGCACGACGCGCAACGCGGTCGCAGTGCTGCTGGCGTCCGGCGAGCCCGTCGGCTACGTCCCGCGCGCGCTCGCGCCGCTTGTCGCCGAGGGCTGGAGCGCGGTCGTCCTGCGCGAGCGCCGCGACTCGCCGCGTGACCCGCGCACCGGTCTGACGATGCTCCTCGCCCGCGCGGACACGCTCGAACTGCGGTCGGTACTCCCGGGGTGACTTGCGATGCTCGTGGTGGCACCACCGCGCGACGCGCCGGCCGTCGGCAGCCTGTCGGCCATGGAGTTGTCGGAGCACGCGCGGGCCAATCGGGACGCCTGGAACGGCAGGGCGCACGAGGATGTGCCGCTGGCCGAGCGCCAGTGGGCGACCGATCAGGTCAGCTGGGGCATCTGGAACGTGCCGGAGACGCAGGTGAACGTCTTGCCGACGTCGCCGGCCGGGACGTGGTCGAGCTCGGGTGCGGCACGGCGTACGTGTCGGCGTGGCTCGCCCGCCGCGGCGCGCGGCCGGTCGGCATCGACGTCTCCGAGAACCAGCTCGCGACCGCCAGAGCGATGCAGGCCAGGCACGGGCTCGAGTTCGAGCTTCATCACGCGAGCGCGGAGGCCGTGCCGCTGCCCGGCGACAGCGCCGACTTCGTGATCAGCGAGTACGGCGCGAGCCTGTGGTGCGACCCTGACGCGTGGCTCGCCGAGGCCGCTCGGCTGCTGCGGCCCGGCGGGGACCTCGTGTTCCTCACGAACTCGCTGCTGGTCACCTTGTGCGCGCCCGACGAGGGCCCCGCGACGGACCGCCTGCTCCGCGATCAGCGCGGCCTGCGGGTGCTGACGTATCCCGAGGAGGGCGTCGAGTTCCACCTCGCGCACGGCGACTGGATCGCCACCCTCGCCCGCCACGGATTCACCGTCGAGGCGCTGCATGAGCTCTACGCCCCCGACGACGCGCAGCCGACCAAGTACGAGTGGGTGACGCCCGCGTGGGCGCGGCGCTGGCCGGTCGAGGAGATCTGGGCGGCGACGTGGAGGTCCTGAGCGCCCGCGACGCCGGCGAGATCCTCACGCTGCAGCGCGCCGCCTACGTCGGCGAGGCGATGCTCTACGACCAGTTCCTGCCGCCGCTGTACGAGACGCTCGACGAGGTCCGCGCGACGTGCTGGCGAGCGACGTCACGGTGCTCGGCATGCGCGACGGCCGCGCGCCTGATCGGCACCGTGCGGATCAAGCCCGACGGCGAGATCGCGCGGACTCGCGGTCGCGCCCGACCGCCAGCACGAAGGGCTCGGCAGCACGGCTGCTCGCGGCGGCGATCGAGCGCGGCGGCACCTGGCTGTTCACCGGCGACCGCAGCGAGGCCAACCTGCGGCTCTACCGCCAGCACGGCTTCGTCGAGACCCACCGCGAGCCCGTCCCCGGGCACGACCTGATCTACCTCAAGCGGCCGGAAGCGTGACCCGCACCGCGAGGCCGCCCTCGACGCGCGGCGTCAGCGCGAGCCGCCCGCCGTGCGCCTCGGCGACCGAGCGCACGATCGAGAGCCCGAGGCCGGCGCCGCCGCGTGCCGGTGCGGCCGCCGCGCTCGAACGGCTCGACCAGCCGCGCGGCGACGGCGGGGTCGACGACCGGCCCGCTGTTGACGACGTCGAGCACGGCGCCGTGCCGTCCGACGCTGCGTGCGCACGGCGACGAAGCCGCCGGGCGCGTTGTAGCGGACGCCGTTCTCGATCAGGTTGCCCGCCAGGCGCTCGAGCAGCCGGCGCTCGCCGTTGACGCCCGACGGGCTCGAGCTCGAGCCGCACGCGCACGCCGCCGGCGCGGACGCGGCGCGCGGCGGCGCCGGCGGCCGCGGCGAGGTCGACGTACTCGCGGTTGGGCAGCTCGCGGCCGGAGCGCGCGAGCACCATCAGGCCCTCGAGCAGCGCGTCCATCTCGTCGGCGGCGCCGAGCACCTGGCGCGCCCATCGCGCGCAGCTCCTCGATGTCGGCGTCGGGGTTCGGACAGCGTCACGTCGGCCTCGGTGCGGATCACGGTCAGCGGGCTGCGCAGCTCGTGCGAGGCGTTGGCGACGAAGCGCTCGCGCGCGTCGAAGGCGTCCTGCATCGAGGCCAGCTCGCGCCCCGCGAGCGCCCAGCCGAGCGCGGTCGCGACGAGCGTCGCGCCCGCCAGCGCGAGCAGGTACTGCATGCGCAGCTGCCCGAGCGCGGCGGCGGCCTCGACGGCGTCGAGCGTCCGGTCCAGGTGGCGCGCCATCAGCCAGTAGGAGAGCGCCAGCAGGATCGCGACGAAGACGACGAAGATGCCGCCGTAGATCGCGGTCAGGCGGACGCGCAGGTTCGGGATCACACGCGGTAGCCGCTCCCGCGGACCGTCTGGATCAGCGGCGGGTCGCCGAGCTTGCGGCGCAGCGTCATGACCGTCATGCGGACGGTGTTGCGAGAGCGGGTCGAGCTGCTCGTCCCAGGCGCGCTCGAGCAGCTCCTCGGGCGTGACGACCGCGCCCTGGGCGGCGAGCAGCGTCTCGCAGCACGGCGAACTCCTTCGACGTCAGGTCGAGCGTCGCGGCCGGCGCGCGTGGCGGTCCGGCGCGGCGGGGTCGAGCACGACGTCGCCGGCGCTGCAGCACCGGCGGGCGCGCGTCGCCCGTGCGGCGGCCGAGCGCGTGCAGGCGCGCGACCAGCTCGGCGAAGCGGAACGGCTTGGTCAGGTAGTCGTCGGCGCCGAGCGAGAGGCCCTGGACGAGCTCGTCGGTCGAGCGGGCGGCGGTGAGCATCAGCACCTTCGTGCGCGGCTGCTCGGCCGACAGCGTGCGGCAGACGTCGTCGCCGTGCACCTCGGGCAGGTCGCGGTCGAGCACGACGACGTCGTAGGGGTTGACGCGCGCCTTGTAGAGCGCCGCGGCGCCGTCGGGGGCGACGTCGACCGCCATGCCCTCGCGGCGCAGCCCGCGCGCGACGGCGGCGGCGATTCGGGGCTCGTCCTCGGCGACCAGGATGCGCATGAGCGGGCAACTCTAGCGCGCGTGCCTTCAAGCCGCGCTCAAACGCGTGCAGCGACGCGCGGCTTATGCAGATCTGACACAGCCGGCGGCAGCATCGGACGCAATGAGCAGCACTGCGACACGCCCGTCGCGACCCCGGAGATCTGATGCAAGACGAGCAGCGAATCGAGAATTTCGAGGACCCGCGCGCGGGTCTCGAGGACGCGCTGTACGAGCTCAAGCGCGTGATCGTCGGCCAGGACGCGATGCTCGAGCGGCTGCTCGTCGCGCTGCTCGCCGGCGGCCACGTCCTGCTCGAGGGCGTGCCCGGCCTGGCCAAGACGCTGACCGTCAAGACGCTCGCCGCAGGTGCTCGGCGGCGTCGTTCCAGCGCGTCCAGTTCACGCCCGACCTCGTCCCGTCCGACCTCGTCGGCACGCGCATCTACCGCCCGGACACGGGCCGCTTCGACACCGAGCTCGGCCCGGTGTTCGGCAACTTCCTGCTCGCCGACGAGATCAACCGCGCGCCCGCCAAGGTGCAGTCCGCGCTGCTCGAGGTCATGCAGGAGCGCCAGGTGACGATCGCCGGCGAGACGTACCCGCTGCCGAAGCCGTTCCTCGTGCTCGCCACGCAGAACCCGATCGAGTCCGAGGGCACCTACCCGCTGCCCGAGGCCCAGGTCGACCGCTTCCTGTTCAAGCTGATCGTCGACTACCCGACCGTGGGCGAGGAGGCCGCCGTCGTCGGCCGCGCGATCGGCAAGGCCGGTCGAGGTCCGCGAGCGCGTGCCGATCGGCGCGCTCGAGCGCTACCGCGAGATCGCCCGCGACGTCTTCGTCGACCGCGACGTGATCGCCTACGCCGTCGCGCTGGCCGACGCGACGCGCCACCCCGGCAAGTACGGCCTGCACGAGCTCGAGCGGCCTGATCGAGTACGGCTCGTCAGCCCGCGCGGGCCGATCGGCATGGTCCAGGCCGCCCAGGCGCTCGCGCTGCTGCGCGGCCGCAACCACGCCGTGGCCGAGGACGTCGCCGACCTCGCCGCCGACGTGCTGCGTCACCGCCTCGTGCTCACCTACGACGCGCTCGGCGACGGCGTCGCCGCCGACGACCTGCTCGACCGCATCCTCGACACCGTCGGCGGCGTCCGCGCCTCCGCGCACGACCGAGCCGATCGCCGCATGAGCACGCTCCTCGCCGACCCGCCCGGGCGCCAAGGCCCGGGCCCGATGCAGGGCGCGCTCGTCGAGGCGCTCGACCTCGTGCTCGCCCGCCGCGCGTCCGGCGCGCTGCCGGGCGAGCGCCGGGCGGCGGGGCGCGGCACGGGCACCGAGCTCGCGCAGATCCGGCCGTACCAGTTCGGCGACGACGTCCGCAGCATCGACGCCGCCGCCAGCGCCCGCACCGGGCATCCCGCACGTCCGCGACCACGTCCCCGAGCGCACGCTCACGACGTGGCTGCTCGTCGACGTCTCGGCCTCGATGGCGTTCGGCACCGCCGACCGCCTGAAGTCCGACGTCGCCGAGGGCGTCGCGCTCGGTGATCGGCCGGCTCGCCGTGCGCCGCGCGGGCCGGGTCGGGCTGCTCACCTGCGGCGCGCCGAGTCGCGCAGCAGCTGCCGCCGCGCGGCGGCCGGGCCCAGCTCGTCGCGCTGCGCAAGGCGCTCGCCGCCGGCGTCGCGCCCGACGGCTACGTGCCCGACGGCGACGCGCTCGCGGCCGGCATGCGCCGCATCGGCCGGCTCGCCCGCGGGCCGGGGCTGATCGTCGTCGTCTCCGACTTCGCGAGGGCTCGCGACCGATTCCCGCATGGAGACCGGCCCGACAGCCGGTGCGGGCGACGCGGCCGGGCGCCTGGCTGGAGGGGCCCGGCCGCGAATCGCCCCGAGTGGGCGCGTGCGCTGTGCGCGCTCTCCGCTCGTCACGACGTCCTCGCCGTCGAGGTCGTCGACCCGCGCGAGGGCGAGCTGCCCGACGCGGGCCACCTCGTCCTCGTCGACCCCGAGACCGGCAAGCGCGTCGAGGCCGACTCGTCCAGCGCCGAGCTGCGGCGGCGCTTCGCCGCGGCCGAGCTCGGTCGCCGCGACGAGCTGAAGTCCCACCTGCGCGCGCGCCCGCGCGCGCCACGTCGAGGTCGCGACCGACGCCGACTGGCTGCGCGCGCTCGGAAGGAGCCTGCGATGAGCTTCCAGGCCCCGATCTTCCTGCTCGGCCTGCTCGTGATCCCGCTCGCGCTGCTGGCGCTGTTCGCGCGCCCGCCGCCGGCCGGCCAAGTACGTCATCCGCTTCCCCGCCGCCGGCCACGCTGGCCGCGGTCGTCGGCAGGACCGGCCGCGCGCGGCGTGATCATCCCGCCGGCGCTGCTGTGCCTGTCGCTGGCCGGCCTGGTGACCGCGCTCGCGCGGCCCGAGGCGACCATCGCCGTGCCGGTCGAGAAGGCCTCGGTGATGCTCGTGACCGACACGTCGGGCTCGATGAACGCCACCGACGTCTCCCCCACGCGGCTCGCCGCGGCCCAGTCGGCCGCGACGCGCTTCCTCGACCGCGTGCCCGAAGTCGCTGCAGACCGGGCTCGTCGCCTACGCCGACGGCCCGCACACCGTGCTGCGCCCGACCCAGGACCACGCGGCGATCGCGACCACGCTGCAGCGCGCTGCAGGCCGACGGCGGCACCGCGACCGGCGACGCGCTCGCGAGCGCGCTGAACGCGCTCGGCACGCGCGACAAGAAGAGCCCGCCGGCCGCGATCGTGCTGCTCTCCGACGGCGCGTCCAAGATCGGCCGCGACCCGGCCGAGGTGGCCCGCGAGGCCAGCGCCGCCGGCGTCCCGATCTACACGGTCGCGCTCGGCACCGCCGACGGCATCGTCGAGGCCGGCGGCCAGACGCTCGCCGTCCCGCCCGACCCCGAGGCGCTCGCCGAGGTCGCGCGGCTCTCCGGCGGCCGCGCCTTCGCGGCCGAGGACGCCGACGCCCTCGATCAGGTCTACGAGACGCTCGGCTCGCGGATCGGCACCAAGAAGGAGAAGAAGGAGGTCAGCGCCGGTTTCGCCGCCGTCGGCCTGCTCCTGCTCGGCGGCGCCGCGTTCACCTCGCTGCGCTGGCGCGGCCGGCTGCCGTAGCGAGCCGCCGCCACGACCGGTAGCGTCTGATCGCATGCACGTGTTCGACACCGCGATCGGACGCGCCGGCGTCGAGTGGGACGAGGCCGGCATCACCAAGGTCGTGATGCCGGCCCGCGGCGGCTTCGTCGACGATGGCCGCGAGCTGCCGCCGGCCGTCCGCGCGGCGTCGGCCGGCATCGTGGCCCTGCTGGCGGGTGAGCGACAACCTGCGCGAGATCGTCCTGGAGACCGCGCGGTCAACGACTTCCGCCGCCGCGTCTATGCCGCCACGCCGCCGTCGGCCCGGGTAAGACCGCCACGTACCGCAATCGCCCCGCCATCGGCGACCCGGGCGCGCGCGCGCCGTCGGCGCCGCGCTGGGCTCCAACCCGTTCCCGATCGTCGTCCCATGCCACCGATCCTCGCCGCCGACGGCGCCCTGCACGGCTTCTCGGCGCCGGGCGGATCGCGACCAAGCGGCGCATGCTCGAGATCGAGCGCGCGCCGGGCTTCACGCAGGCAGCGCTGTTCACCTGAG
>CAVVPT010000002.1:0-56428 GCA_963750125.1 uncultured Chloroflexia bacterium | reverse complement strand
TCAGCGTCGACATGGAGGGGATTGGCGGGATCAACCACCCACACCCGACCGATCCGAAGGACGCCCGGT
The DNA here is from genome assembly GCA_963750125.1 of uncultured Chloroflexia bacterium. Taxonomy (GTDB): domain Bacteria; phylum Chloroflexota; class Limnocylindria; order Limnocylindrales; family CSP1-4; genus DASTYU01. The sequence continues at coordinate 56,359 of CAVVPT010000002.1, read as the reverse complement.
ACCCGGTTTCTGTGGACCTGATGGTGGGCGAGGCCAACGCGGCGATCGAGGGAGCGCTGGCAGCCGGCGCGTCGGACATCCTCGTCAACGACAGCCATGCAACGATGTACAACCTGCTGCCCGAGGCGATCAACCCGGCGGCGACCGTGCTCCAGGGCCAGAAGGCATGGTCGATGGTCGCCGGAGCGGCAGACGGGTTCGACGTCGCGCTGTTCGTCGGCTACCACGCCCGTGCCGGGCACCCGCGCGGGACCATCGCGCACACCTATTCCGGAATGCCGGTGGAGACGCGGCTAAACGGACGGCCAACCGGCGAGTACGGGCTCAATGCGCTCGTCGTCGGCGCGTGGGGAATCCCGGTCGGGCTCGTGTCGGGCGACGACGCCCTTGCCGAGGAGGTGGCCGACTGGCTGCCCTGGGCCGATCGTGTGGTGGTCAAGAAGGCCGATGGCGGAAGGTCGGCGGCGTCGCTCCACCCGTCCCGTGCGCGCGACCTGGTCCGGACCGGCGCCGAGCGGGCGGTCCGGCGCGCTTCGGCCGGAGAGCTCGAATGCCTCGCGGTTGCGTCGCCCGTGGTCATCGAGGTCGACTATCCGCGGGGGGTCATTGCCGACCACGCCGCGATCCTCCCGGGAGCGGAACGGATCGGCGACCGGACGGTTCGCCTGGCGTTCGCCGACGCGGTGTCGGCCTACCGGGCATTCCTCGCTGCGAATCGCCTCGCGGGAGCGATCGACTAGGACCCGGGTCGTTCCATCTGGCGGCGCAGCGCCTCATCAATTCGCATGATGCGGTCGCCATTGCTCGCTGCCAGCATGATCATGGGCACGCGTGCGCGCCGGAGTGCCCAGGCTAGGGGGATGTCGTGTTCGACGCCGCGCTCGCATCGGTTCGCGCCGAGGCCCTGCTCCACGCGACCAACGCGTTCATCCGGAGCGCCGACCTGACCGAGCTCGCGCACGCCGTGGTCGACGCGACCCGCTCCCTGTTTCCTGCGTCGGACGTCGCCGTGGTGTTCCGGGACCAGATCGGGATACCTGCGGTCATCACCGCTGACGGGACGCGGCCCGACGGCCTCGCCACGCTCGCCGAGATCCTCGGGGCGGACATCCTCGAGCGAGGATTCGGCGGCGACGAGCTGAGCACGAACGATCCCGGCTCGGAGGCGTTCCGCGAGCGCATCGTCGAGTACGGCGCGCGATGCGGTCTGGCGCTCCCGATCCCGATGTCGAGAGCGGCGGGTGTCCTCTACGTCCTCTTCTTCGACACCGACACGATCGATCCCCAATACCGGGAACTCGCTCGCGCGCTGGCGGCGCAGGCTGGCCTTGCGGTCGAGCTCCTGGCGGCGCGCGAGGATTTCGCACGTCAGACCCGCGTGACGTCTGCGCTGCTGGCGGTGAGCGAGCGACTTGCCACGCTCACCGACCCGGGCGAGGTAGCCAGGGACCCTGGTCGCGGCGATCCGGGCGGCGACCGGGGCCAGCCTGGCCGCCGTTGCGCGCTGGTCCGAGGCTGACCAACGGGTTGAGTTCGCCGCCATCGAGGGCCTGACCCCCGAGGAGCAGGCCGGGCTCCTGGCGCTCGACGCCGGACCCGAGCTGGGCATCGTTCAGGGGGGCATCGAGGGTCGTTCGGCGGTGTTCGTCGCGCCATTCGACCCTGTCGATATTCCGGTCGAATTCGCCGACGCACTCGGCGTGACGGCGATCGCAGGAGCGCCGATCACGGCCGGCGACGCTGTGTGGGGCTTTCTCCTGGTCGCCACCCGCCCCGGGGACACCAGCATCGTCGAGACCGGGGCGGAACTTCTCCGCGGTTTTGCCACGATCACGGCGACGGCGGTCGGCCGTACCGCGGCGATTGCCCAACTCGAGCGCAGCCACGATGCCCTCGAATTGGCAGTGGCCGAGCGTACGCTCGAGCTGACGCAGGTGGTCGAGGAGCTCAGCCGCGCCAATCGCGCAAAGATCGAATTCCTGGCGAACGTGTCGCATGAGCTGCGCACGCCGCTCACCTCGATCCTCGGCTTCACCGACCTCCTGCTTCACGGCATGGAAGGCCCGCTGACCGACGCGCAGCGCGAGGACCTGCGGACGATCGACTCGAGCGGCGGGCGGCTCCTGGGCCTCATCGACAACTTGATCGAGGTGTCCGACATCGAGGCTGGCCGCGTCGCGCTGCGCATCGAGCCGGTCGCGCTCACGCCATTCCTCCAGGAGCGCGCGACCGAGATCCGCACGTTCGCCGGGCATAAGCAGCTGTCCATCGAGCTCGAGAGCGGGCTCGGCCCGGCGATCATCTACGCGGACGAGGGGCGGCTGCGGACCGTCCTCCGCAATCTCCTCAGCAACGCCGTCAAGTTCACGCCGGCGCACGGCATCATCCGGATCGAGGCGTCCGGACTCGAGGACGACGTCCGGATCGACGTCGCAGATACGGGGATCGGCATCTCCCCGGCCGAGCAGATGCGAATCTTCGAACGCTTTCATCGTGCCTCGGCGCCGGACGTGCCGGGAACGGGCCTCGGTCTCGCGATCGCGCGCGAGTACGTCCTCCTCCACGGCGGCGATCTCACCGTCGAGTCGACGCCGGGTACCGGAAGCCGGTTCAGCATCTGGCTGCCTGGCGCCGGCGCATCTCGGACCTGGCGCAAGCCGGTTGGCTGATGAACGCCGCCCCTCCGCCGCTCGTCCTCGTGGTCGACGACGTCCCCGACACGCGGAGGCTGATGCGGCGCGTCCTCGAGCGCGCCGGCCTGGCCGTCGTCGAGGCCGGCACCGGCGAGGCGGCGCTCGAAACGATCGAGCGTGAGCGGCCGGCCCTCGTCGTCCTTGACCTTCGGCTGCCCGGCATGTCCGGCTTCGATGTCGCCCGCTGGGTCCGCGCCCACACGAATCAGGACATCGCGCGGATCAGGCTCCTTGCCTGTTCCGCGTCGGTCCAGCCGGACGTCCAACGCGAGGCGCTCGACGCTGGAGCCGACGCCTTCGAAGGCAAACCATTCGATGTGAGGGCGTTCGCCGCGCGGGTACAGCAGCTGCTCGAAGCACGCCGCCCGGGCTGATCGTCACGCCGCGCCAGCCGTAGACTGGCGGCTGCGACGCCCGTCAGATCGTCCGGCAGCGTCCGGTCCGTCGCCCGCTCGGAGATCTCGGTGCCGCCCGATCGATCGTCAGCCCCGTCGAAGGCCCGCGGCCGGACCCGTGCATCGACCTCGTTCGGCGCGCTCGATCGGCTGACCGCGCTCGCCGAATTGGAGGCGGGCGCGTGGGCCGCTCGTGCCCGCTCGACCACGACGGCCGGCCAGGAACGGGCGATTCTCCGGCTCTTCGGGGTCCACGGGCTCGACCGTTCCGATCGCCCGCTTGCGGGCGCCGTGGTCGACCGATGGCAAGAGGCCGACCCGCACAACCGCACCGGCGGGGTGACGCTCCCGTTCGCGATGGCCCTGCTCGAATACGACCTGGTGCCGCAGCAGCTGGCCCTGGACGTGGCGGCCGGGACGGTCGACCTTGCCATGGAGGCGGAGCTGCTCCGCGAGCCGGATCGCCGGGCCGTCGCCGAGGTGGAGGCGAACCGCCTCGCCGACGCCGCGATCGAGCGTATCGACGCCAACCGGGTCGTCCGGCGCGAGATCCTGTCCCTGCTCGGCGAGCCGGTCCAGCCGTGGATCGGGATGACGCTCGACGAGCCCGAGATGGAGGGCGCCCTCGACCAGATGGGCCGGCTCGTGGCCGGCGGCGTGGACCTCGTTCGCGTCGAGATTCCGGTGGGGCGGGAGCTGGCCGACCGGCTGAGCGCGGCTGGTCTCGAGGTGCCGGCCTGGAAGCCGCGACCCCGCGCAGCGCGCGCACGCGGCAGCAGTGACGACCCAGCCCCGACCGGCAGCCAGCGGGCGCTCGCCGAGATCCGCGTCGCGCTCGACGAGGCCGCCGCGGAGCGTCGCGCCTACGCCCGCCTCGCAACGGCGTCACCGGCGCTCGGCGTCCCTGAAGGTGCCGTGGTGGCGGCATTCGAGCGGATCGACCTGACCGAGGCCAATCCGATGGTCGAGATCATCGCCGACGGTGTGGACCCCGACCGTGCCCTGTCCGACCATGCCTTCGCCCATCGCCTGCATCAGCGCGCCGGCACGCTCGTGTCGATCTCGGCCGGTCCGCTGGTGGTCGCGCCGGACCTCGCGAGCGGCGTCCCGTCCGACGCCCCGACACGGGCAGGCCGTGCGCTCGCGCTCCAGGCCCTCGCGGCGGCCTTCGCGCGCCACAACGGCCTGATGCCGGATGCGATCGTGCTCGGGGCGCTGCCCGCGTGGATCTGCGAGGATCCGCTGCCCGGGACGCGAGGCCTGGCCGAGGTGGCGGTCCGGAGGGCGCTCTTCGATGAGCACCCGCTTGCCTTCGAGGAGCCGGACCTGCGGCCGGACCGCGCGCCGCTCTGGCTCAGCGTCGTGACGGCCAGCCTGCCCCACGCCGGACGCACGGCGCTCGTCCGTCAGCGAGCTGCGTCGCACCCGGCCGAGGTCGCGCGTCGGGCCCGGGCCGCGACGCAGGTGGCCGCCGAGGTCGCCTCCGCAACCGAACCCCGGCCGCTGACCGGGGCCGCCCACGACTACGCGACGGCGATGGTTGCCGCGGCCGTTCGGACGCTCGAACGGCTTGCCGACGAGGGCTGGCGCGTCGTGGCAGGCGACGCTGGCACGGGACCGGGGTCGGCCCGCACGGCACGCGGAGCCGTCATCGACCGGGGCGACGCCTTCGACCCGCTGGCGGCTATCCGCCGGCCTTGAAGGGGTATACGACCCAGCGGTCCGTCGTGACCGCATAGATATCCGGTTCGCCAGGGACCTTCGACTTTGCCGGCTTGTAGTGGATGACGACGGTCGTCGGGATGCCGCCGGCTTGTCGCACGCGCTCGGTCACGGCGTGGATCGTCGTGCCGCTGTCCCAGACCTCGTCGACGATCAGCACGCGCTGGCCGCGCAGCAGTGGATCGGCCGGGAACTGCAGGAACGTCGGGTGCGGGCCGGGCCGGCCCTCGTCGTCATAGAACGCGACGGCTGCGACCAGGATGTTCCGGATTCGAAGCCGGTAGGCGAGCATCCCGGCGGGGACGAGGCCACCACGCGTGATCGCGAGGAGCAGGTCGAACTCGCCGGAGAGCCGCGACGCCAGGTCGGCCACGAGTCCGTCGAGGTTCTCCCAGCTGACGATGTCGCGCTCGACTTCTGTGGTCATGTGCCACCTCCCGCGCCTCGCCGGCGCGCCAGCTGTTCGATCGCCTTGACGCTCGACGGATCGTCGAGCGAGCTGATGTCCCCGGGGTCCAGCCCCAGGTACGCGGCGCGGATGACGCGTCGCATCACCTTCCCCGAACGTGTCTTGGGCAGGGCGCCGACCACCTCGACGGTCTCGGGACGAAGCGGTTTTCCGAGCTGTGCTGCAATCCGAGTGCCGATGTCCGCCCTCAGTCCGTCGTCATCCGGCGTGCCCGGGCGCAGGACTGCCATGACGACCACGGCTTCGCCTTTGATCGCGTGCGGGACGCCGATCGCGGCCGCCTCGAGGACAGCCGGGTGGCCCACCGCCGCCGACTCGACCTCTGCGGGCCCAACCCGCTTTCCTGCGATCTTCAGCGTGTCGTCCGAGCGGCCAAGGATGAACCAGTGGCCGTCGGGATCGATGCGCGCCCAGTCGCCATGCACCCATAGCCCGGGAAAGCGCGACCAGTATGTCTCCTCGTAGCGCTCGGGATCGCGCCAGAAGCCGCGGGTCATGCCGGGCAGCGGTGCCCGGATCACGAGCTCACCCACCGCGTCGCGAAGCGGTCGGCCGGCGTCGTCGACAACGTCCGCTGCCGTACCGATGCATGGACCCGAGAAGGCGGTCGGCTTGATCGCGGTCAGCAGATTGCCGCTGACGATGCCGCCGCTGACCTCCGTCCCGCCCGAGTAGTTGACGATCGGGCAGCGGCCGCCGCCGACCTCCCGGAAATACCACCACCACGGCTCGGGATTCCACGGCTCGCCGGTCGAGCCGAGGACCCGCAGCGAGCCGAGGTCATGGCTCCGGACCGGTTCCTCGCCGTGCGCCATGAGCGTGCGGATGACGGTCGGCGACAGGCCGAGGTGGGTGATCTTGTGGCGCTCGACAATCGACCACAAGCGGTCCGGCCCGGGGTAGTCCGGGGCGCCCTCGTAGATGACCAGGCGGGCGCCCAGCAGCAGCGCACCGGAGATGGCCCACGGGCCCATCATCCAGCCGAGATCGGTGAACCAGAACAGCGTGTCGCGCGGGCGCAGGTCGAAGTGGTGCGCGAGGTCCTGCGCGCCCTTGATCGGGAAGCCGCCGTGGACGTGGACCGCGGCCTTCGGCCGCCCGGTCGTCCCGGACGTGTAGATGAGCAGGTACGGGGTCTCGGGATCGGTCGGGGAGTCGGGTGGCAGGGGTGCAGGGTTTGGCGTCGCGGGCTCCTTGTGCCACCAGGCGTCGCGATCCGGGTTCCATGGTGCGGCGACGGCTTCACCCGCTCGGCGGACGACGAGGATCCGGCGAACCGTCGGCGCGAGCGCCGCGGCCTCGTCCGCGATGGCCTTGAGCGGCACCCACGAGCCTCGTCGGAGGAATCCGTCGGCCGTGACGAGCACGCTGGCTTCGCAGTCGGCGAGCCGTGCTGCCACGGCCGGAGCGGCGTAGCCGGAGAAGATCGGCGTGTAAATTGCACCGATGTGGCCGAGCGCGAGGACCGTCACCACGGTCTCCGGCAGGAGCGGGAGCAGGATCCCGACCCGGTCCCCGGGGCGGATCCCGTGCCTTCGGAATCGGCGAACCGCCGCCTCGACCTCGGCCAGGAGCTCGCCATTGGTCAGCCGGCGGACGGCACCATCCTCGCCTTCCCAGACCAGCGCTTCACCATCCGCGTCCCGGTGCGCGCGCGGCTCCGTCGCCGCGCGCGAATAGTCGAACGCGCCGCCCCCCCACCAGCGCGCCCAGGCCGGGCCGCGACTCGCGTCAAGGACCTCGTTCGGCCGCCGTTGCCAGGCAACGTCGATGTCGTCCGCGGCGGCGCCCCAGAACCAGCCCGGGTCGGCGACGGCGTGCGCCTGAAGCGCCTCGAGCGACGGCTCGCCGATCGCGCGCAGGAACCGCGCGAGGCGCGACTCGTGGAGGAGCTCTGGGGTAGGCCGCCACGCGGCATCCGGGGAATCCCGGCCGAAGATCGGCCCGGCGGGGTCGCTGGCCATGTCCGAAGACTACCGTCGGCCGCCGCGACTCGTGTCGATGTGATCGACGCATTCGAACGGCCAACGGCGCGATGCGTTCTTCGAAATGTGTCGAGGCAGTCGACAACCCTTCGTCCGGGCCGACTGCCGGCACGCTATGGTGCGGGCGAGGCGACGTGAGGGAGGTTCGATGACCGAGGAGCGGGTACGGCGGCGACCACGACGCGCCGCGCCCGGCGTCGGCCAGGCTTCGTGGCGTTCGCTGCGCAATCCGTACCGCCCGATCGAGATCCTGAGCGCGGACGAGATCGAGACGATCCATCGGGCGTCGCTCCGGATCCTCGGCGAGATCGGCGTCGAGGTGCTCGGCGACCGGGCGATCGACCTGTTCCGCGGCGATGATGCGGACATCGACGACGAGACACGCCGCGTCCGCCTCGACCCGGACCGCGTCCAGGAGCTCGTCGCCTTGGCGCCTCGCGAGTTCGCGCTATACGCGCGCAATCCGGAACGGAACGTCCGTCTCGGCGGCGACCACCTCGTGTTCTGCGCGGTCGGTGGCCCGGCGTTCGTGACGGACCTCGACCGCGGCCGGCGCGCGGGTAACCATGCCGATTTCGTGGACTACGTGCGGCTGATCGGCAGCCTCGACGTCATCCACCAGGAGGGCGGCGGTCCGCTGGAGCCCACCGACCTGCCGGTCGCCACTCGCCACCTCGACATGTACCAGGCGCTGGCCACGAACCTCGACAAGACGTGGCATTGCCTCGGCTTCGGGGCGACAGTTGTGAACGACGCGCTAGAGATGATCGCGATCGCCCGCGGCGTCGATCGGGAGGTCCTCGTCGATCAGCCGAGCCTGATCACGATCATCAACACGAACTCGCCGCTCCGCCTGGACGGCCCGATGTCCGAGGGCCTCATCGAAATGGCGACGTGGGGCCAGCCAGTCGTCGCCACACCGTTCACGCTCGCCGGCGCGATGACTCCGGCCACGCTGGCCGGGGCGATCGCCCAGCAGAATGCCGAGGCGCTGTTCTGCATCGCACTCTCGCAACTGGTCCGACCGGGGACCCCGATGGTGTACGGGGCGTTCACCTCGAACGTCGACATGCGCACCGGGTCGCCGGCGTTCGGCACTCCGGAGTACGTCAAGGCAGCGTTCGCGAGCGGCCAGATGGCTCGGCGCTACGGGCTGCCGTGGCGCTCGTCGAACGCGACGGCCTCGAACGTCGTCGATGCCCAGGCCGCGTACGAATCAGAGATGGCCGTATGGGGCGCGGTGATGGGCGGGGTGAACCTGCTCTACCAGGGCGCCGGTTGGCTGGAGGGCGGCCTGACGGCCAGTTACGAGAAGCTGATCGTGGACGCGGAAATCCTCCAGATGATGGCCGAGGTGCTGACCCCGTTCCGTGTCGACGAGGCCGAGATCGGTGTCGATGCGATCGCGGCGGTCGGGCCGGGCGGCCACTTCTTCGGCTCGCCGCATACCCTCGAGCGCTACGAGACCGCGTTCTACCGTCCCTTGCTGTCCGACTGGCGCAATTTCGAGACGTGGCAGGACGACGGCGCGCGGACCGCAACCGAGCGAGCGAACGTCATCTGGAAGCGGCTCCTTGCCGAGTTCGAGCCGCCGACGCTGGACCCCGCCGCGGCCGACGAGCTGGCCAGCTTCGTCGCTCGGCGCAAGCGCGAAATCGGCGCCGCGAGCTGACCGCTCTCAGACGAGCTCGTCGTCCGTATCGGCGTCGAGGATCGGCAACGTGAACCCGAACTCCGAGCCGCCCGTGTCCCGCCGCCTGGCCCAGATCCGGCCGCCCATCGCCTCGATCAGCTGACGGCACACGAACAGTCCGATGCCGGCCCCTGCCGCCTGCCGTGCCGCGTTCGGCGAGCGGTAGAACAACATGAAGAGGCGCTCCGGCGCTTCGTCCGCGATGCCCATCCCCTCGTCGAGCACGCGAACGCTGAGCTCCCCGGCGGTCTGCTCGACGACGACCCGCACTTCGGACCCGGCCGGGCTGTACTTGGCGGCGTTGCTGAGCAGGTTCTGGACGACCTGTTCGACGTACATCTCCTCGCCGAGGACAAGGCCCAGGCCGGGCGGAAGCTCGGCGACGAACCGGTGGTTCGGCCAGTGATTGGACTCGTCGGCGACCCGGCGCCGTACGAGGTGGCCTATCAGCACCGGATCGAGCGTCACCTCCAGGCGGCCCGATTCTGTCCGGCTGAGCACGAGCAGGTCTTCGGCAAGCCGGCGAAGGCGGTCCGCCTCTCCCTCAATGTCCTCGATCATCAGGCCGAGCGCTTTCGGATCCATGGTCCGGTGTCGCTGGCGGAGCACCTGGCTCATGCCATAGATGGTCGTGATCGGCGTCCTGAGCTCGTGGCTGATGACGCCGGTAAACGCCTCGCGGAGCTCCTGAGCGCGTTGAGCGGCGCGATACCGTTCCGCGATGTCGACCGGGCCGGCGAGTGCCTGGGAAACCGTTGCGACCAGCCCCTCATCCGCGTCGGAAAACCACGCGGGCGTCGCGGACTCGAGCTCGACAAGTCCGAGCACCTCGCCGGCCCGGATGATCGGGGCGCCGAGCCACGAGCGAGTCGGGCGCGATCCGGCCGAGCCACGACGACGGACATCGTCGACGCGCATCGGGCGAAGCTCGCGGATCACCGTCCAGCGCGGACTCTTCCCCTGCGCGATGCGCGGACCGCTGGTACTGCGCCGCCGGTACCCGGTCGAGGCGCGGACGATGAGCGTGTCGCCCTCGATGAGCGACACCGAACCGCGGCTGAATTCGACGATGTCCCCGAGGCGGTTGAGCGCCATCTGCAGCACGGTGTCGAGACTCGGTTCGGCGGATGCGGCCGTCGCAATATCGAGCACGAGCTGGGCAGCCGCAAGGGTCCGGCCCGCCTGCGCCTCCTCGACCTCGGCGACGAGCTGGTCGATTCTGGGCGATGTCAGCCGTCCCCTGGTCTGGGCCATGCCGGAATCGTAGCAGGGCATGGCCCAGCGCCCATCGTGCGGTCGGTTCTCGACGACGCTGGTAGGATCACAGCCTGCTCGCAGGGGGGCTGTGGCGGCCGAGGGTTGAGGGTGGAGTGACCCCCAGGCTCTATGACCACATCATCGTCGGAGGGGGGTCGGCGGGAAGCGCGCTCGCCAACCGGCTCACGGCCGATCCGGCGAACCGTGTCCTGGTGCTCGAGGCCGGCCGGCCCGACTGGTCCTGGGACATCTTCATCCACATGCCTTCGGCGTTGGCGTTCCCGATCGGCAGCCGGTTCTACGACTGGAAGTACGAGTCGGAGCCCGAGCCATTCATGGCAGGCCGGCGCATCTACCACGCCCGCGGCAAGGTGCTCGGCGGCAGCAGCAGCATCAACGGGATGATCTTCCAGCGCGGCAACCCACTCGACTACGAGCGCTGGGCCGCGGACCCCGGCATGGAGACCTGGGATTACGCGCACTGCCTGCCGTACTTCAAGCGAATGGAAACCTGTCTCGCGGCGGCCCCCGACGACCCTTACCGCGGCCACAACGGACCGCTGATCCTCGAGCGCGGCCCGGCCACGAACCCTCTCTTCGGGGCCTTCTTCGAGGCCGTTCAGCAGGCCGGCTACGCGCTCAGCGAGGACGTCAACGGCTTCCGTCAGGAGGGCTTCGGGCCGTTCGATCGCAACATCCACCGGAGCCGCCGGCTGAGCGCGGCACGGGCGTACCTGCACCCGGTCATGGAGCGCAAGAACCTTCGAGTCGAGACCGGCGCGTTCGTCACCAGGATCCTGTTCCAGGGGAATCGCGTGGTTGGCGTCGAGTACACGAACGGCGGCCCGCGAGTCCAGGCCCGGGCCGGCGAAGTGATTCTCTCGAGCGGGGCGATCGCATCGCCGCAGCTCCTCCAGCTGTCCGGCGTTGGCAATGCCGCGGAGTTGGAGCGGCTCGGGATCGACGTCGTTGCCGACGTCCCGGGCGTCGGCAAGCACCTGCAGGACCACCTCGAGGTGTACATCCAGCACCGCAGCCGACAGCCCGTCTCGGTGGCACCCGCCAAGTATTGGCGGAACAGGCCGTGGGTCGGCTTCCAGTGGCTCTTCCTCCGGCGCGGACCCGGCGCCACGAACCATTTCGAGGGCGGCGGCTTCGCCCGCAGCAACGACGACGTCGCATACCCGAACCTGATGTTCCACTTCCTGCCGATCGCGATCCGCTATGACGGCTCGTCGCCCGTGAAGGGCCATGGCTACCAGGTCCACGTCGGGCCGATGTATTCGGACGCGCGCGGGTCGATCCGCATCAAGAGCACGGATCCGGCCGAGCACCCCGCGCTCTGCTTCAACTACCTGTCGACCGACCAGGACCGGCGCGAATGGGTCGAGGCCATCCACGCCACGCGGAACATCCTTGGCCAGCCTGCATTCGAACCGTTCAACGACGGCGAGATCTCGCCCGGACCGAGCGTGGCGACCGATGAGGAGATCCTGGAATGGGTCGCCCGCGACGCCGAGACGGCGCTCCATCCCTCGTGCACGGCCCGGATGGGGACCGACGAGCGCTCCGTGACGGATCCCGGGACGATGGAGGTGCGTGGCACGAGCGGGCTCCGCGTCGTGGACGCCTCTGTGTTCCCGTACATCCCGAACGGCAACATCTACGCCCCGGTGATGATGGTTGCCGAGAAGGCCGCCGACCTGATCATCGGCGACGAGCCCCTCGCACCCGAACCGCTGCCGTTCTATCGCCCCCAGCGGGCGAGCGCCGCGCTTCCATGACCGGCATCCAGCTTCGGACCTTCCCGTCGGCCGACCCCCTGTTCCATGCCTTCGCCTGCGACGCGCTCGAAGCGTTGAGGAAGCCGACGACCGACGCCCTCCAGGACCGCATCCGGGCGCGTTACCCGACGGCCGTCGTGCGCGCCCAGGAGGACCTGGCTCGGCGCGGCGGTGAACCCATCATCTGGTACGCCTTCCGCTTCGGCACCGTGGCATTCGGGCAGCCGGGGATGCCGGTCATCGACTGGGACAGCCCGGACATCGCCTGGGCGATCCTCGACGACGAGCGCCAGTTCGTCGACCTGAACGCGGCCCTCGCGGACATCGTGGAGCTGCCACGCGAGCAGATCCTCGGCAAGGCGGTCGAGGAGTTCACGAACCCGGCGGACCCTTCGATCCGCGAGGACCTCGCCTCGCTGTGGCGCCATTTCGCCGACACACGCTGGGCGGAGTCGACCATTCGCTTCAACCGGCTGGACGGCCGGCCTCGCCAATTCGCCTACCGCATCGTCGCCGACGACCCCGAACCGGGGCTCCACCGGCTGCGTGTTGCAGAGATCGAAGCGGAGTAGCACCATCGAGACCGGCTGAGAGGAGGGTCGAATGGCGACCGGAAGTGGCACGCGCGAGGATCCCTGGCAGCTCAAGACGCCGCCTCGGACATCGGACTACACGATGTACCGCGACGAGGCGGCGGACCCGCCGGCGATCGTTTGCCAGGTCGGCTCGACGACATTGAAGTACCACCTCAGCGCGATCGACGACCTGCACGCGATGCTCACGGCGCACGGCGACTGGATGGACCTGGGCGCCGCCGACGAGCAGAAGGACGCGAAACCGGGCACGGTCGAGGCCTGGGGTCGCGACGCGTCGAACCCGGTCGGCGGGTGGTACGGGCTGCGCAAGGGCTACCGCGGCCGGTTCGGGATGTACATGCCGCCGCTGCTCGAAGCGCTCGGCCTGGCCGAGCTCACCCACGACGCGAAGAACAACCGGATGCGCGGGATCTGACGTCCTGCGACCGAATGCCCGAACGGTTCGCAGCGCTCACGGATCGACCCTTGCGCGTCTCTGGTACGGTAGGCGCGTCGCCAGAAGGCGCGTCGGGGGGAAGTCCGCTCTATGGGGCGGACGCCGACCAGACCTTCGATCCGCCGTTGAAGGAAACAGCGGATCGCACGCAGCCCCCGACGGCTCTGCCAGCTTCGCGCGGCCACCCCTGTGGCGCATGCGATTGCGACATCCTCTTCGGTGTCGTCCCGAACGGTGTCCGGCCGTCTAAGGCCGCCCACCGGCGGAGATCATGTCGAAAGAGCAATGCGATACGTGCGGACGGCTGTTCGCCAATCGTCTCGGCCTGGGAGTCCATCAATCCCGGTCCAGCAAATGTCACGACCCCGGCGCCGTCCGTCGGCGAGCCCGCGAGCGCGAGGCACGCTACCGGGCACGGCATCCCGAGCGTCGCCGAGAGCAGGTTCGCGAGGCACACCGTCGCCTGCGGCTTCGTACCCCGGACTATTTCCGCGCGTGGCGCACGGCTCACGCCGAGGGCGAGCGCGAACGCCGACGGCGCTGGCGCCTCGCGAACCGGGAGTTGCTGCTCGGCGCAGCGGCGCCGGCGGCGGGTGCGCAAGCAGGTCGAGCAGGTGCCCCTGCCGCCGTCGCACGCGCACCATCCCTTGTTCGACGAGGCGTGGAAGGTGCTGCACCGCATGGGCATCCGCCGTGACGCGCACCTTGTCGCTATCCGCGATCCGCGCTGGGAGGACGCCTGCTCGGAGGTCGTCCTTGCCCTGATCGAGGGACGCGATCCGGCAGAGGCTGCCCGCGAGCTCATGGCGACCGAGAAGCGCCTCGCTGCCAACACTGTCGCGTTGCAGAATCTCGATCAGCTTGCCCTGGCGAGTTGACCCGCGCGGCGCTCAAGCCTTCGGAGTGACCTTTCGTGGGTCGATGAACGGGATCGCAGCCGTCGTTGCGGGCCACAGCCCACCATCGGGCGCCTCGATCTCGAGAGCCGTGTCGGGTTTCGAGAGCCCGAACGGGACCCAGACGTAGCCGATGTTCCTGCCGAGTCGCGGTGACCAGATCAGGTCGGTGACGGTGCCGACCGTCTCGCCGTCGTGGCGGGCGGCGAGCTTCCGGGAGATCTCGAACGGCAGCGCATCGCCCTCGAACTCGATCCCGACGAGCTTGCGGTCGACGCCTCGCGCGCGGATCGATTCGAGCGCGGCTTTGCCGATGTAATCGGCCTCCTGCTCCTCGACGAGCCGCTCCAGGCCCATGATCTCGAACGGGTTGTTCTCGATGGTCATGTCTGAGCCGTAGTTGAAGATCCCGGCTTCGATTCGGCGCGCCTCGCATGGGGCGATCGGCCGGATGTCGTGCGGCCGGCCGGCCTCCATGATCCGGTCCCACAGTTCGCCGCCGCGCGACGGGTCGCGAAGGTAGATCTCATAGCCGACTTCGCCGGTCCAGCCCGTCCGGCTGATGACGACGGGGATGCCATCCAGCTCGGTCGTCAGCGTCCAGTAGTACTTGATGTCGAGCACGGCGTCGCCGAAGAGCGTCTGCATGACGTCCTTCGACTTCGGGCCCTGGACCTGGACCGGGTAGACCTCGGGCTCGCGGACCTGGACGTCCATGCCGCTGTTGATCGCAACGCCGCGCGCCCAGAGACCGGCGTCGCTATCCGCCAGGGCCAGCCACCAGCGATCCGCCTCGACGCGGAGCAGCACCGGGTCGTTGACGATCCCGCCATCCTCCGCGGTGATCAGCACGTACTTGCCCTGGCCGACGGCACACGTGGTCAGGTCTCGGCAGGTCAGGGTATTCGCGAACGCCGACGCGTCGGGTCCCGTGATCTCGACGATCCGCTCGACCGCCACGTCCCACACGGTCACGCCGTTGAGCAGCGCCCAGTACTCCTCGACCGGGTCACCGTAGTAGCCCGGCAGGTACATGTGGTTGTAGATGTCGTAGGCACTGCAGCCGGCCTCGAGCGTCTTCTCGAAGAAGGGCGAGCGCCGATACCACGGTCCGAAATAGAGCGTCGACGAGTCGGACGTGGCCGGGGTCGCGAGCGGCGTGGTCATGCGGTGGGTCCCTCCTGTTTGCGCTGGCGGCGGGGATTGGCTCGACGCGTTGGACCGGTCGCGATCGGCTCTGACGCGTCCGGTGGTGGCGGGATGCCCGGTAGGTCGGTCTGCTCGGTCAGTCCCGACCGGATGATTCGTTCCAGCTCGTCGACGATCGCCGGGTCGGTCTCGATCTGGCGATAGGCCGCGAGCCGGCGGTTCGTCTCGTCGACCGCGCGCTGGTAGGTGTCCCGGGCGCCGGCCTTCGCCCAGTTCTCACGGTTGTCCCGCTCGACGATCACGCTCGGCAGATAGAGCGCCTCGGGCCAGTGGGCGGTGGTGTGCGGTGCCATGATCAGATGCTGGTCGGCCATCAGCCGGTCGATCAGGTCCTGCGTCGGCAGGTCGTCCTCGGGCCGGACCTCGCGCACGAAGCGCAACGCCTGGCCGCACATCTCGTCGTCGAAGACCAGCTTCGGCAGGCTGAACACCAGCAGGAAGTCGAGCATGCCGGGACCGCTCACGCTGTTCACGCCGGCAAGCGCGGCGAGCAAGGCGCTGCCGAAAGTCTCGGCTCCGGCCTGCGCGTCGAGGATCTTCGCGTCCGACAGTGCCATATACGACTGGCAGGGCAGGCCGAGCCGCTTGGCCACCGCGACGTAGGCGACGTCGAGCTGGAGCGCCTCGATCGCGGCCATCGGCGAGCTGGCGATCTTCATGTGGAACGTCGCCGGGGCTCCACCGAAGAGGACCGGTGCGCCCGGGCGAATCACCTGGGCCATCGTGATCCCGGCCAGGACGTCGACCGTGTGGAAGACCGTTGCCCCGACCGGCGTGACCGGCGCGATCAGGCCCATCAGCGTCACCGGCACGATCTCCACGGGGATGCCGGCCTCGACGCAGTCGATCATGTTCTGGCAGGAGTCCTCGCTGTAGCGGAAGTTGCCGGTCGCGGTGATCGTGAAGATCGACATCGGGCGGGCGATGAGATCTGCCCGGTCCGCCCGGAACAGCTCCATCATGTCGGCCATCCGCGGCACGCCGTGCTCGGTGAAGGCGCCCGAAACGACCGGCTTCTTCGTGTTGGTGAGGATCAGGAAGAGGCGCCATGCGTCGGAGACCTGTGCCTCGATGTCCTTGTTGGTCGAGAAGGCAGTCGCCAGATAGGCGATGTGTTGGAGGCCATCGCCCAGGCGGACGTACTCGACGAAGTCGGTCGTGTCGGCCAGGCGGGTTTCGCCTGTGCGGTGGTCGAGCACGCGCAGGCCGCTCGAGCCGGGCACGAAGTGGACGCGATCCCCGCCGAGGTCGGCGAACGGGTTGCCGTCGCGGTCGAAGAGTTGGAACGACGAGGGCGCTGTCTCGACGGCGCGCTCGACCACGTCGCGAGGGAACAGGACGCGGTCACCGGTGGCGCTCGTCGGCAGGCCGGCCTCGAGTAGCCGACGTCGCATCTCGGGCCCACGGATCTCCATGCCAGTCTCGGCCAGGATCCGCATCGCCTCGTCGAGAATGCGCTCGAGCAGGTCGTCAGAAAGAACGGACAGCCGTGGTCGCATCGCGTTCGAGCGTACCCGCAAGGCCGTCAGCTGACAGGCCGCGGTCCGCCTGATGCGGCCCGACTGGTACTCGGCGATCTCGTCCTTCGGTGGCGATGCAACTTCCCGGCATTTGATGCCGGGAAGTCGCATGGCAGACCGGAGTGTGTTTCCGGCGCTCAGGCCTCAGGCCACGGACGCAGCGAGCCGGTCGCGGTCGGCCGTCGATTCGAACTCGAACATGATGTCGGCGCTCGTCCCGTGGACTTCGACGCCCGGGCGGCAGCCGTTCGTGCGGCATACCCGGCCGACAACCTTGGGCGTGGCCCGGCGGACCGGGACCTGACGCGCGCCATCCTCGTCCCGGACGCGTACCAGGGCGACCTCGCCCTCATCCTCGACGGCGACCGAACATGATCTCGCCTCGCCGGACAGCAGCTCCTCACTGCCGATCCGCCCGGACCAACGGGCGGTCATCTCCTCGCCTGGTCGGAGCGGAGCGGCGGCGAGCGGTCCCTTGCGCGACTCGCCGCGCATGACCGGATATCCGATGCGCTCCCCGAGCAGCAACCCGAGACCGATCAGCGCCGGCAAGGCTATGAGCAGCCACGGGTCGTGGCGCGCCGGCTCGGTCACCGGGTCGGCATAGAACGCTTCGAACGTGCCTGGTGCGCGAACACCGCCGAGTGGGTGCCCCGTCACCTCGACGTGGCCGGTGGACAGCGGTCCCGGCGCGAGGATGGTCACGGCCAGCTCGTCGTTCGTCGGGTCGCGCAGGATGTACGCCTCGTATCCCTCGCTGGTGACGTCGGCCGGTTGCAGGTCGCCTTCGAGCCGGAGCCACGAAGTCCGCTCGGGGTAGAGCCCGTCACGGAGCTCCTCGAAGGTGCGCTCCAGCGGGATCGGCGTGAGTCCGATGATCACGAGCGCTATCGCAGGCAGCACGAACAGGGCAACGACAAGAAGCCGCGCTCGTCCGCTGGACCGGCCGCCCCGGCTGACCAACGCGTGCGAGCGCCCGGCGACGGCCAGCGCGAGATCGATGACGGTCATCGTGGTCCTGTGGGGTTGGATCGCGAGGATCGTATCCTCAATCCGACAGCATCGGCGTAGGCAGCGAGGGAAGACTGCGATGCAGGCTCGATCGATCACGATGCTCGGGACCGGGCTCATCGGCGACTTCTACACGATGACCCTCCACGGACAACGTGGCCGCGACGCCGTCCACGTCGTCTACTCGCGCAGCCCGGAACGTGGAGCCGCCTTCCGCGAGCGATGGGGCATCCCCGAGTCGACGACCGACCTCGAGGCGGCCATCCGCCACCCGGAGACCGATGTCGTGGTCATCGGCGTCCCGAACTTCATGCACGAGGATGCCGTAACCATCGCGGCGGACGCGGGCAAGGCGATCCTGTGCACGAAGCCGCTGGGGCGAAATGCCGAAGAGGCCAAGCGGATGCTCGAGACGGTCGAGCGTGCGGGCGTGTTCGCCGGTTACCTCGAGGACCTGTGCTACACGCCGAAGACGCTCAAGGCGATCCGCTCGGTCGAAGGCGGAGCGATCGGGGACGTGACCTGGGTTCGCTCACGCGAGACCCACCCGGGACCGCACTCGGCGTGGTTCTGGGATGGGCGGTTGACCGGGGGTGGCGCGATCATCGACCTCGGCTGCCACTGCATCGAGATCATCCGCAACTTCGTTGGCAAGGGAAACCGGCCGGTCGAGGTCCTGTGCCACACGGACACCCTCGTCCACCCGATCGCCGACGAGGACAACGCTGTGGCGCTGATCCGCTTCGAATCGGGCGCGATCGGACAGTTCGAGGTGAGTTGGACGTTCCGTGGCGGCATGGACCTGCGCGACGAGGTCGCCGGCACGCACGGGACGATCTGGCTGAACCACTTCCTGCGGACCGGCTTCGAGATGTTCACCGCCGGCGGCCGGGAAGGGTACGTGGCCGAGAAAGCCGAGACGTCGGCAGGCTGGCTGTTCCCGGTTGGCGACGAGGTCTCCGAGCTCGGTTATGTCGACATGTTCACCGACATGTTCCGGGCGCTCGAGGAGAGCCGCAAGCCGCGGGAGACCTTCTACGACGGCTATGTCGTGAACGCGATCATGGACGCCTGCTACCGGTCGGCGAAGAGCCGGGTGTGGGAACCAGTCGACCTGGCCTGGCGTGGCGGTGTCACGCCGCGGATCGGGATCGCGCCCGAGACCTACGAGGGCCACACGGTTATCAAGCGCGAGGTCCTGCCCGACGGCCGCCAGAAACTGATCCTGAAGGACGCCGACAGCGGCGACTTCGTGGACCGGATCGTCGCGGGCGGCTGACGGCTCCCTCCTCGCCCTGGGGATACCCCCACCCTCGCCCCGAGGCAAACACCGGACCGAACCCGCCCGGTAGCCGGCTGGCCAGGCACCGGTGCCGCTCCTAGCGTGTGACCCATCGGGCAACACCGCCCGAACAAAGTCACACCAGAGGTAAATGCCCAATGCGAGTCAAGAACTCGTACCTCTACTGGGGAGTGTTCCTCCTCGCGCTCGGCGGCGCCATCGCCGTCGTCAACTACGTCGAGCCCGACGCGACGGTCGTGGTAGACGTGCTCCGCTATTGGCCCCTCGTCGTGATTGCGTTCGGCGTCACCCTCGTCCTGCGGCGGACCCAGTTCAATGTCGCCGGCGGCATGCTGGCCGCGGCCGTGCCGGGCCTGTTGCTCGGCGGCGTGCTCGCACTCGGTCCGCAAGTCGGCCTGGATTGTGCACCGAAGCCCGGTGAGCAGACCTCGTTCGACACGAACCGGGGCGCATTCACTGCTCCCGCCCGCGTTGACGTCGCGACCGGTTGCGGGGCCCTCACCATCACGACCCAATCGGGCTCCGGCTGGGACCTGCGGGCGGCCAACACACACGGCTACGCACCCGTGGTCGCCGCGTCGACGACCGACCTGTCGCTGCGAAGCGTCCGCGATGACCGATGGTTCGGCGAGTACGGACGCGACGCGTGGGGGCTGACGCTGCCGACATCCCGCATCGACGACCTCGATGTGGTGGTCAACGCCGGGGAAGGCCAGGCTGACCTGGACGGTGCGGACATCGGGGCCCTGGCGCTCACGACAAACGCCGGTCGATCGACGGTTGACCTCGCCACGGCGCAGGTGGAGACGATCGCTGCCGCGGTGAATGCGGGCAAGCTGTCGATCGACCTGCCGACCGGCGTCGACGTCCGGGCCACGATTTCGGTCAACGCCGGCGACGCCGACGTGTGTGTCCCTGACACGGTCGGATTGCGCGTCCGTTCGAGCGGAGCATTCAGCTCGACGGACCTCAACGGCCTCGCGCTCCGTGACGGTGTCTGGGAGAGCCCAGACTACGCATCGGCGGCGCACCACGCTGACCTGACGGTCAGCGTCAACCTCGGAAGCCTCGATATCAATCCTGTTGGAGGGTGCTCATGAACCGCCGAAGTCTCTATCGTTGCCGCCACGACCGGCGTGTTGCAGGTGTGGCTGCCGGCGTCGCCGAATTCTTCGATCTCGACCCGACCCTCGTCCGCCTCGTGTGGTTCCTGTCCATCTTCTTCGGTGGGTTCGGCCTGCTGCTGTACATCGTGATGGCGATCATCGTTCCGAACGAGCCGCTCAGCGAGGAGGAGCTTGCCGCTCCTGCCGCCGACGGCTCGCCGCACCGCCACGCCGGCCGATCGGCAAGCAGCGGCCTGGGGTTGTCGTTCGTCGGGATCGCCCTGATCCTGTTCGGCGGGCTAGCGCTGGCCAACACGTTCTTCGTGGAATGGGGATACAACGGCAGCTTCGTGTGGCCCGGCTTCATCCTGGCGCTGGGGGTCCTCGTGCTGGCCGCCGCGTTCCGTCGCGGCGAGCCTGACCCGACGGACCTCGGCCAGCCTCCGGAATCGCCGACGCCGCCGGCTTCACCGGCGTTGCCGGCCGAACCAATGAACGCAGGGCAGTGATCGCCGCCCCGTTCCTGATCGTCGGGATCCTGCTGGTTCTGACGGCCCTGTTCGCGGCTCGCATCCCCGGCGAAGCGTCGTTCGCTTCGTCGGGGATCCCGTTTGCGCCACGGCGCGAAGGAACCGGCGCACGCGACCCGATCCGGGCGTTCCTCGTGTCGCCGATCCACCCGGCGACCTGGAACGGAGTCCTCTTCGCCGTCATCGGGTTCGTCATCGGGGTCGTCGCATTCGCGAGCATCGTGTCGGCCTTCTCGGCGGGTATCGCAAGCCTCCTCGCCGGGATCGGCATCGTGCTGATCGTCCTCGGCATCGAGGGCTCGCGCTTCGTCGCCCGGCTCGAACGCCGGCGCGGGCGCCTCGCCGATCCCGAACCGCTGCTTGCACACCCCTACAAGGCGCTGCGTGGCGGTCTCATGGATCTCGTCCGAGCCGAGTTCGCCGACGAGGCGCGCTGGCGCGACGTCCTGTACGTCGGCGTGAACTTCCCGCTGGTCATCATCGAATTCGTCCTGGTCGTTGCGGTCTGGGGCGCCACATTGGCACTGCTCTCGGCGCCGGCATGGGAAGCCCCCGCGCCTGGGTGGACCTTTCTCTGGGTGCTTGGCGGGATCGTTCTCCTGCCGATCGCTGCATCGCTGACACAGCTCGTCGCGGTGCTCCATCGGGCGGTGATCGCCGGCCTCATCTGCACGTCGGAGACCCGAGAGCTGCGTCGCCAGGTCGAGACCCTGCGCGAGAGCCGTTCGGCCGTGCTCGATGCCGAGGCCGGCGAGCTGCGCCGGATCGAGCGCGACCTGCACGACGGCGCCCAACAGCGGCTGGTGATGCTGACGATCGACCTCGGACTCGCAAGCGAGCGCATCGACAGCGATCCGGCGGCCGCGAAGCAACTGGTCCTCGAGGCTCGCGACGAGGCCCAGCAGGCCCTGGCTGAGCTGCGCAGCCTCGTCCGCGGAATCGCCCCGGCGATTCTCCTCGACCGAGGGCTGGTGCCGGCGATCGAGTCGATCAGCGTCCGCGGCGCCGTGCCCACGAGCGTGCAGAGCGACCTGCCGGCCGGCGAACGCCTGCCGGAGGCGGTCGAACGGGCCGCGTACTACGTCGTGGCCGAGGCGCTGGTCAACGTGGCGAAGCACAGCCGGGCAACCCGGTGCGAGGTGCGCTGCCGGCGCGAAGGGTCGGACCTGCTGGTCGAGGTCTGGGACGACGGCGCCGGTGGCGCCTCGATCGGGCTGGCGGGCGGCCTGACCGGGCTGGCCGGCAGGGTCGAAGGCGTGGACGGCACGTTCAGCGTCTCGAGCCCAACCGGCGGACCGACGCTTGTTCGCGCCGCAATGCCGGTGCCCGCGTGGCGGGACGCCGGGGCAGGGATCACGACTCCAGGTACGTGAGCACCGCCAGCACCCGGCGGTGGTCGTTCTCGGAGTCGGGCAGCTGGAGCTTTCCGAAGATGTTGCTGATGTGCTTCTCGGTGGCGCCCTCTGTGATCCCGAGCAGTGCCGAGATCCCGTGGTTGGTGCGACCCTCGGCCATCGCTGACAGGACCTCCCGTTCGCGGGGTGTGAGCACCTCGAGCGGGTCGTCGCCGCCGCGCGGGGTCATCAGCTGGGCGACCACCTCCGGGTCGAGAGCGGTTCCGCCGCGGGCCACGCGCCGGAGCGCATCCATGAATTCGCGCACGTCGCCCACCCGGTCCTTGAGGAGATAGCCGACGCCACCCGCGCGATCGGCGAGGAGCTCCGTCGCGTACTGGCGCTCCACGTACTGGCTGAGGACCAGCACCGGCGTTCCCGGGACCTGCCGGCGAGCCTCGATCGCCGCCCGTAAGCCCTCGTCGCGCTGGCTCGGAGGCATGCGCACGTCGACCACGGACACATCCGGGCGATGCGCGACGACGGCGTCGACGAACGCGGGCCCGTCCCCAACCTTGGCGACAACACTGCTGCCGGATTCCTCGATGAGCCGGGCAATCCCTTCGCGGATGAGGGCCGAAATCCTCCGCGATGACGACCCGGAGCGGCGCTGCGTCCACGAACGGATGATGCACCAGGCGAGCGAGCCGACTGCGGCCGGATTCGCGTTGAGCGATTCGTTGTGCCGTTTTACGGCCGTGGGGTGCACACGGTGCACCCGCAGGACGAAGGTCTAGCGGACGGCGACGGCAACCTCGGGCATGCCGGACGGACCCCCGACGTCCATCCAGCGGGCGATCGACTCGCGCGAGAACAGCTGGTCCACCACCATCGACGACGCGCCGATCACGCCCGCAAGCGCCCCCAGTGACGATCGCTGGATGAGCAAGTCACGGGTAGCCAGCGGAAGCGAGCGTCGGTAGACGGTCTCGCGGATCGCGGCGAGCAGCTGGTCTCCGCTCTGGGCGACGCCGCCCCCGATCACGATCAGCGACGGGTTGAAGAAGTTCACCACGCTCGCGAGCATCAGCCCGACGCGCCGGCCCGCGGACTGGAGCTCCGCCACGGCCACCGCGTCGCCGAACGACGCCACCCGCGAGACGTCCTCCGCAGTCACCGTTCCGTGCTGGTCGAGCGCCGCCATGAGTCGCTCGCTTCGTCCCTCGCGCGCGGCCGCGATCCCGGACCGCGCCAGGGCCGCGCCACCAGCCAGCGCCTCGAGACAGCCGATGTTCCCGCAGCGACAGACGACCGAGGCATCGTCGACGACCTGGATATGCCCGACATCGCCGGCCGATCCCTGCGCGCCGCGGTGGAGGCGGCCGTCGGAGATGATGCCGGCGCCGATCCCGGTGCCGATCTTGACGACGACCACGTTGTCGTGGCCGACCGCGATCCCGGACCGCCACTCCCCCAGGGCGAGGACATTGACGTCGTTGTCTACCCAGACCGGCGCGTCGTAGCGCGCCGCGAACCGTTCCCGGACCGGGTAGCCGTCCCAGCCGGGCATGATCGGCGGTGAGATCGGTCGTCCCGTCAAGAACTCGACCGGCCCCGGAACGCCGATCCCGACGCCCCACAGGCGGCCCGGCAGCGAACGGGTCGACGATTGGAGTTGCTCGAACAGCTCGTCTACTCGCTGGAGGCACGCGTCCGGGCCGGCGGCGATGTCAGCCGGCTCGTCGTGATGGCCAAGGATCCGGCCGTCGAGGCTCGTGACCGCCACATCGATGCTCGTCGCACCCAGGTCGGCGACGAGGACATGTCCGGCGTCGGCGCTGAAGGTCAGCTGCCGGGGCGGCCGCCCGCCGGTGCTCGGTCCCGTCTCGCCTTCGGCGACCAGCCCGCGATCGATCAGCTCGCCGACGCGCTGGGCGACGATCGCCCGCGACAGGCCGGTGCGCACGACGAGCTCCGATCGTGAACGCGACCGGCCGAGCCGGATCTCGTCGAGGACCGTGACGAGCGCGTCGAGCGCCTCCTCGGGGAGCGGGCCGCGCTGCGTCCCACGGTGAGCGTCCGACCCTGCTCCATTGGCGCCCGACGAACCCCTCCGCGTGATCGCCATGCGGCCGATCATAGCAGCATAGGCGGCCGTCTCCGGGGACTTTTCCAGTTCGCCTGCCGAAGTCGACGGACGGTTCCGCGCGAGTCACCACTGACTCAATTCGTACACAAACAACGCCTGTTGGCGACCAGATCTGGACGAATTCGGGCAGGATCGGCAAGAAGCCACGCGCGCCTGTCGTTACATCGTTTCACCGGTAACTCGGCCCATCAAACGGGCAGGCAGCGCGCCGGCCGGGGCCGGCCGGAGCTACTCGGTGGGGAGCGCCTCGGCGGCCGCCTCCGCGAGGTCCGGCGAACCGCTGTGGATGATGATCGCCGTGTCCCCGAGGCTGTACACGTAGGCGTCGGGGGAGTCATCGCCGTAGTCGACATGCGTCATCGTCTTGCCGCCCAGCTCCACTTGATCGGTGGTCACGCCTTCGGCATCGGCAACGAGCCAGCTGTTGAGGACGAGTGACTGGAGCGCCTCCGGGTCGGCTCCGGGGAGCCGGAACCCGAACAGGTACAGATCGAGGGCCTGGTTCTCGTCGTAGGCCTCGGCGAGCTCGAGGTCTGCCGAGGACTTGCCGAGAGCCCGAAGCCCGGCGGTCACGGCACGGCTGCCGGCGTCGTTGCCGAAGGCGTCGGCGCCGGTGAAGCTCTCGACGATGTACGGCGTGCCCCCGATCTCGCTGGGCATCAGCCGTTCAAGCTCGGGGGAGGCCGGCGAGGCGTTCGGTGCTGCGGAGCCGACGAGCGGTTCCGATGGCAGTGCGGACGGTTCGATCAACGGTGTTTCGCCGACGGGACCCGGCGTGTCAGCTGGGGCGATCGACGGCAAATCCCCCGCCTTCGCGTCGATCATCGCCTGGTCGAACGCCGACGCCGTGGACCGCAGCTCATCCGGCGTGACGTTGCCCGCGACCACGAGGTAGGACACGAGATCGCCGCGGCGGAAATGCACGGCCGAGAGTCCCGTGCCGTCCTCGATCGCATAGCCCTCTTCGCCGATGCCATCGAGGTCCGTCGTCGCTGTGCCAGTCGATGCATCTGCTGCGCGGGAACGGGCGAGCGCCTCTGAACCGTCGTTGCCGTAGCAGGTCACGGTGGCATACACCACGCCCTCGCCGGTGTCCGTATCGGCCGCCGGCCCCTCCAGCGTCACGGTGGAGTTGCCGACGAAGAAGTTCGTCGCGGTCACGGCCCAGCCGTCCGGCAGCGCGCGCTCCTCCGGGATCGAATCCCATGCGCGGGCCTGGCAGTCCGACGCCCCGCGCCCGGAGAAGAACAGCGTCCAGCCGAGCGCAACGAGGCCCACCGCAAGCGCCGCAAAGCCGAGTGCCAACGGCCACGGGAAGGTGCGTCCGGCGGCCGGTCCCGTCGGCTCAGCCGGTTCGACGGGCTCGGTCGTCACGGCTTTCTGACGGTTCGACTGGGTGCGCGACCTCGCAGGCATCGCGAGATCATCGCACCTCTATGCGGATCGCCAGCGCCAGGCCATCGACGCGGCCAGCCGGTCACCTGCGCCGAGGATCACAAGACCGGTGTCGGGCACCCCCGCGGCCTCCAGCGCGACCGCGGTCGGCCACGCGCTCTGGGGCTCGATGCAGAACGACGTCGCGCGGGTATGGACGAGCGTCGACGTGAGCGGCTCGTCGAAGGTGATCTCGAGGGCGAAGCCGGGCCACTCCGCGAGGGCCGGCGAGCGAACCTCGGTGTAGCAATGATCGAGGAGGCGTTCCCCGATCACCGTTCCGTGGCGCAGGTCGGTGGTTCCGTCGACGGGGAGCCGCCGCCCGGTCGGGATCAGGTCATGGGTCTCGAGCGTGTGCGCGCTGTGGATCGTCAGGCGGGGATCCTCGTCCGTTCGGCGGAACCATGGATGCCACCCAAGCGCGGCCGGCATCGGCTCCTCGGCAAGGAGCTCGGCGGACGTCACGAGCTCGCCGTCGCGCAGCTCGAACAGCTGGCGGGCCACGCCGGCGAACGGCCAGCCGCCGGATTCGAAGCGTGCCGAGATGACGGTCGTATCGGCGTCTGCCAGCTCGACGGTCCAGGACTGGTCCCAGAGCACGCCGTGGATCGCGTTCCCCTCGTCCGTCACGGGCAGCCGGTGGGTGCGTCCGTCCCACTCAAGGACGCCACGTTCCACGCGGCCGCACCATGGGGCCATCAGGAACGAGCCCCACAGGATCGTCCGATCGTCGTCGTCCGGCGGTCCGACGAGCAGGTCGCGGCCGGCTACGGCCAGCGATGCGAGCCGTCCGCCGCGTTCGGCATCGATCGTCGCGACGGAAGCCCCGTTTCGGAGCTCGATCACCTGGCGCTGCCGGCCAGCGCGGGCGTCTCGATCACCGCGTTCCGCAGTGCGCCGATCCGGGCCAGTCGCTCGTCGTCGCGTGGGACCGACTCGAGCTGGGTGCCGGCGCTCGTGCCCCAGCGGGTCGCCACGGCCGCCGGGTCCTCGCCGCCGAGGATTGCCGCGGCCTGCACCGCGGCGCCGATCGCGACCAGCTCCTCCGCGTCGGGGATCAGGACGGCGCGACCCGAGAGGCGGCGCACGGCGTCGACCCACGTGCGCCCACGAGCGCCGCCGCCGAGGACGACGAGCGGGGCGGTTTCGTCCAGCCCGCCCGTTTGCTCGGCAATTGCGTCCACGGCATCGAGGAGTGAGGCGATCGCACCCTCGTAGGCGGCCATCAGCACCTGCTGGGGTCGCGTGTCGTGGCGCAGGCCGGCGAGCGTGCCGGCGGCGTTCGGCAGATCCGGCGTCCGCTCGCCATCGAACCACGGCAGCGCGACGACCTCGCCGCTCGGCGCGACGTCGTCGCGGTCCAGCCCGAACAGGCCGGCCACGCGGTCCACGGCCAGCGTGCAGTTCAGCGTGCAGGCGAGCGGCAGGAAGCGGCCCGTCGCATCGGCGAAGCCGGCCACGATCCCGCTCGGGTCGCAGGTCCGCCGTTCCGACACCGCGAACGCGGTGCCCGACGTCCCGAGGCTGATCGCGACCTGGCCGGCGCGGAGCCCAAGCCCAAGTGCTGCACCCATGTTGTCGCCGGTCCCGGGGCCGACCAGCGCACCAGCCCGCAGCCCGATCGCGGATGCGGCGTCGGCCGTCACCTGGCCTGCGGTGTCGAGCGGACCGAGCACTCGGGGCAGCATCCGTTCGTCGAGGCGGAGCAGGGGACTGGCGAGGATGTCGGTCGCGTACGCCTCGTCCCCCGTCGACCACCAGGCCGTCCCGGAAGCGTCTCCCCGGTCGGTCACGCCCGCTCCGGTGAGGCGTTCGTTCAGGTAGTCGTGCGGTAGCCGGATCGCGACGGTTGCGTCGGCCGTGGCCGGCTCGTGCTCGCGAAGCCAGGCCCACTTGGTGGCCGTGAACGAGGCCACCGGCCTGCTGCCCACCCGGTCCGCCAAACGTTCAGCGCCGATCGTCTCGGCGAGGGCCGTCGCCTGCGGCGCAGAGCGCGTGTCGTTCCAGAGCATCGCCGGGCGCAAAGGCTCCCCATCCTGTCCGAGTGCGACGAGGCCGTGCTGCTGCCCCCCGACCGCGAGCGCCGCGACCTCATCCGCGCGACCGGTCTGAGCGAATGCCGTCCGGAGCGCCTCCCACCATTCGCGTGGGTCGGTTTCGCGCGCGCCGCGTTCACCACTGACCGTGTGCCCGGCGCGGCCGCTGGCGACAACGCCGCCCGTCTCCGAGTCGACGACCAGGACCTTCGTCGCCTGGGTCGACGTATCGACGCCCGCAACCAGCGAGCCCATGCCACCTCCGTGGAGTCCGCGCGAGCGGCAGCCCCTTCGGCCGCCTGTGATGCGAGGCTACACCACGTCCCTGCAGCGCTGGTGGTGGCAACAGGGCCCCGGTCGCGTCGTCAGCGGACCTTGGTCGCGGGCTACCCCCCAGCCGCCGCGCGTTCCGCGCCGCGACGTCTACGCCGGAGCCCTGTCACCCGGGGCGCTGCTCACAGAACGCCTCCTGTCGGCCGCCCAGACCCCCAGTTGGAGGGCCGTACCGTGTCCCCGAGGCAGCCGCTGCTGACACGCACCGGCGCGATCGATGGCCGGAACCGACGACCAAGGCCCCCTTCGGCCTTCGACATACGGTGGGAGCGGCGCGTCGATGTGAGCCTTCAACGGAGACACGCCCTGAATTTGCAAAAGGGGTGACCGTTTGTCATGACGGGCTGTCATGACAGGGTCAGTCGGGTATGCGCTCCCGCTCGTCGCGGCCCTCGGCCCACCCCTGAATTCGAGTACGTCGGGATGAACCGATAGCCCCTGCCGGGCACCGTCTCAATGAACCGCGGGTGCTTGTAGTCGTTCTGGAGCTTGACCCGGAGCCCCCGGATGTGCCGATCGACGACGTTGCTTTCGGCGACGAAGTCCGCACCCCACACCCCGTCGAGGATCTCGTCACGGGTGATAACGCGGCCCCCACGGCTGGCCAGAAGATACAACAGCGCCTGCTCGATGCTGCTCAGGTGCACGACCGAGTGCCCCGCGCGCACTTCGCGATTGAGGATGTCGATCTCCATCTCACCGAGCCGGATCGTCGGGACGATCGGCCGGTCAACACCTGACGCACGACGTGTGATGACGACCGCCCGCGCGAGCAGCTCTTCCGGCGCGAAGGGGATTGACACGATGTCGTCGACGCCGAGGTCGAACGCCCGGAGCTTGGTCGCCAGGTCCCCGCGCCGGGTGAGGCCGAGGACCGGCGTCACGGACGCCGCAAGCTTCCTTGACGTGCCGAGCCTGCGAAGCAACGCGGCGCTATCGTCGTGTTCCATGTCGACGAGCGCAAGGTGCGGCTGCCAGTCGGTGACGAGGGCTTCAACATCAGCCAGGCTGGCAGCGGCCCGGACGGTGAACAGGCCGTGGTTCAGCGTGAGTTCGATCAGGTCGACCATCGCGCGGCGGTCGTACAGAACCAGCGCGCGGCGACCTTCATCCTTGTCTGTCTGACGCTTCGCAGACGCCGACCGCCCGGCCATGCAGGAAGGGTAGCACCGGTCGCCGCTCGGGGGAATTGCATTCCCGCTCGAGGGACTTGCATTCCCGACGCGTTTCAGCTCGCCTTGGCCGGAGTCGGGGCGGCCGGTGCGCTCCCGCGCACCACCAGCTCCGTGGCGAGCGTCAGGCTGCGCACAGAACGCTGGCCGGGGTCGTCACCGTTGATCGCGAGAACCTCACGCACCGCCATCTGGCCCAGCTCGCCCAGTGGTTGGCGGATCGTCGTGAGCGGCGGCGTGAACCACGCAGCCTCCTCCAGGCCGTCGAAACCGACGACCGCGATCTTGTCCGGGATCGAGATGCCGCGCGCGTGCATGACGTGCATGGCTCCGAGCGCCATCTGATCGTTGCCCGAGAAGACGGCGTCCATCGTGGGGTCCTCATCGAGCATGCGAGCGAATGCCTCGGCCCCGCTCTCCGAGGTCCACGATCCCTGCGCCAACGGTCCCGGTTTGAGCCCGGCCTCCCGCAACACGTCACGCCAGGCCTGCTCCCGATCGCGCGCTTCGTGCCAGTCGAGCGGCCCGGCGAGGTGCCCGATACGCCGGCGCCCGAGCGCGATGAGATGCTCGGTTGCCGCCCTGGCGCCCCCGTAGTTGTCGATGAGGATCGTCGTGAACGCTCGCGACGGCTCCGACTTCAGGAATACCATGGGCGGCACGCCGATCGGCAGGCGGGCGCGGAGCGAGGTCAGGCTCTCTCCGAGGTCCGGCGCCGCGAACACGATCCCCTCGACCCGGCGGGCCATGAGGAACTCGACCACGGGTGCGAGGTTTGGCAGGTTGCCGTCCGGGATCTCCTTCAGCAGCAGGCCGTAGCCCTGGGCCTCCGACTCCGCGGTGATCCCGTTGAGCGTCTGCGCAACGCCGAAGTAGGGCAGACCGGCGGCGATGACTCCAAGGGTGTACGACCGCCGCTGCACGAGGCTGCGCGCGACCGCGTTCGGCTGGAACCCGGTCTTGGCGATGGCGGCCTCGACGGCGGCTCGCGTCTCGGGAGCCACGTCGGGGCGTCGATTGATAACGCGCGAGACCGTCTGGACGGACACCCCGCACATCCGGGCGATCTCTCGGATCGTCACCCGGTGTTCGTCACTCCAGGGCTGGGGTCGGGGGGTCACGAGGGCCCTCGAACTCGTGCGGCCGGTCTTGTGTCCGGAGCGCCTGACTGATAGGTTATCGTTCCGCTGTGAACGTTAGCGGGAACGCTAACGGGACGCAAGGTCCCCGCCGCGCGTCGAGAGATCCCACGGGAGGGACGTTGAGCAGGTACGCCATCGGTGTCGACTTCGGGACGGAGTCGGGCCGCGCGGTCCTCGTCGACGTGGGCGACGGTACCGTCCTCGCGACCTCCGTCCATCCGTATTCGAACGGAGTGATCGACCACCACCTGCCGATCGAGGGCCGCGACGTCGTGCTCCCGCCCGAGTGGGCGCTCCAGAATCCCGAGGACTACCTGCGCGTCTTCCAGAACGCGATCCCCGACGTCCTCCGAACGGCCGGCGTGGATCCGCCGGACGTCAT
This sequence comes from uncultured Chloroflexia bacterium, assembly GCA_963750125.1. Taxonomy (GTDB): domain Bacteria; phylum Chloroflexota; class Limnocylindria; order Limnocylindrales; family CSP1-4; genus DASTYU01. The sequence continues at coordinate 25,772 of CAVVPT010000002.1, read as the reverse complement.
CGGCGTTGGCATCGACTTCACCGCGTGCACGATGCTCCCGACGACCGCTGACGGTACCCCACTGTGTCTCCTCCCGGAGCTGCGGGCCGAGCCGCATGCCTGGGTCAAGCTCTGGAAGCACCATGCCGCCCAGCCCGAAGCGGATCGCATCAACGACGTTGCACGCGCGCGCGGCGAGCCGTGGCTGGATCGCTACGGCGGAAAGATCAGCTCCGAGTGGTTCTTCTCGAAGTCGCTCCAGATCCTCGATGAGGCGCCGCATGTCTACGCTCGTGCCGAGCGCCTCATCGAGGCTGCGGACTGGGTTGTCTGGCAGCTGACCGGTCGGGAGACGCGCAACATCTGCACCGCCGGCTACAAGGCGATGTGGTCGAAGCGGGACGGGTTCCCGCCGAACGATTACTTCGCCGCGCTCGACCCGCGCTTCGCGGACGTCGTCGACACGCGCATGTCGCGCGAGCTCATGTCCATGGGCGACCGAGCCGGCGGGCTGACCGAGCAGGCTGCCGCCTGGACGGGGCTGCGCCCGGGGACTGCCGTGGCGGTGGCAAACGTCGATGCCCATGTCGCTGTGCCAGGAGCCGCGGTGATCGAGGCCGGGCGCATGGTGATGATCATGGGCACCTCGACGTGCCACATGGTGCTGGCCGGCGACGAGCAGACGGTCCCAGGTATGTGCGGCTACGTCGAGGACGGGATCCTGCCCGGCTTCTTCGGGTACGAAGCGGGCCAGTCGTGCGTCGGCGACCACTTCGGGTGGTTCGTGGAGCACGCCACTCCGGAGCCCTATGCGCGCGAGGCCCGTGAGCGCGGGATCGACCTCCACGCCCTGCTCGAGGAGAAGGCAGCCGCCCTCCGGGTGGGCGAGTCGGGGTTGCTGGCGCTCGACTGGTGGAACGGCAATCGATCGGTCCTGGTCGACGCCGGAGTCAGCGGCCTCCTCATCGGGGCGACGCTTGCGACTACCCCTGAGGAGATCTACCGCGCGCTGATCGAGGCCACGGCGTACGGTACCCGGGTCATCATCGAGACGTTCGAGGAGCACGGCGTCCCGATCCACGAGATCGTCGCCGCCGGCGGCCTGGCCGAGAAGAGCCCGCTCACCATGCAGATCTACGCCGACGTGACCGGTCGCCCGTTCCGGATCAGCGCCTCGGACCAGACGCCGGCCCTCGGGTCGGCGATGTTCGCGGCCGTGGCCGCCGGTCGCGATGCGGGCGGCTACCAGACGGTCGAGGAAGCGTCACGCGCGATGGCCCGCCACGGTGACACGGTCTACGACCCGATCCCGGCCAACAGGTCGAGCTACGAAACGTTGTACCGCGAGTACGTTCGGCTGCACGACTACTTCGGGCGCGGCGAGAACGACGTCATGCGCACGCTCAAGCGGATGCGTGCTGCCGTTCGCGACGAGCGGACGAGCAGCTGACCGTGCTCGAAGCGATCCGCGAAGAGCTGGTCGCGTTGCATGCCGAGCTGCCCCGCCATGGGCTTGTCGTGTGGACCGGCGGCAACGTCAGCGCCCGCGATCCGGATTCCGGGCTCGTCGCGATCAAGCCGTCCGGCGTCCGCTACGAGGATCTCACTGCAGCGTCGATGGTCGTCGTCGACCTCGATGGGCGAGTGGTCGAGGGATCGCACAAGCCTTCGTCGGATACGGCGAGCCATCTGTACGTCTATCGCCACCGGCCGGACGTCAACGGGGTCGTCCACACGCATTCGCGTTTTGCGACGGCCTTCGCTGCCGTCGGGCGGTCCATCCCCGTGTACCTGACGGCCCAGGCAGACGAGTTCGGTGGCGAAATCCCGTGCGCCGGGTTCGCCATGATCGGCGACGACCAGATCGGTGCCCAGATCGTCGAGACGATCGGTCGCTCGCCGGCCGTCCTGCTCAGGAACCACGGCGTCTTCACCGTCGGTCACTCGGCGGCGGCGGCAGTCAAGGCGGCGGTGATGACCGAGGACGTGGCCGCGACCGTCTGGGCAGCCCTGCAGCTTGGCCAGCCCGACACCCTTCCCGAGGACGTGGTGACGCGGCTGCACGAGCGCTACACCACCCAGTACGGCCAGTAGGCGAGGGAGCCCGAGCGTGGACATCAGCGCCAACGAAATCTGGTTCGTCACTGGATCGCAGCACCTCTACGGGCCTGAGACGCTCGCGACCGTGGCGGAGCATTCGGGCTCGATCGCAGCCGCACTGGACGCCGCGCCCGGTATCCCGGTCAAGGTGGTCGTCAAGCCGGTCCTGACCGGCGCCGACGAGATTCGGAAGCTGTGCCAGGAGGCGAACGCGAGCGACGCGTGCATCGGCCTCGTCACCTGGATGCACACGTTCTCGCCGGCCAAGATGTGGATCGCCGGCCTTGGTGGTCTCCAGAAGCCATTCCTGCACCTGCACACGCAGTTCAACGATGAGATCCCGTGGGCCACCATCGACATGGACTTCATGAACCTGAACCAGGCCGCCCACGGCGACCGCGAGTTCGGGTTCCTTGCGGCCCGGCTTCGCCTCGAACGCACTGTCGTGGTCGGGCACTGGGCCGATTCATCGGTCCAGGACCGGATCGGTGTGCTGGACCCGTGCCGCGAGTGCACGGAAGGACTGGCTGGGCGGTCGCATCGCCCGCTTCGGCGACAACATGCGCGAGGTCGCGGTCACCGAAGGCGACAAGCTCGAGGCGCAGCGGCGGCTCGGGTTCGGCGTCAACTCGTACGGCGTCGGCGACCTGGCCGCCCGCGTCGACGCGACGTCCGATGCCGACGTGGACGAGCTCATCGAAGCGTACTGCGACGAATACGACGTGGCGGCCGAGCTGGCACCGGGCGGCGCGCGCTACGACTCGTTGCGCGACGGGGCGCGGATCGAGCTGGGACTGCGCTCGTTCCTCGGCGATGGCGCGTTCATCGCCTTCACCGACACCTTCGAGGACCTCCACGGCCTGCGCCAGTTGCCGGGGCTCGCCGTCCAGCGGTTGATGGCGGACGGCTACGGGTTCGGCGCAGAGGGGGACTGGAAGACCGCGGCGATGGTCCGCGCCATGAAGGTGATGTCGGCGGGTCTCGACGGCGGCACCTCGTTCATGGAGGACTACACGTACCACTTCGCTCCGTCGGGCGACCGGATCCTCGGGGCACACATGCTGGAGGTCTGCCCGTCGATCGCCACGGCACGGCCTCGACTCGAGATCCACCCACTGTCGATCGGCGGCAAGGAAGATCCGGTGCGCCTCGTCTTCGATGCCCACCCCGGGCCGGCGGTCCTCGCCTGCGTCACCGACATGGGTGACCGCTTCCGGATGGTCGCGAGCGTCGTCGATGTCGTTCCGCCGGAGCAGCCGCTGCCTCGGCTGCCCGTGGCGCGCGCGATGTGGACGCCGCGGCCCGACCTGCGCACGAATGCCAGCGCCTGGATCCTGGCCGGCGGCTCGCACCACACGAGCCTGGGCTACGCGATCACCGCGGAGCACCTGCGTGACTTCGCCGTGGCCTGCGGGACCGAGCTGCTCGTCATCGACGAGACCACCGAGCTCGACGGCTTCCGGGACCAGATTCGCTGGAACGACCTCTATCATCACCTCGCTCGAGGGTTGTGACGTGGGCTCGTCATCAGGGCCGATGTACCCGGGCAGAAAGCATCTTGACTCCGGACCTGACACCCCGCTAGCATCCCCGTGAACGTTCACGGGAACGCTCACGCTACGCGCGACGCCGAGGCTCTGGTCTGGCGGATGGATCGCCCGCACCAGGTTTGTCGCATCCCTCGGCGAGGGGCCAGCCGGACCGCCGGATGCCCGTCGAATCAACGGACTGGAGGAGTGCTGTCCATGAAGAAACTGTTGGCCTTGACGGCCACTGCGCTATTCGTCTTTGCGGCCTGCAGCTCGGGTGGTGCCACCACGGCGCCACAGAGCGCCGCACCGGCCGAGAGCGCCGCACCGGCCGAGAGCGCCGCGCCTGCCGGAAGCCCGGCTGCCGGAAGCCCGGCTGCCGGAAGCCCGGCTGCGGGCGCCGGCGGCCTCGTCGGCATCGCGATGCCGACCAAGTCGTCCGCCCGCTGGATCTCCGACGGCGACAACCTGGTGAAGTCGCTCAACGACCTTGGCTACGAGACGGACCTCCAGTACGCGGAGGACGACATCCCGACCCAGGTCTCCCAGGTCGAGAACATGATCACCAAGGGCGCCAAGGTCCTCGTCATCGCCGCGATCGACGGCACGACCCTGACCGACACCCTGCAGAAGGCCGCGGACGCCGGCATCAAGGTCTTCGCCTATGACCGCCTGATCCGCGACAGCCCGAACGTCGACTACTACGCCGCGTTCGACAACTACTCCGTCGGCGTCGCGCAGGCGCAGTCGATCATCGACACGCTCGACCTCAACAACGCCGCCGGCCCGTTCAACATCGAGCTGTTCGCCGGTTCGCCGGACGACAACAACGCCGGCTTCTTCTTCAACGGCGCGTGGGACACCCTCAAGCCGTTCATGGACAGCGGCAAGCTGGTCGTGAAGTCGGGTGAGACCGAGTTCCCGAACCAGATCGGGACGCTCCGCTGGAGCGGTGAGGCCGCCCAGGCCCGCATGGACAACATCCTGGCGACGCACTACGCCGACGGTCGCGTCGACGCCGTGCTCTCCCCGTACGACGGCATCAGCCGCGGCATCATCGCCTCGCTGAAGCAGGTCGGCTACTACACGTCCGACAAGCCGGGCCCCGTGGTCACCGGCCAGGACGCCGAGGAGCCCTCGGTCAAGTCCATCCTCGCCGACGAGCAGACGTCCACCGTGTTCAAGGACACCCGGACGCTTGCCGCGAAGGTCGCGGAGATGGTCAACCAGTTCCTCGCGGGTCGAGGAAGTCGACGTCAACGACACCGAGACCTACGACAACGGCGTGAAGGTCGTCCCGTCGTACCTGCTCCCGGTCGTCAACGTGACGAAGGACACCGTCCAGAAGGAGCTCGTCGACACGGGCTACTACACGGCCGAACAGCTCGGCCTGTAACCCTGTAGCGTGGCGGGTGTGCGAGGCTACGTCTCGCACACCCGCTTTCGTTTTCGAGACACGGCGAGCGCAGAGGAGAGGGACGGGCGCGAGTGAGCGACGTGCTGCTCGAGATGCGCGATATCACGAAGGAGTTCCCGGGCGTCAAGGCGCTCAAGAACGTGAGCTTCTCCGTTCGCCCGGGCGAGATCCACGCGCTGGTCGGCGAGAACGGTGCCGGCAAGTCCACGCTGATGAAGGTCGTGTCCGGCGTCTACCCGCACGGGTGAGTACGACGGCGAGTTCTTCTTCAAGGGCGAGGAATGCCACTTCGGTGGGATCACGGAGAGCGAGAAGAAGGGCATCGTCATCATCCACCAGGAGCTGGCGCTGATCCCGGAGCTGTCGATCACCGAGAACATCTTCCTCGCCAACGAGCAGGCAACGCGCGGCGTCATCAACTGGGGCCTGTCCCATCAGAAGGCGATCGGGCTGCTCGAGAAAGTCGGCCTCGACGAGACGCCGGACACGAAGATCAACCGGCTCGGGGTCGGCAAGCAGCAGCTCGTCGAGATCGCCAAGGCCCTGTCCAAGAACGTCGAGCTGCTGATCCTCGACGAGCCCACGTCATCGCTCAACGAGTCCGATTCCCAGAAGCTGCTCCAGCAACTGCGCGAGTTCCGCGCCCAGGGCATCGCCTGCGTCCTCATCTCGCACAAGCTGTCCGAGGTCGAGTCCGTGGCCGACACGATCACGATCCTGCGCGACGGGGCGGTCATCGAGTCGCTCGACGCGAGCGGCGGCGACGTGAACGAGGACCGGATCATCCGCGGCATGGTCGGGCCGCGACATGACCCATCGCTTCCCGCCGCGCGAGGCCGAGATCGGGGAGATCGCCTTCGAAGTCCGCAACTGGCATGTCGCCCACCCGATCTACACGGACCGGATGGTCATCAACGACGTCAGCATCAACGTCCGCCACGGCGAGGTCGTCGGCATCTCAGGGCTGATGGGCGCCGGGCGCACCGAGTTCGCGATGAGCATCTTCGGACGGTCCTGGGGCCGTTTCGTGAGCGGCCAGGCGTTCAAGCACGGCAAGGAGATCGACGTCAGCACGATCCCCAAGGCCGTGGACAACGGGCTCGCGTACGCGACCGAAGACCGCAAGACGTTCGGCCTGGTCCTGATGAACTCCGTCAAGACGAACATCACGCTGGCCAATCTGGCCGGGGTGTCGACGATAGGGTGTGCTGATCCCGCCGAAGGAGATCAAGGTCGCCAACGAGTACCGGGCGGCCCTGAACATCAAGACGCCGAACGTGAACCAGCCGGCCATGCAGCTGTCGGGCGGCAATCAGCAGAAGGTCGTGCTGTCCAAGTGGCTCTTTTCCGACCCTGACGTGCTCATCCTCGACGAGCCGACCCGCGGCATCGACGTCGGGGCGAAGTACGAGATCTACTCGATCATCAATCGCCTCGCTTCAGAGGGCAAGGCGATCATCGTCATCTCGTCCGAGCTGCCCGAGGTCCTCGGGATCTCGGACCGCATCTACGTCATGGCGGCCGGCCGCATCGCGGCCGAGATGCCTGCATCCGAGGCGACCCAGGAGTCGATCATGAAAGCCATCATGCGGCTGAGTCGTGCTGGAGTTGAGGAGGTCGTCCTGTGAGCGCGCCGGCGGAAAGCCTTCCCACCTCCCCTGCTGAGAAGCGCTCGTTCGACGCCCTGCTGTCGCGGCTGGGAGGCCTGCGCAGCGCCAGCATGCTCATTGCGCTCCTGATCGTCGTCGCCTTCTTCCAGATCACGACCGAAGGCGTGATGCTCAAGCCGCTCAACGTGACGAATGTCTTCCTCCAGAACGGCTACATCCTCGTGATGGCCCTCGGGATGCTGCTCGTCATCGTGGTCGGGCACATCGACCTGTCGGTCGGCTCGGTCGCCGGCTTCCTCGGCGCCGTGGCGGCCGTCCTGATGGTGAAGATCGGGATCGACCCGATCATTGCGGTGCTCCTGACGCTCTTGGCCGGCGGCGTCATCGGCCTCTGGCAGGGCTTCTGGACGGCGTACCTGCGCGTGCCCTCGTTCATCGTCACGCTCGCCGGCATGCTCCTGTTCCGGGGTGCCACGCTCTGGCTGCTGGGCGGCCAGCCGGTCGGGCCATTCCCCGAGGGCTTCCGCGCGATCTCGTCCGGCTTCGTTCCGGAGCTGTTCGGGACGTTCCCGGACCCGTTCGGCACCGGCGAGCCGCCGATCATGCTCGGTCCGTTGGCCGTGCCGTTCGGTGGGGGCGCCCTCCAGCTGACCACGCTGCTGCTCGGCATTCTGGTGTGCGCCGGCCTGGTCCTGATTGGCTGGCGGTCGCGGTCTGAGCAGCGCAAATACGGGTTCACGACCGGGTCGACCAACGCGTTCGCGATTCGCTATCTGCTGATCGTGTTCGGTGTGATGTTCATCGCCTATCGGCTGGCCGGCTACAAGGGCCTGCCGATCGTCGCGCTCATCTCGTTCATCCTCATCGGCATCTACATGTTCCTCACCTTGCGGACGGTCATCGGCCGGCGGATCTACGCGGTCGGTGGCAACGCCAAGGCGGCGATGCTGTCGGGCGTCAACAGCAAGCGGATCGTCCTGTTCACGTTCATCAACATGGGCGTCCTGGCGGCCCTCGGCGGGATGATCATCGCCGCGCGGTTCAACTCCGCCACGCCCAAGGCCGGCTACGGTTTCGAGCTCGACGTCATTGCGGCCACGTTCGTCGGCGGCGCGTCGGCGTACGGCGGCGTCGGCACGGTCGCCGGGACGGTCATCGGCGCCCTGTTCTTCGGGCTGCTCAACATCGGCATGGGCATCATGTCGATCCCGATCGACTACCAGTACATGATCAAGGCGCTCGTCCTGCTCGTCGCCGTGTACTTCGACGTCTCGAGCAAGCGGGCAGAGGCATAAGTTCCCGCCGCGGGCCGGGCCGGACCTCCTCCGCGGCCCGGCTCGCGGATCTCCCCAACGACGACCGGCACTACAGCCCGGACGGTCGCGTGTTCCGGGATGAACCGGTGATCTTCGAGCGATAAGCGTCGGCTAAGGGCGCCCGGCTACTTTGGCCGAGCCCGCCATGACCCTGACGTGCCCTCGGGAGGGGCAGAGCCATGGCCGATGCCGCCTACCACCGCGCGTGGCGCGCCGCCCATCCGGAGTACCGCGAGCGGCAGAACCAGCTTCGCAACGAGCGTCGCCGCCGCAACGGGCGAGGGGATCGGTCCCTGGAGTACGCCAGGCGTCGCAGCCGCGCGGTCCCGCCACTACCCGGGCTGCACGTCGGCCACGATCTGTTCGAGCGAGCTCGACAGGTCGTCGGCCCGAGGCGATCGACGCTCGTGACGCTCTACGACCCGCTCTACGACGACCTCGTGTCCGAGGCGACGCTCGCCCTGATCGAAGGCCGCGACCCTGGGGACGCCGTCCGCTCGTACGGCGCCCGCGAACGCGCGTTCGGCCTGGTCACGTGCCCGTTGCTGGAGGAGGCCGCATGACCGTCGCTGGTCAGCTGAGCTGGTAGCGCGCGACCTTGTTGGCGCGCCCGCCACCGCTCGCTACAATCACGGTCTCCGGCGCGGGAGTAACTCAGCTGGCAGAGTGTCTGCTTCCCAAGCAGAATGTCGCGGGTTCGAATCCCGTCTCCCGCTCCACCTTCCCATCGTGCTCAGCACGCCCCAACCCTCCGTCCCTTCGGCGGCATCTGGATGCCCGACAGCAGCCATCGACTGGCATCCGCTCCTGTAGCGCCCAGTCGCACGTGACCCGACCGAACGTGCGCTGCAAGAATGGTCCGGTGGACGACGAACCGGGAACGACCCTGACCATCGACGACATCGTCCTGCGGCCGTGGCGCCCCGCCGACGCGCCCGAGGTCCTTGCCGTCTGCCAGGACCCGGAGATCGCCCGCTGGGTGACGATCCCCCAGCCGTTCGGGCCCGCTGAAGCGGAGGCCTTCATCGAGACCGCCCGGGCGATGTGGCGCGAAGGGACGGGCGCGGCGTTCGCCATCGTCGACGCCGCCAGCGATCGGCTGCTCGGCGCGGTGACCCGGTTCGGCCCGGATGGACACCAGGCCACGTTCGGGCTCTGGCTGGCACCCGAAGCTCGTGGTCGCGGCGTGGGCGCCCGCTCGCTCCGCCTGGTAGCGGACTGGACGTTCGACACGACCGCGGCCATCCGATTGGACGCGTTCATCATGGTCGGCAACGAGACTTCGGACCGGATGGTGGAGCGTGCAGGATTCCGCCGGGAGGGCGTGGCCCGAGCCTGGGACCTGCATCACGACGGCGTGCCAGTCGATTGCACCGTCTTCTCACGCATCCGCGGCGACGGATAGGCATCCGCGGCGACGGGCCGCTCGTTGAGCCCACAAGGTGGCCGCGGTAGATCAGTCTCCCGAGGGGGACTAAGTCAGCTGGCAGAGTGTCTGCTTCGCGACACTCTAACTATCGATGAATCGCTCGTTCGGTCGCGCTCGCGCTACTGCGCTCCTGAGCTCAGGACTTCCCAAGCAGAATGTCGCGGGTTCGAATCCCGTCTCCCCCTCCAATTCTCATTTCTTCAGGCCTGAAGGGCCGCCGCGATCGCCAGGCCGACAAGGGGCTCGCGAGGCCGGAACTCAACGATCTTCGAAACGCGCGGGGGCGGGACGTCGGCGCCGTGCCTCCCCGAGGCATGGCCTGTTTCAGGATTCGCCGGAGAGGTCGCGGTCCTCCATCTCCCAGGCGTGATCGAGCATGTGGTACGCCGAACGTCGAATCGTGAATTGGACGGTCCACGCGCCCGCGGACGGGCCGCGCGCGTTGAACTCGCGAATCCCCGCGCAGTAGGCGTCGCGGTGGGCGCGGATCGCCGCCGGGTCGCCCAGCGCCTCGAGCGGTGTCCGCACCCCGACCTTCTTGGCGTGCTCGTCGATCTCGGCGCCGTTCGCGTGACGCACGATCCGCTCCCGATCGCGTCCGCCGCCACGCGGCCCCTTCCGCAGCTCGGGCGTGACACGCGCGCCGACCGCATCGAAGTAGGACCAGCACGCCCGCAACAGGGCGATCTTGCGCTCGCACTCCGCCTCGCTCATCTGCTCGTACTCCGGCGCGGCCGTCCTGCCCGAGGTCCCGTAGAAGTCGCCCATCCCGGTGCCGTCGAGCCGTTCGACGACCTCGAGCTCCCCGGCGGCAGCGAACGCGTCACCGAGGCCTGCAAGCGCGGCAACCGGCGCGTAGCGCGGTCGATACGTCGCGAGGACCGGCAGAACGTCGATCCCGTTCTTGGCGCTCCGATCCCAACCGGGCCAGTCGAACGCCGAGGCCACGGCGCGCTTCTTGCCCTGCTCGACCATCACCCGGATCGGATCCGCCATTACCGTCAGCGTACGCCGATTCCAGTCCGCGCTACGAGACGTCAGCGGGGCGGAAAGGAGCGAACGCGCTCGACGCGGAGCACGTGTGGCAGTGCCGCGATGTCGCGGGTGCCGTCGGCACGCGGGAACTCGTAGACGTCGAGCATGAGCTGGACCGGGTAGTCGATGGGTTGGACGACGGTCTTGACCCAGGTGCCGTCCACGAAGAACCGCACCCGCTCCGGCGTCCACTCCACCGCATAGTCGTGGGGGTCCGTCAGGTCGCCGGCGATTCGGACCTTCTCGAAGTCCGCGCGGAGCCGCGGGTCGTTCTGCGGCTTGACGCCGATGCCCACCCAGCCGCCGGCGTCGTCGAGGTCGCTGCCGAAGATCTCGGCGATGCACAGCTCCCCGCAGTCGTCGGGGTCCGCTTCGAATCCGATCGGCCAGAAGGCAACCATGGCGTCGGGGTGCCGGATCGCCGCCAGGCGCACCTCGATCACGCCGTGGCGCACAAGCCACCCCCGGTGCGCGGGCTGCTCCTCACGCACGACGAGACCGGTGCGGAACCGGTGCTGACCGATGCTGCTGCCGAGCGGCCCCGAGAGCTGACCGGTCTGCAGGTGCGAGACCCGGATGTCGCCGTCGAGGTCGAAGGCCCAGGGTGCGGTGTCGGGCTCGATCCGCAGCTCGAGGCCGCGCTCGCCGACGCTCCAGCGCGCGGCGGTGGCCTCCCGCGACGACCAATGCGGCGTGTAGAACGGCAGCCAGCGACGGTCGTCGAGCGACGCGGCGTCGAATCGCTCGTCGACGTCGGCGAGGCGTCCGTCGAGATCGAGCGGAGACACGTCGAGCAGCCAGGTGTTGAAGGCGAGCTCCCCGCCGCGCCGGGGTGCCGTCGCCGACCCTCGATGCTCGAAGCCGGCGACGCGGCAGAGTGCGTTCGAGGCGGGATTGTCGATGCCCGGGTATGCGACGAGCAGCGCCCGCCTGCCGTCGTCGGCCACCATCCGGGACAGCTGGCGCAGCGCCTGCTTCGCCACCCCCTGCCCCTGCCACTGCGGCTCGACGCTCCAGCCGACCTCGAACGCCGGCTGACCGTCGTGCTCCGTCTGCCAGTAGCCGATCCCGCCCGCGGGCACCCCGTCGACGTCGACGCGCAACATGCACGCATCGCCGGTCTCGTTGAGGCGGAGGTATCGGGCGTGTCGCTCGCGCAGCTGCTCGCCGCTCTCGGGGCCGCCGAGGTTGGCCGTCATCTCCGGCGTGTTCGAGCGCTCCAGCACCGGGAGGTCGTCGGGTCCCCAGGGGCTCAGCGTGATCTCCATCGGATCATTCTCGACGAGAAGGGTGGTGGGCGGTGCTTCAGCGGAGGTGTGCCTTCAGCTCCGACGCCGCCGAGGCAAGGATTTCCCGTGAGAGCGCCTCGTCGTTGACCGCTCTCGCCATCGACACGGCGCCCACGAGCGTCGACAGCGCGCTGATCGCTGTAGCCCGCCGCAGATCGCCTGGCCCGGGTGGGAGCAGCCGCACCAGCATCTCGATGTAGACGCCGACCTGGCAGGTGTAGGCGGCTCGCGCCCGCGGATTGCTGCGGGCGACATCGGCCGCAAGCGTTGTGACGGCGCAGCTCGTCCCGAGGCCATCGCGGTGGGAGACGCTCAGGTACGCATCGATCACCGCGGCCAGTGGATCGTGTGGCGACTCGGCGACCGCCGCCATCGCTTCGCCGCCGTCGTGGAGCGCGCGTTCGACCCCGTCGGCGACGAGTTCGTCACGCGACTCGAAGTGCCGATAGAAGCCGCCGTGCGTCAGCCCGGCGTCGTGCATCAGGGCGGCCACCCCGACCCTGTCGATCCCGTCCTCGCGGAAGCGGGACGCAGCCACGCCGACGATCTGTTCGTGGTGCTGGCGCTTGTTCGCGCGCGAATGTCCCATGCTCTGCCCTCTCCGGTGCTCGTTGACAGCCTAGAGGATGGTCGTCATCCTGTAATCTGGATGACAGGCGTCATCCAGAGGATGTCAGGACGGAGCGTGACCCATGCCGATGATCGACGTCTACGCCAAAGCGGGCACCTTCGGTGATACGCACACGCTGGCTCGCGACCTCGCCACCGCCGTCATGACCGTCGAACGCGTGCCGGACATCCCAATGTTCCGCGACAACACCGCAGCGTTCGTCCATGAGCTCCCGGACACGTCCATCTCGAACGTCAACGGCGAGAGCACGTACGTCCGCGTCCAGGTGCTGACCAACGCCGGTGCGCTCGACCGCGACAAGCAGCTGGCGGTCGTCGCGCAGCTCACGTCGATCGTGGCCGGCGCGGCCGGCGATCCATCGCTAGCCGACCGTACATGGGTCCTCCTTACCGAGGCGCCCGAAGGCGGCTGGGGTTTGCGCGGACACGCAAGTACCAACGCGGAGCTCGTCGCGGCAGCACGGGCTCAGATGGCTGAACTCGGAGCAGCCGCCTCGAAGAGCTGAACCCGGATTCGTCGCCCGCTATCGCCGCCGAATACGAGCCCGCGAGGGCCAACATTGGCGGCTGTCAAGGGGCCGGCTCGTAGAGTGCCGCCGCTGACGTCACATCGTGCCCGAGGAGTCCTCCCGTCACGAGGACCCGGCCGTCGAGCAGGAGCGTGGCCTCGTGTTCGAACCGCCCCTCACCAAAGCTGCCGGCGTCGCTCCACGTTCGAGTGGCGGGGTCGTACAGCTCGGCCGAGGCCGAAGGCACGCCGAAGCCGGCAGCAACGAGAACTCGGCCGTCGGCGAGCAGGGTCGACGTGAGGACGCCGCGGCCACTCGCCATGCTGCCCGTCGGGATCCACGTTGCCGTGCTCGGGTCGTACAGCTCGCATGACGGCAGCATCCGCTCGCCATCACTGCCGCCCGTCTTTAGGACCGTGCCATCGGCCAGCACGGTGAGCGGATCCTGCGAGCGGACCGAGGCCATGCTCCCAGTGGTCATCCACGTGCCCGCGCCCGGGTCGTAGAGCTCGGCAGAGGTGAGTTCGACGTGGTCGGTCGGTGACACCGGACCGATGCCGCCCGCCACGAGGACGGTCCCGTCATGGAGCAGGGCGGCCATCTGCTGGGTGCGGGCGATGGTCATGTCGCCAGTTGCCGTCCACGTTCCGGTGGCGGGATCGAATAGCTCGGACGAGGCGAGGATCGTGTCGGGCGCAAGCTCGGTACCCGCGACGAGCACCATGCCGTCGGGCAGGAGAGTTGCCGTGTGCTGGGACCGAGGGGTCGTCATGTCCCCGGCCGGCGTCCACGTGCCCGTGCGAGGGTCGTAGATCTCGGCGGCGGCCATGGCGCCACTCGGATCCTTGGCCGCACACCCAACCGCAAACCGACCAAGGCATGTCCCACCGGCCACGAGAACCCTGCCGTCGAGCAGCAGCGTCGCTGTGTGCCAGGACCGCGGAATCGACATGCTGCCCGTGGCCTGCCAGGTTCCCGTCGCAGGGTCGTAGAGCTCCGCCGAAGCAAGCCTCTCTTCTTCTCGGCTGTCAGCGACGCCGCCCGCGATCAGGACCCTGCCGTCCGGGAGCAACGTAGCGGTGTGTTCTGCGCGCCCGGTGAGCATGCTGCCTGTCGAACTCCAGGGGCCGGCGAACGGGATCGGAGAAGACGTTGCCAGGTCCGGAGACGGAGTCGCCGTCGGAGTGGGCGCGGGAGCCACGGCGGTGGGCGTCGGGGGTTGGCTCGCCGGGGCTCCTTGCGCGGCGCAGCCCGACGCCACAAAGGCGATCGACATGATGGTGGCCGACAGGCGCGACATGGGTGTTCCCTCCAGATACGCCCTGACGAGGTTTGGCAGGCGCACCTATTGGTCGTTCCTGGGCAGCCGAATCGTTCGCTGGGGCTGCCGTGCGATCAACGCCGGCGCACGACCGGCTCGGGGCTCAAGGTCTTGGTTGACCCCACCCGGCGTCGCAGACCTGGTCGGGATCGAGACCGCCCTGATCGGCCCGAAGGACTACACGGCGGTCGGTCCCGTCCGGTCGAATGACCGCGAGACCGCCGGACCAGCGGGCGAGAATGTAGCGACCGTCGGGCGACCAGCCACAGTTCATCGCGTTACCGAGGAGCAGCCGCGGATCCGTCCCGTCGCCGTTGGCGACGTACAGGTCCCAGCCGACCACGTTGGGAACGCTGACGATCCACGAGATGAGCGTGCCGTCCGGCGACGCGGCGACCGCGGTCGCGTTTCCGGCGCGCGAGGTCAGTCTGGTGCTTTCGGCCAGGGCGATATTCGCGCGCCAGATCGATCCATCCGCACCCCCGGTCGTGAAGTAGATCCAGGTCCCGTCGCTCGACCACGAGTTGGCTCCAGCCACACTGGCGCCACCGATGTCGCCGCTCACGCCGTGGATGTCACTTCCGTCGGCTCGCATGACGGACAGGATCGACGAGCCCGAGCTCAGGTCCTGCGCGAAGGCAATCGACTTGCTGTCAGGCGACCACAACGGGCAATGGGCGCTCAGGCTGTCCGGCGTTACCAGGCGTGCGGACCCGGTCAGGGCATCGGCGACGAGGATCCGGCTCGTGTTATCCACCTTCACCTCGCTGGCGAGGTAGCGCGAGTCGGGCGACCACGTGTCGACGCAGCCGGCCCAGGTCATCGCTCGGCCCAGCGCGACTGGGCGTTGGTGCTGGCCATCGACGCCGGCGAACACGAGTTGGTCGCCAGCTGGATCGACCTTCCAGTAGGCGACGAGCTGCCCGTCCGGAGACCGGCTCACGTGCTTGGCGCTATCGCCCGCCGAAAGGATCAGGCGATTCGACCCAGTGTCGACGTCGATCGCCCTGAGCTCGCCTCCGGCTGCGACGACCAGTGGCCCGTTCCCGATGGGGAGGCGCCTGTCGAACGCTCCGGCGATGACGATTGCCGCGGCAAGCGCAACCAGGAGCAGGAGGACGGCGAGCCCCGCGATCGCGATCGGTCGCGGTAGCCGCGGCCACAACGCGGGAGCGAGGCCGCGGCGCAGATCGCGGCGCAGGCGACCGACTCGGCTCATGTCCTGGACGCGTGCCGCGCGCACCCGCGGTTGGAGCAGGTCCGCGGTCGCCGCGACGAACGCCGGATCAGGACTGAACGGGGCGTCCAGCCGCCGGATCAGCGCGTCGACCTTGTCGACCCTGTCGTCACTCATCGGCCAGATCCCCTCGATACGCTCGGCGGAAGCTGTCGCGAGCGCGGTGAAGAAGCGACTGCGTCGCTGAATTGCTCCTGCCGATCAACCGTGCGGCCTCGGCAACCGGGAGGTCATCGAGCACAACAAACACGAGCACGGCCCGTTGGGCCGCCGGCAGGGAACGGAGGGCGTCCTCGATTGCCGCGCGGTCGTCGAAACCCGGATCGCGGGCGGACTCCTCGGCCAACTGGATCTCGCGAACCTCGAGTCGCATCTTTCGACGCTCCTCTCGTTCGATCATCCGAAAGTGATCTGCGAGCTTGTGGCGAGCGATCCCGCACAGCCAGGTCACCGTGTCCGAGCGGCCGTCGTAGCGAGATCGCAAGTCGACGGCGGCGATGAACGTCTGCTGGGTGAGCTCTTCGGCGAGCGTTGGGTCGCTGCCGCAGCGGCTCAGGAGATACGAGTAGACGCGGGGAAGGGTCCGTCGGTACCAGGAGTCGAAGTCGTCGTCGGTCGCGAGCGCGACGTGCAGCTCGTCAACCCCATCCGCGACTACGGCGCGCTCAGACATCTAGCCCGTTCTAACGCCCCTCGCATCTACCCGTCCAGCGTACGACCCACGGCAGGCCAACCCCGTCCCATCGAGGCGCCGGTGACCGGTGTAGACCGGCCGCTGTGAATGAGTCGCTCGGGCGGCAGGAAAGCATTCGTTCTCGCTTGCTGCAGCTCCAGGCCGGTGGTCATCACGGGCACCAAATCGCCCGGACCGCTCAGCCGGCCGGAGCCGTCGACTGGCGGACGACGAGGGTCGGCGGGACAACGACGTCCGTCGAGGCATCGCTGTCGACCGCGCCCTCAATCAAGTCGAGCAGGAGATTGGCCGAGACGCGCCCCATCTCGAGACCGGACTGGCTGATCGTCGTGAGTGGCGGGATCGTGAACGCGGCGATGTCGATGTCGTCGAAACCGACGATCGACATCCGGTCCGGCACGACGACCCTCGCCTGGAACGCAGCCTGGAGGAGCCCGATCGCGATCGTGTCGGACGCGGCGAAGACGGCCGTCGGGTGACCATCGCGATCGAGATGGGCGAAGAGTTGACGGCCCAGATGGTAGCTCGGCTGCGAGTCAGGCTGCGTCGTGAAGTAGACGCGGGCCCGATCGCCGACGGCGTGGTCCCGCATGAACTCCTCGTACACATTCGCCCGGAAGGGGCCGTCCGCCATCCGTTCGTCGGCAACGCAGATGATCGTCCGATGACCGAGCTGCCAGAGGTGCTCCATCGCGAGGACCGTGCCGGCCCGGTTGTCGACATAGACGCCCGGCACGGGTCGACGGCCGACCCGGTCGCTCACACCGACGACGTGCTCGTGATGGTTTGCCAGGTCGTCGAGCGTCGCGTCGCCGCCGGCGATGTCGCCGAGAACGAGGATCCCGTCGGCGTGCGACTGCTCGAACATCGATCCGTAGACCGCGGCAACGTCCGGACTCCAGTCGACATGGCCGAGGAACAGGCGGTATCCGCGCTTCCGAGCGACTTCGTTGACGCCGCGCAGGACCTGGACGTGGAACGGATCGCTGATGTCCCGGACGATGACACCGAGCAGCGAGCTCCGGCTGCCCCGAAGGGCTCGCGCCAGGAGGTTCGGCTTGTAACCGAGCTCGGACGCCGCAGTCAGGATGCGGGAGCGGGTCTCGTCCCGGACCGGGACACCGGTGTCCTGGCCGTTAAGAATCCGCGAGACCGTCGTGATGGAGACGCCGGCCCTCTCCGCAACGTCGCGGAGCGTGACCGTCTCGCGAACAGCCCTGACCACGTTCCCTCCCCGCCTCTTGACATGCGGACTATGGTTCCGTTGAAGCGAAAACGTCAAGGCTTATCGTTAAACCTGACCCAGGATCGTCGGCCGGACATACGCCCGGAGGAGCGGTGGACGACTCTCAGCGCTTCGACCTGATGCCGCACTTCGAGTTGCGGCGCGCGAATCGGGGTGCGGGACGGCCATGTCAACCCCGCGCTGGGACCCGGCCGTGACCGCCGTCGAGTTGCGGCCGCAGACGGTTGACGCCGGCTTCCCGACCGTCTTCGGTCGGGAGCTGATCCAGGAGCTGCCGAACTTCGTCCATCGCCCCTATGTCGTCGTGACGATGGCCGACCTCTGGCCAGGGCTCGAGCACCACTTCGACGGTCATCTCGCCGCCGTCCACGAGGTCACGACGATCGAGGTCGCGGCGCTCGACGAACAGATCGCCGGGCTGCCGGAGTTCGCGGCGGTCGTCGGCCTGGGCGGTGGGCGCGCGCTCGACGTCGCCAAGTTCTTCGCCTGGCGGCGCGGCCGGCCGCTCTTCCAGGTCCCGACGTCGATGGGCACGAATGCCGCGTTCGCCCACCGCGCGGCGTTGCGTCACGAGGGCCTCGAAGTCGGCCTGGCCTGGGCCGTCCCGGAGGCGGTCTATGTCGACCTCGACGTGATCCGGACCGCCCCGCCCCAGCTCAACCGGGCCGGCGTCGGCGACGTGCTCTGCCATCACACCGCCCACGTCGACTGGAGGCTTGCGCGGGACGCGGGCCAGGAGGATCGCCGCTGGCCGTACGACGAGCGACTTGTTGCCGAAGCACTCGAGCACCTCGGGACAGTCGTCGCCGGGCTGGACGAGATCCACGATGTCACGGACGCGGGTATCCGCTTGCTGATGTCAGAGCACCGCTGGGGCGGTGCCGCCTTCCACGGCGCGGGCTGGAACGCTCGCCACCTCGACGGCGTCGACCACGCCTTCCTGTACTGCCTGGAATACCAGACCGGCCGCAGCTTCATCCACGGACAGGCCGTGGGGCTCGGCACCTACCTGGGGGCCGTCCTTCAGGACAACCAGCCCGAGGTCGTCCTCGGCTGGCTCCATCGCGCCGGCGTCGACATCCGGCCGGAGGCGATGGGCATCGATTGGGAGGCCGCTGGCACGGCGATGCAGCGGCTCGCCTGGTACGTTCGCCACGCGAACCAGCCATACACGATCGCCGATGCCCGGCCGGTGACCGTCGACGTCGTCGACGGCATCCGTGACCGGATCACCGCCACGTTCGGGGCGTGGCCCGCGGAGGGGCCGGCCGCCCCGAGAGGAGGGTTCGTCTGATGGACGATCGACTGCGGAGGAGCAGGTTGTGGACCATCGGCACGCTCGCCGGTGCCGTCCTCATCGTCGCGAGCGCATGTACGAGTGCTGCATCGCCGGCGCCATCGACGGGAGGCGGCGCAAGCTCGCCGGCCGCGAGCACCGGAGGTGGCGCTCCAAGCGGTTCCCCCGCCGGCAGCCCGGCGGCCGGCGCGAAGCACGTCGCGATCGTCAACAAGGACATGACTGACGACGAGATCAAGGCCGCGATCGCGGCCGAGGGCTCGCTCACGGTCGGCAACTGGACGTATTCGGCGACGGACGAGATCGTCAACCAGTTCCAGCAGTACGTGAAGGACACGTACGGCGCCGACATCACGCTCAACTACGTCGGGTCGCAGCAGCCGAGCGAGTACCTGACCAAGCTCGCCGCCGACCAGAAGGCCGGCAACAAGGCCAGCTACGACGTGATCGCGGTCGAGGAGAACTACTGGTACGACGCCTCCCAGCAGGGTCTCGTCGATGACGTGCTCGACTCCGACCTGATCCCGAACCAGAGCATGGTGCTCAATTCCTTCAAGCACGATCCCCAGTCGATCGCGTTCCAGTCGACGGCCTACCCGGGCGTCGTCTACGACAAGAACGACGCGGGCTTCTTGACGAAGCTCATGGATCTAGCCGACCCGCGGCTCAAGGGCAAGCTGACCCTGCCCAAGCCGACCGATATCACTGCCGGCGGGCTCCTGCTCGGCCTCGCCGACGAGATGGGCAAGGACTACAAGGATCCCGAGCAGATGAAGGAGGTGGTGGACTGGGCGGTCCAGAACCTCGGCCCCAACGTCCTCAAGTACACGACCGACCAGGCGACGCCACAACAGCTGTTCGAGTCGGGCGCGATCGACGCGGTCGGCTTCTGGAACAGCCTCGCCCGTCTCGAGTACCTCGGTGGGCACCAGGAGGCTGCGCTGCTCGTGCCGCCGTCGATCTACCCGGCCAACGGCTACCTGTGGGTCCCGAAGAATGCCGAGCACCCGGTGCTGGCCCAGATTTTCATGAACTGGCGGCTCGCGAAGGACGTCCAGTTCCCGAACGAATGGCCGATCGACCACGGCCAGTGGAGCGAGCTGTCGGAAGGCTTCCTCGGTCCAGACTACGAGGACCAGGTGCCTGACTGGTTCAAGGCCGACTACTTCACCTACTTCCCGACGCTCGAACAGATCCAATCGGGGTTCAAGACAATCGACTGGGAGGCCTACAACGCCAGCTCGAAGATCTTCCTCGACTACTACGCCAAACAGCTTGGCGTTTAGGCCCCGCTGACGCGCAAGATGTGGCTCGCCCGTCGCCTCCGGCGGGCGAGCCGATCCATCCCTGGCACCGAGGCCGATCGTGGTCAGTGAACGCCTGTCGATGCCGCTCTCGGGGGTCGCTCCCGAGCTCCGCCGGCGAGAGCGCAACAGCCGCCTGATCGGCATTGCCCTGCTGATCCCGGCAGCGGTGCTGGCGCTGCTGTTCCTGTACTACCCCCTGCTGTTCATCCTCCAGATGAGCTTCACCGAGGGCAGCTCGTTCCTGTCGTCGGCGGGTCCGGTCCAGACGGTCGACAACTACAGCCTCATCGTCGAGCGCTACCTGCCGAATCTGTTCGTGACGATCCAGCTGGCCCTGCTGGCGACGATCGTCGACCTCGTGCTCGGCTTCCCGTTCGCGTACATCCTCGTCCGCCGGGTCAGGTACCGCGACGTCGTCCGGGCCCTGATGGTCTTTCCGATGTTCGGCGCGCTGTACGTGACGTTCGGGATCGGCACGATCCTGCTGCCTGGTGGCCTGCTCGCGCCACTGTTCGACGCACTCGGCATCTCGGGTGCCTCGCTGCTGTTCAGCCTGCCGTCGGTCGTGTTCGCGATGTCGATCTTCACGTTCCCGTTCATGGTCATGAGCATCGGGACGGCGCTGTCGAACGTCGACCCGACGCTCGAGGAGGCCGCGGCCTGCCTCGGCGCGGGGCCGTTCTCGACATTCCGCCGCGTCGTGCTGCCACTGGCCCGTTCGGGGGTCGTCGCGGGCTCGCTCCTCGTGTTCGGCTGGAGCATCGGTGCGTTCGCGGAGCCGGCCCTGCTCGGTGGCCTCCAGGAGCAGCGGTCGCTGGCCGTGACGATCTATGACCGGGGCGTGGTCCAGAACGACTACGGGCTCGCATCCGCAATGGGCATGGTCCTGCTGGCTATCGCATTCGTCGTGACATACTTCTCGCTCCGCTACTCGCGCGGGGCGCTTGCCGAATGACGGCCGGCGTCCACGTCAGGGCTCCACGCGTCACGGCGCGCCGGGTGACTGCCGTCCTCGGCCACGCGTACATTTGGTTCTGCCTGTTCCTGTTCGTGTTGCCGTTCGCGGCGCTGCTGTTCCGCTCGTTCGCCGAGTACGGCGGGAGCTCGGGTCTCGAGAACTACCGGGGCGCGATCGGCGATTTCAAGGAGAACCTCTTCTGGAGCGTGAGGATCACGTTCCTCGCCCTCGCCATCGACCTCGCGGTCAGCCTCCCGGCGGCCTACGCCCTCGTTCGGTACCCGGTCCCGGGGCGCCGGATCATCTTCTCGATCCTGCAGCTGTCGTTGTACGTGCCGGGCGCCGTCATCGGCCTGGCGCTCCTGTTGACCTACACGTTCACATATCACGCCGTGTCGATGTGGGGGCTCGTACTGGCGATGGCGGTCGGGACGTTCCCGTTGATGCTGACCCCGATCGTCGTGGCCCTGAAGGACCTGCCGCCCGAGTTCGAGGAGGCCGCCAGGTGCCTCGGCGCGACCGGCTGGCAAACCTATCGAAAGGTCGTGTTCCCACTGATCGGACCGGGCGTCTCGGCTGGGCTGTTGCTGTGCTTCATCATCGTCTTCAACGAATACCTGGTCACGCTGTTCGTCCACCCGGTCGACATCGAGACGGCACCGCTCCGGATCTTCAACCTCCAGAAGACAGGCGGGATGTCCCCGGCGACGGCGGCCCTCGCCGTCACGATGCAGCTCGTCTCGTTCGCCGCCGTCCTCGTGTTCTTCCGGGTCTTTGGTACCCGCCATTTCAAAGGGACCTACATCCTCTGATGGCGACCGTTCGCTTGGCCTCGATCACGAAGCGCTTCGGGCAGACGGTCGCCGTCGACCGTCTGGATCTCGACGTGGCGGACGGCGAGCTCGTCACGCTCCTCGGGCCGTCGGGCTGCGGCAAGACGACCACGCTTCGGATCGTCGCCGGGCTCATCGAGCCGACCGACGGCCGGGTCTACTTCGACGCCGACGACGTCACGTTCCTGCCGCCGCGGAAGCGGAGCATCGGCTTCGTCTTCCAGACGCCGGCGCTCTTTCCGCACCTGTCGGTCGCCGACAACGTGGCATTCGGGCTATCGGTCAAGGGCGCGAAGAAGGAAGCGATCCGGGAACGGGTCGACGAGATGCTCGCGCTGGTTGGACTGTCAGGTTACGGGGAGCGTCTGCCCGCGCAGATGTCCGGTGGGCAGCAGCAGCGGGTCGCGCTCGCCCGGGTCCTCGCGACGGATCCCCGGGTGCTGTTGTTCGACGAGCCGCTCTCGGCGCTCGACCGGAACCTCCGCGACACGCTCAAGTACTCGATCCTCGACCTCCAGCGGCGGACCGGCAAGACCGCGATCTACGTCACCCACGACCAGTCCGAAGCATTCGCGATCTCGGATCGGATCGTCGTGATGAACGCCGGCCAGGTCGAGCAGATCGGCACCCAGACCGAGATCTACCTCCAGCCGCAGACGCGGTTCGTGGCCGAGTTCATCGGCGCGAACAACGGCCTCGAGGGGACCGTCGCGAGCGTCGACGGGTCCGGGGAGGACGCCAGGGCGACCGTCCGGGTCGGCGACCTGACGCTGCGGGCCCGCGCACGCGAAGGGCTGTCGGTCGGCGACGCCGTGATCGCGTACCTTCGGCCGGAGGACGTCCGGGTCCTCGAGGACGGCGATGGCACGGAGGCCGGCCGATGGCCGAACGTCGTCGAAGGCGTGGTCGACCGGGTGATCTTCGAAGGCCCAACGGCCCAGCTTCGAGTCGACCTCGGAGGGCGCGAGATCCGGGCCGATGTGAGCGGCAACCGGCGGCTCACGGTCGGCCAGGACGCGGGTCGGATCGTCCTCGGGTTCGACGACCTCACGCTGATCCCCGCGGAGTCAAGGACATGACGCGATGACCGACCCCGCGACCCTCGCGAAGCAGGGCTTTCGAACCGTCTTCGGCCACGAGCTCGTCGGCGAGCTGCCAGCGTTCGTCCACCGGCCGTACCTCGTCGTGACGATGGCCGACCTGTGGCCCCGGTTCGAGCAGCAGCTGGCGGGGCCGTCGCTGGCCGGCGTCCACGAGGTCGAGACACTCGAGCTGAGCAAGCTGGTCGCCCTCGACGAGCGCCTGCCAGGAGCCGCGGCGATCATCGGTCTCGGCGGCGGTCAGGCCCTCGACGTCGCGAAGTTCCTCGCGTGGACCCGGCGGCTGCCGCTTTTCCAGGTCCCGACGGCGACGACCGTCAACGCGCCATTCGGCCACCGCGCCGGCCTCCGTGACCGGGGTCGAGTCCGCTATCTCGGCTGGGCTGTCCCGGAAGCCGTCTATATCGACTTCGAAGTCATCGGATCGGCACCCCCGAACCTGAATTGGTCAGGGGTCGGCGACGTGCTCTGCTACCACACGGCGCGCCACGACTGGCAGCTGGCCGACCGGCTTGGCCGGGCCGAGGCCCGCTGGCCGTTCGACCCCGGCCTGGTCTCCGACGCGGCGACGGTCATGGGCTGGGTCGTCGACTCGCTCGACGAGATCCGGGCGGGCTCGGAGGCCGGGATCCGAGCTCTCGTCAGCGGCCATCGTTGGGGCGGGACGACGTTCCATGACTCCGGCTGGAACCCGCGCCACATCGAGGGCGTGGAGCACTTCCTGTTCTACAACCTCGAGCGGATCACCGGCCGTCACTTCATCCACGGCCAGCCGGTTGGCCTGGGGATCCTCGCGGGGTCCGTGCTGCAGGACAACGAGCCCGAAGCGATGGCTGCCGCGATCGCCCGCGCCGGCGTCGACATCCGGCCGGAGGCGATGGGGATCACCTGGGACGACGTAGGCGAGGCGCTCCGGCACTCGGTACCTACGTACGGGACGCCGGTCTGTGGTTCACGGTGGCAAACGTGATCCCGGCGACGGACGAGCACGTGAGCCGGGTCCGGGAGCTCGTCGAGCAGACGTACGCGATGGAGGGGGCAACGGAATGAAGCTCGGCCTTACCCTGCCGCAGGGCTGCGATCGGGAGTACCTCGGGATGGACGCCGCGACGGCCTGGCGACGGACCGTCGAGGTCGCCCGGTGGGCCGAGGACCTCGGCATCGAGTCGCTCTGGGTCTACGACCACATGCAGGTCGATCCGCCGCCCGAGGAGGCGCCGATCTTCGAGCCGTTCGCGGAGCTGGCCGCGCTCGCCGCCGAGACGCGTCGGGCCCGACTCGGCCACCTCGTGCTCGCAGCGTCGTATCGCAACCCCGGGCTCACCGCGAAGGGCATCTCGACGATCGACGTGATCAGCGGCGGCCGGGCGATCCTCGGCATCGGCGCCGGCTGGAAGGAGGACGAGTGGCTGGCCTACGGATACGGCTTTCCGCCGGCCGGCGAGCGACTGGCCGTTCTTGCCGATCAGCTCGAGATCATCAGCCGGATGCTCGGCCCCGGCCGGGCGACGTTCGAGGGTGCGCACGCGCACGTCCGCGACGCGATCCACGAGCCAAAGGGCTGCAGCAGCCGCGGATCCCGATCCTCGTCGGCGGCAACGGACCGAAGGTAACGTGGCGGCTGGCGGCGCGCTTCGCCGACGAGCTCAACCTCGATGCGCTGACCCCTGCGCAGGTCGAGGCAGCGCTGCCGATCATCGCCGAGCGCTGCGGAGAGGTCGAGCGCGATCCGTCGACGCTCCCTGTTTCGGTCCACATCTGGGGCGAGGCCGGGGCGGTTGCGCCGGGCACGGAACGCCGCCAGCGACTGCGCGACTACGCGGATCTTGGCCTGAGCCGGGCGATCGTCCAGGGCTTCGCCGTCGCGAAGGACCCACGCGCGATCGACGACATGATCGACGACGCGATGGCAGTCGGGCTCCTCGGCGAGGCTGTCAGTCCCGCCTGAGCCTCGCCTTAGCGCCTGGGCGTCAGGAGGCCGAAGCGTTCGAGGTCGGCCCGGAGGTCGGTCGCGCCGACGAATTCGAATGGCGGTGAAGCCCAGCGTTGCCGCGGCCTCGACATTCGGGACGTGGTCGTCGATGAACAGCGTCTCGGCGGCGGCGAGTCCGTAGCGCTCGAGAAGCACGGCGAAGATCCTGGGATCGGGCTTCGCGACGCGCTCGTCGCCGGAGATCACGATGCCGTCGAACCACTCGAGGAACGGGTAACGCGGGCGGGCGAGCGGGAACGTCTCGCCCGACCAGTTGCTGAGCGCGTAGAGCCGGATGCCGGTCGATCGCAGCTCGTCGAGCAGTTCGACCGTCGGCTCGATCGCGTCGCCGAGCGTCTCGGGCCAGCGCAGCCAGTACGCCTCGATCAGGTCACGCTGTTCGGGATGGCTCTCGGCCAGCGCCTGGATGGCCTCTGCCCATGGCCGGCCGGCGTCCTGGGCTTGGTTCCACTCGTGGGTCGTGACGGTCGCCAGGAAGTCCTCCATCGCGGGTTCGTCGTCGAACAGCGTCCGGTAGAGGTAGCGCGGGTCCCAGTCGATGAGGACGCCGCCAAGGTCGAAGGCAACCGCAGTGATCCAAGGGTCCATGATCCGGAGGCTACCGGACCGGGTTGGGCACGGATGCGCGTCGTTGCGATCGGCGCCGCCGGCTCGACAGAATCCGGGATCTCCCGAGCGGGAGTAACTCAGTTGGCAGAGTGTCAGCTTCCCAAGCTGAATGTCGCGGGTTCGCCGCGGGGAGCCGGCATCCCTGCGCATTTCTTGACGGTACGATCGCGCGATGCCATCCAAAACGCCTGACCGGAGCAAGGCCGGAGGCGCCGTTTCAGCGGGCCACATCCAATTGGCGGACCAGATCATGGACGAGGCACTCACTCGGCTCGGCATGCCCGTTCCGGATTCCGCGCTCGCGCGGCGAGCCCGCGAGTCCATCACGGACGTT
>CAVVPT010000001.1:0-16542 GCA_963750125.1 uncultured Chloroflexia bacterium | reverse complement strand
TGATTGCCCGAACTCCGCGTCGTAGTTGCTGGTCGTGACGCTGACGGTCTCGAGCGCGTCGGCCGCCGGGATGATGACCTGCAGGAGCCCGGTCTTCTGGTTGTCGTCGAGCCCCTCGATCAGCGTGTTGCTGGCCATGCCCGGCTGGCCGTTGACCTCGAAGCGCAGCGAGTCCTGCGAGTTGAAGAACTGCGAGTGCTCGCGGTGCGGCCTCGTGATGCCGGGCACGGTGATCATCAGCGACTGGAAGTTGCGGTTGAAGGTGAGCGGCAGCTCCGCGACCATCTTCGACTCGATTAGCCGTCCGGTGTCGGTCCGGTCCGTCTGCAGCAGCGGGCTCTCGGCCGACACGGTCAGCGTCTCGTTGATTCGGCCGACCTCGAGCTTGAGATTGACGCGCACAGTCGTGTTGACATCCACCTTCACCTCGGGCCGCTGGACCTTGAGCCCTGCAGCTCCGCGTCAACCGTATAGGTGCCGTTCTGCAGGCTCGAAGATGTAGTAGCCCGATTCGTTGGTCACGGCCTGTACGGGTCCGTATTCGTCGCGACGTCGAGCACGGTGACCGTCGCGCCCGGTACACCGGCGCCGCTGGAATCGGTGACATTTCCGAGGAGCGTGCCGGTGACGGCCTGCGTCCTGCCGTGCCGGTACCAGCGCCGTCATCAGGACCATGACCGCCGCCGGCCACACGAGGCCGGCCCTCGCGCGCGCCGAGCGCGCACACACCTTCCACAAGGTTCCGCACATGACTTTCTCCTCCTCTACACATGCCAACCCCTGGACACTGAGCCGACGCGAACCGCGCCAGCCCGCCCCGGCGGCGACGGATCGTATCAATTTGCTTACATATACGAAGGAAAAACGTGATGCTGCATACAGGCTGTATGCGGCGCCTTAGACGTCCGTCTTCCTACCTGTGTGAGGCTGGAGCTGAAATAGCGAAATGGCTCAGTGAATCTCAGGATCCGTAATGGCTGCGGTCCCCTCGAGAAAGTCGAAGTCGCAGCCTTTGTCGGCCTGACTGACGTGTTTTGAATACAAGAGACCGAAACCCCGAGGGTATTGCGGCTCAGGTGGAGTCCAGTGTGCGCGGCGGGCCTCGAGCTCGCGATCCTCTACTTTCAACGAGAGCCGACGGGCCGCCACGTCGAGCTCGATCAGGTCGCCGTCGCGCACCAGCGCGAGCGGCCCGCCGACGCGACTTCGGCGCGACGTGCAGCACGCACGTGCCGTAAGCTCGTGCCGCTCATCCGCGCATCGGAACGCGCACCATGTCGCGCACGCCCTGTGCAACAGCTTCTTCGGGATCGGCAGCATGCCCCACTCGGGCATGCCGGGCGCGCCCAGCGGGCCGGCGTTCTGCAGCACGCAGCACCGAGTCCGGGTGTCACCGGCAGGTCGTCGATCGTCGATGCCGCGCCTTCAGGTCGGCGTAATCGGGAACACGACCGCCGGGCCGGTGTGCTTCAGCAGTCGCGGCTCGGCGCCGTCGGCTTGATCACGCAGCCGTCCTGGCGCCAGGTTCCCGCGCAGCACGAACGCCCCGCCGCCTTCGCCGGCCGATCGGCTCTGGCGCGCGCGATCACGTCGTCCGTCAGCACCTCGGCACCGGCGATCGCGTCCCCGGCGTCCCGCCGTTCACCGTCAGGCAGTCGAGTGCAGAGATCGCCGCAGACCGCGACAGCAGCGCGGCACGCCGCCCGCGTCGTGGAAGTCCTCCATGAGGAACTCGCCCGCGTGGCCGCAGGTTGGCGATGACCGGCACCTCGCGCGAGATAGCGGTCGAAGTCGCTCGATCGTCAGCGCACACCGGCACGGCCCGCCATCGCGATGAGGTGGATGATCGCGTTGGTCGATCCGCAGAGCGCCATGTCGGTGACGACCGCGTTGCGAACGCGCCGGCGGTGAGGATCGCCGCGGGCTGAAGGTCCTCCCACACCAGGTCGACCGGCGCGCCGGCCGGCAGCCGTCGCCATCCGGGCATGTGCCGAGTGCACCGCGGGATCGTCGCGCACCGGTCAGCGTGAGCCCCAGCGCCTCGGTGATCGCCGCCATCGTCGACGCCGTCCCCATCGTCATGCACGTCCCGGGCGATCGCGCGATGCCTTCCTCGACCTGGCGCAGCGCGCACTCGTCGAGGTTGCCGGCCTTGCGTTCGGTCCAGTACTTCCAGACGTCGGTGCCCGCCCCCGAGGCGCTCGGCCGCGGAAGTTGCCGCGCAGCATCGGCCCGGCGGGGACGAAGATCGCGGGCAGGTTCATCGAGTCGCGCCCATGATCAGCGCCGGGGACGGTCTTGTCGCACCCGCCCATCAGGACCACGCCGTCGATCGGGATGCGACCGCAGCGATCTCCTCGACCTCGATGGACAGCAGGTTGCGATAGAACATCGCCGTCGGCTTGACGAACATCTCCGACAGCGACAGCACCGGCATCTCGACCGGGAACCCGCCGGCCTGCCACACGCCGCGCTTGACGTCCTCGGCGCGCTCGCGGAAGTGCCCGTGGCACTGCTGCAGGTCACTCCAGGTGTTGAGGATGGCGATGACCGGCTTCCCCGAGAAGTCGTCGAGGCGAACCCCATCTGCTTGACCCGCGACCGATGTCCGAACGAACGGAGATTTCGGATTCTTGACCATGCACGTGTACCACTACGGTGGCTACGAGTCGGGCGCGCTGAAGCGGCTGATGCAGCGCCACGCGACGCGCGAGGACGAAGTCGACCGCTTGCTCCGCGGCCGGACACTGGTGAACCTTTACGACCACGTCCTGCGCAGTGCGATCCGGGCATCGGTCGAGTCGTACTCGATCAAGAAGATCGAGAAGTTCTATCTGCCGGAGCGCGAGGGCGGGATCACCGACGCGGGCTTCTCGGTCGTGGAGTACGAGCGCTGGATGGAGACGGGCGACCTGGCCATCCTCTATGCGATCGCGGCCAACCGCGACGACTGCGTCTCGGCGTGGGGTCTCCGCGACTGGCTTGAGGAGCGCCGGCTCGAGGCCGCCCCGCTCTACCCGGACGGCGTCGTGCCACGACCGGAGCCGGGCGACGGCGAACCGCCGCCGGACCTGGCGGCTTCGCAGGCGGAGACGCGTGCCCGCGAGGACGCGCTCCGCGAGGGCGTACGCGCAGACCGCGCTGATCGCGACGACGAGCAGCAGGGCCGGCCCCGCCGGCCTCCTCGACTGGCATCGGCGCGAGGCGAAGCCGCAGTCGGTGGGACCATTTCCGGCTGATGGAGGCCACGGTCGACGACCTGATCGCCGATGGGTCGGCGCTCGGCGGGCTGGAGTTCGTCGAGGATCTCGGCCCTATGAAGAGGTCACGCGTATACCGCTACCGGTTCGATCCGTCGCAGGAGACCAAGCTCCACGTCGGCAAGAGTCCGATCGACCCGGCAACCGGCGAGGCCGGCCGGCGAGATCGTGGGGTTTGACCCGTTGCTGGGTACGATCGACCTGAAGCGAAATCCAGGTCGCCCCCACCCGCGTGGCCTGATTCCATCGAAGCCGTACGGGCCGGAGCCGATGCGTGGTGCGCTCGGGCGCATGGCCAATTCCGTCGTCAGTCGCGGGCTGAGCGGATCCGGCCCGTATCGTGCCGCCCGCGATCTGGTCCTGCGCCGCCCGCCGCGTGCGACGCTCCAGCCCGAGGGCGCGCCACTCGTCCATCCCAGCGAGACCCAGCTCGACGCCGCCCGCCGGCTCGTCGTCGCGCTCGACGACAGCGTGCTACCGATCCAGGGGCCGCCTGGCACGGGCAAGACGTACACCGGAGCCCGCATGGCGCTTGCGCTCGTCGAGCGGGGCCAGCGAGTCGGCGTCGTCGCCCAGTCGCATCGCGTGATCGCCAACTTCCTCGAAGCCGTGGCGAACGCCGCCCACGAGGCGGGAGACTCCGTCCGGATCGTCCAGCTCGCAGGCGAAGCGGAGGACGCATCGCCCCACGAGGACGTCGAATGGGTCTCGTCGAACGAGAAGGTAGCGGCGGGCTTGGCGAGCGGCGAGTTCCAGGTCGTCGGCGGCACCAGTTGGTTGTGGGCTCGCGACGACATGGCCGAAGCGGTCGACGTCCTGTTCGTGGACGAGGCCGGCCAGCTGTCCCTCGCGACGGCGTGCTCCGTGGCCGGTTCCGCTCGCTCGCTCGTCTTGCTCGGCGACCCCAACCAGCTGCCGCAGGTCTCGCAGGGCACCCACCCGGAAGGCGCCGAGGCCTCGGCCCTCGAACACCTGCTAGAGCGGCGCGCGGACGATCGCCCCGGATCGCGGCCTGTTCCTCGAGACGACGTACCGGCTGCATCCGGCGGTCAACGCCTTCGTGTCCGACGCGTTCTACGAGGGCCGCCTCGAACCCGAGGCCGCGAACGCCACCCAGGACCTCGAGGCCGGCCCTCCCGTCGGCGGCGAGGGCGTCCGCTTCGTCGGGTTGCCGCACGCGGGCGGCCGGAACCGCTCCCCCGAGGAGGCAGAGTGGGTCGTCGCCGCAATCGAGGCGCTTCGCGGGCGGGAGTGGACGGACCGGAAGGGCCGGCGCCGTGTCCTCGACGTGCCCGACGTCCTCGTCGTCGCTCCCTACAACGCCCAGGTCGCCGAGATCGCCAGCCTTGCCCAGCAGCGGCTCGGCCTCCTGCCAAACGTCGGCACCGTCGACAAGTTCCAGGGCCGCGAGGCGCCGGTGGCGATCTACTCGATGACAACGTCCTCGCCCGAGGATGCGCCACGCGATCTCGAGTTTCTCTACTCCGGGAACCGCCTGAACGTCGCGATCTCGCGCGCCCGCGGCCTTGCCGTCCTGGTTGCCTCACCGGATCTGCTTCACGTCGCCTGCCGGACGCCGGAGCAGATGCGGCTGGTCAACGCCTTCTGCCGGTACATCGAGATAGCCGCCGAGCAGGAACGGGACGACGATCGGGCCGTAGTCGTCGCGCCGATCTCGGCGTCCGAAGCGGGTGAGCTGCTCACATTGGGTCTCTGAGTCCAGGCGCGCTCGCCACCACCGGTCGAGAGGGTTGGCCGCGCCGTATCATCGCCGCCAATGTCCCTCGCCCTCTCGCCGTCACGTCTCGCGCACCTGCGCCAGCGCACGATCTGGACGCTCGTCGCCGGAGTGGCGATCGGCAGCACTGGCCACATCGCGGCCGTCACGGTCGGCACGATCGTCGCCGGGGAGCTGGCCGGAACAGCAGCACTCGCCGGCCTGCCCGCTGCTTCGGTCGTGCTCGGCTCGGCGATGGGTTCGGCGCTGCTGTCGATCCTCATGGCCCGCCGCGGGCGGCGCGCGGGTCTGTCGCTCGGCTACGTGGTCAGCGTCGTCGGCGCGTTCGTCGCGACCGCCGCGGTGATCACCGGTTCACTGCCGACCCTCGTCCTCGGCACCCTGTTGATCGGGTTCGGAAACAGCTCGAACCAGCTGTCGCGCTACGCCGCCGCCGATCTCGTGCCGCCCGGACGCCGTGCCTCGACACTCGGACTCGTCGTCTGGGGAGCGACCGTCGGCGCGGTCGTCGGGCCGAACCTCGTCGCGTTCTCGGGCGACGTCGCGATGAACCTCGGGCTGCCCGAGCTCACCGGGCCGTACCTGGTGCCGATGGTGTTCGTCGGCGCGGCGGCGGTGTTGTCCTTCGTGATGCTTCGGCCCGATCCGTACGAGCTCGCCGATACCACCATCGAACAGACACGCGGCGACGATGGACCCCCTCCGCACCTTGCGGACCTCCTGCGCCGGCCGGCCGTCCTCGCGGCGACCACGGCACTGGTCTTCGGCCAGGTGGTGATGGTCCTGATCATGACGATGACGCCGCTCCACATGACGCAGCACGGCCACGGCCTCGCGGCTGTCGGGGTCGTGATCAGCGGCCATACCTTCGGGATGTACGCGCTGTCGCCGATCTCGGGACGCCTCACCGACCGCTACGGAAGCCCGGTCGTCATTGCTGCGGGGCTCGCGGTCCTCGCGATCTCGTCCGTGCTCGCCGCGGCCGCCCCGCCGGAGGGCGGCGCGCTCCTGTTCATTGCGCTGTTCCTGCTCGGCTACGGCTGGAACATGGGCTACGTCGCCGGGTCCGCCCTGCTCACGCACGGCCTCGCGATCCCCGAACGCACCCGTCTCCAGGGCTTCACGGACGCCTTCATCTGGAGCTCGGCCGCAGCGGCAAGCCTGTCGTCCGGGCTCGTGGTCGACTGGGCGGGCTATGCGACCCTCGGCCTCATTGGCGCGGGCCTCATCGCCATCCCGGCGATCGTGCTCCTCGGCACGCGGGCCAGCAGAGCGATTCCGGCCCCGACGGGCTAGCGGCGGTACTTGCGCTCGGGCCTACCCTGAGCAGGGATGAGCGAACGGCCCCACGATCCGGAGCACGCGACCGAGGAATTCTGGCGAGACTTCCTCACGCGCGGCGACGCGATGGAGCGCAAGGTCCGCGGCGTGCTCCGTCGCCTCCCGCACGAGCCTCGATGCATGTTGTGCGCGGCGCCCTTCGCTGGGCCTGCCGCACCCGTCATGCGAGCAATCGGCAAACGCCCCTCGGACAAGAACCCATTGATGTGCACCTCGTGCTTCGACTTCATGGCGAGGCACCACGGCGGGGCCGAGATCGACTGCAGCTTCCTGTTCGCAGATGTGCGCGGGTCCACGGCCCTGGCGGAGCGCATGTCGGCCACCGAGTTCCGAAGCCTGCTCGACCGCTTCTATGCGCTCGCGACCGGACTCGTCATCGAGCACGACGGCAGCATCGACAAGTTCGTCGGGGATGAACTCGTGGCGATGTACTTTCCGCTGCTCAGTGGCGCGCGGCACACAGAACGAGCCGTCGACACGGCCCGGGCCCTTTTCCGCGCCACGGGCCACGGCGACGCTGGCGGCCCCTGGCTGCCCCTCGGGGCCGGCGTACACACCGGGCCGGCCTGGGTGGGTGCCGTCGGAAACGGGGCCCGCACCGACCTGACCGCGCTCGGCGACACCGTGAACACGACCGCGCGGCTCGCCTCGGTGGCTGCCGGCGGCGAGATCCTGGTCAGCGCGACGGCCGCCGCCGCGGCCGGTCTCGATCCCGACCTCGAGCGGCGGTTGCTCGAGCTCAAGGGCAAGGCGAACCCGACCGAGGCGTTCGTCGTCCGCGTCTGACCGGTCAGTCCCCTGCCGGCGCACCCTCGAGCATGCGCATGAGGCCGGGTCGCAACGCGATTCGCCGTTCCAGCGGCTCCACCAGCCCGAACACGAATGGGTTGAGGGTGATCGACACGAGCGCAGCGGCGACGACCAGCTGGAACGCGTCATCCGGGATGAGTCCGAGCGCCAGTCCGAGCGTCGCAAGGATGAACGAGAACTCGCCGACCTGGGCGAGGCCCGCGGCGACGGTCAGCCCGACACGCACGGGTCGCCGCAGCAGCGCAACGATCGCGAAGGCCGCGACGGACTTCGCGACGACGACGAGGAGCGTCACCAGCACGACGGCCATGGGTTGCTCGACCAGGTACGACGGATCCAGCAGCATCCCGACCGACACGAAGAACAGGACGGCGAAGGCGTCGCGCAGCGGCAGTGCGTCTTCAGCCGCCCGGTGGCTGACCGGCGATTCGTTGAGGACCACGCCGGCAAGGAATGCGCCGAGCGCGAACGAGACCCCGAACAGCGCGTACGCCGCGAAGGCGATACCAATGGCCACTGCCAGCACCGACAGCGTGAACAGCTCGCGCGATCCCGTTCGCTCGACCCACTCGAGCAACCGCGGGACGATCCGCACCCCCACGATCAGCATGAGTGCCGCGAACACGGCCACCTTGACGATCGCGAGGCCGACCCCGAGCGCCACGTCGACGACGCTACCGCCCTCGCCGAGCAGCATGGGCGCCAGCGTCGGCAGGAGGACGAGCGCGAGGACCGTGAAGAGGTCTTCGACGATCAGCCAGCCAATGGCTACCCGTCCCTGCGGCGAGTCGACCTCGCCGCGCTGTTCGAGTGACCGCAGCAGCACGATCGTGCTTGCAACCGACACCGCAAGACCCAGCACCAGGCCGCCGGCAAATCCCCACCCGAGGCCGACCCCCAACGCGATCCCCAGCAGCGTTGCGACGAAGATCTGGCCGATCGCGCCCGGGATGGCGACGTTGCGCACCGCCAGCAGGTCGTTGATCGAGAAGTGGATGCCGACGCCGAACATCAGGAGGATCACGCCGATCTCCGCCAGCTCGGCAGCCGTGCCGGTGTCGGCGACGATCCCTGGCGTGAACGGGCCGATGGCGACGCCGGCGAGCAGGTAGCCGACGATTGTCGGGAGGCCGAGGCGGTAGGCGACGATGCCCCCGACGAAGCCGGCGCCGAGTCCGATCGCGATCGTTTCGATCAGGGCAAGCGAGTGCTCCACGCCGGAATTGTCGCCCACGCCCAGATCATCCGACCGAAGGCGGCTTGTCCCAGACCGAGACGTGCTTCTCGCTCACGTTCGTGAACGGCTCGCGCTTCCAGCCGCTCCAGCGCTCGCGAAGCCGCAGCCCGGCCAATTCCGCCATCAGGTCGAGCTCCGAGGGCCACGCGTAGCGGAACGGTCCCGACGAGCGGCGGATCCCGTCGCCGCGGACGTCGAAGTGATGCGAGATCAGGCCCTGGTTGACGACGTCGTACTCGTCGATGCCGAAGTGCCGGTCACTGAAGTCGAAGACCCGGAAGGCCTCGCCGAACGGCAGTCGCTGCAGATCGGGCACGCCGACCTCGATGACGAACACTCCGCCGGGTTCGAGGTGCGCGACCGCGTTGCGGAAGACCGCGACCTGCCCGGCCTGCGTGGTCACGTTCATGATCGTGTTGTAGACGAGGTAAACGAGCCGGAACGCACCGTCGGACCGTGCGGTCGTCATGTCGCCGACGGTGACCGGGATCGCGCCGCCGCCTGCCTTCTGCTCCAGGTGCTCGAGCATCGCCCGTGACAGCTCGATCCCGTGCACCTCGACACCGCGGCGGCGCAGCGGCAGGCCGATCCGCCCGGTCCCGATTGCGAACTCGAGGGCCCGACCGTCCCCGGTCAGCGAGGCGAGGAACTCGACCGCGGGCTCGATCGCGGCCGGCTGGTTCATGGGGTCCAGGGGATCGTCGTAGGTCGCCGCAATCGTGGCGTCGAAATGTCCGTCGTCGTGCATCCGCCCCGTCAACGCTCCCAGAGATCCCAGGCGTTCACGACGCGCATCCCCGCGCGCTCGTACACCGCCGTGGCGCCGGTCACGTTCTCCGCATTCACGTTCACCATCACCCGCCGCATTCCACGCCTGTCGAACTCGGCGAACGATCGACGCAGCAGCGCGAGGCCGATCCCACGACCCCGATGCGATGCGAGCACGGCGAGCCAGTCGACCCAGCCACCGTCCCCGACGCTCGCGATGAGCGCGCCGACCGGCACGTCGCCATCCCGCGCCAGCAGCCAGAGCGACGGATCGTAGCTCGAGCTTGTCGTTACCTGCTCCGCGAGCCACCGATCGAACGGCTCGGGATGGTCCGCCGGGTCTTCCGTGAACGCCGACTCGAGGATCGCGTGGACCGCCTGGAGATCGTCTGGCGGCGCGATCCCGCCGATTTCGATTCCTGGCGGGTCCTGTGTCGGCGTGATCGGCCCGTCGAGGTCGATCTGCATGTGCCAGTTGTGCTGAACGGGTCGCAGACCGCGGGCTGTTGCCATCGCCGCCGCGGCAGCATCGCGCGCATTGATGGCATGGCGGAACCGCGGCGAGGCGGAGCCGGCCAGGAGCTCTGCGGCCCGCGCCTCGATCTGGTCGAACACCGACGAGCCGATGCCGCGTCGCCGTTGCTCGGGATTGACGACGCCCCAGGATCCCACGAGGTCCGGCTCGTCCAGCCTCACCTGCCCGTACGCGACGATCGTGCCGGTGTCGTCGGTCACGACCCATGCGTCGGCAGCGAGGTTGAAGTCGGGCCGGCTCCACACCTGACGGAGGAAGGATTCGTCAAGCGTCGGCTCGATTCCATCGGCCAGCTGGTCGTCGACCAGGACCCCAGCAACGGAGCCGACGTCATCCCACGTCGGCGCCCGAAACCGGTATCCGGAGGGAAGCTCCATTCCGAGAGGGTACGCGTCCGCGGGTCGCTCGATTCAGCCTGCCGATTCCGCCGCGAGTTGGTCGTTGGTCTCGAGGATCGTCTTCATGCGGGCGACATAACCCTCGAGCAGTCGCCGGTAAAAGAAGGTGCCGGTCATCCCGACGAGCAGCCGATCGCGGAGGCCGATGGCCTCCGACTCCAAGGTGTAGGTGAAGAGCGTTCCGCGTTCGACGGACTCGAACGACCGGCTGCCCCGGACACGGAACGGGCCGGACACGTAGTCGAACGAAAGCAAGGTGTTTGCTTCGTACTCGGTGATCCTGGTTTCGGTGACGATCCGCCTGCCCCACAGCACGGCCGTCTCGATCTCGTGCGTCCCGACACCGACCGGGTCATTCGAGACATACCTCGCCTCTCGGACCTCCGATCGCCACTCCGGATCGTTGCGGCAGTCGGCTGCGTACGCGAAGACAGCCTCGACTGGCCGATCGATGATTACGGACGCCTGAACTCGGATGACGTTCTCCTTCCACTTCGTCGCGACAGGGCCGCCCGCCGAAGCGAGCGGCCTCCAGGGAGTTCGGAAACGCGGTTTCGGATTAGCCGACCGGAGTTGCCAGCTCGGCTGTGTCTCCCACGAGCTGCGACGGAGATGCCGTTGTCGGCACCGAGGGGTCGAATCCATGAATCGCCGTGGCCCGCTCGTTGAACCATGTGGCGAACGCGTCAGTGGAGCCCATCAATTGCCCAAGCGCCCGCTCCGGATCTTCGCCTTCAAGCGTCACGATCACGAGGTCGCCCATCGGGGTCGACTGCAGGAAGGTGCGCTCGCGGACGCCGACGCGTCGTCGGGATTCAACGAACTCCTCGCGACGTGGGCCGTTCAACGCTTCCATGAACGTGCGCCACTCAGGGGTCTTGCCGGGCAGGATCGGAAATGCGACTGCCAACATTGGCACTGGGAACCTCCACGGGCACGCGCGTACCCGGCGACGGATGGTCGGGCTCGCCATTGGCCCCGCGCGACGGTCTTGGCGACCGTGTGGGAGCGCCGCGCCGGTGAGAGCCCGCGGACTCCCGTGCCTCCCTCCGATGCGACCACTATGAGCCGTCCGACGACGAATAGATAGGTCGGGCATGGGCACGCTTAGGTGACCCTGGCCCGTGCTGGATCGACCTCGCGCTGCACGCCGCGTCCGACCAGGTCGCGCAGGCGTTCCATCACGTCGTAGACGTCGACATAGCGCGTGTAGAGCGGCGCGACGCCGAGGCGCACCGTGTTCGGCCCGCGGAAGTCCGGGATGACGTCGGCTCGCTCGATCAGCGCCCGGCAGATCGGCCAGGCCTCGGGGTGGTTGAGGGCGACGTGCGACCCGCGACGGGCAGCGTCCCGCGGCGTGCCGATCTCAAAGCCCAACGGGGCGAGCCACTCATCGTGCAGCGCGATGATCAGCTCGGTCTGCGCGACCGACTTCGCCCGCAACGCCTGCATCCCGGCCTCCGCCGTGATCCGGACGGATTCCTCGATCGCGGCCAGCACGAGGATCGACGGCGTGCCCGCCATGAATCGGGTGATGCCCGGTGCCGGCGAGTACGGGCGCTCCATCGTGAACTGGTCGTCCTGCCCGAACCACCCCTGGATCGGCGACCGCAGCGCATCGGGCTCGGCGACGTACAGGTAGCCGGCCGCTCCAGGGCCGGCATTGAGGTACTTGTATGTGCAGCCGACCGCGTAGCGGATATCGAGCGCGTCGAGGTTGACCGGCACCGCACCGGCCGAGTGGCTGAGATCCCAGATGACGGTCGCGAGCGGGTCGATCGCCGCCATGTCGGCCAGCGAACCCGACCGGTACCCGACGTGCGACAGGACCACGAGTGCCCCGCGCGGGATGTCGTCGGCCTGTGGCCCGAGCACCGGGTCGGACGGGATCGAAGAGCACCAGCTCCAATCCACGCGCACGGGCAATCCCCTCGAGGACATAGCGGTCGGTCGGAAAGTTCTCGCGGTCCGTCGCAAGGACCCGCAGCGACGGGTCCCCATCCAGCAGCGCGTTCACGAGCTTGTAGAGATTGACCGTGGCCGAATTGGTGACGAGTACCTGACCCGGGCGGGCTCCCAGCACCTCCGCCAGTACGTCCCCGGTTCGCACCGGCGCGTCGATCCAGTCGGGCCAACCGCTGACGACCCGCTCGCCCCACTCGTCGATCTGTCGATGCAGGCGCTCGCGGGCAGCCTTCGGTAGACGGCCCAGCGAATTGCCGTCGAAGTAGAGCCGGTGTTCGTCGGCGATCACGAACCGCTCGCGGAACGGGCCCAGCGGGTCGTGGGCGTCGAGCTGCTGGGCGGCCTCGCGGCTCAGAGCCATTCGACCACGGCATTCCACAACGGGTTGGCCGGATCGAGGTGCCCGTCGTGGCCCTCGTCCGGCTCGACGACCAGGGTCGCGCCGGAGGCGCGTGCGAACCGCTCGGAGATCTCGAGCGGCACCACGTCGTCCAGGGCACCGTGCGTCAGCAGCGTCGGGACGCCCATCGGCAGCCGCTCGATCGGCGAAGCCACGCTCGTCGGCTGCCCGTCGAGGAAGCGGTCCACGACCCCGTTCGACAGCCGCAGCTCTCGGGCACGCTGCAGGTCGAGGACACCGGCCTGCGATACGACCCCGGTCAGTGGCACGCGCGGGTACTCGCGCGTGGCCGCCCAAGCCGCCAGGTGGCCGCCCGCCGAATGACCGATCGTCACCACCCTCGACAGGTTCACGCCGCCAAGCTCGGCGAGCTTGTCGATCGCCGCGCCGACGTCGTCGAGTGTCTGCGGCACGCCGCCGCCGTTGCCCAGCCGCCGGTACTCGATATTCCACGCCGCCCACCCGCGCGCGGCGAGGTCCTCGGCCATTGCCTCGTTCAGGTCGAGGCCGTACTCCGCCTTCCAGAACCCGCCGTGAATGACGACCGCCACCGGTCCTTCGCCGTAGAGCACGCCGAACTGCGAGGGGTCGTCGCCGTAGCGATGGACCGTTTTCCGCATCGACAGATGCTAGGCCACGCCCAGACGCGGTGGATGGCATGCTTCGGCGATGCCACTGGATCACGGCGATCCGGCGTACAAGGGCCAGCGCGACTTCACGCCGCTCGCGCTCCGGTTTTACGACCCGTTCGTGCTGCAGTTTTCGGCGGGCTGGGTGTGGCGCTGCCCGCTTGAGCGGCTACTCGAGAACTACCGCTGGCACATCCGCCCCAATCACCTCGACGTCGGGCCGGGGACCGGCTACTTCCTCGAGCATGCGGGGCTCCCGGAGGGCAGCGAGGTCACGATCCTCGACCCGAACCTCAACGTCCTGCACCGCGCGGCGGAGCGCCTTGGCGCGCTGGACGTGACGGCAGTCGAAGCCGACGTGCTCAAGCCCCTGCCCGCCAGGGGCCCGTTCGGCTCCGTGGGGATGAACCTGGTACTCCATTGCCTGCCCGGCCCGCTGGTCCGCAAGTCGGCCGCGATCCGGAACGTCGCGAAGGTGCTCGACCCGAACGGCATGTTCTTCGGGTCGACCGTCCTCGGCGACTCGGGCAATCACTCATGGGCAGCGCGGCGGATGCTCGCCCTCTACAACGGCCGCGGATCGTTCGACAATCGTCTCGACAGCGCGGAGGGCGTCCGTGAGATCCTCGCGGCGTCGTTCGAACACGTCGAGCTCGACGTCGTGGGATCGATCGCGATCTTCTTCGCGATGGGTCCGATAGGACCTCACTCGGAGGGAGCGACGGCCTAGCTCGTCGTTCGGATCTTCCAGAACGAGTCCTTCTTCACAACCTTTCCGTCGCGGAACGTCCACAGATCGCAGCCCCTGACTTCGATCCGCTGTCCGTCGGTCGTCGTTCCCGACAGGGTCCACTCCGATGCGCCGCGGTCGCCGTCGACGAAGTGCTGATCATCCTGGTACCGAACATCGGGGATCCCGGCGAATCGCGCGGCGAAGCCCTCGCGGACCTCGTCACGGCCCACCCACCGGGTACCCCACGGTTCGGTCCCTCTCGGGCCTTCGAAGACCGCGTCGTCGGCGAAATGGACCATGATCCCGTCGAGGTCGTGCTCGTCGAACGCCGTTGCGATCGCCTTGAGCATCCGCGTCGCGTCGTCGTGCTCCACGAGAGCCCTCCTCCCTACTGCCACGGTGACGGCAGGTGCGTCAGTGGCTCGAAGTCGGGCAACACGTCCGTCTGCAGCGACCGATCCGCCGCGGGAACGTACCGTTCCTCGAGCCCGAGCTCCTTCAGAACGATGTTGCGGGCCTGCGCGATGGCCGTCGTCTTGTAGAACGCGACCGTCCGGTTGAAGCCCTGCCGGCCGAAGCCGCAATCCGTGGACAGGACCAGCTTGTCCGCCGGGATCACCTCCAGCGCGCGCCGCACCCGCCCGGCAACGACCGGGGGCATGTCGGCCTGTAGCGTGCGGTGGTTCACCACGCCGACGGCAACCTTCTTCCTGAGGCGGTTCGCGTACGGCTTGAAGAGGTCGATCTCGGCAAGGTTGTTCTCGGTCGCCTCGACGGTCCACACGTCGCCCTTGAGGCGCTCGAGGTAGATCTCGATCGAATTGGCGTACGACTCGCCGGTGTACACCTTCTGCATATTCGGGTTGCCCCAGCAGGTGTGGATCCACAGCTCGACGTCGTCCAGACCCTCCACCTCGTGGTTGAACGCATCGACGAGGAAGTCGAGCAACTCCGTCTGGTCGGGGTAGAAGCACGCGACGAAGTGGATGGTCGGCTCCTCGATCTGGATCACCTTCGCGCCGGCCGCCACGAGCTGGCGCAGCTCGGTGTTCATGGCCGTCGCCATGTCCCAGATCAGCTGCTTCTTGTCCTCGAGGTCGTATTCGGGCGTGTGGCTGTCCAGGAAGATCGAGAGCACCTGCGACGAGCACGACCCGAACTTGACCGGCTTGCCGGATCCGGAACGTGCTTGTGCAATCCGCCACAGCTTCGCGTATTCCAATGGATTTCTGGGGTCGTGCTCGACCTTGCCGACGACGCGCGGCCAGCGCCATGTCGACTCGATCTCGTTCATCAGCGTCCCTGGCGCGAACTCGAGCAGCCGGTCGCGTGACCGTTCGTATTGCAGCTCCTCGTGCTCGAGCCCCTTCCAGCGCTGCAGCGGGTAGTGATGCCACGAGCGACCGGCGAAGTCCTCGTCGAGGTGGTAGTCGCCGTTCGTGAGGATGTCGAGCCCGGCGCGCTCCTGTTCCGCGATGACGGTCGCGTGCGCGTCGAGGAACTGCTCGCGGAAACGGACGTCGAGCAGCGCCGTATCGAGCGGCCTGCCCCACAGGCCGCCGTCGTACCAGCGCGGCCGAGGCCACGAGCCGGTAACCGTCGCAGGGAGCATCAGGTCCTTGGTGGCCGTGAGCATCGCGGCACGCCTCCTCGAGATTTCAGCGGTGGATCGATCCAGGGTCTTCCGGAACCGCCGTCCACCGCCTAGTATTCCGCCGCGGCTTGGCCCCAGCACAGGCTGCTGGGTCTGACCTTGCCGTCGGGGGAGCGAGGAGGGTCAGGTATGACCGTGTCCGAGCGACCAATGGGGGAAGCGGCCCCGTCGCTGGAGCGCGACGCCATCGGGTTACCCGAGGTGCTGTTCCAGTCGATCACCCACATGGCGCCCGCGGTGGCAACAGCCCTATCGATCGGCGCGGCCACCTCGTTCGCCGGCGGGATCACGCCGCTGGCGGTGCTCTTCGCGATGATCGCCGTGCTGTTCACGGCGTACTCCATGGCCCAGCTCGCGAAGCACCTGCCATCCGCCGGAGGGATGTTCACCTACGTCCGCAACGGGCTCGGACCGTTCTTCGGCTGGCTCGTCGCATGGGGCTTCGCCCTGGCCGAGCCGCTCGTGATGCCGCTCCTCCTCGGAGGCTTCGGCTTCTACGGCGCGATCTTCCTGTCGACCTACCTCGGCATCAACTTCGAATTCGCCTGGCTCGGGCTGGCGGTCCTGTGCGGGCTCGTCGTCTGGTGGCTCATCTATCGCGGTATCGGGATCTCGACGCGCACGGGCATCGTCCTCGGTGTCATCGAGATCGTGATCTTCCTGCTGATCTCCGCGCTGCTCATCGTGAACGCGGACCAGAACACGCTGAGCGTCTTCCTGCCCGGCGACGACGGAGTGCGGCCGGCCTTCCAGGGCATGATCTTCTGCCTGCTCGCCTTCATCGGCTTCGAGGCGGCGGCGCCGCTCGGCGAGGAAACGAGGGAGCCGCGCCGCACGATCCCGCGTGCGGTGATCTGGTCGGCTGTCCTGATCGGCGCGTTCTACGTGTTCAACTATTACGCCG
The DNA here is from genome assembly GCA_963750125.1 of uncultured Chloroflexia bacterium. GTDB lineage: Bacteria > Chloroflexota > Limnocylindria > Limnocylindrales > CSP1-4 > DASTYU01. Next base: position 170 of record CAVVPT010000001.1, on the reverse strand, counting down.
CCACGGTCTACTTCGGGCCGGATCGGATGACCGAGTTCTATACGTTCAACGGCGGCGACCCATGGGGCTTCATGGCCGAGGAGGTGTTGCCCGGCATCGGTGGCCTGCTCGTCGTCTTCGCGATCCTCAACAGCTCGCTGGCGAACGCGAACTCGGGCGCAACGGCGGCA